>NZ_JACHXZ010000002.1:416523-835309 GCF_014192475.1 Simiduia aestuariiviva
CCCTTTGGTCGCGGCTCTGCGAGTCGAACCTCGGTTCGGCCGCTGCGCGGCTAAAACAAAAAAGCCAGCCTATTCGGCTGGCCTTTTTGCTTTAAATCCTGGTAGGACTACCCGGATTCGAACCGGGGACCTCTACCATGTCAAGGTAGCGCTCTAACCAACTGAGCTATAGTCCTGAAGAGGCGCGTACTCTACCACAGGATTTTTCTAAATCAATAGCTTAGGTGCGATCTTCTAGTGCATTCAATCACTTGGCAAATCGCTAGCCGCATCGCCAAGGCAACCCAAAGATATCTTCAGCTCGCGCACGAAAACTCGCTGCACCTTTGGCTCTCCGTGCACCACTCGGACATAGGCCGGATTGGCCGCTTTACAAAAGGCCATCAGATCCTTCCGGTCAGCGTGGGCAGAATAGCCGCCAAGCGTATAGACACCCGCGCGAACTGTGTGGCGCTCGCCGTCGAGGTCAACCCACCCGCCAGCAGGTCCGAAGCGTTGAATCGCTCGCCCTACTGTGCCCTCCGCTTGATAGCCCACAAATACCACATCGGTGCTGGGCTCTGAGATCAGCGCCTTCAGATAGTTCAACATGCGCCCACCGGTACACATACCAGACGCGGCGATGACGATGGCCGAATCGTGCTTTTGCGCCAACCGATTGACCAGCGACATGTGCTGCTCATGACTATCGATAATAACCAAGTTATCAAAGTTAAGCGGGTTGCGCCCCTCAGACAATCGAGCCTTTGCTTCGTCATCCCACAGTGACTTCAGGTGCGCATAACCGCTGGTAAATTTTGCTGCCATGGGGGAGTCAAGTATGACCGGCAGTCGCGCTAGGGCACCACTCTTGTTTGTGCCTAGGCACTGAAAGAGGGTTTCCAGTTCGTACAATAATTCTTGGGTGCGCCCGATACTGAATGCTGGAATCAAGGTGGCGCCGCCATTGTTAAGCGTTTTGCGCACCACAGCTTCAAGCCTGTCTCGTCGCGCTGCGCGATTTTCGTGCTCTCGGTTACCGTAGGTACTTTCAACAACTAACACATCAACCTTGGGCGGCACCGAAGGATCTGGGAGCAAGGGAGTAAACGGCGCCCCCAAATCACCACTGAATAGAATTCTTGCCCTCTCCCGCCCCTCTGCGTGCGGCGATAAAACTGCTGCCGGCACCTCAAGCAACGCATAGGCTGACCCCAATATGTGGCCGGCACATTCAAAGCGCAGGATCACCTCAGCTGGCGCAAACTCTAACAGCCGCCGAGATTCGCTATAGCCCAAGGGCACCAACTGATCGTCTAGCTGCGTTAGAAACTGTTCAATGCGCGCCCTATCCCGGGTAACGCCGAGCTTTAATGCATCCTCCAAAACCTCAGGCAGCAATATCGCCGTGGCCTGCGTACAATAAATTGGCCCCTTAAAGCCCGCCGCGATTAGCTCGGGTATACGGCCAACGTGGTCTATATGGCAGTGAGTGACGATAAGGCATTGGGCAGAGGATGCGTCAAAACCGAGGTCACCCGATGCCTGCCTGCCCCCCTCTTCGCCCTGAAACAACCCACAATCCACCAAGATAGAGTGGCCTGCGGCCACAAAAAGCTCATGGCAAGAACCGGTAACGCCCGCTTTGGCGCCGTGATGTATTAGTCGCATAACTATCCACTTCCACTGTGTCGTTAACAAAATTTACAATTGGCCGTCCGCGCACAATTGTTGGTGGCTAGTTATACGTTTGTTCATATTTGAGTACAATACGCCAACTTATTGATTCTTTGGTTATTTTCATGCGGATTGCGGTCACCGGCGCCAACGGTTTTGTGGGCCGCCACTTAATGGCACAGCTCCAGCTCGCGGGATTAGATGCGATCGGCCTGTGTCGCAAGGCAACAGAACAAGCCAACTGCCACAAGGTAAGCTTTCAAGATACCCACCAGGTTGTGGCGGCGCTTGAGGGCGCTGACTCGCTCATTCACCTCATCGGTAAAGCGCACGCCCAAGGCCAGAATAGCTGGCAGGCATTCCAAGAGACCAACGTACACCTCACCCTGCAAATCGCACAGGCAGCACTGGCGGCCAATGTAAAACGGTTCATATACGTCAGCTCGGTAAAAGCGCTCGGCGAAACAACTGAGCCAGGCACCCCTTTTAACAACGCATCTGCCCCCGATCCACAAGATGACTACGGGCGCTCCAAGCTCCTGGCAGAACAACAACTAAATAGCCTGTTTAGCGATAAGCAGGCGGAACTAATCATCGTCCGACCCCCGTTAATTTGGGGCGAAACGCCCAAAGGCAATCTAGCCGCTCTGCTGCGCTGGGCCAAAACGGGCATCCCGCTCCCACTAAACAAGCTCCACAACAAACGGCATTGGGTGTCCGTTGAACTGCTATGCGAGTTTTTAATTCACCTAGCTACAACACAGCGTGTTTTAGCACAGCTTCCGCCACTGCTCGTGAGCGACCCACACGCACTCAGCACGACGGATGCCATCAAGCGCCTATTAAAAGCTGAGAACCTACCGAGTCGTTTTTTCAGCCTGCCGCAGCCACTTTGGCGACTCCTGGCGCGCCTGCCAATGCTTAGGGGGCCAGTCGCTAAACTGACGGAGTCTCTAGAGGTAGACGCCCAAGACTCATGGGCCGCAACCGGCTGGCACCCAACGCGGCACCACGGCAACCACGGGACGCCCAATGACTGAGTTGAACACCAATACCTATATGCTTTTTATAGGCACCAGCATCGCGTTTCTTACTAGTCTGGCACTCACATTGTGGGTGAAGAGCAAAGCTCGGCTAGACGCACCCAACCATCGGAGCTCGCACACCCAGCCCACACCCACTGGCGGTGGGCTGGGGATTGCCGTCTGTGCTTGTGGCGCACTCCTTTGGCTTGGCGCAACACACAACTACGACTACTACGGAGGCGCACTGGGTATCGCGCTCTTGGCCTACACCAGCTGGCGAGACGATGCCGCACCGCTCAGCCCACAGCTCAGGCTTTTGGTTCAACTTTTTGCGGCCTGTGCCGCAACTATCCCCTTCTTAGTAAACAGCCCTGTCCCCGCCTATGTGTGGCCACTCATTGTGCTGGCACTGATGTGGTTGATTAATCTGTACAACTTTATGGATGGAACAGACGGCATTGCCGGTATTCAAGGGTTAATTTTCACCCTAGGCTTGCTGCTCATACATCCGTCAATCACAGACCAGACCTTGATGCTGCTCGCAGTGTCTAGTGCGGCCCTACTGGCCTTTTTAATGTTCAACTGGCCCCCTGCTCGCATCTTTATGGGCGACGTAGGCAGCACGGTGCTTGGCTTGTTTTTTGGCCTGATACTGCTAACCGCCAGCAACTCTCTTCAGCAGCTTGCAGCAGGGGTAATCCTATTGGCAGGTTTTATCACCGACGCCAGCTGGACGCTGGCCGTCAGGTTGCTGACGCGACAGCGCGTATGGGAAGCACACCGCCTCCACTACTATCAAAAAATGGCGCGTAAATCCTCTTCTCACAAAGCGCCGCTTGCTACTTACGTATTGCTCGGCACCCTAGTACAATGGCCGCTCGCTTTTGGGGCGATCCACGCCGACGGACGGCACTGGATCATTTACCTTACTGCAGCTATAACTGTTCACTTTATAGCCTGCTGGTATTACAAGGCAGGCCTGCAGGAACAGCCAATGGCGCCAACTCGCCCTACTCATCAGTTAAAAGGATGACACTGTTGATTCAGTATTTTCTGAAGTCTCCCCGCTGGTTTAAAAGGTCGATATCCATAGCCTACGACCTTTTAGCAATTTATGTATCCTTTCTTTCCGCTTGGGCTCTGCGCGTGGGCAAGATGGGGTATGAATATAGCGGATATGACCTATTAGCCGTGGCAATTGCCACGGCAGCCACTATTTTCGTATTTATTCGACTCGGGCTATATCGCGCTGTGTTGCGCTATGTCACGCAAGACGCCTTTATAACTATTGCCCTAGGGATATGTTTATCGGCCTTGGTTATGGCCGCCGCGAGCTTTATGCTGGGTGGCAACATGCCGCGCTCAGTTCCGGTAATTTATGGCTGTGTTGCTTTTATAACTATTGGCGCGCCGCGAATACTGTTTCGCAGTATCATTTTTTGGCTAAACCCAACCAACAAAGAGCCAGTATTAATTTACGGTGCAGGGGAAACTGGCAGCCAGATTGCTTGGTCACTCCAAATGGGGGACGAATATCACCCCGTTGCATTTATTGACGACTCAAGAACACTCCAACAATCTAGCATTCGCGGAGTTCACGTATATCCGCCATCACAATTAGGCCAGTTAGTGGATCGTTTTCAACCGACCACGTTACTTTTGGCCATTGGTGAGCAAGACAAAACACGCTTAGCCGACATTGTTAAAAGTTGCGCACCATTTAATCTAAGAATTGCCACAATCCCCAAAGTTGGCGAATTAATCAACGGAAAGGCTAGCAGCCCTGTATTACGCGAAGTCAAAATAAGTGACGTGCTTGGAAGAGAGCCCGTTGCACCGATTCCTCGCTTGCTCACAAAAAACGTTGAACATAAAGTAGTCATGGTAACTGGCGCCGGCGGCTCGATTGGCTCACAAATATCTGAGCAGGTGCTTGCACTTAACCCTAAAAAATTAATCCTTTTTGATAACAGTGAATACAATTTATACAAGCTGAACGAACAACTTAGCTGCCACAAGGATCACGGGCTCATAAAGCTTGTCCTTGGCGACATTCGCAATGAAAAAAGCATCGGGGACACAATTGCGGAACAATCCCCCCAAACGATTTTCCACGCTGCGGCATACAAACATGTCCCAATGGTTGAAGCAAACGTATGGGAAGGCATTCGAAACAATGCTTACGGCACTTTGCTCGCCGCCAGATCGGCAATGGAAAATAACGTTGAAAACTTCGTCCTCATTTCAACTGATAAAGCGGTGCGGCCAACTAATGTAATGGGCGCGACAAAGCGATTTGCGGAACTTATCCTGCAGTCTCTGCAATACTCGCCAGAGAACACTAACACGTGTTTTTCTGCCGTCCGTTTCGGCAATGTGCTCGACAGTTCAGGATCTGTCATTCCTAAATTTCGCGAACAAATTGCGGCCGGTGGCCCGGTTACCGTTACGCACCCTGAAGTGACGCGCTATTTCATGACACTACAAGAATCAGCCCAATTGGTTATTCAGGCTAGTGCCATGTGTAAAGGTGGCGATATCTTTGTATTGGATATGGGCGAACCCGTGCGGATTCTTGACTTAGCCAAGGAGATGATCGCACTTTCCTTTTCTGGGGGCACGCTCAACAATAAACCACACCCTAAAATCGAGATTGTCGGCCTCCGGCCTGGCGAAAAACTTTATGAGGAATTACTGCTCACAAAACAATGTAGCGGAACGGAGCACCCACGAATTTGGATTGATACCGCGCACTCCGAACGAGCGCCACTAGGTGCAGACCTGCCTGCAAGGCTAGAGCAAGCCATATCCGAAAAAAATATTCCCGTCCTTGAGCAGTTAATACTGTCACGGATAACTGGCTATCAGCACCCACTTGCGGTTGAAGACAACAAAGAAGCCCCTTCAAACATATATCCAATAACTAAAACGACTTAATTTATGCTAGTCACCTTCGTAACCTTAGCGGCCCTTTTTGGGGCGCTGGCGTTTACACGCTATCCAACTGACGTTTTATTTTTTGGCGCGGTCACAACATTGCTCCTAACCGGGGTTATAGAACCCGCTGAAGCATTTTTAGGTTTTTCACACCCAGTAATTTTTACGCTCGCCTCACTGTACGTCATAGCTGCTGGGTTAAAGGATTGCGGTGCACTGCATTGGATTTCGCATCTATTACTGGGCAACCCAAATACCGAACGTAAAGCCCTGCTTCGACTTCTAATGCCTGCAGGCTTGCTAAGTAGTGTGTTAAATAATACTGCTGTGATGGCAATGTTTATTCCCACAGTGCAGCAATGGGCCAAAAAATTAGGCTTTAGCAATTCACGATTTCTAATGCCTTTAAGCTTTATTACGATATTAGGCGGAATGCTGACACTAATAGGAACCAGCACAAACCTAATCGTGTCTGGCCTAGGTGAAAGTGAATACGGTATAAAGATAGATTTCTTCGCCCCAGCCCTGGTAATCGCTCCTTTACTTCCAATTGCAGCATTCTATTTAGTTTTCTTTTCAAAAAAACTACTCCCCACTTCTGCTGACCTCACCTCACCCGAATCCATCGAGAGGCAATATCGCGTAGCCTTCAAAGTCATCCCCGGGCAAGGTTTAGATGGAAAATCCATTTCAGAAGCCGGCCTACGTCATTTAAAACATGGCTTCCTGAGCGACATTGAAAGAAATCAGAAGCTAATATCAGGTGTGGCACCTGAAATGGTACTAGAAGATGGTGATGTCTTATTATTTATTGGCGGACCAGAGTGCGCTTCGGACCTGCGAAACATTAGAGGTCTCGAGCCAGCAGAAGGGGCGTCCGAAAAGCTTTTTGTTCCTAATAAACAGCGCTGCCTAAGCGAGGTAGTACTAAGCAATGATTTTCCGTATTTGGGCAGATCGGTTCGCGAATCGGCATTTCGAACAAACTATAATGCGATCGTATTGGCTGTCGCTAAAAAAGGTAAAAAAGCAACGGGAAAAATCGGCGACATCACACTTGAGATGGGCGACACTTTGCTGCTTGAATCGGGGGATGACTTTGTAAAACAATACCAATACCGTAAAGACTTCCTATTAGTTTCTCGATTAAACAATTCTACACGCACCGATCACCAAAAAGCCCCCACAGCAATTTCAATTTTAGCTCTAGTCATACTATTGTCCGCGTTTAGCATATTTCCTATTGCGATTTCAGCCATGCTAGGTGCTGGGCTCATGATAGCAACGAGTTGCGTAACAGCGAGCATTGCAAGACGGAGCGTCGACTTGACAGTTCTTAGCGTCATTGGATGCTCATTTGCGCTAGGCACCGCCATCATCAAAACTGGCGCAGCGGCAAGCCTAGGAGAGGCGTTAATCTACCTAGCATCAGGGTACCCGCTAGTCGCACTCCTATCGGTATACGTCACAACCAACATCTTAACTGAACTGGTCACAAATAATGCAGCCGCAATACTTATGGTTCCCATCTCTTCGAGCATAGCCAATACTTTAGGTGTAAATTTCGAACCCTTCTTAATAGTCGTCATGATCGCTGCTTCAGCCAGCTTTTTAACGCCTATTGGCTATCAAACTAACCTAATGGTCCAGGGACCAGGCGGCTACCAATTCAAGGATTACTTCAAACTAGGGCTACCCATTACCGTTTTATGTGCCATCGGAACTGTAGTATTATCCCCCCTCATATGGCCGTTTTGAATAATCATATAGCCGCAAGCGATTAAAAATACAAAAACACTATGACCGACAACAAATCCCCCTATCAAAAACGTGAAAATAGTGCAGCCGCTGAAGTCGTCTGGCACAAACAACTGGTATCGCCGGCTCGGCGCGCCGAGATCAAAAACCAAAAAGCGGCATGCATCTGGATTACGGGCTTAAGCGGATCAGGTAAATCCACAATCGCAAACCTGCTTGAACACAAACTCAATGCTGACGGCTATCACACAATGCTTTTGGATGGTGACAATGTCCGCCACGGCCTCTGCAAAGACCTAAAAATGAGCGATGACGATAGGACCGAAAATATTCGTCGTGTCGCTGAGGTCGCCAAATTAATGACTGATGCCGGACTTATTGTAATCACGGCGTTCATTTCGCCCTTCCGTGATGATCGAAAAATCGCTCGCGAGTTATTTGAAAGTGGCAGATTTGTCGAGGTATTCGTCAACACACCACTGGAGGTGTGCAAAGAGCGAGATCCAAAAGGACTCTACAAAAAAGCTATCGCTGGTGAGATAAAAGATTTCACTGGAATCAGCTCGCCGTACGAGAAGCCTGACAATCCAGAAATAACGCTAGATTGCGCCAGCAAACCTGCCAAGGAAACCACTGAAATACTTTACAAACTACTTAAATGTACCCATATCGCTTTATAGCTACACTACCACCTATCGCTAAATCAAAAACGGGCATTAGCATATGAAACTTACGCTATTATTCATACTTATCACAATCATTGCCAGTGCTTGCAGCAAATCAGAAATTAACTCTAACAAAAACCAAGTTTCTGTTGCACCCTCAACCCAAACAATAAAATTACCCCTAAAAAAGATCAAAGCTAACAGGGCAATTAAAAACCTTCAGATATCAAAGAGCGAAATTTCCGGAACCGTCAAAAATCGCAGAGCAAACCTAACATTCACCAAACCGCTTATTAAAAACCCCGGCACATACCGGTTCTCTATGAACGTCAATCAAAAATCACCCTCAAGGGTAACTGTTTATTACAAAAAAATCGGCGCAGGCACAAAATACCTGAAAGAAAACTCCAAGTCATTCACTATAAATAAAACCACCACAACTTACGCCAGCTTTGACTTTGTTATTGATGAGGTGCCAGCCACACTACTTATAAGGCCGGCAACTAAGCCAAGCGAATTCAAATTATCAAATATTAAACTCATTCAGCTAACAACATCACAATGATTGGCATTTCTATTGTCTCACACAACAACACAAACGAAATAATTAGCGAGCTTAAACCGCACCTTTGGGAGGGCTTCAAATTAGTTATAGTAGACAATACACCCACGATAGAGCTGGAGACATACTGCAAAGCCTGGGGTATTATTTACCATCCCAACAACACACACAAAGGCTTTGGCGAAAACAATAACACTGCATACGCAATAATCAAGTCGAAATTTAAACTATCCTATTTTGCCTGTATCAACCCAGACATTTTGATCAGCCAACAACAATTAGAAGATATATTTAACAATGTTATAGAAATACAGGCACCCATTGCCTCCCCGCAACTTATAAATTCAGACCTTACACTTCAGGACAACGCAAGAGCCTACCCTACCATCCCTCAGCTTATTCCACGCTTAATTTTCAACAAAAAAAAGCCGAACGAACCAATAGCCGAAAGCATTTGGCTATCGGGTGCATTTATTATATTTCTTGATGAGGTTTATTCCGCGCTTGGTGGCTTTGATGAACGATATTTCATGTATTATGAAGATGTTGACATTTGCTTACGCGCCTCACGAATAGGATACACTGCCACACTACTTGACAAGCATAAAGTTGTACACAAAGGTGGCTACAAAAGCAGACTAAAAAGCATTCGTCACTTTCTCTGGCACGTAAAAAGCATGATTCGATACTTCGTTAATACTCTTCGACCACACAGACATATTAATAATCGAGCAAGCTACCGCTAAAAATTGATGCACACCATTACTAAAAAACCTAAGCAGAACCATGACAAACACAAATTATCGCAAAGACATTGACGGCCTGCGAACTATTGCAGTTAGCTCTGTAATCCTTTATCACGCTCAGCTCTATATTGGGAATGGACAACTTCTGGCGGGCGGCTATCTCGGCGTAGACATTTTTTTTGTTATATCAGGTTTCCTAATTACCGGTATTCTAAAAACAGAACTTGAAAATTCAGGCTCCATTTCCATACTGAACTTCTATAACCGGAGACTTCGAAGGCTAGCGCCAGCTCTATTCTTTGTATTTTTATGCTCAATCGCGGTTGCTTACGTGCTACTAACTCCGGAAAGCATGGTAGATTTTGCAAAATCCATGCTAGCCTCTACATCCTTTGTATCGAATTTCTATTGGGATAGCACCCTCCAAGAATATGGCGCTGAATCCGGCTACTTCAAACCGCTGCTGCATACGTGGTCACTAGCAGTTGAAGAACAATTCTATATTCTGTTCCCCCTTCTACTGTTGGGAATATATAAACTAAAAAGAAAACCTATTTTTGTAATCGCTATAGGAATTCTCGCAAGTTTTTTAACTGCCATCTATGTAACAGCAGACGACCAATCGCAGTCTTTTTACATGCTTTATACAAGAGCTTGGGAACTATTAGTTGGTGCAATTCTGGTTTTTATTCCTGCGGACAAAAACCTAGGCATGAACGTTAGATTGCTTCGAAACATTTTTGGGATAGCGGCACTTTCAATCCTTGTTTATAGCCTACTAAACATTGAATACAATGCATCCCACCCTGGAGGTATCACGGCACTTCCGGTTTTAGCAACTGCTTTACTTATCCACATAAACAAGAACGAGAACTGGACAAAAACCCTATTAGAGCTTAAACCACTAACCCTAATCGGATTAATCTCTTACTCACTATACCTTTGGCACTTTCCCATTTTCGCATTTGGATTAATTTATGACGCACAGCCAGATTATATCGATAAAGCTCTATGGGTATTACTTACAACACTTGCGTCAATTATTAGCTATAAATACATAGAGCAACCTTTCCGCGACAAAACTCGCATAACCAATCCAAATCTTTATACCATCACAGGCATTACTGTAGCTTTAATACTGGCCTTCTGCGCCTATGCCATTTTGTCCAATGGCATCAAATCCAGGCTTCCATTAATCATTCAAAACCTAGAGATCAACGTAATTAACTCTAGAGCGTGCACAAATAATGAAGCTTGCAATGAAAACGCGCCCGCAACAACGAAACTGATTTCAATCGGTGACTCCCATATGATGCCTTTTGAGCGCGCACTGCTTGATATAGCTCAACAACGTAGCTTGGACTTCATATCGATGAACGAAAGAAGCTGTGAGTACGTTCTAGGCCTAAATAGAGTCCACAGAAAAACACAAAAAATATCTAACTGTAACAACAAATATCAACAGCAGCGCCGAAACACGCTACTTTCTTATTCCGGCTCCATTATAGTTATTGGCTCCAGACTTCCGGTTAGGCTGTCAGAAACCGGCTTTAATAATAAAGAAGGAGGAAACGAAGGTCGAAAATCTTCTGTCATGCAACCTCATAAAAAATCTCTACGAACTAAGTCTGAAAGGATTGCCGCGTACAAAAAATCACTTAAAGAATCCGTACTAGAACTAGCAGAAAAAGGCAATAAAATTATTTTAATTTACCCAATACCAGAGGTAGGCTGGAACGTTGCAAAAAAATTAATGGAATTGTATAGAACTAGCGAATCGATACCTAAATTCCAGGAAAAACTTAGTAATACGCCAATCACCACCTCATATAAGGTTTATCTAGAACGCACGCAAGATGCTCATCTCCTGCTAGACAACATTCAACATGATAATATCTTTAGGGTATATCCTGGTAGAGTTTTCTGTAACAGCAAAATACCAAATCGCTGTATAACACACGATGACAAAAACTCTTTTTACCGAGACGACGACCACTTGAGTGGCGCTGGTGTTGATTTGCTTAGACCGGACCTAGAAACAGCAATAGACAACGCTCTAATAAGATTAGAGCGCTAAAAATAGTTGTAATCATAAATCTCAATACAGGAAAATCATTGCTGCCCTAGCTTTTCAATTAAGAGAAAAACGAGTCAATTTCAATCACTACAGCCTCAACTACCGAGACTCCATTAAGCGCAAGTTGAGGTTGAAAACTTTCTTAAATAGAATCTGGTGAGCATGAAAATCACTACAGACTTAAGAATCAAGATCTAGCAGATACACTAACTGACAGAATCAAAACCTCGGATATCTAATATTTTTATAGTTAACAGAAACTACATATAACTATAAACCAGTCGAAAAAAATCAAACGTCGAGCAAATAGCCTTCCAACCCCGCCGCTTTAACCGCGCAAATAATTTCCTTAACTAGGTCATCCGATAGTGCACCACGCTCTACCCCACCATATTTTATTTTATTGACAGAATATTCATTGTTTTGATGTGACTTTTGTGACAAATAATTAGTACTTTGCTCACCCATGCTCAAGCCTGCGAAACTAAAAATCCTGCCCACCTCCACAGCAGCATTACCGACCAATTTATTATAATTCACAACGCATACTGATTTAGGCCAACTTACACTCAACTCCTCCATCATTTTTGTTGCCTCTATCCACTTCTTCAGGCCGAAAAAATTCTCTACCCGGCCTTCATTCTTGCTTTGAGCGTTGTAGAATTCGTCCTGAACGGACCACCCCAAATCGTGCCGAAATTCCCGTGGCGCAGAAACCCAACTATTAATTACAGAAACAGGATCTCTCACCAAAAAGATAACCTTTACCTTTGAGCGCAGCAAAGCTTGAACCGTATTGAGATAGCGAACTTCTTTAAACACCAAATGAGTAATTTTTGACTTAGAAAAGACTGGTTTATACCCGAGTAACCTTTGGTTATACTGAAGAATAAAATGGTCTTTCGTCAAAGCCAATTCATCGAAGAATAGATCGATATCACTAGGAAAAGAATCACTAGACAACCGATCTTTAAACGCATAAGAGAATAGTGGCTGGAAAAAATACTGGACATTTGGTGAAGAGTTCAATATTTCACCTAGCCAAGAAGAGCCCGATCGCGGCACAGAAAAAATAGCTAGCCTATGCATTGAAATCTAACTCCAAACGCCAGCAGCACTAACTATCTAGTTGGCCTATAAAACTTTGCCGGCATTCCAAACCACACTTCATTATCCGGCACATCCTTTCTAACCTGCGAACAGGCTCCAATTTCAGAGTTTTCCCCTACTGTTACTGCAGGCATAATCACCACACTAGCACCGAACTTTGAGCCCTTCTTCAATCGACCTACAGATTTTTCGTTATTTTTTGAAAGGTCTGGCGTATCTGTCACAACAAAAGCATATTTCATTACTACATCATCTTCAACAACTGTACCAGCGGATAATGTACCACGACTACCCATAATAACACGGTCACCCAACTGACAATTGTCTCGGATTTCACAAAAAGACGTGAATGAGCAACTTTGGCCAATAACCACACTCTCACCTACTTTTGTGTAGGTGCCTATTCTCGTACCTTTACCGATTTTTGTATTTGCGCCAATCATGGAATAATCCTCTATTGACACTCCACTTTCGAGAATCGCCCCGTCCTCAACAATACAAAATCTGCCAATCTTGACATCCGTCGCAATGGTAGCAGTTTCTGAAATAAAAGAATTCATAGTTAGTTCTCCTGAGTTAATGAAGTTGGTACGCCTTTCAATCTATTGTTACTGTCGATTTTTTTTATTTTTGCAGGCACACCTATCATGAGAGTCCCAGAAGATTCATTATTGTGAACAACCACTGAGCCTGCACCAATCACACAGTCATCGGCGATTTTCACCTGAGGACGGACTACACTGCCCGCCCCCATAAATGTTCTATCACCGAGCACTACATTACCAGCAATCGATACGTTATTTGCGAAATGACATTCAGCCCCTAATCTTGCTCCGTGACCTATTTTGCTTCCGTGGGCTATTACACTACCAGCACCTACAGTTGTACTTTCGTTCACAGAACCTCGGACGATTGTTACATCTGTCCCCAAGAATACATTTTTACCTATATACGTGTATCCAATTTGAGGCTGCTTGACTCGAACACGATTTACTTGATCCCAAACCCATGCAACACCTGTGGCTCCTAATGTCGAGTGAGATTCTATACATGTGTCATCATCGATGTAGACCCTATCTCTTACAACCACATGTGAATGTAGTTTTACATTCTTACCTATGAAAGCTTCCTCCACTATACAGTAGGGTCCAATATACGCACTATCATGGATTGTAGCGGCAGGACTAACAATTGCGGTAGGGTGGACACCAAAAATGTCAGATTTTTGATAAGCCAATTCCTGCATTAGTCGATAAAAAACTAGCTGGGGTTCAGAAACAACTATTTGAAAAATAGATTCCGCATTATCACATACTGCCAAACCATCATGTATAACGATTGAATTTGCGATGCTATCGGGCATTACTTTAGCGCCCGCAAGATAGTACACACCCCCTTGCTCAACATTCATCAAACTCATAAATTCAAATTTTACATCGTTAAGTTTGCCAGTAGTTTTATATTCTATACCCAGCTTATCCAGCGCACTTAGAATTCGAGTACAACTGAACTCATTTTTCGAAAAAAATTCATTAGTCTTCATAGGACATAAATCCCACCTAATTGGATAACCATACAGATAGCTGTTAGCATACTTCATATCCATTTAAAAAAGACTTTATCTCCCGCTTTGAACAGGACATTAACAAGTCAATGATAGACAAATTATCAACGAAGCCGTCTTTAGCATTTTGCTGTACATATGTTCTCTGGAACTTATTGAGAAAAAGTAAATCTATTCCATTCCTCTTAAAACCTTCATGATCGTATAAATTTCGCCCTCCGATGGAATTAATGTAAGCATCTGCCTTAAAAGAGCCACATATTTTAACTATCCTATCCTGTGGATCTAAACATCGCTCATAATCACACTCTGACGAGTAGACCCAGTTAAGGTCCATCTCTAAATATTGAAATACGGCAATAATAGAGGACGCGCAAACTTTTGAAACCAATCGCTCTTTTTGCTCAATGATATTAACGACGATTGGGTACACATCGTCAAAATATGGATGCTTTGAATACGACTGAGCAATCATCTTCAAAATTTTTTTTGTATCACCTGAAAACTCTAGCTCATTTATCTTTTTAAAAGATGATTGCTTAGTGATAGGCAAGGTGAATCTCGTAACTCCATTATTTGTCAGCAGGTAATTTCTATTTATGAAGCCACCCTTTATATAATTAACGTCATCATAAAACACAAAGAGATCACAACTATTAGCTAGCTGATAGTAGCCAAGATAAGGAAATAAGTAGGGCTGCATAACTGCAAGTTTCATTTTAATTTACACCACGTTATTTTTGTTAAAAGCACGTAGATTCATAAGGCATGAAGTCAACCCCACACACTCTCAGCCTTTAAAATAAATTATTTGCAAAACACTTATCACCCTAGATGTCCGAGTTCCGACGAAATATAAAATCAACAACCCTTTTGAGCATATTCCTTTTGTCTTCTTTACACAGTTGCGACTCGTTTACTACCACCTCTTTAGCTTCAGCTTTTTCAGCCGCCAATTTTTCCTCCATTTCGAAATGCAATTGACTCCATATTGACGCTGTAATCTTCATCGCGTCTTCAACGCAGAGTCGATTCGCCCCCTTTTCTCTATACATTGTAAAATCTTCGTTGAAGAGACTAGCGTCTTCAGGGAAGTAAACAGAACGGATATACTCATTGCCTTCAGAATATATGCTATAAAAAGCTTTAGCTTCGCTAATAGCTGGATAAAAACCAGGCCCTGAAAATGAGTCTCTTAGCAATCGTTGGATATCACCGTAGAGTGGATTTGGCATTCCATCTATAAATTTAGGTATCTCTTTATTAAAATACGCCAAAAATTCCTGAGCCTTTTCACTTAGTGAGGCATTTTCATTAACTAACCCAACCGGGGCTACATATTTATCTAATGAAGTTACTGACAGAAAATCATGAAGGGAATCCCCTTGTACTAAACCACCCTCCTGGTAACGCCTAATGATGATATTTTCTTTACCAAATATATCTTGATACGATTTAATTAGCTTAGCATACTCGTATCTACTCCCACCCCCCTGAAGACTAAAGACGTCTCCAAACTGCGAACTTCCTGACAATATTCGCGTTGTGTGCAAACTAGTCGCCAATCTATCCTGGCGCCTCAAGTAGACAACTACGATAATTCTTAGAAAATAATCATTAAGAAACTTAAACAATTCCTCAATACTGACAGAATCGTTAAGCACAGCGGAGAGATGTTCGTTAGAGATAACCACCTGTCGTAGTTCATACATTTCCAGCTCATCATGAAACTCCTTAACCATAGAGTCCCTAAAGTCCTCTAATGACATATCACTTTGTGCCAACACCCTTTCAAAAAAATCAATACGGCGATTGCCTTTGTAACAGGACAAGGCTAACTTAACATGATTTCTCTCACCCAAGCTGACCGGATATAGAATGTGATTTTCTAATAGCGTTGTGCGGCCATCGGCCAGTGCTTTTTGAATACTCGTCGTACCGGTCTTCTCTGTACCGATATGAAGGTAGCATAAATCAATTTTTTTCACGATATATGTGCTTTACCTGATAAACCAAATTAATAAGTCGCTCTATATGTGAAAAACATTTGAGAAACTCGCCCGCGTCATAATCGACCTCTATCCATGATAAATAGTTGGCGCAGAGTATACTTTTGCATATATCGTCATTACCAACCATCTTACGCTGGACATCGATAGTCTTCAAATAGGATACACAAAGATCGATGCTAGCCTCTCGATCTAATCGAAACCCCAATGGCTCTACAGTCCACCCGACAGGGTGCACCAGCTTTAAAGGCTCAGAAGGGTGGAGACCGACCACAGACTGTTTTTTCAAGCATAATTTGTGGGGAAGCCTCTCAACCCTAAACAGAATATCAGAAAAATTTTCAACGAAAGCACACCACCCTTTAGCTCCGAATTCGTCCGCTAGAGTCTCAAGATGATGATATCTCGCTATGCTTGACCTCCTCCAAAGTACTGCATGATTACTTAAATAATCTTGATAAAAATCGTCGCTTAACCTAATTTTCGATACAGAAAGCTTTATTTCATTGCTATCTTTGACATTGCAGTGTTGTATTACAACGTCAGAAGACGAAAAAACATTCACCTTATAGCCATTTAAATCTGCTGATCCAAGAAATGGTAAAGCAAGCTTCCCCAATTCAACCGTTGTCATTAAACAACGCTCTTGCTCAAACCAACTGGTTTTTTTTATATCGTACAGTTTAACAAGAAATTCACCGCAATCTGTTCTACAATCAAGCGCATAGCAGCCACTACCAAATCCAGAAAGTAATTTAATAGTATATACCTGCTGCACATTTAAACTTAAATCACGCAGTATCTGGATAACCCATTGATTACGAGAACCGGGAGCTAAGAACTTATCAACACCGTGCCGCTCAATTACAAACTTATTGGACGGTGGCGCATCAGGAAAAAACAACGCGCTAACTTCATTTCTCTTTAGGTGAATCGATCTCACCGATCCAAAAATAGACCTAAATAAGCCCATCGCCTGCCTTGCAAACAAAAGTCCAATCAAAGCAAAGAAGTACCTAGGCGGATCAATAGGCAGAGTAAAATCTAAAACTATGTAGCCAAATGCAACTAGAAACCCTAGTATTGACAGATAATCCAATAATTTTGGCAATTGATCTGTTAAATAGGTAGAACTTTTTAACGATTGACTGCCAATAATAAAAATTACAACTGCGCATAAAACGATATAACAAATTACACACCAAAACAGACCTCGATACAAAAACGAAATAATGGTCATTGAAAGGCAAAAAAACAAAAAACCACTGAGACTATCTATGAGACTTTCGTAGATTCTGCCGGCTATTATTTTTTGCTGCCCGAAAATCATTGTTTTTCGGTTCTGCAACAGCAATGCGTTGACCACCTTTGGCTTTAATTTATTTGAACACCAAGTAGTTAGAAAACTCAACAACAACATAGTTAGCGCCGAACTACTTAAAAGCAGTATCGCACTCTGCTTATCCATCTCCCTTAAAAAGTCAGGGAAAAACCTTGGAATCCTATCGGACCCCAACATTAAAACAATCTTTATGGGCAACAAATAAGCCAAAAGCATTGACAGCTGGGACACCAACGAAAGCGCCACCAGGAAAAAAGTGCTTGTCGGCTTTAATCTAGAGATACGCCTAACCGACCGATAATACTGCGCCAGACCAAATAAAGCCCCTGAAATCAAGCTGTCTGGTTTAGCCACTATGCGACTCACACTTGGCAATTATTGACTCCCAAAGACGTAAATCCAAATCGTTTTCTTGGTATAGCAACTCGATCTCTTCACCCAAAAGCCCTTCAATTTCAACAAGTTTTTCACTCAAAGGTTTCTTTATATTTTTGGAGTTAACGTTTAAAGGTTTAAACTTTCTATTTAAACCAGAGAAGTAGGGATCTAAAACAGTGAAGATACTATTCACGGAGCTCTCAAATTTTTCTACAACTCCCACATGAAACAAACCGCTCTCAATTTTTCCAAGCGCCAGCTCAAGATCATCATCAAAAACCTGTCGATTAAGCTTCCCCGTTAAACCGAGCATTGTTCTTAATTGATAATTTCGTATAACTCCAGGTGTATTCTGCAACATACGCCATTTCACATAGGCCTTAAAATCGAGCTTTTTAGCCATTTGAGCTCCCTTGGACTGAGAAATTTGTTTTTTCTCAAAAAGGTATACTGATAGTGCACGCTCAATAGGATGTCGAAGAAAAAAAACTGGGTGAAGATTAATATTCTCAATATCTGGCAATGGGCTGACCATATGATGGCTGGAAATAGCCTTTAATTTGACATTACCCTTGATAAATTCTTCAAGATACTGAGCTCCACCTGCCACCATTTTGTCATCCTCACGATGGTCTACGAAAGCGCGGCCAAAGTTTCTTTTTAGCAGACCATCGAAGGTAGTACCTGCATTTTTAAAAATATGATAGTGGACTATTACGTTACGCATAGTGTTTAATCCAAAATATAGCCGAGTTGCTTAAGATCCAGGTTGTATTTTCGCTCTAGACTAGCATTCTCTACTCTAGCGACGTTCCGTATTTTAGCTGTTGCCTTTGGTCCCAAAGGCTCGACAGGACGGCCATTGACGTCACGATCATCAGGTATGTATTTAACATTGCGCTTTCCCCATTGCGCCCATTCTTCATAGTTAAATTCGCCTTTTTCAATATATTTCTCCGCCAAGATAAACTGATCAACAGGTAGACGCTGATCAATCATCGGTAGCAAATTTCTTGCTAATCCACGAGCGTCCTTAGTTATAACAAACCTTAACTGCTGTATAAATTGGGCCCTGGCGGGGCTGATCCTGAATTTATTCTCTGCCCTACCCTCACCCACATTTTTTAATTTGATACTTTCGGATGCGTCAATATCGCAGAACTGACTAACCTCCCGTATAAACTCGCCACTATTATTCTTTAACTTTTCATAAGGAACTACCAACAAATTTTCCTTCCCAAATAAATTTTCATAAAGTGTCGCAATTTTATTGAGGAAAAACGGACCGAAATAGGACCCAACCCAGCGCAGATTATCTTCTGAAAGCATAGCGTCCAGACCGAACAGCGCTTCTCGTTTAAAGTTTTCAAGGTAAAAAAAATACTTTGATTGAGCCCAATCTTGCTGGTTCCTAGTAACTAGAATAATACGACCGCCACTAAAAATCTCTTTAATTCTAGAGGCCATCATTGCAGTATCAACAAACTGCATTCCACAAAAATCCTCTTCAGACAATATAGGAACACGAGCACTATCAGCTATTAGTTTGTTTCTAAAAACGGACCCCACCTCCTCGCCACTGTAGAAAAATGAATTCTGTCTGCTCATCCTTGTTACGGCAGCCCTAAGATCTGGGTCTACATGCCCTTTTCCTAGGTAATTTACGTTGCTATGCTTTGCAAAAATCGACCGCTGCAAAAAAGTACTTGCCGCTTTGGCCAATCCAACATGAATTACCGGCCTCATCTTTAACTCCTATATTTTAAATGGGACTCGCCAAGTTACTCCACTCCCCTTCAGCCACCGCTGGCTCTTCACCGCGGTTTCATTTGAGCTATCCAACACTCTCCCTAAATCAAAACTCTTAATCCAACCGCCTTGAGTTCCAACTTGTTCATCATTGAGTTTTTTCATTGCAACTGAAAGAAGCGCACTAAATGCCCCACACTCCATTATGACGGTCAATTTGTTATGGCGCGATCTTAATCGATCAATATAACCAATACACAACGCCAATACTGATGGCCAATACTCGTGCACGTGATGCCTGGGTACTGCTAAAACATATTGATTTACCAACACAGAGTCCAATCTAATGTTTTTAATTGTTTGCGGAACAATGAAAACTAAAGCGTCTGACCTCTGAGCAAGCACGTCTATGAAGTCAAAAAGTAGGTCACGGTAACATAGAGATTTCACGGCATAGCCATCATAGACGCTAGAACCAGTGTCAGAGAAAAGTGATCTATAAGCTATTGCCCCCGCCATAGCGCCTCGCGCCACATCGGTTAGCTCCTTTTCAATATAATTGTCGATAGGCTGAATCCCTGCCGAGCAACTGATTGCATAATAATACTGATCATTTGGATCATTAATTAATGATCGCTGAGACTGATAGAGGGCACTAATATAACCCGGAAGACGCAACCGCTTGTTAAAGGTCTCATACTTGGCTTCACGGAGCTTATATCTCGAATAAGTATTTGTCCCCAGAAAAATGAGCAGTAGGTATTCCCAATAGCCATGATTCAACTTATGAAATACACACGCAGAATCATTCGCTGCCAAATCCAAAAGATCAACGCTTTTAAAATCAAACAAATCGAAATACTTTTTACGGATATCGTTATCGCTTAACGAAAGCACTTCTAAAGCAGAGCTCCTTAATCGTCCATCAAAATCAACTGAATCCTTCAAACCTTTTACTGGGGCAGACTGTTGAAAACAATCGAAATTCTTACCAATATATCGTTGAAATTCCTCAGGGGACTGAAACTCAAAGGAATACAGAATGCCGTATACGTTTCCAGCAGAAGGATTATTACCCAACCCCAATAATGACTTATGCAAACGTCGTTCAAAATCATCGCTCTGGGCTAAGTAAGTAAAACCTAGAAGCCGCCCAACTAACTTCACGCCCTCGCAATAAACAGCAGCTATAGAACCGACGTCGCAGTTTGGTGCTAAAAGATCAGACACCACCCTATTCGACTCCCAATGATTTGCGGACTATCTTACAAATTTTAAGCACTTCGCTATTACTTAGCTCTCCATAGAATGGTAAGCAAAGTACTTGCTTTTCGACCAAAGTCGCTACGGGCAACGCTTCGGCTCTCGCGGTAGGTAACATTGAGTAGCAAGGGTAATTACTTATCAAAGGGGAAAAGTACTTCCGAGGAAATACATTATTCTCTTTTAAATCGTCATAAAGGTCATCTCGGTTAACTATAGCCTCAGCTGTTATCCGAATAGCAAAATACTGCTGACTCGACTTCACGTTATCTGCTACTGTTAAAACCTGTAAGCCCGGGATGCCACCTAGATTAGCAGTATATAATGCTCTAATTTCTGACCTTCTTTCCCGCTCATTATTTACAAGCGGCAGCACTGACAATCCCATGGCAGCAGAAAGCTCATTCATTTTTCCATTGATTCCAGGCAAAATCACCTCTTCTTGATTTTTAATACCGAAATTCTTTAGCAGCTCTATTCGCTCTTTTAGGTTCACATCTCCAAACACCAATGCTCCACCCTCTGCCGTATGAAACAGTTTAGTTGGATGAAAACTAAACATAGATATATCACCAAAATCACTGATCGGCTTACCATCTATTTCACAACCAAATGCATGCGCGGCGTCATAAATGACGCGCAAGCCATGAACATCGGCTATACGCTGGATTTCTTCAACGTAACAGGGAATACCATAAACATGCACTCCTAAGATGGCCGAAGTTTTGGATGTAATGAGCGCTTCGATTTTATTTGGATCAATAGTTAATGTATGTGGACAAACATCACAAAAAACAGGGGTTATTCCATTCCAATTTAAGACATGGGTTGTGGCGGGAAATGAAAATGGTGTCGTTATGACCTCACCCTGCAACCGAAGACTTTGTATGGCCGTCATTAGTGCAATTGTTCCGTTGTTGAAAAGTGAAATGTTTTCTACTGCCAGATAGGAACATAACCGTCTTTCCAATTCTTTGGTCATGCAACCACCATTTGATAACCACCGAGACGCCCAAATTTCATCAAGCATTTCTTTGTATCGGTCTATATTAGGCATTAATGGCGAGGTAACTAAAATTTTATTCGATTTACTTTTCATATCTACTTATTCTTTTCCGCGATAGAAACTTTCAATATTAATGGCCTGTATAGAAAGACCTAAAGGTGGCACCTATTAACTCAGCATATGAACGAGACAGATGATGCGAATCGAAGAATACGGGCTGGCCTGAACTTGTGGTATTAATGCAATTAGCCGGAGCTCTTTCCTCACACATTATTTCGACCTTATCCACATAAATATCAGCCAAAGAAATGAAGCCCCCATAAAGTTTATGTCTATTTTCATTATATGGAAAATAGCTAATAAACTCTTTTTGAAAACAAGCTCCCGCACTTCCAAATCTGTTTACCAGCAATGAGCAGGGATACTTAGTATTAAGAAACCCACCAAGAACGATAAGTTTGATGTCCGAATTTACTGCTTTTACCTGCTTAAAAAACTCATAAAATTTCAACTTGTTAATGAAGAAAGGCTTGTTAGCCGAGTAGACAATAGTGTCTATAGTTTTTAAAAACGATTCACTTTGCAACAGATTCAAACGTTTTTGGCACTGCTTATCAGCTGACCGCCAAACGCCATTTTCGGATATAATTTTTGGACATGAATTTGTCTGACCGAAAAGAATAGCCTCTGAATTAATATCCCGACCCACAAACCCTCTATAGAAATTATATCCATCAGTTTCATGGGAATTGCCCATAAACAGCACACGGCTACCATCTAGATTTTGGCAGGCTTTATGAGACGGGTATTTTGACAAGCGGCAGGCTAATCTTGAGAACTTATAGCGATCACGCTTGCCCTCATCTACCATTGCTTTTGTCAGAGATACTTGATCAGATAACACTCTACCTTCATAAAAAATATTAATGGCCACAAGAACAAAAAAGGTCGCGAATGAAGCCGTCAAAAATCCAGTTAACGATATACGACGGGGCGATTCAAATACACCAAGACCACTCCGACGATAAAAATAGTTCTCCACGACGCTATTTAATATCACCGCCAAAAGAACACTCACAACAAACAGGATTAAACGATCATTATTATTCATATCTCGCAGCACAGCATATGTAAAAAATACAATTACAGGCCAATGTAAAAGATATAAAGAGTAAGAGATTTTACCAAACCAGCGTATGAACCGGTTTGTAAATAGCAGCCTTTCAAAAAAGCTAATTTCATTGCCGCGAATTAGAAGCAGCGCCCCAGTCGCAACCGTAGGTATGATTGCTAGCCATCCCGGATAATGTGAAGCATCCGACAAAGTAATTGCTGAATACAGCAAGACTAGGCAAGAAAGAACGCGAATTAAAGACTGCGAGAAGCTACCCAATTCAAGAGCATGCGGGTAAGTTTGGATGCATTGATATACAAAAGCTCCAAATGCGAACTGAAAGACCCTAAAAGGAGTTAGGAAAAAAGCTGCACTAGAGTCCAGCGTTGTCATATAAGCTGACAAGATGCAACCAAGCAAGACAATTACCCCTAACAACAGAGCTCTGGTTAGTTGTGAGGCTGCTTTAAAGAAGAAAAATAGAAAAACGGGCCAAATTAAATAAAACTGCTCTTCTACGGAGAGCGACCAAGTATGTAGCAAAGGTTTAGAGGCTGAAGCAGCATCCCAATAGCCGGATTCCGAATAAAAAAGTATATTGGATAATGAAAATATTGCCGCTATAGCAGAATGTGTTAAGGCGACTATTTCCGGAGGGTCCAATAAAAATAGTGCAGATATTAAGGTTAACAGTATGACTGAAACCAAGGCTGGAAGTAATCTTCGAATTCGACGAAGATAGAATGTCTTAAAAGAAAACTGCCCCCCATCAACATCTTTAAGAATTATACCAGTTATCAAGTAGCCAGATATTACAAAAAAAACATCAACGCCTACATATCCTCCCGAAAGCGCTTCAAAGCCAAGATGATATAGAACAACTAAAAGAACTGCCCATCCTCGCAGGCCTTCGATATCCGGACGAAAAATAATATTACCCATTCAAATTTAACCAACTTTGCACTATATCTTTTTCAAAAATATCTCGAAGCGAACCTTTACTAAAATTGCTGTTTACGTAACTTAAGGAAAAACTGGAAGCCTTAGAAGCAACATCTGTGTCAGAGGCCAGCTCTCGAACACGGTTAGCAAATTCATCGGCGGAGTCATATGCATACATCCTGTCAAGGCCGCCCAACCCTTCCAAACCAATTGATGTGGACACCACAGGCAACCCAAAGTACATTGCCTCTAACAACTTACCTTTTACCCCAGCGCCAAAACGTAGTGGGACTAACGCCGATCGAACCTGCTTATAAATATTGTGCAGTTCTTCATCTGAAAGAAACCCTAGAACCTGGAAGTTTGAATCGTTCATCTGCCTAATATGATCTGGCACATTAGAACCCACAATATAGATTGGCAATGCCTCCTCGCCAAGCTTTGGAAAAACTTCAGAATACAACCATTCGACGGCATCAACATTGGGAGGGTGGCCAAAGCCGCCGACAAAGATGGACCCTTTTCGTGAACCTGCTTGGTAATCAACTTGCGCATGCGAATATGCAAAAAGCGGCAGGACTTTCGCGCTATTTATACCGTACTTTTCAACTAGCAGGTCTACCTCTACGCTAGACGGATAGTAAACAATATCAGCCTGATCTATTACCGCTAACTCTCTCCGTTCCCAATCGTCTGCTTCTTTCTTTAAATACTTGGATTTTTCATGTAAAGCCTGACGACCCAGTCGCAGAAAATGAAGATCATGGCCAAAATAGATCAACATAATTCCTAATTTTTTTATTTGATTTACGTAACGCTCTGCAATATGCGGCCTATTAACAAATGCGGCATCAATACAACTTGCATTACTATCAATCCAGCTTTCTATATTCGCTGCGTAAAAATTCCCATACAAAACCTCTACACCCATCGACTGTAACTTACTTGTGTAAGGCTCATGCTTATAAAAATTGTCCCCAATGAACTTAATGTTGAAACCCATATCTATCATGATTTGTAGATACATAAAAACAGCCCTACTACCCGCATCTTTATCGTAGTGAGGTACGTAGTGATCAATAAAAAGCATGGTCAGCTTAGTCGCGGACCTATCTCTAGCATGGAATACATCAACGCCATTTTCGAAATGACTATCAAGAACAGAGCGCCACTTCTGGACAAATTTTTCCTGATTTACGAGCTGATATTTTTTGATTCCAGTATTAGTATCTGTGCCATGAGATGCCCCCTCCAGATGCACAACAACAGATCTAGGTTGATACACAACTCGGTAACCCAACCTTCTCGCTTCAAAACAAATATCTGTATCTTCATAGTATGCAGGCACATATCGCTGATCAAAGCCGCCAATCTCATTCCAGATATCAGTCCGCACCGCCAGACAGCAACCTGAAACATAGTCTACATCTTTGAAGTAGTTGTACTCAGGCGCCTCTGGGTCTTTCATCCGACCATAATTCCAACCAGATCCATCCTTCCAAATAATCCCGCCGGCCTCCTGTAATTGCCCATTTGCAAACAGAATTTTGGGACCAACGACCCCTACTGTAGAATCCTCAAAGCAATCAACTATAGAATTTAGCCAGCCCTCAGTGACATTGGTATCGTTGTTTAAGAAAACAACAATCTTGCCTTTTGCATGCTGAGCGGCGTTGTTGCAATTCAACAAAAAACCGAGATTCTCTGAATTTCTTATATGAATTATGTTTTCAACGTAATTTTGGATTTCTTGAGTACGATCCGTAGAGCAATCATCGGCCAAAATCACCTCATACTGACCGCTCGTGTACTTCACCAAAGATTTCAATAGCGATAATGTGATTTCCACCTGATTATAGACTGGTACTATAATGCTTACCTTTGGTGTTGGCGCAACTGGGAACTTAATCCTCTCCGACCAGTCAAATTTCTCAATATAGACTTCTCTCACTCCAATTGTTTCTGGAATTCGAGCATCAAGCCACTGTTTGAAATCACTTTGATTGGATCCAAATCGACGTGCAAATATTCTGACGTTTCTCCAAGTAAGGTTACGTGAAGCAATCCCAGGATTCTTAAGTAAAAATTCGATCACCCGCATCGCTGCATGTAATTTTTCGGGAACGTCTAACTGTTTTCTATTGTGTTTTCTTTGCTGTTCTGCATGATAAAAAATTCTGTCAAAAACGGTTTCAACGCCTTTCCTAAAGGTGAATAATTTGTAGAGCCTAAAGAAATTATATAGTAGGCGACCGATAGGCTTAGCTAATAATTCTACTAAGGAGCTGTACTCAGCTTGCAGCAGGTGATTCTCATCTCGCAACAATTTATTTTCATCTCGTAGCGTATCGTTTCCAGCCCGTAATTCTTGAACACCTGCATTTAAACGTTGATTTTCGGCCCTAAATTCAGCCTCCATGCTTTTGAATTTCGCTTGTGCCAGCTCACTATTTTTGAGCTCCTCATTATGTGCACTTGCCAGCAACTCGAACTCTTTATTACGAACATCCAAAGCCGCTTGTAAACCGTCTGCATGATTTTTCAGCGAAAGATGCTTAGGCTTTAACTCTCTCAATGCTCGGGATTCTGCTATCAAGCTATAAAAGGTATCAACCAGTTCTATAGCACCACCTAGCTTTACATCTAAAAAAGGAGTGATACTATTGGCCTCAACACACTTTCGATACACTTCTCGCGCTAAGATATAAATCGGATCACTTATTTTTTGGTTGCCGCCACTTCTTGATGTGGCCATTGCTGGCTTGAATCTATTATTTAGTGCAGTCATCACCGACGTCAGACTGCGCTGTACTAAATTAGAAACACCATCCGCTATAGAGTCAGCTTTTCGCTCTAATTCCGAGAACCAGAATATTTCATGCTCTCGGTTTTTTAACTGTTTCGCTATAAAATGGTTATATATCAACCAAAGAGATACGGAAACTTCTATTGGAAAATGGTCGCGCCTCAATAGTGAAGCGGCCACCTCACCTGGATCTCTGAGGCAAACAACAAGCTGGTCACCCTTCCGGACCCAATAAGGAATCAGAAGTGAAAGGCGCGGATCTTTAATCGCTTCAACGCCAGCTTTTTCTAACGAGGCTCTTAATTCAATGATTTTTTCTTGTTCAGCCGCACTGAGCTCTACGTTACCATTAGGACGAAACCAACTTTGATTGTGAAAACCTAGCAATCTGTCATTAAGATCAACTACATTTTTGTGCTCAACAAATCCATCAGCATTATCGGCTTGCGGCTCTAAAAGCATTGAATCTTCACCGAAATTCAAACCTATGTCACGCAGCCAATTAGCTGCAAACGAAGTGCCTGAACGGTGCATACCGACAACAAACAACATTTTCTACATTCCGCCTTTATATTGCGATACAAAATAAAATCAAAGCAGCGGTCGCCACCAATTGTCGTTCTCTAAATACCAGGCTACGGTCTTACGAATCCCGCTTTCAAAACTTTCCTGCGGCGAATACCCCAACTCCAATTTAGTTTTAGTAGCATCTATCGCGTAACGACGGTCGTGTCCTGCCCGATCCTCAACATAAGTTATTAATGAGGCGCTGGTGCCATTAGCGGCAGATACTGCTTGGGGGAACCTCTCAATTAAAGTTGTATCATCAGTAAATTTCTGATCCATCAAACCGCATACTAACTGAACAATGTCTATATTCTGCCACTCATTGTGGCCACCAATATTGTAATTCTCTCCAACCCTACCTTTGCTTAATACAAGATCAATACCACGTGCGTGATCTTCTACATAAAGCCAATCTCGCACCTGCTTTCCGTCACCATAGACAGGTAAAGGTTTCTCTTGCAAAACGTTAGTAATGATTAACGGAATCAGTTTTTCCGGAAAGTGATAGGGACCATAATTATTTGAACAATTGGAGGTTGTTACATTTAGCCCATAAGTATGATGATAAGCTCTTACCAAGTGATCCGAAGCGGCTTTACTGGCTGAGTACGGAGAGTTCGGGGCATATGCGGTTTGTTCTGTAAATGCGGGATCAGTTGGGCCAAGTGTGCCATACACCTCATCCGTACTAACATGATGGAAACGGTGCTGGCGTTCGGGCGCCCCCTGACTTAATGGCTGATCCAGCCAAAATGCCTTAGCTGCCTTTAGTAGGCTATACGTTCCCAGAATATTGGTCTCGATAAAAGCATCTGGACCCGTTATTGAGCGATCCACATGTGACTCAGCAGCAAAATGCACAATCGTGCATATGTTATGTCGCGATAACAGATCGGCAACAAGCCCTTCATTACAAATGTCGCCCTGAACAAAATGAATGCGGCCAGAATCTAAAACAGCATCTAAACTTCGTTTATTACCGGCATAAGTGAGCGCATCAAGTATCACTATAAAATCATTCGGATACTTCTTACTCCAGTAATGTATGAAATTCGCACCGATAAAACCGGCTCCACCAGTTACCAATAGCGACCTATTACTCATCGACTGTTTTCCATTTTCAATCTGACCATTTCCATAAGACATTTTTTTAGTTCTTCTTGCCAATGACTTTGAACCAATCCAAAGCGCTCAACAGTTTTAGATTTATCAAGCACACTATAAGCAGGCCGCTTCGCGGGTGTCGGATAATCTTCCGTTGCAATCGGCTTGATATCTATTGAGCTTTTTAACAAGCCCAACTGCACCGCAATTGCTTCGATCGCTTTCGCGAAATCGTACCAGCTCGCCACCCCAGCATCAGTCCAGTGATGTAACTCCACTCCCCTGGGAGATTCTTTTTCACTAATAAGGCGAGCCGCAATATGAAAGAGCACTCTCGCCAAAGAATCAGCTGATGTCGGCGTGCCAATTTGATCACACACCACACTCAATGAATCGCGCTCCTGCATAATACGCAGCATTGTAGTCAGGAAGTTTTTTCCTTCCATGGAATAGACCCAAGCAGTCCTCACTACGACAGCTTGCTGCGGCTCAAGCTTAGATACCGCCAGCTCGCCCTCTAATTTGCTTTCACCATAGACGCTGAGAGGGTTAGTTGCTGATTCCGGCCGGTAAGGCAGAGAGCTTTTTCCATCAAAAACGAAGTCTGTGGAAACATGTATAAATGCAATGGATTGATCGCGTGCAATTGATGCGAGATTTTCGACAGCAATTGCGTTTAAATCAAATGCTGCCTGTGCGTCTGCTTCAGCTAAATCAACTGCCGTATAAGCCGCAGCGTTAATCAAGACTTTTGGATTAAGCTTGGCAATGCGCTTTTTTAGCATTGCAATATTGAATACGTCGACGTCTGCTCGCCCCCAACACTCTATGGCAAAGCGTTGCGGACAATTGCGAAATAGCGCTTTTGCTAACTGCCCATTACTACCAACCACCAATACGGTCGGCTTTGCTTTTTGGCATGACTGAATTGAATCCACAACCTATGCCTTTTCATAGGGAAATGAGGGCGCTGCCGCAAGACTGCAACCAAGCTCATCTTTTTCAGAAACTACTGGATTGGTGCTGTCGGGAATAGGCCAATCTATAGCCAATAACGGGTCATTCCAAGCGATAGACACTTCGCTATCCGGATGGTAGTAATCGGTACACTTGTAGACAAACTCTGCTTCATCAGAAGTGACCATAAACCCGTGAGCGAATCCTGGCGGCACCCAAAGCTGTTTGCGATTTTCAGCGGACAGATATTCGCCCACCCAATGACCGAAAGTAGGAGAACCCTCACGAACATCTACCGCAACGTCAAACACCTCACCCGAAATAACTCGCACAAGCTTTCCTTGAGTCTGCACTAACTGGTAATGCAATCCCCTTAGGGTATATTTTCCCGAACTCGACTGGTTATCCTGAACAAAATTAACGTCTGCAACATTTTCCCTAAACCAATCGTCACGGAAAGTTTCCATAAAATAGCCACGATCATCACCAAATACTTTTGGCGATAATACTTTTACGCATGAGATAGAAGTCTCAAGCACGATCATACGGCAAGCCTTTTTGCGAGATCACCAGAGACCCTGACACTGTCAGCTAAAACTTTTAACAAATATTGACCATACCCACTCTTTATTAGACTGTTGGCCAGCCTCTCAAGCTGCTCATCAGAAATAAAGCCCATGCGATACGCCACCTCTTCTGGGCAACTTATTCGCAGACCCTGCCGCTGCTCAATCGTCTCAACATACTGCGCTGCACTAAGCAAATTTCCATGAGTACCGGTATCCAACCATGTAAATCCTCGCCCCATGACTTCTACATTTAGCCGCCCTTGCTCCAAATACAGATTATTCAAATCTGTGATTTCAAGCTCACCGCGCGGGGATGGCGTTAATGATTTAGCTAAATCGCAAACAGAATCGTCGTAAAAATATAGTCCCGTTACAGCATAATTTGACTTTGGATTCTTTGGCTTTTCTTCAATGCTAATCACCTTGCCGTGCTGGTCAAACTCTGCAACACCATATGCAGTAGGATCATCAACATGATATCCAAATACAGTAGCGCCCTCTTCTCGACTATTTGCTGCACTTAGCAGCTTAAAAAAACCATGCCCGTAGAAAATATTGTCGCCTAAAACCAAACAGGAAGGAGCCCCATCTAGAAACGTCTCACCCAGAATAAACGCTTGCGCAAGGCCATCAGGTGATGGCTGCACCACGTAACTTAGATTAATCCCCCAGTCTGAGCCGTCGCCAAGCAGACGCTGAAACTGAGGCAAATCCTCTGCCGTGGTGATTAACAAAATATCTCGGATTCCCGCCAACATAAGCGTAGTGATGGGATAGTAAATCATTGGCTTATCATAAATGGGCATCAACTGCTTAGACACACCCCGTGTTATTGGGTAGAGCCGGGTACCGCTACCACCAGCCAATACAATTCCTTTTCTATTCCGCATAAGCTGGCACCGTCTATTTGCTAAGGTCTAGCGCATTCCAATGAGGAAAGTGCTTTCTTATCAATGCATTAAGCTCTAACTCAAACTCTGAGTGAGAGGACTCTTCTTTTGAGGCCATCAATGACTGAGACACACTAATAACCATACCAGCGCCAACCGTGATATTAGATACACGATCGATAACAATAAACGCACCTGTAGCACGGTTTGTTTGGTAGGTATCTACTACCACGTGCTGGCTAAACTGTGCGGTAACCCGCGCAATATCGTTAAGCTGTAAACTATCTACGGATTCTGGAAGCTGCGTATTAACATCAATGCGATGTTGGACTTTATCCACGTGGCCGCTAACAACTTTACTTGAAAACTTAAATAAATATTCTTTGTCCTGCGATAAAGGCTCTTCACTCATCCAGACTAGGTGAGCATCTAATTCTGCAGCACCCTTGATTGGGTCGTGGGCTTTAACGAGCATATCGCCACGGCTAACATCAATTTCGTCAGCTAATGTTAGGGTGACAGACTGATCAACGAAAGCTTCATTCAACCTCCCATCAGCCGTTTCAATCGCACTAACTGTGCTGGTTTTCCCGCTGGGCAATACCTTGACTTCATCACCTATGGCAATCACTCCAGATGCGACAGTGCCGCAGTAGCCACGAAAATCTAAATTAGGTCGATTAACATACTGTACTGGAAATCGGAAGTCGGACAAATTTCTGTCTTTTGCAATTTCAACTGTTTCCAAAATTTCCATCAAGGTTTTACCCTGATACCAGTTGGCCTTGGCCGAACGGTCTACGACGTTATCGCCGTCAAGCGCGGACATCGGCACATAATAAACGTCACTCATTCCAAGCTTTTCGGCAAGCTGCTCGTAATCCGATTTAATGGCATCGAACTTTTCTTGTGAAAAGTCGAGAAGATCCATTTTGTTCACTGCCACGACTATGTGCTTTATGCCAAGAAGAGAAGCTATGTAACTGTGCCTACGCGTTTGTGTTTGCACACCATAACGCGCATCAATCAAAATAATGGCCAAATCACAGGTGGAGGCACCCGTTACCATATTGCGCGTATACTGCTCATGACCAGGAGTATCAGCGATAATGAATTTTCGCTTTTCTGTAGAGAAATAGCGATAAGCAACATCAATTGTAATGCCCTGCTCTCTCTCTGCCTGCAGGCCATCCACCAATAACGCTAAATCAATTTTCTCACCGGTGGTGCCGTGCTTAGTCGAATCTTTTTCTATTGCCGCCAGTTGATCTTCAAATATCATCTTAGAGTCATGCAGCAAACGGCCAATTAATGTAGATTTCCCATCATCAACGCTGCCGCAAGTCAAAAAACGCAACATCTCTTTGTTTTGGTGTTGCTCTAAATATTGATCGATATCTGATGCAATCAGTGATGATTGGTGACTCATTTGGCACTCCATAAATCTGAAGGCCCCACGTTTTTTCGTGGGGCCTATCTTTGTGACTATTCAGTAATGTTTATTCAACTATGTCTCACCCTCAAATAAACTCAGGGCAAATCAAAAATATCCTTCTTGTTTTTTCTTTTCCATACTACCGGAGCTGTCATTATCAATGACTCTACCCTGACGTTCGCTTGTTTTTGTCAGCAACATCTCTTGAATAATTTCTGGAAGGGTTGACGCTGTTGATTCAACTGCACCGGTCAATGGATAACAACCTAACGTGCGGAAACGAACCATCTTTTCCTCCACGGTCTCGCCCGATTCAATGGGCATTCGGTGGTCATCAACCATAATCAAAACGCCATCCTTTTCTACAACCGGGCGCTTTGCCGCAAAATACAATGGTACTATTGGAATACCTTCAAGATGGATGTATTGCCAAATATCAAGCTCGGTCCAGTTGGATAAGGGAAAAACCCGAATGCTTTCGCCCTTGTCTACTCGACCGTTATAGATACTCCACAGTTCAGGGCGTTGATTTTTCGGATCCCAGCGATGATATTTATCGCGAAAGGAGTAAACGCGCTCTTTCGCCCGCGACTTTTCCTCATCGCGACGAGCACCACCAAAAGCGGCATCAAAGCCGTGCTTGGTTAACGCTTGCTTTAATGCCTGCGTTTTCATGATGTCAGTATGCTTCGCGCTACCGTGCGTAAATGGGCCTACGCCCTGCTTTACGCCATCCTCATTAATATGGACGATCAAGTCCCAACCAAGCTCCTTAACCCGCTCATCACGGAACTCAATCATCTCTTTGAATTTCCAGGTAGTATCCACGTGCATCAACGGGAATGGAGGCTTGCCCGGATAAAAAGCCTTCATGGTCAAATGCATCATAACTGCTGAGTCTTTCCCAACAGAGTAGAGCATTACAGGGTTATCGAATTCGGCTGCTACTTCGCGAATGATATGGATACTTTCAGCTTCAAGCTGCTGTAAATGTGTAAGCTTGTATTTAGAAGTCATATTGGAGCTCTTACCGCTGTCCTTGCTGGTGCGCGCATTTTGCACGAATGTACCAGCGCATGTCAAAAATGTGTCGGAATTATACGTAAAATCATACGGTTAGTCTCTAATACTCGCCTGCAAAATAGGAATATAAGTATTCCGATTACCTCGCACACTGCTAGCCAATCAAAGTGTCTCGATAATTGACCGAAGCGCCAATGAGGGATCTGCAGACTGGGTAACGGGGCGACCAATAACCATGTAATTTACGCCATTCGTTAGCGCCTCCACGGGGGTCAGGGTGCGCACTTGATCGTTTTTTGCGCTACCTTCCGGGCGGATACCGGGGGTCACCAATGTAAAATCTTCGCCTATCTCTTGACGCAATATTGACGCCTCACGAGCCGAACAAACCACACCGTCTAGCCCAGCGCCTTTAGCGAGTTTTGCTAGCTTCAGGACCTGCTGCTCCACACCGCCCTCAAGCCCAATTTCTGCAAGCTCACTCTCAGCACTGGATGTCAAAACGGTTACCGCGATTAGCAGAGGAGCTTTGTCTCCGAAGGGTGTCAGTGCGTCGCGCGCGGCTTGCATCATGCGTGAGCCACCGCTGGCGTGGACGTTGACCATCCATACGCCCATCTCTGCGGCGACGGCAACGGCTTTAGCAACGGTATTCGGGATATCGTGAAACTTGAGATCTAAAAAGACGTCAAATCCGCGCTTAATTAGCGATTTAACGAGCGCAGGCCCCTCTGCAGTGAACAACTCCTTGCCCACCTTTACCCGACACAGAGCGGGATCTAACTGATCCGCCATCGCTAAGGCCTGCAGCGCTGTAGGGTAATCGAGGGCGACAATTATGGGGGAATCGTTACTAGGGGAGTCGTTGTGGTTGGTGGGCGGCAGCATGCGGCGAATAGTCCCTTAATTAAAAAGCCGCATTATACTCGGTTACAGCGGGTTTAAACCCCTTCTAGCCCCTTTATTGGTCGCAGTGAGCTCCATGTTTTACAGCTCGGGCACAACCAATGCACCTGCTTTCCGGCAAAGCCACATTGACTACATTTAAAATGCGGCAGCTTGTTTAATTTTTCACCAATTGCCGCTAATGGCTCCAGCACTGAGCCTACCTCTTTATTAGTCTCGATTAAAAGCGCTAAGTAGGCGGCCAGCAACCTCAGATTGGGTGATTTCTGAATTGCTACCTCTAGAATTTCTTTTCTCACCTCTGGATCTCGGCCAACCTCCAGCTCGAGCTCCATTACCACAAAGGAGGCGATGCCAGCTTGGCGCCAGCCCTGCTGCAGTAATCGTTTAACAGCTGGTAAATATTGCTCTTTCTTGGCCAGATCTTGTAGAACAGGTAAGCCGGCATATAGTGAGTCGGGATCTAGTGCCAACAGAGCCTCAAGCGCCGCCAAAGCTCGCGCAGAATCGCCGGCCTGTAATTCCACTTCAGCCTCTAACAAATAACTTCGGGCGAGGTTTTTTTGGTAGGCCCGCGCTTGCTTAAGGATTCTGCGCACCGTAAGCAAATCTCCGCCCTGCACGGCCACCGCCGCAAGCTCGCAATGAAAGTGAGCCCGCAAGGTTTGCCAATGGTCTGAGAGCTTATTGAACCACCCCTTGCCCAACTGATTCACGATGTCCAGCGCTCGCTCCCACTCTCGTTCATCTTGATAGATATCCACTAGCAGCTGAGCAACTTTTTCCCGTTCAGCATCATCAATTTCAAACAACTCAAGGAGCAGGCGCTCCGCCCGATCGAGCAGCCCAGCTTGCGCAAAATCTTGCGCCAGCTCTATTTGCGCCTGACGCTGTTGCGCCTTAGACAAGCTTGGGCGGGAAATGAGGTTCTGATGCACCCGAATTGCGCGACTGATCTCGCCTTTTCGCCGGAGCAACCCGCCGACTGCCAGGTGCGTATCAAGGGTTGCCGGAGACACATCCAAACGGTGGATAAATTGATCTAAGCCTGCATCGGTCTCCTCTCGAAGGAGGTAACCCAGATTTTTGAGGAGGTCTTGACTGCTATCTGGCGCACCATCGGCATCATCACTATCCGTTCGGCGCTGATAGATTCCCATGACATAGCCACACAATATGGCAAGCAGCAGCAATAAGAATATCCCTGCGTTGGACAAGGCTAGTCACCACTGACAGGATAGGATGTTGCGCGTTTTAGTTGTTTTTGTAGTTGGCGATTTTTAATACGAAGGCGATACAGCCCAAGTTGTGACGCAGCCAAGCCAGCAACTATGCCCACCGCGAGCGATACCAAAATTGCGACCCCAGATGCAATGGGTGGCAAATCGAAACCATAAAAATGCAGGGCTACCGGGGATTGGTTATCCCAACCAAACCAAGCGCCCAAGATCAGCGCCAAGAGGAGGATAAAGAGTGAGATAAGTCGATTAATTGCACTCATGACTATGGGTATTCATGCAGACTTTGATTAACGCGATCTCTCATTTCTTTTCCAGGCTTAAAATGAGGCACGTATTTGCCCGGCAACTTTACCGCCTCGCCGGTTTTAGGGTTTCTGCCAACGCGGGGTTCACGGTAGTGCAGTGAAAAGCTGCCAAATCCACGGATCTCTATGCGATCACCGGCCGCCAACACATCTGACATAAAATCCAATAGCAACTTGACGGTGAGTTCTACATCCTTGGCTGATAACTGATCCTGCCGTTGAGCGATACGCTCAATTAGCTCCGATTTGGTCATCAATTGGCTCCTGAAGGGCTGTTTTTGGTGCTTATTTACCAATGTGCGCGAAATAAACCACCGAAATTCAAGCACATAGCGTTATTTTTACACTAGGATTCCAGACTTCGCAACCAAAATGGCAGATAACTTACTGTTTTTATTAAAAAAACAGGCCCTGCATTAGGGTTGAGCATGAAAAATTTGACCTATTTCGCCCCTCTTTACCGATATAGGCACACAAATTCTAGGCACAAAAAAAGGGCCGCGATGCGACCCTTTTTCTAGAGCAAAGACAGGCTTACTTGTCTTGACTCTGCATCTGCGCCTTGATCAGGTCGCCGATAGTGGCAGGACCAGAAGCTGGTGCATCTGACTGCTTATTGCTGTGCTCTTTGATAGCCGCTTTCTCATCGTCAACATCCTTAGACTTGACAGAAAGGTTGATCACGCGGTTCTTACGATCCACGTTGATGATCTTGGCTTCAACAGATTCACCTTCTTTCAGTACATTGCGAGCATCTTCAACTTTGTCGCGGCTGATTTCAGACGCCTTCAAGGTTGCTTCCACATCATCGGCGAGAAGGATGGTGGCGCCCTTTGCGTCAACTTCTTTCACGGTACCGGTAACGATGGTGCCCTTGTCGTTGGTGGCAACATATTCACTGAAGGGGTCTTGATCCAACTGCTTGATACCCAAGGAAATGCGCTCGCGTTCTGGGTCGATGGCAAGAATAACGGTTTCCAGCTCATCGCCCTTCTTGTACTTACGCACGGCTTCTTCGCCAGCTTCGTTCCAAGAGATGTCTGACAAGTGGACCAAACCGTCAATGCCACCGTCGAGACCGATGAAGATACCGAAGTCAGTGATTGACTTGATTTTACCGGAGATCTTGTCGTTCTTGGCGAACAGACGACCAAACGCATCCCATGGGTTTTCTTGACACTGCTTGATACCCAGGGAGATACGACGACGCTCTTCGTCGATATCCAGAACCATCACTTCCACTTCGTCGCCCACATTGACAACTTTAGATGGGTGGATGTTCTTGTTGGTCCAATCCATTTCTGAAACGTGTACCAGACCTTCTACACCCTCTTCCAGCTCGGCAAAACAGCCGTAGTCGGTCAGATTGGTAACCACGGCCTTAACCTTAGCACCTTCTGGGTAGCGGTTGGTGATAGCGGCCCATGGATCTTCGCCCAACTGCTTCAGGCCAAGAGACACACGGTTGCGCTCACGATCGAACTTCAATACTTTAACGTCAATCTCATCGCCTACCGCAACGATTTCACTTGGGTGCTTAATGCGCTTCCAAGCCATATCGGTGATGTGCAACAGGCCGTCAACGCCACCCAAATCAACGAATGCGCCGTAGTCGGTCAGGTTCTTAACGATACCCTTAACCGCCATGCCTTCTTGCAGGCTCGCCAACAGCTCTTCACGCTCAGCGGAATTCGCTTGCTCCAGCACTGCACGACGGGAAACAACAACGTTGTTGCGCTTCTGATCCAGCTTAATAACCTTAAATTCTAACTCTTTACCTTCTAGGTGAGCGGTTTCGCGCACTGGGCGAACATCAACCAACGAACCTGGCAAGAAAGCGCGGATGCTGGCAACGTCAACGGTGAAACCACCCTTAACCTTGCCATTGATAACACCGGTAACCACTTCATCAGCAGCGTGTGCAGCTTCCAGAACCTTCCACGCTTCAGCACGCTTGGCCTTCTCGCGGGATAGGCGGGTTTCACCGAAACCATCTTCAACGGTTTCTAGGGCAACCTGAACTTCGTCACCAATGGACAGAGTCAGCTCACCGTTATCATTCTTGAACTGCTCGGCGGGAATTACGCCTTCAGATTTCAGACCAGCGTGAACAGTCACCCAGTCTTTGTCGATATCGATAACAACGCCGGTAACGATTGTTCCGGGGACCATATCAACGGATTTCAAACTTTCTTCAAAGAGTTCTGCAAAGCTTTCGCTCATGAGGCTACCTATATATACGACACGGAGACCGAGGATGCCCTTGGGGCGAAGATGGGGTCTACCGCTGTACCGCAAAGCCAGTTCTGCGGGCCGGTTTATAAAAAGTACTTATGCGCTTTCTTTCTGGCAAAGCCGCTAAGTACAACCACTGAAAAACACCAAATTTCGTACTTGGAACTAGCGATTGTCGACTATCGCTAATATCGCATCCTGCACGTCATCAATACCCATTTGCGAGCTGTCTATAATCACAGCATCCTCTGCAGGCTTGAGGGGTGAGACCTGTCGATTCATATCCCGAGAGTCACGCTCTTGGATGTCCTCCAGCAAGCGCGCGAGACTAACAGATTCACCTCTGGCTTTCAACTGGTTAAAACGCCTGTTTGCCCGCTCCTCTGCGCTCGCCGTGAGGAATATCTTAATGGTTGCATTGGGAAACACGACAGTACCCATGTCGCGACCATCGGCCACCAAACCCGGGGGGGCGGCAAAATCCCGCTGACGCTCTAACAGTGCGGCCCGCACCTCTGGGAGCGCCGCTACTTTTGACGCTACGAGACCGACCTCCTCCAATCTGATGGCCTGACTAACATCCTCACCATTCAGAAATGCAGCGACCCCTTCACTCCCAAGCTTAAAACTTACGGGCAGTGTTCGCGCTAACTCAGCCAGTTTAACGACATCATCAGGATCCACTGCCTGACGAATACTACACAAGGCCACCAGTCGATATAAGGCGCCACTATCCAACAGTTGTAGCCCAAGCTTTTGGGCCACTCGCTGACTTATGGTGCCCTTGCCAGAGCCACTCGGGCCATCAATAGTGATAATAAGCGCTTCGGTCACCGATACATCCTCAAAAAGCGAGAATTATATCAGTCCGAATGTGCTAATTGGGAAAAGGAAAAAGAGTTTACAGCGAAAGGTGGGCTAGTTAAGGGTGCTGTAAACTCTGAAACGACTCTACGGGACAGGTGCCTAGGTGCTGCCGACACATCATGTACTGGCACTGGCTCCCTGCACGCACACAAAGCACCTGACCGGTAGAGTCGTTAAAAGGACTACTTGAGTGAAATCAAAGCACGATTTTTCTCAACCGTTGCGGAGCCGATACCTTTAACTTCCGCCAGCTGCTCAACCTTGACGAACTTGCCAACTTTATTTCGGTATTCAATGATCGCTTTAGCTTTTTTCAGCCCAACCCCTTTAAGCCCAGCAGCAAGCTGCTCGGCAGAGGCTGTATTGATATTTACAGACTTGGATTGAACCTGCGATTTTGCGCTAGCAACCTGTTTTGCCGACTCAGCTAATGCGATGGGAGTCATTGCAACTGACGACATGCCGACAAGTATTGCCAAACAAAAAGCAGTAGAAGTGCGTAGATTACGCATGGGAAAACCTCCATGTTAATTAATTGTCATCCATAACTTTTCTTTGAATTGCCAGCCCTGTACCGATCCAGCAAGTACAGATTATGACAGAAATGCGTTTAAATCTTGTCGCAAATAACGTCAAATTGTGTGGGATATTGCTTACTTCAATCGTACCAATTAGCGCTGCGACTTAAGGTGTCAATTATTTTTGCCGATCTTGGTTCCAGCGTACTTGGAATACTGGCACCTAAGGGTACATTAGGGTGATTTTTCGAAAACCTTAAAAATTTAATTTGTTGAGGTGCGCAATCGCTGCCTCGCGCAGATCGCTCCTATTGAGCGCCATATCAATTGTCGCTTGTAGGTAACCTTCTTTACTACCGCAATCGTAGCGACGACCGCTATAGCGATGAGAATACACATTTTCTTCATTCAACAGCGCTGCTATGCCATCCGTCAATTGTATTTCGCCCCCGGCGCCACGCGGCTGAGTGCGAATTTTTTTAAACACATTGGGTGAAAGGATATATCGACCTGCCACCGCCAAGGTTGAAGGAGCTTCCTCGGGATCTGGCTTTTCGATCATGCCGAAAATTTTGGCAGTTTGATCTTTATTACCATGCACATCCAATATGCCATAGCGAAAAGTGTGTGCTTTTGGCACATCTTGCGTAGCCAACACTGAACCGCCGGTTTCCTGATGGACGTCAACCATTTGCTGCAATATTGGCCGCTCGCCAACCATCAAATCATCAGCCAACAAAACTGCAAAGAACTCATTCCCAACAAGCGCTTCTGCACAACAAATCGCATGCCCCAATCCCAGGGCCTGCGGTTGACGCACGTACACACACTGCATGTCGGCGGGCTTTACCGAGCGCACGAGCTCTAGCATTTGCTGCTTATTGGCCTGCTCGAGCTCATGCTCCAATTCAAACGCAGTGTCGAAGTGATCCTCAATTGCACGCTTGTGACGCCCCGTGACAAATATCATTTCCCTAATTCCGGCGGCGTAGGCTTCTTCCACCGCATATTGAATTAAGGGGCGATCCACAATGGGAAGCATCTCCTTCGGAATCGCTTTAGTCGCGGGCAGGAATCGGGTGCCCATACCCGCCACTGGAAATATTGCCTTAGTAATCGGTTTCATTTTTGACTCTGCCATCCGTGCCTCCCAAAAAGAATAGGTACAATATCTTAGTTAAGACCTAACTATCGCTAAAATATCCTTGGTTTTTTGCTCCATTAGTGCTCTATCACCGCGTGCTTCTACATTGAGTCGTACGACGGGTTCTGTATTTGACATGCGAAGATTAAATCGCCAATCATCAAAGCTAACGCTTATACCATCCGTTTTATCGATCGCCGTTGCAGAGGAGCCATAGTGCTCAAGCACGCGCTCAATGGCCAATGTAGCATCCTTAACCTTACTGTTAATTTCGCCCGGCGACGGGAAGCGCGCTATCCGTTCGGATAGCAACGACGACAAAGACTTACCCTTAACAGAGAGCAATTCAGCCACTAACAACCATGGAATCATACCGCTATCACAATAAAAGAAATCCCTAAAATAATGATGCGCACTCATCTCGCCGCCGTACACCGCATCTTCTTCGCGCATCTTTTCTTTGATAAAGGCATGACCTGTTTTGGATTGAATAGCCTGCCCGCCATTTAACTTGGCAATATCTAGCGTATTCCAAGTAAGTCTAGGATCGTGAATTACTTTCTCACCTGGATACTTTAGCAAGAACGCTTCAGCCAACAGGCCTACAATGTAGTAACCCTCGACAAATGCGCCCGTCTCGTCGAATAAGAAGCAGCGGTCGAAATCCCCGTCCCAGGCAATTCCCATGTCGGCACCATGTTCGCGGACAGCATCAATCGTTGCCTGCCTATTGTGCTCCTCCAGTGGATTAGGTATTCCGTTGGGAAAATTTCCATTTGGCTCATGCTGTATTTTGACGATATCAAAGGGCAGGTGTTTTTCAATCGCATCAATAACATGCCCTGCGGCGCCATTCCCGGCATTTACCACTAACTTAAGGGGCTTGAGATTGTCCACGTTTACGTAAGTCAACAAGTGCTCGATATAAGCTTGCAACACATCTACCTGAGTAACACTGCCTTTTTGTTCAGCAATGGGCGGAAATTGATTGCGCTCCGCCAAACCTTTTATCTCAAGCAAACCCGTATCGTTGCTAATCGGCCTTGAATTAGCCCTCACCATCTTCATGCCGTTGTAATCAATTGGATTATGGCTCGCAGTGACAACCACGCCGCCATCCACGCGAAGGTGACTGGTCGCAAAGTAGATTTCTTCTGTGCCACACATACCAATATCGAGCACATTTACACCTGAGTCGGTCAACCCTTTGGCAAACGCATTTTTTAATGCCTCACTGGTCAATCGCACATCGCCACCCACCACGACTTGCGCCGGCTTGAGAAACTCCGCGTAAGCGCGACCAATTCGGTACGCAATATCCTCATTAAGTTCCGCACCGAGTTTGCCGCGGATATCATACGCTTTGAAACAGGTAAGCGAGTCCATGTAATAAATTGCCTCCAAATTAATTAACTTAACTGTGCGCCAACTGCATGCCGACCTGCGTTGCAAGTTCCCCAAAATTTGGAAACGATGTTGCCACATTTGCACAATTCAATATCTTTATCGGCGCTGTCGCTCTGAGCGAGGCAACTGAAAACGCCATTGCAATGCGATGGTCGCCGTGACTTTCCACAACGCCCCCTCCCAGTGTCCCGCCCTCAATAATTGCACCATCAGGTGTTGGTGTCGCGCTTATGCCTAATGCCACTAAACCGTCCACCATCACCTGAATTCTATCGCTTTCCTTAACACGTAACTCCTCTGCGCCGCGCAATACAGTTCGACCCTTTGCACAACTGGCCGCAATAAAAAGCACCGGAAATTCGTCAATTGCCAAAGGCACTTGATCTTCAGGTATTTCAATGCCGTGCAACGGTGCATATTTAACGTGTAGGTTCGCAACGGGCTCGCCCCCCACAACAGCTTCATCCGTTATTTCAATGTGAGCACCCATTTCACGCAGAATATTGATTACTCCAATACGTGTTGGGTTCATACCTACATGAGTTAACGTCAAATCACTGCCCGGCGTAATAGACGCTGCCACCAAAAAAAATGCAGCGGAAGATATATCGGCTGGGACATCAATTTTGGCCGACAAAAGCTGGCCACCCGAAACTAAGGACGCCGTATTGCCCTCACTCTTCACCTGATAGCCAAAGCCGCGCAACATGCGCTCAGTGTGATCCCGAGTTGGCGCAGGCTCTACGATTGTGGTTGAACCATTGGCATACAAACCGGCGAGTAAAAGGCAGGACTTTACCTGCGCAGAAGCCATTGGCAGTTCATAATGCAACCCAGTCAACTTAGCGCCCCCCTGGATTACAACGGGGGGCAAGCCCTTATCGCCACCTGCGGTTATCGACGCTCCCATCAACTGCAAAGGCTTAACAACACGGTTCATGGGCCGCTGCGACAGTGACTCATCACCAATCAATACAGAATCAAAGGATTGCCCCGCAAGAATACCGGCTAACAAACGCATAGAGGTGCCAGAGTTACCCACATATAGCGGTCCTGCTGGCTTTTGTAGGCCATAAAGCCCCACGCCATGTATCTTTACTTTGCCGTTATTTGGGCCCTCAATTACAACCCCCATATCGCGAAACGCTTGCAGTGTTGCCAAAGCGTCTTCACCCTCCAAGAAACCGTCTACCTCGGTCACCCCCGTGGCTAGGGAGCCCAGCATGATCGAGCGATGGGACATGGATTTATCGCCTGGCACGCGAATTTTGCCTTTAACCTGTCCACCAGGTTGTAGTTCGAATGTGACTTCTCTATTTTGCATTTTGGGAACAAACGCCTGTTTATTTATTAATCGAGTAAAATGATCTCTCGCTTCTTTTGCTCGCGTGAACACACCGAGCATATATTCGCTATCATCTGATGCGATAGCTCTACGCAAACGATTCAAGTTTGCAGAAAATAAATCGATCGCCTCCAAAACACTGGCGCGATTCGCGCGCATTATATCGTGCCACATGACCGGATCACTTGAGGCAATCCGTGTGAAATCACGAAATCCACCCGCGGCATATTTGAAAATGTCTTCATTTTCAGAATCATGCGCCAAGGTATCCACTAACGAAAATGCAATCGCATGCGGCAAATGACTGGTCGACGCTAAAATATCGTCATGCAATGCTATGGGCATTTTCATCACTAGCCCCCCTACCGCGCTCCACATACGCTCAACGCGCTCAATGTGTAACGGGTCGGTAAGTGATTCCGGGGTTAGTATTATTCTATGGTCGCGGTAGAGGTCTGGGTTTACAGCCGCCACCCCACTTTTCTCTGAACCTGCAATGGGATGCCCCAGCACTAACTGAGGCGGAAGCTCGCCATAAATACGTCGCGCCGCCTCTGCCACACTACCTTTTACAGAAGCACCATCTGTAATAGTGACTTCCGAACTGAGATGTTCACAACATTGCTGAAGCACCACTTCAACGCTAAGCGTTGGCACCGCCACAAACACAACATCGCCAGAGCCCAACTCGTCCCCAAGCTCTGCAAGGGCTTGCACGCCACGATCAATAACACCAAGCCCCAGCGCGGTTTTAATTGTGGCTGTGCGCCGATCCACCCCAATGACTTCTGTGCAAGCATTTGCCGCCTTTAGAGCTGCCGCCAGACTGGACCCGATTAACCCCACCCCAACAACAACCAGCTTTTTGACAGCCAACCCATCAGGAGTCACACGACAGCCCCACGCGTTCCGAGATAAGGCCCTTTTCGGTCATAACCTTTACTAGGGCATCAACACTCTGAGGAATGCAGAGCGCCGTAGTATCTAAAACCAAATCTGGCGAGTTCGCAGCCTCGTATGGAGCGTCTATACCCCTGAAACGTTTTAGCTTACCCGACCTAGCCTTCCGACAAAGGCCGCTGGTATATTTATCGGACACTTACAACACGCCCTTTGGATAGGAACCCAACACCTTAAGGTCTGACACCTGCGCCGCAACATCGGCCAGCGCACTCTGCACTGCCAGCTGATCAACATGGCCTTTAAAATCAATAAAGAACACATAGGTCCACGCTCCTGTTCGAGAGGGTCTTGTTTCAACGCGCGTTAAGTCTACTTTGTGCCGCTGAAAGGGCTCGAGCAGGCCATGTAAAGCACCCGGCGAATTTTTAACTGCCACGACAATAGAAGTTTTATCTTCGCCACTCGGTGGGACTTGCTCAGTGCCGATGATCAAGAATCGCGTGGAATTGTCCGGCTCATCTTCTATTTTTTCAGATAATACCTGCAACCCATACAATTCAGCAGCCATTTCACCGGCAATTGCAGCTGCATTCCATTCGCCTTTAATTCGCTTTGCCGCTTCTGCGTTGGAGTTTACGGCGATCCGTTCAGCTTTCGGATAGTGGGCGTCTAACCACTTTCGACATTGCGCCAAGGATTGGGAATGGGAATAGATTCGAGTAATAGAGTCGGTATGGGTGACATCAGATACCATTAAATGGTGATGGATTCGCAACTCCACTTCACCACAAATTTTAAGATTTGACCCAATGAAGTTATCTAAGGTGTGGGTAACAACACCCTCAGTGGAGTTTTCTACGGGCACCACGCCATAATTCACAGCGCCTGCCTCCACCTCACGAAACACTTCATCAATAACAGACATTGGTCGCGTCACTGCACTACTACCAAAGTGTTTCAGGGCTGCCTGCTGTGTAAATGTGCCTTCTGGACCGAGAAATGCAACCTTGATCGGCTCCTCAAGCGCCAAACAGGCAGACATTATTTCGCGAAATAACCGAGCCACTTCTTCGTCACCCAGTGGCCCTTCATTGCGCTCCATCGCCCGTCGCAAAACCTGCGCTTCACGCTCTGGCCGATAATATGTAACTAACGTCTCGCCACTGGCCTTCTTAACTTCAGCAACGGATTGAGCACAACGTGCTCGCTCGCTGATCAACTTACCGATTTGCTCGTCAATTGCGTCAATGCGATCGCGAAGCGCCAGCAATTGCCGCTGCATATCTTCCTTCTCGGTAGCCATAAATTACCACTCAATAGTCACCAAAGGCCTGACACTATGACTCTTCAGACGCTTCAGACACTTCTTGCTCTTCATCGGATTCTTCAATGCGCTCAACACCGACCAGCTGCTCGCCATCCTTCACCTTGATTAGACGAACACCCTGTGTATTTCGACTGAGTACGGACACTTCGTTGACACGCGTTCTCACCAATGTCCCTTGATCAGAAATCAGCATAATTTCTTCGCCATCGAACACTTGAACTGCACCGACTAATTGACCATTGCGTTCACTGGTGGACATCGCGATGACACCCTGTGTGCCGCGGCCTTTCGTGGGAAACTCATCCACTTCGGTGCGCTTGCCGTAGCCTTTCTCGCTCACGGTGAGCACAAAACCTTCGGTCTCTGGAACGATCATTCCAACGACGGACTGCCCTTCGTGCAGGCGAATTCCGCGCACACCACGAGAGGTACGGCCCATTGCCCTGACATCCGATTCTTTAAATCGAGCAGCTTTACCACTACTGGCTAAAAGCAAAATATCGCATTCGCCATTTGTAATGGCTGTCTTCACCAGTTGATCGCCCTCGTCTAGCTCGATCGCACGCAAACCGACACTGCGTGGGCGGGAAAACTGGGTGAGCGCAGTTTTCTTAACGGTACCATTGGCGGTTGCCATGAATATAAAGTGGTCATCATCATATTCTTGCACTGGCAGGATAGACGTGATGCGCTCGCCCTCATCTAGCGGCAGCAAATTAACGACGGGGCGCCCGCGAGACTGTCGGCCCGCAAGCGGTATTTGATACACCTTGATCCAATACACCTTACCCGCATTGGTAAACATCAACAGCGTGGTATGCGTATTCGCGATCAATAAGTGCTCAACAAAGTCCTCGTCTTTAACTGCGGTAGCTGACTTACCTTGACCACCCCGCTTTTGCGCCTGATAGTCTGTAAGCGGCTGACTTTTGGCATAACCGCCATGGGAAATTGTCACCACGCGGTCTTCTTCAGTAATCAAATCTTCAATAGTTAAGTCGCGGCGCGATGTAACAATTTCCGAACGTCGCTCATCACCGAAGCCCGCAATTACCTGCTCCAGCTCTTCACGGATAACCGCCATGAGGCGTTCTGACGAGCCCAGAATTTCCAAATAACCTGCAATTAATTCGAGCTTTTCTTGGTACTCCGCCAATAGCTTATCGTGCTCCATGCCGGTCAAGCGATGCAGGCGCAACTCCAAAATTGCTTGCGCTTGCTCGGGCGACAGGTAGTACTTGTCGTCGCGCAGACCAAATTGCTCGGGCAACCCATCTGGCCTGCAGGCATCACTACCTGCGCGCTCTAGAAACTGACCAATATTGGCCGACTCCCATCCGCGCGCAAGCAACGCCTCTTTAGCATCCGCAGGCGTTGGCGACGACTTAATTAGCTCAATGACGGGGTCAATGTTGGCAATAGCAACGGCCAAACCTTCCAAAAGGTGGCCACGCTCACGCGCCTTGCGCAAAAGGTATACCGTGCGGCGAGTTACCACTTCACGGCGATGGCGCACAAAGTGGACCAGCAACTCCTTCAGGTTGAGGATTTTTGGCTGACCATCTACCAGTGCAACAATGTTAATGCCAAATACATTTTCCAGCTGCGTTTGCGCATACAAGTTATTGAGGATTACCTCGCCTACTTCACCACGCTTCAGCTCGATGACCACGCGCAAGCCGTCTTTGTCAGACTCGTCGCGCAGCTCACTGATACCCTCAATCTTCTTTTCTTTAACGAGCTCCGCAATCTTTTCGATTAAGCGCGCCTTGTTAACCTGATATGGAATTTCGTGAATCACAATGCGTTCACGATTTGTCTTCTCATCGGTCTGAACTTCTGCGCGAGCGCGAATGTAGATACGACCACGGCCCGTGCGATAAGCCTCGATGATACCTGCACGGCCATTGATAATCGCAGCAGTGGGAAAGTCTGGCCCCGGAATGTATTCCATGAGCTCGTCAATCGTAATGTCTTCATTATCGATTAACGCCAAGCACCCTTTAACAACCTCTGTTAGGTTGTGCGGTGGAATGTTGGTTGCCATACCAACGGCGATACCTGACGAGCCATTCACGAGCAGGTTCGGAATGCGCGTGGGCAATACCGCGGGAATTAATTCGGTGCCATCGTAATTGGGCACGAAATCAACGGTCTCCTTATCGAGATCCGCCAACAAATCATGGGCAATTTTAGCCATGCGAATTTCGGTATATCGCATCGCTGCCGCTGAATCGCCGTCAATGGAACCAAAGTTACCCTGGCCGTCTACCAGCATGTAGCGCAGACTAAATGGCTGAGCCATCCTAACGATAGTGTCGTAGACAGCCGAATCGCCATGGGGATGGTATTTACCGATCACGTCACCAACCACACGGGCAGATTTTTTATAGGCTTTGTTCCAGTCGTTGTTTAGTTCGCTCATTGCGAACAACACACGGCGGTGTACAGGCTTAAGTCCGTCCCTAACATCGGGCAGTGCACGACCCACAATTACGCTCATGGCGTAATCTAGATACGATTGCTTCAACTCATCTTCGATGTTGACAGGCAAAATTTCTTTGGCTAATTCACCCATGGAATACAGCTTTCCTTTTTGTAGTTTTAACCTGGGGGGTTGCCCCCACAATCAGACCCGATCAAGGCACGCTAGCCCCCCCTTTGAGGGCGACCCAGCTCGCATATAAGCGCCGGATACTACCATATTTTCAAGGACATAGGCACTGCCGCTGTACGGAGTTACATTGAAGGTTATACTGCCGTCCGCAGGTGGGTTAATGAACACAAAACTCCACCAAAAAGAACACTTTTTAACCAGCTCGACGGCTTTTTAAGCACCGCGCAACGCATCACCTTTTGGGGCGAGAAAGACTATGGCAAAAATCGACGTAGACACCTTAATCAGCGCACGCTGGATTGCACCAGTAGACATCGACCGCGACGCCATCCTAGAGGGCTACAGCATTGCCATTAAGGGCGACCGCATCGAAGACATTTGCCCTACCAATGAGGCCTCAGCCAAATTCAATGCCAAAGAGACTCTGGACTTGCCCGAACATGTGATCATTCCAGGACTGATCAACGCGCACGGTCATGCGGCGATGAGCTTATTGCGAGGATTCGCAGATGATCTGCCTCTAAAACCCTGGCTAGAGGAGCATATCTGGCCCGCGGAAGGTAAACACGTCTCCGCGCCCTTCGTGCGCGACGGTACGGAACTGGCTATTGCCGAAATGCTGCTCGGCGGCACCACCTGCTTCTCAGACATGTATTTTTTCCCCGAAGCCGCCATTGAAGCTGTTGAACAAAGCGGCATGCGAGCTCAGATATGCATACCCATTATGGATTTTCCAACCCCCTGGGCCAGCACCCCTGAGGAGTACCTCGCCAAAGGTGAATCCATGCTGCAACAATTGAGCAACCACAACCGCATAGGCTTGGCATTAGGCCCCCATGCACCCTACACCGTTGGCGATGAGACATTCACTCGCCTAGTGGATTTAGCCGACAAGTATCAACGGCCCATTCAAGTCCATTTGCATGAAACGGACGAAGAAGTGGCCAGCAGCCTAGCGTCATTAAAGGTGCGCCCCACTGAGCGTCTAGAATCTCTTGGAGTTCTTACACACACGACCCAGTGCGTGCATATGACCCAAATTGACGAAACCGATATGAATATTCTGAAGCGCACGGGTGCCCATGTAGTTCACTGCCCAGAGAGCAACATGAAGCTTGCCAGTGGCATCTGCCCCACCGCAACCCTACTTGCCGCCGACATTAACACCTGCATTGGTACCGATGGTTGCGCGAGCAATAATGACCTCAACATGCTTGGGGAAATGCGGACCGCAGCGCTCTTGGGTAAGGTCAGCGCCGGCGATCCTGCGGTTTTGGGCGCCCATACACTGCTCAAAATGGCGACACTTAACGGCGCCAAAGCACTGGGAATCGACGACATTGCCGGCTCACTAACAATCGGTAAACGAGCAGATATCGCAGCGATCGCCCTAGATGATTTACAATTTAGCCCCATTTATGACCCCGTCGCCCACTTGCTCTATACCGACTGTGCCCACAAAGTGAGCCACGTGTGGGTTGACGGCAAAATGGTCGTCAGAGAGCGCCAACTGCTTACACTTGATGCAGCCGCAATCCACGCCCGCGCAAAACAGTGGCAGGCAACCATAAATCAAGCTTCACAGATAAATGAGTGACATTCATGGCACCTGAAGGACATACAACCGGCAACGTGGATAGCGCAGAAATTGCTAAATTTGAGGCACTTGCAGCCCGCTGGTGGGATCCCAATACCGAATTTAAACCCCTGCATGACATCAATCCGCTGCGTGCCAATTTTATTGATAGCCGCTCACCTGTGGCCGGCAAAGCGCATATCGATGTTGGCTGTGGTGGTGGCCTTTTGACAGAAGCGCTCGCTCAACGCGGCGCCAATGTCACCGGCATTGATATGGGCGAAGCCCCGCTGACCGTTGCCAAGCTCCATGCACTTGAGTCGGGGCTCGATATCCAATATCAACAAATCACAGCGGAGGCAATGGCAGTAGATCACCCAAACCACTTTGATTTAGTTACTTGCTTGGAAATGTTAGAGCATGTACCAGACCCTAGCTCCGTGGTTCAAGCCTGTGCCAATTTGGCAAAGCCCGGCGGAGACATTTATTTTTCGACGCTAAACCGAAATCCTAAAAGCTATGCTTTTGCCATCCTCGGAGCCGAATACCTATTAAAGCTGCTGCCTAAAGGCACGCACGAATACAGTAAATTTATCAAGCCATCCGAACTGGCCCAATGGATGCGCTCGGCGGGCCTGGAGCTCGTTGCTATGACGGGCATGGTATACAACCCAATTACCAAAACCTATCGACTAAACGATCACGACGTCTCCGTTAACTACCTCGTACACGCGCGCAAACCCCATGACTAAACGAGGCTTTCTGTTTGATCTAGACGGTACACTAGTCGACACCGCTCAGGATTTTATAGCGACAGTCAATTATTTTCGCGCGTCAAAACAGCTCCCCCTCATGACCGCTTCAGATATCGCGCCACTGGTAAATGGCGGCGCAGCAGTCTTGACGGAAGTGAGCTTCAACATCAATCGAGAGCAAGATGACTTCCATCAACTCCAAGCGCAATTTTTAGATGTTTACGAGCAGCAAATCGGGCGACACAGTGAACTTTATGAAGGCCTTGGTCAACTTTTAACGCACTGTGAAAGCACTGACACTCCGTGGGGAATCGTGACAAACAAACACCGACGATTTGCTGCCCTTTTAATAGAGCGCCTTAATCTAAAGCCAGGCTGCTTGATTTGTGGCGACGATGTCAGCCAACCTAAACCCGCACCAGAAGCGCTTTTACATGCAGCAAAAGCACTAGCATGCGAGTCCACCCTACTAGGCTATTGCGGCGATCATGAACGCGACATCGAGGCCGGTCGAAATGCACAGATGTTCACAATTGCCGTAGGCTACGGTTACCTCGCACCCGACACACATCTTGGGGATTGGGGCGCAGACAAAATCGTACACACGCCTCAACAGCTGGCTACCAGCATTAAAGATTTTATCGACAGTACCGTATAGACATATGGAGATTTGAATGAACCCACTGGATTATCAGGCACCCGCAAACCTTCTAGAGCAACGGGTCATCGCGGTGACTGGCGCTGGCGATGGCATCGGAAAAGAGGCGGCATTGACCTTTGCTCGACACGGTGCAACTGTGATTTTAATGGGGAAAACAGTGGCCAAACTGGAAAATGTTTTTGACCAAATCGCAGATGAAAATCTTGCGGAGGCAGCCATATACCCTATTGATTTTTTCGGTGCCACAGAACCTGACTACATAGATATGTGCAATCGCATCGAAGCCGCATTTGGCAAGCTGGATGGCATTCTGTTTAATGCAGCCGAACTGGGCGATCGCACGCCGCTGCAAAACTACGCCATTGATACATGGCAACGCTTAATGCAGGTCAATGTCACAGCACCTTTTTTAATGTGTAAACATCTGCTGCCGCTGCTTCGAAAATCCGACGACGCGAGTCTCGTATTCACCGGCTCTAGTGTTGGCTATAAGGGCCGAGCCTATTGGGGCGCTTATGCTGTGACTAAAGCAGCCGGCGAAAATTTAATGCAGACGTTAGCTGATGAAGAGGATGGTACCAGCACCGTTAGGGCCAACAGCATCAACCCAGGCGCTACCCGCACTAAAATGCGCGCCAAAGCCTTCCCCGCAGAAAACCCAAGCACAGTAAAAACGCCGGGAGAATTAATGCCAGCGTATTTGTATTTAATGGGGAGAGATTCTAAACACCTAAACGGCTCACAAGTTGATGCAAGCAGTAGAAAAATTGACTAAGGCTGTTCGCTACTGTCGTCGCCGACCGTAGCGCCTTCATCATCTAAGGCATTAGTAGCACCATCGGGTAACGGCCCTGCTGTAGCACTCGCATTGTCTAAGGTCGCGCTGGTCGAAGCAGACTGTGAAGTATCACCCTGGACGGATTGTAATGCCACGGCAGTAGAATCGGGTTTGTTTTGAGCTGGTAACGTGGGCGTGCGCCGCCAATAATCAGCGACCACTCCCTGGGAAAACGCAACCACGTGCCACTCTGGTGTCGATTCAACAGCGCGCTGGTCAAATAAGAGAAACACGCGAATACCTTTGCTGGCCCTTCGCTCCACCCGATAAATAAATTGTTCGCCGCCGTCATCGAGAGAAATAATTTGGTCCGGATGCCCGATATAGCGCAACACCCACTGGCGATCAGTATGCCCTACTGAAATTAAATCAAACACCTCCGCATCGAAACTTGAACTGCCATGGCGCAATTCAGAAGTATTATCAATCTCCACGAAACTGCATGATTGCAGCGCAAGAAACCATACAACTAAGAAACCACAACGCATGCTACTCAGCTCACTGGCTCAGTGGCTGTAGTACGCAGCATCGCCAATAGCTGTACTTCTGCTTGCGACATGCCGGTGGCGTTGGCCACTTGCCCCGCCGTCAATCCTTGAGCGAGCATTTCGCCGGCTTGCTGATAATGTGAATCCATGTTCACTATTGAAGCTCGAGGAACAGGCGCAGCAGCCGGCTTCTGCGGCTCTTTTAGTTGATTTCGTTTTTGTCTCTGCATATTTTTTTCAATACTTAGCAATTTTCGGCCCATCCCAATGAGACCATTATTGCCAATGGTCACGGTTTGCTTCAGCTCTTCCATCGCATCCCGCACCGCCACCTCTTGGCGCTTTACCCGCATTAGACTGAGCAGCGCAACGGACACGGCCACCCAGCTAATAATTACGACGCCAGCAAGGATGGCTTCCAGTGAGGTGAATTGCGAAATGATAGATTGCATAACTAAACCTCTGCCGTTACGGCATTAAACATCTTCTAAATCCAGCCATTCCTCATCGGACAACAACTTGTTCAACTCGATAAGGATTAATAGTTCATTGTTTTTGTGGCACACGCCTTGGATGAACTTTGCACTTTCATCATTGCCGACATTGGGAGCAGTCTCAATTTCTGACTGTCTCAAATAGACAACTTCTGCGACGCTGTCGACCAATATCCCAACCACATGGTTATCGGCTTCAATGATGACGATGCGCGTATTGTCGTTTATTTCGCCAGACTCTAAGCCAAATCTATGGCGTGTATCTATCACAGTAACAACGTTGCCGCGGAGATTGATAATGCCCAACACGTAGGATGGCGCACCTGGCACTGGCGCAATCTCTGAGTAGCGCAGCACTTCCTGAACCTGCATTACATTGATGCCATAGGTTTCACCCGCAAGCTTGAACGTCACCCACTGGAGAATCGGGTCATCACTTGACTTTGTTTTTGTAGAGCTTGTGGCCATTCTTAATTCCTCAGGCTAAGCAGCGTCAAAATATTAGCGGCGGCCTATTTAATATAGATTAAAGCAGCTTCTATGCCAGTCAGACTGAGCGTGATTTCAGCCTTTCTTATTTCTATCGGCCGCCATCAGTAGCGCGCCCATATTTCGAACGTCGATCAACGCACACATGTGGGCCTTGATGGTACCCGCCAACCAGGGACGCTGCGTCCTCGATGTACGCCATTTGACATCCGTCGGGTCTAGGGATTTGGGTTGCTGTACGGAATCCACGGCCAAGCCCCACTCCAACCCATCTATTGAAACGACGTATTTAGCGGTTTTCAGGAACTCGGCATCGTAGCGTTCAGGCATGACGAAAAGTGCGGTATTAACGGTTTTAATCTGTCCCATTGGGGTCGGTTGTAACCCCATAAACCAATCGGCTTGGCCGAACAGAGGGGTCAATTCCTCAGTGATCGGCTGAATCTGCCCGAGCGCAATCAAGGGTACTGCCAGCGTTAGGCCATAGACCTTAAATAGCAATACATCGAATCGGTCCTGGGCCCAGTGCGGCCGGCCATTGTCGTGCCAGTCCAGATCGATCGCGGCTTCGTGCTGCTCAACAACCTCAACATTTGGTTCTTGCTCCGCAGCCTGTGGTTCGACGATGGGTTCTGGGATCAGCGCTGGTGTGGGTTCTTTTAACGGGGTGGGTACAGGGGCCGTCAAAAGTTGCGGTTGCGCACTACTTAACAAACGGTTGAGCTTTTCTCGGTCTACCAGCGCGACGTCTTGCTCAGGCGCATTTTGCGGCGCTTTGCCTGACGGCTTTGTAGTACGGGGCACAGAGGTTGGCACAGGCGCGCGTGTCGGAGAGTCTGAATTTACCTTCAAGTCCTGACTCACTGGTACCCTATCTGCAGGCTCTTGGGGCACCTTCGCGGGCTCGATGTTGTGAGCTCGGCCGCCATTTTCTAGAACTCTTGCCTGATCCTTCAGGTCCACCCCAGAATCATCTGCTTGGGGCATTTCAGGGGCAGACACGTCCTCATATAAGAGCGCAGCAAGATAATCACACACGGAATCTTCGGGTGTATTGATAGTCACGACACCTGCTCCAAACTCGCCTGCCCCTGACCCTGGAGCCATTTCAAGCATTGGCGGTAGGCATCAATGCCATGGCTGTCCGGTGAAAACACGTGAGGATACTGGCCCGCCTTGCTTGCATCTCTAAATTTAGTATCCACCGGAATGCGGCCCGGGAAAACGTTATCACCGTAGTGGTTACGCAGGTGACGCAAGCTAGCCACTGAGGCCTGAGTGCGTCGATCAAACATAGTTGGCACAATGGCAAAGTTCAGCGCTCGGTTGCGCGACCTTGCCATCATCGTAAGGGTATGAGTCATTCTCTCTAATCCCTTGAGAGCCAAGAATTCCGTTTGTACTGGAATCACGAGTCTGTCGCAGGCAGCAAGGGCATTTACAAGCAATATCCCAAGCAATGGAGGGCTGTCAATTATTGCGATATCAACTATCGATGACATCAATTTTAGCGCCTTACCGACCACTAAACCCATGCCATCACGACCAATAGCTTGTCGCTCCAATGTGGCAAGCGCAGTAGACGCCGGCAATAGATAGGCACTCTCAATGGGGGTATTGCACAACAACGTGCGAAGCTCGTCAGCAGACAATTCATCTTTCTGCTGAAACAAGGTGTATGCACCTTTTGCCTGATGGTCTGGATCCTGCCCAAAATAACTCGAAAGCGATCCATGGGGGTCTAAATCTACCAGCAATACCCGCTTGCCCTGCTCTGCCAAAAGGCCAGCCAGCGTTACAGCGGTGGTTGTTTTGCCTACTCCACCCTTTTGATTGGCAACACTCCAAATTTCCACTCAGTATCCAGGTAATTGTCAATTTCTTGACTGATGTCTGCGGGGCAATTGCCCCATTAATCCGTGTCGGTTCCGCGGCCTTCTGGGTCACCGGTAAACAGCAACCCGCCACTTTCTAGTTTAATCGCTCTGAGGCCGCTCGGCGTAATGGCCCCAGTGGCCGCCTCCGGCGACCCAACTGTTATAGGTTCACTGGATTCACCACTCTGCGCCGGGCGCCCGTCCGGCTCCGAAACCGGGCTGAAGTTACCCGAATCGGTCAAGGTTGTGATTGCACCCTCAATGCTCTTGGTAGGTCTGGCCAAACTTGTCTTTGCAACCATTAATACGACGCGCCGATTTTGTGCCCGGCCAGCCTCAGTAGAGTTATCGGCAATTGGCTGAAATTCTCCATAGCCCACCGCCGATAGCCGAGTTGGGGCTATTTGTGCTGCTTGCAGCAATTTAACGACCGCACTGGCGCGCGCGGCCGACAGCTCCCAGTTACTCGGAAAGCGGTCTGTCCGAATGGGTTCATCATCAGTGTAGCCTTCAACTTGAATGGGATTACCGGTACTTGAAAGATGCCTGGCAATCTCAGCGAATATTGTCTGCGCATCGCGATTAGGGTTTGCACTGCCCGAGGGAAACAACACATTGCTGCTCAAAGTTATTTCCAGCCAATATTCGTTACTTTTAATATCCACAAGCTGCTTATCGATCAAGTCAGACAACGTTTGACGTAAATTTTCAGCCATGTGCGGCAAATCTGTTTCCCGCTCAAAAGGACCATCTCCGGGCTCCTCACCGGTTTTTTGAGGCTCACTTTCAATAACAGAGGGGTCACTGCTTACACTGGGCTGCCCCACCTGAATGGGATTTAAGGTTTGCGACTGAAATTTAAAGGTGCTGACCAGGGTGTCGGAGAGCACGCGATATTTTGTTTCGGATACCTGCGACACGGAATACATAACCACAAAGAACGCAAACAGCAAAGTGATAAAATCCGCGTAGGAGACTAACCAGCGTTCATGATTAACAGCTAGGTGGGTTGTGCGCCGTCGGGCCATTGCATCGCCCTCTAAGACAACACATAGCCATTGAGTTTCATCTCAATAGCGCGGGGATTTTCCCCCTCAGCAATCGCCACAATGCCTTCCAATAGCAACTCGCGGTAACGGCTTTGTTCCTGCACACACATTGAAAGCTTGTTCGCCACCGGAATGAGCAGCAGATTCGCAAATGCCACGCCGTAAATTGTGGCCACAAAGGCTACGGCAATGCCTGGCCCTAGCTGGGATGGGTCCGCTAGATTTTGCATCACAGAGATCAACCCCATGACAGCGCCCAAAATTCCGATGGTTGGTGCGTAACCGCCCATGCTCTCGTAAAAACGCACTGCGTCAACATCTCTGCCTTCCATTAAAATAAGGTCATTTTCTAACACGCGACGAATATCTTCCGGCTCAGCGCCATCTACTAGCAATTGCAAACCCTTGCGGGAAAACTGATCTCGCTCAGTTTCAGATAAAGATTCAAGCCCTAACAGCCCCTCTTTTCGGGCGGCCATCGCCCACTTAATGACTCGCTGAACGCCATCACCAAAGGGCGTTGGCGGCGGAGATACTACCCACGGCAGTAACTTTAACGAGCGCGCTAAACGGGCCTTTGGCGTTTGCAAAATAGCGGCGCCTAAGGTACCACCAATTACTATCAACGCAGCCGGGCCATTGAGCAGGCTGCTCCATGTACCGCCCTCTAAAAAATTACCGCCTAACAACGCAGCAAAGCCGATGATAACGCCCAAGATCGACAGCATATCCATGACTACAATTCCTCAATCATGAACTGGCTCATATCTTGAAGCTTTACGATTCGATCAGACAGGCCTTCCCGGACCACAGCCTGGGGCATTCCGTAGATCACGCAGCTGGCTTCATCCTGTGTCCACACCCGCGCGCCACTGCGCTTCAATAAACGGGTACCCTCTTTCCCGTCACTGCCCATACCGGTCATCACAATCGCTAGAACCGCATCCCCACTCACCTTTGCTGCGCTCGCAAAGGTGACATCAATGCAGGGTTTGTAATTGACGCGATCATCACCGTCGATAATCTGCACCGAGCGGCCATAGGTACTTTCGAGTAATAGCTGTTTACCGCCGGGTGCTAGCAACGCAGTACCCGCCTGCAAACTGTCGCCACTAGCAGCTTCTTTAACGCGAATTTCACATTGCTTGTCCAATCGGTCTGCAAAAGCTCGGGTGAAATTCTCCGGCATATGCAGCACTAATATGATGGGTACCGGGAAATCTTTAGGCAGACGCTTTAAAACGTCTGTCATGGCCAGCGGTCCACCCGTTGAGGCGCCAATGACCACCAATTTAATTCTACCCTTTAAGGGAATCTGAGGTTTTGGTTGCGGCGCCAGGGGCTCGGTCACAACGCGCTTTGGTTTGGCAATGGCAATAATTTTTTGATACAGCTTTTGCTTAAGCGACTCAGAATCACGCGACACTTCTGAAAAGTTCTTAGGTAAGAAGTCGACCGCTCCCGCTTCAAGTGCATCGAGTGTAGTTCTCGCGCCCTCATAGGTCAGAGAGGAAAACATCAAAATAGGCGTTGGATTTTCCTGCATGATACGCCGTACGGCCGTGACGCCGTCCATCATAGGCATTTCATAGTCCATGGTGATGACGTCTGGCTTTAACGCTTGCGCTTTTTCAATAGCCTCCCGACCATTGGCGGCTATACCGACTACGGAAAACTTTGAATTTGCGCCGATAATTTCTTTCAGCCGTTGCTGAAAGAAATTGGAATCATCAACTATGAGCACCTTAATGGTCACTGGCGCCCCCACATATATTTGAAGCCAGAAAACCACGACACTCTGGCGCATTAGGCGAGGCAGACATCATCTATCGCTTTTGGCCAGCGTAACGTTTTAGCATGCTGGGCACATCCAAAATCAAGGCGATAGTACCGTCGCCTGTTATTGTTGCGCCGGCCATCCCTGGGGTGCCTTGAAGCATTTTACCCAGAGGCTTAATCACAACCTCCTCCTGACCAATCAATTGGTCAACCACAAACCCCATGCGCTGCGTACCCACATTGACGATGACGACATGCGCCTCCTTGGGTTGCTGCTCTTTTTTAGCATCTTTAACTAACCAGCGCTTTAAATGGAAAACCGGCACTGCCTTTTCACGTACCGTTACGCACTCTTGACCATCAACCACATTGATACGAGTTAAATCCATGTGGAAAATTTCATTGACACTGACCAGAGGCAGGGCAAACGTTTGCTTGCCTAACATAATCATCAACGTTGGCATAATGGCCAAGGTCAGCGGCACCTTAATAATAATTCGCGTGCCTTCATTCAATTTGGAAAGTATTTCTATGGAGCCATTGAGCTGAGTAATCTTGGTCTTTACAACATCCATTCCAACACCCCGACCAGACACATCGGAGATTTCAGTTTTCGTGGAAAATCCTGGGGCGAAAATGAGAGCGAACGCCTCTGGATCAGATAAACGCTGGGCTGCATCTTCGTCTAAAATACCTTTCTCAACAGCTTTTTCACGGAGTTTATCAGGGTCCATCCCGCCGCCATCATCCGTAATCGAAAGCAATATGTGGTCGCCTTCCTGCTCGGCAGCTAGAATGACCTTCCCCAGCCGTGGCTTGCCCTTTTGTTCACGGACATCCGGCAATTCAATCCCGTGATCTACAGAATTTCTTACCAGGTGAACCAGTGGATCTGCGAGCGCTTCCACTAGATTTTTGTCTAAATCAGTTTCTTCACCCTGTAACTCGAGGTTGATTTCTTTCTTCAGATTGCGCGCGAGATCGCGCACCACTCTCGGGAAGCGGCCAAATACCTTCTTAATGGGCTGCATTCGCGTCTTCATCACTGAGGTCTGCAAGTCTGCAGTGACCACATCGAGATTGCTCACAGCTTTACTGAGCGCTTCATCGTTGGTATTTAGACCGAGCCGCACCAAACGATTACGCACCAAGACCAACTCACCCACCATATTCATGATGTCATCGAGCCGCTGGGTGTCAACGCGCACCGTGGTTTCGGCCGCAGGTGGTGGTGGCGCGTCTTTACCAGCCGCTTTAACGGGTGCAGCAGCAGGCCTAGCTGCCGGCGCTGGACTCGCCGCTTTCGCAGCGGGCGCGGCGGCGGGCGCCGGTTTTGCCGCTGGCGCTGGCTGGGGAGTCGGTGATGGCGCGGGCGCTGGTGTAGGTTTCGGTGCCGCTGCAGGTGTGCTTGCGACAGTTGGCCCTTTACCCTTCCCGTGCAATTCGTCTAGTAGTGCTTCAAATTCATCATCGGTAATTTTGTCGCCTGAACCACCACCTGCAGCGGCGGCTGCTTTTGGTGCTGGAGGCGGTGAGCCGACGCCTGGCCCTTTACCTTTGCCATGCAGTTGATCGAGCAAGGCATCAAATTCATCTTCGCTAATTTCGTCACCACTGCCCGCCGGAGCCGGTGCTGGCGCAGCGCTTGGTGTAGCAGCGCTCGGGCCTTTGCCCTGACCGTGGAGCTCATCCAGCAACGCTTCAAATTCATCGTCGCTAATGTCGTCATTGCCCGAAGCTGCGGGCGCACTGGGCGAAGGTGCGGCGTCAGATCCTGGCGGCGCAATAGCGTCTAGCAGCTCATTAAATTCGGAATCGGTGATGTCCTCACCAGCGACGGGCGCTTCGGCAGCGGGCTCGGGTGCTGCCTCAGGCGTCTGACTGGGCTCTGGTGCAGGATCATTCAAGTCTTCTAAATTAACCAGACGCTCAAGTTGGTGAAGTAATTCAGGGTTCGCCGGTGTCGTCGGTTCTCGTTGTTGTACCTGATCAAACTGGAGATTTACCGCATCCAGCGCTTGCAGCACCACGTCCATGAGTTCGGGCGTGACTGCTCGCTTACCGGTCCGCAAGATATCAAAAAGATTTTCTGTGACGTGGCAGCAATCTACCATTGGGCCCAATTGAAGAAATCCCGCGCCCCCTTTGACCGTGTGGAAGCCACGGAAAATAGCGTTTAGCAGATCTTTGTCATCTGGCTGACGCTCCAGCTCAACGAGCTGTTCCGACAATTTTTCCAATATCTCCCCGGCTTCCACCAGGAAGTCTTGCAAGATATCTTCGTCATCGCCAAAACCCATTCAGCGCTCCTTAAACTGGCAGCTGTTCTTCATCAAAAGCCAAGACTGGATAACAAGTCATCCACATCATCTTGGCCTGAAACCACATCGACACGCTTGTCTGCGTGGATTTGTGGACCTTCACCGGCGGTATTGGAAGCGCCGCTAGCTCCCATGTTATCGACGGGTTTTTGAATTCCTGTAATTTCCTCTACCTGACTGGCGATTCGCATGAGATCAACCAAGCTAGTTTCAACGTCCGCCACAAGGTCAATGACCTTCTTTAACACCTGGCCGGTGAGATCTTGATATCCCTGCTCGAGAATAATATCTTGCAAATTTCCGTTCAGGGCGCCGGCACCGGCTTCCATTTGGTCCAAAAATGTTTCAATTCTTCGATACAAATCGCGGAAATCATCGGCGCTTAGCTCTCGCCGAATTAACGCCTGCCACTGCTCTTTTAGGGCCTTCGCCTCATGCCCTAAATCCATTGCGATAGGTGCAGATGCCTCTACCTTATCCATGGTTTTATTGGCTGCATCCTGTGTCAGCTTGAGCACGTAGTTCAGCCGATCACTGGCATCGGTAAGGTTGTCGTCTTGTGATAGGGGACCATCGACATTGAAGTTTTTAATTGCTGTGTGCAGGCCACGCGTGAGCTTGCCCACCTTATTAAAAAGGTGGCGATCCCGGCTGGAAATGATTTGCTCGATTAGCGCAGAGGCTTCATCAAACTTGTCGCCTTCGAGCTTTTCAATAAGAATTGTCGCGCAATCGCGGAGCTCTGCCACGAACTCTTGATTGCCCTGTGCGTCCGATTGGCTATCCATGGGCACCTTTGCTGCTGTCTGTGTTAACCCACGCGCTCAAAAATCTTATCGATCTTTTCTTTGAGTACCTGTGCTGTAAAGGGCTTAACCACGTAGCCACTAACGCCTGCCTGAGCGGCCTCAATGATCTGGTCGCGCTTAGCTTCAGCCGTCACCATCAACACTGGCAGAGCTGCCAATTTCTCGTCTGCGCGAACCTGCTTTAGCAGTTCAATACCTGTCATGCCCGGCATATTCCAGTCAGTTACCAGAAAGTCAAAATCGCCGGCTTTTAACATTGGGAGTGCGGTCGCACCGTCATCCGCCTCCTGAGTATTGCTGAACCCAAGATCGCGCAATAGGTTCTTGATGATGCGTCTCATGGTCGAGAAATCATCAACAATCAGGATCTTCATGTTTTTGTCCAAAGCAACCTCCGTCGTAACTGCCGGACTCCGTTAATCTTCAGTCTAGTAGCTGGAATACTACTAGCCAGTTTTAGTCATAAAATAGACCAATTAATTACTGTCTGATCTAATCAGGTGTCCCAGTCCAACCAGATAGCTTAGCTTTTAACCGGGCAGCGGCCTGAGAATGAATCTGCGATACCCTAGATTCACTGACGCCCAGTATTTGACCAATCTCTTTTAGATTTAGCTCTTCGTCATAATAGAGGGAAAGCACAAGCTGCTCTCGCTCTGGCAATTGGGTTATCGCCTGCGCCAGTGATTGCTTAAGTGCATCTCGCTCAAAGGCATCCGTTGGCGCTTCCAGCCCGATAGATGTCGGCTTCTCTGGGCGCGATTCATCGTCGCTGGCAGACTCCTCATAGCTGAACAAACGAGCGCTCGAGGTATCCTGCAAAATGGCACGGTATTCCTCCAAGGTCATCTCTAGAGACTCAGAGATCTCTTTTTCACTTGCCTCGCGACCCAGCTGGCCTTCCAGCTGCCCTATGGCCTTGCTGATCTTGCGCGCATTGCGATGTACCGAGCGCGGCACCCAGTCACCTTTGCGGGTTTCATCCATGATGGCACCGCGAATCCGAATTCCGGCATAAGTCTCAAAGCTCGCGCCCTTGCTGGCATCGAACTTTTGCGATGCCTCTAGCAACCCAATCATTCCGGCTTGGATCAAATCGTCCACCAGCACACTGGCAGGCATCTTTAGCATTAAGTGGTAGGCAATCCGCTTTACCAACGGTGCATAGTCTTCTATGCATATCTGTTGATCCGCTTTGCGGCTGGCCTCGTCATACATGGCTAATCCCTCTACTGCTGCCATCGTTAGGCGCCCGCTTCTGAGGTTTCCAGTAGGCGTTCAACAAAGAACTCGAGGTTTCCTGTGGCCGCCGTGGGCAGCGGCCACTGTGATACCCGCTCTGCCAGCGCCCGTATAGCACTGGACGCCTTGGCTTGCGGTGCATAGTCAATCAATGCTCGCTGGTGCTGGACCGCTTTTCTAACATTTTCGTCAAAGGGAATAGCGCCCTCAAATTGCAACGCCACATCCAAGAATTTGTCGCACACCAGCTGGAGGCGCTGTACCAATTTTTTGCCTTCCGTCGCGGTGCGGGTCATATTGGCCACAACCCGAAAGCGCTGCATGCCCGCATCTCGATGCAAGAGCTTAATCAGCGCATAGGCGTCAGTGACTGATGAGGGCTCATCGCACACGACCACCAACGCCTCGTTCGCGGCCCGCACAAAACTCACCACCGTATCGCTAATACCCGCAGCGGTATCCACAACCAAGACATCTAGCTGGTCGGAGACATCGCTGAACGCGCGAATCAAAGCCCCATGCTGTTGGCGGGTTAAACTGGCCATCTGCTGCACCCCAGAGGAGGCTGGCACGATGCGAATGCCGCCCGGCCCTTGAATAAGCACATCGCGCAGCTCGCATTCGCCAGACAGCACATCAGCTAGGGTTTTATTGGCTCGAATGCCCAGCAGGACATCCACATTGGCGAGGCCTAAATCGGCGTCAAGCAGCATTACCCGCCGCCCCAGCTGGGCCAGCGCGATGCTCATATTGACCGAAATGTTGCTTTTACCAACACCACCTTTACCGCCGGTAACTGCAATGACCTGAACTGGATGGTGCCCCATGATGACTCCCACAAATATACCTGCCTTGATTATAGTTGCTCGGCCTGAACCTGCAGGGCACTTTGTTGCGCGCTTTGGCTCGCTCGCTCAGGCACTGCCGAAACGGCGCTCTTAGCTGCTTTAGCCACGATCTGATGGCCCTTTGCAACCTGAATATCGGCGGGAATCTCCTGCCCATCGGTGGTATACGCCAACGGCATACGCTGCTGCATCAACATACCTAGCGCTTCACCCAAAGACGGTGTTTCATCCAGCTTAGTTAAAATGGTTGCCACCGGGTGGGCAGCTCCGTAGGCATGATAGCTGGCCTTTAACATTTGGCTCTGGCTGTTGGCGGCCAACACCAACAGGCTATTGACCTTGCCCGCGCTGCGCAGTTGATTTAATTGGCGCTTTAGGCGCGCATCGCCATGACGCAAACCCGCGGTATCAATCAGCACCAACTGCTTGTGGCTTAGGTTTACCAAGACCTGCTCTAACGATTCACCATCACCCACCACCTTGACGGGCACTCCCAAGAGCCGACCCAGTGAGGAAATTTGCTCATGGGCGGCAAGCCGGTAGTTGTCGGTAGTTACCAATGCCAGTCCTTCCGGACCATGGGCGAGCACATGGCGTACCGCCAACTTTGCCAAAGTGGTCGTTTTACCCACCCCAGTGGGCCCCACAAAGGCATAAACACCGCCACTGGCAACAATATCTCGACCGGAAACGGGCAAACGTTGAGATAACAACGCAAGCGCCTCTGGCCACGCTTTATCTGGCTGGTGATCGGTATCCACGGAAGCCACGAGCCGCTCACATTGAAATTCTGGCAACCCCAATGACGCCAAGCGCTTGACTAAAGGATTGGAGGATCGGGTCTGTGGGCTTTGCCCCTGCTCGAGCTGTAACCGCAACAGCTCGCGCATTTCACTGAGTTCTTCGTGCAAACGCGCCATTTCTACCGAAGGATCAGATTGTTTCGCTACTGGCTGTGGCGCGGGCGTTGACACAGCCCGGTTTTGCAATTGTGATGCCCACAGATCGCCCTCCGCACCGCCAGGCGCCTTTGCCTCAGCAGACTGATCACGCTCTGCGAGCATGCGCTTGCGAGCGGCCTCAATTTCCGCCGCGAGCTGAGGTCCCGTCTTGCCTCCGAAGAGCGTTCGACCGGCTTCGGGTTTAGGCATGCTGGCGCGAGCAGCCGGACGCGGCGTTGATCCGGCATCGCTAAGGGCTTCAGTCACAGAATGCTGATGCTGCCAGGCGTTGTCGCTGTTCAGTGGCGCGGCGGCATCCGGCTCTGACCTCTGACCGGCAAATGCCCTCTGCTCCTCCGGTAGTTGACCCGGCTCTTCGACAGTGGCCATTAGCTCAATGCCATCTGGGTGCCGTCGAGTAGACAAGATAATTGCCTCTGGACCCAACTGCTCGCGCGCGATGTCCAATGCGCGCCGCATATTGGCTGCCACAATCTTCTTAATGGCCATGTTTATCTCCTGCCTTTAGGCTTGGGCTAGGCGCCCACACTGCCCACTATGGTAATTTGCTTGCTAGCGGGGATCTCGTTGTAAGCGAGCACCACCAAATCTGGAACAAAGGCGCGAACAAACCGAGCCAATTGATATCTGATCTGACCGGACACCAATAAAATTGCGGGCGCACCGCTTTGCTCCTGTTGTTTCGCTACCTGTTGCACTGACTCCCGCAACTTTTCGGCCAGCCCGGGCTCAATGACGGGGCCGCCATCGCCACTTTTCTGACTCTGCTGATAGGTCTTCAGCAATAATTGTTCCAAGCTAGGATCTAGGGTGAAAACGGGGATGTCTTTGTCGTTACCCACCAGCGCCTGCACTATCTGCCGACAAATGCCCTGCCGCACACTGGTCATCAAGGTGACAGGATCTTGACTCTTATCGCTGTTGGCGGCGATGGCCTCAGCAATACTGCGCATGTCTTTTATGGAAACGTTTTCCTGCAACAACAACTGCAACACCTTGAGCAAGGTTTTCAAAGACACACTGTCAGGAATCAGGTGCTCGGCGAGCTTGGGGGACGTTTTTGCCAACATATCTACCAGTTGTTGAACGTCTTCTAACCCCAGTAATTCACTCACGTGCTGACTTAGTATTTGATTCAGGTGAGTCGCCACCACAGTTGAGGCATCAACCACCGTATAGCCCAGGGTTTGGGCGTGATCGCGCTCCGATTTTTTTATCCAAACCGACGGTAAGCCAAAGGCGGGGTCCTTGGCGGCAATACCCTCCACATCACCAAATACTTGACCGGGGTTGATGGCTAGATCGCGATCGGGATGAATCTCTTCTTCCGCCACCGATACTCCCATTAACGTAACTCGGTATTGGTTAGGTAGTAAATCAAGGTTGTCTCGAATGTGTACCGTGGGCACCAAGAAACCTATTTCCTGTGACATCTTTTTACGTACACCGCGAATCCGGCCGAGCAATTCACCGCCTTGTGATTTATCCACCATGGGGATCAATCGATAGCCCACTTCGAGCCCAATGACGTCAACGGGTTTGACATCGTCCCAACTCACTTCAGTAGGCTCAGCTTGGTGCTCCAGCGCCGGCAGCTGATCGCCAGCTGGCGAGGGGGCCGACGTTTTTGTTGGCGCTCCACTGGCATCGTCACCGTCAGACACCAATTCGCCCTGCGAACGCATTCGCTGGATGTACCATGCAATGCCACCGGCGACGGCCCCGAGCCCGAGAAAAGCCACATGGGGCATTCCAGGAATGGAGCCCATAATGAATAACACCCCGGATGACACCGCCAATGCTTTGGGCGAGTCAAACATCTGACGCATGATTTGATCGCTCATGTCTTCAGAGGTATTGACGCGGGTTACCAGAATTGCGGCCGATGTCGACAACAGGAGGGAGGGAATTTGGGCGACGAGGCCGTCGCCAATGGTGAGCAATATGTACTTCTGTAGCGCATCTTGGAATTCTAACTGGTGCTGCGCCATACCAACGATAAGTCCACCGACAATATTGATGAGCAGGATCAGTATGCCGGCGACCGCATCGCCGCGAACAAATTTACTTGCACCGTCCATCGCACCATAAAAATCGGCTTCCCCGGCAACCTCTGCCCGCCGCACCTTGGCCTCTTCTTGATTGATGAGGCCCGCGTTCAAGTCGGCATCAATGGCCATCTGCTTGCCAGGCATGGCGTCCAAGGTGAAACGTGCACTCACTTCAGAAATCCGCCCGGCGCCCTTGGTAACAACCACAAAATTGATGATCATTAAGATCAAAAATACCACTAAGCCGACCGCATAATTGCCACCGATGACCACTTCACCGAAAGCTTCAATCACCTTACCTGCGGCATCGCCTCCCTCGTGACCATGTAGTAAAACAACTCGAGTAGAGGCTACATTGAGGGCCAAGCGCAACAAAGTAGCGAGCAACAATATTGTGGGAAATACGGCAAAATCCAGTGGCCGCAGCGCATAAACGCCCACCAAGAGCACTACAATGGAGAGCGCAATGTTAAAGGAAAAGAACACATCCAATAAAAATGCGGGAATAGGCAGCGTCATCATGCCCAACAACATAAGCAATAGCAGCGGAATACCGAGGTTCCCGTGCCCCATGCGCGTCACATTGCTGACTAATTGCTGTCGATTAAAACCGGAAAAGGTACCGAATCCTGGTAAGGCCATAACGCTTTTTTGACACTCCCGTATAGTTCAGGGGAATATCGCAAAAACCGTACCGAAACCTGCACAATGGATTATTTTTTTATTCTAAGCAAAGCTGTGCCGTGTAAACGGCTGACCACAAGGTAGGTATCGGATTCCGCCACCCCCGTTGTGGTATAAAACTGGCCAGTCGGATCCTGCAGTTGCTGTAACACCTCGCCCTCAGCCCCTAATTTGACAATCATTCCATAGTGCTGCGCTTTGGGACGAATGAAAGCTGGAAGTCGCTGCACCATACGGCGCAGCCACGGTTTATTGGAAAGCCGATCCAGTATCGCACTGCGAGGGGACACCAACCCCAACCATAAATGGCCATCGGGTGCACGGGCGATATTGTCAGGAAAGCCAGGCAAATTATCGCGAATTACTTCGCGCTCTTTCACCGTCCCGTTATTGATGAGGTATTGCCATATTCGGTATGCGCCCGTCTCGACAACTACCACTCTATCGGCTTGCCCACTGCTGGACGGCAAGGTGGCTACACCGTTTGCAAAATTTAACCCATCGACAACTTGGGTGAGCTCACCGGAGCTCGGCAGGTATCGAAACAAACGCCCGTGGCCACCGTGCTCCATGATATCTAACAAACTCGCGGCATAGGTACCACCATGGGGCTTAGCGTGAAACTTAGACGACGAATCCGTAAAGTAAATCGCGCCTGAATCTGCCTGCGCAACATCATTGACATAGCCGAGAACTCGCCCGTTGAATTGGGTAACCAATGATTCGAGACCTTGCGCATCGCTATACCGCATCAGACCCAGGTAAGCATCTGCAATCAGCAAGCGATTTTGATGATCAACTGCCAAGCCCAACGGGCGCCCTCCGGTATTCACTACCGACTCAAAGGTTTCACCGGCATCAAGTGAACGAAGTAACCACCCTTCATGCGTACTGACCCACAGTTGCCCCTGCCGATCAAACACTGCAGCTTCGGGCCCTGAATAGGGTCCAAGCGCAAGCGCCTGCGCACGACTCAAATGCGCATTAACTTGAAACTCTTTCACATAGCCATTATCTGCTGGCGCCTGCCACCCGACTGGCTCCACTGCCACAGGCCAAGCCAGCAAATACGCCGAAAGGCTCCCCAAAAAAATAATTAAGGCCAACCAAATAGATCTTGATGAACGCGCGGTCATGACGCCAATCCTGATTAAATTTGTTAATCGTATCGTAGATTCGGAGGTATTTGGATACCGCCTGGCTTTTTGGGTTTAGCACCCTGCCCTTGTCGATGACTGCGCAATTGGAAAACATAGGCCAGTACTTGTGCCACCGCGACAAACAGCCCAGCAGGAACGGGCGAATCCAGCTCAGTCGTGTTGAATATTGAACGTGCCAGTGCGGGACTCTCTACAATTTCAACATTATGGGCGGCCGCAATTTCTCGTATTTTTAACGCGATTTGGTCTGCGCCTTTGGCGACTAACACCGGTGTATCCATGGTCGCGGGATCATATTTCAATGCCACCGCGTAGTGTGTTGGGTTGGTAATGACAACATCGGCTTCTGGCACTTCAGACATCATTCGTCGCTCGGCCATTTCCCGCTGCAATTGCCGCACTCGACTTTTGACCTCGGGCTTGCCTTCCGTATCCTTGTACTCATCTTTGATATCTTGCATAGACATACGCAATTTCTTTGCGTGATCCCACAGTTGAAAGGGTACGTCCATAATCGCAATAAAAATTGTGCTCGCAGAAAGCACCACTGCGGATATTCCCGCCAGCCATAGCGCATGGCCAATAGCAGGCACCAAAGCTTCGCTTGAGAGCCCTAACAATTGCACTTTCAGCGCCTTGAGCATCATGATCGCCACTAACAATATGATGCCTACTTTGCCGATGGCCTTGAGCAACTCAACCACAGACTTGATGGAGAACATGCGCTTAAGACCCGCCAGTGGGTCCATACGATTGAGCTTTGGCGCGAGCGCTTTTGTACTCACCAACCAGCCACCTAGGGATATAGGCCCAACGAATGCGGCAACCATCAATGCGGCAAACAGTGGCGCTAACCCGACCATCGCCTCACGCACCGCAGTCCCTACGAGCGTAAGCATCAAGACAGGATCGAAAACGGCAGTCCGCTCCAACGTCATTGAAACCCTGAACACACCCATTAATTTGCGCCCCAGAAATTCGCCACTCGCCAACAGCGCAAGGGTTCCAGTGAGTAATAAAATAGTGGTGGTCAACTCCTTGGAGCGGGCAACCTGACCATCCTCTCTGGCCTTTTCAAGTTTTCGGGGGGTTGCCTCTTCTGTTTTTTCCTGACTGCTATCGTTATTTTCTGCCATAGCCCTTACTCAGGAAATATTCCAAAGATGGCGGAGAATATTGAAGCCATCCTGCATAAATTGATTGTAGTTACCCAAGAACGTGGTAAACCCAAACCAAATGAGGAATGCGCCCAAAATTAATGTAATGGGAAAGCCAACTGTAAATATATTCATTTGCGGCGCGGACCGCCCCATGACGCCAAAGCTAATGTTTACGATCATCAGACTGGTCAGCACCGGCAGTGCGATAAGTAACGCCGCGCCAAACATCCAGCTACCGGCCATCACCAAATCCCACAACAGCGCCAACGGCATGGTTACGCCGATGGGCGTGGTATAAAAGCTTTCAGCTAACAGTTGAATCATGAGCAAATGACCATCGCCAACCACAAATAACATCGTCACCAACATTAAGTAGTACTGAGACACGACGGTTACCGTTAATCCACTGGAGGGGTCATTCATGGACGCAAATCCAAGCCCCATTTTCATAGCGATATACTGCCCAGCTAAGACTGCCACCTGAAACGCTAACTGCATGGCAAAACCTGCGGCCATGCCAATCAGTGATTGCTGCACAACTAACAACCACGTATCTAAGCCAAAACCAGATACCTTGGGCAATTCGGGCAGGGCTGGCGCAACGAGGGCCGTCACTAACAGCGCCAATAACAGGCGTGCGCGCGCATTCACCAAACGAGAACCAAAGATGGGCGCGGCCAACATAAAGGCAGACACGCGCACTAAAGGCAGAAAATATTGCAATAGTTGCTCAGTGAGTACCGCTGCACTGAAGTCCATGACTAGCCGATCAACAGAGGAATATTTTGAAACGTTCGCATGAACAAATCCATAAACTCTCTCAACAACCAGCCGCCGGCGATCATGATGGTAATCAAAGTCACTAGCAGACGCGGTAAAAAACTCAATGTTTGTTCGTTAATCTGTGTGGCCGCCTGGAACATACTGACAATTAAACCAACGATCAATGCAGGCCCAACAATCACTGAGATCACTAATACCGCTAGAAAAAATGCATCCGCGTAAAGATCCATTACCACTTCTGGCGTCATGGCTAGGCTCCAAAACTCGCCGCAAGAGTGCCGATCACCATCGCCCACCCATCAACGAGTACAAACAACATAATTTTAAAGGGCAGAGAAATAATTAGGGGCGACAACATCATCATACCCATCGCCATTAACACGCTGGCAATAACTAAATCGATGATGAGAAACGGAATAAATAGCATAAAACCAATCTGAAAGGCCGTTTTTAACTCACTGGTGACAAATGCTGGAATCAGCACTGTCATCGGCACATCGTCAATGCTATCTACGTCACCATAACGGCCAATGTCGAGAAATAAATCCAGATCAGATTCTCTGGTTTGCCCCACCATAAATTCCCTGAAGGGCTTGGTTGCCTCAGTCAACGCCTGCGAGGAGGTAATCTGCTCAGCCAAATACGGCTGCAAAGCGGTATCGTTCACTTGATTAAATACTGGCGTCATAATGAATAGCGTCATAAATAACGCCATGCCAATGAGAATTTGATTTGAAGGCGACTGCTGTAACCCCAACGCTTGGCGAAGTATCGAGAATACAATGATGATCCGGGTAAAACTGGTCATCATCATGAGAATGGCAGGCAACAACGTCAACGACGTCATAATTGCCAATATTTGGATGGTTACCGTGTACTCTTGGCTGCCGTCGGCATTGGTGTTAAGGGTCACGGCCGGTATACCCTTATTACTCAAACCATCCAACAGGTTGGTGGCACCTTCAATTTCCTGTGCCGCCACTGTTCCTGAAAATAACAGAAAGAATAAACAGAACTGTATAACCCACCGGAGCATCTATTGGGCAACCTTTTTTTGCATAATCTTATTTAGGTATCCAGAGAATTCAGAATCCGCTGGCATCGCATCATCCTGCGGCACTGGGTATTCATGCAGTTTTTGAATGCCGCCGGCATTGACGCCAAGCAACAGTCGCTCACCCGCCACATCCACCAGCACCAATTGATCTTTTGGCCCTAGACTGAGTCGCTCTACAAAGCGAATATTTTTCTGCTGTAGGCCAAATCCTTGCTGACGCTTAACAAACCAAGCAATAGCAAAGATAAATCCAATCACTACACCTAGCGACAACACCAACTGAACAAGCTGAACCGCTACCTCTGCTGCGGATTGGCCTTTGACCAGCGCAACGCCGGATGTGGCCTGCGCTTGGTCTGCCACTGAATGTGCAGTTTCGGCAAGCGCCGCTGTAAAACCCAATAGCACGGTCATGACTACCTCAGGCGTTTGATGCGTTCAGAGGGACTGACAACATCCGTCATGCGGATACCAAATTTTTCATTCACAACCACTACTTCACCGTGTGCAATCAGCGTACCGTTAACCAATACGTCCAAGGGCTCGCCGGCGATGCGATCTAACTCTATAACCGAGCCCTGATTGAGCTGCAGCAAATTTCGAATAGTGATTGAGGTGCTGCCCACTTCCATGGAAATACTCACAGGAATATCTAAGATCGTGTCTAAATCCTGAGAGTGACCTTGCTTTGCTGGCGGCTCCTCCAACTCTTCAAGTGGCATTGCTTGCGCTGAGGACACCATTTCATCAATGTCGTCATCGTCCTCATCCTCGTCAACCTGCTCAGCCATTGCCGCTGCCCACTCATCGGCCATCGCTTCCTGATCGGGCTCTGCACCGTCTTCTTCTGGGGGTAATTCTTCACTCATGGCTAATACCTGTCTTACCGTTTACGGGTTATTCAAAACCGATATCGCTGAGATAACCGGGTTTACTTCTATCAATAAATTCATCCACTGCAAATGCAAGATTGTTGCGTGACTGCCCAAACTTTGCTTTAAAGATAGGCACGCCATTAGCAGTGACGATATGGGTATCGGGAATGTCTATGGGTATGACATCGCCTGGTTTCAGCTCCACGATATCGCGCAATGTGATTTTTCGACGCGCAATATCGCACTCCAATTGAACCTTGGCGCTCATGACATCCTCGCGCAGCGATTTCACCCAGCGCTCATCTTGATCGTCGGAATCACTTTGCAGCCCAGCATCCAGCACTTCACGTATGGGCTCTATCATTGAGTAAGGCAAGGTAATATGAAAATCACCACCGCCGCCGTCTAATTCAACATGAAAAGTACTGACCACGACCACTTCACTGGGGCTAACAATGTTAGCCATCGAGGGGTTTACCTCTGAATTGATGTAGTCGAACTCAATGGGCATTACCGCCTTCCAGGCCTCACGCAGATCGATGAATGCCTGTTGTAGAACGATTTGCACTACGCGCAATTCTGTAGGTGTGAACTCGCGCCCTTCAATTTTTGCGTGGCGACCATCGCCCCCAAAAAAATTATCAACCAGCTTGAATACTAATTTGGCATCAAGAATAAGCAGCGCCGTACCCCGCAGCGGCCTGAACTTCACCATATTCAAACTGGTGGGCACGTATAGGGTATGGACATACTCACCAAATTTTTGAATTTGTATCCCCCCGACCGACACATCCGCAGTACGCCGTAAAAGATTAAACATGCTTATGCGGGTGTAACGCGCGAAGCGTTCATTGATCATCTCGAGCGTGGGCATGCGCCCGCGTACAATTCGATCCTGACTCGTGAGGTCGTAGGACTTTATCGAACCGGGATCTTCATCCGAATCGGTATCGATGTCACCATCATCTACGCCGTGTAGGAGGGCATCAATTTCATCTTGTGAGAGTAGATCTTGCACTAATTACCCCTACTGCATTACAAAATTTGTGAACAACACCTGCTCCACACCGGGCTTGCCAATTTCATTTTCGATAATTTGGCGAATCTCTTCTAGCGCCTGCTGCCGCATTAATTCTTTCCCCTCTGGCGTTTGTAGATCTTCGTAAACTTGCCCACTTAACAGCATCACCAGCGCATTGCGGATCATGGACATGTGCAGCTCTACCGCTGCGACAACTTCTGGATCTCTAATTTTTAGGGTGACTTCAGCCTGTAAGTACCGCTGGCGACCGCGCGACTGAAAGTTAACGATCACCGCCGGTTTTAACGGGAAGTACACTGCAGGTAACTTAGGCGCCTCTTCAACGACCTCCGCTGCTTTGCCTTCGGCGGCAGGTGGCTCATCACTAAACATTTGCAGCGCAAAGATAGTGCCCCCCACGGAAAGCCCAACCAGTACCATTCCCACAACAATCAGGATAATGAGCTTTTTCTTGCCACCGCCCTCTGTGATTTCTTCTGTTTCGTTCTCTTCTGCCATGTCAAAAGTCCGTCATTTTGGCAATGGGATGCCCCATACAGGGGTTCCAGCAAAGGACGTGCCATGAATGCATGAACGCCGCTTGCCTACTGTAAGTGTAGTTCAGGGGATGAGGGACTGACCGAGCGCAAGGCTCGGCAGGAATGGATCGCTAAAGTGTGATTAATGCGCCGGCTGGCTAGGCGAAATCGTCCACCAAATGGATGTTTGCACCACTAATGCGAGTAATTTGCGCGCCATCTTCATCGACTTCCGGCTCTGAACCGCCATTGCCGTTTTGATTTTGGGCTTGCGCCTGGTCTCGCTGCTCTTGAAAGGATTGATCGGAGACATCCACATCCACCAAATCAAGTCCCTGCCCCTCCAGCATTTCACGCAGGCGCAAGGCATGGGTATCTAGCGCCTCGCGAACTTGGGCGTGCTGGCTCACAAAGCTCAAGGTCACTTGGTCATTGAGCACGTGCACTTTCACCTGCAGGGGGCCCAACTCTGGTGGATCTAACTGGATTTCAGCACTGTGAAGCTTCTGCGACACCATCCATAGCACTCGCTCACCGGTTGCCTGTCCCCAGTGTGGTTGCCCCACAGGTACTGTAACTGCAAGGGGCTTGCTCGCAATCGAGGCCGGCTGGGCAACATTCAAACCCGCTGCCTGCGCTAGGGGCTTAGTCGAAAGCTCTAGGGCTCCCTTAGCCTGCTCTCTCAACAGCGAAGATTCCGCGCCCGCCTTTCCTTCCGCCAACAAATTGACGTTCAAGAGTGCTGCGGTGGGATTCGGAGCCATCGCTGCTGGGGCCGACATCATCAATGACGCTGTCGCCTTTTCCACCGAACCGGCCCGAGCTAACGGCAGATTGAGTTTTGTAGAATCAGTGTCCAAAGTGATTTCCGTCCAGGAAGCACCCTGTCCAAGCGCGTTTTGCATCTTCAATCGGTTTTGAGAATCCTGCGCAACGGCAAAATTTAGGGATTGCAAGCCAACGGGTAATACATCGGTGGGCAACCCAGTGGCGTCTTTAGGGATGATCCCAATACTAAATTGACTTGTAGAAATCGTTGTACCCTCAACCGAATTCGGTAGCAAAGTAAATGATCCCAAAACGGCTCCGGCATGAATCACCTCGCCTTCTGCACCCTGCAATAAATCAGATGACTGTGTCGACATCGCGCCTAATTCGCCTATCCCAAAAAGGCGGTGCATAACGGCTTCTTCACCCTCTACGTCAACCTCAATGGTGCCGGTTGCAACGTCAGACGCAAGCGGTGCATCCACGTCAATACCGTCATCTAAAGCGGGTTCTTCAGTTTTTTCTGGTAAATCTGTCTTTGTACCGCTGCCAAAATCCCTGGACGGGGCATCACTGTCTTTTTGTGAATATTTCTTGGTGGTATGTTCCTCAGGCGTTGGTGCAGATGCTTCTGTATGAGAGCGCTCGCCAGACCGAGCATTGGCAGCATCTCTTTGCTTGTGTTCATTATTCAGGCGATCTGCCGGTCTATCCGGTTTGGTCGCTGATTGGCGCACATCATTAAAAGTGTCTCGAAAGCCAGCGGCCGGCTCAGGCTCTACTTTACCCATGCCAAGCAACTGATTAATCGTTGTGAGGTTTGATACGTTTAACGACATATATTTCTCCGCCTCACCGGCAATATCTTGCCGGCCTACAAGCAACCCGAAAAGTTCAAATACCCAATAAAAGGACTAAGTCCCTGTAATTTCAGCAGTTTTCAGCGTAAATTTACCGCGCGTTACACGGCAGCTAAGGGCTACTGGAATGTCTAAGTGGGATAATGCAATTAGATTGCCAAGACTGTGGAGAATTAGCGGAAGGTTTCTAGCTTGCGTGATACTGCGTGGTATTCACGATCAATTTCGGACACAAGATTCTCTGCGCCATCTAAATTGCTGGCCATGCCCATCTCTTCGGCCTGCAAGCACAGCTGTGTCATTGTCAGCGCCCCCAAATTCGAAGCACTGCCCTTTAAACTGTGGGCCGTTTTGCGAAATGCCTCTGGGTCGCGATCATTGACATGGCGCTTAAGGTCTGCGATTCGTTGAAGTGAATCCTCAAAAAAGGTATCCAACAACATAGCGAAGTCATCTTCCATCACAGTCTTAAGCATTTCTATGGCGGCCGTGTCCAAATTGCTCATGAAAAGCTCCAAGTGCTGCGTTCAACGAAAGGCTAGGCCGTATAATAGCCGGTCTAGGCGTGTGTGTTAATGATCATCCTGCCAAACGAACTCAATTTCCACTTCATTGCCATTACCTTTGTACTCTACTCTGCGGCACAAATCATTTAACAGGTTCATTCCTCGGCCAGAATAGGTCAAGTTGCCATCTTTTCGCTGGTATTTTTTGTAATTGAAACCGTCACCCGTGTCTTTTACCTGAATGGTAAGCACACCACCTTCGCTGGTGAGCTTGTGGGCTATGCCAAATGTTACTGATCCCGTTGTAGTTTCTAATCGCTCAGTGCGCAATTCATAATATTTAAGAAAGCCATCAGCTGATTTTTTCAATGCCGAGTCTAACTTAAGTACACCATGCTCCAGCGCATTTGAATACAACTCTGCCAGAATGGTATAGAGATTACCGCCGTGCTTTCGCAGACTGGGCACACTTTGAACAATATTCAACAGCAGTGGTAGCGGATCAAAATAGCGGAAACTGCCGGCCTTTACCTCGAAACTCAAGGACCACTCGGTTAAGCCGCGTGCGGACGTAGAACCATAGTGATCTTGCAGCTGCGCGATATTGTTTGGCGTCACCATGGATAGCTCTACCAGAGACAAATCGTCATCGCGCTCGCCTTCACCCGCAAACTTCTGTACCGCATTTAAAATGCTGTCAAAGATAACTTCGCCATCACTCACCTTGTCAAAAACACTAACCAGCCGCTCTTCCCCAAACATCTCGCCGCTGGCATTGCGCGCCTCATGTATACCGTCTGACCAGAGAAATAGCCTATCGCCAGGTTCTAACTCTAAATAGCAGCTGTCATCTTTAAAGTCCTTACCACCGACAACCCCCAACGGCAAGTGACTTGACTTAACCGTTTCTATGGTGCCCGCTTTCGCTCGGTATACGAAGCAATCGGGAAGCCCACCATTCCACACTCGAACATAATTCCGTTTGAAGTTCATCTCCACCATGGTGGCGCAACAAAACAAACCGATAGGCAGCGTCGATTTTAATTTTTGATTTATCTCTTGCAAAATATCCGACAGTGAAAAGCCTTTGTGCGCCATGCCGTAAAAGGTCGATGCCAATGGCATGGCGCCGATGGCAGCCGGTAAACCATGTCCGGTAAAGTCGCCCAACAAAATCAACATACTGCCCGATGGACGTAACGCACCCACCAAGACGTCACCATTAAATACCGCCAACGGAGACATAAAATAGCGAACATTGCTAGCGTGCAGGCAACCACTGTGTGCAATATTGTCGAACACCTGCTTGGCAACGGCTTGCTCCTGCAGCATGTGATCATTATTGAGTTGTATTTGGTTGCGCTGTTTGCGCATGGTGGTATGCATATCACGCATACGGGAGAATGCTTTTATTTTTGCTTGCAGAATGAATCGATTATAGGGTTTGGAAAGAAAATCATCACCACCCGCTTCTAGGCATCTGACGAGAGAATCGGTGTCATTTAAGGACGTCAGGAAAATGATGGGCACCATTTCATCGCCAGCGGCCTCTTTGATTGCTCTAGCGGCGCCAACGCCGTCTAATTCAGGCATCAGCACATCGAGCAATACGATATCTGGCCGCACCGCGTTGTAAACCTCGATGGCCTCAACACCATTTTCCGCACTCACCACCAAATGCCCTTCTTTTTTGACGATACTTTCTAAGATCATACGATCTGTTTTTGTATCATCGGCGATGAGAACGGTGAGGGGTTTAGCAGCGGTCATACGCTTGCCTAGCGATTATTTGATGGTGAACAATTGTTCAAAATTAGAGATCGTCAGAATCTTTTTGACATCGGCGCTGCAATTCTCAATGGTGATATTCGCGCCATCTCCCCCGGCGTGGTCGCGCAACAGCAGCAACATACCTAGCGCCGAACTGTCCAGATAATTTGTTTCGCTCATGTCTACATTGAACCCTGCTGGCTGAGGATCAGCTTCCTCGTAAGCAGCACGAAACTCTTGATGCGCAGAAAAATCAAAGCGGCCCTCAACGGCAATGGTCAGAAAATTAGTGTCCGCAGAGTAACTGGTACGAATACCCATAGATGAATCCCTTATTCAAGACGGTTACGAGGGCTACACGCCGCTGCAGCCTAAGCATAGCCCAATAAACCGTTTACCGATGTTCGATCCGCTATTTTGTATAGCCATTAATAGCGGTACTACAAACAAATAGTGACCAACCTGCTTACATTGGTCAAGTTTTGGCGGGAGGCGCCCCTAGCGCTGCACCTTAGCGCTAGAGTAAGGCGCTGTCTTCACCCGATGGGCGCGCAGACAATTCATCACACATTTTATCCCACAACTTGTTTATGGCCTTTTGCGCCTCCTGATCAATGCGCGACTGGTAGTCTTCCAACATCTTTCGCCGTTGGTGTAACAGTCGCCACTGCTGACAATAGTGCTCAAACTGCTGTTCTATTTGCAGCATGCGGGCCTGCTGTTCTGCGATTACGTGATCTAACTGTGTTAAAAACTGCCGATAACTCTGCAATTGATAGACGCTTTGGCTGGGCTTGCGGGCAGCGTCTAGATAAGCGCTTTGGTAGCGACCTAACTCCGCCAACTGTTCCGTTTGTGCAGCCATTCGCTGACGCCAATGCCCCAGCACTTCAGCCGCTTGATCTTCTTTGCGCTTAGCCAATTTTATTAGCAAAAGTGCCCGTTTTTGCTGGGTATTCATGATCAGCTAGCAGGTGCTAAAGGGCGTTGCGCATCGGCTTTGTCTTGCAGAATCTGCGCGAGTTGTCGATTGGCCTCTTGGAAGCTGACCGCTTGACTTAGCGATTGCCGGATAAACCGCTTCAATTGGGGCTGCTTTTCAATAGCCACGTCCAGCTCTGTATCGGCGCCCTTTTGGTAGGCCCCAATACTGATCAGGTCTTTATTTTGGGTAAATGTCGACTGCAATCCCTTAAAGCGCTGGGCGAACTCGAGGTGCTGCTCAGTCACGACGCTTGGCATCACACGACTGATTGACGCCTCCACATCGATCGCGGGATAAAGGCCCTCATCCGCCAGCCGGCGCGATAAGACAATATGCCCATCGAGAATGGCCCGCGCAGAATCAGCGATGGGGTCCTGTAAATCATCGCCTTCGGTTAACACCGTGTAAAACGCGGTAATAGAGCCGCCGCCTTCAACGCCATTACCCGCCCTTTCGACCAATTGTGGCAACATGGCAAAGACCGACGGTGGATAACCCCGTGTGGCTGGTGGCTCGCCGATTGCCAGCGCAATTTCACGCTGGGCCTGCGCATAGCGTGTCAGCGAATCCATCAATAACAATACATTTTTGCCTTGATCCCGAAAATATTCGGCAATTTCTGTGGCGAGATGTGAGGCCCGTAAACGCTGTAACGGCGCATCATCGGCCGGTGAGGCCACGACGACGGCTCGACGCAACCCCTCCTCACCCAGAATATGATCCACAAACTCTTTAACTTCGCGCCCACGCTCTCCAACCAACCCCACCACGACAACATCTGCATTAGTAAATCGGGTCATCATCCCCAGCAGCACGCTTTTGCCCACACCGCTGCCTGCAAACAAGCCTATGCGCTGACCTTTACCCACCGTTAGCAAACCGTTGATTGCCCGTATGCCCACATCCAGTGGCTCACTGATTGGATGTCGATCCAATGGGTTAATGGCTTGCTGTCCCAGTTCAGAAATATGGACCTGAGTCAGTGGCCCTCGTCGATCGAGTGGTTGCCCCATGGCGTTGATGACACGCCCTAGTAGCCCATCGCCTACCAAAATACCGGTGCCGTGCTGCGATGGCCTCACCCGTGTTCCAACGCGCAAATTCGCCACCTTGGCCATTGGCATCAAAAAGGCTTTATTGCCGCTGAATCCAACAACTTCTGCTGCGACCGGCCCACTACTGGTCATTAGCTCACACGCTTGACCTATGGACACATCAATACCCTCTGCCTCAAGGGTCATACCCACGACACGGGTTAAGCTACCCTCAACCGCGGGCAAATAAGGTGTGGCATCGCCAGGATTTATGGCATGTAAATGCTGAATGAGGTCAGTCCACATCATCGGACTCCGACGGAGGAAATTCATCGTCATGACTCGACGTTAATCCACTATCTTGATCGCTCGGTGGCGGCGTAGCCGCAGAGGGTTCAGGCGACGTCATTGCCACCTTGGGCATGTCCGATTCCATTTCAGGAGGCTCGTCAGCATCGATCTCTAGCGGATCGCCAGGACCTTCGGGCCCGGCCAGCTGGCCCTGTTCAAAGCTTTCCAATACCGCGGCTAAACGCGCTTCAATGGTGGCATCTAAATGGCTCGCCGGCGTACTGATCCGGCACCCACCCGGGCTGATGTCCGAGTCTGGCAACCACTCGCAACGCTGCACAATATCTGCCATCAAGGATTCACCGTGCAAATACGCCAGATCATCGGGATGTAAATACACTTTGGGGAGAGTACCGCCTTGCAGCACAGGCAACTTCGCAAGACAGCTTTGGACAAGATTTTCGATGTGTGGACTGGGTGTGTTGAGCTCTGTAAGAACCAATTTGGCGGTCAGCCGCTGCACCAAATTCACCAATATTGATTGCAGTGATTCGCGGTGCGCAGAGGCCGGTGGCGCAAACTGCGCAACCAGCTCAGATAACTGCGCCTGCAAGCGCTGAAGCTGTTGTTGCGACTCTTGATAGGCGCGAGACTCTCCCTGTTGGCGCCCCTCTGCCATGCCTTCGTTCAACCCTGCCTGAAAGCCCGCGTCATATCCATCTTGTCGCGCTGCATCCATAACGGCTTCAATTTCTGCAGCCGTGGGTAACTTTAAAGGCGGCACATCTTCAATGACTTCCTTTGCCGCCGCAGCCTCATTGGCCTCCCGATCACGCGCTTCTTTTTCCGCGCTCGGCACCCGTTCGCCCCGCCCAACTTCTGGCAACAACCAAGTAACAGCTGAACCTGCTTGCTCGGCGGGAATATAATTTTTATTGGCAGTTGTCATGGCAAAATACCCAAGGAGTGAAACCGGTTAGAGCATCTGCTCGCCGCTTCCACCGAGCATAATTTCACCGGCGTCTGCCATGCGCCGCGCGATGGTAAGTATTTCTTTTTGGGCCCCCTCGACTTCGGATACTTTGACTGGCCCCTTCGCCTCTAAATCATCGCGCAGCAATTCAGCCGCTCGCTTGGACATATTTTTAAATATTTTCTCTTGCAAACTTTCATCAGCACCCTTAAGCGCCACAATTAAAATCTCGGACGACACTTCACGCAACAGTGCCTGAATACCACGATCGTCAACATCCCGTAAATTATCAAACACAAACATAAGGTCTTGGATTTGCGTGCCGAGATCTTCATCAACCTCTTTAATAGATTCCATCAAATCGGCTTCGATCGAACTCTCAAGATTATTCATAATTTCTGCGGCAACCTTCACGCCACCCATCGCCTTGGTCTGCGACCCAGCATTACCTGAGAACTGTTTCTCGAGAATATCGTTGAGTTCCTGTAACGCGCTGGGTTGTACCGTGTCGAGCGACGCCACACGCATCATGATATCGAGCCGCACTTTATCGGGGAAATAGCCCATAATTTCGGCCGATTGATCGCTATCGAGATAGGCCAACACAATGGCTTGAATTTGTGGGTGCTCGTTGCGAATGATATCGGCCACGGAGCGCGGCTCCATCCACTTTAAGGTGTCGAGGCCCGTGGTGTTACCGCCCAACAAAATACGATCGATTAGGCCGTTTGCTTTATCTTCACCCAGCGCACTGACTAACATGTTGCGAATATAGCCATCCGATCCCATGCCCAGTCCGGTGAGAGTGCGCACCTCGTCCAAAAAATTTGAAATGACGGCTTCGACTTCAAATTGCTGAATGTTATTTAAGTGCGACATAGAGGTGCCAACCCTTTGCACTTCCTTTGGCCCTAGATGTTTTAGCACCTGAGCGGCATCTGCTTCGCCCATAGACATAAGCAGAATTGCGGCCTGATCGACCTTGGACATTTTTAGCTCGGCTTTTTTATCGCCCTGCGCTTTATCCACCGCTTTATCTTCACTCATTCTTCATTCACCCAGCCTTTGATGACCAAAGCAACGCGACCGGGATCCTCAGCCACCAAGCCCTTAATAATGTTAATTTGCTGTTCATAACTCTCCTCCGGGCTTGGCAGAGCCAGGCCATCGCCGCCGGTCAGCGTCACGGTTTCGTCAGACAAATTTTCAAAGCCACTGAGACCCGCCTCTTCCAGTGCCGCCATCTCCTTGGCGTTTTCCAACTCTTTCGCCTTTTGCCCTGAAACAGCAAGGCTTTTCAGCACTGGGCGCAGCAATCCGGTAATCAACACAAGGACGATCACTAAGCCAGCAAGTTGTTTGGCGAGACTCAAAAACCACTCTTGCTGCCAGATTTCTAGCTCTACTAACTCCACTTCATCGCGCCCGATGAAGGTTGAGTTCAACACGTTGACACTGTCGCCCCGCGCGGCAGAATATCCGACTGCATCGCGCACTAAAATTGAGAGTCTTTCTAGCTCATTTTCAGTCCAGACTTGTCGCTCTTCGCCATCGGGTCCTGCAACCAGTTTATCGTCAACCACTACGGCAACGGTAAGTCTTTTCAACTTGCCTAACTGATGCTTTGTATAACTTACGGTTCTATCCAGCTCATAGTTTCGGGTCGCCTGCTTTGTGGCCCGGCGTGGTGAGCCTTCAGCGTCGCCTTCACCGCCAGCGCCCGCTTGCTCGGGTGCAGCGCCATCATTGGGCGGCTGATTAGTGAGCGCACCGGGTATACCCGCTACCACACCAGAACCCACCTGAGTTTCATCCACTGTCTGCTCACTGCGTATGGCGGGCAAATCCGGGTTAAATATTTCGTCCGCCTGTTCCACCTGTGTGAAATCGACCTCCGCTGACACCTCCGCACGGTACTTACCCGAACCTACGATGGGCTCCAAAATACTGTTAATTCGGGCAACTAAATCACCCTCTAGTTTGCGCGTGTAGTTGCGCTGCTTTCCGGCCATCGCCAGCTCGACATCTTCGTCGCCCGTACTCAAGAGATTGCCACGCTGATCAACAATGGTGACGTCTTCGATTTTGAGTTCGGGAATACTCGATGCCACCAGATTGGCCATGGCTTTAACCTGCTCGGCTTTTACCATGCGACCCGGATAGAGCTCTACAAATACGGACGCCGTAGGTTTGCGAGCATCGCGAATGAACACCGACGCCTTTGGAATTGCCAAGTGCACACGGGCTGAACGCACCGCGTTAATACTGGTTATGGTTCTCGCCAGTTCACCCTCGAGGCTGCGGTGATAGCGGGTCCCTTCCATGAACTGGCTCGACCCTAGAGGTTGCTCTTTGTCGAGCAACTCAAAGCCCACTGACTTGTCACCAGGAATACCGGCTTCAGCCAATTTCAAACGCGCTTTGTGAATATGATCCGCAGCTACCAGCAGCGCACCCGTACCTCCATCCACTTTAAATGGGATGTCATTGTGATCAAGGATTTGTGTCACTTCACTGCTATCTAGCCGATCGAGGCTGCCATAAAGGGGGCGATAATCTTCGCCCTGGGTCCACAATACAACGGCGAAACCAATGGCAACACTGGCAGCCAGTCCCACCATTAAGCCCGCTTGCCGTACCAAGTTCAGGTTATTAAAGCCCTCAACCAAATCGTTGGCTGGCTTATCGCGACCACTGGATAGGTCGTCGTTCATATCGGCAGTGGTAGATGCCATTCCCCGTCAACTCCTCGGCTGGTTAGATAGGCATATTCATAACGTCGCGGTAGGCATCTACCAGCTTGTTGCGAACCTGGACCATCGCTTGAAAAGACACACTCGATTTTTGTGAAGCAATCATCACATCCGTTATATCAACACCCGGTTCACCACTTTCGTAGGCCTTGGCCAATGCGGAAGATTCTTTTTGCAGACCGTTAACCTTGTCTATGGCCTGCGTAAAAAGCTGGCCAAACTCATTGGCAGCAGGCTCAGTGGCCCCAACCACAGTGCCCGGTTTAATGCGTTCGCTCACTTCACCAACGGCACGCGCCTCTGGCGGCATAGCCTGTTGTTTTATGGATCGCATTTCGACCAGTAATCGATTGATATCAACTCGATCTACCATTGTTTGCCCCGACAGAAAATTGACTGTTATTGCTGAATCCAGCGTTCGCTCTGATTACTGCATAAAACAGGCCAATTTTTGCTTACAACAGGTCAAACCTTGCCGCTCGGCTAAGTGTTGCCACAGTGACTTTTTTAAGAGCCGGCCAATGGCCATTTAAGGGGCGTTGTTGATGTTGCGAATGAATGCGTTTTGATGAGGAAAAATCGCCAAGAATTTGGCTAGGAGAAAAACGGCGCCACTGCCTGACGCCGAATGTGAGCAGATGATTAAAACTTATAGTCGAGGTCTAACTCACGCAGTTCGCGCTTAAGCCGCATTTCTTCTAACCGCTCTTCAAGTCGTCGACGGGGATCAATAGAGGACGAAGCGACCTTCGCATCCACTGTTTCGTCGTCAGAATCAGCCACATAAAGTTCATCGGTATCGTCAAAACCCACTGACAATTCAATACCAGACATAGACTACCCCACTGTATGAAATAAATCTGGTTATCAAAAACCCAATAAAACCATTTTTTCTGGTTTATTGGTTATAAGCCAATAGAACCGGATGACACCGGCTCTGTAGCGCCGGTGTCGGCCTAGGCTTGGGGCGGAAAATAATACGGGACGTGGGGACGGGTCAATAGTTTATTTTACTGTGTCGGAAGATTTTCTAACCCGTTAGCCAGGGCAAAAGATTAGTAGGGTGAACGCTTCCATGCGGCATCCACATCCAACCCATCCTCTTTGAGCCGCGCCACTTTATAGCGCAGTGTACGAGCGCTGATCCCCAGCTTGGCTGCGGTATCTTTACGACTACCATGAGACGCACGCAGGGTTTCTACGATGACCTGGAATTCTCGCTGTTTTAAATCGTCGCCCAATAATCCATCGGATACCAATGGCTTATTGACGGGAATGGCCGTCGGCGCAATCTCATTGGATGGGGTATCCGTAGCTCCCAACCCAAACTCTAAGCCCAGATCCAATGCTTCAATACAGGAGCCGGGCTGTAGGATAAGCGCGCGCTGCATAACATTGTCCAGTTCCCTAACATTACCGGGCCAGCTGTACTGCTCTAAGGTTGTTCGCGCTGATTCACTGAGGCACACCCCTTTGCGGCCCTGCCTGCGGGCGTGCCGATCTAATAATCGCTCAGCCAGTGGACAAATATCTTCTTTGCGTTCGCGCAACGGTTGCCACTGCAATGGCAACACACTTAATCGGTAGTACAAATCTTCTCGGAATCGGCCCTCAGCCACTTCCTCACGCATGCCGCGGTTAGAGGTTGCAATGACGCGCACGTCGAGTTTGATCAGTTTTCGGCCACCCAATCGCTCCACCTCTCGCTCTTGCAAAACCCGCAAAAGCTTGGCCTGCAACCCCATTGCCATCTCTGAAATTTCGTCGAGCAATAAGGTACCGCCATTGGCTTGCTCAAACTTTCCGGGACTGCTGGCGTGAGCACCGGTGTAGGCACCCTTTTCATGCCCAAAAAGTACCGCTTCAAGCATGTTCTCTGGAATTGCAGCACAATTGATCGCCACAAAGGGCTGATCTTTTCGCGGTGAGTGTTCGTGAATGTAGCGCGCCAACACCTCTTTACCGGTACCCGATTCGCCTAAAATGAGTACCGTGGAATCCGATTGCGCCACCCGATCCGCTAACTGCAGCAACTGACGGCTGTTGGGTGCTTCCGCTACAGGTGCATCGCTTGCCCATGTTCTGTGTCCCACGTGTTCGCGGACCAATGCCACTAAATCTTGAGATTCAAAGGGCTTCACCAAATAATCGACCGCCCCCTCGCGCATGGCATCTACAGAATCGGCAATGCTGCCGTACGCCGTTACTAGCAGTACTGGGGTTTGCGGGAAATGTTGGCGCACATGCCGCAACAGGTCGTGCCCCGACAGGGTTCCCATGTTGATATCGGACACCACCATGGAAACCGGGTTACCTTCCGACATATAGGCAATTGCGGCTTCTGCCGAGTTAACCGCCTCAGTCTCGAAACCTGCGAAACACAGGGTATCGTTGATTGCTTCGCGCAGGTCTCTATCATCTTCAACCACGAGAATATGACCGGTACTTACTGCGGGCGCCGGTGTTGATATGGCGTGTGCTGAACTCATGCAGACTTCTCCATGGGGTGGGCGACCGAGTCGCCTTTTAATACGGGAATTAACAGACTGGCGCGCGTGCCTTTGCCAGCCATAGAACGAATGACAAATTTACCGCCGTGGGCTTTCGCAACTTGCTGAACCACCGCTAACCCAAGGCCTGTACCCTGTGGCTTACTGGTCACAAAAAGATCGCAGACGGAATCGGCGATGGCATCGGGCAAGCCCGGACCGTCATCAACCACACTGATAGCCAATGCATTATTGACAAAAGGTTCCACCACTATCGACAACTGCACCGGTCCGCGCGCGGCTTGGATCGCGTTATCCACCAAATTTTGCACGGCGCCAATCAACGCATCCTGATTAATTGACACCACTTGCGACTCACCGCTCAGGGTCCACTGGCACTGGATACCCTCACGATTCAATGACGCCTCGAGTGCTTCAGCCAAGGCATTGTGGAATTGCTCGAGCGTCACAAGGTCCGTCATTGGCAATTCGCCACGCACAAAAAACAACATGTCTTTCACCTGGCGCTCCATGTGCATCAGTCGCCCATGAATTTTCTGCGCGCAAGCTTCAGTGCGCACGCGGTCCCCTGCCGTTTGCCCTAAATGACTGCAATACAATAATGCCGCAGACAAGGGCGTGCGAATTTGATGCGCTAATGCAGCCACCATGCGTCCCATAGACGACAAGCGCTCATGCCGGTTCAGTTGCGCCTGTAATTGGCGGGTTTCGGTTTGATCGGTCAGCAATATAATTTGGCCGTCATCATCGAGAGAGCGCGTGGCAATGGAGTAGCGCCGGCCGTCATGGGTCGACACCTCGTGTCCATCATCTGCCTTGGGGGCAAAATTGCGTTCAATAATTTGACGCCAGCTGCAATTTAGCAGAGGCCCAAACAACATATCGCGACTCGCCGGATTGGCCTGAGTAACCTGCCCCTTTGCATCCAGCACGATGACGCCACCAGGCAACACATTCAGTAGGGTTTCTAAGCGATTTGCCAACTCTTCTTTTTGTGCCAACTCCTGATAGCGCTGTGCGGATACGGCGGACAGCTCTTGATTAAGCTGGTTAACCCGCGTTTGCAACGCATCGTAAGAATCAGCCAACTGAGCTGACATTTCATTAAATAGCTCAAACGCCGACTTCAACCCTTCTGGATCTGACGGCGCTTGATTTTCGGTTAGCGTGCCGGCCAATTGCCCCATGCCTTTACCCTGTATAAGTGTCAAAAAAACCACAATAAATCTTGCGTACTTGGGTATTGCAAAGCGAGTGCCAGAAAAGACAGCCGTGAGTATTTGAGTAGACGTGAGGGCGTATAAAAAAAGGGCCTTGCGGCCCCTTTGCGGATTGTCGACGGCAGCCGTGTATTGTTAGCGGCTAAGTCCGTATTTACGCATTTTCTCCACGAGCGTCGTGCGCCGAATAGCCAACCGATCTGCTGCGCGTGCGACAACCCCACCGGTGTCGTCTAGCGCCTGCTGAATCAAACTGCATTCAAGATTGGTGAGGTATTCTTTGAGGTCAATACCATGCGCTGGCAGCAAGGGGCTTTCGCCCACTTTGATTACGGGCTGAGTACCCTGCTCCACCAGCTCCTCAAAAGCGGCTAACTCCTCAGCTTCGACGTGCTGGTATTTCGCGGGTAGATCCTGAGAACCCACCACGGAATTGGGGTGTAAAATCGCCATTCGCTCAACAAGGTTCGCCAACTCCCGCACGTTACCGGCCCATTCATGGCGGGTTAAGGACAAAATTGCATTGGAATTGAAACGAACGGTGCCGCGCTTTTCCGCTTCCATCCGCGATACCAACTCGGTGATGAGCATGGGAATATCCGCGGCGCGCTCACGCAAGGCTGGCACTTCAATAGGAAATACATTAAGGCGATAAAATAGATCTTCCCTAAATTCGCCCTCAGTAATCATCGACTCTAAATTTCGGTGCGTTGCCGCAATAATACGGACATCCGTGGGCTGCGAGCGATTACTGCCCACGCGTTCGAAGCAGCGCTCTTGCAATACACGGAGTATTTTTACTTGCATATTGAGTGGCATGTCGCCAATTTCATCCAGAAAAAGCGTGCCACCTTCGGCCATTTCGAAGCGCCCTGCCCGCGACCCAATGGCCCCTGTAAAGGCTCCTTTTTCATGGCCAAACAGCTCACTTTCCAACAATTCTGCTGGAATAGCCCCGCAATTGACGGGCACAAAAGGCCGATCGCGTCGATCGGAATGGTTGTGTAAATTGCGGGCGACGACTTCCTTACCAGTACCGGACTCACCGGTAATCAATACCGTCACATCCTTGTCCGCGACTCGTGCCATCATCTCTCGCATCTTATCCATGGCAACAGTAGAGCCCACGAGACTGCGAAATAAATGAGGCGTGCCTTTCAAGCCCACTTTTGCATTTCTGCTCAAGGTTGCCCGGAACCGCTGTGCGCGATGCAACAGGTCCAACAACTGGTTGTAAGTGGGATTTTCAGGCACTAAACCTATTATTTTGTGTTTGAGATACGGGTTGCAGTCTTCGGGCAATTCGGCTTCCTGGCCCACCAGTACCACGGGCAACCCCTGGTCCCAATCGTGAACGCGCTGCAGGCGCGACAACAGCGAGGGGTTATCTTTATTTTCACCCAGAAGAACAGCGCTATAGCGGTGTGCAGCGTCAGCCAGATCGGCTTCTTCTTCCCAGTGACTGGTATCGACCGTAAGGGCAGATTCGCCCATAAAATCGAGAATGACCTTGAGGTCATGGCGGCGGCTGGCGTTATCATCGACAACCAAAATTTTGATGGGCTCTAACAGCATGTGGATTTCCTAAATTACACCTAAGGATTACTGCAATCCGGTGCTAACCATCACCGACGAAAGTGACATTCTGTGTGTGACGGATTGTTTTGACAGTAAGTCAATAAAACGCCTCAGCTAAGGAAGTAATAGTCAAAAGAATGCCACCGGTCAAATTGTTGGCGGTAGGTGCTTGGATCAATTTCGTCTAGAAATCAGTCTGTTAGAGGGGTATAAGTTCTAAATAGGTCAACCATGGAGGGGAATTGAGGAATACGCGGGTCAATTACGACCGATTTCCTGCCTGCTCAATTTGCGCCCACGCGTCGGCAAGGGTTTCTAATAAACTGAGCACTTCGTTAACTTTTCCTTCAGAGAAATCGCGCTGACAGCCGATCAGAGTGCGCTGCATGTACAAATACAGGTTGTGTAAATTATAGGGAAGCTCCGATGAAACATCGAAATTGAGCGAGTCAGCAAGGCCACTGAGGCAATCCACAGCCTTGGAAATTGCATCCCGTCGAATGGCTTCCCGGTCCGCCTGATGCGCAACTAACGCTGCTTTTAATTGCGCACGGGTATGATTAAATAATAGTGAAATCAACTTGTGCGGGCTTGCGTCTGCAACCACAGATTCCAGTTGCAATTGCTTGTAGAGCTCGCCACCCTTTTGCGTTTGCATACACCTGCCCTTTGAAATTGATTCATCTTGTTCACCATACCATCAGATTCAATTTAAATCCCACCGGTTTGGCGATGCAGCTCATTGCTCAAGACCAGGTCTTTATACAGATCCACAATCACCGCCAACTCACTCAACAGGGTTTCTGGGTGTCGATTGGGGTCATCGCTTGCCTGGTCTAACGCAGCCATCAAATCCACATCTAACTGGCGTAGACGATCCCACTCCTGTGCGGCCAAGGCGCCCTCGAGGGCTTTACGGATACGCACTAAGCGCAATTGCGAATGAGGTACTAGTGACATGATCTACTCCTGAGACTACGTTTTCGTCTTCAGGTTATCGACCCAGCCACCGACTACTTAAGCAAAATTGCGTTAAAAGTTTAGCGCGCTATTTGGCTGGTGCGATGCCGTCCCAACCCTGCTTGATTTCAGCCAACAATTTTTCAGCTTCATCTAACGCAACGTGGTCTTTCTCATCGACCAATTTTGCTGCCACATAATCGTAGACTGCATCTAAATTGTTTGCGATTTCTCCGCCTTGATCAAAGTCCAGACTCGCGCGCAGGCCATTGATAATGCCCACTGTCTTGAGCACCAGAATGTCAAATTCCTGTGCGTTACCCTCAGAGAGGCACTGCTTTGCTTGTTCGATTCGCTCTAGCGCGCCATCGAGTAGCAACGCAATCACGCGGTGGGGGGAAATATCTTGTGGCGCTGCAGCCATACATTCTGCTGCTCGGGTTGCGGCTACTGTCATCGCACGATCCTCATATGTCAAAAAATGATCAACTAAACTACTTAATCAATTTCTGCGAAGATTGTGCCAACTTAGGGTAAATCGAGAAAAAAATTAGCTATTTAAAGCAAGGCAGACTTATTAGCGCCAATTTCTCGCCAAGCCCCAGCAAGCTGCGACAATAACTGGGTCGCTTCATCGAGCTTGGCCTCGGATCCCTCTTTGTGTGCATCCATCAACAAACGTTGGATATAGTCGTATAACGCATCCAGATTATTCGCTAACTCAGCGCCTTGCGCGGGGTTTAAGGCATCGCGTAGCCCCAGCACTATGTTGATTGCGTGTGAGATCTTAGTGCCCCGGATATCGATACGACCCTGCCGTAGCGCGCCTTTTGCTTGGGCAATGCGGGACAAGGCGCCCTCATAAAGCAACTCAATTAATCGGTGCGAATCCGCCGCCTCGACAGAAGTTTCGTTGCCAACTTTGGTGTATGCATGGGCACTGGTGCGAAAACTCATAGAAACCTCTGACGACTACTTTGGGTATTGTCTAAATATCTAAGAGGTTATCGACGCAACTCCCCGTTTCTTTAGTTGCGTTTTGCAGTAAACGGCAAGTTATCTAACACGCTGCCAAGGTAGTCGCGGGTAGAGTTCAACTGGTCTACGATGGCTTCCATGGCAATAAACTGGGCCTGTAATCGCGCTTGATAGGCTTCACTGCGACGATCTAATTTCGTCTGATCGTCATCGAGCTTATCTAGGCTTTCGTTTATGCCTTTTTCTCGCGTCTTAACGGGGCCCTGCGAACCGAGAAAGTCTGCAATCAGTTGATCTAACCCATCGCCGACACCGCGCGAAAAATCGATTGTCGCACTGGAAGCACCAGGCAATATTTTCAATTTCAAACCGTAAGCATTAGACCCAATGGCCGGTAGCAGTACATCACCCAGGCCAAAGCCCTCTTCGCCATTGATGGTGCCTGCCACATTCGTGCCCGCGGTACCGGTCGCCACTGCAATGCCTAAATCACCGGCGTCTGCGCCAGCGGCGGTAACAGAAACCAAGGATGAACTGCCATAGCTCGATGACGTAAACACAAAGTGGTCCGTGTCAAATTCAACATCTATTGTCGTCCCCGCCGCCGCTAAGGTTGCGTCACTGTTAACCAGCAGTTTAAGTGCGTCAGCCAATTCATCACTGGTGGAGTAAGTTACCCCATCGGGGAGTGCGAGAGACGCTGTACTAAGACCGTTAACTTCAAAGGTAAAGCTGTAATCTTTACCGGTAGTATCCAAGGGGAATCCCAGGGCAACGCCACCGATCAAACTGCCTTTAGTGGGCTGTGTGGTAATAGCCACGTCATAACTGCCCGCAATGGTATCGTTACCAAAACCTGTCACTTTAATTTTGTCGGCACTGGACTCAGTTTTTGGCGCAAAAATTTGTGCTACTTGCGAGAAATTGTCGGCAAACGCAGCTTTAAATACGCTTTCATCGATCTTCATTGACCCATTCAGCTCGGTTCGAATACCCAAGTTGGTTAATGCATTCAAGCCTGACTGAACGCCAGTTACAGGCTCGGTAATGAGCTGCCGAACTTTGCTCTGCATAGACTTTGCTAGAGCATCTCGTGAGAGACTACCGTATTCGCTCGATTCTTCATTGTAGCCAGTCAGCGGTTTGACCACTTCCAAGAATTCATTGTAGATATCTACAAAATTGCGAATGGCCTCCTCCGCAGTCGCCTTATCATCCAAAATTGAAATATTGACCACTTCACCGGGGGCATCTTTCGCAATGGTAAAACTAAACCCTTCGATTAAATCTGTAATTTCGTTGGTGGTACGGGTTACCGCGAGGCCATTCATAATAAGGTTGGCATCTTGGCCCGCCTGCTGCTGCGTAAGTTGCAGCGCGGTTTCATTGAAAGTGAACCGAGAGAGATCGTTAGCATCATTATCGGTGGGGCTTCCACCCTCTTCCGCAGCAACAATATGAAGTTGATTGTTCTCGCCGGATTCCGCTTTCATGAGTAATCGGAAACCTGAGCCATCATTAACGATACTTGCTTGCACGCCCATGCCGGCGTCATTAATTGCGTCGCGCAGTCCTTCCAAGCTGTTATTGCTGTCATCTATAGTGATGGTTTTCGCCGCTTTTTCGGCATTGGCAGTAAAGGCTGTAGGTGGGGAATCCCAGTCGCCAAAGCTAAACGTCAATGTCCCCTTACCCACGGCATCGGTCACTGCGGTAAATGCACCAGAACTCAGACTTTGAGCGCGGGCGATATTAGTCACCTCCAGCGAGAAAGTACCGCTAATGGCACCGGCTTCAATGGCTGTGGGAATAACAACTTCACTGTCGGGAAAAGAAACGGATTTGGCGGAAAAAGTGTCGGGATCTTTTAGCGATCCCAATGCACCTTGCAATGTAGAAAGTGCGCTTTTGAATAAACCATAGTCAGACAGCTTCGTTTCAAGCCCTTCACGCTTGCTGTCGATCTGGCCCTGCTTGGCCGACTTATCAATGGCTACCAGTTGCTCAACCAGTTTCTTCGAGTCGATACCTGATCCGGCTCCCAATAAATTGGGAATGTTTGAATCAATCATATATACCTCTGTATCAACGGGCGCTTTTGCAGCGCGTTAAAAACTGGCCAAACGAATAAATGTGACAAAGGGTGCGCATTGCACACCCTCGTCACCGTTTGGTCTACCTAGCCCTGTGCATTTACTAAATGAAACGGCTCTTGTTCAGCCTTCATTTTTCGTGCCAAGTCCAGGAATACCTCTTCGGGAATCTGGCGAATGAGCTCGCCAGTATCTCGATCCATCACTTTAATGACCGTTTGATCAAGATCTTCATCTACCGCAAAGTGTAAATCGCGCTGAACAGACTGAATGTAGTCGTTCATATCCGACACAACTTCTTTTAAGTTGACGGTTTCCTGCACTATTTGCGGCTTTTGCGGTTGCTCGGGTTGTTCCACCGGCAAGGCTTTGCCGGCTTCCCTGCTTGGTGCTCCAGCAGTCCCTTTTGATGAAGCAGACCCGGTAGCTATCGTCATAGCCACTTGTGTTGCTCTAACTTCATTCATGGGTTTACCTCTCAGCTAAAGGCGGGTTACCCCGCCTGCTTCCAGTTATCTGTTACTGCGCCATTACTGGAGCAGTGACAGAACCTGCTGTGGTTGCGCGTTGGCCTGCGCCAGCATCGCCGTAGAGGCTTGCTGGAGTACCTGAGCACGACTCAGCGCTGCAGTTTCGGCCGCAAAGTCCGCATCCTGAATCCGCGACCGCGCCGCAGAGGTGTTTTCGGATGTGTTCTGCAAGCTGGCTACTGCAAAATCGAGACGGTTATTCACCGCACCGAGATCCGCTCGAACGCTGTTGATACTATCGATAGCGTTATCGAGGCCTTTAATGGCCGCTTGAGCGCCGGCAGCCGTTGAAATATCAACATTGGCAATCGATTGGCCGTCTTCAGCGTTACCGTAGGTTCCTACTTTCAAACCTGAGTTGGCAATATTCGCCGTGGTACCACGCTCTACGACAATTTCTTTATCAGATACTAATGTGAACTCACCGGTAAAGGTTTGAGCACCCGATAACACGCCACCTTCTTCACCGTTAGTGAAGTTAGTGACGATGTTCCGACCGTCATCAGCGATTAAAATTACACCGCCACCATTGGCCGTACCATTCTCACCTGTATCGACAGCTCTTACGCCGGTCTGACCTGAAATCGCGTTGACAGCATCAACCATTGCCTGCCTGTTTAAGGCCGCATTGGCTGCACCCGCGGTAGAAGTGAAACCCGTAATTGAAACACCGTTAATGGTTCCACTTACTGCCGCACCAGCAAACACTTGGGTGCCAGTATTAGTCGCAACGTTTTCTCGCACCTCGGCGGTTACGCCAGTTTGATCCGAAACTAGATTAATGGCTGCTGCCTTTGAAATGGCGCTCGAATCATTACTCGCACTAGACGCGGTGTCATATGACGCCAAAGAAGCGCCGATGATAACGCCATTAATTTTGACATCACCAGAGGCCATTGCTGTGGTTGAGTCGTTGAGATCACTAGACACTTGAGCCTGTGTACCGCTATAGGTACCAACAGAGAAGCCCGCATCTTCAGCATTACCGGTTGCGCCCTGACCTACAACGATGTCTGCACCTGTTACAGAGCGCAGTGATACTGCACCTGTGGTCACTTCAACAGTGCCATCAGCCTGGCCAAAGGAGATACCGAAATTATCTGCTGCAGCTGCAGTACCAGCTGAAACTGCAATGTTTCGACCATCTGCAGCAACTAAGGTGATGCCGCCATTGTCGGATCCGGAATCTACTGCAGTGACACCGGTTAAGTCTGATTTGGCATTAATAATATTAACCGTTTCAGCACGCTTGGCCGCCAAATCATCGGTGGCAACCATGTTTAAGGTGCCAAACGAAACACCGTTAATTGACAGTGTTGTTGAAACAGCGCCCACCGTCATTGCCGTACCACCCAGTGTGGTTTGGCCAACTGTGGCCTCTACCCCGGACAGATCAGTTTTGGCGTTAATTGCCGCTGCAATTGAAAGCGCACTAGAGGTTTTGTTGTGTGAGGACGCGGTATCATCGGCGCTCTTCGCAGCATCAATGGCGATACCATTGATGGTTAAGTCGCCCGTACCCAAACCATTTAGACTGGTTGTTAAATCAGTTTGTGAGTAGGAGCTCGCACCAGCGGTGGCTGCAACACCCAATTTTTCATTGCTAATTTCAGCAATATTGACGCCAATGGTTTGGTTTGTCTCAGAACCAATTTGCAGCAATACGTTACCCAGTGATCCATCAAGTAATGATTGACCGTTGAAAGAGGTGGTATCTGCAATACGTTGAACTTCAGACTTTAGCTGCTGAACTTCCGCGTTCAAGGTACCGCGGTCGGCGTCGGAGTAAATTCCGTTAGCAGACTGGATTGACAGTTCGCGCATACGCTGCAACATGTTGGTTATCTCGTTCAAGCCACCTTCAGCGGTTTGAATCATAGACACACCATCATTGGCGTTACGAACGGCCTGGTTTAAGCCACGAATTTGTGAAGTCATTCGGTTGGCAATGGCAAGACCCGCTGCATCATCTGCAGCTTTGTTAATGCGCATACCTGACGAGAGGCGCTCCATGGCTTTCGACATGTCTGCACCGGACTTCACCAGTTGGCGCTGAGAGTTCAGCGATTGAACGTTGGTGTTAATGACTAAGGGCATGATTGCCTCCTATCACGAGTTCCACAATAAGTAGGACCGGTGTAAACCAGCCTGATGAAAAGGCCCGAACAGGTCGAAGCGCTTCTGACAGGGTTATCGACAAGGATAGGAAATTCTTTAGGGTAAAGCGGCAAGTGTTTGCCGCCTTGGCGGCCGAAAAAGTTAAGTCATTGTTTTATATGGATTTATTGGACGCAAGAACCCGCACTTTAGTGGCAATCGATTATATCAATTGGTATTAAAAACAGCATAGAAAAGGCCCTGACGTTCTATCAGGGCCTTGTAGGTGGCTAGTGCTTCAACTATTCGTATTATTGACTTAGTAGCTGGAGCACCTGCTGGGTTGAGGCATTCGCCTGCGCCAACATCGCCTGTGAGGCCTGCTGCAATACCTGCGCTCGGCTCAAGTTCGCGGTTTCCGCGGCAAAATCGGCATCCATGATCCGGCTCCGAGCGGCCGCCGTGTTTTCAACCACGTTCATTAGATTCGATGTGGTGAAATCCAACCGGTTGTTAATGGCACCCAAATCCGCCCGAATTGCATTGATTTTTTCGAGCGCGTTGTCCACAGCCTGTATGGCCTCTTGCGCGCCTTCAAATGTTGCGATACTTAAATCTTTAAGCAGTTGTCCACTTTCTGTGGCGCCGAAGGTACCCTCTCTAAACCCTATTCCCTCTAGGCCGGCAATACCATTTGCCCCAGCGGTAATCTCAATCTGCTTACCCGACTGGAGCGTGACTGCCCCGTAGGTGATCACATCAGTAAAGGCCTGACTATCAGCCGCACCCGTTTCATCGCCGAGTCCAAAGTTAAACGCATTACCAACCAAACTTTCGAGGCTAATGTTGCGCCCGTCTTCTGCAAGTAACTCAAGACCGCTGCCGGTGTCGCGCGCCACAACGCCGGTTTGACCCGAAATCTTATTGATCGCATCGCGCAGTGCCACGCGATCCGCCGATAACTCGCCAACAGACGTGACCGTTGCAATGGAAATGCCATTGATATCGAAGTCAAGGGTATCGCCCAGGGTTGCAGCCGTGGTGTTGGATTGACCAGTGATGGTCGTGCCAGTAACTTCTGCCGTAACGCCCGTGGCCTCAGACACTCGGTTAATTGATGCCACAATACCGATCGCGCTTCCCGTTTTACCTTGGTAACTCGCAGTATCGTCCGTAGACTTGGCACCACCAATAGAGATGCCATTAATGACTAAATCACCGGCTTGCAGTTGTGTGGTGGCGGTGTCTGCCCCACCGTGCGATGCGCTGGTGGCTTGCGCCAATTCACCAGAGAAAGCGCCGGCAACAAATCCCGTAGCCGTAGTTAAACTGGCATCACCACTGATGGTGACATCAGAACCATCGACAGATAGCAGCGTAACGGAACCAATTTGTAAGGATTCGCCCGTGGGTACTGCTGCAAGCCGCAAGCCCGTTTCAGCGCCAGTAAGACCAGCGGCACTCGCGGCGATAGAAATATTGCGTCCATCCTCCGCCACCAATCGAATACCCGTGGCATCTTCACCGGTGTCGACTGCCGACACACCGGTTTGCAACGCGATGGCATTGATGGCCGAAACAATGGCCGAGCGCGTATTAGCACCATCGGCAGAAGTGGTCACCGATGCGGTAGTTACGCCATTGATAGTAAACGTGCCGGTAACACCACCGGCAGCGGCCATTGAGGCACCGGCCATGGTGGTTGCATTCACGGTAGCTTCGACGCCACTGATATCGGAAACATTATTGATTGCTGCCGCCAGCGCAATGGAACTTACATTGGCAAAAGATGTTGAAGACGAGTCGTCCGCGGAGCTGGTACCGCCGACGGCGACACCGTTGATCGTAATATCACCGGAGGTAATGCCTGTGGGCCCCGCGACAACCACATCGTAATAGCGGCTAGTGTTACTTAAGCCCGCATCCAGGGCCGCACCTAAGGTATTGGTACTAAGCTCACCCACACGCAGGTCAATAAACTCACCCGCAGCCGACCCCACTTGCAAAGTCACATCCCCCAAACTGCCATTTAATAATTTTTGGCCGTTAAAGGATGTGGTCTCAGCAATGCGATCTAATTCTTGCTTAAGCTGCTGAACTTCCGCATCTAGCGTTTTGCGGTTGCTGTCATCGTAGATTCCGTTTGACGATTGAATCGATAGCTCTCGGATACGCTGTAAAATATTGGTGGTCTCATCCAGCGCGCCTTCAGCCGTTTGGATCAACGAAATACCATCATTAGCATTTCGAATCGCCTGATTAAGGCCTCGCACCTGAGATGTCATCCGGTTTGAAATGGACAAGCCCGCCGCATCGTCCGCCGCGGTGTTGATGCGCTTGCCGGAGGACAACCGCTCCATTGCCTGACTTAAATCGTTGCCAGACTTCACCAGCTGTCGTTGTGCATTCAGGGATTGCACATTGGTATTAATGACTAATGGCATTTTGCTTCTCCTCTACCCAGAGTATTTTGCCAACCAGCTTGTCAAAACGCTGGTTTCGACTCGCCATATAAAACTCATAGGTGTTAGAGCAACTGCTGTGCCAACATTGGATTTTATTCGTAATCCGCTGTTTTTATGCGGTTTTTCAACCCGTTACTGTGCAATGGACATGATCATTCAGGGTGGAGGCAAAAAATTGGTACTATCTTGACACCCATTGCGGCAATCTGTTGCCGCATTGGCATAAATCGCAGGCGCGGTCATTGCGCTATACTCTACGACACTAACTGGCTTAAATTTCAAAAGATCAGAGCGCAATATGATTAATAAAACAATACTCGATCCAGAAGTAGATTCCGCAACATCAAAACAACTACTTCACTTAATTAGCTTGTCGAAATCCGTAGAGGACGCGTTGATGTCCAGCGATCTAGATAATGCCGCTAAAATGGCAACCGCCCGTGACGAGGCGATTCGTCTGATCGACTGGGAAAATATCGATAAAAAAAGACATGCCGTGACGCTGGCCGCAATCGCAGCAATTGATACGTCACTACAAACGATGGCAAAACAGGTACAGGAACAGTACACGAAGAGTGATTTCAATCAACCCTCACTGGAGAAAGCCCAGCGTAAAAAGATCAGCGAAAAATATCAGCGCTGACCTGAACAATTGAAAATACTGGCACTACTTAGCTCTGCCACGCAACAACTCCACACCCACTCACTTAGACATTACAACCTATCAAATAGGCTTAACTGACTGATTCGAACAAAAGTGGACTGAGCGGCCTGCAAAATCAATTCTTGTTTAGAAAGTCGGCTAGCGGCTTCAGCATAATCAAGATCCTGTAATTCTGACAAAACTTCTTTACTGACTAACTCGGTGTCTAAATGCAGCTCTTTGGTACTCTCAACGGTATTAAAACGCGCACCCAACTGACTTACGTTCTCTAGAATTCGCGTTTGACTATTGGAAAGGTTGATCAGGGTGCTATCAACAACGCCCTTCAAAATCATCTTACTTTCCGAATTATTGGTGACGTTCTTCATAGCATCTGATAGGCGCGCAAGTGTCAACAAAATATCCTGGTTATCAGTGGCTTCAATAAATGCCTGATCACCAACCTTGGCGATCACACCGTTAGAGGAAGCACTGCCCGCGACGGTGTCAATCCCCATCACACCATTGATATTGGCTGAACCACTTTGCACCGTAAAATTGACGCCGGCGGGCATTCTAAAACCCGTAGCATCCACAGATATCCCAAGATTGGCCAATTTAGCGGCATTGCCATTGCCAACACTGTTGAGGATGGTGGCGAGATCCGCCGTGCTGGTCACATTGGCGTCTAACACGAAACTTTCAACACGGCCATCAACATTGACTTCAAACGTTTCATCATTGGGCGGGCTAAAATCGAACGGGAAAGCAACTGGAGCGTCTACACCGAAGGGGCGAGTTGCTGCAACCGCAGGCAATCCCGATTTGGGCTCACCCACTATTGAGAATGACACCCCGGCTACTTCAATTGCGTGTCCACTGACGAATGGATGATTGGCGAGCAATACCTCACCCGTTGCTCGATTGGTGACGGTGAAATTTTTTGCCGGCGGCGTTACTGCGGAGTCTGCGTTAAACGAGACTGCCATATCTGCAGGATAAAACGCATTGTAAGCATCTTGATCAACAACCTGCCCAACGCTAATGCCGATGGGTGGGTTACTCGTATTGGCAGAGCTAATGCGCGTGCGAATGGTTGGGTTTGCGCTAGCAAGGTCCATAAAAAGCGCTTTACCATTGTCGCTAACTGCTATTTTGACACTTTCTGAAATTTTAACGAATTTCTGACCGTCGTCCCCACGATACTCGAACTGCCCTTCGCCTAAGCGCTCAAATGGCTGGGTCGAGCCTTTATAGCCAGCAAAGATGTAATCGCCGTTTGCGTTGCGCGTATTAACCAAATTCAACATCTCATCCAACCTTGCGTCCACCTCACTTGCCAGAGCGAGATAGTCAGAGGCAGTGAGTGTGGCGGTATTACCCGCCTGAATACTGATTTCCTGCATACGCTGTATGAGCGACAAAACACCGTTTAGGGTCGTTTCTTCAAGCTGCAAATCATTCTCGGCAGAATTGATGTTTTTACCAAACTGTGAAATACGAGCGATATTTTCATTGAGTTGCATGATTTTAGTTGCGGCTACGGGATCATCCGAAGGCGTGAGTACGCGCAGTCCAGTGCTCAACTGCTGCTGTGTTTTAACCATTGCAGCGTTGGCATTACCAATACCGCGATTCGCCACATTGAACATTTCACTGGTAGAAACTCGCATAAATCACCTAAAAACTGTTAAGTAAACGATCAAACAAATCACGTGCAACAGAAATTGCCTGAGCATTGGCGTTGTATAGCTGCTCGAAACGAATCAAGCTCGCAGCTTCTTCCTCTAGGTTTACGCCAGAAATAGAATCCCGCAACGTTTGACTTTGGGCCAAGATCTTTTCTGAGGCATCGCGGTTAATTTGCGATGATGAAGCCTTCGTGCCCACCTCCTCTACCACCTTGCCATACGTTCCCGAAAACGTATTTTTACCCCCATCGACCACTTTCGCTAACTCTAGATCAACCATTTTAAGCGCATTTCGATTGTCAGCCGAGGCGTCATGGTTGAAGTCAAGTGTGAATAGATCGCCAACAACAGGGTGACCATCGATGGCCGCTTGAATACCCATGTACTTACTTTTTTGATAATCCGCTGCTTTGCTATCACCAAATAATTGACTGGTAGACGGCAGGGTCGCCATTGTGAAGCCCTCCGCTAGCGTGACATCGACGCGACCACCAATCACCACGCCCGTTTGCACGCCCGGCCCATTGGCTGAAAGGCGTAGCTGGGGGTTGAGGGTATCCCCCACATCTACAGATTCACCGGGCTGTGCCGTCAGGCGAATATCTATATCGTCACCCAGATTGGAGGTTATCGAAATACTTTTCCTGCCGGTAGCAGCATCTTGATAAACCGTTGCAAACATACCGTTATTTTTCAAACTGCCATTTTCATTTATTTGCTGCGCCACATAATTAACAAAGGCGTCAAAATCTATGGCCGGATCAGGCACTTCTGCTGACAAAAGGTTGGCGCCTGTAATGGGATCGATTTCGTAGGCCAGTAGATTTTCACCATTTAACTGCAGCTGTAACGGCTCTGTGCGCGTCAGATTAAAATTATCAATTTTGGCAGTGGTATAGGCCTTAGCACTGACACCGTCAAGATTCGACAATGTGCTTGCCAATAAACGCGCGCTACCGTTTGGACTGGTGGTAACAGATTTTGTGACAGGCAAGCCAGTACTGCTATCTAAGTGACTAATGCGTACGATTTCAGATGGGTAGCGATTGCCAACCACACCCTGACCAGAGGTTCCGCTAGCTCCCGCCACAGTGGTGAAACTGGCGCCCTCCACATTAAACCCGAGCAGTGTATTGGCCTGGCCGACAGGTGCATTATCCGCACCACCATCGGGGTCCGCGTTGTAGTTTTGTACGGTTATATCACCGTAGCCGAGTGACTGAAGCCGAAAGGCAAGCTCGCCATTTTCGTCCATATACGCCACGACATTGGAACCGGCAAGGTCGTTGTTAATATCGGCAAGCAAAGTCGTATCATCGACGATGCCCGGACTATTGATGGTCACCGTCAAGGTTGCATCATTTAATCCATTCAGCGTATTGCTGACCACAACATCAAATGAAAATTGATTGGCCGAACCAGAAAAATCTGTTACCGCGTAATTGGGTGTAGTTGCCCCTGTAGGCTTAAGTGACGCCTGCAGGAGTGGCCGACTGCCCACAGGCAACCCGATGGCACGACCGCCGCTGCTGACCTGTGTAGAACCGGGGTCTTCGGAAAATAACTTGTTAGACATCCCCGGTACAAAAACCTGGTTCCGGATTGGCGGACTCAGCTGAATGGGGTTTCCTGGATCGCTGTTGTCCAAGATATCGTAACTGGTTGGGGTATTGAACTTTACGATTAAAGGTGGAGAAAACTGGCCGCCTTGGCTAAACAGCGGCAACAGATTACCACTTGCATCATGCACGGATAATACCTCACCCGCAGTGATCGCGCCGTTGCCTTGATTTGCAAGACTGGCATCCGTCAACAGCGGTGACGCGAAGGCAATTTCTTCGGTACGACTGATTTCAGCCCCAAATGCCCTCGCCCCCAATCGTGTGGGTTGCAATAGAAATTTGTCGCCATTAGTAAAACTACCGCCCTCAAATGAGAGACTTAAGCCATCGAATTCAACGGCAAAGGGAAAACTGCTGGCCATAATGCCTTTTGCCGCAATAACACCGTCAGAATTGCGGGTTACGGTATAGATGCCATTAGCGCCAATGTCTAACTCATAATCAGAGGCGGTAATTTTTGTGCTATCAACGATTTCCAGTGACAATCTGCGATCATCAGGTGGGATATTGCCAGAGCTGCCTTTTACCCGAGATTGTGCAACATTCGCATCATTTGCATCAGTAAAAAATCGCGCGCCGAAATCGCCGTTTAAATCAAGCCCCTGCCTATGCACCTCGTTAAAGGATTCACCCAACGCAATGGCAAGACGACCAATTTCATTGATAGCGGGATCAAGCACGTCATCGCGAAAGTCCAATAGCCCGCCAATTTTACCGCCGTTAATGAGTTCGGTAATGCGCTGTGGGCCTTTTGCTGAATCAAATATAATTTCTGATTTTGAGGCGTCTAATAACCCACCCTCAACCCGCAATGTGCGAGCGTCATGCCCCACTACAAGCGGCTGGCCATTGCCAACAAGCACATTGATTTGATTATCACCTTGGTCGAAGGTACTCACCGACACGAACTCTGATAGCTGGCGCATCGCTTCGTCCCGTTGATCCAACAGATCATTGGGTTCTGCACCCTGCCCCTCACCAAAAGCTAGCGCAATTTTACTGTTTAACTCTGCAATCACTTCAGCTAGCGAATTCACCTGTGCGACGGCAGTTGTAAGTTGTTGGGTAACACCATCATTTAGGGCATCAAATCGGTCGAACAAGGTATTAAACCGGGTTGCAAGGTTTTGAGCCTCACTGACTATCAGTTGCCTGGAAGGCACTGACGTCGGATCGTTTGCGCCATTTTGCATTGATGCAAAAAAGGATTGCATGGCGGCCGCAACACCGGTAGCCGGGTCTGAAAGTAGTGAATCGACCTGCAGAATATTGTCGTTAAAGGTTTCGAGTTGATTGTATAAAGTGGTATCTGAGCGGAGCTGGTCGATTGCAAACTGGCTAGCGATGCGTTCAATGGTTTGTAAATGAACGCCATTACCTGCAAAACTGCCGCCTAAAAAGGTGGCTTTATTTGTGCCGGCCAGTGCACGCTGGCGGGAATAGCCCGCGGTATCCGCATTGGAGATATTATGACTGGTAGTTTTTAACGCGGACTGGCTGAATTTAAGCCCGCTGATACTGATTCCTAAAAGATCGGCCATCGTTTTCTACCATGCTATTAAAACTGTAACACCGCTAAAATACTAAGGTGTATTGAATAACATAATTAGAGCAATTTTTGAGCCAATATCTTTTTTAGAAGCGGACTTTCAGCAATCTGCACAATCTTGTGGGCATATTTTGGATCAGTGGCATAACCGCCTGCCTGTAGTGCGTTTGCGTATTCTTTGACACTTTCACTGTTTAGCGCAGATTGATATCGGCTAGAGGACTGAAGAAACTGGGTGAAGTCTTCAAATGCTTCACCAAGCGACGCATATTTCCGAAAATCCGAAAACATCTGTACCGGCCTTCCGTCGCTATACTCCAATACCTCCTTGGTTACCGTGGGCCCAGCCCAGCGTGCGTCGGCTTTGATGTTAAATAGATTATTACTCACATCGCCTTGGCTATCCGTCAAAATATGCTCGCCCCAACCGGTTTCAAGAGCCGCCTGAGCGATAACGCCATCCACAGCCACACCTAACGCCTTCGCTGCAGCATTAGCCGCGTCAAAAACACCTTCGACGAATTGGCGAATCTTTGATTCTGGGTTGTTTGCAATTTCGCTCGAACGCTGCATCTCATTAGCGGGCTGAACAGCGTCTAGCGGACTGGCTTCAATCGAGGTCATTGAACGCTTTTCCATTGCCGGTTCCGCTGCTGTACCGGCAGCGCCCTGCGGCAATAGTTTGCCGTATTGCGTCCGCATTTGTTCAAATAGCGCCTCGGCTAGCCCCATACCTTTACCATGGGTCATAGAAAGGGACATTTGCTGGTCCAATAAATCTCGGTGAAATTTCATTTCACTGGATTGGGTATAATTTCCGTCAGCAAAAACGTCCTCGGTAGCACGCATTGTTTTAAGCAACTGCTGCACAAACATGGCTTCAAACTGGCGCGCTACTTCACGCAGCGATTGTTCATCGCCCTCGCGGCCCATTTTTTTAACGCTGTCGAGCGAATTTAGATCGGTGTAATTGTCTAAAACCGCTTGTCTTGGTGGGAGCGTTTCCATAGTCAAATCACTATAAGTTCTGCTTTCAGTGCACCAGACTGCTTGAGTGCCTCAAGTATCGCCATGAGGTCGCCAGGCGCCGCGCCGACTTGATTCACAGCGCGAACAATGTCGTCGAGGCTGGTACCTGTATCAAACTTGAACATTGGATTAATATCTTCCTCAACGCCCACATTAGTTTGGGGCACCACAACAGTTTGCCCTTCACCTAATGCATTGGGCTGGCTCACCGTTAACGCCTCAGAAATGGTTACAGTCAAACTACCGTGGGTCACTGCCACGGGTGAGACGCGAACATCTTGGCCAACAACAATGGTACCGGTTCGGGAATTTATCACCACGCGCGCGGGTTCTCGCCCTGGCGTTACATCAATGTTTTCAAGTAACGACAAGTAATTTACACGCTGAGCTGGATCTACCGGCGCTTGTACAGACACAGATACCGCGTCCACCGGTGCAGCCACATCGGGCCCAAGCATATTATTAATGCTCTCTGCTAGGCGTTTGGCCGTTGTGAAATCAGGCCGATGCAGATTAAAAACAATTGAGCGGCCTTCATCAAACCGCGTGGCAATTTGACGCTCTACCATCGCGCCCGAAGGAATGCGACCAACACTGGGCACATTCACAGTCACTTTCGAGCCGTCGTTGCCCTCGCCCCCAAAACCACCCACAACCAGATTTCCCTGTGCGATGGCATACACTTTTCCGTCAATTCCCTTTAAAGGCGTCATAATTAGACTGCCACCGCGTAGACTTTTCGCATTACCGATGGAAGACACCGTGATATCCAGAGTTTGGCCCGGCTTAGCAAACGCAGGCATCTCTGCATGAACAGTAACGGCGGCAATATTTTTGAGTTGCAACTTGATGCCCTGCGGCATGGCTATGCCAAACTGATTGAGCATATTGAGGAAGGATTGCACGGTAAACGGTGTTTGGTTCGTTTGGTCACCCGTGCCATTGAGACCGACAACCAACCCGTAACCCACCAATTGATTGGTGCGCACCCCCGCTACACTGGCAATATCTTTAACCCGCTCTGCATGAGCAACTAGCGGAGCGGCCATCATCAAACACAAAAATAGCGCTAAAGATTTCATAATGGCCATACCGCTGAATTAAAAAATCGTGATAACCAACCCATTTCACCCGCATCTGCCAATGCGCCGCTACCTGCATAGCTCAGTCGCGCATTGGCCAACCGCGTCGAAAGTACGCTGTTATCCAAGTTAATATCTTCTCGGCGCACCATGCCACTCACACGAATGAACTCCTCTCCCTTATTGAGAGTGATCCATTTCTCACCCCGTATTACCAAATTTCCGTTCGGCAATACGTCCGTGACTGTCGCCGTAATATTCCCCTGCAGGCTATTGCTTTGATCGGCGTCAGATTCACCGATGAAGTCACGGTCAATTTGCGTACTGGTGTCCAATGAATACTCGCCCACACGCGGTTCGACCCCTAAAATGGTGCCCGTAAAACTGTTATCTGATTCTTTCTTGACACTCACACCGGATTTTTTACTGCCCACGGTGCGCTCAGAAAGCACGATGGTGATGATGTCGCCAATTCGGGTAGCCTTGCGATCGTCAAAAAACGACAAACTGTAATCACCCCGATAGAGAGAGCCATCTGTGGGGGCCGGCGGCACGGGGCCGTTGCCTAATACCGGCGCATAAAATGGGTCATTGGGCGCCGCCGGTTGAGATATGACGCAACCGGTTAGATAGCAACTCAACAATGCGGTAAATATCAGCTTATACATGATCGCGACTCCGTTTAAGCGCTATAGATTCTGCGTAATAAACTGCAGCATTTGATCAGCAGTGGACACAACCTTTGAGTTCATTTCATAGGCGCGCTGGGTGGTGATCATGTTGACCATTTCTTCCACGATATCGACATTTGAATTTTCCAGCGTGCCTTGAAGCACTTCGCCCAACCCATTTTCACCGGGCGTACCCGCCTGAGGGTTGCCACTGGCAGCAGTCTCTAAAAACAGATTGCCGCCAATCGCCTCCAGGCCCGCCGGGTTAATAAAGTCGACCAATTGTAAGTTGCCCACCTGCTGGGGGTTTGGATCCCCCGGAATAAAGACATTCACCACACCGTCTGTACCGATGGTAATTCGATTGGCATCATTGGGAATGGTAATAGCGGGCTCCAGCAGCAATCCATTCGCATTGACGATTTGGCCATCTGAATTAAGGTGCAGCTGGCCATTTCGGGTATAGGAAATGTTGCCATCGGGCTGTAACACTTGCATGAAACCACGACCATTAATCGCCACATCCAGCGATTGATCAGTGACCTGCAAACTACCCGTGGTAAATTGTTTTTGCGTGCCAACAACTCTCACACCGGTGCCTAACTGTAAGCCAGAGGGAAGCTGGGTATCCTGGGTGGTCTGGGCCCCGGGTTGACGCTGCACTTGGTATAACAAATCTTCAAATACCGCGCGATCGCGCTTATAGCCCACTGTGGATGCATTAGACAGATTGTTGGATATGGTCGTGAGTTGCTTATCGTGCGCACTTAAGCCGGTTTTGCTGATATAGAGTGCTGCGTGCATGGTGACTCTCCTTCGGCCGATATATCAGACCGATCAATTGGCAAAAAATCGTAGATTTCAGACCTAAATAATCTGATCATCCATTGGGTTCATACAATGCGGGGTTAGCTTATTTGCAATAGTCGGGCCGAAGCCTCCGAGTTTTGCTGTACGTTGCCCATCATCTTGATATGTAGTTCGTACTGCCGCGCGAGCGTTAACACCGAGGTAAATTCATGCATGGCGTTGACGTTGCTGGCCTCTAAAAACCCAGAGGTGACCTGAACGGTGGCATCTACCGGTGCCGGCACACCATCACGGGTAACAAAATAGCCGCTTTCATCTTTCTCTAAGTTCGCACTATCTGGGTTGACCAGTTTCAGGCGCGCGATTTGAGCGGGCGTTTGTGGCCCCTCGCCCGCGTTGATAATGGAAATACTGCCATCGAGCCCGATTTCCACTTTTTCCTGTGGCGGTAAGGCTATGGGCCCTCCGTCTCCAAGGACGGCCAGTCCCTCGCTGTTGCGGAGTATGCCTGTAGCATCAATCTGCAAATTGCCCGCGCGCGTGTAAACCTCCCGCCCATCGGGCAGTTGTACCGCCAAAAAACCATCGCCATTGATCGCCACATCCAACTCACTGCCCGTCTCCATAAAAGCACCGTGGCTAAAATCCGTGGCCGGGGACTCTGTCAGTGCGTAGGCACGGGTGGGATGGCCTTCACCATAAAACACCGGCATCGCCCGAGCCTGCGCAAAATCAGACTTAAAGCCATGGGTATTGATATTGGCCAAATTGTTCGAATGTGCGGATTGGGCTCGCATATTGTGCTTGGCAGCCGTCATCGACAAATAAAGCGCCTTGTCCATACTCACGTCCTCAATACGACAAAAAATCGTTAATCATTACTATTGAGGTAATAAGAGCAAAATAGATGCCAGACATGAAAAAGGGCAGCCGTTGCTGCCCTTTTTATTTTTTGGGTGGAGCCGATTAACGGAGGTTAATGATGGTTTGCGTCACCGCATCGGCGGTTTCAATGGTTTTGGCACTGGCCTGGAAGTTGCGTTGCGCGATGATGAGATTGACCAACTGCTCAGACAAATCCACGTTGGAATCCTCCAGCGCGCCGGCATTAATCACACCCAGTGCGGCGGTACCCGGCGTACCTATCTGGGGTATCCCAGATTCAAAATTTTCCGCCCACATGGTGTCACCCGCGGGCTGCAGCCCTTGCACATTGGCAAAGTCGGCAATAGCCAGCTGCCCCAGTACCTGCGCTTCACCATTGGTAAACCGAGCAAACAAAATGCCTTCATCATCCAAATCGACACCCGACAGGCGTCCGGTAGCGTAGCCATTTTGATCGACGTTGTTCACCGCGAAATCACTACCGAACTGCGATGTGCCGTCCATGGAGATTTCAAAGTTTGAATTCATCGGCGGCGTCACAATTGGCAATGCCCCGCCCTGCAATCGATTCAATGGGCCTTGGGCACCGTTGGGATTGCCATTCTGGTCCAGGGGCACCCAGTTGGAGATAAGAATATCATCGCTTAATAGGGCGTCCAGGGCACCGTTCGAATCAAAATGCAGATTGAAACCAGCGCGCGTCGGCGCAAGATTGCCGGGTGGCGGCAAGGTTGTGTCGGGGTCACCAACATCCTCGCCATCGATTTGCACATACATCAACCAATGATTTGGCGACGTAAGCGGATCGTTGGGATCGAAATTTTGACGCACAAAATACTGTGTCATTACGTGATTGTTACCGAGCGAATCGTAAACAGTCACAGAAGTAGCATGGTTGTATGTGCCTTGATCACTGGGATCGAATTGATTAATCACAAACGGTTGAAAGGACGTCGTGGTAAAGGGGCTGTATAGACCAATAGCAGGCGGATTTGGGTTGTTGATGATGTAACCTTCATCTAACACTAAATCAATTTCTCCACCCACCACAATGCCGTTGAGTGACGCCAATGAATTACCGGCGCCAATGCCATCATTGCTCGGGTCGGCCTCCAAGGTTTGCGATGGCACCGCAGGATTACCCTGCACTTCCACCGTGTCACCATCGTCTGTCGATGTCATCGTGAACAACAAATCGTCACCGATATTGGAGGTCACCACCAAATCACCGGTGGTGGTATCTAAGCTGGCGCTTATGCCCGGCAACGATGACGTAGAGAGATTATTAATCTCAATTTCGAGGCTTGCTAAATCATTCGCGTTTAAGGAAACATTATTTAACGTGAGCACCATATTCCCAGCAACATTACTGTAGCCGCCAGCCAGCAAGCGGGCCTCCGTAGTCGCGGTAGCCGTAACCCCTGCAAGCCCATTCATTTCAGAGGCGATTTCGGAGGCCGTCTGCCCCGCCGCACTGGTATAGGTAATGGTTTGATTGGGGCCCACCACATCAATGGACTGCAGCGGATAGCCATTGCTTACCGCGGGCGTACCGGAATTGTCTTGGATTGTCCCGGCGCCGATGGCACCTGCCAAGCCTATAGTGCCAGCATTGGCGCTGCCGTTGGTGACCGTCACCTGAGCGGGCTCGCCATCCTGCAATGCTTGAAATTCAAGATGGTAATTACCCCCGCCGTCATCGACAGCCACGGCTAAAACATCAATGGGCGTTTGTGGTGACGTTGGCGAGAAAATCTGACCATTAATAACCCCCTCTAGTGTGCGAAGGTCATTAAAGTTATTAATGTTTGCCGGCACACCATTGGCCGTATTCAAGGTAATTGACACTGTGCCGTTATTACCCGAGCTCGCGCCCGTCAGCTGTAAATCAAAAGTAATGGTGTTCGCGTTAAAATCAAAACCGCCCCCGGGCAACGTGAAACTTGCCGAACTGGCCGTCGACGTCGTGGCTGTTTGCAGCCCAACTTGCGTAACGCCAATGGCGTTACCATCGGTGGTTATGGTGGTGCCGGATCGTTGCAGAACCGGGGCATTGGCATCCAAATTGAGTGCCGACTCCACAGATGTTGTCTGCCGGGGAGGCTGATTGCCGGTCTGTATTTGCATGTCGCCAACTACGCCACCAATCACACCATTAATGTCGGCGCCAAAGCCCTGCAGGCGCCCATTGGTGTTGTTGACAATATACCCGTCTTTATCCAAACCAAAGGTGCCCGCGCGCGTGTACAGCTGGTCACCGCCTTGGTTGAGAATAAAAAACCCTGCGCCGCTGATGGCGAGGTCTAATTCATTCTCTGTAAAGCTAATATTGCCTTGGCTAAATTGTTGAGACACCTCTTGCAGGCGCACGCCGCCACCAATGGTGTTGACGCCCGACCCCAAAATAGTGGTTGCATACACATCGCCAAATTCTGCTCGGGAGCTTTTGAAACCCGTTGTACTGGCGTTGGCAATGTTATTGCCCGTGATTTTTAGATCGGAGTTTGCTGCACGAATGCCGCTTAACGCTGTATTGAATGGCATTGTAATCCCCTGCTGTTAGGCTAGTTAAACTGTTTTACATCCGACATGGAGACCGGCCCGATACCTGCCAGGTTCAACGTCAAGGTTCCGTTTGTGCCAATTGTCACACTGTTGACATTGGCACTGAGCGCTGTGTCCAGCTGAGTCGGCTCACCGTCAATACTCGCTGTCACTTCAAATTTGTATTGCCCGGGTGCAGCGCCACTGGGCAATTGGCTTTGCCAATCAGTCAGCTCGCCATTGACCTCCATGTACATCCCATCCCACCGAAACACCATTTCGCCTTTGCTTTGAAAGCCAAGCGGTATGGATTCGACGAGCGCACCGTTTTCACCATAGATATTGACCTTGACGTCCCCGGTGCTGGCGGGCACCGCCACACTGCCACTGATGACATTACCCGTTGCTAGTTGTGCAGTTTCCGAGGGTACGGTTACCGATCTACCAACCAGAGAGGACGCCTGCAATGCCTGATTGGACATCATCACATTGGAAAAACTAGAGAAATTTGTGTTGAGCTTTTCCATCTCTTCCAATTCGCTAAATTGGGCCAACTCCGCAATGAACTCGGTGTCATCTTGTGGGTTCAATGGATCTTGGTTTTGCATTTTGACCATCAGCAGCTCAAGAAATTGAGCCTGACCAAGTTCATTGCTCTTCGGCTTTTCTTTATTTTTACTGCCAATATCTAAGTGATCTAACACACCGCCAATGTTGCCTATACCAGACATGATCTATTCCTCCTATTGGCCCATTGTCAAAACGCGCTGCATCATTTGCTTAGCCGCATTTAGCACTTCGACATTGGTTTGAAAACTGCGCGACGCAGAAATCATGTTGGTCATCTCTTCAACAACATTCACATTGGGATAAAATACATAGCCATCGGCATTTGCCAGTGGATGGCTGGGTTCGTACCGTTGCTGAAGTGGCGCATCGCTTTCTACAATGCCAAGCACCTGAACCCCGGCCCCGCTTTCTTCGGTCATTGACAAGGGCATCAAGCCACCCCGCGCCTGATTCAGAGCGGTCGTGAAGACCGGATGGCGAGCGCGGTACACTTCGTCCGTACTGGAGGCCGCGGATTGGGCATTAGCCATGTTGCTAGCCGTGGTGTTCAAGCGCAGGCTTTGCGCGTTTAATCCACTGCCGGCAATTCCGAATATGGCATCTAAAGACATGATTATTCTCCCCTTACTGCTGTCATCAGGCCTTTAAAGCGGCCATTCAACAGGGTAAAACTCGCTTGGAACGCCAGGGCGTTGCGCATATAGGCGCTGTGCTCAACCTGCTCCTCAACGGTATTGCCATCCACAGAGGGCTGATTGGGCGTTCGATACAGTAAGTCTTCCAGGCCAACAGAAGATTGGCCCTCAATGTGCGTTCCTTGGGTCCGCGCAAGGTTAAATGAACCGCGCTCTGCCCCTTGCATTTGACGTTGGAGTGCCGCTTTAAAATCGATATCCCTCGCCTTGTAATGAGGCGTATCCGCATTGGCCAAATTGTTCGCCAAGACCTCGGCCCGACGGGCACGCAAATCCAATGTCTTTTCAAAGAATCCGGTGGTTTCTGCAAAACTGATTGCCATGTTGACCTCAACTGCTGGGTAATCGCCAAAGAGCGGCTTATTCACTTCGTCAATTGACTAGAGCAATAGCTGTGCCACTTCCATAAACTTACTTAACATACTGATTTATAAGGAATATATTTTTACAGCAACTCAGTATCACCATCGACCTGCAACCTAAGCGGCAACAAATGTCCGGTGCGGCAAAGGCCAACAGCTAAATAAATCTAAAAATGAAAAAACGGGAAACGGGAAACGGGAAACGGGAAACGGGAAACGGGAAGGCTATTTTGCGCGGTACAAAATACCAGGATTGCAATGCACCATTTCAAATAAATCGGACGCGCCACCTAGCCCTTCTGAGGCACCTAAAAAAAGCACACCATTTGGGTTGAGCACGCGATGGATGCGCGTCAATATATCTAACTTCAATTCATTGCTGAAATAGATCAAAACGTTGCGACAGAATACAACGTCAAACTTACCGAGACCGCCAAAACTTTCCTGAAGGTTTAACGGTTTATACCGAATTCGCTGGGATATTTGTGGCTTGGCGCGCCAGAGCTCATCAGGCAACTGATCGAAATAGGTGTTTAGCCTTTCGCTGGAAAGACCTCGCATCACCGTGCTTCGGTCATAGGTCGCCTCGCGCGCCGACTTTAACATGCTAGGCGATAGGTCTGTGCCCAGAATATCGATGTTACAGCCTAGCCGGCCACCCTTCGCTCTTGCAGACTCTTCAATGGCCATGCTGATAGACAGCGGCTCTTGACCTGAGCTACAGGCTGCTGACCAAATACTCAAACTACTTTTTTGCTCGGCGAGTTCGGGCAATATTTGATGTTTTAACAGTTCGAAGGGGTATGTATCGCGAAACCAGAATGTTTCGTTAGTCGTCATTGCATCAATGACTATCTCTCGTAACGCCGTGTAGCGATTAGCAGTGAGTTGCTGAACCAGTTCACCAAGATCTTTTAGCCCGTGGTGGCTCAGTAAGGGAATGATGCGCGTTGTCACTAAATATTGCTTGTTTTCAGCTAAATAAATGCCACAAGCCTGCTCAAGAAAATCTCGGAAAGCGGTAAAGTGGGCAGCCTGAAGTACAGACTGCCCACTGCTAGATGACGCATTCATGCAAGCACCTTGCGTGGCATCGAATTTTGTGACCACCTGATTTTGCAACCAACAAGCCCTCCATGCACTGGGATCATTCTTCGTCGAGCATACTTTCGCCGCACATGGATTTCACACGATCGTTGACGCGCCGAGCCAAATCGTCAGGGTGGAACTTGGCAAGAAAGTCATTGGCGCCAACCTTTTTAACCATGGCTTGGTTAAACACACCGCTCAGCGAAGTGTGCAAAATAATGTGCAAATCCTTAAGCGCAGGCGTAGCACGCACTTCCGCCGTAAAGGTGTAGCCGTCCATTTCTGGCATTTCAATGTCGGAAATCACCAGCAACAGCTCTTCCGTGACACTTTTTCCAGATGCAGCAAGACCATTTAAAAAGTCCAATGCCTCCCGCCCATCCTTGCACAGCGTGGTTTTAAGCCCCATGGACTCGATCACACGCTGAATTTGTTTGCGTGCAATAGTAGAATCATCAGCGATCAACACATGCTTCTGCACCACGCGTTCAGCAATGCCGTCCTCGATGACACCGGCAGAAATCTCTTCACTGATCGGTGACACTTCCGCCAGGATTTTTTCCACGTCGATAATTTCTACCAACTGCCCTTCGACTTCAGTCACTGCGGTCAAGTAGTTGGCCTTACCGGAACCTCTGGGTGGCGGGTGTATATCCTCCCAGTTCATATTGACAATCCGCTCGACTTTTTTGACCAAGAAGCCCTGAGTCGAACGGTTGTACTCGGTAATAATCACAAAGCAGTTTTCGATATCCTTTAGCGCGCCGTGACCCGTGGCTAGATTCATGTCCATGATAGAAATGGTGCCGCCCCGAATGTGGGCTACGCCGCGAACTACCGGGTTGCGCTTGGGAATTTCATTGAGGGGAGGACATTGCAGAACTTCTTTAACCTTAAATACGTTAATTCCGTACAACTGTTTGCCAGCCAGACGGAATAGCAACAACTCAAGGCGATTTTGCCCAACAAGCTGCGTACGCTGGTTAACACTGTCTAACACACCTGCCATTGCGGCCCCCATTTAAACGCACTGAGTCAATTGCCTGCCTCTAAACATAGCCCACATTGGGCTACTTCGCCTGACGGCATGTATGTTGCAGTCACTCTTCTTAAAGCCCGGCTCAACGGTCAACTTACCCCTTATCGGCCACCGAACCTCAAGCATTAACAAAAGCATAGGCTAATCCGAATGAAACGTAGATGGGTTTTACCTTTGATAATGATCGCATCCGCCGCCAGCGCCGCGGGGCCGTGGCAGGACTGGACACCGGTCGTCGATTCGGCAGAAACCACAGTGGCGCAATACTACAAACGACAACACCCCGCCGCCGACATCGACTTGAAAGTTAGCGCGCCCGATGACCGACTCAAACTAAGCGCCTGCGACAAAAATTTGACTATCGACCTCTCCAATCCCCCGGAAAACGGCGGAAATTTGTCCATTCACGTGCGCTGCTCGGGCGAAACCCCGTGGGCAATCTACCTGAAAGGCGAGGTCAACATTTGGACCGCGATATTAGTGGCTCGACACACCCTACCCCGCGGCCATCGGCTCCAAGCTAGCGACATGACACTGACTAAAATCAATATCACCAAAGCCCGTTCCGGTGTTCTTTACCGCCCAGATGACGCAGACGGCAAAGAACTACGACGTGGCCTTGAGGCCGGAAAACCTATCAAAATCAGAGACCTAATTGAGCCCATGGTCATTAAACGCGGCGATAGAGTGCAAATAGCAGCACGCGCAGAGGGCCTTCAGGTACTGATGACAGGAACGGCGTTGCGCAATGGGCGCCTGGGCGAGCAAATTCCCATCAGCAATGACCGTTCAAACCGAAAATTGCGCGCCAAGGTGATCGCACAGGGCCATGTTGAAGTCCCGTTTTAGGGGTCGGAACCCATAACAGCCCAGCCATAAGCCGTTGAAACGAGGTAAAAAGGTGAAAAAAATACTAAAGTTCTACAAACTGCCGCCGACAACCCGCTGTAAGAGCCATTAAAGCAACCCATTTAATGCGTTGCCCGTGGTTTATGCGACAAACTCAGACGACAGATCATGTGTTGTCGCAAAATTGCCGAGCACTTATTGCCGAGCACTAAAGGCGCCACTTAGGGTGCAAGTAACGAGGTTAATATGGTTATCGACCCCAAATCAGGCTTAAACAACCTGAACACACAACAAAGCCAACGCTCTGGGCAGAAAAGTGCTCCGGACCGCCCTGCCTCGACGCAAGCTGATCAGGGTCAAGCCCCGCGTGACAGCGTTCAGCTCAGTGACCAAGCCCAAGGGCTCAAGCGTCTGGAAGACAATATCGCCAAAGCACCGGAAGTCAATGAAGAGCGAGTGGCACAACTTAAAGCCGCCATCGCCGACGGATCTTATGCTGTAAATGCCGACCGCTTGGCCGACAAAATTTTAAGCAGCGAGGGTTTCTAGCCCTCGCAACTCGTTTCTCGGCACAAAGCTTGCAGCGTATTGTGTGATAGTCAGCCATTATCACCGGTACGGAGCAAGCGCCATGGCCACCCCCCTTCCCTTTCAAATCGCTAAAATCATCGACCAAGAGTGCCGTGCGGCAAGCAACCTACTGCAGCTCTTAAAGCGTGAATCTGTTGCACTGAGCCAACGTAACATTGACGAACTCGCCAATATCATCGAGCAAAAAAGCCAAGAATTGGTGACCCTTGATCAAGCAGGCAAACAGCGACACGCGCTGTTGACCCAGCAAAAATTGCCCGCTGACGACAAACATTGGCGCCTTTTACTCTCTCGTTGCCGTGACGAAAAATTATTGCAACTATGGCAATCACTCGAGCAAAACATCAAGCGGTGCAAAATGGAAAATGAAACCAACGGTAAGCTGCTAGCGCGCAGCCAAAGAGTGTTGGACCGCTTGACGGCAGTGCTTAAAGGCCAGTCTGCGGACACCTCCCTCTACAACCAAAAAGGCAACCACAACGCAGGCAAGCGCACCCTGACCTACGCGCAGGCATAGCGATGCCGGTTGATCATGAAGCCCAAGCAACTCAGCGGTTAACTGATATCGAAGATATCTTTCGCGTACTGAAACTGCTGGAACTGCACCGCAGCTTGATAACCGTCACACTACCCGAAGTCAACGGCGTTGCCAGCAGTATGGTAATTGAGGTAGATCTCGAGCAGGGCCACTTTGTTATCGATCAACTCAACGAAAAATTACTGCAAAGCAAGATCAAAACCGGCGTTGAGCTGGTTTTCCGCGCCGCCTACGGCGGTGTTCAAGTCAGCGGCGAAGCACGCGTGTTAACGTTGAATCAAGACGACCTTGGCCTTCGAATAGTACTTGCTCTGCCAAATCGCGTATTGCACCGGCAACGCCGCGCCGCTTTTCGGGCAAGTGTCACCTCAGAACCGGTGCACATTAGCCTACAGAGCGACCAACGCGAGCCCCTAGAGGGCTGGATTTCAGACGTATCTATTGATGGCCTCGGGGTTGTCTTCGATAAGTTTGTACACCCGCCCATTCAACCCAGTGAGCTATTCACCAATGCTCAATTCACGGCCAACAACCACAGCTTTACTCAATCGCTGGTCGCAAAGCACCCGAATTACGACAAAATGACCGACAAATACCGGTGTGGCTTCAGCTTTTACAAGCTCACGCCAGCTGACGAAAAACGCATCAATCAATGGGTCATCCAACTGCAGCGGCATCACCGCAAAAGCCACCGGCTCAGCCATCCAAGACCGGCAAAATTAGGCAACTTCCGCTAGCAACTTTCGCCACCAGCTGTTTTTTCAATACTTAAGCATTAATCGGATGTCCGTTTCGACGCATTATTTGGCGAGTTTAGCCGTGCCATACCTCAATATTTGTCGAAGCTCATCGTCCACAGGCGCCAACGCTTTACGATTATTGATATATTCCGCTAATAGAATCCAGAATTACGCAACTTTTCGCCACTTGGCGCAACAATACACCAATAAAAACTATTTTATCGATATAAACCTCCAATTCTTACAACCCGTGAGGCGATACTGTAAAATCCGCGACCACCCAAAATCACGCAGCGGAGATGTACATGAAGTTGCCTACCCTGAACACCCTGATGACCATGGCACTAGCCGTAGTCGCAATGAGCTTTTCGACCCTATCAGCGGCGCAATCCATTGCCGCCCTGGAAGCGAACCTCGCAAAAAAGACGGCCTCATTAGCGACCTTAGACAGCCGCATTCACAGCTATAGCGAGCGCCAGTTGGATGCAGAAGAAAAACTGCAGGAAGCACTCATAGATCTAGCTAACGCAACAAAAGAGCTGGCCGAAGCAAGACAGAACACCGGGGACGCAGCAGAAACGCAGCAGTCATTAGCCACCAAAAAGGTAAACCTCGCAAAGAACGCCCTCGAAAGTCGGCAGAGTCGACTCGCCAGCGCCCGCGATAAATACACCGCCCTGCTCGTTGAAAAGCAAACCACTGAAGCTGAAATCAACGCCATTTCCACGCTTATCGTTAAAAAACAGCAACAAGCCGCGGTAGCAAAAGCCAATGCTGCAGCACAACCAACGCCAAAACCTGCGGCCGTTAAAGTGCAGGCACCAACTGCACAAATCAGCGAACCCGTCTTACTTGCGCAAGCACCTACTCAGACAGTTGCTATGGATACGGCGACGGAATCAGAAACTGAAACAGAAATCCCCCCCACCCCTCGCCAACTTCACGCACAGAAAAAGATGGCCGAACTTAACGAACGAATAAAAGGCGCAGACAAGGATGGCTGGCGCCAATACGAAACCCTGTCACTGCGGATAGATCGAGGTGAACTGGTGGAATTCGAATTTTTAGGCAATCACCAGTACTACGCAGAGGTGACGCTCGACAAAGGCAAAAGCAAAATAAAAATTCGCTCACGCACGTTTGTCGTGGATGTGCCCGATGAAGAAGACGGCAACACCTTCGTAGTGATCTATGATACTCGGGATAAATACAAAGCGGATTTTACCGTATTTAACAAGTCACTTTTAGACTGATAAAACCTTCAGCCCATCAGCAACCACTGATGGGCTTATCCACTCCCTGCTCAACTACGCGTCAATATTCCCCCACTACGAAACACAGTGCGCCTTAAGCAGCTGCATCCACAGCGGCTTAGTGTGGATGCTCCGGTATTTCTGTTTATGCTACGGGGTACAAAGCACTCTATTCGTCAGAAGTCTGATCGTTAGGAGATACGATTTGAGAGAGTTTAGGCTTCTTCTAGTTGAATAAATTTTGGTGATGGCTTTTTTGGGGGGTTACACCGGTCTTACCCAAACTCTTTTAGTGAATCTCTCCGGCTCAAGTCCCCGGGGACAACAGTGCACTGATAGAGGTTGGACTGCGGAAGTGTTTGCGAAGTATAAACGGTGCCCGAGGCCGGGTTAACGTTAATAGCCTAAGGGCTATTAACGCCCTCCGGGCTGCGTCGCTGGCGCTCCTTATTCTAAATGCTGGCCGCATTTAGTGAACCTCCCCGGTTCAAGTCCCCGGGGACAACAGTGCACTGGCAGAGGTTGGACTGCGGAATTTTTTGCGAAGTATAAATGGTGCCCGAGGCCGGGTTAACGCTAATAGCCTAAGGGCTATTAACGCCCTGCGGGCTGCGTCGCTGGCGCTCCTTGTTCTAAATGCTGGCCGCATTTAGTGAACCTCTCCGGCTCAAGTCCCCGGGGACAACAGTGCACTGACAGAGGTTGAACTGCGGAATTTTTTGCGAAGTATAAATGGTGCCCGAGGCCGGACTTGAACCGGCACGACCGTGAGGTCGGGAGATTTTAAGTCTCCTGTGTATACCAATTTCACCACTCGGGCAGTGGGCGGGCAAAATGTTGCCTGCGGGTGCCACAATCAGGGTTGATTGAAGCAGAAAAATGGAGGCGCGACCCGGAGTCGAACCGGGCTCAACGGATTTGCAATCCGTGGCATAACCGCTTTGCTATCGCGCCAAGGGTCGGCATTGTAGCCGAGCATTTACAAAAAATGCAATATTTTCTGATACTTAGGTGAAATCACCACCATATCCAACCCAACCTATCATTGGGAGCGCGCTATTCTATTGCGCTCTCACGCAGAGTCAAGCGATTAAGGCTTGTGGCTCAAATTCATTAGGGGCCAAGCAGCTTTTAGGTAGATGAACATGGACCACAGCGTTAAACCTGCCGCCAGATAGATCAAAAAGTATCCAGCCAACTGCGCTTCAGGGTGAGATTCAGGCTCAAATGCCAGCAAAATGACCAAGGCCACCATTTGTGCCGCTGTCTTTACCTTTCCCAAGAAGGATACCGCAACGCTTGAGCGCTTACCCAGCTCCGCCATCCACTCTCGCAAGGCCGAAATTACAATTTCGCGCCCGATAATCACCGCAGCTGCAACCGACAAAAACGCGCTGTCGTGGGCACCCACAAGTAATACTAGCGCCACCGCAACCATAAGCTTATCTGCGACGGGGTCCAGGAAGGCCCCAAACGCAGTGGATTGCTCGTATTTGCGGGCGATATAGCCATCTAGCCAATCCGTTATTGCCGCTAACGAGAAGATAACTGCTGCCGCGGGGTAGCTCCACTTATAAGGTAGGTAGAAAACCACAACAAACAATGGAATGAGTGCGATGCGCGCTAAAGTGAGCTGATTGGCCAAAGTCATAGGGATACGGCAGTACTTCCGATTAGAGCAAGCGGGCAAGTTACCTTCAATGTAGTGCAGTGTAAATATCATCAGCCAGTTTTTTACTGATTCCCGGCACTTTCGCCAGATCTGCAGCGGATGCACCCGCGATTTCTTGGAAGCCGCCAAAATGTCGAAGCAACTCCCTTCTCCGCCGCGGACCCACTCCTGGAATCTCTTCTAGCTTTGAAACTTTACGGGCTTTGTCGCGCCTCTGCTTGTGCCCAGTAATGGCAAATCGGTGCGCCTCATCGCGAATGGATTGTATTAAATGCAATGCGGCGTGCTGACTATCGAGGACAAACTCGCGCGTGCCATCAATGAGAGTCTCAAAGCCTGCTTTGCGGGTCGTGCCTTTGGCAACCCCCAAGAGCCGCATCTGCGTTAGCCCTAACTCCTCCAGCACGTCACGAGCAATGCTTAACTGCCCTTTACCGCCATCGACGATTAACAAATCGGGCAATCTGCCGCCCTCGCTTTGTACCCGTGAATACCGGCGTGTAAGCGCTTGTGCCATGGCTGCATAATCATCGCCGGGCGTATGGCCTTCAATATTGAAACGTCGATAGTCGGACTTCAGCGGCCCCTCTTGGTTAAACACCACACACGATGCCACGGTTTTTTCACCACTACTGTGGCTAATATCAAAGCACTCCAATCGCTCCGGTGTTTCATCAAAGTGCAAAATGGCTTGCAACGCCTCAAAGCGCTGAACCATGCTCGATTTAGCCGCCAAATCCGAGGCTAAATTTTGCTTGGCTGCTGACAGCGCAAGCGACTGCCAGCTCTGCCGGTAGGATCGCACCTGCCACACAACAGCAACTTTGTGATTCGCCGCTTGGCCGATGGCGTCAGAAAGTAGCGATGCACTGGCAAGCTCCCACGGCACAATAATCTCGCGCGGAAAATCACGATCGCCTCCCGCTAAATACCATTGGGCCAAAAACGCCATCAATAAGTCTGACTCAGATTCGCCAAGGTGGTGCTTAACGTAATAACTTTTACTACCTTGGATTCGCCCCTGGCGCACAAACAAAAAGTGCACACAAACGCGCTCTCCTTCAGTTGCTAGCCCTACTACATCCACATCACCCGATTGATTATCGACCGTCGACTCCGTTTGCACACTGCGCAATGCTGCAATTTGATCACGCAACTGCGCTGCACGCTCAAAATCTAAGGAGTGTGCCGCCGATTCCATTTGGTCGGCGAGCTCAGTAATTAAGTCTGTACTTTTACCGCGCAAAAAGCGTTCAGCGTTAGCCAGATCGGCTCGGTAGTTTTCGGGCGAAATGAGCTTCACACAGGGACCGGAACAGCGTTCTATTTGATACTGTAAACAGGGTCTGGATCGATTTGAAAACACTGAGTCTTCACAGGTTCGCAGCTTAAATGCTTTCTGCAAAAAATTAATGCTTTCATGGACAGCACTGGCGCCAGGAAACGGGCCAAAATATTCGCCTTTTTTCTTTTTAAGACCCCGGTGCACTTTTATACGCGGGAACTCATCTCGACTGGATATAAATATGTAGGGATAGGACTTATCATCGCGCAGCAAAATATTATAGGGGGGGCGCTGGGCCTTGATTAAACTTTGCTCCAGCAATAGCGCCTCCACTTCGGTTGTGGTTAGCGTGACCTGCATACTTTGAATGCGCCTTACCAAGGCTTCCGTTTTAGCCGATAGCCCCTGTGCTCTAAAATAACTTGCAACGCGGGCTTTTAAATTTTTTGCTTTACCCACATACAGAATATGGCCGTCCACACCGTACATTTGATAGACGCCAGGCGTATGGGGTAACGATTTAACAAAGCCCGCCGAATCGAATGGAGTAACTTCTGCCTCAAGCTCTTTCGGCTGCTCGTCTAAGGACACTGCACTACCTTGATCACTCATTAACTCTAGTTGCTATAAACAAAAACGCCCGGGGGATAGGCCCGGGCGAATGGGTGCAAAACTTACGTAATTTTACACCACCGATTCAGGATCCAGTACGTGATGCTTTACCGCCATCAACGTCAACTCTACATCGCTACCAATATTAAGCTTTTCGAATATACGATAGCGGTAGGTATTGACGGTTTTAGGGCTCACATTAAATGTGGCGGCAATGTCTGTAGGCTTCTGACCATTTGCAATCATCAAGGCCGTCTGCAATTCGCGCTCGGACAAAAGCTCGAAAGGCGACTGCTCACCCTTGCGACCACCAAAGTTTTTCATGGCCAGTTGACGGGCGATATTATTACTCATGTATATATCACCACGCACTACGGTATGCACAGCTTCAATCATTTCCTTGAGGTCTGCACCTTTAGTGATATAGCCAGATGCACCGGCCTGCAAGAGGCGCTGTGGGTATAAGTCGTCGTCGCAAGCGGTAACTGCCACAATGCGGACTTCCGGGTGCCAATGGAGTAATTTTTTAGTTGCTTCCAGCCCGCCCATGCCAGGCATTTTAACGTCCATCAAAATTACGTGTGGCGATAATTCCTTGGTCCGGGTAATAGCCGTTTCACCGCTATCAGCCTCTCCAATAACCTCAATCCCTTCTACATCCGACAACATGCGTACAATCCCGGTGCGCACCAAATCATGGTCGTCGACTACCAGTATTTTGATCAAAAGTGAGTCCCCAAAGACCTGCACAACAAGCGTGTGCTCGTTTTATTATCCCTACTGATTGCCACTTGCATCCATCGCTGCACTTTAGGCCGCGCAGCTTTAAGGGCTTTCATGCTGTTCTGACGGAATAATGTACCACCAGCACCCAAAATTGACCAGTGAATGTGAGCCAGTTCACTGCGGATGGGTCAAGCAATATGATCGACGGATTTGAACACCTGACGAAAGGTAAGGCTAATTCGAGGCCCCGCTGTTGCTCTCCTTGGTAGGCTATGCTGCCAGTGAGACTGGAGTCCAGCTCCCATAACGAGCAGCGATCCCGATTCCAGCGGCATCCCAAAACTTGGGGCGGCCCGCTGTTTGTGACGAAATCTAAGCACCCGTTCACACCCTACACTCACACAGGCGATAACGGGCGCAGATCCAAGCTCAGGCTCGTCATCTGAGTGCCACCCCATCGCGTCGCTACCGCTGCGATAAAAATTAGCCAAAACACTATTAAAATTCGCATCTAATTGCACATTTAAGCTCAGACAAAGTGATTTCAGTTCTGGGGTCCATGCATGCGCGAGAAATCGAGTACCAGAGTACTGATAGGATATATTGTCGTCGCCGTACCAGGCATTTAAACGGGGAATAGGATGCGCCTTTCCGTACACCATAACGAGCGACTGCTCCCAGTCTAAAAATGACCGGCAGTGCTCAAAAAGTCTCAAAGCAGCTTCGGGCGCCAAATAATCGGGCTTATAGCCCAAAGCGCCACCCACAAGTTCGATGACCTCAGGGCAGTATTTGAGGTTCAATGTCTAGCCTCACTCCAAACATAGCTTGTACCTTAGCTGCCACCTCCTGTGCATGCGCCAACACCTGCTCCCCTGCCCTGCGCCCGGGATTCGTCATCACCAGCGCTTGTGCTGCGTGCATGCCGACACCGTCCCGCAACACCCCCTTAAAGCCAGCTTGTTCAATCAGCCACCCGGCAGCTAGCTTCACCTTACTGTCTGGTAACGCATAACTCACCAGCTCTGGCCAACGCTGTTTTAATGCCGCGGCCTGTGCGAGATCGACCACGGGGTTGTGGAAAAAACTCCCGCTATTCGGTATTACCTGCGGGTCTGGCAATTTGGCGCGCCTTAGGGCCGCAACGGCCTTGGCTACCGCTGCTGGCGTCAACGCTTGCTCGATATCAGCGCATGCCCCCTGCAAACCTGGATAATGCAATACGGGCTCGCCGGTTCGGCTTACACGCAGGGTCACGTCCAGAATAATGTAGCGTTCCAAGTCTCGCTTGAATCGGCTTTGGCGATAGGAAAACTGGCAATCGGCACGCGTCATTTTAACCACCTGCCGATCGGCAAGGCGCAGTGCCGTTAACTCATGAAATACCGACTCCAACTCTACGCCGTAGGCGCCTATATTTTGAATCGGTGCAGCGCCAACCGTGCCGGGAATCAAGGTGAGGTTTTCCACCCCCCATAGCGAACGCTGAATACAAAAGTCCACGAGCGCTTGCCAGCGCTCGCCAGCACCCGCGGTCACCAGCACACCATCGACATCGATCTTAGATGCAATTCCCTTGATGGCCATTTGAATCACGAGACCGGGCACATCGTTACGAAAAATGACGTTACTTCCACCACCCAAAACAGTGACGGGCCAATTTCTTTTTTCTGCGACTGTGAGCGCAGCAAGTAGCGATGCTAGATCTGAAACACAAACGAAATGTTCGGCCAAAGCCGGCGTTGCCATAGTACAAAGGTCTTGTAGCTCAACGCGACTAAGCATATTCACAGTGCAGCAGACCGCAAATCGGTGGATCGCAAATGATTAATAAGTCCTAACGACGCGCGCTCCACTAGGTCCAACACCTCTTCAAAACCGGCGTCGCCACCATAGTATGGGTCGGGAACTTCTCGCTTTTCTGCATCTGGCGCAAACCGCAAAAACAAATCCAGCGTCGCCCGACTGCCGGATGGCTGTATCGCTTGTAGCTCATCAAAATTGTGCTGATCCATGGCCAAGATATAATCGAACTCGTGAAAATCTTGTGTCTGAATTTGCCGCGCAGACAATGCCGACAAATCGAAATCGTAACCTCTCCGTTTTGCATGCGCCTGGCTGCGTGCATCGGGGGCCTTACCCACATGCCATGCGGCCGTGCCAGCGGAATCTACGCCCACCAAATGTGAGAGATTTTGCTTAAGTAACTCCGCTTGAAATACGCCCTGCGCTGTCGGCGATCGACATATATTGCCCAGACAAACCATCAATACCTTAATTTTCACTGATCCGCCCTTTAAATATTGCTGTGTTTCGGGTGCATGGCTGCCTATAGAATCAGCCTAGCAACTTGCGCAGGCGCTCTAAATCAGCCTGAGTGTCTACACCGCCGGGCACCGCTGCACAGGCTTCGGCCACATGAATTCGATGGCCATAGTACAAGACGCGCAATTGTTCGAGAGACTCAATTTGCTCCAACGGCGCTTGAGGCCAGCTCACAAAATGATTTAATAACCCCACGCGATAAGCATAAATACCTACATGACGAAAAAAAGGTGCGTGAGGCAAAGCGCCTTGAACTTCAGCACCACGGGCCATAAATTCATCGCGCGCCCACGGCATGGGCGCGCGACTAAAATACAAAGCTAATCCGGAGTGATCAGCGACAACCTTGACAACATTTGGATTAAAAAGGTCTTCTGCATGCTCAATGGCTTCACACAAAGTCGCAACAGATGCCCGGCCATTGGCCGCCAGATTGGCCGCCACTTGATCGATGACTTCGGGCGGTATTAACGGCTCATCACCTTGCACATTCACAACAATGGCATCCTCGGGAAGCTTCAACTGCGCGGCCACCTCCTGCAGCCGATCAGTGCCGGAGGCATGGTCGGCGCGCGTCATACAAACTTTGACGCCAGTGTTAGCAAGGTGCGCCTGAATTCGCTCATCGTCGGTGGCAACCACCACGTTACTGGCACCGCTCAGCTGTGCTTGTCGCACTACTCGCTCAATCATAGATTGGCCTGCAATGTCCGCCAATGGTTTTCCCGGTAACCGACTGGACCCAAAACGCGCAGGAATAACGACGGTAAAATTCATATCAAACCTTCTCAATATATCGGTAAATCCGATGAGCTTTATCGTGCTCTATTTTTCGTGGCCAAACAGGCCAGTACTTGCTCTGCAAGCGCATCACTAAAACTGGGGCTGACCTGTAAATACCACCAATTTTCCCCAGCAAATGCGCGACATTTTACCGCATCTTTCTCTGTCATTAGCACGGGTTCATTTAGCAGCGACTGCAACTCCAACACATTATAGGCATGGTGATCGGGAAAGCTCTTGGGCTGGAACTGCAAACTCAAATCGGCCAATGTGCGATAAAAACGATCGGGGTTTCCTATGCCACATACCGCAGTCCACTCATGTTCCGCCACCGAGGTCAGCGAACGCTGCTCCCCGGTTCTAACATTGATAAATACTGTAGGGCTTAACTGCATGCGGATTGCGCGGCTGGCGAATGGCTCAAGGCTAGGGTGTATTGGCCCCGATTGATTGATGACCAAACAATCCACTTCCTGTAGCCGGCGTGCCGATTCTCGCAGGGGGCCAATGGGTAACAACCAACCATTGCCCAATCCTCGCGCGCCATCGAGAACCGCTATTTCAACATCTCTATACAAAGCGTAATGCTGTAGGCCATCGTCACTCAAAACGATGTTGCAATTTGATTGCGCCAGTAAAAATTCCACAGCGCGCCTACGAAGGGGATCGACAACCAGCGGCACCCCCGTACGCTCAGCTAACATTTTCGGCTCATCGCCACAGGCCGATGTCGGTGTGCCCTGTTTAACCATGAGTGGGTAATTAGATTGACCGCCATAACCCCTACTCACGATGCCAGGGCGCCAACCTTTCGCAATCAAAGATTCCGTCAACGAAATAATGAGCGGTGTTTTGCCGGTACCACCTAGGGAGATATTACCCACCACGATCACGGGTGCGTTAAAGCCGGCACCTGCCCGTGACGTCAACCACTTGCGCCGGAAGGATGTCACAGCCGCCATAAGCCAGTTTAAGGGCAGCAGCAGTGGCACTATTAACCACCAGCGCCAATCGCCCTGATACCAGGCCCGCAACAAAAAGGCCTGCATACAACTATTCGTCCTGCACTTCAGGTCGACGCGTGGTTAGACTGAGGTGCACAAACCCAAGCTGACCCGCGGCATCCATGGCCGTGACTACCGCTTGATGAGGTGTTGCAGCATCGGCGGTAATAATAAGTGGTGTGCTTTCACTGTCGCCGCCCACTGATTGCAGCGCACGCAGCAAGGTTGGCAACTTTTTATCCACCAATGTTTGACCATTGATGGCGTAACTACCGTCGGCATGAATGAGAATTTCAATTTGTTCGGGTAGAGTTTGCGCAGACTCCCCTTTTGCTTCAGGCAAGTCGATAGATAGATGGGTTTCTTTGGTAAAGGTGGTAGACACCATGAAAAAAATCAACAACAAAAACACCACATCAATCAATGGCGTTAAATTGACCGATTCTTCCTCCCGCTTAGAGCGACGAAATTGAACGGCATTGCTCATTTAGTATCCCTTGCCTTCCACTCGACGATCGCTGTGCAATGCGTCCACTAATTTAATGGACTCCTGCTCCATGATCACCACTAAAGAATCTACTTTTCGTATAAAAATACGATGCGCAATCATTGCTGGAATCGCGACGCAAAGCCCGGCTGCCGTAGTGATCAGGGCCTGTGAAATACCGCCCGCCAACGCACCGGCATTGCCAGTACCCTGCTCGGTGATTGTGTTGAATACATCGATCATACCAATGACGGTGCCTAACAAACCGAGCAAGGGCGCCACCGCAGCGATCGTAGCCAATGCACCAAGGTATTGCTCTAAGCTGTGCACCACTTCTGCAGCGGCCTCTTGGATAGTATCGCGCATAATATCGCGACCGTGACGGGAATTACTTAAACCCGCGGCCAAGATTTTTCCGAGCTGGGAGGATTGCTTAAGCTCTTTAATTTTATTGGCGTCGAGTTGGTTGTTTTTTATCCAGCCCCACACTTGCGCCAGCAAATGTCTAGGTGCAATTTTTTGGGCATCGAGGGTCCAAAGGCGCTCCAAGGTTATGCCGACGACGGCCAATGAGCATAATAAGATGGGCCACATAAGCGGGCCGCCAGACAGGAAAATCTCTATCACTTAACACTCCTAAGCGCATGTCCCGTAAGGGATAATTACTACCAGCGTGCAAACCCCGCTGAAATTGCCCGTCACTCTACCACAAGGCTCTGAAGCTGTTTAGCGATCATGCCAGAAGCGAGGGCGAAAATTCCGCCAAGTGCGAATCTGCCCACGCTCCCGGGGCAGCCAAACATATTGCACGGCGCCACTGTGCGCAGTATTCCACGTTGGCATCTGGAAGACCTCGAACCGGTTTGTGACTAATGCGTGGGGATGGCCATATCGGTTTTTGTACCCTGCGCTCACTATGACCTGCGCTGGCGCCACCTGACTTAACAACGCAAAGCTCGATGAACTATTGCTGCCGTGATGAGGCGCCACTAACAACGTCGGACGATCGGACAACACCGGAATTTTAGCCAATTGCAATTCACGCCCCTTGCCAATATCGCCGGGCAGTAAAATTTGCACTTCGGGAAGCTGCAACAACACCACGCAGGAGGCATTATTGCCATCGTCACTCTCGCCACCGGCTATTGCGATGGCCGCAATACCCAAATTATCTACTGCCCAACGTCTGCCGTGACAGAGCACTGGCTTGTTTACCGGTCCCGTTGCAGCCCTAGGTTGAGTAACCCAACCGCTCTCTGCGGTCGCAACCGCTGTATCAAACTCCCCAAGCCAGCCCCGCGCCACCGTCATGTGCTGCAAAATCTCGGATACGCCACTGGCATGATCGGCGTCGGCATGACTAACAATAAAAAGATCCAAGGATTCAATGCCACGGCTCAATAAATACGGCAGCACTATCTGGCCTGTGGCGGTGCTGTGTGGCCCAAGCGGCGGTCCGGTATCGTATAAAATTCGCACCGGGCCAGCCTCTACCAATACAGCCAGACCCTGCCCCACATCAAATACGGTAATTCGCCGCTCAATCGGCGCAGTAATCCCCTGTAAACCACTGTGTAATGCTGCGACAGCACATACCGACAATATCGCCACCGCACGAGGCCACCTCGGCATCGGCAACATCACGATAATTACGACCATAAACGCAAATAACAACTGCAGCGGCCTAGGCGAAATTTCCAACCAACCCCATGCTCCCGCCCAATGAGCAATGGCCATCAAAGTCACAAGTAAACCGTGCACACTGGCAGCGGCGAGCGACACAAAAAATGTCTCCAGCGGCTGAGCCCACTGCAACGCAAGCCCCATCAACACACTGGGAACCGTGACCATAGATACCCAGGGGATCGCCAACGTATTGGCGAGTACGCTCGAAAGACTGATGCCGCCCCAAAGCGCCGCACCCAGCGGCAACAAGCCAATAAATACCCACCACTGCGGCATCACCCAATGCCAAAGGCGAACGAGCCCCTGCTGCCCCTCCCAACGTCGCGCCGAAAACCGCACCAGCAATACCAATACCGCACCAAACGATAAATAAAGGCCGGGGTCGGCGGCCTGTAGCGGGTTAACCAGCAGCACCAACGCCAATGCCAGCAACCAAACGTCTATCAATGACCAATAACGCGCCAGCAACTGGCTCAAGTGCACCGCGCAGACCATAATCAGGGCCCGTTGTGTCGGCAACGCAAAACCACTCAAGGCGGCGTAAAAGCCGGCGCATCCCACTGACACCACCGCCGCAAAAATTCGTCCATTCAAATACGCAAGCCAGCGAGGTGGAAATATCAACGCGCAACCGGCAAACAAAAGCCGTCCCAGCCAGTAGCCAACCATGGCCAGCAAGCCCACATGCAAGCCCGAGATAGCCAGCAGATGCGCGGTACCTGTGTGTTGCAATAAGCGTCTATTTTCATCAGAAAGCGCTTGCCGATCACCCACCGACAAGGCGGTCAACACTGCCGCAACTTGGCGGTCAGCGACCGTTTCGGTCAAATAGTGGCGCCACCGATCGCGCAGCCTGCCTATTGACCACTCGTCGTGCGTCAAAACACGTGCACTGTGGACCGAACCAGAGGCGGCCCAGCCCTGCATAAGTTGGCGCAATTGATAATCTATGCCCGCTGGATTGACGAGCCCCCTCGGTCGCCGCAACGTGGCCGTCAGTGCCAGTCGACTGCCCGCAAGCACAGACGTGCTCATGAGCGTGTCGTCATACCAATACAGCTGAACCCGTGCATTGCGCAGCTGCTCGGTGTGACATTGCCCCTGCACCGATAAGCGCGCTGAATCGTGCGAAGGCTCAGCCCGCTCGATTGATTCAATGCGCAAACCAAATCGAAGCCGAGGCAAGCGGCCGCCCTCGGTTAATCCTGGCAGGTCAATCACCGTACCGACCAAGTTAAAGCGCTGGTAATCACAGGCGACGGGCAATTGTGATTTTATCGTGCGCGCACCGTGAAAATTTGCAAAACACAAACCGGCTAGCAGCGCCACGCCGTAGCGAGAAGACAGGCTTACCCAATGAATTAACCGGCCGGAAAGTTGGCGAGGCTGAACAGCGCGTTTACGGGCTAGAAGCCTTGCAGCCCAGCGCCAGTAGCAGACCGATAGGCCAAACGCGCCGACAAGAAATTCCACGGGCAACAGCCTCGGCCATAGACATAAACTGGCCAGTGCCAAGCTGAACAACAGCAAGCTAATGCGCATAACGATCCTTGTTTCGACGCACTGAGACGAGTAGGCTCAACTATAACCTGCGCAAGAATCCCTCGTCACCCAAGCTCATGACTCACAAGCACCTCCTCATTGTGTATCACTCCCAATCCGGCAACACTGAAAAGCTGGCCAAGTCCGCCTTGACGGGTGCAATGGGCGAGGGGTCCTGCACGACTCGACTGGTAAAAGCCTGGGACGCAAACCTAGAAGACCTACTTTGGTGCGACGGTCTACTCATTGGCACACCCGAAAATTTTGGCTACATGAGTGGTGCGCTAAAGGACTTCTTTGATCGCACTTATTATCCCGCCGAACCCTACGCGCTCAATAAACCCTACGGAGTGTTTGTGTCCGCGGGCAATGATGGCACCGGTGCCATTCGTGAAATTGACCGCATCGCAAAGGGCTATCCCCTGCGACCCGTCGTGCAACCTTTGATTTGCCGAGGCAAAGTAACGGCTACTCACCTTGCCCAAGCGGAGGAACTCGGTTTGACCCTGGCCGCGGGCTTGGCTTTCGGCATCTATTAAGCCGCACAATACAACAATGTAAATTACCGATAATTGCGCCTGCACAGGCAAGTAACAAAGCTGAGCAATCGATCAGTTTATACCGCAGGTTTTCCCCAATATCTGTGGATAACTTTGGGGGTAATCCTTGAGTAGATGGCGGCATATGCGGCAAACACTGGCGCACCTACAAGGTGATGAATTTTTGATCCACCCATGTATTCTATATATTTCAATAACTTAGATAGACAAACTTCAAGCGTTTAGGGTGATTTGCAACCCGACTGCACAGCGATTAATCAAATTCGACCCGTGTGCATAAAAGTAACGAACAATTACTCAACAAATTGTATCCACGACGCCAAAGCCGGCCATTTTGCGAGCAACGACAGATCCTCCGGGCGATCGATATCATGCAGCGTCGGCAAAATAACCGGCTCTACTCCCGCGGCTCTAGCTTTCGCCAATGTTTGAGAAAACACACAGTCACCGCCCCAGGACACGCCCTCAAACAGTGGCAGCGGTACAGACATACCAATCAACACATAGCCGCCATCGCGCGCGGGACCAACCACCAACGGGGCGCCCGCTGCCAAGGCTGCGGCAGCCTGATCGAAATAGTCGCAATCCAGTGCCGGGCAATCGCTGCCGATGAGTATCACCCACTTGCCCTTGCGCGTTGATAACCCCTCATTCACGGCTGCGGCCATGCGCGCGCCTAGATCACCCTGGGGTTGAGGCCAAAAATTGCACGCAGAAAATTGAGACCAATGCTCGTGATCTGCCGGTGACACCGCTAACCAATGCTGCCAGTTTGGCTGCGCGCGACGCCATTCCGCCGCTTGTTGAAAACAGTGCGCCAGTAATTGCGTATGCAGTGTGCAAGAATGAGCGGGGGTTAACGCGGGCCGCATGCGGGTTTTTACCTGGCCCGGTATGGGTGCCTTAGCAAATTGAAATAAAAATCCAGCGTCCATCAATGGCCCCTGAAGGCATCTTGGGCAGTTTTGTTGGCTTCACAATCGAGAACAACTGCATTGCCAGCTCGACCCGAGTTGGCGTCGGTCGTGGTAAACCTACGCTGGGGATAGTATTCCCGAGCCAATGTATTAGCGGGCACACCCAGCCAATAACGCAACCGCAGCCACCACATTTGCAGCACAGTGGCCAACAAACCGTTCGACTGCCAGCGCCGAGCGGAGGTGATTAGTGGCCCGCTAAGCTGTGTGGGGCGCCCCTGTTGGCGCAGCATTGAACACAGCTCAACATCTTCCATCAACCACTGCTCGGGAAAACCACCCACTCTGTAAAACAGCGCTCTAGCGACCCAGAGGCCTTGGTCACCGGTCGCGATTCCGGTAACACGAGCCCGTAAATTCATACACCAAGTAACCAAATCAAGCAGCTTTTGCCGCGGCGCAATTTGGACCTTGAAAAAGCCCCAGCCACTCGCGTCAGAAGTAGAGGGCAATCCACTATTCAGCCACTGCGCCATACACTTTTCTGCGCCTCGACTATCTGCATGTAGAAACAATAACCAGCGACCTTCACTTGCCTGCGCACCTGTGTTCATTTGGTGCGCGCGCCCCGGCGCCGAGATGATCACCTGATCACACAATTGTGCCAATGCAGGCAGGCTTGCGTCTGCCCCGTCACCATCCACTACGATGATTTCAATACCAAGAGTTCTAACACTTTGCAGGTCTTCCAGCAGTGCAATAAGTCCAGCGCCCTCTCGATAGGTGGGTATTATGATGCTGGCTACAGGTGGTGCATCAGCCAAGAGCGCCTCCACAGCTACTGCCCTGCCCCGCAGTACACCCATAACAATGTTCGGCTACAACGATAGGGTCACCTTCAATATTGCGCCCTACCAGCTCACTCAAATGCAAGCGCGATTGATCAGTGGCGATAGTATCTGCCATGTTGCGACGCATTGGCATTTCCAGCATTTGGTTAAAATCGCAATCGTACACGTGCCCCTGCCAATCGATGCTGATCAGCCCTTTGCACATCACATTGTCGAGATTGTGCTCGCTGAAACTTTCTTTAAGCAACGATAAATAATTGCCAAACTCGCCCTTCGACTGCAATACACTGCCAAAACGGCTAATGGGCATATTTGTGATCGTTAACAGCTCATCAAACTGAATGCCGTATTTATCGCCCAGTGCGCGCTTGTAATCGGCTTGCAGTGCCGCCTGCGGTGGCGGCAAAAATGCACCGTTGGGGTTGTAGACTAAATCGAGCTTCAACGCTTCGCCTTTCCCGTATCCGAACCCATTAAGCATTTGTAGCGCCTCAACAGACTGCTCGTACACGCCCTTGCCACGCTGCTCTGCAACGTTTTTGGGTTCATAGCAAGGTAAGCTTGCGACAATATGTACGCCCTGCTCTGCCAAAAACTGGCCTAAAGATTCGAAGCCCGGCTCCAGTAAAATAGTCAGATTACAACGGTCTATCACTTGAATATTCTGCGCGCGTAGCGCCTGCACCAAATACCGAAAGTGGGGATTCATTTCAGGTGCGCCACCCGTCAAATCCACACAACCTATACCCTGCTGACGCGCGTAATCAATCACCAAGTCCACGGTGGCGCGATCCATCAGCTCCGTGCGGCGCGGGCCGGCATTCACATGGCAATGGGTACAACTCAAATTACACAGATACCCCAAATTCACCTGCAAGGTATGAAGGCGCCCCCGGCTTATCTGCGGAAAGTCTGAGGGAGTGAGTAAATGTTTGGTATCTAACATGCTTTAACCTGTTTCATAGGTGCGCAGTGATTGCACCCCTCCTGAATATCATTACAATTGGCGCCCGAGTCCCCGTAGCTCAGCTGGATAGAGCAGCCGCCTCCTAAGCGGCAGGTCGGACGTTCAAATCGTCTCGGGGACGCCATTTTACCCGCTTTATGTGCCCATGAATCTGATAATACTCGATACTGAGGATTTTACCGGCACTGATCAAGCTGTGCTGACCGGTCGCCGCGCTGAGCACCTGAATAACGTGCAAAAGACCCTACCTGGCGACACTGTTAGAGTGGGCAGGCTCAATGGACTCATGGGCAGTGCGGTTGTTACAGATTGCACTCCGTGCGTGGTGAAATTATCAAACATTACGCTCAGCGAAGCCCCGCCGCAGGCACTACCGCTAACACTTGTACTGTCATTACCGCGCCCCAAAATGCTACGCCGCATCTTCCAGACGGCCAGCACCATGGGCGTGAAAGAGATTATTCTTATCAACAGTGCGCGGGTAGAAAAAAGTTTTTGGCAAACCCCGTTCTTGCAACCCGATGCCATTCGGCATCAATTACTACTAGGGCTGGAACAGGCCAAAGACACGCAGCTACCTAGGGTTGAGTTGGTTAAGCGCTTTAAACCGTTTGTTGAAGATGAACTAATCACTCGCGCTAAGGGCTGTCAAAACTTTGTGGCGCACCCCTACCACGCCCGCCCCTGCCCGACGAATATTGATACATCACAGCACTGCTATCTGACTATCGGTCCGGAGGGAGGCTATGTGCCCTTTGAAGTAGAGAAATTAATGGAGATTGGATTTCAACCGATTAGCTTGGGGGCTAGAATTTTAAGGGTGGAAACTGCCTTACCCGTTCTGCTCGCAAAACTTTTTTAACAGTATTGTTCGCTATTTATCGCCATCCAGTTTCAGCCACTCCTCAAATTTATCAAATGGGATAGCTGGGCTTGACAGATACCCTTGGTAGTAATGGCAGCCATAGTTCTTTAATAATTCTAATTGCGGCTCTTCTTCCACGCCTTCGGCCACCACATCCATGCCCAACAGGCTACCCATGGTGACAATTGTTTCCACCAGCACTCGGTCGTTTTGATCATCGACGATATCGCGCACAAAGCTCCGATCTATCTTAAGCGTTGACACAGGCAGAGACTTCAAATAACTAATGGAGGAATAGCCTGTGCCAAAGTCATCCAGTGAAAAACTGACGCCACTTTCGGCAAGATTCCCCATGGTGGAAATAGTTTCATCGATATTTTGAATCACCACACCCTCGGTAATCTCCATATCCAACGATTCTTCTGGCAAGTTATATTGATCCAGGATGGCTTTCACATCTTGCACAAAGGTTTTGCGCCTAAATTGCCGCGGACTGATATTTATACTCAACCGCATGCCTGGCTGCCACAAACCAGCTTCGGACCACGCCACTAAGCTTTTACAGGCCTCTTCCAGCACCCACTCCCCCACGGCGACTATTAATCCGGACGCTTCCAGCACAGGAATAAAATCTACGGGAGAAATAAACCCTTTTTCTGGGTGAGGCCAGCGCAATAGCGCTTCAGCGCCGATGGTTTTGAGGGTTGTGCAATCAATTTTTGGCTGGTAATAAAGCTCAAATTGCCCGACTTCAAGGGCGCGATGCAGATCGCCCTCCATCAACAATTGCTGGCTGACTTTATCTGCCATTTCCGTATTGAAAAACTCGATAGCATCTCGCCCACGCTCCTTCACTTGGTACATGGCAGTGTCGGCAAAGCGAATCAGCTCATGGACCGTGCTATCAGCTTCGGGGTAAACAACAATTCCCACACTGCCGCTAACCCGGAGCTCCATTTCATCATATAGATAGGGCTCGGAGATACGCTGGCGTATTTTTTCGCCAACCTCGGCCGCCCGCAATGCGGCGGCGGAAATATCTTGATCCAACACGGTGAGCACCACAACAAATTCATCGCCGCTAAGGCGCGCCACCAAATCTTCCTCTCGCACCGCTTTCAGCAGCCGATCGGCGACCTGAATTAACACCTCATCACCAACGGGATGACCTAAAGAGTCATTGATGGTCTTAAAGTGATCCAGATCAATAAACAACAATGCGCCATGATAGCCATGACGGCGCGCCCGACGCAGCTCGTGCTCGAGCCGCTCCACCAAATGCACACGGTTCGGCAAGTTGGTCAACGCATCGTGGTAAGCCATGAACTCCATTTTAAATTGCGCTTGCTTGCGCTCGGAGATGTCCGTGGAAACCACAAGCGCCACGCGCTCGTCGTAGAAATCCATCGGCATTATGTGTGTCTGTAGAAATACCTGCTTGCCGCCGGCAGATCTAAAATTTTCCTCCATGACTTCACTGGCCACTTCACCTTCGATTACATTGCGATCGATCTCCATTAGCCGGGCAATATCGTTGAGATAAAAAGGCAGCAAGTCGCTCACGTGGCAATTTTGCATTTCGGCAGTGTTTTTGCCCACAAAATTTGCCAGTGCTTTGTTGGCGAAAATGTAGTTACCATCCCGATTTCTAGCACCAACCATTACCGGCAAGTTGTCGATAATTTGGCGGATATGCTCTTCACTGCGTCGCAGCGCCAACTCCACAGCCCTGCGCTTTGCCAGTGACAGCTCCATTAAATCAAGCAACTTATTGGTCGTTGATACTAGCTGCCCCAACTCATCGTCTCGATGGTCAGCCACGTATTCGATACGTGATGCGCCGGGCTTATCGAGGTCAATACTGCTCATTTGACGCACTAAGCGTATGAGCGGTCGCGTGAGCATAATGTGAAAGGCAAAAAATAGCAGAATGACCAAAAATGCATTGCGCAACATGCCCGCACCGAGAATCAATCCCGAACGTTCAAAAAATGGCGCTAAGGCAACGTCCACATCAACGGTGAAGCGAATGGTCCCTGCCACAGAATCGCCATACCCCGGAATGGTTAAGCGCGCGACATAAGTGCGACTATCTTCGGCAATAAACTTGGTAATCCAGCGAGTAGAAGTCTTTGGCCGCGGCTCATTGCCGGACGCAAGTACACTACCCAGTTCATCTGAAATAGTAACTTCATAGATAAAATCGTAGGCCAACAAACCATTGACCACCTCCAACGACAAGTCGTCATCGAGCGTGTGTACGGCTCTTGCAGCCGGCGGCGTGGTCACCTCGATGACCCGTTTAATCAGGTTTTCAAGGGATTCTTCGTTGCCCTTAAAGTCTAGATACAGCTGAATAGAGCTCATGGTTAGCCCCAAACAGAACGCAAGCACTACACCCACTTTCGCAAGGCGAAATGATATCCCTCTAAATGAGTGGTCAACCAACGGTGTATTCACAATAGATTTTCTTATTTTCCTAGGCTGAAAAGGGTGCGATCAATATATCCAACGCTTCTAAGAGTAGCCGTCTAAACCCTTGATGACAAAGTCTTTAGGCTACCTGACAGGCAAAAAAAAGCCGCCTCAGTGGGCGGCCGCGAAATTCTTCGCTAAGGTCTCACAGATTGTTCAAATACTAGGCACCCAAAGCAGTCTTTGGCTCGACGAAGCTATAACCCAGCACATCGGCAACGGCCTTGTAGGTAATTTTGCCGGCGTGAACGTTCAAGCCGTTCATTAAGTGCTCGTCATCCCACAGCGCCTGCTTAACACCTTTATTTGCCAAAGCAACCGCGAATGGCAGCGTCGCATTGGTCAACGCGATGGTTGAGGTGCGCGCTACGCCACCGGGCATGTTGGCAACACAGTAGTGCACTACGTCGTCTACAACGTAGGTTGGCTCTTGATGCGTTGTGGCCTTCGAGGTCTCAAAGCAGCCACCCTGATCGATGGCAACATCTACCACAACGGCGCCCTTCTTCATGCGGCCAATGATGTCGCGGGTTAACAGCTTGGGCGCTGCAGCACCTGGAATCAGTACCGCGCCAACCACAAGATCAGCTTCGATTGCATACTGCTCAACGGCATCGGCGGTGGAGTACACCGTGCGCAAACGGCCATCGAATTCGGTGTCTAGCTGACGCAGACGCGGCAGAGAGCGATCCAAAATAGTGACGTCAGCACCCATGCCAACCGCCATGCGCGCCGCCTGTGTTCCCACAACACCGCCGCCAATAACCAACACTTTGGCTGGTGCAACGCCAGGCACACCACCCAAAAGCGCACCCAGACCACCCTGAGCCTTCTCCAGGTGATGCGCACCGGCTTGAATGGACATGCGGCCAGCAACTTCTGACATGGGCGCAAGCAGCGGCAGTCCACCGCGTGGATCGGTAACGGTTTCGTAGGCAATTGCAGTACAACCTGACGCCACCAGCAATTCAGTCTGCTGTGGATCGGGCGCTAAATGCAGGTAGGTAAACAGCAGCTGACCAGGGCGCAACATGCGACATTCATTAGGCTGCGGCTCCTTAACCTTGATGATCATTTCAGCCTTGGCAAAGATTTCTTCGGCTGAGTCGATAATGCTGGCGCCCGCGGCAACATACTGGTCGTTCTCGAATCCAATGGCGGCACCGCCGTTGTTTTCTACCATTACTTGATGACCGTTCATCACCAGCTCTTTTACACCGGCGGGGGTCAAACCAATGCGGTATTCGTGGTTTTTAATTTCTTTAGGTACACCGATTAGCATAAATCACCTCAGTCTCTCGCTGGGCCAGCATCTACTGCACCCATTGTGGTTGTTGATGGAGCGCAGTATAGTCAGGCGAAACCGGTGATTCCTTTGCTGTTTTGACACAAAATTAGTCGATTACGCTAGTTAAAACCACTAATTGGTTGATTTCACTATTATTACCGTTAATTATCAGACCTTACCCATTTAGACGAATGTGAGTTATGAAAAAGCGCGCCAAAGAGCTGAGTACCATTGATAAAAACATTATTCGCGTGCTGCAAAAGAACGGCAGGACCTCCTATGCAGACCTGTCACGCCAGGTGGGCTTGAGCGCAACCCCTTGTATGGAAAGGGTAAAACGCTTGGAGCGTGACGGCGTGATACAAGGCTACGCGGCCATGGTCAACCCGGAATTCCTAGATGCCGCGCTCGTCGTCTTCGTGCAAATCAGCTTGGTCAGGTCGTCCCAAGATATATTTGATGACTTTCGCAAAGCGGCCGCCAGCCTGCCAGAAATTCAGGAGTGCTATTTGGTTTCAGGCAATTTTGATTATTTAATTAAAGCCCGCGTAGCGGACATGGCAGCCTATCGACAATTTTACGGCGAAACATTGCTTACTCTGCCTGGGGTACAGGAATGCACTAGCTACGTCGTAATGGAGCAAGTCAAAGAAACTTTAGAGGTGCCGGTGCGATACCAACGCCCTTAAACCGCCCAAAAGACCAGTGAAATCCACTGGTTTTTCCACGCCGATTTCCCCCCTACCAACTGGCACAAATCTTGATCGAAATTACATAAAGGCGCGACTTTGACCTAAAGCGTCAAAAATCTCGATATCGAGGTAGCTCAAGTAATTTTTAACTTTCAGCCGCAAGTTACTATTTTTAAGGAATTTCTGGCTTTTCTATTTGATTAGGTCTACAACTTGGTCAGGCGAAACGATGGTATTTTCGCCCCTGCAGGAGATACACCATGGGCATCTACGAACCTGAATTGATTGGCCTGATCATTAGGCCTACGTTGCGACAGCTGGGACTGCACAGTGACCGTGCGGAACAATTGTTACTTCAAGCTGCAGCCGCTTCAGAACTCGGACACCATCTCTGCGCAGATAAAGCCAAGCAACTTGGACTCTATCGCATTACCCCCTACCAGCACCGTCAGGTGTGGGACACCTACCTCGTTAACCATCCAGATCTGGCATCTACCGTGCGTGGCCTTGCGTCGCAGCGGGCGTTTTTAGCCAATCCCGATGATGAGCTCATTACCAATCTCCGCTACGCCACCGCCATTGCCTGGCTACTGATTCAGAGCACCTTGGAATCGAGTGATACAGGGTCGCAGGATGACTTACAGCTATTGGCAATTGCCTTTAATCGCCAGCCCTACCTCGCAGCTTAAAGGTTTACCGCGTCGATATATTGCACACCGCGCTCGCGTTTCGCTGACTCTACGCCGTCACCGTCACTCCAATCCGTTATGGATGCATCTTCAAATGCGTACTCGGCGCGCTCGCCCGAACGATCAATGGCCAAATCCGTAAAGTTAAAGAGGTCTCGATCCGCCAACTGAGATGGCGCAATATTTTGAATCGCGCCGAAAATCTGCTCTACTCGCCCGGGGTGCGCACGCTCCCACTCATTGAGCATGTGCTTAATATTTTGACGTTGCAGGTTTTCCTGTGAACCACACAAGTTACACGGAATAATGGGGAATGCCTTCGCCTCGGCGAAAGCCGCCAAATCGCTTTCTTTGCAGTAGGCCAGTGGACGAATGACGATATTGCGCCCGTCGCTCGAGCGCAACTTGGGTGGCATTGCCGATAGTTTTGCCCCATGAAACATGTTGAGAAACATGGTTTCAACAATGTCATCGCGATGATGTCCCAAGGCGATTTTGGTGGCCCCGATCTTTTCCGCATAGCTATACAGAGTGCCGCGGCGCAGGCGCGAACACAGACCACAGGTCGTCTTGCCCTCTGGGATTTTCTCCTTCACCACGGAGTAGGTATCCTTTTCCAGAATTTGAAAGGGTACACCCACCGAGCGCAAATACTCAGGTAATACCTGCTCTGGAAAGCCCGGCTGCTTTTGATCTAGGTTCACCGCAACCAAGTCAAAATGAATAGGGGCCGTTTTTTGAAGACTTAACAGGATATCCAACATGGCATAAGAGTCTTTCCCGCCAGACAGGCAAACCATCACCTTGTCGCCCGCCTCGATCATATTGAAATCGACGATGGCCGAGCCCACTTGGCGCCTTAGCCGCTTTTGCAGCTTGTTAAATTCCAGCTTGTCTTTTCGTTCCGCTACATCTTGCATTGTCGGTGGCCTGCGGTTTTGGGGGCGCCATTGTACGGATTTTAGGCGGCGTGGGAAACAGTCGTAGCAGCCCTGCCACCGAGCGGCAAATCACTGCCGTAGGGCGCAAGCGCACAAGGCTGCAAACGCCAGTATTAGTGGCGCATCAGGCTGGCACAGGGATTGCTCTATCACTACCAGACGAGCCGATCACTAAAGCCGATGGCACCCTCCACACCCGCTGAGCAGAGATGATTTTATGAGCCTTTTGCACGCAGTAATGCAAAAAATTCGCAGCCCAGAAGTACTGCCGACCACACCCGAAGCGCAAGATGTCAGCCTCACGGGCCTCATGGACCAGTATGCCGCACTGATTGACCTCCAAAGTCGCCGTCAGCTCATTACCGTGCAGATGGACAACCACCGCCAATCCTTTCAATCTCTCATCTTGGACATCAATTTTAGTCAGCGCCTGCTGGTGCTCGATGAGTTATTCCCCACCGCACCGCAACCGGCGATTGGCCAATGCTTACACCTTTCCCACCAGCATATGGGCAAAATTATGCAATTCGAAGCGCCGGTGCTGGAGCGACAGACTATCGCCGGCAGCCCTTGCTATTTGGTGCCGCTACCCGAGGCACTGGGTTACCGACAAAGGCGCAGGCACCCTCGCTTATTGCTCGATGAGCAAGTGATTCCAGTAAAACTCCAATCCCCTTGGCGATCCCATTGGTTTGGCTCCTTGTCCAATTTGTCGGCCGGCGGCATGCGGCTCATGGTCAATGGCGACAAATTGCGGGAAATTAGTCGGGGCAGCCGCCTGCCTAATATTCAATTTGAGTTGAGCCGACAAATGCGCATCCAATGCGACGGCAAGATACGCAGCTTCCGGTTTATTCGCCGGCCCATGCGTCAAACTGAGATTAGCGTTGAATTTACTGGCTTAACGAGTGATCAATACGGGCTGCTTAGCCACTATGTGGACACCCTACTCGCGCAAAACTACCGCGCGGCCTGAGGCGCGTTGAGCGCCCAGTCGTATCGATAGTGCAATGTTGCATCAAGCTGAATAGGCTGGTCGCGATAACCATTGATGAACGCCAGCCGCTCAGCCTCGCTGGCTCCAAAATCCTCGCCAAACCAATCAAAAATTCGGCTCAATTGCCAGGCACCATTCACCTGCTGGACCCCTTTTGAACTATTTATAAATTGGTGAGCCGCCTGTTCAAGCTGCTCGGCAAGCTGTTCGGCCTTTAACGGCCGCGGGGGCAGATCGGGACAACCAAGGCTCGCACAGTTAAGTACGAAATGAATGCGGGGCTCACGCCATTGCTTGCGCAAAATGCCATGCTCGATATCATCAAAACTTAGCGTGCGGCCCTCTACTTCAGCCACCGGTAACTTCCACGGCCCTCCCGCCAGCCACGCGCGCATATTGGGTTTAATGTCTTTGACCGATTCTGGCACACCAGCGTCCAATACCAGCAGGATCATGCGGCTGTTGTACAAATTGACCCAAAATGCCATTGCTTCACTGGGCGTCATTTCGGTGGGACGCTGTGCTTCAAGAAACCGCACATAGTGCTGTAACGTTTCTTTGTGTGCCGGCGTTACCGCCCGATAGTCCACCAATGCCCCTCGCGCACTGTCGAGCCGGTAGTTATCCAGAAACAGACGATAGCCCTCGCCCGGCTCGTCCTGAGCACAGGCAGGGCCAAGATAAAGCGCGAAAATTATCCCCCATAGGGGCAACACCCTGCGCCAATATGATTGGCTAGCCCTGCAAGCCTCAGACACGTAAAATCGCTGCTCTAAACCCATCATGTGAAGATCCCCATGGATACTGATAGCCTCTTGGCGCTCGATCGCCAACTTTTGTGGCACCCCTATTCATCATTTAATAACCCGCCGCCAGTCTACCCCGTAAGGGCTGCGCAAGGGGTCTACATTGAACTCAGCGATGGCCGCAAATTAATTGATGGCATGAGCAGCTGGTGGTGTGTGCTGCATGGCTACAATCACCCCGCCATAAATCAAGCAATTAAAGATCAAGTCGATAAAGTTTCCCATGTCATGTTTGGCGGTTTCACCCACGAACCCGCGGTTTCACTGGCGCAAAAATTGGTCGCGTTAACGCCCGAGGGTCTTAATAAAGTATTTTTGGCAGATTCCGGTTCCGTGTCTGTAGAGGTCGCGCTAAAGATGGCACTGCAATTCTGGCGCTCTAAAGGACAACCCCAAAAGACGCGAATGCTCGCCCTTCACAACGGCTATCACGGTGACACCTTCGGTGCCATGGCAGTATGCGACCCCGTCACCGGCATGCACCACTTATTCGCCGATGCCATGCCGCAGCATTTATTCGCCCCCTCGCCTAGCTGTGGCTTTAACGAACCCTGCGACGACGAGCACATTCAACCACTGCGCGAATTAATACAACAGCACCACACGACATTGGCCGCGCTAATTTTAGAGCCCATTGTTCAGGGCGCCGGCGGTATGCGGTTTTATTCACCGCAGTATTTGAAAGCGGCGCGCGCGCTGTGTGATGAGTATGGGCTACTGCTGATCGCCGATGAAATTGCCACCGGATTTGGGCGCACGGGCAAAATGTTTGCCTGTGAGCACGCTGGCATCAGCCCAGACATCTTATGCTTGGGCAAAGGTTTAACCGGTGGTTACATGACCTTAGCGGCAACCCTTTGCAACGATCGGGTTGCCCAGGGAATTTGCGATGGCGAAGCGGGCGTGTTTATGCATGGACCGACGTTTATGGGTAATCCATTGGCCTGTGCGGCCGCCAATGCCAGCCTGACCATTTTGACAGAGCAAGACTGGCAGAGCCGCGTGGCAACGATAGAACAGCAATTGCGTGAGGGGCTGGCGCCTTGCAGAGATTTGCCTGAGGTAGCGGAGGTTAGAGTGCTGGGTACCATCGGTGTGGTGGAGATGACGGCGCCAGTTGACATGGCAGTGATTCAACGAAAATTTGTCGATCAAGGCGTGTGGGTTCGTCCGTTCGGCAGGTTGGTCTATGTCATGCCACCACTGATCATCAATGACAAAGAGCTCGCACTATTGACCTCCGCACTGTGCAGAGTACTCGCCAACTCCTAACCATTACTCGCGCTCACATGACCCTATAAAAAAGGCCACTTACGTGGCCTTGTTTATTCACATGTCGCTATCGAATAGGTTTGATTCCCACCGCCTCGCGGACTTTCTGCAGCAGCGGCACACTATAAGCGCGTGCTTTTTCAGCACCCTTTTGTAGCTCACGCTCAACATGGACCGGATCATCTAACAGCATTTTATAGCGCTCTCGCGCCTCCGCGAGCTGATCGTTTATTAATGCATGCAATTGTTTCTTCGCCTCGCCCCACGCAATACCTGCTGCAAACTCATCGCGCATGTACTGGGTTTGCTCCGGTGTTGCAAATGCTTGCCAGATTTGAAATACCGTGGCGTCGTCTGGATCTTTTGGATCGCCGGGCTCCAACAAATTTGTTTTAATTTTATTGATGTGTTTTTTGAGCGGCTTTTCTTCCAAAAACAGCGGAATGGTATTGCCGTAGCTCTTGCTCATTTTGCGGCCATCTAGGCCCTGTAAAACGGCCACATGGTCATCCACCACGGCCTCGGGCAATGTGAAGATCTCGCCATAGTGATGATTAAAGCGCGCTGCAATATCGCGTGCCATTTCTACATGTTGAATTTGATCGCGCCCAACCGGCACCTTATGGGCATTGAACATCAAGATATCGGCAGCCATTAACACGGGGTAGCTGTACAACCCCATGGTGATCCCAAAATCGGTATCCTCGCCCGCCTCTTCATTGGCGGCGACGGCTGCTTTGTAGGCGTGTGCACGATTCATCAAGCCCTTGGCCGCCATGCAAGTTAGCACCCAGCACAGCTCTGGAATTTCCGGCACATCCGACTGACGATAAAACACAACGTTATCGGTATTTAAACCCAGGGCCAGCCAAGTTGCGGCTATTTCACGCGTGGACTGATGAACAAGGTCAGGCGCCTGGCATTTAATCAGCGCGTGGAAATCCGCCAGAAAATAAAACGACAGGTTATTCGTGTCATGGCTGGCTTCAATGGCTGGGCGGATGGCGCCAACATAATTACCTAAATGGGGGGTTCCCGTTGTGGTGATGCCGGTCAAAATCCGCTGCTTGGTCATAGTGCTAAAAACTCTGGCTGTTGGCTAAGGGCGCGTATGATACCTGCAAATACCCTACAGGTGGAGCCCGGCTAGGTCAGCAAGTCCCGAAACAGGGATGCATACTTGGGTTGCAACTGATCCCAACTGAGGGCCAGTGCGGCGCGGTATGCCTGCTGGTGAGACTCGACCAATTGGTCGCGACGCTCAAAATCAGCAATCTGCTCACCTAATAATTCCGCCAGTGCTTGCGTCTCTCGCGCCGAATCCTGAGGGTAAGACGGGTAGAATTTTGCGGCGTCAGGTTCAAACCATTCGGGATAGGCCAAGCGTGCTGGCAGCACCGGCACACAGCCCCTTGCTGCCGCTTCCAATACAGACAACCCTTGGAAATCATGCACTGCGGTGGACACCACCCAATGGCTTTCGTCTAGCAGTCGGTGATATGTCGATAGGTCTACTTGGTATCCCCAAGTACCCAACCAACCCTCTTCAATTAACAGCTGCTTTAATCCGTCAAATACGGGTGGCACACGCCGAAATTGCTGACCTACCACATGTACTTTCAACCTCGTCACTCGCCCGCGCAAATGCGCCAGCGCCTCAAAAAGCCGTTCTGGTGCTTTATCGTGTTCCCAGCGATGATTCCAAATAATCGTTGGACAATGGCCGCGTTGGGCTATTGGAACATAGGCCGATGGCGGCAGCGGCACAGGTAAAACCCGTGATTTTTGACGGAGTCTGGACGCCAATTCCGCTGGCACACCGTCTGGCAGACGATCTGCCAAACTCTGTACGCCATCTAGAAACGAAGCGCGGTTAAACTCTGAATTAAATACCAAGGCATCAGCGGCGACCGCGCTGTAAAGCGTCATCATTTGGGGCTCTAGGCGCTCTTGCTGAATGGCATTTCCGGGGTAGGCGAATTGATTTTCATGGAAATACAGTGCACAGGGGACATTGACCAGTGAAGGCACAAAGCTTTTGAGCCCCACCACATCCGTCATCGACGTGGCGAGGATCAAGTCATAGGGTTGCGCTAATAGGTCCTGGTAGCGATCTACCAGTGAAAGCGCGTTGCCACGTATTCGCCAATTGAAATAGCGCGCGGGTAAGGTAAGCAATTGCCAGTCCCAGCTGGCAAAGGCGCTGATAACGCCAGAACACCAAAAAGCGTGACTTTGTGCGTGATAAGCCGAGATTAACAGGCAGCGCACGCTGACTTAACGCCTTAATACAATTCATTTGCACAGGACAAAATAGAGCAATCGAGCCCCGCCTGATTGAAGAGATAGGCGGCCACCTCAGCGCGGCGGCCACCGTCGCCGGTGATCAAGTAATTGATACCGGTCTCCAAACGATCCAAGCGGCCACGCAGGCCTCCGAGGGGCATATTCGCCGCGCCAGCCACGTGCCCACAACGGTATTCCATGGGCAACCGCACATCGATTAGTTTAAAAGCACCCTGCTTTTCCAACGAGGCCCAAGCCTTGGCGTCCACAAATTGCAAAATCGGCTCCTGCAACAGAACGCGGAAGTCTTCTTTGGTTAAGCGCATAACGCCACCGCTGGACTGGGCGATCACCGACGCGTTGCGCACGGCATCGCCGACGAGTGCTTCCTCACCAAAATAATGACCGGGGCGCAACACCACATCTAAGGTTTGGCTGCGCGATTCGACCGCCACCCGGCCCTTTTCCAACACGTAAAAATAGTCGCCCTGCTCACCCTCTTGAATCAACACATCGCCGGGCTCAAATTCCACCCATTCAAATTTGGCAAACAATTCCTGCAAGTTAGCGGGCGGGACTTTATTGAACAGGGGTGACTCCAACAGACAAGACATCCAATCTTGATGCTCTTCACCTGCCTGCTCGACTTTCTTCTCCACCGTCGATTCGGTATAGGCCAAGACCAAATCGAGAAATTCCTTATCGATGCGAAATACCACAACTGGCTCTTTTGCCACACCGGAGACAGGAGAAGGCGACAATAAATTTAAGGGCTGCCTTGCGCGTTCGGTGCCAGCCTGAATAACTTCCGATTCAAAGTCAGCCGCAATAAGATCTACACTGCCCGAAACTAAATAGTAATTTTCGGCCAAGGGTTTGCCGCGCTTAAATACGAGTGTTCCGCGCTCTAGTTCAAACAGTTCCAAATGATCCATTAAGCGCTGGAGATACTCCTCACTCAATGTGCTAAAAGGCTCATATTTGGCCAATGCTTCTAGGTCAAACGACATGACAACTCCGGATAGATTTCGCGTTAGTGGGCAGAAAAATGTGCGCGCAACACTTTGATCAGATCAACCATATCGGTTGTTCCGGCCGTTTCTCTGATGGAGTGCATTCCCCAGGTAGGCATACCCACATCAAGTGTTCGCAAGCCAATTTCAGCGGCCGTAATAGGCCCAATTGTGCTGCCGCAAGCCATGTCTGAACGAACCACAAATGCTTGCACGGGAACATTTAACTGCTGACACAAATGTCGGAAGTATGCACTGGTTTCGCTATTGCTGGCGTAGCGCTGGTTCGCATTTACTTTGATCACCGGCCCTTTGTTCAGCAGCGGCCCATGATTTTGATCATGTTTATCAGCATAGTTCGGATGGATCCCATGAGCATTGTCTGCAGAGATCATCATAGATCGATCAATTGCACGATTGCGGGCATCCGAGTCTGGCAGCAGACGCTCCAGAAACTGACGCAACATGGGGCCCTGGGCACCACACGCAGACATACTGCCGACTTCTTCGTGATCATTACAAATTAACAATTGACTCTGGCCTGGCTCAGACGCGAGCAACGCTTCTAACCCTACGAAACAGCTCAACAAGTTGTCTAGGCGCGCGCCCACGAAAAATTCTTGATTCAAACCAAGGTTGGCTGCCGGCTGGGTGTCGAAAAAGCTCAGCTCATAGTCGAGTACTTGAGCTAGATCATCACAGCCTTCAGCCACCAGCTGTTCCGCCAGCAAACTTCTAAAATCGGGTTTAGTGTCAGGGCCAGCTAACTGTGCCAACACCGGCGGAATATCGGTTTGGGGATTGATAGATCGACTTTTATTGACCTCGCGATCTAGATGAATAGCGAGACTGGGTATGGTGGCGATTGGCCTGACAAAATTCACTAACGCAGCACGGCGCTCGCCTTGTTTATCGAGGTAATTCACTCGGCCCGCCAAGGACAAATCGCGATCAAACCACGGGGCAAGCAACACTCCGCCATAGACTTCCACGCCAAGCTGATAATAGCCTTGACTGTTGATCTCTGGGTTGGGCTTAACCTTCAAACATGGGCTATCGGTGTGGGCGCCGACCATGTGGATGCCATCTTTTACCGGGTTATCACCGTGCACATAGGCGATCAGTGACGACCCATTGCGCACTACATAGTATTTCCCACCCGGTGAAAACGTCCAGGTGTCGCCTTCGTCTAAGGGCTTAAAACCCGCCGCTTCCAACTGCACAACCATCGATTGCACCGCGTGAAATGGCGTCGGAGACGCTTGTAAAAAATCAATCAGCTTTTGAGTGATGGCTAGATTCGCCATAGCTACATTTTCCTCGTTTATACGCCTAGGCAGGCTCGGGCGGCTGCCACAGTTCAATTTTGTTGCCGGCGGGATCCATGAACCAGCCAAAGGTGCCGTATTCGCTCGATTCAGTGTCGTCCATCACCGCTGCTCCCCCACGCTTCACCTGATCTAGGCAAGCTTTCACATCATCAACCACCAAATTGATCATGAAATCTTTACGGCTGGGCTCAAAATAGGTCGTCTCTTCCTTAAATGGGGAAAACACATTATAGGCGCCTGGCGGCAGCGCTTTGACATCGAGCTGTGCGCCCCACTCTGCCATAGACATCCCCAAATGCGCGTTGTACCAATCAATCAATGCTTTGGGATCTTTTGCCTTAAAAAACACACCACCTAAACCAAGTACCTGCCCCATACCACCTCCGGCTAGCTTTTTTGAGTCGACGCTTTTAAGCGCGTCAATAAGCTGGAAGTATCCCAGCGATTGCCGCCCATAGCCTGAACATCGCCATAAAATTGATCTACCAGTGCTGTTACCGGCAAACGCGCCCCATTGTTACGCGCCTCTGTGAGCACAATTCCCAGATCTTTGCGCATCCAATCGACCGCAAAGCCGTGCTCATACTCGTTGGCGAGCATCGTTTTATAGCGGTTTTCCATCTGCCAAGACTGTGCAGCGCCTTTGGAAATCACTTCAATGACTGCCTCGGCATCTAAGCCCGCGGCCTCCGCAAAGTGTAACCCTTCGGCCAACCCTTGGACGACACCGGCGATGCAAATTTGATTCACCATCTTACACAGCTGTCCACTGCCGGATGGCCCCAATCTTTTTACCGAGCGCGCAAAGTGTTGAATGAGGGGGCGTACCTTATCAAACGCCACCCCATCACCGCCAACCATTACCGTTAACTGTCCATTTTCGGCACCGGCCTGACCGCCACTGACGGGCGCATCTAAAAACTCGACGCCTTGAGCCTGTGCCAATACAGCCAGCTCGCGGGCAACTTCTGCTGATGCTGTGGTGTTATCTACTACGATAGCGCCCGCCTTCGAGCCAGCTAGAACACCGGTTTTGCCAAGCATCACAGAACGCAGGTCGTCATCATTGCCGACGCACACAAAAATAACGTCGGCGGATGTAGCCGCGGCCATGGGCGTTTCTGCCAATACACCGCCGAATTCCTGCACCCAACTCTCGGCCTTCGCCAAGGTGCGGTTGTAGACGGTGGTTTCAACGCCCGCTTTTTGCAAATGACCGGCCATGGGATAGCCCATGACACCCAATCCGATAAACGCAGCTTTCATCGGCTCTCCTTAATATCTATTTCAACTTAAACAAAAAGTTCTATTGCCAAAAAAGCACAAGCAACAAAGTGCCCAATATCAACCTGTACCAAACAAAGGGCATCATCCCAATTCTACTAATCAACTGCATGAAGAAATGAATGCATGCATAGGCGCTGAGTGCCGACAGCACAAAACCGACACCAAGCACCGGCCAATCCACCTCAGGCACACTGATCAATTGATAGCTAAGATAAGCGGCACTGGCGGCGATAATAGGTATGGAAAGCAAAAACGAAAAGCGCGCGGCATCGACCCGGCTAAAACCCAACAGCAATGCCGCTGTCATAGTAATCCCTGAGCGTGAAGTGCCGGGGATCAGAGCCAACACCTGAGCAAAACCAATTATCACGGCACATGACAACGTCATTTGCAGCAAAGTGTTCGAGCCACCGCCTCGCCGATCTGCGAAACCGAGTAAAAGACCAAACACAATCGTCGCCCAAGCAATCACCCACGCCGAGCGCAGGTGCATCTCGATATAATCTTTGCCAAGGAAACCCGCAATACCTGCCGGTAGTGTAGCCGCGGCCAGCATCCAGACCAAATCGCTGTTGTGGCTGCGCCGACCTCCGATAGACAAAAACCAATCGCCCGCCAGCACCAACAAATCGCGCCTAAAATAGGTAACCACCGCCAACAAACTGCCGAAATGCACCGCCACATCAAATGCTAACCCTTGGTCGGGCCAGCCCAGCAAGGCCTGTGGCAAAATTAAATGAGCCGAGCTGGAAATGGGCAAAAACTCAGTCAATCCCTGAATAAGTGCCAGCAGTAAAACCTGTAGCCAATCCATGCCTACTCCAAAATATTAATGGGGGACTTAAAGTGAAGTAGTACGCACGCGGGTGCGCTTTTGCCAACTGACGCTATCGCGCAAATATACCGGCAACGCTTGGGTTGCACAGATTGGCATGACGTCGCCCTGCAATGCGAGCGTCAACACATCCTGAGCATCGGGCTCAATGTCAATCTGACACACGCTGGCTCGTTCAATGCCTGACGGTGCCAGTTGCCAGCCACTGCCACATATAGCATCTGCTTCACACAATGCTGCTGGCCATTGATCTACCGCAACCAGCAACTCATCCCCTAGCGCCGTGACTCTATTGCCATCAACACTAAATCGCGCGCCATAAATTTCGTCCATGCGAGCATCCACTGCCACCGCCAATGTACCTGAAAACTCAGCGTGAGAGCGTGCAAATCCCTGTGCGATAGTGGCCAAGCTAGAAACCGGGATGACTGGGCGATCGGCGCCAAATGCCAGACCTTGCACAACACCCGTTGCAACGCGCAAACCGGTAAACGAGCCAGGGCCGCGGCCGAAGGCGAAACAATCCAGTTCAGACGCGCCAATGCCGGCCTCAGCCAACACCTCGTGAACCATGGGTAACAGTCGCTGCATATGACCTCTTGGGGTCAGGGCAAACCGATGAATACGGTGATTTCCGAGAGCTAGGGCCACGGAACAGGCATTTGAAGACGTATCGAGTGCGAGAATGCGGCGCATGATGATATTTTACAAAGAATACGGAACCGCATTTTCCCAGAAAACAGGCCTTTGCGCACCCCAAAAAAAATCCCCCTTGCGGGGGATTCAGTGTTACTTCGCTTTCTTCTTGCGGCCGCGCGTAGCCGCTTTTTTACGAGCCGGCGCCCGCTTCGGTTTTGCCGCTTTAGGCTTTGCCTTGGCCTTCGCTTTTCTAGCCTTGGGTTTGGCCGTTGCGCGCTTGGCCGCTGCCTTTGCTTTCGCTGCCGCTTTGCGCGCTGCTACTTTCTCTTTTGCTGCCGCTTTTTTGGCGGCGGTCTTGGCCTTGGCTGCGGCCTTTTTGGCTGCTGCCTTGGCCTTGGCGGCTGCTTTCTTAGCTGCTGCTGCGGCCTTTGCCTTTTCTTTCTTCTCAATGGCCGCTAACTTTGCCTTAACCTTCTTGGCTGTGGCCTTAACCTTTTTCGCATTGGCGGCAGCGCGCTTCTTCAGCCACTTGCCTTCAAAGGCTTTCATTGCTTTGGCTAAATCAGCCTCAGCCTTGGCCGCTAGCGACGCTTTTAAGGTTTCAACCTTAGCCATAGCAGCATCGACTCGAGCTTGAGCTTTCGCCTCTGCCTTCAACTTTGCTAGCTTTTCTTTGGCATCGGACATCTTCGCCTTTGCAGACTGCATCGCATTGGACATCTTAGAAACTGCATTACCGGCGGTAACAGCGGCTCTCTTGTCCATTGCTTTGCCCGATTTAGCGGACTTTTTCTTTGCTGCGGCTGCCTTTTTACGAGCCGCTGCCATAGCTTTGGCTTGCGCTGCCATTTCTTTAGTGAGTTTGTCTACCGTAGCTTGCGCTTTGGTCATTGCGGGTGAAGCGGGTTTTGAAGTGCGTACGGATTTCGCCTTTGCAGGTGCTTTTTTCGCACCGCGCTTAGCAGCGGTCTTTTTTGCTACTCGTGCCATGTGTCATCTCCTCGAACATGATTCAAACGTAGATTGTTATTACACGTTTTGAGCACAACTTCGTGCATGACACCAGCGCTAAAACAGCGAACGCATCGGTATCGCTTTTGATATTAAGAAAGAAAATGAAAATTTGCGAGTTTTTTGCCCATTTTTTAATCGAAAATGGGCTATTAGAGAGATATTATTGTAAATAATCCTGAGAATTCGGAATTTTGACCCGCGCCGCGCTAAAAACTCAGGCGAAATGTTCGAGCACGATATTGGAAAACATAAACACGTGCGCAGAATTGTCGTTTAAACATTTGATGTATTGATAGCGTTTGCCGCCACTGGCCAAAAAGAGTTCGCGATTCTCAACATCAATCTCTTCTAGCGTTTCTAGGCAATCGATCGCAAAGGCGGGACAGATCACATCAACACTTTCAACGCCCTCAGCCGGCCATTCACTGAGCACCACATCTGTGTATGGTTTGAGCCATTCAGCCTTACCCAATCGAGATTGAAAACTCACCAACCAACGATCTGCAGGCAAATCTAAGGCCTGCGCGACAGATTCTGCAGTTGCAATGCACTGTGCCTGATAGGGGTCACCTAACTCGACATTGCGTTTGGGTATCCCATGGAAGGAAAATAACAACTTTTGCGCCGGCGTGTGTTCCTGCCAGTGCGCCTTTACGCTCTGAACAAGTGCCGCTACGTAATCCTGCCTCTGATAGTAAGATTTTTGTATCCGGACATCCGGCACATTTCGGCTGGATTTTATAATGCGGGCGTATTGATCATATACAGATCCCGTGGTCGTCGCAGAATACTGAGGGTACAACGGAAGCAATAAAAAGCGTTCTACACCCTGATTCTGAAGTTGTGCAATCTGGCGCGCGATCGAGGGCTGGCCATAGGTATAGGCGCAATAAACCTCTGGCGTCTTTTCTCCCAGCACTTCCAAAAGACTCTGTTTGACCTGGTCGACCAAGTTTTCTGTGAGCACTTTGAGGGGGGAGCCTGCTTCGGTCCAAATTGACTGATACGCGTGAGCCACGCGATTTGGGCGAAACGGAAGGATCACACCATACAGAATTGGCCACCAGATCAGGCGGGGAATTTCTACCACGCGTCGATCGGATAAAAATTCCCGTAAGAATCGACGAACGCCTTGAGGGGTTGGTGACTCGGGGGTACCCAAATTGACAAAAATAACCGCATCACGACTCATAGCTGGACCTTCTGGTTCATAATTAAGCAGGCAGAAAAAAACCCGCCGAAGCGGGTTTTGTCGGTGGCGTTGATTACGCTAATGCGTCGAACACACGCGCACGTATTTCATCCACTGTACCCACGCCAGCGATCTTACTGCATTTTACCGAGCCGGTGGCTTGGCGAGCGGCATAAAAGCCCACCAGTGGTTCAGTTTGCTCATGATAGAGCGCCAAGCGCTTGCGGACAGTCACTTCCTGATCATCGGCACGCTGGACCAGCTCATCACCTGTTTCGTCATCGGTTCCGGCGACTTTAGGCGGATTATATACGGTGTGGTATACGCGCCCAGATGCCTCGTGCACGCGACGGCCACTTAAACGCTCGACGATGACCTCATCGGCCACATCAATTTCAATAACGTGGTCAATTTCAACGCCAGCTTCAACTAAGGCTTCAGCTTGGGGGATGGTGCGTGGAAATCCATCGAATAAAAATCCACTAGCGCAATCGGCCTGCGCAATTCGGTCTTTTACTAAGGCAATAATTAGATCGTCCGATACCAGCCCACCTGAGGACATGATGTCTTTAACTTTTAATCCCAGTGGTGACTCAGCTTTAACCGCAGCTCGTAGCATGTCACCGGTGGAAATCTGGGGTATGCCAAATTTTTCCATAATAAATTTGGCTTGCGTGCCTTTACCGGCGCCTGGGGCACCTAGAAGAATTACGCGCATATTCGCTCGCTCCTACAGTTCTCGTCTCGCGTTGTTCCAGATGTTGCCACCAGACATCAATCAACTAATCGTCAGCAGGTACACCCATGTTTTGGGCCGCATAAGATACACGCTGCCCCCCACCTACTCAAGCAAGGCTGCAATCAATCGAGGCTGGCGTAGTGTGAAACCCCTATTCTGAGTGTTTTTTGACCGGTCATGGCACCCTCGTTGTTAATTGGATGGCCATCTTGGCCGCAAAAGCCCCAATATCTATAGGGATTACATCTTTGCAGAGCTATTTATATTCCAAATACTTATATAACTTACACCGTTAATTGCCAAAGGGTCGAATTCTACGGTTGTTCTTCAACTATTATCTTAGGTGTCTAAAAACCAATTAATAGGAGTGAGTCATGGGCCTCTTTTCACGGAGTCAACCAGAAGACAACGAAAACGACCTGCTAGACAGCCCTGGGCTACCAACGAGTCAGGATCTCAATAACGACTTCTTTGAGCCCGAAACCACTGCGGCCGCCTCGCCTGCCCCTAAAGTTGCCAAGCGCAATCTTAGCTATGGCATAGAAGACGCGATTGGTTTGATGCGCAAACTGCCTAAAGACAATGCAGAAGTGGTTGTCTCTGTGGTCAAGCAAACACTGGAGTCCACCAACATCAGCATTGACGACATCATTGCCGATGCCACAGACAAAGAAGAACGACTATTAAATAAGAACACTCAATTAGAGAAAGAGATCAAAGAGCTTCAAGCACAGATTGCTGCGCGCAATAAGCATATCTCCCAGTTGCTGGCCGACCACAAAGAGACCGTCAGCGTGCGCGAGCAATTACAGCTGGCCAACAAGCTGACCGCGCCAAAGAAGCCGCCACTTGAGGCCCAAAAGACCCCTGTAAAACCCGCCAGCCCCATGCCCGCGGCAGCCAAACCCGAGACCGCCACGCCAACCACGGAACCTAGCGGCAACAACCCGCTCGCACACTAACCGCATACCAACAGCAGAGGCTGAACAGCAACAACGCTGGCTCAGCTTCTGTATTTTGGGCATAATGCGCGCCATCAAGCATTAAGGTCGACGTCGATGGCAAAGAAGTTCCTGAAACGCTGGATGCCCGATCCAGCCAAAATCAGAGGCCACGCATCTCTGCAGTTTCTGGGCACTTTGCTGCACGATCCCAATCTATTTCACCTCAACCGCCACTCTGTCTCGCGCGCCTTTTTAGTGGGCATTTTTGTGTGCTTTCTGCCCATGCCAGGCCAGATGGCCGTGGCGGCGCTAGGTGCACTCTGGCTACGGGGAAATCTACCGATCAGCGTTGCGCTCGTCTGGATTAGCAATCCCGTTACAATGCCGGCGATGTTTTACGCCTGCTATCAGCTCGGTCTCTGGCTGCTAAACGCACCACAAAGACCGTTTCACTATGAATTGAGCATCGAATGGATAATGGCAGAGCTGGGCTTTTTGCTACCGCCCCTGCTCACCGGGACATTGGTGTGTGCTCTGTTTTTTTCCTGCGTGGCATTTCTCACGATCAATCAACTCTGGCGCTGGAATGTCAGTCGAGTATGGCACAAGCGCAGCGCTGAACGCCTCGCTCGTAAGCGCAACAATGACGCCTAGCTAGTGATCAAGCTGTAACGCCTGTGCTGGTTCAACTCGGCTTGCCCGCCAGGCGGGATATAACGTCGCAAGCCAACTCATTAGCAATGAAATTGAACCCACCATAAGGCAATCGGACACGCGAAAATCGCTAGGTAAATAATTGATGGGATACACATCAGAGGCAAGAAATTGCATGCCTATTAGATTTTCCAGCGCCGCCACCCAATCAGTTACATAGTGCGCGCCAATGGCGCCCAGCAGCAGCCCAACCGAAGTCCCTATCACACCGATTAGCGCGCCCTGCACCATAAATATCCCCATAATGTGCCACCGGCTAGCACCCAGGCTACGCAATATCGCAATCTGACTTTGCTTATCAACGACCACCATGATTAAAGTCGATACCACGTTAAAGGCGGCTATTGCGATAATTAAAAACAATAACAGGCCAACCAACTGACGAGACATTTGCACTGCCTGAAAAAGATTGCCGTGGCTGCGCGTCCAGTCAGAGCCATAGAAGCCATAGCTCAACTGATCCATTAGATCGCGAACCACCTGCCGAGCAGCAAATAAATCATTCAATTTCAACCGAATGCCTGAAACACGCCCAGGAAACTCTGACAATTCGGAAGCAGTCTCTAATCGCGTAATCGCTAGCGCGTTATCCACTTCGGTGCCGGTGTCGACGATGGCCGCCAAGGTAAAGGTGGCAATATGCGGCAGGCGAGTAGCATTTTCTTTGTCGGGAATTATCACCGTCAGCGCATCCCCCACATCTGCGCCCAATGTCCGTGCTACACCGGCGCCTAGCAACATGCCTTGAGGAGGCAATTCCGATAGCGCCAAAGTTTGAATAAACTCGTGCAGTCGTGAAACCTTGCGCTCCAGTTCAGGTTCAATACCGTAAATACTGACCGGCGCGACGCGATTGCCCACACTCACCATCCCCTGTAATTGGACAAACGGCGCAGCACCGATCACGTTAGCGTGCTGTTGAAACTCTGCCACATAAGCCGGCCACGCTTCGATGCCATGGCGATGCAATACTGTGGCTTGCGGCATGACACCAAGAATCCGTTCACGCAACTCGCGATCAAAACCATTCATCACCGACATTACGATAATTAACAGGCCAACGCCCATCACCAGGCCTGCAATAGAGATCAGTGAAATGAAACTCACCAGTTGATCGCGTCGCTTGCTACCCGTGTAGCGTAAACCTATCCAGAGCGGCAAATTAGCCATGACTATGTGCCCGCAAATGCCCTTTCTCTAACAGATAGACATGATCCATACGATTGGCCAAGGTCATATCGTGTGTCACCACCACAAACGCAATGTGATGCTCACGACTCAACGACAACATCAAGGCCTGTACTGCTTCCGCGTTGTCACTGTCCAAGTTACCTGTGGGCTCGTCCATCAACACACAGGCTGGTTGCATGGCCAATGCACGCGCGATGGCGACTCGCTGACGCTCACCACCGGACAATTCGGAGGGTTTGTGGTCGCACCTGTGGTCAAGCCCAACTTGCGTTAACAGCGCTTTGGCGCGCTGCGTGTATTCAGAATTCGGCAGCTTGGCAATACGCATCGGAATTTCAACATTCTCTTGCGCGCTAAATTCCGGCAATAAATGGTGAAATTGATACACGAATCCCATATGGCGATTGCGCAGACGGCCGCGCTCGTTGTCCGACAAATCAGACAATGGCTGCCCAGCTAGCACTACCCCGCCAGCAGTCGGCGTATCTAAACCACCCAACAAATTGAGCAACGTCGACTTACCCGAACCCGAAGCACCAACAATCGCCACACGCTCCCCTGCATACAATTGAAAATCAATAGATTTCAACACTTCAACGTGGGATGGTCCCTGATTATAGGATTTGTTAAGTGCTGAACAGCTCAACACTTGTTCTGGTTTACTCATAGCGAAGTGTCTCAGCGGGTTCAATTTTGGCTGCACGATAGGCCGGATAGAGACTGGCGACGAGGCTTAACAGCAGCCCTACACCAGACACCAAGGCGACATCCTGCCACAACCAATAGGAGGGCAAGTGACTGATAAAATAGACGGATGGATCAAACATGTAGAGCCCTGTCAGGGCCTCTAGCTGCTGCACAATTGGACCGACATAAATCCCTACAATCGAGCCCAAGATGGCACCTAGCACAATGCCGATGGCACCAACCGCACTCCCCTGCACGACGAAAATTGCCATTACCTCTTTGGCAGTCAAACCCAAGGTGCGTAATACCGCAATATCGGCACGTTTATCCGCAACCATAAGCACCAAACTGGTAACAATATTAAAGGCTGCAACTAATACAATAATCAGCAACAACACCGTAATGACCGTTTTTTCCATTTTTATAGCTTGAAACAAACTCCCCTGCGTTTGCGACCAACTGCGGACAGTTAATGTGCTTGGCAGGCTCGCCGCTATGGAATGTGCCACTTGATCAGCAGCGAACATATCTACCAGACGCAGGTGTACTCCGTCGACTTTGCCACCCCTTCGCAGCAACCTTTGGGCATCACTAATGTGTAGCAGCACCAAAGACTGATCCACTTGGGCGCCAACCTCAAAAACCCCAGCCACCGTAAACCGCTTAACGCGCGGAAATATTCCCGCGGGAGTGACATTGAGCTGGGGCAGCGTCATCATTATTTTATCGCCGGGCATCACACCCAGCTGGCGCGCAAGCAATCGCCCCATCACGATGCCGTATTCGCCGGGAGTCAATGCCTCTAAAGATCCTAAGACCATGTGCTCGGCAATCTCTGAAACTTCTTTTTCAAGGTCGGGTTGAACGCCCTTAAATGCCACAGCCTGAAGCGCTCGGCCGTAGCCCAGCATGGCAAAACCCTCTACAAACGGCGCTTGTGCAACAATTTCCGGGCGATTAGCTAATTGACTGGCAAGTGGCAGCCAGTCATCCATGCCTTGGGCATCTAAAATACTCGCGTGTGGGATGGCCGATAAAAGTCGCCCTTTTAGCTCTCGATCAAAACCATTCATCACCGACAGCACAATGATTAGAGCCCCCACACCCAGCAACATGCCAAGCATGGCAAAGCCGCTCAAAAACGAGATAAATTGATTGCGGCGTCGAGCGCGGATATAGCGCAGACCGATAAATAAAGGCATGGATTTCATGGGCGCATTAAACCTGAGCAGCCCGCGGCACACAAGCCCCGCACGCACAGGCGCCCAATTCGTGATATAACAGAAAACACAGTCTGGAGAAGCAACATGACCACCGGTAGGGACCCTCTACAGCAAGACCAGCGCGATGCCTTTCGGATCAGTGATACCCTGGCGCTACACTTTCGCGCCGTGAACAATACCGACACACCAGCTGAGCAACACTTTCCCGATCAGGCGCCACTGCAGTTATTTTCAGAATATAAGAAGCTCGGCCATGAATTAAATGGCCTGCTGGCCAATTTGGACCCGTCAATCCACCAAGCGCTTAAACTCCAAGAAAAGCGACTAGACCTGCTCGCCAACCTCCTATTCTCCGACCATTGCCAGACGAGTCAACAATCCGTTAACCTGAGTGAAGGCGGTCTGGCATTTATCTCGACAAGTCAACACAACGTATCGGATACCCTAGCGATGTCGCTCACGTTTTTAGCGAGTGGTTTTTCGCTATTTTGCTACGCTCAGGTGATACGGTGTGAAAAACTGAGTGATGGCTGGCGCTTGGCTTGTAAATTTATTTCGCTGCCAGAAGCGGATCAACAGCTAATAGCGAGACACATTCTGGCCGCACAGCGCAAACCGGCATTTCGCCAGGCGAGCACATCGCAACGCGAACCACGGAGCTAGGAGAATCTATATGAAACTGCTTACCTGCATAGTTTTTATTGCAATATCCTGTTGCACCTTTGCCGACGAATTGCAGATACCCGTCGGCCAACAAGGAATAGATGGCCTAGAATTGCCATCGAAAGGTATGACCATGGCGCAGGTAGAAACAGCCTTTGGCGAAGCCCCAAAGCGCCACCCTGCACGGGGGCAACCGCCAATCACCCGCTGGGAATACAGCAACTTCATGGTCTACTTTGAGGGCGAGCACGTAATCCATTCAGTATTGCGCCACAAACCTCGAGCAGAATTTCAAACACCTACAACGAATTAATCGTCACAAAACATTACCGCGAATCAATAAAAAGCCCTGCAAACCTTCGTCCGCAGGGCTTTTTCGCATGCAGAATTAAATTCGTTTGACGCGATTTAAACCATCCAATGCAGCCGTCCGATAAGCTTCAGCCATGGTGGGGTAGTTAAACGTCGTATTTACGAAGTAGGCAATACTATTCGCCTCCCCCGCCTGGTTCATAATTGCCTGACCAATGTGAATAATCTCTGCGGCTTCTGCACCAAAACAGTGGATCCCCAATATCTCCAGCGAGTCAGCGTGAAAAAGTATCTTGAGCACACCCACCTTTTCACCTGAAATTTGGGCTCGCGCTGTGTTTTTAAAGAATGCACGCCCCACTTCATAGGGAATCTTAGCGGCCGTCAATTCATTCTCAGTTTGTCCAATTGAACTAATTTCGGGCAATGTATAAATACCGGTCGGCGCATCAGACACGAAGCGACTTTCCTGACCAAGAATGTTTGTTGCCGCCGCACGCCCTTGATCATAAGAGGCACTAGCGAGAGACGGCCAACCTATGACATCACCTACTGCGTAGATATTTTCAACACTTGTTTGGTAGCGATCATTCACGTGAATTTGTCCGCGGCCGTCCGCCTCTAAACCTATTGCATCAAGTTTTAAGCTGTCGGTATTACCAGTGCGACCGTTTGACCAAAGCAAAGCATCGCCGTGAATTCGTTTACCGGATTTCAGGCGTAACGTTACGCCACGATCGGTCGCCTCTAAGGATTCATACTCTTCACCGTGTCGAACAGTAACTCCCATATCGCGCAGGTGGTAACTCAGTGCATCGCAGATTTCATCATCAAGGAAAGTCAGTAGATGCTCTCGACTATTGATCAAATCAACTTTGATACCCAGCCCTGAAAATATGGAGGCATATTCACAGCCGATGACACCCGCGCCGTAAATAATAATATGCCGCGGTGTGTGCTTCATATCTAGGATGGTATCGCTGTCGTAGACTCGCGCGTGATCAAAATCAATATCTGCCGGGTGGTATGGTCTAGAGCCGGTTGCAACAACGATGTGCTCAGCAGTAATTTGCTCCTTCGCTCCGTCGACGAGCTTCACTGATACCGTATGGGCATCCACAAAACACGCCTCACCCACAATAATGGTGGCACGGTTGCGTGTATAAAAATCCGTGTGCAAATCCACATAGCGCGGCACGACTCGCAATGCTTCAGCCAGCACCTTGGGATAGCTAAAGATATGTGCGTCGCCGGTAGTGCGAAACAGCGAACTGATCTTATGCCGAATGATTTGCTTTACAACATGGCGCAGCGACTTGGAGGGAATAGTACCTTTATGTACACAGGCGCCACCCACCCCCTGCCGATTCTCTATCACGCCTACCCGCTTACCAGCCTTCGCCGCAGCCATCGCTGCGCCCTCACCGCCCGGGCCTGCGCCAATCACCAATACATCATAGTGATACTTTCTCGCCATGCATTTCACTCCAATCAAATCAATGTCGACGACCGGCTTTTACTTAGTGGCGTCGTAAGATAAATCAGGCGCCTGCGCCTCTGATTTACTGGTTTCTTTTTCACACTTGCCCTTGTCACCACCGCAGATATCACACGCCACTTCCATACCCAGCGCGCTCATGCCGCCACAGGAACCACTAATAGGTTTACGCCCCAGTAATACGCCTACTGACATAGCAACAATAACCAAACCCAATACAATGAACGTAATCAATAACGTTCCCATTTTATCCTCTCTTGGCAGCGAAATAGCTGCCTAATCGTCGATATAGGAAGCAAAGGAAGTGGACCAGCGCTCGACTAGCTCACCCCCTTGCTGTTCCAACATAAATACCGGCAGTGCATGTTGCTCTGCAAATGCTAAGGTTTTTTCAGGCCCCATTACACTAAACGCGGTCGCTAAAGCATCCGCCCTCGCGCAGGTTTTTGCAATGACTGTGACCGACACCAACTGATGATCTACCGGCCAGCCAGTGGCCGGATCGATCGTATGCGATAACTGCTTGCCATCCACCCACTTGAAATTGCGATAGCTGCCAGATGTCGCTACGGCAGCCTCAGTCACGTTGATGGCTGCCTGCATGCTGCCGGGCACTAATTGAGGCCGCTCCACAGCAATCCGCCAGGGTTTTCCCAGAGGGTTGTTTCCCGCCAAACGCAGTTCACCGCCAATTTCCACAAGGTAATCGCGGTAACCCTCGCCGGCCAGTAGGAGCGCAACCTGATCGACCCCGTAACCTTTAGCAATGGCGGAGAGATCCACGAATACATCGCGCTTTCGCGTCACTCGGGTTCCATCGTCATTGAATTGCAGGTGCTGAAACCCCACCCGCGCCATCAGTGCCTTTACCTCTTGTGGACGCGGCGGCGCCTGATCTGCATCTGGGCCGAAGCCCCACCGATTCACCAACGGCCCAACGGTGATATCAAAGGCGCCCCCTGTATCACGATGAATCGCTGCTGACTCTTGCAATAAAAACGCAAGCGCCTCGGACAGATCGAATTCTACGCCAATGGGCGAACCATTCAGCGCCATCAACTCAGAGTGTGGATCGTAAGTAGACATCTCACGATTAACTTGTACCAATACGGCATCAATCTTCGCTTTGAGCGCTTCTGGATCGACCACATTACCGACTACGGTTACGTGATAGGTGGTCCCCATTGTCGATCCCGACAATTGGTAATGCTCAGCGCGATCTGAAGCACATCCGGCCAGTATAAAAACGGAGACCCACAAAAACAAAAACGAGGTGCGCTTGCGCGCCCTCGCTTTTGAAAACATTGCAAAGATCCGATCAACCACCGAAGTCATCAAGCATGATGTTTTCGTCTTCAACGCCTAGATCCTTCAACATTTTGATCACTGCCGCATTCATCATTGGCGGCCCACACATGTAAAACTCGCAATCTTCAGGCGCTTCATGATCCTTCAGATATTGCTCGTACAACACGTTGTGAATGAAGCCAGTCAACCCGGTCCAATCATCTTCGGGCTGCGGGTCTGACAATGCGATATGCCAATCAAAATTTTCATTCTCAGAGGCCAACATGTCGTAGTCTTCTTTGTAGAACAACTCGCGCAATGAGCGAGCGCCGTACCAGAACGACATCTTGCGCTTGCTTTTTAAGCGGCGCAGCTGATCGAAGATGTGCGAGCGCATCGGCGCCATTCCTGCACCACCACCAATGAACACCATTTCTGCGTCGGTGTCCTTGGCAAAGAACTCGCCAAAGGGACCGTAAACAGTAATTGTGTCACCTGGCTTCAAGCTAAACACGTAGGAAGACATTTGCCCTGGCGGCAAGCCCTGTGTACGTGGCGGCGGCGTAGCAATACGAATATTGAACTTAACAATACCGCGCTCTTCAGGGTAGTTAGCCATGGAATAGGCACGAATAACCGGTTCGGTAACTTTAGATTCAAGCTTGAAGAACCCAAAGTGCTCCCAGTCACCACGGAATTTTTCTTCGATATCGAAATCTTTGAATTTCACGTGATGCGCAGGCGCTTCCAGCTGAACATAACCACCGGCACGGAAGTCAACGTTCTCACCTTCAGGCAGACGCAGAGTCAACTCCTTAATGAAAGTCGCCACATTGGGGTTGGATTCAACCACACACTCCCACTGCTTAACGCCAAACACGTCTTCTTCAACGTGCACCTTCATATTTTGCTTAACTGGCGTTTGACAAGATAAACGCCAGCCCTCTTTCGCTTCACGCTTGGTGAAATGCGACTCTTCCGTTGGCAGCATTTCTCCGCCACCTTCATTTACAATGCATTTGCATTGTGCGCAGCTACCACCGCCGCCACAGGCAGAAGGCAAAAACAGACCGCTATTCGCCAAAGTCTGCAGTAACTTACCACCGGCAGGTACGGTAATTTCTTTTTCGTCATTGACGATGATGGTTACATCGCCGGAATTGACCAATTTCGCGCGAGCACTCAGGATCACGGCGACGAGCAAAAGCACGATCACCGTGAACATGACAACACCCGCTACAATAGTAATGTCCATGTTCTGTCCTTACCTCGATTACAGATCAATGCCGCCGAATGACATGAAGCCTAACGACATCAAGCCAACGGTGATAAATGTAATGCCCAAACCACGCAAACCAGCCGGCACATCACTGTACTTCATCTTCTCGCGAATACCGGCCAAAGCCGTAATCGCCAGCGCCCAACCAACACCAGAGCCGATTCCAAAAACAACACTCTCTGAGAAGTTGTAATCGCGCTCTACCATGAACAGCGAAGCACCCATAATGGCGCAGTTAACGGTAATCAACGGCAAGAAAACGCCCAGCGCGTTGTAGAGCGAAGGCACATATTTATCGAGCACCATCTCCATGATCTGAACCAGCGCTGCAATCACACCGATATAGGTGATCAAGCCCAAAAAGCTCAGATCCACTTCAGCGAAGTCAGCGCCCAGCCAGACTAAAGCACCGTCTTTCAGCAAGTAGGTGTACAGTAGGTTGTTCACTGGCACGGTAATGGCCAAAACCACAACAACGGCGATACCTAAACCCAGTGCTGCCTCAACTTTTTTGGAGATTGCCAAAAAAGTACACATACCTAAGAAGAAGGCTAACGCCATGTTTTGGATGAAGATCGACTTAACGAACAAACTTAATAATGCTTCCATTACTTAAGCCTCCTGCGCTTTGGTATTGGCGCAAATCTTGAACTCTTCGACTTCTACCTGATCTGGCTTATAGGCGCGAATCGCCCAAATAATCAGACCAATCAAGAAGAATGCAGAAGGTGCAAGTAGCAGCAAACCGTTAGAAACATACCAGCCACCTTCAGTAACCAAAGGCAGTATCTTGTAACCGAGCAAAGAACCGGAACCAAACAGTTCGCGAATAACGCCGAGCACAATGAGCAATGCACTGTATCCAAGGCCATTGCCAATACCATCTAAAAAGCTTGGCATTGGCGGATTCTTCATAGCGAACGCTTCCGCACGCCCCATAACAATACAGTTGGTAATGATCAAACCTACGAAAACAGACAGCTGCTTACTGATATCGTAAGCCACCGCTTTCAGAACTTGATCAACCACAATTACCAGAGAGGCAATAATCGTCATCTGAACGATGATACGAATATTGTTTGGTATATGATTACGTACCAGCGCCACAAACAGGTTCGAGAACGCTGTCACTAGCGTCAACGCCACGCACATTACCAAGGTCACCTTCAGTGAGGTGGTTACCGCCAAAGCCGAACAAATACCCAAAATTTGCAAGGCAATTGGGTTGTTCTCAATAACGGGTTTAAACAGAAGCTCTTTTGCCTTCATGATTTAAGCCTCCCCATTTTTCAGGTTGTCGAGGAAATTGGCGTAGCCATTTTCGCCCATCCAGAATTTCACCAAGTTCTCAACACCTACACTGGTCAATGTTGCACCAGACAAGCCATCAACCTTGTGCTTATCGCCTGCGGGGGCAGAGCCCTTAACCACATCGATAGCGACATCGCCGTTTGCGTAAACTTCTTTACCAACCCAATAAGCTTTCCACTTCGGGTTATCTACCTCACCACCGAGTCCAGGGGTTTCTCCGTGCTCGTAAAAACCCAGCCCCACTACAGTGTTGAAATCAGATTCCAACGCGATAAAACCGTACAAAGTTGACCAAAGACCGTAGCCTTTAATGGGTAAAATTACCTTCTCAATCACACCGTCTTTTTTGAGCAGGTATACCTTGGCAATATCTTCACGACGTCCAATTTTTGCGACATCTTCTTGCGCAGACAGCTCGGTAGAGCGCTTTGGATCTTTTGACGCTTTGCGCTGATCGTAACTTTCGGCTTTTACGGCATCCGTAAATTTACCGGTATTGAGATCGACCATACGGGTATTGATTTGCGCGAATAACTCGTCAACTGTTTTACCGTCTTCCATCAGACCGGCAGCCATCAAGATGTTGCGCTTGAAGTCCAATTCCTTATTTTCAATCTGCATTGGCTTGAGTAACACTGCAGCGGTAGACACCACCACAGAGCACACAATACACAGGGATAAGGCGACGATAATTGTCTTTTTGATAGTATCGTTATTAGCCACGTGCCAGCCTCCGCTTAACGTTTGCCTGAACCACGAAATGGTCGATCAAAGGCGCAAAGAGGTTGGCAAATAGAATGGCCAACATCATACCTTCCGGGAATGCCGGGTTTGCCACGCGAATCACCACCACCATAAAGCCGATCAAGAAACCAAACCAAAGCTTGCCAGTTTCTGTCATTGCCGCGGACACTGGGTCAGTTGCCATGAACACCATGCCAAACGCAAAACCACCTACCACGAGATGCCAATACCAAGGCATAGCCATCATGGGGTTGGTGTCAGGATTTCCGGTCAGATTAAACAGGAAGGATGTTGCCATCATGCCTGCCATCACGCCGATAATAATGCGCAAGGACGCTATTTTGCAGGCCACCAACACGACACCACCGATCAAAATTGCCAAGGTGGACACCTCGCCGATCGAGCCCTGCATCTTGCCGAAGAAGGCATCGAACCAGGTCATTTGGCTGGTCAGTACCGACATGCCGTCGGAATAGGCAACGGACAAGGCCGTGGCGCCAGAGAAGCCGTCAACGGCGGTCCAAACCTGGTCACCAGACATCTCAACGGGATAGGCGAAGAACAAAAACGCACGACCCGCGAGTGCTGGGTTGAGGAAGTTTTTACCCGTACCACCGAAGACTTCTTTGGCAATGACGACACCAAAGGAGATACCCATCGCCGCCATCCACAATGGAATGTCTGGAGGGCAGATCAGTGCAAAAAGGATTGAAGTAACAAAGAATCCTTCGTTGACCTCGTGGCCCCGCTTCATGGCAAACAGCACTTCCCAGAAGCCGCCCACGATAAACACAGTCATGTAGATGGGCAGAAAATAAGCCGCACCGTGGATCAAGTTGTCCCAAATACTGTCAGCAGAGTAGCCGGCAAACAACTCAATCAAGCCACCGCGCCAACCTTCAACTGCCGCGATACCCATGTCGGCCATGGCGGTATTTGCCTGCCAACCGAGGTTGTACATACCGTAGAACATCGCAGGAAAAGTACAGGCCCACACAGTAATCATAATGCGCTTGAGGTCGATACCGTCGCGCACGTGCGCCGTGGTCTTAGTCACATCGGCTGGACGGAACAAGCCGGTATCGATGGCTTCGTAAAGGGCATACCAATTTTCGTATTTTCCACCCTTGTGGAAGTGGGGCTCGAGGCTATCGAACCAATTGCGTAATGCTTTCATGCCTTAGCCCTCCTTCTCAATACGGGTAAGGTTATCGCGGAGAATTGGGCCGTATTCGTATTTGCCGGGGCAAACATAGGTACACAACGCCAAATCTTCCTCGTCCAATTCCAGTGCGCCCAGCTTTTGTGCCATGTCGGTGTCACCAACAATCAATGCACGCAGCAGGTGTGTGGGCAATATATCCAACGGCATAATGCGCTCGTAGGTGCCGATCGGCACCATTGCGCGCTCACTACCCGCGGTAGTCGTGGTGAAATCATATTTCTTACCACCACCAATCAGCTTAGAGATATAGATGCCCGTCGTAGAGAACAAGTTGAAGCCGGCTCTCATGTAGTGCAGGAACGGGCGGTCTCGCCCCTCTGCCAATACAGTGACTTGATTGTGGTAACGGCCTAAATAGGCGTAGGCACCATGCGCTTTGCGACCGCCGAAAACCGAACCTGAAACGACGCGGTTTTCACCGTCCTTCAGCTCTCCAGCAGTCAGCTCGTCAAGACTCGCGCCCAGTCGAGTACGCAACAAGCGCGGGTTAGCGACCTGTGGTCCAGCCAAGGCTACAACGCGCTCGGTAGCCAGCTGACCCGTGGCAAACAGTTTTGCCACGGCGATGACATCTTGATAGCCGATAGTCCAAACGACCTTGCTCGCGCTAACGGGCTCAATGAAGTGGATATGTGTACCGGCGTTGCCCGCAGGGTGAACCCCACCAAACTCGTGCACAGCGACTCGGTCAGCGGTTTGCACGTCCAATGCACTACCTGCTGCCTTACACACATGCACCTGTCCCTCGGTCAACCGGGTCAGCAACTGCAGGCCCTGATTAAACGATTCCACCTGTTCGCCAATGACCAACGCGGGGTCTAACGCCAGCGGATTGGTGTCCATTGCGGTCACAAAAATTGCATGTGGCGTGGCATCAATTGCAGGTACTTTGCTGTAAGGACGGGTGCGCAGTGCAGTCCACAACCCAGAATTCACGAGGTTGTCCACTACTTGCTGACGCGCCAGCGTGGCAAATTCGGCCGGAGCGAAACTGGCAAACTGCTCTGCCTCGTCGCCCTCGACATCAATGACAACGGACTGCAGCATACGCTTTTCACCACGGTTAATGGCGGCAATCGTACCGGCGGCGGGCGCTGTGTAGCGGACACCTTCAGTCTTTTTGTCAGTAAACAGCAGCTGCCCTAGCTTGACCTTATCGCCTTCCTTTACAGCCATGGTTGGTTTCATGCCGTGGTAATCCACGCCAATAACTGCAACCGACCTGGCTTTAGGGGCGTCATGAATGGTCTGCTCGGGAGCACCGGATATAGGTAAATCCAATCCCCGACGGATCTTAATCATACGTCCTGCCTAGTTACTTGGTAGTTTAAAGATAGTTACTTGGTAGTTTTAAAATAGTTACTTGGTAGTTTTAAAAATTTACATTTGTAAACACAAAATCTACTTGAGCGCCGGGAATCCGACCCCCCAAAAATGCTTATGCGATAATCGCTGTACTGCCAGAACGGGTTGACGCAGCGGGCTTGCAACCCGCTAAATTCAAGCACCAAAAACTTGTTCTAGTTTAGTCGAAAGCACTAGAAACGCATTCGGCTCTGGGCAAACGGCGGCAATTATAAAGAGGCACCCGCCCACATGCCAGCGATCTGGCGCTTTTCTACATCTATTTGGGGGTAAAAAACCCTGATATCTCAGACTGTTACGACCAAAGCCTCGAGAATAGTTCATTTTTTAGCCAAACGCCGATCATGCCCATAAAAAAACCCGCCGAAGCGGGTTTTTCATAGGCAGCGAAAGGCCTAGCCAATCTTTGGATAAAAGTCGTACTTAACCCCTGCCATATCTTCCAAACAACGCACCACCTGACAGCTGTAGCCAAATTCGTTGTCGTACCAGCAGTAAATAACCACATTGTTGCCATCGGCAATGGTGGCAACGCTGTCGTAAACACAGGCGTGACGGGAGCCCACAAAATCACATGACACCACTTCAGAGGAATTGGTGTAATCGATCTGCTGCTGCAGTGGCGAGTGGAGCGCTACGTCGCGCATGTACTGATTAAGATCGTCCTTAGTGACGTCCTGATCCAACACCAAGTTCAGGATGGCCATGGACACATTAGGCGTTGGGACACGAATAGCGTTACCCGTCAGCTTGCCTGCCAGCTCGGGCAGCGCCTTGGCCACTGCTTTAGCGGCACCCGTCTCTGTCAACACCATATTTAGCGGGGCACTGCGGCCACGACGCTCGCCCTTGTGGAAATTATCAATGAGGTTTTGGTCATTGGTGTAGGAATGGACAGTTTCGACATGCCCGTGCTGCACACCGTACTTATCCATCACTGCCTTCAAGACCGGTACGATGGCATTGGTGGTGCAGGAGGCAGCAGATATAATCGTATCTTCCGGCTTTATGACTTCATTGTTGATGCCATACACAACATTCTTGATATCGCCCTTGCCAGGCGCAGTCAGCATGACCTTGGCCACACCTTTGGCCTTCAAGTGCTGACTGAGGCCGGCCTCATCCCGCCATACACCGGTATTGTCCACCAGCAGAGCATTATTGATACCGTAGGCCGTGTAATCCACTTCGGCGGGATTGTTGGCGTAAATGACCTTGACCACGTTGCCATTGCACACCAGGCTCTGGGTCTCTTCATCCACGCGAATTGTGCCCTTGAACTGGCCGTGTACTGAATCGCGACGCAGCAGGCAGGCACGCTTTTCCAAATCGTTATCCAGGCCACTTTTACGCACGACAATGGCACGCAAACGCAGCACATCGCCACTCCCCGCTTTTTCAATAAGCAGGCGAGCCACCAAACGGCCGATACGACCAAAACCGTATAAGACGACGTCCTGAGACTGGGGCAAAGGCTTAAATTCAGAGCCAATGGCGTCGCGCAGCTCTTCTTTGACGAAGTCCTGTACCGATAGGCCTCGCGAGTCCTTCATGTACTTGACGGTGATCTGGCCAATATCGATATGGGCACGCCCCAAATCCAATTCGCAAACCGCCTTCAATACGGGAAAGGTTTCAAATTCAGACAGCTCATTAGATTCCACCTGACGCACAAAGCGGTGGATTTTCATAATGTCGATGACCGAGCTGTTTACCAGCGAGCGGCCATAGATATAAATACCTACGTTTTGCTCGCGATTAAGCTTGCCAACCATGGGGATCATGGCTTCGGCGAGGGCTTCACGCTCTTTCCAGTCTTTGAAAAAGTCGACGGGCTTTGGACGATTCACGGGGATGCACCTTTAATAAAGTCTAAGTAAAGTTTCAGTAAGACAGTCGCCCTACCGCTACGCCGGCTCTACTGGCAGGCTTGTTGAAATCACTTATCTCTATGTAGAGAGGCCGGCTATTATCCTTTCTCGCTCCGGACCACGCAAGACAAGCACGAACAAAATACCCCCCATAGTCACTATTTACGCTACGGGGCTGGCGGAGCAGTCCCAAGCCGGTACAATGTCCCCCCTTTTTTGCTACTGACTGGCCCCGGCCAACGTCGTATTTCGGGTATTCATGGATATCTCAAGCGCACTTAAAGCCCTCTCCCCAGACCTTTCAGACTCAACCAAATTTAATCAACGCTGGGGGCAGCTGCCCGGCGCCGCCGCGGCCTTAGCCATTGCCCAGGGCGCAGCCAAGCATCGGGGCTTAACACTGGTGGTCACACCCAACTCCGCCTCGGCACAGCAGCTCAAAGACGAACTCGTGTTCTTCGCAGCTCCCGGCACCCAAATTTTGACGCTTCCCGACTGGGAAACCCTGCCCTACGACACCTTTAGCCCACACCAAGACATCATTTCAGACCGCATGCGGGCGCTGTATCAACTGCCCACAACCTCCGAAGGCATCTTAGTCGCCCCGATTACCACCCTGCTCTATCGACTAGCGCCCGTGTCCTTCGTAACCGGCAATGCATTGGTATTGAAAAAAGGCCAAACCTTCGACCTCAATGAGCAGGCTCGCTTACTAGAGGCAACTGGCTACCGACGGGTAGATACCGTATTTGAACATGGCGAATTTGCGATTCGCGGCTCACTCATGGACATCTACCCCTCGGGCAGTGATTGGCCGCTACGAATAGACCTCTTCGACGACGAAATCGAGAGCCTGCGTACGTTTGACCCCGAAACCCAGCGCACTGAAACCCAGATCGACGCCATCGAACTGCTACCCGCTCGAGAGTTTCCACTCACCAAAACCGCCATTAGCGACTTTCGATTGCGCTGGCACGAACGCTTTGAGGTGGACCACAAAGCCTGCCCACTCTACCGAGACATTTGCGACGGTCTAGCACCCTCCGGCATTGAGTACTATCTACCGCTTTTTTTTGATCAATGCGCAACTCTGTTTGATTACCTGCCGCGCAACACCAGGCTCATAACGTTCGACGAGCTCGCCCCGCTGGCAGAGCGATTTTGGACGGAAGTAAATAGCCGCTATGAAAATCGCCGCGTGGATCCCGAGCGCCCGCTGCTCGAGCCAAAAGAAATCTTTTTACCCGTCGCTGAAGCCTTTGCGCTAATGGGTGGCTTACCGCGCACGGAGCTGGCAGGCCAAACGCCCGTCCTACCCGCACTGCTCCCGCCCAAAGTGCCGGTAAATGCAAAGTCTGAAACGCCTCTCGCTGCACTTGAACAATTTTTAGCAAACAAGCCGGACAAATTACTTTTCGCGGTTGAATCCGCGGGCCGTCGCGAGGTACTGCTGGAATTATTGCGGAGCATTCAGCTCAGCCCCACCCATTTTGACAGCTGGCAGGAATTTATAGCCGCACAACAAGCCATTGGCATCTGCATTGCGCCGCTGGACCAAGGGCTGCAACTTTCAGCGCCAAACCTCGCAATCATCACTGAAAGCGCGCTGTTTGGTGAACGCGTTCAGCAACGCAGGCGCCGCAAGTCCGGCACAGACAATGACCTTGCGATTAAAAATCTCACTGAACTGCACATTGGCGCCCCGGTGGTTCACATTGATCACGGCGTAGGCCGCTACCAAGGTTTGACCACCATTGAGCTCGACGGCCAAAGTCAGGAATTTTTGGAGTTGCACTACGCCAACCAGGCCAAACTCTTTGTGCCAGTGGCTAGCCTTCACTTGATCAGTCGATATACCGGCTCCGAGGAAACCCTGGCGCCCCTGCACAAATTAGGCAGTGACACTTGGGATAAAGCCAAGCGCAAAGCGGCGGAAAAAGTCCGCGATACCGCCGCCGAACTGCTCGACATCTATGCACGGCGCGCCGCTCGCAAAGGCTTTGCGTTTAAGGATCCCGGTCAGGCCTATGCCGCTTTTAGTGCAAGCTTTCCGTTTGAAGAAACCGCCGATCAAGAACAAGCCATTGCCGCCGTTCGCGCCGACATGCTCGCATCCACACCAATGGATCGACTGGTTTGCGGCGACGTTGGGTTCGGTAAAACCGAAGTGGCTATGCGCGCGGCGTTTATCGCTGTTCAAAGTGGCAAGCAGGTAGCAATGCTGGTGCCCACCACCCTGTTAGCTCAACAACATTACGAAAGTTTTAAAGACCGCTTCGCCGACTGGCCGGTAAATATCGAAGTGGTCTCGCGCTTTAAAAGTGGCAAAGAAATCGATGCCATTGCCAACAAGTTAAAAGACGGCAAAGTGGATATCATCGTCGGCACGCACAAGCTATTGCAGCCCGACTTTAACTATCGAGAACTGGGCCTGCTCATCATTGACGAGGAGCACCGGTTTGGCGTGCGGCAAAAAGAATCCCTTAAATCGATCCGGTCAGAAGTCGACATTCTCACGCTCACCGCCACGCCCATTCCGCGCACATTAAACATGAGCATGGCCGGCATTCGTGACTTATCGATTATTGCCACTCCGCCCTCCAAGCGCTTATCCATTAAAACTTTTGTGCGCGTGCGCGATGATGCCCTCGTAAAAGAAGCGGTTTTGCGCGAACTCCTACGCGGCGGACAGGTGTACCTAGTGCACAACGAAGTCAAAACTATTGAAAAAGCCGCCCGCGAACTACAAGCATTGGTACCGGAAGCACGCATTGGGATCGGTCACGGCCAAATGCGTGAACGCGACCTCGAAAAGGTGATGAGTGATTTTTACCACAAACGTTTTAACGTCCTCATCGCCACCACGATTATCGAGACGGGCATTGATGTACCCAGTGCCAACACCATCATCATTGAGCGCGCCGATAAATTTGGGCTAGCGCAACTGCACCAATTGCGTGGCCGCGTAGGCCGCTCGCACCACCAAGCCTACGCTTACCTAATGACACCCAACCCCAAAACCCTGACCGGCGATGCCACCAAACGTTTAGACGCAATCGCCGCGGCCGACACGCTCGGCGCAGGCTTTACGCTGGCCACTCACGACATGGAAATACGAGGCGCGGGCGAATTACTGGGCGATGAACAAAGCGGGCAAATTGAAGCCGTTGGCTTTTCCATGTACATGGATATGCTCAACCGGGCCGTCAAGGCAATTCAAGCGGGCAAGGAGCCCAATCTCGATGCCCCACTCGGCTCCGCCGTGGAAATCAATCTGCGGATTCCTGCACTGATTCCCGATGACTACCTGCCCGACGTCCACAGCCGCCTTATCATGTACAAACGCATCGCCAACGCGGCCGACGCTGGGGCACTAAAAGAGCTCCAGGTGGAGATGATCGACCGCTTTGGCCTGCTACCAGACCCGGTAAAAAACCTATTTCGCATCACTCAACTCAAACTAACCGCGGAATTACTGGGTATTGAGAAGCTGGATGCGGGCGCCAGCGCAGGAAAAATCGAATTTAATAAAGAACCACAGGTTGACCCCATGGCTATAATCAAAATGGTGCAGACTCAGCCACAGAAATACCAACTTGCAGGCGCCAATTGCCTCAAATTCATGCATGATATGGAGCACGCAGAAGCGCGGCTATCCACCGTAGAGACTCTGGTAGATAGCCTAGCTCAAGCCCATTAAATGCGATTTTTGCTTTATTTGCTCTATAGGAACACATACACCGCCATGCACGTATTTTTACAATCTTTCGGCACTCCCTTTGCTCGGATCGCACTGATCGCGGCATTCGCGTTCACTGCGGTCGCAAGCCCACACCTACAGGCTCAAGAGGATCTGGAACCGCGCTGGTATCAAGTGGAAATTGCCATATTCACCCAGCCAGGCAATGCGCAATTGGCGGCCAATGCGGAGATTTTTCGCAAAGATGTCACCCTCAGCTATGGGAAGAACGCACGCCACCTACGCGATCTTATGGATGTCGCCAGAGAGATGGCCGAGCAAAACCTGCAAGATGACATGATTGCAGGCCTAGCCTCGCAACCGGCCCCGGCCGCAGAAGGTGGCGCAACAGGCGCAACACCACAGAGCGAGCCCATTCCGCTTTCCGAGGCCGAGATTGCAGCAGTGCTCCAAACGACGCCTTTCGTCAAGCTACCCCAGGAATTACGGGGTCTGAACGACACCATTGCTGCACTTAGTCGCCGCAATCGCCAGGAAGTATTGTTCCATGAAGCATGGCGACAGCCCATGCTCACACCCGAATCGGCACCCGCAATCATCATTTCCGGAGGCGAACTATTCGGCGAAGATCGCGCTCTGGGCGGCACGCTGGCGCTGGGCGCCTCCCGCTACCTGCACTTAAAGTCAAACCTATGGATGGCAGAATTTGCTGAAAACTACGGACAGGGAGATCTGGGATGGCCAAGTATTCCGACACCACCCTTAAAGAATTCGGAAGAAATTCACGACACGCAAATTAATTTAAATGCCGGCCAGACTACTGAACTCGGTGACGACCTTTGGCAGCAATACGAAATTATCGACAGCACCTACCAAAACATCCTAAACAAACCGTATGTGGTTACAAATCTAGCGACACTGAATCAAGATAGGCGCATGCGCAGTGGCGAAGTTCACTATATCGACCACCCTAAAATTGGCATTATGGTTTATGTCACACCGTATGAATTGCCGGAAGAGGATCCCGACCAGACGATTGAGCCCGAGTTAATCGATCCCGCCTCGGGCGCAGCAACGCAAGGCCGCTGAGTCGGCAACGCTAAAGAAAAAATTAATTATCCAAATAAAAACACCGGCCATTGGCCGGTGTTTTTATTAGAGGTTACACACAGACGACGTCTTCGGCTTGAAGGCCTTTTTCACCAGTGAGCAGTTGAAATTCGACGTTTTGGCCCTCGGCCAATGAGCGATAGCCTTCGCCGCGAATATTGCGATAGTGAACAAACACATCTTCCTGTTTTTCACCAAAAGAAATAAAACCATAGCCCCTGGCATTGTTAAACCACTTAACAATGCCGACTTCACGATCAGCCATTGTGAATAACCTCATTATTTTTATGTATGTAAATCTTATCAGTTAGGGCCTGCCATCCAACCCCTAACCCAAAGGCGACGTGCGTGAGTCCCCACGCTCAATTCGCAACCCGTATATTTAAGGGATATTCGCCGCCCTGTAAAGCAAAAATTCAGTTTTACTGGCAATCTGCTAGTTTTGCATCCTTAACTAGGCGTCAGCACGAAGTAGTTGTCCTAATATTCCCTGAACAGGCGCCCGGCTCGCCTCAAGCACCTGATAGATCGCCTCCATTGTTATGCGCTCGTCACTTATGCCTGCCGCCCAGTTAACTACTATGCATAAACTTGCATAATCCAACGCCAACTCCCGCGCTAGCGCCGCCTCGGGCATGGCCGTCATCCCCACCAACTCACAACCATCTTGAGCTAATCGACGGATTTCGGCAGCGGTTTCCAACCTTGGCCCCTGAGTGCAACCGTAAGTACCACCGTCCAGCAACGCTACACCCAGTGACTTGGCTGCAGATAAAATCTGACTGCGCAAGGCACCCTCAAAGGGATTGCCAAAATCAATGTGCAGCACTTGGTCAGACCAAAAACTGTGTGCTCGCCCCCAGGTGTAATCAATCAATTGGCTTGGCACAACCAACGTGCCGGGTCCCATCTCACGACCGATACCGCCAACGGCATTGATCGCCAACACTTGCTGCACGCCAACTTCTCGCAGCGCCCAAACGTTTGCGCGATAGTTAATCTGGTGCGGAGCCAAGGAATGCTGAGCGCCATGTCGCGATAAAAATATTAAAGACTGGCCATTCCAATCGGCCAAACTCAGCGGCTCCGCTAATGGACCATAGGGCGTGTCGAGCGATAATTGCTTAACATTGGTTAAACCCGGAAACGACTCCCAGCCACTGCCCCCAACTACGGCCAACATCAGACGACCACCTACCCCTTGCTCTGTTCAGCTAATTGAATTGGATCTGGCAAGTGCACTGTCGACGTTGGAAATGCACATTCAGCACCATGTTGAGCAATGATTCCATAAATCTTCAGCAACACGTCTTGCTTAATTTCATGGAACTCCACCCAGTTGGTTGTTTTGGTAAAGGTGTACACGAAAAAATCGAGCGAAGAGGACGCAAACGCATTGAAATTTACGATCAATGTTTGATCGGTATCGATTGCCGGGTGGGCCGTCAACATCGCCTTAACATCGTCGATGATTGCCGAAATGTGTTCCGCATCGTCATATCGAATACCGATGGTTTCATAAATGCGGCGATTCGACATACGCGATGGGTTTTCTACGGCAATCTGAGTAAAAATCGAATTGGGGACATACAAAGGCCGTTTATCGAAGGTGCGAATGCGCGTCAAACGCCAGCCAATATGCTCAACCGTACCCTCGATGGATTTATCCGGCGAGCGAACCCAATCGCCCACCGCAAAGGGCCGATCCAAATAGATCATTAAACCGCCAAAAAAGTTAGCCAACAAATCCTTCGCAGCAAAACCAACCGCAATACCACCGATGCCACCAAACGCCAGCACACCCGATATACTGTAACCAAAGGTCTGCAGTGCCACCAATACCGCGGTAATGATTACCGATAAACGCATCAATTTTCCGAGCGCCATCACCGTGGTTTCATCGATCGGCGCATCCATGAAATCGGGGCTAATCAGATTTTCCTCAGCGCGCTTTATGAAGCCAACCACAAACCAAGTAAGTAGCGCGATGATGCCGGCAGTGCGTAGCGGCTCAACAAAATTCAAGATATCTGTGTCCGCCGCAGGAGCTACTACTTCGGCGGCCCAGCTGATCCCCACCAGCCAAAACGACCACTCAATTGGGCGCTGCGCCGACAAAAACAGTGCGTCATCCCACAAGCTTTTTGTCGCGCCAGCGTGCACCACTAAACGCTTTAATGCACGTCGCACCACAAACGCAACCACCAACGTCGCGGTAACAATGACAAACACTTCGAACATCCAAGACTCTATGCCCATGGACGCGATAGATTTCTTAATCTGATCCATCAAACCAACTCTTTTTGCTGTTGAATGGGTTGTGGGGCCAGCGGCAACTGGCTCACGATCTGCTGCCATCGGGATAGCTGCCGCAGGTCATCCCAATGCACCCTACGACGCATTCGCATATTGCCTATTCGCTTAGAACCCGGCACTTCCAGTGACGCTAAATGCTCGACAACTTGCCAAGCACCAGCGCGATCATTACACACGAGCACCATGTCGCAACCTGCGGCTATGGCGGCGTCTGCACGCTGGGCAAAATCACCTGCGCTATGCGCACCGGCCATGCTCAAGTCATCGCTAAAAATCACGCCATCAAAGGCCAGCTCATCGCGCAAATGCTGCTTGAGCCATCGAGCCGAGTAACCCACTGGCAAACTGTCAACATCAGAAAAAACAATATGCGCCGGCATCACTGCATCGAGCTCAGCGTGCAAGCTTGCGAACGGCACCAGATCATGACTGACGATTGCCTCCCACGGCCGAGGGTCCACCGGTTGCACCAAGTGACTGTCGCCCACCACTGATCCATGCCCAGGAAAATGTTTACCCGTAGTCGCCATGCCCGCCTCATGCATGCCCCGCATGAAGGCACCTGCCAGCGCCACCACTTCAGCGGGGTCTGGAGAGAAGGCGCGATCGGCAATCACCGCACAGTGGTTATCATCGACATCCAAAACAGGGGCAAAACTGATATCAATGCCACATGCCAGCAACTCAACCGCCATCAGCCAACCCATATCTTGAACATGGGATAAGGTTTGATCTGGGTCTAAACGATAGGACTTCAGAAAGCTTTGCATCGCGGGGATCGGCGAAAATTCCTCGCGGAAACGCTGCACTCGACCGCCCTCATGGTCAACCGCGATGAGAATTTCAGGGTTGCAGGCACGAATGTCGTGTACCAAGGACATCAATTGCGACAAATTTTCATAATTGCGGCTGAAAAGAATCAAACCGCCCACCTGTGGATGTTTGAGCAGCAATCTATCTTCATCCGATAGACTAACGCCCGCCACATCCACCATTACTACGCCCGCTGACATCAGCATGTGCCTCAAAAATTGAAAAGATGCATTCTACTTGACAGCAAACATACCGGAAAGCGCAGGCACCATCATTTGGGTCGTGCCAGCCAAGGTGCTGTCCTGACCAAAATCTTCTTTAAGAATGGCGCTGATTGAGTCAAAGCTTGAAAGCGTGAAGATGGTGGCGCCAAGCATGAAATACAGTCGCCAATAAAAAGTCACTGGGTCGATATCCGGCGCAGCCTTTTGCAGCAAGCCTGTAAAACGCTGGTAGTGCTCACCGTACCGAGCAATGATAAATCGGCGAATATGGCCCTGTGATTGCGCGTACGCCAAGCCAAGCAGCCGCATAAAACGCTGCGCCGCAAGACTACCCTCTTCAGATCCGTCGCATATTGTTGAAAACAAGCAATCGAGTAGGTCTACCGGCGTTAGCAACTCGCTGCCCTTGCGCTCCACAAGCTTCACCAGGGAGCGGTCTAACTCCTGGCAAAAAGGCGTTAAAAAGCGGGCAAATACCGCTTGAATAAGCTCCTTTTTCGATCCAAAGTGATAATTTACCGCCGCCAGATTAACGCCAGCAGTACTGGTTATGGTTCGGAGAGAGGTTTCAGCAAAGCCCCGCTCTGCAAAAAGGGCTTCGGCAGCATCAAGAATGCGGGCAACGGTATCAGGTTGGGACATGCGAACTACTCTGGCAGGGCTTATTTTATTAGATAGGTTGGCGCTTTGCGGCCCCAACCCTAGGCTCGAACATACGTTTACATGAACTTTGTGTCAAGACGGCGCTAACCGCCATCCACTCATGCGAACTACAGGAGACAGCCCATGCCCACGCCGCATACAGGTCAGTGGTACAGCAATCGAGAAACTGGGCAATATTTTGAAATCGTCGCGCTCGACGTCAACAGCACAACCATTGAAATCCAGTATGTCGACGGCTCACTGGATGAAATAGACGCGGAAATGTGGTCACAACTGGATCTGCTCACCGCAGCCCCCCCTGAGGACCCCACTTCCGGCTACGAGACAATGGATGGCGACGCGGGTCAGTGTGGTATCGACGGAGACCCACCCAATCAACCCTTCGATATAGAGCGCTTAGAGCCCGACACATTCACGGGATCTGAAGACTAACCTGCGGGTCAGCAACTTAGCTTTTAGCCTCGCCCGTAAATCCAGCATCGTTTAAACGCTATTTTTCCGCGGCAGGTATTGACGCAACATGGGCCTTGATGATTTCCGCAGCCTCTTCGGGCGTGTCCACTAGCTGCATCATATCCATGTCAGGGGCGCCGATATTGCCCTCCTTCAACATGGTGTCGCGCATCCAGTCTAGTAAGCCGTGCCAATACGCCTTGTTAACCAGCACAATGGGAAAGGCCGCAACTTTATTGGTTTGCACCAGAGTAAGCGCCTCAAACAGCTCATCTAAGGTGCCAAAACCCCCAGGCATGATCACAAATCCCACGGCATGTTTAACGAACATAAACTTGCGCACAAAAAAGTAGCGAAAGGTCAAACTAATGGACTGGTAAGGATTGGGCGACTGCTCCATTGGCAATGTGATGTTCAACCCAACAGACTCCCCCCCAGCCTCCTGCGCCCCTTTATTAGCGGCCTCCATGACGCCGGGGCCACCGCCGGTAATTACAGGTATTCCAGCCTCTGCAAGCAATCTACCCAATTGCTCTGCTTGCTTATAGTGTGGGTGCTCTGGCGCTGTACGGGCACTGCCGAACACAGTAACTGCGCCGCGTACCTTGATGAGCTGCTCAATCCCGTCGACCAACTCTGACTGGATTCTAAGCACCCTCCACGCTTCCGGCATTTTGGCATCAAACATAAAAAAACTCCTTTTACTTCAGCAAATTAGGTCTTGAAGCTGAGTTTTTAGTATAGCTATCGAACACAATGCCTTGCCGAATATATTTTACTGTATATAATCACAGCTACTGTATATAAAAACAGAGCCCAGGCTCCCTGGAGATATCCATGATTAAACTCACTGCTCGGCAACAAGAAATCCTAGATCTCATTAAGCGCTGTATCGATGAGACGGGCTACCCACCGACGCGTGCAGAAATAGCGCAAGAGCTGGGCTTTCGCTCAGCCAACGCAGCTGAAGAGCATTTGAAAGCATTGGCGCGCAAAGGTGCGATAGAAATGGTTGCCGGCGCCTCAAGGGGTATTCGATTACCAGAGTCAGAAACGGGCATACCCCTCATAGGCCGCGTCGCAGCGGGCAACCCTATTCTCGCGGAAGAAAATATCGAAGAATATTGCGAAATCCCCCAAAGCTTTTTTAGCCCCGCCGCCGATTACCTACTGCGGGTAAACGGGATGAGCATGAAAGATATCGGAATATTAGACGGCGACCTACTGGCAGTGCACCGCACCACTGAGGCTCGCACAGGGGATATCGTTGTTGCACGTATTGAAGATGAAGTGACGGTCAAACGATTAGAGCATCGTAGAGGCAGCGCACAACTGAAATTACATCCGGAAAATGCTGAGTTTTCAGTCATTGAAGTTGACCTCAAATCACAAAATTTTGCCATCGAGGGCCTTAGCGTCGGCGTACTACGCCGCAGTTAAGCAGCCCCCCACTTCAAAGGTTTCGCACAATGGCAACAGCACTACAAAACCTACAAGAACCCACTACTCTGCCCCGCGCACAACCGGCCAAGGTCGCTCCGAGTCGTATTACTGAACTCGTCATACCCTCGAGCGAACATCAGGCCGTATTGCTGCCGATGATGCGTTATCTGGGTGACACTAACGCACACCAGTGGTTGACGCTTATAAGCCAAAGCAATCAACAGCAGCAACCTTTGAAGGCACACGGCGTCAATCCCCACACATTGCGCGTCATACAAGCGCAATCTACGCACGATGTATTGTGGATGACTTGGGAAGCGCTCAGTAATGGCACCAGCCATACGGTCATCGCCGAGCTTGGACCACAACCTCAAGATGTTTTAAAGGAATTAGAACGGGCAGCTGCTGAAGGCAATTGTCGATTAATATTGGTGCGCTGCCGGAGTAATTAATGCAGGGTTTTTGTCGAGGCGTCTTCAGTCGGAGCGGCGGAACCCACCTCTTGCTCGGCAGAGTCTAACGCCAATTCTCCAGCGGCCTCCATCCCAGCCTCAATCATGGCCTTAGCCACTTCGTATTTAGCATCTTGTAAAAAATGCATAGATTCTTCTGAAAAGCGGATTGTAACCAACGGCTCGCCCTCCTCACTGGCACGCCTCAACGCGATTTCACCGGAAGATAGCTCAATAATTTCATACAGTTCCGAGGACATAACAACTCCCATACTTGCAATGAGGCTATTCTACCAGCAAATGAAATGGAGTTCTCCCTGTGCAGGCAATTAGACAAATTGCACCTACCGCTAAGGGCCTAGCGACGCATCTTCTCTCAGGTATATTCAAGCTGCTGTAGTTAAAAACTTGGTTAAAAACGTAGTTAAAAACGTGGTTAAAAACATTGCTAAAAATATAGTTATAAAATATTGAATAGATAGGCTCAATTTGCCGGGGCTATTCAACACTGATGGTCAGTGCCTTTTACACTTAATTCAGCAGAAATAAAAGAAATCAAACCTGATTAGTTGAATTCAAAATCGGCGGAACTCATCTATCGACACATAGCGATAATGAACACTTAGGACTCGTCGGATAACTGTCGATTTCGGTCAATGAATTCCTGCAGCGCAAACAAAGCAGACTGCGCCTGCCCCATATCAAATGAAGGCGAACCGCTTGTCGCAATAACACTGCCAGAGGCCTGATTGCCGGTTGCGCTGACTTGAGTAGCTGCGGGCCCAGGCAAGGCCAACAGATTTGATAACCACGATTCGCCAGCCGCCAGTCTCGACAGCTCGCCCAATTCAGCTGGCACCGCACGCCCGCTTGGAACCACCCGTATCAAATCTTCAACACAGCCAGGCTCGTTAACGGGAAATTTGAATGCATCCGCCAGCTCCTGTAACAGCGCGACGTAGGCAGATTGCAGGTGCCAGCCTAAACTCTGTACAAGCACTTGACGCACCCACGGCAACTCTGACGATTGAAATTGTGTCAACAATTGATGACACCAAGCAATCTGCTGATTTACCCGGCCCCTCGCGCTACTCATAAAACTAGGACTTAGGTTTCACTGTTTTTTTAGCTGCCGCCTTTTTAGGTGCAGCCTTTTTGGGTGCCGCTTTTTTCGCGGCACGCTTAGTCGTCTTTTCTACCTGCCAGCGACCGCCCTCGTAATGCGCCTTCCATCCACTAGCCTTACCGTCTATTTCAGACTGTACGTAGTGCACTTTTTCCTTTCGGTTAAAGCGTATCACCGTTGGATTGCCGTCATCATCGGCTACCGGGGCCGAAAACAAGAAGGAATATTTCTTATCAATGGCGTCCTTGTGTGGCAGCAACTCACTCACGAGCGGTGCGCGCGTCTCACGGTTTTTGGGAAATTGACTTGCTGCCAAAAACAAGCCTGCAGCACCATCACGCAATATGTAGTGATCCTCTACTTTTTGGCACGCTAGCTCAGGCATAGGCACGGGATCCATTTTTGGTGGAGCAGCCTCGCCATTTTTAAGCAGCTTGCGGGTATTTTTACACTCGCTATTGGTGCAACCAAAATACTTGCCAAAGCGCCCAGTTTTTAACTGCATCTCACTGCTGCACTTGTCGCACTCAAGTACCGGGCCGTCATAGCCTTTAATTTTGAACGTACCCGCCTCCACTTCATAGCCGGCACAATCCGGATTATTGCCACAAATATGCAACTTCCGGCTTTCATCAAGTAAGTAGCTATCCATCGCCGCCTTGCAAATCTTACAGCGACGCTTGGTGCGCAGTAAGCGGCTTTCTGCCTCTTCATCATCAGCACTGATGGCTTCATCACCGGAAACCAAATTCATCGTATTCTTGCAGCGTTCTTTTGGCGGCAAACCATACCCAGAACAACCTAAAAACACCCCGGTTGAACCCGTTCGAATTTGCATATGACGCCCACAGTTACCGCACTCGATGTCGGTATCCGTCGGATCGTTGGCACGCATTCCGCCTTCTTTTGCCTTTGCCAAATCCAATTTTTTGGAAAAGTTTCTGTAAAACTCGTCCAGCACTTCGCGCCAACCACGCTCACCCATTGCAACTTGGTCGAGCTGCTGTTCCATTTCCGCGGTGAATGAAAAAGCCATTAAATCATCGAAGCTTTCTACCAAGCGTTCGGTGACGATATCGCCCATTTTTTCTGCGAAAAAGCGTCTCCCTTCAACTCGGGCGTAGCCGCGGTCCTGGATTGTGGAAATAATGGCAGCATAGGTTGAGGGACGGCCGATACCCCTCTTTTCAAGCTCTTTGACTAATGCAGCTTCTGAATATCGCGCAGGTGGCTTAGTGAAATGTTGTGCAGGCTCCAATGATTTGAGCGCAAGATTTTCGCCCACTTTGACATCGGGCAGCACCACGTCCTCATCTTTTTTGGCCTGAGCTGGCATCACTTTCATAAAACCGTCAAAGCGGATCACGCGACCCCGCGTTCGCAGCTCATAGTCTCCCGCCTTCACAACGATTGCGCTGGATGTAAACTCCGCTGGCATCATTTGGCAGGCCACAAATCGCTGCCAGATAAGCCCGTAAAGCCGCTCAGCGTCGCGCTCCATGCCTTTTAGGTGGGCTGGCATCATAGCGACATCAGATGGACGAATCGCCTCGTGCGCCTCTTGAGCGCCATCCTTGCTGCTGTAAACATTGGGGGCTTCGGGCAGATAGCGCTTACCAAAATTATCAACAATGTAATCGCGACACATGGCGACTGCATCCGCTGATAAATTGGTGGAATCCGTACGCATGTAGGTGATGTAGCCTGCCTCGTAGAGGCGCTGCGCCATCATCATGGTTTTCTTAACGCTAAATCCCAACTGGGTCGATGCAGCCTGCTGCAACGTCGACGTGATAAAGGGCGCTGAAGGTTTGGACTTGGTAGGCTTGTCTTCACGCTCAGCAACGCGATAAACCGCCTGCTCAAGCGCTTTTACCGCAGCCGTTGTTTCCGCCTCGGTGAGCGGCTTAAATGCCTGCTCCTGAAATTTTTTGACCTCAAAGCGCAACGGATGAGCATCTGCCGTATGCAAATTAGCGAAGAGATCCCAATATTCTTCTGGGATAAATGCGCGAATTTCTTGCTCTCGCTCCACCAAAAGTCGAACAGCTACTGATTGAACCCTGCCTGCAGACAAGCCGCGCGCCACCTTCTCCCAGAGTAGTGGCGATACCATGTAGCCTACAACTCGGTCCAAAAATCGACGCGCTTGCTGAGCATTGACGCGGTTTAGGTCTAGGTTGCTCGGCTTTTCAAAGGCGCCTTTGATGGCCGTTTTGGTAATTTCGTTAAATACAACGCGCTTATACCGGCTTTCGTCACCACCAATGGCTTCGCGTAGATGCCAGGCGATGGCTTCTCCCTCGCGGTCCAAATCCGTCGCGAGGTAAATTTCATCGGCTTTTGCAGCCAGTTGTTTTAGTTCATTTACGACTTTTTCTTTGCCCGGCAAAATCTCGTAATGGGCCTCCCAGTTATTGTCAGGGTCGATTCCCATACGGTTAATTAACTGGTCGCGAGCCTTAGCGGCCTTATGCGCTGTTTTTTCTTCCGGGGACAATTTGCGGGTAATCGCGGCCTGCCTGGCGCGTTCTTTGGGATCTACGGCGCCTTTAGCACTGCCACTGGTGGGTAAATCGCGGATGTGGCCAACACTGGACTTTACAATGTAGTCGCTGCCCAGGTATTTATTGATCGTCTTTGCCTTGGCGGGAGATTCGACGATAACCAGTGATTTGGCCATATTAGGTCTCTAGTTGCTTGTATTGTTTCTTTATATAGACAGCTTAAAACGTTGCATGCTTCTTTTAATACAGTCGCTGTATAGCTTGCAAACGCATTAGCACTGCTGCCCCTTTAAGGCTCAGGGTGCGCATATATAAAACCTCAGCGCGAGTGGGTCAAGTGATTACTTTTTAGCACACCTTTGCCGTAAAGCGATTTACTCCACTATTTTCGGTCACAAACTGGATGTCTTACCAGTCGCGCAAAAACAACATAACCCCATGTTTTTATTGAATATTTTAAAAACCACACTAAAGAATAGCTACAAGCAGCCGACACCCAGCTTGCTACACTTAATGGGGCCATAAGTTTTTTTTGCAGCCAATGCGTCGAGGGACAGCGATTGACCAGCCTGATTATATTTTGTGCTATTGCGATTATGTCGCTGCTCGTGGTTAGCATTGCCAATCAGCGGGAGGAGCGGCTGCGCTCGCGTAGAATTCGCATGCAAAAGCTCAAAATGCGTGTTGATGAGCTGGAGACACTGCTAATCCACCTAACCCATTTGCTTGAAAACCCGGATGTCCTTATTCAAATCAACGACGAAATAGTCGACATGTATCAAGCAATGATCGATCTTGATGCGAGCCTGCCCTACCTCGAAGCCGGGCTCAATACAGCGCAACAAAGGGGCAGCCAATTTTCAGCCAACCAACCGCTAACGCCCCGGAGGCTATTGGAAAGTGATGCAAAAATAGCGCTAGCTCAAAAACATTTAACGGAAGCCGCCAGGGTAATCCGCCACCGACAAGCACACGCTAAGATCTCAATGGAAGAAATGCAACTATTGGTGCGAGAACTGAGCTATCAGCATTTAATGGTAGATGCGATCTCGATGATCGGTCAGGGCCATAAACAAATGAATCGGAGCAACCCGCTTTCGGCGCAAGCCTATTACAAAAAAGCGCGCCAACACCTTATTTCGTCTACCCACTCTGACCCACGCCGACACCAAATGATTAAAGAGCTAGCCGAAATGTTGGACGGGAAACGCACTTCGATCAGCGCGACAATAATGGCAGAAACCTATTTAAATCCCGATGCGCAAGATCAACAAACCGACCAACTACTCGACGATATTCTAGACGATGAATAAAAACGATCTACGCACTAGCCACACTTTCGGAAGGCAATTTTGCCGCCATGGCGTTTTGAAACGACGATAGCCACGCCATCAAAAACTCCAACTCAGCCATTGAGCCCCGCTCACTCCAATGCACGCCCAAACCTTCGGGTCCCGCCGAAACCCCCATCACCGTGTTCGGCAACGCTTTTATCTGCTCATTCAGCATATCTGCAAGCTCTGGCGCAGCCTCAGACTCCCAGGACCAAAAATCATTGACATGAATGTCATGGGCATAGTCTTTGCGCACTAACGCCCAGCGCTGACTGCGCAGACCTTTATGTCGCCACGGCATCGCATAGAGCGCCGTGCCCTTTAACGAGGGGTCATGTCCAGAGGCCAATCTAACCCGCAGCCCTTCAGAATTGGCTCGCGCTCGCAGTGTAGCTAGTTTGCGCTGTCCACCACTAGGTCTAAACATCATGACCGGGCCTACAGCCAAGGCGATGACAGCCACTATGATTAGCCAATTACTCCATTCCGACACAATAGTCCCCTTTGTGCTTTTAACGCCGCCATCGGCGCGCTAGTATTATTGAAACGTCTCATCCAGCAGGAGAGCCAACATGAACAATTACCAACAAATTGTCGTTGGGGTAGACCTTTCACCTGAATCCTCTCAGGTTCTCGATCGTGCAACACAACTCAGCAAGCTATGTCAGGCCGAAGTACATCTTGTACACGTACTCGAACCCTTAACCTTTGCTTACGGCGGTGACATCCCCATGGACCTCACCGAAATTCAATCACAACTGCAATCTCAAGCTGAACAGCACCTCCACAAACTGGCAGATCACTTCAACATTGGCAAGCCACACTGCCACTTACTGGTAGGACAACCTGCTGCGGAGTTACACCGCATTGCCGAGGAGCAATCTGCCGATCTCATTATCGTGGGCAGCCACGGCAGACAAGGATTGGCGTTATTGCTAGGGTCCACGGCCAATGGTGTTTTACATGGCGCCAATCGCGATGTTCTGGCAGTACGCGTGGAAGAAGCCAGCGCCTAAGCTACAGGGCGTCCAGTTCCGCCCACCGCTCAAATGCAAGCTCTAAGGCTGCTTCCTTTTCTGCCAGCGCCGTCAATGATTTTTCAGTGACTTCGCGCGGCTGATCGAAGAACGCCGGCGCCGCCATCGCCTCTTGAAGCGATGCGATCTCTGCCTCTAGCACTTCAATTTTTCGAGGAAGCTCAGCTAACTCGCGCTGCAACTTATAACTCAGCTTTTTCCCTTTCGCATCATGTTTAACCGCGCTGTGGGGCTCCGATTCCTGCGTTGTCGCAGCACTCGCGCCACTTCCAGCTTGCGAGTTAGCCGCGTCTCGATGTCGATGCCAGCGGCCTCCTTGACGCAACCAGTCTTCATAACCACCCACGTACTCGCGCACCTGTCCATCGCCTTCAAAAGCAAAGCAACTGGTCACCACATTGTCTAAAAATGCTCGGTCATGACTCACCAAAAGCAATGTGCCTTCATAGTTGGATAGCAGCTCTTCCAACAACTCCAAGGTTTCAACATCGAGGTCATTGGTCGGCTCATCGAGGACTAACAAGTTTGCGGGCTTACTAAAAAGACGGGCCAGCAGCACCCGGTTGCGCTCACCACCAGAAAGCACACGCAAGGGTGTACGTGCACGCTCACCTGTGAATAAAAAGTCAGATAGATAGGAAATAATGTGTTTCCGCTTACCATTCACATCGATAAACTCTCGCCCTTCGGCAATGTTATCTACGGCATTTTTATCGAGATCTAACTGATCACGTAGCTGATCAAAATAAGCAACTGAAAGGTTCGTGCCCAACCGAACGTTACCTTCAGCGGGGACTAGATCCCCTAGGATAATTTTTAACAAGGTACTTTTGCCCGCGCCATTCGGCCCCAAAAATCCTATGCGATCGCCCCGAATTAGCGTGGTAGAGAAGTTCTCGATCAGGCGCTTTTCACCATAGTGCTGCGTTACCCCCGTCAATTCTGCAACCAGTTTTCCACTGTTGTCAGCTTGCTGCAGTTCAAAGTTTGCCTTGCCATGGCGTTCACGGCGCTCTGCGCGTTCCACCCGCAATGCTTTAAGTGCGCGAACTCTGCCTTCATTGCGCGTGCGTCTCGCTTTAATGCCTTGGCGAATCCAGACCTCTTCCTCCGCTAAACGCTTATCAAACAAGGCGTTGTGGCGCTGCTCTTCCGCCATTTGTTGTTCGCGAAAATTCAAAAAACTGTGGTAGTCGCCATCCCAACAGCGGAGATGACCACGATCTAATTCGACAATGTGCGTAGCCAGTTTTTGCACCAAGGCCCGGTCGTGGGTTACAAAAACAACCGCGCCGCGGTATTGAGCAATTTGATTTTCAAGCCACTCGATGGCCTCGATATCCAAATGGTTGGTGGGCTCGTCTAACATCAGCACATCGGGCTCAATAACCAGTGATTTTGCCAGGGCCACACGGCGACGCCAGCCGCCAGACAATGAAGACATCTGCGCATCGGCCGGCAGATCTAAGCGGGTTAGAATAGACTGAACTTTTTGCTCAATGGCCCAGCCATCTACGGCTTCAATCTGGCTTTGCAATTGCCCCAATCGATTCATATTGGGGTCGGACTGACCCGCGAGCTTGTGGTATTGAGCGATCAATTCGCCCTCTTTTTCAAATCCTTGAGATACCACTTCAAAAACCGTCAGCTCATCAGGGTCTGGAAGATCTTGCTCTAAACGGGCAATCTTAAGTCCAGGCTGACGCCACATTTCCCCTTCATCTAGATTTACGTCGCCGGATATCACCTTCATTAGCGTAGATTTTCCCGCGCCGTTGTGGCCCAACAGGCAGACACGTTGGCCGGGTTCAATCACCAGCTGAACCTTATCCAATATCACTTGCAGCCCAAAGTGCAGGGAGGCATTGTCCAATCTAATCAGGGGCATGGTCTAACACTCTCATTTTGAAGGCCCGCATGATACGCATTGAGCCGTAAAACTGCACCCTACTAAGTGGCTGTCCTATACTATGGCAATACCGTATAGCGTGTTATAACTAGCATCCAGCTTAATAACACATTGACCACTCCACATATCCAGCTGACAGCGAATATTGACCACCAGAGGTATTCATGGTCACAAAAGTACAGGCAAATACCAAACTGACTCTAAGCGCACTAGCTATGAGCGGGATTGCCGCAAAGCCAAGCCGGGTTTTCGCTGTATGGGCTGTGACGCTGGCGGGAAGCCTACCGTTTGCCAGTTTCGCTGCACAACCGGTAACAACCCCAATACCGGATGTTCAAACAACCGACACCATTGCGCCCGAGGGGCCCAACTCGGCACTAACGCCCGCTCCGTTCAACACGCTCCCCCGTGAGCAGCAATTGGCATTGCGCAACCAGTATTTGGAACACCTTTCATCGCTGACAAAAAGTAAATCGGTCACCGCTTCTACCCTCCTTCAGTGGCGCTCTGACTTGCAGTCTTATCCTCTACTGCCCTATCTGGAATACCGCCACCTCAGGAAGCGTTTGAACGATTTTCCCTATCGTGAAATAGATGATTTTCTATACACCAACAAAGATACTTATCTGGCCAATAGACTACTGCGTGACTGGCTCTATACGCTTGAACGCAAGCGGCATTGGCACGACTTTCAGAGTTACTACAGTGCAGATCTAGGCGACCAAATACTAACCTGCCATTACTTGCGCGCCCGCTTGCTTACCGGAGACGAAACTGCACTGGAGCAAGTGGGGTCCATTTGGAATCAGGGTCACTCGCTACCTAAAGCCTGCGACCCGCTATTCACGCTTTGGCGCGCAGCGGGCGGTCAAACCGCAGAATTGAGCTGGGAGCGAGCGACCAAGGCCATTGCTAACCGCAAGCTCACATTGACGCGGTACATTACTAAGTATGCTCCTGAAACCATAAAACCCGACTTAAATCGCCTTATCGAAGTCCATCGCAATCCACACAGTCTAAACAAAACCCAAAGGTTCTCTCGTCAAGACCCAAGAACGCAATTCATTATTCTGCACGGCCTGCAGCGACTGGCTCGAAAAGACCCGCAAAAAGCTGCGTTGCTATGGGAGCGATACGACGCACAACAATTATTCCCAGATACCGCGCGTCGCGAGTTGCAAGAATCTCTGGTGGCACAATTAGCGCGAAAGAAGTTCACCAAGGAAGCCACTAAGTTGGCGAATAGCATGCAAGGCTATTCCAACACTGACACTCTGTCGCACCTGCTGCGCAGCGCTTTACGAGAACAAGATTGGCCAGCTATCAGCCGATGGATCCAGGCACTGCCCAGCGATGAGCGCCAATCGCCTCGCTGGCGATACTGGGCCACACGGTCTGCTGAAGCTCAGGGGCATCAACTCCCCCCCTACCCCAATATTGAAAGCAGCTATGCTGCACTCGCGCAAGAACGCAGCTTCTATGGCTTTTTTGCGGCAGACCGTCTGGGCATGAACTACTCCCTTGAAGACGAGCCCTCGCAAGTTCCGTTAGCCGATCAACGACTGGTGCGCAGCCACCCAGCCATACAGCGCGCTAAAGAATTTTTTCACACAGACAATACGTCGCTGGCACGAGCCGAATGGTATTACGCTGCACGTAAGTTTTCAGAGCCACAATTAAGGGCTGCTGGCGCGCTGGCGTACCAATGGGGCTGGCACCGCAAAGGCATTCAAGCCATGATTGAAGCCCGCGCCTGGAATGATTTAACGGTGCGCTTCCCCCTTGCATTTGCCGATCACATGCAGGCCCAAGCCCAAGCACTCTCAATGGATGCCAATTTACTGTTTGCCGTCGCGCGTCAGGAAAGCGCCTTTGCTGAAGACGCTCGAAGCTCCGCCGGCGCACTTGGGCTCATGCAACTCATGCCCGCCACTGCTCGCCAAACTGCAGGCAAAGCAGGCTTGCGCTATCGACAGCTCGACTTACTGAACCCCGCATTTAATATCGCTTTGGGCAGCCGGTATTTACAAGAGATGTTGGGGCGCTATGAAGGAAATCCTGCACTCGCAGCAGCCGCCTATAATGCCGGCCCCCACCGCGTTGACCGCTGGTTGAGCGATGGGCTGGATCAATTGCCCATGGATATCTGGATTGAGACCATACCGTTTAAGGAAACGCGTCACTATGTGCAAAATGTCATGGTGTTTTCGGTGATCTACGCCTACCGCAATGGCACCGACATAGATCAACTTCGCGGAGCCACTAAACTGCCGCCACCCGGCCAGCAAGACACGTCTGCATCCGCGACACCCAAAGCCCCCTAGCGGCTGGCGAAGTGCTCTCTGAGTCGATTTTGCACCAATTCCGCAAGCGAATCGGGTTGAAATTTGGACAAAAATCCATTGCAACCGACTTTTTCAACCATGGCGTTATTAAAACTGCCACTCAGAGACGTATGCAAGACTACATACAAATCTTTTAAACGAGGATCGTTGCGAATTTCATGGGTGAGTCGATAGCCATCCATTTCCGGCATTTCAGCGTCGGTAATCAGCATAAAAATGTGCGAGTAGACATCAACGCCCTCGCTCAGCCAGCGACGTAAAAGTGTTAACGCCTGCAAGCCATCTTGTACACCAATAACCGTTACGCCCAAATGCTTTAACGTGTCTCGCACCTGTCCTAGCGCAGTACTGGAATCATCCGCCATCAGGAGTGTCATGTTGGCGGCCTTTGCCTTGGCGGCAAGCTCTGCGTCCAATACCTCCTGTGACACGCGGGTGTCGTAGGGAATAATGTCGGCCAATACTCGCTCCACATCCAACACTTCAACAATTTGATTGTCGATATGAGTAATTGCCGTCAAAAAGTGGCTGCGCCCAGACCCTGAAGGTGGCGGCAATATAACCTCCCAATTGAGATTTACGATCCGATCAACTGAACGCACTAAAAAACCCTGAATACTGCGGTTGTACTCAGTCACAATCATATTACTGGTAGTTATATCAGGAAGTGGTCTTAAGCCTATTGCGGCACTAAGATCGATCACTGAAATGGTTTGATCGCGCAAATGGGTCACTCCACGCACCGCTGCATGACGATGGGGCATGATGGTAATCGGGGGTATTTGAACCACCTCCTGAATTTTAAAGACGTTCAATGCGTACATCTGCCGGCCAGCAAGCCGAAACAGAAGTAACTCAAGCCGGTTCTCTCCCACCAACTTGGTACGCGCATCGATACTTTCCATCAACTTAGACATAAATCGCCTCCCCCTTGTGCTATCAAGCGTAGACCATGAAAAGTAAAGATTTACCGGCAGGAGGGCCCTGCTACCACTACACTTATCACAGCGTAATACGTTACAACTCATGACAACCTAGGATTTGTCGCGCCCGATGAATAAACACCAACCACTTCTCGCCCGCCAACCTATATTTGATCGGGATATGGCGGTATATGCCTACGAGCTTTTGTGCAGAGACAGCCATGAAAACCGGGCTATTGTGGTTGATGGCGATCAGGCAAGCTCACAGGTCCTATTGCGCGCCTTTACCGATCTCAGCATTGGCGAGGTAGTTGGAGAATACAAAGCTTTCATAAACTTCACCCGCAATCTACTCCTGCGCACGCCGCCGTTTAGCAGAACACAATTGGTGGTCGAAGTGCTGGAAGATCAGATTGTAGACAACCATTTACTCGCATCACTTGGCCAAATTCGCGCACAGGGCTACACCATTGCACTTGATGATTTCACGATCAATTCCAGCAGCTTTAAAATGCTGGAGTACGCTGACATAGTAAAGCTCGATGTACTCGATCTAACGGATGAAGAACTGCGCTACCATGTAGACTATTTGAAGCCTCTCGGCGTCACGCTGCTCGCGGAGAAAATAGAAACCTACGAAATGCTCGAACACTGCAAATCACTTGGTTTCGAACTGTTTCAAGGCTATTTTTTGTCGCGCCCACAGATCATGTCGGGGCGAAAGATCACGGAAAACCGGCAAACGATTCTGCAATTGTTAGCGCAACTGAACGACCCCAGTACCGACATTCAAGCCATCGAACACCTAGTCGCCCAAGACCCTGTACTCAGTTATAAACTGCTTAAACTAATAAATTCCGCAGCATTTCATTTCGTTTGTAAAATCGAATCCTTGCGCCAAGCCATTACTCTCCTGGGGCTCATCCAGGTCCGCAGCTGGATTACATTGCTGTCTATGGCAAGTATTGATGAAAAGCCTCGTGAACTGTGTGTATCGACACTCGTGCGTGCCCGCTTCTGCCAAACCCTTGGCGAAGCGGTAAGCAGTACCAAGCGGGGTGACTCCTATTTTACCGTGGGCTTGCTATCCACCATCGATGCATTTATGGATGCGCCTATAGATGAGCTACTGCAAAAAATTTCCATCAGCGAAACGATTCGCGATGCGCTTTTGTACTACAAAAATGTAGAAGGCAAGGTATTAGAGATCGTCAAACTCTACGAAAAAGCGGACTGGGATAATATCGACTGGGGCTGGCTTGAAGAGCACGGCGTAGAGGCATCGGCACTCAGTCACTTTTACACCGAGAGTTTAGTGTGGGTAACCAGCGCCCTAGAGTCGCTCGTCTTTGATGCAAAATAACTTGGCCTGCACCTCGCCACACCAATAGATCACCCTTCCAACAACGCTATCACCTGCTCGCCATTGAAGGGCCAGTCCAGCTCTTGTTCTCCATATCGCAGTACGGGAATACGCACGCCATAGCGAGCCATTGTGGCCTCCGAATCGGCGATGTCGCACTGCCTTAATTGATAGGGTACCGGGTGTCGAGAGAGCGCGCTGTGAATCACTGCTTCAGCATCATCACACAAATGGCAGCCAGTTGTACCCAGCAGTGTTAATGTCGAAATGGTTTTGCTAGAACTATCAGCCATGATCGGATCAGACATAAAGAGACGGCAACCTAAAGTGGAAATACGCGTAGTGGAAATACGAATAGTGGAAACACGCGGACAGTAAGTTTACCTTGGATACACTCAAAAATCACAAGGGGCGCCTCGCACAGCGAAACACCCCTTTCGGTCAAGGCGATTTTGCTGCGCAACCGGGATTTTGCCTAGCCGCCAGCGAAAACCACCCGCACATCAATCATTGCATGTGCAAGTCGCCTTTAACCTATTAACTTACCCGCTAACGCATCTGTGGTTTCCATAAACAATTTATGCAGATCTGCTTTAGCGCCCTCGGGTTGATTAATAAGCTCACTTTCACTCATGCGCTCAAGTAATGCATAGAGCAACGCCCTTGGCTCCAGAAACTCACGGGCAGATTCCAAGGCTGCCTGCACTTGCTCTGCCATCTGCCCTAAGGGTTGCAATGGGGCATTGAGGCTTGGCTGCCCATAGGTGGTCTGCACTTTCTGCATCAATGTTTGCTTCATATCCAATGCGAAGCCTGAAATTTCATCGGCATCGAAGTTTAACGCCATGGCAGATTCAAAGGCTGCGCCCAGGTCACCGTTGTAAAATTCATCTGCTAAATCATTCACTTGCCCCAACAGATCATTGATAGCGGTGAGCTCATCGGCATTTAAGTCACCTTCAACACGCAATTCAAACGCATTGCCCTGACGAAGGTGGGCGCTCATGCCACTTGCATCAGCTGAATATTTGCCCTTAAAGAAACTCGAAGCACTAATGCTTACTCGGTCGCCCTCTTGGGTGGTGACGCTGAAGTCAAATTGACGACTGGCCTTGATCAGGCCCTGCGTTTCTACAATGGGCGCCGCTACCGCATCAGGTGCCTCTATCTCTGGCGGAGATTCTGGCGATTGCGCCGCCACAATTGCGCTGTCATCAAGTCCGAGCTCTTGAGCAACTGACGCCATACCAGCCAGTACCTTGTCATAAGTGGCACTAATGGCCGCCAACAGGTCATCCGACAACAGGCCTGAATCCGATAGAATTTGTTTAGCTTCGTTGAACCCCTGTAAAAACCCCTCTAAACCAGCATCTAAGCGACTCTGCAGCTTTTCGGTACTCATACCAGCAGCAGCGTCAGCATGCAGACGATTTTCGATAAAAAGGAGAATATTACCGGCCGCACGATCTGGGGTCATTGCCCTATCGCCCGCGCTGGGCATGGGCTCGCCCTTTGCGACACCCTGCGCTTGAGGCTGCAGCACCGCTTTTGAACGTCCAGTTTGCGTAGCATCGGGGGCTAAATTAGAGCCAGCAAACTGTGACATCGCGGGGTTTAGTGGGGACAACATAGAGACCTCCAATCTGGGAAAATTAACCAGCTTGGGGGGGGTATCGGCCGACAGGCCCAGAACTTAAGCAACAAATAGTTGTAAGCGACTGACTCGCTTAGAGCGCGAGCGCGCCAATATAGACGCCTGACGCGTCAAACGCGTCTGGCGCACATCCTTGAAATAAGCCCGACAAGGGCTTGAACAGACTAACTGCGCCTTAGCCTTAGCCACAGCCTTAGAAATTGAGATGGCCCGCCTGCCAAGCCCAATAAACTAGCCCAGCTAACATCAGCACCCCTATGCTCAATCCCGTGAACGCTGAGGATCGAGGCGCATCTTCTGTTGTAACGGGTGCTGCCATGGCCGCTTTCACCTGTTCGCGACTTGGCTCTAGGGGCCGTTTTCCGGCGGTGCGTTTTGTGACACCTTGCTGTGGCTTTTGTTTTGGCATGGTCCGAATACTGGTTTTATTCATGTCATCGGACGGTCCAACCACACCAAAACCCAAGGTATCAAACCGCAATTCATCACCACGTTTTACCCGTGCCTCAGTCACTTGCACACCATTGAGAAACGTGCCGTTTGCTGAGCCCAGATCTTTGACGTACAGCAGGCCTTCTTTGACCGTCAATTGCGCGTGGCGACGTGATAAATGCGCGGCGGCTAGCACAATGTCACAATCGCTTGCGCGCCCGACTATGGTTTCAGGTGCGATGGTAAAGACTTTGTTCGCGAGCGCCGTGTGATTGGCCTTTAACGACCAGCCGGTTGCCTCAGTTCGAACGAGCGTCGGCGCGGCCTTAGGTTCCTGCTTGGGATCCACAACCTGCAACTGCACTTTGCCCAAGGTCAACACATCGTTTACCGTTAAAGGTGCCGATTTTGTGACCATGTTCTCATTCACTCGCACAGGTTGCTCTGGCGCAAGCACTTTTAGCGTTAGCTCTTCGTGATCAACGAGAATTTCTGCATGTAGCTCGGCGACGCTAGTGTCATCAACTACCATGTCATTCTTTTGGCCACTTCCAATTGTGACCTTTGGCTCCACCAGCCACACCGCATTATGCTTATTGTTCTTAAAGCGGAGTTTCAACATGTTTGAGTTCCCCAATACACTCTCGAACCCTACTACAGGTCCTTTCTGTAATGGATAATGCCGTAAAAGCCCGAAGTCTTTCAATAGGTTAGCTAAAAATGACTTTACCGTTTACATTTAGCAGGTAAACTGTGGTGCGTATTGAATTGGTTTCAGCGCAGCGCTGTTAACTCTCATCGCCAGACACCGACAATAAAAGCAATCCACTGAGCAGGACGGCAAATGCCACCACTCAATTACAGTGCGGCCACCGATAAAGGCCTCTCGCGAGATAACAACGAAGACACCTACTATGCGGGTCCGGATGTTGGTGTCTGGGTGGTTGCCGATGGCATGGGCGGTCATGAAGCGGGTGAAGTCGCCAGCGCCATTGTACGCGATAGCATCAAGCAGCAAATCCAAAGTCAATCAAGCTTAAGCCAAGCCATCGAAAATTCCCACAAAGCCATTTTAGAGGCCGTTAAGCACGGTGTCGGCGCGCCGGGAATGGGCAGTACTGTGGTGGCACTAAGAAGCCGTCAAACAGAATACGAAGTTGCTTGGGTTGGCGACAGTCGAGCCTACCTGTGGACATTTAAACCTGACGGCGGCAGCCTAGAGCAACTGACACTCGACCACTCTTACGTGCAGATGCTGGTTGATACCGGAGCCATCAGCGCATCAGATAAAAACCAGCACCCAGATCGAAACGTCATCACACAGTGCTTAGGTTCGCAAGAGCTAAAAAACGTGCGCGTTGATCAAGTCCACGGCGTGTGGGAAAAAGACCAGTGGATCATACTTTGCTCAGACGGACTCACCGATGAACTGTCCGACGAAATCATCGCACGTATATTATGTGAATCGCGCTCGCCTAAGGACGCAGTGGCTAAATTATTGCAGGCAGCACTAGACAGCGGCGGTAGTGACAACATCACCATTCAGGTGGTGGAATCACCACTGACAAAGCGTCACTTTTATATGGCCATTACGGATTGGCTACCGGAATTGACAGGGAACTCGAGTCTGGACTTTTCACTTTACAGCCTCGCACTCGCCTCATTTGGGCTGCTTTGCTATTGGTTGCTTGGCTAATACAATATGCAAATCCCCGGTTATCGTATCATTCGCAAGATCAATCAAGGCGGCATGTCCACCGTCTATCTTGCCATTCAATTGAGTGTTGGCCGAGAAGTCGCACTCAAAGTTATGTCACCCGCCTTAAATGCAGACCCGATATTTAGTGAACGTTTTCAACGCGAAGCTAATATTGTCGGGCAATTGTCACATCCAAACATCGTATCAATTTACGATATTGGGCGATTTAAAAATCTCAATTACATTGCAATGGATTACCTGCCTGGCGGCTCGGTGCACGACAAGATGGCCACGGGGCTAAGCACGTCAGAAATTTTGCGCATCATGCGCGAAATGGCCCTCGCTTTGGACCTTGCACACGAAAAAGGCTACATCCATCGCGATATAAAACCAGAGAACATCTTATTTCGAGAAAACAGCTCGGCAGTGTTATCTGATTTTGGGGTGGCAAAAACAGTCAGCAGCTCATCGCAAATGACCAATGCCGGCATGGTTGTAGGCACCCCCCATTACATGAGCCCCGAGCAAGCGCGCGGAAAGGCCATCGATGGGCGATCTGACATTTATAGCTTGGGCATTGTATTTTATGAAATGCTCACCGGCACCGTGCCATTTAAAGCCGAAGAAGCTGTTGCCATAGCTATTAAACACTTAACCGCACCGATCCCAAAACTGCCGCCACAATATTCACTCTACCAAAAGCTGCTAAACCGCCTGTTGGCAAAAGACCCCAATGACCGTTTCCAGCGTGGGCGCGAAATTGCTGACGCCATAGAAGAACTCGATGCGACCCTGAGTGGCAGTCGCCCACGCTACATGTCAAACACTGAACCGTCAGCAATGCATATTGCGACGCTATTTAAAGCGCTAATACTGACCAGCTATGTCGCCATAACCGTCCAACTGAAGGCTCTTATAAAAGAGATATTTAGCTGGCGCTGGACGCCCAAGCGCGGTTTTTATCGCCGCCCCGACATTACCATCACAGAAGTTAAAACCACACCCGACACTGGCGAAAATGACCGTTCCACTGTGGTGTCTACGCGCATTCAAAAAGCAGCTTTTTATCAGGCCGCTGCTCGACCGAAATTCAGTATTGCGCGCGTGCTATCAATCACAACCGTTATTAGCATCCTGTGGTTCACATTTTCAGTTGCACTCGCACGCTTTGAATTACCGGCCGAAACACGCTTTCCCGATTGGCTGGCTAACGCCGCACAATTTAGCGCTGCATTAGTCGATGAAAAAGCCAAGGCTGTTCTGCCTTTGCCAGCATCTGACACACCCCAGCCCATTTTGCGCACTCCGCGCAATGAGCTAACCGTAGCTACGGGTAGCAATGAAGGCGCTAACGACGATGCAGCAATAATATCTTCCGAGCCTCAAGCGCTGGCACAAGTCGCCGCAGGCATTAACGGCAGCGAAGTGACAAACACGACTCCACCGCCACCCCAGACCTACCCACTGACGATAATCGCTGAACCTGAAGATGCGCGCATACGCATTCTCAATATTCGCGACCGCTACCGACACGGCATAGAACTGCCCGCTGGACGCTACCGCGTTGAAGTGACAGCCAAGGATTATCACAGCTACGAAGAATGGGTTCAGATAGACGACGACGCCGTAACCCAGGAAGTTACGCTGCGCAAAATGATTCAACCCGGCAGTGTATTTAAAAATGAATTGGCCAACGGTGACTTGGGCCCAGAAATGGTAATTATTGGGCCTGGCCGGTTTGAAATGGGAGACAAGAGCGCAGGCATTACCATGCCAGTACGCAGCGTCACCATCTCAGAAGCCTTTGCAATTAGCCGCTTTGAAATTACTTTTGCAGATTACGAAAAATACCTAAAGGCAAAAAACCTTGGCCAGGCCGACGACAATCGCTGGGGACGCGGTGCGAGACCCGCAATCAACGTGAGCTGGCAAGACGCGCAAAATTACGTGCGCTGGCTGTCAGATTCCACCGGCAAGCGCTATCGTCTGCCGACCGAAGCTGAATGGGAATACGTAGCTCGTGCAGGCACAGAGAGCAGCTATTGGTGGCCAGATAACGCAAAGGGCAAAGCGAATTGCCGCATGGGCTGCGACAGCGACTTCTCGGGCCTATTCATCACCAGAACTGCGCCAGTGGGCACCTACTCTGCCAATCCGTTCGGGGTCTATGATACCTCCGGTAACGTGGCTGAATGGGTGGAGGACTGCTTTCAAAATCACTACCTATCAGCACCGCGTGACGGCACCGCGGTGGTGGTATCTGACTGCTCGAGGCGGTCGGTGCGTGGCGGCTCCATGAAATCGTCCGCCGAGGAAATCACCAACTTTGCGCGCGAAGGTAGAATCCCCAGCAAACGCTACAGCGACGTTGGCTTTCGCGTATTGGTAGAACTCTATTGAGCTAATTCAGTATACGTTCACCAATACCGATATCGTCTGCCAATTATCGTTACCATCTGAGTGACAATTAAACCGCTTTATTAAACGGCTTTCTGCTTTAACTGACTGATCTGATCGCGCACTTGAGCTGCGCGCTCAAACTCCAGATCCTTGGCGTGCTGGAACATTTGCGCTTCCAATTTTGCAATCTGCGTCCACACGTCGCCCTCGGGCAGCTCGATGTCATATCGCCCCTTCCCGACCGCGACTTTTTGCCGTTTCTTTTTACCTGGCGCGTGACCCGCCTCCAGAATATCCGCAACAGATTTTTTCACGCCCACGGGCGTAATACCATGTCGCGCATTGTGCTCTACTTGCTTATTGCGTCGGCGTTCAGTTTCGCCCATCGCTCGCTCCATGGAGCCGGTAATGCGATCGGCATACAAAATGGCCCTACCGTTCAAATTCCGCGCAGCACGACCAATGGTTTGAATGAGTGATCGCTCCGATCGCAAAAACCCCTCTTTATCGGCATCCATAATGAGAACCAAAGAGACTTCGGGCATATCGAGGCCTTCACGCAATAAATTAATGCCCACCAATACATCGAATTCACCCAGCCGTAGATCACGAATAATTTCTACGCGCTCCACTGTATCAATATCCGAATGCAGGTAACGCACGCGCACGCCATGTTCGGCTAAGTATTCGGTCAAATCTTCAGCCATGCGCTTTGTAAGCACTGTGATGAGTACGCGCTCATCGATACTGGCGCGCGCACGAATTTCCGACAGCGCATCATCGACTTGCGTTTGCGCAGACCGGACTTCAACCTCGGGATCAACTAAGCCTGTGGGTCGGACAACTTGTTCTACCACCTGCCCGGCATGCGCTTTTTCGTAGTCACCCGGGGTTGCAGAGACAAATATCATCTGAGGCGCCAAACGTTCCCACTCGTCAAAGCGCATGGGGCGATTATCGAGCGCCGAGGGCAAGCGAAAACCGTATTCGACCAGCGTTTCCTTGCGCGAACGGTCACCGCGATACATTCCACCAATCTGTGGAATACCCACGTGGGATTCATCGATGACCAGTAGCGCCTCGGCCGGCAGGTAGTCAAACAGCGTGGGTGGCGCCGCGCCGGGCTCTCGGCCCGACAGATAGCGCGAGTAGTTTTCAATACCATTGCAATAGCCCAGCTCAACCATCATCTCGATGTCATAGCGGGTGCGCTGCTCCAACCGCTCGGCCGCCACCAGCTGGTTAGTGTCACGCAAATGTGTCAGGCGCTCCGCCAAATCCACCTTAATTTGCTCTACCGCTTCGAGTACCCGCTCGCGCGGGGTCACATAGTGAGATTTAGGATAGATCGTAAATCGTGGGACTTTGCGTATGGTTGCGCCTGTGAGCGGATCGAAAAGTGATATTTGCTCAATTTCATCATCAAATAATTCGACACGCACTGCATCGGCATCGGAATCAGCGGGATATATATCAATAATCTCGCCACGCACTCGATAGGTAGCGCGGTGAAAGTCCATATCATTGCGCGTGTATTGCAATTCCGCTAGCCGGCGCAATAACGTTCGCTGATCAATGCGATCGCCACGCACCAAATGAATAACCATTTTCAAGTAGGCTTCTGGATCGCCCAATCCATATATGGCAGAAACGGTTGCCACCACTATGGCATCTTTACGCTCCATAAGCGCCTTAGTGGCTGACAGGCGCATTTGCTCGATGTGCTCGTTGATAGACGCATCTTTTTCAATGAAGGTGTCAGAGGAAGGCACATAGGCTTCAGGCTGATAGTAGTCGTAGTAAGAGACGAAGTATTCGACCGCGTTATCGGGGAAAAACTCTTTGAACTCACCATACAACTGGGCCGCCAAGGTTTTGTTCGGCGCCATGACCATGGTGGGCCGCTGCATTTGCGCTATAACATTGGCGATGGTGAAGGTTTTACCGGAACCCGTGACACCCAGTAAGGTCTGATGTGCCAAGCCCGCATTCAAACCGGTTACGAGTGACGCAATGGCCGTTGGCTGATCACCAGCGGGTTGAAATTTGCTCTTTACAACAAAGGGCTTCATAAACAGATCCGGAATTGCTAATAGCGCGAAAGTTTAACAAACCCGCGACGGGCATCCCAGCATGGGCGCCTTGAGATTTACAGTCCTTTTACGCATGATGTGTGCTTACCCAAAAGCATACAGAAACCTCATGCAAGCCAAACAACTTCGTCAGCAACCCATTAGTGTGACCCGAGAAATGGCAGCCGCACTGCCCAAACTAGCCCAACTGGCAAAGGCCAAAGGGCTGGAACTGCATCACCTAGGCGCTGGCTACCCCCACCCAGAAGTGACCGACCCCAGCGGCTATATCGCCCATAAGGAGGCCTATTTCGCGCACCTAGCCCGCGGTCAATCGCTCAAGGCTGTGTTACAACCACTCTACGGTTATACCGACACACAGGGCGCTGCAAGTACGCGTAAGCGCTTTGCTGAGGTCTACGGTGCTGACTTCGATGCGCAGCTTGATCCAGATCAACTGATACCTACGGTGGGCTCCACCGGCGGCATTAACTTACTTTGCTCGCTATTTGAACGCACGGGCGAAAAAGTGGCCTACATCACCGATGCCCCGACTTATGCCGGTTTTCTCGCAAGGGCAGGTCTTTATCAAAAAGCGCGCATTTACTCCGTAGAAATGGATTCAGAAGGGCCTGATTGCGAGGCACTTAGCCACCAGATAGACCAAGCTCGCGCAGACGGCTACGACGTTGCCTTCTACTACACTGTTCCCGATGGCCATAATCCAGGGGGCATCTCTTTTTCAATTGAACGCCGCCAGCAAATCATTGATGTCTTAAAAGACAAAGACATTTTGGTGGTAGAAGATGCGCCCTACAGCTATATCAGCTATGAAATGCCAGAATCGCGCCCAAAGCCGTTTATATCTTTGGCACCAGAACTGTGCGTACACCTGTTTACCGCATCCAAAATTGGCCTGCCAGGGCCGCGCATTGGATTTATTTATACCGAAGCGACACTTGAGCTACACGGCGGAACACGCGCACCACTTACTCAATTACTACTCACCGAAGCCAGTGCAGACTTTTTGCTTCAAAATCCTGAAGCGCTGTGTGGATTTGAGTCCTTTCTCACCGACGAAAATTTCCAGCCCCGAAAAAGTCTATGGCCCGTAGCAGAGCAAAAAAACCAAATATACCGAGAAAATCGGCAGATTTTACTGGACACCTTTTCTGAACAATTGTCTGACCAACCGGAACTGTTTAGCTGGACAGAACCGGGGGCGGGTTTCTTTTCCGTGTTTACGCTCAACCACCCTAGACTAACCTGTGACAGTGCCTTTACCCAGCGACTGGTATCCGAATATGGGGTTGTGACTATTCCCACCTACAGTTTTTTCCCGCCAGATGCACGAGTACGCAACCCGCAGGCTGGCCTCAATCAATTGCGATTGTCATTTTGTTACAGTGAAGGCGTTGGAGAGGCGCGCCGAAGCGCTTTAGGCGCAGCGACTCGCGCCTTCGCCCAAGCAATCAGAAAGGAATGCAAGTTAACCTGATCGCGCGATTAATTGCGGCGGGATAGGTGGCTAATCTTCCAGCACTGATGAATTTTCGCATTGCGTTGAAAATCTTTGTCCAACGTCGCCGCCGTAATATTTTCGACGTTATAGCGCGCCTCAAGATTTTCATCGAGTACGAAGGTTCGTAAATTATTGGAAAAGTACAGTGTGCCCTCTTGTGCCAATAGACGCATAGCGTCGTCCACTAATTGCACGTGATCACGCTGTACGTCTAACACGCCATCCATACGCTTGGAATTTGAAAAGCTCGGCGGATCCAACATAATCAAGTCGTACTCACCCTCTGCAGAGGCAAGCCACTGCATGCAGTCTGCCTGCTCTGTTCTATTCTTTTGTTCGCCTAGGCCATTTTCCGCGAAGTTCTTGCGCGCCCAATCTAGGTAGGTTCGAGACATGTCCACGCTCATTGTATAGCGCGCACCACCCAATGCGGCGTGAACACTGGCCGAGGCGGTATAACAAAACAAATTTAAAAAGCGTTTATTGCGAGCCTCTTGAGCAATTCTCAATCGCAGTGGTCGATGATCGAGAAAAAGACCACAATCGAGGTATTGCCACAGATCAACCAAAAAACTGGCCTGCCCTTCTCGCACGCTTATTGGGGCGCGTTTTTCCCGAACCTTAAGCTTTTCATACTGACTAGTGCCGGCATTTCGACGTCGCTGCTTATAGCTGACATCAGCAGGATCTACACCTAAGGCTACTGGAATAGCCGCTTTTATATCCTCAAATCTGCGCCGCGCATCGCGCTCATCGACACTGCTTGGGGCCGCGTATTCCTGCACGTGCACTGCTTCGCCGTAAACATCCACAGCCACCGAGTACTCTGGCATATCAGCGTCGTACAATCGATAACACTGAATCGACTCTTTTTTAAGCCACTTTGCTAACTGCTTGTGATTTTTTTTCAGGCGATTGGCGAACATTTCCGCACCAGCGCTGAGTGTTACTGGCGCAGGTACGTGCTTGCGCCGTTCTGGTTCACGCTGCGAGCCCTCCGAGTTGGCGGGCTTTTCCGTTCGCGCATGCACACTAAATAACAACAACTCACTTTCTAGGGTGCCATTGAACAGCTTGTATTTTTTATGCGCTTTCATACCGAGTTCGTGACACAACGTGGGATTGCCCGTAAACACGGCCAGCTGCCACCCCCCGAAAGACTCACGCATCCGGTCACCGAGATAGCGGTAGAGATACGCCAAGGCATCGGCATCACCTAATCGCTCGCCATAAGGTGGATTGGTCACGACGACACCAGGTGCCAACACCTTGTGTGTGGGTTGCGTAAAATCTTTCAACTCTTTGCGACTCAACCGCACCCAGTGATCCAGCTTGGCGGTCAACACATTGGATTCCGCCGCCCGAATCACATGAATATCCGCATCGTAGCCACGAATTTCAGGGAGTTCACGGGCAAGCCCTATGCGTTTGCGCTCTCGGGCATCTTCGCGCAGCGACAACCACAAATCATTTTGGTGCTGCAACCATCGCTCGAACCCAAACCGCGGTCGCAGCAGGCCCGGTGCAATATCAGCAGCGATCAGTGCGGCCTCTATCAATAACGTACCTGAACCGCACATTGGATCAATCAAAGCGCCACCTGACGCCGCAATGTCTGGCCAACCTGCCCGAATCAATACGGCAGCAGCAAGGTTTTCTTTGAGTGGGGCCGCACCCTGCTTCAGCCGGTAGCCACGGCGATGCAAGCTCTCCCCCGATAGATCTAAACTCACCACCGCCCGCCCCCGTGACAATCGCACATTAATGCGAATATCGGGATTCTGTTTAGCCACCGATGGCCGCTCTCCAGTGGCAGTGCGAAGCCGATCAACAATCGCATCTTTCGTCTTCAGTGCACCGAATTGACTGTTGCGAATGGCAAAGCTAGTACCCGAAAAATCCACTAGAAACGTAGACGATGGGCTCAGGTGCTCCTCCCATTGCACAGCCGCTACTCCATCGTAGAGCTCCTGATCGTTGGAGACAGAAAATTGATTGAGAGGCAATAAAATCTTATTGGCCAAGCGGCTCCACAAGCAGGCCCGGTAGCCAAGGCTCAACTCCCCAGTAAAGTGCACACCCGCGACGGTCTCCCGAACTGACTCGGCACCAAGGCCCTGAAGTTCCTGATAGAGAAGGTTTTCTAGCCCTTTAGGGCAGGTAGCAAAAAAATCGAACTGGGTCATATCACGTGTTCCAACCTCAAATTGTGCGAAATATTAGCAATTTGGGCATAAATTCTGGTGTTTAGGGCGGAAATTTAGTGCGTCTATCATACTATCTTCACAATATAGCCACGGACCATAATAGGCTCAAAGCATAGAAGATTTTATTCATTCACAAGAAGAATCCTTTTTGGTGTACTGACTGTCCGCCCGAGAAAGGGCGCTATTGTAACGGGTTCAATCCCGCTTCGCCTGCGTCGAGCAGGAATAAAACTTGGGGCACTAAAGGTTTCCACCCGTACCGCTGGACCAGCCCCATTGCGCGTTAAGGATGGGCCAATATCTGATAATTGGTCAAAAATAGTCACCCCAACATAACTGCAGGGACGCAGACTTTGTGTGGGGCTTGGGTGAATCAGGGCTGATACTTCAGCGCTGGTCGCAAATTTCCACTGGCAACTAGCGTGGACGCGCCGGTTCAAGGCTAATCCAGCCAGTGATCTCTAGCTTAGCACCCACTGCCGGCGGGCTTTACCCCGCCGGCAATCGTCGCCCAAGGCGCGATATATAGCACGACAAATGCATCCAGCAAGTGGCATGCACGCCCTAAACGAATGACGACGTACGTAAAAGGACACAACCTTGTATATCAACAACCGCAAAGCAACCTCCCAGTCCACGATTCGTACTATGCTGTTCTTAACCCAGCGATTAACCACTTGAATCAACCCACCAACTAAGAGGCCTCTAACGCCGCCACACTGTGGCTGCAATCAATGCTCTGTAACGAATTTGAATTAATAAAACAGCCAAGGTGCTTTATTTATGAAAAGACAAAAACGTAACCAGATCGAATTGGCATTTAATAAAGGTTATATGGCCGCCATTAAAGGGCGCTCACGCGATCTCTGCCCCCACCAACAAGGTGCTGCCCGGCAGGAGTGGTTGAGTGGATGGCGCGAAGCACGCGAAGATCACTGGAATGGTTACAACATGGCGGCTTGCGCGCAGAAGCTAAGCAATCTCGCCTGACATCGTTTACATTTCTCAAAAAAATGCAGCGCTTAGCGCTGCATTTTTTTATGGGGCAATGGAGTCGATAGCATCCACCGACTCGCCAATCAGCTCCGGCCCACGGTAGATAAAGCCACTGTATATTTGCACCAACTGCGCACCCGCGTGAATCTTTTCGGCAGCATCTTCGCCACTACAAATACCACCCACCCCAATAATTGGCACATCGCCTTTTAATGACGCTTTAAGCAAACGAATAACTTCGGTGGATTTATCGCGCACTGGGCTGCCACTGAGCCCACCCGCCTCATCTCCGTGCTCACATCCTTGCACCAATTCACGGGACAAGGTGGTATTGGTGGCGATGATGGCATCCATATCCGCCGCCTTAACGGCTTCAGCAACCTGTTCAATTTCGTCTACGGTTAAATCGGGTGCGATTTTAATAGCAACAGGAACATATTTGCCCACAAGCTGTGCCTGAGTCGCCTGCTCTTCTTTAACCACATCCAACAATTGCTTTAAGCTTTCGCCGTATTGTAGTGATCGCAACCCTGGCGTATTTGGCGAAGACACATTAACGGTAATGTAATCTGCATAGGGGTAAACTTTGGCCATACAAATTCGATAATCCTCTGCGGCACTTTCTACCGGGGTATCGAAATTTTTGCCGACATTAATACCGAGCACACCATCAAATCGACGCCGTTTTACTTGTTCGACAAGATGATCGACGCCTTTGTTATTGAACCCCATCCTATTAATGATCGCCTGCTGCTCCACCAACCGAAATAATCGCGGCTTGGGGTTGCCCGCCTGCGGCCGGGGCGTAATGGTACCAATTTCGACGTGACCAAACCCTAGCTGGCCAAGTGCATTGAAATAATCCCCATTCTTGTCGAGCCCTGCGGCGAGGCCTACGGCGTTGGGGAACGTCAGCCCCATCACCTCAACAGGCTTGCCGTGTACTTCAGGCACCATCCAACTCAATAATTTCAGTCGCTCACACGCGCCCAATAAATCGAGTGACAAATGGTGTGCAGTTTCTGGATTTAAGGCGAATAGCAGTGGCTTAGCGATGGTATACATGTTCGGCGTCCCAACAGGTCGAATCAGGCCGGCAAGGATACTGCAAAGCTAGCGGGTATGCACCCGCTAGCCTTTACTCGAAGGTTGAATTGAGACGAGCTTGTGTTGATCATCAAACTCGATGACGAACTGGCCGTACACCCCTTTATCGGTAACAAGCCTGCGCAAGGCATCAGCCGGAAACCGAATGCGCCGACCATCTTCGGCCAGCGCAGACACGGTTCGCGCGCTGCCACGATACAGCCGCAGCAGCTCTTCTTGGCTAATGGCTAGCCGAACGAACACCTTGCCCAAGGTAACCTACGGTTGGCTATATTGGCTGGCTTGAGCCAAGTCCAACAATTCACGCAGTGCCACTGAGAATATGGCGTAGTCAGTGCCCGTCGCACCGCGTAAATCAGCAATCATGCCTCGCCAGCGATCGACCAACACTTTGTGGCGTTTGGCCCATACCACCAATGCCTCCTCGTGCGACTGTTTGGGCTCCAACGATCGGATCAACGCTACCGTGATGCATCTCAACTGCGAATCGAGATCATCCAAGAACGCTTCTCTCGCCATGGATTGCCAGTAGTTTTCCACTTTGACGTTGGAAATTTCATCGGCAAACCAATCCAAACCCAAAAAGTCAGCAGCAGACATTTGCACTTCTGCCACCTTGAGTATGTCGGTCTCAGACTGAACAGCGGCCTCGACCATACTCAATCCCGGCGCAACGTTAATGGGGATGGCTGCACGCGATGCCACATCCTCGGGCACCCCTGCCGCGATCAATCGCTTACACTCCGCCGCCCACTGCTTTTTAGGCTCACCACGAATCATATCGGGCAGCGCCAATCGCAACTTTGTCAACGGATCACGGAAAGCTTTGACCTCGGTCGCCACGTCTAAATTGGTACGACGATTGCGCAAGAACCAACGCGTCGCACGTCGAATACGGCGCATCATTCTGCTCATAATATCGAGCTGTAGCTGCGCATCCACCTGGTAGTCGAGCGCCTCTATGTCACGCCAAAAACTATCCAATTCATAGATATCGCGCGCCGCCACATAGGCCTTTGCCACTTCCGCCGGATTGCTGCCCGTAGACTCCATTTGGCGCTGACAGAAATTAATCCCCATAATATTAACCATGTCATTGGCTAATTGTGTGGCAATAATTTCTCGACGCAACCGGTGGTTGTAGACCTGTTCTTTGTACCGTTTGCGCACTTCATCAGGAAAGGCCGTTTCAACGACTGATGCAATGTAGGCATCATCGGTAATTGCAGGAACATCTAACTCTTCTTTTAGCTGAACCTTGGCATAGGACACCAGCACCGACAATTCAGGCCGGGTCAAGGACTTTCCTTGTGACTGACGCTCCACCAGCACATCATCCGGTGGCAAGAACTCGAGCGCTCTATTGAGTCGGCCACTAGCCTCTAAGGCATTGATAAATCGACGGTATTCACCAACCCGCTGGCGCGATTGATATTGCGCAATGCTGATTGCCTGCGTTTGGCGATAGTTATTGTGTAGCACCAACTCGGCGACGTTATCAGTCATCTGGCCAAGCAACGCATTGCGTTGTTTTTCGGTGAGGTTGCCGCTCGATACCACTTCATTGAGCAGAATCTTAACGTTGACCTCATGGTCCGAGCAGTCAACACCGGCCGCATTATCAATAAAGTCGGTATTACAAGCACCACCGGCCAAACAAAACTCGATGCGGCCCAACTGGGTCATCCCTAGATTACCGCCCTCGCCAAACACCTTGCAGCGCAACTCATTGCCGTTAACCCGCAGTACATCGTTGGCTTTATCACCAACCTGCGCATGGGTTTCTTGCGTAGATTTTACGTAAGTTCCGATGCCGCCGTTCCAAATCAAATCCACAGGCGCCTTCATTAACGCAGAAATCAAATCGGTTGGCGTGAGCTTGTCTTCCTTAATGGAAAAGATTTTTTTCATCTCTGGGCTAATCGGAATAGACTTCGCTGAACGCTCGAAAATACCCCCGCCCTTCGATATTAATTTTTGATTGTAATCTGTCCAGCTGCTGCGCGGCAGCTCAAACAGACGCTTGCGTTCCTTAAACGATTTAGCAGAATCTGGGGTTGGGTCGATGAAAATATGCAGATGGTTAAAGCCGGCCACCAAACAAATATGTTCAGACATCAACATGCCATTGCCAAACACATCGCCCGCCATATCGCCGATGCCGATGACAGTGAAATCGGTTGTTTGGGTATTTAGCCCCTTCTCCATAAAGTGGCGTTTGACACCCACCCAGGCGCCTCGCGCAGTAATACCCATGCCTTTGTGGTCGTAACCTTGGCTACCCCCAGAGGCAAAGGCGTCACCCAACCAATGGTTGTATTCCAGCGAAATACCGTTGGCAATATCTGAGAATGTCGCCGTCCCTTTATCGGCCGCAACGACTAAATATGGATCATCGCCATCGTGACGCACCACGGATTTTGGTGGCACCACCTGCCCTTCAACCAAGTTGTCGGTGACATCGAGCAAACCGCGAATAAAGATTTTGTAACATTCAATGCCTTCTTTCAGTACCGCTTCGCGATCACCGCCCTTTGGACGCTGCTTGGATACGAAGCCACCTTTAGCACCATTGGGAACGATCACAGCGTTCTTGACCTGCTGAGCTTTGACCAAGCCCAACACTTCCGTGCGGTAATCCTGTAGCCGGTCGGACCAACGCAAGCCGCCCCGAGCCACTGCGCCACCTCTCAAGTGGACACCCTCGATACGCGGTGAATAAACGAATATTTCATACAACGGCCGCGGCTCAGGAATCTCAGGAATTGAGCGCGGGCTAAACTTAATGGAAATATAATCTTTATGCTGCCCTTCACTCGTCGCCTGATAGAAATTCGTGCGCAGGCTGCCATTGAGCATATCCAGATAGCGTCGAATAATGCGATCTTCGTTTAAATTATCAACGCGGTCTAAACTGGCCAAGATATCCGCTTCGATGGCCTTAATTCGCGCCTTGGCGGCGTCTGATCCGTCATTTTCATCCGGATGGAATTTAGCCTTAAACATCGCCACTAAATTGCGGGTAATGGCCATATGATTGGCCAGCGTATTGGCGATATAGGTCTGACTGAAGTTGAATGTCGTCTGCTTCATATAGCGCGCATAGATGCGCAAAATCGAAACTTCACGCCACTCTAATGAAGCACCCAACACAAGCTGATTAAAGCTGTCGTTTTCCGTATGGCCGCCCCATACAGCGGCAAATGCTTCCTGAAACAGGTGTCGCGCTGACTGCACATCAATATCTGCAGGCAAATCGTAGACCAATTCAAAATCATGCATCCAGTAGCGATCATCCCCCACATCAATGCGGTAAGGGTGTTCGCCAATCACGCGCATTCCCATACGCTCCAATACCGGAATACCATCGGAAAGTTCGAGGGTTTGATTGCGCTGAAACACTTTAAATCGGAACGAGTTTTTATCGACACCCACGGGTTGATAAAAACTCATCCCCAAGGCCTCGGGGCCGGTGATAGCACCCATCGTTTCAATATCAAATACCGCAGCGCGCGCATCAAAATGTTCGCGATATGCACTGCTAAACGCGTGCTGGTAATCTTTATATAGTCGCGCACCCTTTTCCTCGCCGTGATTTTCAACCAGCGCCGAGTGCAGGTGATCCTCCCAAGTGCGAGTGATATCAACGATTTTTTCCTGCAGCTTGCGCACGTCATATTCGATGGGCTTATTGGGATCAACCCGAAACACTAGATGCGCACGCGCCAAGATTGACTCGGAGAAGTATGTGGTGAACTCACACTCCTTGGCGTTGATCGCCTTGCTGATCAATGCCTGAATCTTTACCCGAATGGCAGTACTGAAAATATCCCTAGGAATATAGACCAGTGCGTTGACAAATTTCCCATAGGGATCGCGACGCATAAACAGTCTTACACGGTAGCGTTCGTTAATTCGCATGACGCCAACGGTAGTCTCATACAATTCAGAGCCACTACTTTGAAACAATTCATCACGAGGAAAGGTTTCCAGGGTCTGCTTCAAGGACTTGCAATCATGACTTTGCGGATCCAGATCTGCTCTGGCCACCACCTGTTCAATCTTACGGCGAATGAGTGGAATTTTTGTGGGACTGAGAGTGTAAACCGGTGAGGTATATAAACCCATGAATCGGCATTCGCCATCCACCTTACCGGATTTGTCGTAGCGTTTAACTACCACATAGTCCGAGTACGCGTGGCGGTGCACCCGCGATCGCACTGACGACTTTGAAAATGCCAACACTTTGGGCGTTAAGTGGAAGCGCGCCATGCCAGGGTTAAAATCGTCGATGACAACAGCACCGGCATCTGTCGAATGTCGACGAAATAGGCCCAGTCGCTTATCGATAACTTCCTGCAGCGCACGCGTGCCATCTTTGTCGATAAACTCATATTCGGAATAGGCCATGAACGTAAAGTGGCCATCTGCTAGCCAGCGGACAAACTCGCAACTTTCACCCAAGTCTACCACATGCTCACTATCGGGCACCTTAGCGAGGGATTCACCCACCTTTGATACCGCGGCCAACATGGGCTTGTAATCATTTACAACGACATCTACATCCAGCAAAACATCCTTTAGGCTGGCGACAATGTCGGCCATCTCGTCGGCATCAGTGTGCAGATTTACTTCGAAGTAAATCAGCGCTTCCTTGCCGAAGGTTACACCTTTCTTTTTGGGGTGTGGTTTGTGGCGCTGTACCACTTCCGTTAACTTCAGAGATTCATCGCGCCCTACGGTGTGGATGCTGGAATACACGGCGTGTACCGCAATGCCACGCCGATTCAGCTCCATGCGAATGGAATCTACCAAAAACGGCATATCGCGCTGCAGCACCGCCACCACGGTGTGTGGACACAACCAATGATCTTCATCGAGGCTTGGGTTATACATCCGAACCTTTGGCTCAGGGGCGGCCGGCCGACTGGCAATCATGTTCCACCAGCCATACACAGAACCGTATATATCCGAGACCTTGCGTCCCTCCAGTTCTTCGATGGGGAACTGATCGTAGTATTCGAGCGCGAAGGCTTTAACCTGCTCGGCCTTCTTGCCACTCAATCGTTCATCTATGAGCGCTGTTAGCTGGTCTAGAAACGCCTCTTTATTGTCAGCCGCAACCAAACTTGTATCCACGTGTTATCTCCGAAGAACGCCTCGCGTTCCGTTGTGCACCGATAGTGGCAAGCGATGCTTGCCTTCCTTTTGTTTTCCAATCAGGCAATCTGCCTCACACCAGCCATAGCGACCCTTCCACCTACCGCAAACTTTGGACAAAAGGTGGCCAATTTCGCCGAACTGTACAAAGCATAGACCAATCGCGCCAAAAATAGCCCTTGTATCAACTCATTCAGCCCCCACATAAAAGAACCAAAGCGTCATTTAGCTGTCTATGGCAAAGTCTACAGACCGCAAACCTTCATTTTGACTGGTATAACGAACAACAATCCTATGACCACACAAGCACAAGTCACACTTTTGAAAGACTGGTTGAATGACCAAATTGTTGGCCAAAACGACCTGATTGAACGGCTATTGATTGCCCTACTCGCCGACGGTCACCTGTTGGTTGAAGGTGCGCCGGGCCTCGCAAAAACCAAGGCCATCAAACAATTGGCCAAAGGTATCGAAGGCAGCTTTCATCGCGTTCAGTTCACTCCCGACCTGCTGCCTGCGGATGTCACCGGTACCGATATCTATCGCGCCGAAACCGCAACCTTCGAGTTTCAACCGGGGCCGGTCTTCCACAATCTGGTTTTAGCCGACGAAATTAACCGAGCACCTGCGAAAGTGCAGTCTGCGTTACTCGAAGCTATGGCTGAACGGCAAATCACAGTGGGTAAAAATACCTACCCGCTGCCCGACTTATTTTTAGTGATGGCCACCCAAAACCCTATCGAGCAAGAGGGGACCTATCCACTTCCCGAGGCCCAGTTGGACCGTTTTTTACTGCACGTAAATGTCGGCTATCCATCTGTAGAGGCAGAGAAAGCCATTCTTAAGCTGGTGCGAGAAGAAAATATGGCCTCGGTTGCGGAGCCACCAGCCACGCTAAGTCAGGCTGATTTGCAAACTGCACGCATGGAAATACTCAATTTGCACCTCGCCGACACCGTTGAAAATTATCTGGTGCACCTCATAGACGCTACCCGCCACCCAGAAAAATACGATGCGCAACTCGCGCAATGGCTGGAATATGGTGCAAGTCCACGTGCCACCTTAGCACTGGAACGCGTCGCTAGAGCCCACGCATGGCTCAACAATCGAGACTTCGTCACCCCGGCAGATGTTCAGGCATTGCTTCCGGACGTTTTGCGCCACCGCCTGCTTCTGACCTTTGAAGCGGAAGCCAGTGGCGTCACCGTGAATCAAGTCATCGACAAGCTGCTCGACGTGGTGCCTGTGAACTGATGACCAGCGTGCTGCAACCGACCGGGCCCTACGTTGCGCTGCCAGATTTGGTGCGCACTCGCTTAGCGGCAGCGGATCTCTCTATGCCTGCGAAAGTGCGCAGTCAGAGCCTATTGCATGGCGCTCGGCGCACCCATTTTCGCGGTCGAGGCATGGAGTTTGCGGAAATTCGGCCCTATCAAGCTGGCGATGATGTTCGAACAATCGATTGGCGCGTCACGGCCCGCGCGCAAAAGCCCTTTACCAAGCTATATAGCGAGGAACGCGAAAAACCAGTGTTTTTGTTGGTCGACCAACGCGCCAGCATGTTTTTTGGCAGTCAGCGATGCTTCAAATCCGTATACGCTGCCCATGTAGCCTGTCATCTTGGGTGGGCCGCTAGCCTAGCAGGTGATCGCATTGGTGCCATGCTCGCCCACACAACAGGCGTGACCGACCTGCGACCCAAAGGGCGTCAACATGCCATGCTCAGCTTTATCAACCAATTACATACCTGCAACAATCAACTGCGCCAACCGTTTAAGGGACCAGACGAAGCCAGTTTAACGCAGTTGCTGAGCCAGTGCCGGCGGGCATTAAAGCCAGGCAGCACTCTCGTAATCATCAGCGATTTTTCAGATTGGGAGCCCGCCTGCGAGCGCTTGTTGGCATTACTGTGTCGACACAACGATGTCATGCTGCTACAGGTTTTCGATGCACTGGAGGCAAAACCGCCAGTGAACGACAAGCTAGCCTTGAGCAACGGCACCAGCTCCCTCCCCCTCAATGACGCATACGCCGCGCAACTTGCGCAACGTTTTGCCGACCGCAGTGCCCAATTATTGAATAGCGCGCGTGGTTTGGGTTGCCGCTATCACCAACTCGATACCGCCACGCCGTTGACGCCGTGGCTGCGTCAGCAATTCGGCCGCACACGGCGCTCGAACAACACAGGGTAAAGTATGACGACTCAAACTCTGCCTTTAAAAGATATTCACCTTCCCCCAGACATCAGTCTGTGGCCCTTGGCGCCCGGCTGGTGGATGTTAATCGCGCTGCTATTAGTTTTCGTGGTGCTGATGGCACGCTGGGCACGTCGGCACTACCGAAAAATGTCTGCGTCAATTCATCTGCGCAGGCAAACCCAAATATTGTTAGCCCAGTATGCACAGGACTACGAATCCAATCGAAACGCGCAACAGCTAGCGCAGAACACCAATGCATTGCTACGCCGTGTGGTACTGAGTGTGGGACACCTGCAGGCGGCACGGTTTACCGATGATAAATGGGTTTCATTTATTAAAAAGCACTGGAAAAACACGGCCCCCTTCCCCCCACGCATTGACCCGCTGCTGGTTACGCAACCCTATACACCCGAGCCGATACTCAACCACTCAGATCTAGTGGCCTGTTTAGCGCATCTTAAACAGTGGCTGGATGACTATATCAAGGAGTCACACCGTGTTGTCGCTTGATTGGCCGTGGTTGATACTCCTGCTGCCCTTGCCATGGCTCGTGCGCCGAATGTTGCCTGCCGCCGAAAGCCAGCGCGCCGCGCTGGCCGCACCGACCACCATGTTCCCTGCAAAGGCCCCCGCGGCAGAACGCAAAACAGCACACGACAGCAAAATCGGCACGCTGTTAATGTATATCATTTGGGGCGCACTCATTATTGCCGCCGCCGGTCCTCGCTGGCAGGGTGATCCGGTTGAGTTGCCGAACACTGGGCGCGACCTTCTACTTGCAGTGGACATTTCTGGCTCCATGAAAACGCCCGATATGTTTTTCGGCGACCAAGCAGTGAGTCGCTTACATGCCGTGAAAGCGGTTGTCCATGAATTTGTAGAGCGCCGTAAGGGCGACCGGCTAGGCCTAGTGCTATTCGGCAGCCAAGCGTATCTGCAAGCCCCACTGACCTTTGACCGAGATACTGTTGGCACCCTTTTGCAGGAGGCACAGCTTGGCTTTGCTGGCGAAAACACCGCCATCGGGGATGTCATTGGCTTGGCCGTCAAACGGCTAAGAAATCGACCGGAGACATCACGGGTCATGATTTTACTGACCGATGGCGCCAACACTGCGGGCAACATTAGCCCACGACAAGCCGCTGAGGTGGCCGCCGCCGCCAATGTCAAAATTTATACCATTGGTTTAGGTGCCGATCAGCTGCGCGTCCCAGGCCTACTCGGAACAGATTTTGGTGCGCGCACCGTAAACCCCTCTATCGACCTCGACGAGGCCACCCTCACCCACATTGCTGAGCTTACTAACGGCCGTTACTTCAGAGCGCGCAACCCGCAAGAATTACAGCAAATTTATCAGCTGCTCGATCAACTCGAACCCTCAGACCAAGAAACAGAGGTGTTTAGACCGCAAAAATCCCTATTTCATTGGCCATTGGGACTGGCGTTAATCGGCAGCATAGCCGGGTTGTTGCTGCGTCATCGCACTAGCCTTGGGCTCGATAGCATGGGAGGCACGCACTAATGACCGATTTTCACTTTTTGCGGCCCGCCTGGCTCGCGCTGCTATTGGTGTTGCCAATACTTGTATATTGGCTTCACACGCGCGCCGTAAATGCCACAGATTGGCGGCGATTTATTGCCCCTGAACTACTGACCTTACTGCAGCAATCACCGGCCGCTAAACGAAACACCCTGACGTGGCCCATCATCGGGGGCTGCTGGCTCATTGCCACTTTGGCGATGGCGGGACCCAGCTGGCAAAAACTGCCAACACCGGTTACCAAAAGCGACTTAGCCACTGTGTATCTACTGGATTTATCCGCGTCTATGCTCGCCGAAGATGTGAAACCCAGCCGCATTAAACGCGCACAACAAAAACTCACTGACGCCATTAATAAACAACCCGACGGTCTGCAAGCACTCATCGCCTATGCCGGTGATGCCCACCTCGTTGCACCACTCACCGATGATGCCCGCACGCTGAAAAACCTCGTGCCCGCGCTATCTCCCGATGTGATGCCACTCACCGGCAGCAATATTGAAATGGCAGTCGCGCTCGCGGTAGACCTATTGAAAGATAGCCGTATTCAACAAGGCCGACTGGTACTTCTCACGGATGGCATTGCCGAAGCTGCACAAGAAACCCTCATCTCCACCTTAACGGAATCGCCCTACGCGCTACACATCATCGGTATTGGCGACGAGTCAGGCGCACCGATCCCACTTGGTAACCGTGGGTTTGCAAAAGACAGCAGCGGCAATATCGTCATCGTGAAAAACGAACGGCAACGGCTGCGCGCCATTGCCCGAGCCACGAGCGGCCATTACTTTGACATCAGCTTGGACGACAGCGACATCAATTTCCTCGCAGACCCGGTTATTTCGGCAACACCTACAGGCAGGCAAGTAGAACGGGAATTTGACGCATGGCGCGATGAAGGTATTTGGTTGGTTTGGCTCTTGCTGCCGGTCGTCGCCTATTGTTTTCGTCGAAATCTGATACTGGTACTGCCCCTGCTCTTATTGAGCGCGGGATTGCTTCCCGTTCAACCGGTGTACGCCGACGATAATAGTCAGAGTGCGCCAGCAAACAGCAGCCCGTCACCGGCCGTTAGCCAATGGGATAAATTGTGGCTTAACGCTGATCAACGAGGTCGCAAAGCCTTAGCGCATTCACAACCCGAAGTGGCGGCAGAGCAGTTTGCTGATACCCGCTGGCGTGCGGCTGCACACTACCGCGCAAATAATTTTACACAGGCCATTGAAGCGCTGGCGCCACTCACTTCATCCAAAGATGCCACGGCAGATGATTTTTACAACCTAGGTAATGCCCAAGCCAACGCAGGTCAAATAGAAGCGGCCATCGAAAGTTATCGCAGGGCACTGGCTCTGGCCCCCGACATGCAGGATGCAAAAGATAACTTGGCGTTACTCGAGCAGTTACAAGACCAACAACAAAATCAGGAACAGCAACAGGATCAAGAACAAAACCAAAAGCAGAACAACACCTCGGAGGATGGCTCAACCTCAGCGCAGGCCGATCAGCAAAGCGCGCCACAATCTAGCGACGAAAAAGACCAGCAATCCCAAGAGAATGCAGACAGCAACCCATCAAATCAGCAACCGGATGCTCAAGCTAACAATTCGCAGGACCAACAAAAAAACAACACAACCCCCAGCGATCCATCAACCGGCAGCGACGCTACAGATAATTCTGCGGGCACTGAAGCCGACGAGGAGCCGGCCAACTCTGAAGCTGAGCGCGACTTGGAGAATCCCTACGACGGCAGCGCTGAGGCTAGAGAGCAAACGGAAAACCCTCAAAACTCGCAACCACAAACGAGCGCTAAACCCGACGCACTAGACCACCTTAGTGACGAAGAGCGACAAGCTATGGAGCAATGGCTGCGTCAAGTGGAAGATGACCCCTCGGGGTTACTTAAACGAAAATTTGAATACCAATATCGACAACGCCGCGCGGCCATTAAGCGCGGAGAATGGCAAGCTCCGGAGAACGATGCCCATGAACGCTGGTAGCCACACACAGGGTCGCCGACCTGCCTTCATTTATATCTGGGCCTTAATTTGCCTATTGATTGGCGCGCCTGCGGCTATTGCTGCCGAGATCAGCGCGCGCGTAGATCGCGCACAACTGAGTCTTGATGAAACGCTGCAACTTACCGTGCGCGTGTCACCGCAAAGCAATAACAGCCCAGATCTACGTCAACTAGAGCAACAATTTGAAATTCTGGGGCAGTCTCAAAGTAGTCAGTACAGAAACATCAATGGCCAAGTGGAAGCCTATACCGAGTGGCAGTTAACATTGGCCCCCAAAACAACAGGCAAACTTATTATTCCATCCTTTGAATACAAGGGTAACTTTAGCAATGCCATCTTGCTCGAGGTTAACGAACCCCGGCAAGCTGCCGGTATCACGCCCGATGTGTTTTTGGAACTTACGGTCGACAATAGCGCCCCCTTCGTGCAGCAACAAGTAATAATCAGTGTCAAGCTGCACACGGCGACCGAATTGCGAATACAAGACGCAACCCAATTACAGGTTACTGACGGTTTGCTGGTGGACTTAAATGATACGCAATACCAAAAGCGCATAAATGATCGCATCTACACAATAAAAGAATGGCGCTACGCACTTTTTCCACAAAAAAGTGGCACGTTGGAAATTCCTTCGCAAACATTGACGGTGGTTGTTGGTAACGACCGGAACTGGGGAAGCCCATTTCAATACAATACTGGCACCACTAAACGCATACGCAGTACACCTCAGACGCTAACCGTTAAACCGCAACACCCCGCCTATACCGGCAAGAGTTGGTTACCGGCAACGCAATTAACATTGACGGAATCCTGGAGTGATGATCAACCACAATGGATGGTAGGTGAACCTATCACCCGGAGTATTATCATCTCTGCAAAAGGGCTAACGGAAAACCAAATTCCAGCGCTGCCCTTAAACGCGCCCACCGGCTTAAAATATTATCGTGAATCACCGGAGCGCAACGACCAAGCTCAAACTGACGGGATTACCACAACCATTGCCGAGAGTACGGCAATCGTCCCCACACAACCCGGCACCTATGAACTTCCACCCGTCGAACTTGCCTGGTGGAATGTGTCAACTAACCAGCAGGAGGTTGCCACTTTGCCTGCGCGTAAGATTGAAGTGATTGCCAACCCCAACGCCACGCAACCAACATCAACGCCGAATAACGAAACCGTGATACCCCCGCCGGTGGCAACACAGAGCAATGTGAAGGACGTTATTAACTGGTGGTTTTGGGCCACCATGGCACTCCTCATTACCAATATTGCAACGCTGGCCTGGCTGTTTGCACAACGCACAAACACGCGCCCAGATCTGGCAACACCGACGGGATCACCAAAATCTGAAGGTGACAACCGCTGGCAAGCACTTGCCGAACTCTGCCGACAACCCATGACGCCCGCGCAGGCAGCTGCTATTCTGCGCTGGCTGGATTCGTGGAGCGCACCGCTAGGTAACGCGCCCTTGCCAGAGCGCCTACAGCGTCATGGTTTGTCGGATATATTGAGCGAGGTGTGCGCACTGGAAAGTTATGTATACGGTAAAAATGGCGCATACACTGGCGACCTAAATACACTGGTAGCAAAGGTGAAGGCATTTAAAATGACCAGTAGCACCGTCAAGCACCACGCAACTGAAGCACTAAAACCCCTATACCCTGAGGCCTGAACGGCACAATGATCGAGGATACGCCATGGACACACAACGCTACACATTAGTTAGTCGAATTCTTCATTGGCTCATGGCCCTAATGGTCTTTGGACTTATCGCCGTTGGCAACTATATGAGCGACCTCCCAGATGATGCGCCTGGTCGAATGGATCTGATTATGATTCATAAGGCTACGGGATTTGTATTTTTGTGGCTGTTAATTGCCCGTGTACTCTGGGCTGTTAAACACCGCGCACCGGCACTGCCCGACACCTTTAGCAGTCGTGAACGGGGGCTTGCCGCAGGTACCAAGCATCTACTCTATCTATTAATGGCAATCGTACCGCTGAGCGGTTGGGGCATGTCGAATTTTGCCGGCTATGCAATCAAGTTCGGCGACTTTTCGGTGCCATTACTATTTGAAAAAAATAAAGCATTAGCCGGAATATTTCACGAGATTCATGAATATGCGCCATGGGTATTGCTAGCCATCGTGGTAATACACATGACGGCGGTAATCTATCACTTGCTCGAAGGCGGCCAAAAAAGCATCCTTCAGCGCATGCTATAACCTAGTCTGACAGCAATGCAGCCGCACTGGCGACGATAGTCATCACCAGTAAAAACCATTTTAATACGCGCTGCTCTACGCTAATCGCAAATTTTACCGCCAAGTGGGCGCCAATCATGGCGCCCACAGCAAGCACCAACCCCGGTACCCAAGCAACCAACCCATCGACGACAAAAATTAATAACGCCACCAAGGTAAAGCCTAATGCACAGATGACTTTGAGTGCATTCGCACGGACTAAATCAAAGCGCAACGCCCCTGAGATTGCAGCCAATAATACGAAGCCGACACCTGCCTGAACAAATCCACCGTAAAATCCAGCAAACAGCAACCCCGCCAGGCCGAGTGGCGATTCGCTCACGGCTTTTGGGGTTTCATCTGGCGCGGGCGCCACTACCGATGGACTGACCAGAATAATCACCGCCATAGTGATCATGGTACCCAGCAACAGCGGTTTTAAAAGCGTATTGGGTGCAAACACAGCTGCCAGCGCGCCCAGCGCGCCACCCACCAATGTCGGCATTAGTATTGGAGTCACCGACTGCCATGGCAGTCGGCCGTGCCGATGAAAGCCCTGTACAGCACTTACACTTTGGAACACAACGCCCACGCGATTCGTCGCGTTTGCGACATCGGGGGGCATACCCATCACCATGAGCGCGGGCAAGGTAAGGTTACTGCCTCCGCCAGCGAGGGTATTGATGATGCCAGCCACGAAGCCGGTGACCAGCAACAATAGATAATAGAGTTCAAGTGACATGTCTCACCCTCTTAATTGAGAGCTGCATGGTAAAGATTTGTCACGCTAATGGCGAGTCACATACACCGAAGATAGCACTAAGCACGACAGATTAACTTGCGGATTGGATTACCCGTGCGGTGAGTTTTAACTCTGGCAATCGGTGCGCAAAATCAACCAACAACGGCTCAATTACGCTGGCAGGCGTATCTAACGCCGCGGCCAGCACGCCACTGAACTCCGCAACCAATTCCGGTGTGGACGCTTGATGATCACTTGCCTGAGCAGTCGCTAAATCTTCTTGTGACGATGAAGCTTCGTCGCCACCAGATGCTAGCAGTGCGAGTATAAATTCCTCAGATAATAATAACAGCTGTGCTTCAGGCATCATGGCCACTTTATCAACCGCCAACTGTCGCATGACGACACTCACTGAACGGGGCAACTGCCATTTAGCCAGCAACACCGCGCCCGCCTCACATGCATCCACACCCAACTTTAATTTTTCCATAGCCAACAATTCTTGCGGTGGCACAGAAATGGCGAGCGGAGCCAATAGATTTTGCATTTTATCGGGAAAACATTGGACCAACACCAGCCTTCCGATGTTATGCAGCAATCCCGCTAAATAGATGTCCGCCTGATCTTCCGCAGACTTGCCCAGCTTACGATAGATGCCCGTGGCGAGCTGCGCTACACCCAAGGACAACAACCAAAATCGCTCAAACGAAAAGGCCGGACAGGGCTGAAGTTTAAAACTACCCGCAGCGAGTATTGCCAATGCCAAATAGCGAAGCTTATCGACGCCAAACACTCGCACAACTACCGCTTTAATACTGGCATTCTTCTTCATACCGTAATAAGCGCTACTGGCAATGCTTATTAATTTCGCGGTTAACACTGGGTCCTGCTCCACCAGTTCGGCCATTTTTTCTAAACTGGCCTCATCGCTTTGCACCATCGCCAATAACTGGGTAGCAATGGCCGGCAAAATTGGCAATCGCTCCGGCGCGATTAGCATTTCTACGTCAATATCTTTCGATAGCCGCCGATATTGGGCCTGAAATTTGGCCGGTGTGACGCCCTGCCAACTTTTAAACGCGCGCTCAAAAGCGGCACGCTCTGAAAACCCTAAATAGGCGGCTAGCCGGTCGATGGATTCTCCTTCACACAAGCGCGTCACGGCCTGGCTGTTGCGAAAGGCTGTGAGCAATTCGCGAAAGCTTAACCCCTGATCTGACAACTGCCGAGTCAAGGTGCGCTCGCTCATCGCCAGTTCCGCGGCTACCCAGCTTTGGTTTGCATGTTCAAGATTCTCGATAGCCTCTAGCAAGGCATAAATTTGGCTGGCTAAGCCAGACTCCCCACCTGGACGCAAAAAACTCAATGTATTTGCGAACAAGGGTAACAACTTGGCGTTTTGAGTCACAAATGGTCGCTGTAGCAGTTCAGGATCAAAGCGCAGTTTCGCGGGAGCCCCAGACTCAACGAGCGCCACTTCCTCACTATAAGTGCCGAGCAGTCCCTCCGCCGCCTGGCCAATATTCGGTACGGCGAATCCGGCCAATTTCGCCCCCTCCCCCAGCGCCTGACGAACAAGGTGCCACACCAACGCCCCCGAAAACACCGTCAGCCAGGGCAAGCGGTGTTGAAGCACCAATCGGCCGCGGCCAATTTCCGCTAAATCGATCGACAGACCTGGTAACCAGCTGGTGAGTACGCCACCTTGTGCCGATAGCGCCTGCTGTAAATTGGGGTTGGCGAGCCACCAGTAGCCTGCGACGCCCAACTGTGCAGCTTGCAATTGCTGAAAGTAGCTAAACCAGCCGGATTTCTTCAATTGCGCGGCCAGAACCTCTGCGTCTACCCAGGGTGAGACCGACGCTGGCTGGTCCAAACCCGGCACCAACTCCCGCGCCACAAGGGCTTGCTCGGCAAATTGCATCAGCTATTCCCCCAACATCGCCTACCGAATTGGGGGCAATAGCTAGGGCTGGCGACTTTGATCATTTTTTCGGCGTTTTCCATCATGTGACTCTACAGGGGCCTGCCATACACTTTAGTTCATAGAGAGGGAGTTTAAGATGTCACAGCAACTCATTTGGAATCTTGCAGGTATTGTCTACAAAGAACAGGCCGTTAATTTCCTGAAGCGGTTTGAAGCGTCTTTGTGCGTATTCTCGGGCTCTGTGGAGCAGGTTTATGCGAATTACAATATCTGGCCCGTAACGGCCGACAACAGCAAGTTGCTGGTACTACCCAACCCTGATGCGCACCACGACACCTATCAGGCTATTTGCACTGAGGCTGTTGTACGCACGGGGCTGTTCATAGTGCCAGGAGAAGCCCTGGGGAAAACGGGACTCATGCTCGCTAAGTCGAACAAAGCCACCGGAAAATTTCAATTCACCCCCTTGGCCATTGGTCTGAAAGCTGTTGCAGAACGCATGCCCAAAGGTGAGCCCTTCCTGCCCGTTATCACGAACAAGGACCTCCGCGAGCTCAATAAAGCGGCACCCATATTGCACCTGCACCGAGTGAAGCCATCGCTGCTGAAAGATCTCTCGCGATTTGACGCCAACTCGTTACAGGAAACCATTCAGGCAAAAATGAACCGCTTTTTGATGTGTGCCTGAACCGCAACCCTATTGCGCATCTCGGCGCCAGCATAGCTGTAAAACTGCGTTAAACCGGCTATGCTAGCGCCATGCGCAAACCAAACAATACCCAATCGTCCCCAAAAGCATCGGCGGGATTTAGCCTTATAGAATTGATGGTGGTGCTCGCCATTATCGCCATACTCGTTACCCTCGCCATCCCGAATACCAAGGGTCGCATGACGCGGGGGCAGATTGAGGAATCCCTGTCACTGCTCATTGACTACCAAAGTCAAATCCAAGCCCACTACAAGTTCACGGGAGAGTTTCCAGCAAACAACGGAACCATAGGGCTTCCTGACCCTGAAAAAATTGTAGGTAACTACATGGTGGCAGTAACACTGGCCGATGGCGCGTTACACATAGAACTCGGCAATAAAATTGCCGAGGGCCAAAGTGGCCGAGTGGTGACAATCTACCCTGTATATGTGCCAGGCTCCCCCATGAGCCCCATATCCTGGGTTTGCGGTTTGAGCGCGGTTCCAGAGGGCATGACCGCTGCAGGTGAAAATCTCACCGACATCGAATTGGCCTATCTACCCATGCGATGCCGGTATTAAATTTATAAGTTAGAGCGCACGCTCTACTTTCCTCAGATCATTGCGGTATTTCTTTGAACACGCCCGCCACTGGCGACGATCTTTCGCATTGCGCGCATCGGTAGGATCTAACAGCGGCTCGCGACCGCACTGCGCTATCATGCGAGCCTCCAGCTCTTCATGGACCTGCTCTAGCCGCTTACTTTCCTGCTGAGCGGTACGAACCTGCTCTGATGAAGAAGCATTACGGTTTTCTGCCCAATCAATCGCGCAACGCAGCTCCCTCATGCGCTTGGTGTCTCGATCAAGTTCCTTTTGATAACGGCTATTTTGCTCCGCGCTAGACGAAATACTGCTGCTGGTACCTCGATTTAACTTGCGGCGCGCACGCTCTTGGCTAGATTGCTCAATACTGCGCAATCGATCTCTCCAATTACTTAATGACGACTGAACGCGTTCCGCATAGTAGGTATTCGACCGGCTTGAGCTAGATTTGCTGGGTGTTGGCAGACGAATATCGCCACAGTAGGCGCTCGAACCAACATAGCGAACGGAATCTTTACCGCCCGCACTATTTACTTGGACACCCTCTACAATCGTGTTCTCAGACTTTTCTTTCGGGGGGAATTGCGAAAACGTTACATTGCCCTGTTCATCAACTATTTTGTATAGCTTTTGCGCCAACACATGACTGCTGGACAGGGCAAATACTGTCAAAACTGCCGCTATTAAAATTTTGTGAGTCATACCAAATCCTTATATTTCCGCCTGTCCTATAGACACCTAAAGCCCCGAAGCGCTGCTTTGTCTTTTGCACACAATTTAACACACCGCCAAATGGTTGGCACCCAGTGAACGACCTAGGTCAATGCTTTATTGACCACTTCAAACACATCCTTACTCAGCGTGGCCCCCTGAATACGCTGCAGCTGACTGAACATTAATTGCCCACGCTGCCCATGTTTTCGCCACTGCGTAAGTGGTGTCACGAGTCGCGCCGCCAGCTGTGGATTCGCTTGATTCAATTTCAATACCACATTCGCGAGCCATTCGTACCCAGCACCGTCATCGCGATGAAATTGCCCTGGATTTTGATTGGCGAAGGCGCCGGCCAAGGCCCGCACCTTGTTGGGATTGTTCCAACTAAAGCATGGATGACTAGTCAACGACTGAACGGCAACCAAGGTGTCAGCCTCATCCCGAGTCGCCTGCAAACTCAACCACTGATTGACCACCAGCGCCTCGTCTTTCCATTGCGAATAAAAAGCTGCCAGATGCTCTTTTACAACATTATCTGATTGACACCTGGCGATTGCGCGCAAACCAGCGAGCTGATCAGTCATGTTATTAGCGTGTTTAAATCGGGTGATTGATTCACGCAGCGCAAGCGGGTCCTTGGCCTCAGCCAGTAGCAGGAGCGCGGTATTACTTAAACTGCGCACGGCAACCGCTGCTGCACTGACCTCGTAGGGCTGGCGCATATCATAGGCGAGAACTTTTTCACGCAATGCATCCGCTAGCGATAACGCTAGCCTGCGGACCAAATCTTGACGCGTTTGATGCAGCGTCAAGATATCGGTTTCAGGAAATCGATCATGCAGATAGTTAACACTGGGAATTTGCAGCATATAGGCCATTACCGCAGGATCAAGATCATCCCTTTGCAAGTTGGCCTGTAGCGCGTTAACCCAGTCTCCGCTCAACTCGCATGTGCCGGCCTTTATAGCGTTGCTAACCGCCAACACACCCAACTCCTGAGACGCGCTCCAACGATTAAACAGGTCAGTGTCTTGCATTAACAAGGTGATGAGCTCGGTTTCCGAGTAGGCATAGCGCAAATTCACAGGGGCAGAGAAGCCGCGAAGCAACGATGGCACTGGCCGCTCATGCACCCCAGCAAACTCAAAAGTTTGCTCAGACTTCGTTAACTCCAATATCATCTCGGTATTGTCTTCAGGTAAATCGCCTACCGCTTGGTTAGCAAGCTTAAGTGGCAATGCACCCGCAGCGCCCAAAAGTGACACACGAATTGGGATGTGGAACGGCGCTTTTTCCGCAGCTTCCGGCGTCGGGGGACAGCGCTGCTCAATCGTTAATCTAAAGGTTTTATAGGCTTCACTGTATTGGGACGATACGATTAATTCGGGTGTTCCCGCCTGAGAATACCAGCGCTTAAATTGTGACAGGTCTCGACTACTCACCGCCTCCATTGAGGCGACAAAATCATCGCACGTAACCGCTTCGCCATCATGGCGCTCAAAATACAAATCAGTACCTTTACGAAAGTACTCAGGGCCAAGTAAGGTGGCTAACATGCGCACCAACTCAGCGCCTTTCTCATAGACCGTTAGCGTATAGAAATTCGAAATTTCAATAAACGAAGCGGGCCGAACGGGATGCGCAAGCGGGCCCGCATCCTCGGCAAATTGGGCCGTTCTCAACAGGTTCACATCTTCGATTCGCTTTACGGTTGAAGAATTCATGTCGGCAGAAAATTCTGCGTCCCGATAGACCGTAAACCCTTCTTTTAAGCTTAACTGAAACCAGTCGCGGCAGGTCACACGATTGCCAGACCAGTTATGAAAATATTCATGTGCCACAACGGCTTCTACGCGCTGAAAACCGATATCGGTGGTCGTAGCAGCACTGGCAAGGACGCAGGAGGTATTAAAGATATTGAGCCCTTTGTTCTCCATCGCGCCCATATTGAAATCGTCTACAGCCACGATCATGTAGATATCCAAATCGTATTCTCTGCCGTAGTTTTGCTCATCCCAGCGCATAGCACGCTTTAGAGAGTCGATTGCGTGACTACATTTATCCAAATCTTTTGGTTCCACATACACTTCTATGGCAACCGAGCGGTTTGACGCCGTAACAAACTGGTCTTTAACACAGGATAATTGCCCTGCGACCAGCGCAAAAAGATAGCTCGGTTTTTTATGTGGATCATGCCACGTGGCAAAGTGGCGCCCATTAGGCAAGCTACCGGACGCCACCAAATTGCCATTGGAAAGTAGCACCGGACACAATGACTGATCGGCCTCAAGGCGGGTAGTAAACACGCTCATCACATCTGGCCGATCTAAATACCATGTGATCTTTCGAAAGCCCTCCGCTTCGCACTGCGTGCAGTACATAGTCCGCGATCGATATAAACCTTCTAGCGCCGTATTACTTTCCGGGCAGATAATGACCTCGGTAGTCAACCAACCCGACTCGTTGATCTGTTTTAGCCGTAACTTGCCATCGCACTCGTCAAAGTCATCTTGCGTCAGGCGAGCATCATTCCAATATATGGCCTGAGTCTGTAAACCTTCGCCATCCAACACTAGTTCACTCACCGCCCGAGCAGCGTTGGGAGTAATTTTCAATCGAGCTGTCACGCGAGTTTGATCTGGAAAGATCACAACATCCAAATGTGTCTCATCGATCCAGTGGGTAGGCTCCCGGTAATCCGCTAGATATATTGCTGAGGGCTGCTGAATAGCATTCATTGAAGTAACATCCTAAAAAGTGAAGCTCACTTGATAACCGGTATATTTTCGCAAGTTAATTACGCCGACATCTAATAACCAATACTGGCCTTTGATCCCTTCTAAAACGCCTTCGATACGTGGCGTTTTCTCTGCGTTCAGTGAAATGATCTTTGTTGGGTATTTCTGTACAGGATACTGCAGCGCTGTTGCTTCAGATCGGTCTACCAACTGAATTGCTTGCAAACCATAGTGGTCTTGCAGCTCGCTAACAAATGGCTCAGCCAGCGTACTAATTCGATCAAACTCTTGAGCTAAATCAACATCAGGCTGTTCGTTTTTTAACATCAGCCGCCAATTGGTTTTATCTGCCAGATGCTCTTTCATCGCATCTTCCAATAACCCCGCTTGCTGTCGCGTGGCGACTCGCGCTAGGGGAATTGCACTCACGGCGCCTTGATCAATCCAACGCGTCGGCACTTGGTTTGCGCGCGTAATTCCGATCTTAAGCCCTGAAGAGTTGGCCAGATAAACAATGTGATCCGTCATGCAATGTGTGTGCGCCCAATCCGGCTCGCGACAGGTGCCCTTATCATAATGACAGAGTTCCGGGCTCATTATGCACCGGTCGCACTGCGCCAGCTTCTGAAAGCAGGGAAAACAAAACCCCTGACTAAAACTCTTTTTAGTTACTCTGTCACAATGAATGCATTTAATTTCGCCAGTAAAGTCCAGTGAAACTTTACTGCCGATCAATGGATTTAGCGCAACATTGTGATCGCCCACCACCATTTCATATTCGACGGATGCTGCCTGAGCATTCGGCAAAACGGCACGCATTTTACGCAAACTGCCAACTACACTCCCCATCAATGCTTCCACGTTACCGGTTGCTCTTCATCGCTTTCACCACAATGCTGATGCGGCTTCGGCGGAATGTATCCCGTGTGTTGCTCGGGTGGCAGGTGCTTATGCTCATAGGCGATAACCGCTTGCATACAGGTCTCTCTCTGCACCGCATTGAGCGCCTTGCCATCGGGCCATTTACCCAATTCAATGGCACGCTTCAAATTCTCATACACCTCAGGTGTCAAACTTTCGAGTAATTGTTGGTAATTCATTGTATCAATCCACTAGCTAACCATTAACGCGCTGCAATTTTTACGCGCAACATATCAATAAATCCAAACAGCAAACCGCCAAGCAGTCCGCCTAGGTGTGCGCCATTGGCCACCTGACCGTCAATAAACGTATCGACCACCCCGGTAAAACAGAGTACCAACCAAATTAACATAAAGCCCAATATGCCAGCGGGCAATCCAAATCCACGACTCGGCCATAATCGCTGCCAGACTAAAATATATCCGACGTAACCGTAGAGTACGCCCGACATACCACCAAACAGTGAGGGGCCGTTCATTACATACTGCAGTATATTTGCCGCAAGCCCGGAGAAAACCGTCAACCCAAACAGCATCAAACCCGATCGGCGCAACTCAATGCGGCGCCCCATTTCCCATACCCACAGACTATTAAACAGGATATGAAACAACCCAAAGTGCAAAAACATCGGGCTCAGTAACCGCCACCATTGGCCTGAGACCAACACACTGCTTAGGTCTGAGAAATACAAAGCATTACCGCGAACGACAACATCAGTAAACGTCAACCAACTCAACCACTGCGCGCGGACATCAAAATAAACCAACAAAGCACCGAGCACACTAAACAACAACAAAGCTACCGTCACGGGCGGCAATCTGCTTATTACGTGTGCGGACTTCAAATTCGTCAACGGGCTGGTTTGCTCTGACTGCAATTCGCCCTTGGCGAGCGCGCTTAACGCTTGTTCAAGCAATTCGGCATCTGACGTTTGCTGCAGCCAAATACATTGTTGGCCGCCTTCCTCACTCACCCAACAAGCTACTGAGCGCGCTTGTAAATACGCCATCACCGGCGCCAAATTAACGTCAAGTGGCAGTCGTTGCGCACAAATCCAATTCGTCATAACTAAGGCGCGTCCACATTAATCCAAGTGAATTTTTCCGGATCTAGCTTCCTTTCCTCATCGATGGAGTACGCCACTAAACGACCGTATTTGACGGCACTGTAATCTAAGCAGGCAAGGTTATCCGCGATGGGTGTAGGTCGACCAGAGAGCCAATAATGACCAATAAACAGCGGCACTTCTTGCTTACCGTAGCGGGTAATCGCCAGGTGCTCGCCAGGCTCAATAGGTTGTCGAGCGATGTCATCGGGCAACGGATCAGGCTGAAATGCCAAATCGCCATAGGTTTTTGGCTTACGCCCCCAAAAACGAGCGCGAAATGATCGCCGCTCAAACCCTTCGGCACTGCGCATTGCTGCCCCCTGAGGTAGCGGCAAGTCGCGCCCCCGCGTTAATCGGTTGATACATTTCCACTCGAAGGAATCGCCATCGGCCACGGCATCCAAGAATGCCTGATCAATTCGATTGGATGGATACCGACACTTAAATTCATCAATAAGCGCCTGATCCCAGCAAGCGTGAACAACACGGAAATTGGGAAATTCAAGAAATAGTGGCAGCTGCTTAAACCACGCGAGATAGTCTTGCCACTCGCCAGGGTAATCGGCGAATTGCTCCAAGGTTTCTGCAATGAGTCGATTGTGCCGCTTAGTGTGTTCGCGCAAAAAAGTGCGTCCAGAGTCTTCCGGTGCGCGAGTATGGTAGGCAATGGCATCGAATTCGTGATTCCCCATTACCATTTGCGCACTGCCGGCATCGCACATTCGCTTGACGATTTGCAGCGCCTCTCGGATGCGCGGCCCACGATCAACCACATCACCGGCAAACACCGCCTGCCGCTGCGGGTGTTGAAATACACCATTGACCGCGCGGTACCCTAACTTTTCCAATAGAAGAGTCAAAGAGTTTGCACAGCCGTGCACATCACCAATTATGTCGAAGCCGCTATGCGACGTCATCGGGACACCTCGATTACTGCCTCAGTCTACCAAGTGACTACCCCACCCCAATTTGGTGCGGCAGGTTTCATAGAAGTTGTGATTGAGCGGATGGATCAATTGCAATCGGTGAGGTTTCTTATGCACGTGAATCTCATCCCCGGGCTCAGCCACGACGTGCGTCTGGCCATCACAAGTTACGTGCGGCGACGTCGTGTTGTGCTCGCCGACTAAAATTTTAATTTCACTATTGCCATCCACCACAATGGGTCGGCTGGACAAGGTGTGCGGGTTCATGGGCACGAGTACGATGGCCTCTAGCCGCGGATGCATTATTGGACCACCACCGCTCAGTGCGTATGCAGTTGAACCAGTGGGTGTCGAAATAATAAGTCCATCAGAGCGCTGGCTATAGACGAATTGGCCATCGATATACAATTCAAACTCGATCATGCGAATAAACTGCCCCGGGTGCAGCACCACATCATTGAGGGCATCGCCCTGCCCTACCGCTTTGCCGTTACGGGTCACCGCCATGTCGAGCAAAAAGCGGGATTCCATCATGAATTTACCCGCCAACACTTCAGCGGTTTTCTCTTCAATTTCATCCGGCGAGATATCGGTAAGAAAGCCCAATCTGCCTCGATTGACTCCAAGCAGAGGCACCTTATGTTTAGCCAGAGAACGCGCTGCTCCGAGCAAACTACCGTCGCCACCAACCACAATCACCAAATCGCAACGTTGGCCAAGCGTCTCCCGGTTAGCCACTTCACAATTGTGGCTTGGAAAGTCTCGCGTCAAGGTATCATCGAGCAGGACGTGTTTATTTTCCCGCTCCAGAAACTTAATCAATCGCTTTAATGTGTAGGTAGCGCGATCGCCGCCCAGCCGGCCAATTAGCCCGACCGTGGAAAACTCTGCCATGTTGTTGACACTCTGCTACAAGGGCCCGACAGTATAACGCCTGAGGATTGAATTGACATGACCCACTCCCAACCCAGTACGCTGAGAATTACATGGACGACAGGCAGCTTCTTCGTGATCTAACTTGGTGTATAGAGGCCCCATCGCTGATCAACTCACCCTCGTGGGACGGCCTACAACCGCTGCAATCCCTGCTCGCAGAGGCAAAACTTGCCGCCCTGCCAATCGTCAAACCGGCGCCTAGGCTTGGCCACTATTACGAACAACTGTGGCAACATTTGCTGACGGACCGACTTTCATGGCCGCTGGTCGCAGCGAATCGGCAGATCAGTGCAGGCGGCAAGACCCTTGGCGCTCTCGATTTACTGCACTATGCACCCTCAATCAACACCTATTGTCATACTGAGCTGGCAGTTAAATTCTACCTCCGCCACGAATCCGGAGACGCTCAGCACCACTGGATTGGCCCCAATGCAATCGACCGACTGGATATTAAGATACAGCGCCTCACCAACCACCAGCTGCCGCTGCCGCAGCATCCGGAGTCAAAGGCTGCAATAGATGCTTGGATAGCGTCAAAATCGCTACCAAACAGGGAGTGTGCGAGCTGGCAAAGCAAGATGGTGGTACAAGGCTGGCTGTTTCATCCACTGCAGGAACAAACAAAACCGGCGCACGCCAGCATTAATCCTCAACATCTGAGGGGCCATTGGCTGCATCATTCGGCGGCAATTCCACAGTCGGCGCAATCTGCACACTGGATATTATTGCCAAGACTTTACTGGCTAGCCCGCGCCTTGATAAAGCGAGAGGCATGTGTGCACAGCGACAGCATTGGATGCTGGCAAAATTTACGCCTCAACCAACCCGTGCACCTAACCGCTAAATCCCTCGCTCACTGCTTACGCCAGCAACAAAATAGCGCGCAACCACAAGCCTTGCTCTTGGCAGCCGTGGTACCGGATGGAAACTACTGGCGGGAAATTGATCGATGGATGTTGGTGCCAGATGGCTGGCCTCAACCCAGAACCCGTTCGGCCTTGCCACCTTTTAGCAAATAATCTGCACCTGCCACCAAGAGTTGCTGGCGCAAACTTGCATCTTGATTAACACCGCGATGCAAATAGCTGACGTTATAGCCTAACTTTTGCAATAGAGAAGTCGCCGCATTAGATCGACGACCAGTGTCACAATAGAGAACATACTCTTGCGAGATATCTAGCATTCTGGTTTTCAACCGCAATAAGCTCACGGGGATATTTACCGCGCGCGGCAAATGCCCTAACGCGTACTCGTCTTCGGTTCGCACATCGATCAACACCGCCTGCTCTTGCACAGTATTCAGCGCAGAAAGGGGCAAGCTATTCACCTGAGGTTCCTTCAGCAGGCGAATAAAATCCTGTTTATCCATGACCATTAACACCCCATCGCTGGTCATACGCACCGTGGCATTGCGCACAGTCTCGTTAACTAACGCATCTTCGCCAAAACAGCGGCCCGGTCCAATATCTGCCAAATGCTGAGGGCGCTGTACCCCATCGGCAGAGCGCAACACTTCAGCATTCCCTTCCTTAATAAAATAACAGCCATCGCCAACCTCGCCTTGCCGCAAGATCACCTCGCCCTGCTCCACCACTCTGGGCTGCAAGCGACTGAATATTTCACCAATGTTTGTGGGCGGCACTTTAAAAAACAGATTGGATTTTAATATGGTTAACATCCAATCGACATCCTCATCCAGCTCCGGCTGGTAAGCGGTATCAATTTTTAAATACTCGGCCACCTGGCTCCACGTTAAAAGTTTGTCGAGCTGATCACTATTGATCCGTAGCACACTACAATCTGTAAGCGCTATTGCGGTGCAAGGTCTGGGTTGTTCAGGCACAAGCGGAAAAAGGCTACTGCGCCCTTTAACTATTTCAGCAACCCCATTGGGGTAGGAAAACTCCACATCACCATGCAACAAATAGATGTGCTGACGATCAAAGCTTCCCGCCTCAAACAGCGATTGCCCTTTGAACACCATCTGCTCAGGGCAATGTTGTAGCAGCTCGCGCAAGTGAGCGTCACCCATGGCCTTCAACGGCACCAAAGTACGCACCCAACCAAAATCCAAACCCTTGTCATCTGTAGACAATGCCACGTCCATCTATTTTCTCGCTGTCTTAAAGTGCAGGCCGCGCAAACCTTGCAAGCCACCGGTATGAATGGCCAACAACTTACTGCCAGCCGGCCACAATCCAGCCTTTGCCTGCTGCTGAATGACCCAAAATAATTTGGCAGTATACACCTGATCTAACTGCACTCCGGTGTCTCGCTTAAATTCGATCATGAAGGCCTCCAGCTCGGGAGTGCTGCGTCCGTACCCCCCTGGGGACACGCCCTCCAACAAACGCCAATTAACCCTGTCCTGCCCATTTAACATCAGGTTAATTTCTTCCTTCAAGGTTGAGCGACCTGATTTAAGTGCACCCAAGACAGAAACGCCGGTCACCTGCGGCACATGACCCGTTGGGTAGCGCTCAGCAGCGCGCGACATACCTGGCCCATCAACGCTCGCCAGCCCCTGCGCTACTCCAGCAAGGGTCGTCCCGGTACCCACAGCTAACAGCACGTCGGTAAAACGTCCTCGCTGACCAATATCGAGCCCTAAGTGCTTACACCCTTCGAGTCCTGCGCGATTCGCCCCACCTTCAGGTACTATCCAGTCATCGTCACGACCCAAATAGTGGGCCACCTCGGATTTAATCCGAGACCAATCAGACGTAAATCCATTGCGGGCGGTTAACGCGCGATACTTTTCGCGCGACATAAAGATCAATTCCATACCGGCCGCTTCGGCATCGCACAATGTTGGGCTCAAGTGTGCGGGCCGCTCACCCCGCACTATACCCACTGTCTTGCGCCCTAACTCCTTTCCCGCCAACGCCAGCGCGTATAAGTGATTGGAGAATGCGCCGCCGAAACTCACCCACCGAGCGGCCTTTGGCGCGCTGCAGATGTTGTAGTACAACTTGTAAAACTTATTGCCCTGACACCAAGCTGGCAGCAGGTCATCGCGACGAATCCAACATTCGATCGACAGCGAATCCAGCACCGGCCACGATAATTTTTCCATCGGCACCTTGGCCGCGATCTCCGCCAATGCTGGTAAACGTGCAACCATCTCAACGGTGCCTCAGGACATTACCGCAAACGTCTGCGCTACCTGTGCTCGATGCTCGGCACAGCGGTCATTTTCACCTGGGTGGAAGTCATTGGGATTGTGAACCCGCTCGATATGGGCGCCACACACACTGCCATCAGCCTTTAACGCACAACAGGTCGGATTGTTGTAATGCGTCAACCAAGTGCGATATTGGCTGGCCGTTAAACCGCATTTTTTAGCTGCATAATCCTGCGGATTTTCAGTGTATTGGGTGAGTTCAGATACCGGAATAGTAATGTGGCCAGCGCCCGGCTGATAGGCCACAAAATTGATACCTTGCTCCTGTAGCCGATGCAATATTTCATCGCCGCTGTTACCCAGCAAGCTTTGAACCTCGGCACGCAGGCGCGCTATTTCTTCGTTCAGGCTGGCCTCCTGCTCATTGCGATACAACAACTCCATGTCTCGCATTTGAATCATGTCTTGCAGATCGGTTGTGGCAGCATCTAGCTTCAACTGCATTTCCACTTCATATTGCTGACGTAAAGACTGCACACTTTCCTGCTCACCAGCTTGCGCCGATTTGAGCTTGTGCTCAAAATATTCCCGGATTCCAGCCATCTTGGCGACTTGAGAATCCATTTTTTCTTTGAGCTGCTGATGCGCCTGATTCAATTGCTGCAGTTCACTATCTCGCGCAGCTAACGCCTCCTGGTATCGGGCGAGCCGACTTTGATGCTCTTGCTTGAGTGAATCCACTTGCTGCTGGAATTGATTGCGCTGCACGCTCATTCGAAATCGCTGCTCTTTCAGCAATTGCGCCATTTGACTACGCGCTTCAGATTCCAACTTAGCTTTTAGCGCTCGCGCCGATGCGGTATCAACGGCATCAGCGGGTGCGCGCTTTACCGGCTCTGCCGATTGCTTCCAAATCAAGCCCAGCTTGTTTGCTTTAACGGATTTTTTTAGCAGCGCAAAATGATTCGAACCCGACTCTACATTGGGATCCCATAGTCTGGGCTGATGCCACTCAATGGGGCATTGAGATGCGCAGGCTAAGCGAATTGCACCCGCACCTAGATCAGGGCCACTGGCCGCCGAATCAGCTAACTGGGATAAGGGAATATTCCAGCGACGATCAGGAAAGCCTTCAGCATCAAATTCCACCAAAAAGAAAACCGTTGATTTTACAAATAGATGGCTACTGATTCGCACATACACCGCTCGAACTTGCTTATTGGCAAATTCAGGGATAGGTACATAGCCGTCCAAAATCGCCTCAAACTCCGGATACAACATCTCCCGAGCAATACGATTTCCGTCAAATACATAGATGGCTTCAGCCAACTCATGGGCGTCTAGCGGCATAACTGAGTTCCCGTTCAGGCCAACGGCCCGGCCGCAAGCGATCAGCGCTGCGACATATGATCTAATCAACTATAGAGCGTGTAAGTATGATCGACAACGATGGGAAGCGATGTGATGGATTCACCAGATTGATGACGGGCCGCATTCCGGCATTGGCAACTACATATCAATGAACTCACACACCCAAACCTCCTCTACATCCTCCTCGCACACCAACTCCAATAGCTCTTCGGTATAATCTTGCATGCCTTTATTCCTTAAATTTATATTTCATTCATTTGCGCCAAGCAACTCACAGTAGACCACCCAGATGACACTGCCATGACACAACTAGCGCCCCCTCAAACCATTGTTAGTGGTGGCAATTCGCGAATGCTGCCAAAACTCATGCCTTCTGCGGAAATCGAGAATTAACAGCTATCAGGGGGTTGGCGCAGCGGAAGCTAGGCGCAACTGAAGGCACACGAAGGACTGAAGGTCGTGCCACACACAACATAGCATTGACTTGCAGGCAGCCTGTTTATGGAATCAATCGCCTTCCAAGAGCAAGTGTTGTCATCAGAGATCAAAGATTGAAGCGAACAACGAAATCAGACCAGCATAAGGTTTGCGCCAATCCTGCGTGGAGAAATGCTTTTTCAGGCATAAAAAAGCCCCGACAGTGTCGAGGCTATTTTATTTAGTGGCGGACCGGACGGGACTCGAACCCGCGACCTCCGGCGTGACAGGCCGGCATTCTAACCAACTGAACTACCGGTCCGCATAACCGGTGTGGCGTGATTAACGGCGTTAAGCACTGCCAAATATGGTGGGTGGTACAGGGGTCGAACCTGTGACCTACGCCTTGTAAGGGCGCCGCTCTACCAACTGAGCTAACCACCCGTTGTTCAGAGCCGCGCATTCTACGCGTTTAACTGTGCCTGTCAACGACTTTTAGAAAAAAGCTAACAATTTGATTTATATACGCTTTTTGACCACAAATTAACCAGCTGGCAGGCTCCATCAAAGGCGCTACAATGGCGCTCTTTGGACAACGGACACCAGGCCCCTCTATGCCATGGAATACGCTGCGGCCTACGCCGTGGACAGCACTGCTATTGCTCCTTGCCAGCCCGCAACTACACGCCGCCACTGGCGACAGCACACCTTTGGGGTTTTGGATACTCGCCTCCTTGTCAGTTCTGCAGGCGGCAATGATCTTTTTACTGCAAAAAAGCCGCATAAAATATAAGCGTGCGCGCAACAACTTAGAAGCGGCAAAAGCCGGTCTCGAACACCGCATTGAAGAGCGAACTGAATCGCTGCGCACAAGCAACAACCAGCTTAGCGATGCCCTCGCCCGCCACGAAATTGCGGAAGAGTTACTGCGCGAAACTCAAGACTACCTCCACTCAATCATCAACTCGATGCCCTCGGTACTAATTGGCGTCAGCCGACAGGGCTTAGTCACCCTGTGGAATGCTGCAGCCGAACGGCAGCTGGGTATTAGTTCGCGCAAAGCACTTGGCCAACCCATTGACGACGTTTACCCGGAAATTGCCATAACCACCGACACCATTGAAATGGCAATCGACAGCCAAGTGCCGCAAACGCTGGAAAATATCCAACAGGGCGCAGGCAGCAATTGCCGCTACTCCGATATCACTGTTTACCCACTCATGGCGCTGGAATTGGGCGGCGCCGTCATTCGCATAGACGACGTTACCCTTCGCGTGCGGGTAGAAACCATGATGATCCAGAATGAAAAAATGCTATCACTCGGTGAGCTCGCAGCTGGTATGGCCCATGAAATCAACAACCCATTGGCCGCCATTCTCAACAACGTACAAAACATCACACGCCGCTTAGATCCGTCGCTGCCCATGAACCGCGAGCAAGCGACGCAACTGTCGGTGGACCTAGAGCAGCTTAAACGCTATCTAGATCAACGGGAAATTCCAAAATTTTTGCAACACATTCGCGAAGCCGGAGAACGCTCTGCTCGGATAGTCAGCAATATGCTAGAGTTTTCACGCAATCAGTATCGCGACCACCAACCTACTCACATCCCCGAATTGCTCAACAACTCACTTGAACTCGCCATCCACAGCATGCAACTCGACACCGGCGAAGAAACAGAATTGCCGAGAATTCAAAAAAATTACGCCACCAATTTACCGCCACTCACCTGCTCTGCGGTAGAGATACAACAAGTCATACTCAACCTGCTCCGCAATGCCTTTCAGGCTTTTAAGCAACAAGATTACGGCGCGCCACTGAACCCCACGATCACCCTCAACGCCTACCAAGAGAACGATTGGTTTTGCATAGAAGTCGCCGACAATGGTCCGGGTATTCAAGAGTCCGTCCGACGACACATTTTTGAACCCTTTTTCACCACCAAGGAAGTTGGTCAAGGCACCGGACTAGGACTGTCCGTGTCTTACTTTATTATCACTGAACACCATGGCGGCACCATTCAAGTAGAATCCACACCGGGCCTTGGCAGCTGTTTTAAAATCCGCCTACCGGGAACGCCCAGCCACTAGCGTGCAAGCCGTCATTCACCGCAACAACACACTCACTGGTCACTTCATTGCGCCCTGCCATACACAGGGCTACCACTAGGTAACAGCTTGTCGCGCCTGAAAACGAGGTGATAAGTACTGGCGCTCCGCCACAATTTCGTCAAGCGCCAACACACTTAAATAGATATCTTCGAAACGCAAAAATAGTGGCGAAAAACCGAGCCGCAATATATTGGGAGCTCGAAAATCTGCAATCACTCCTCGCGCGATTAGCGCCTGGCAAATGGCGTAAGCTTCGCTGTGGGCATACGCCAACTGGCTACCAGATTGCTCGGGCTCTTCAGGCGTAAGCAGCTGTAATTCGCTCAAGGCGGGGCGCTCAGACACCAAATGCCTGCAGAGCTGAATCAATGCCAGGGATTTTTTGCGCAGCGCTTGAATTTGCACGCCCTCAAACACAGACAGCGCGGCATCAAGCACGCTCATACCGAGCACTCCGGGCGTACCGCACAGAAATTGTTTGACGCTTGCGTGGGCGTGATAGTCGTCGGAAAACTCAAACGGTTGACGGTGCCCCATCCAGCCAGACAAAGGTTGCTGACAAGCGCCTTGATGGCGCTTGGCCACGTACAGAAATGCCGGCGCACCAGGGCCACCATTTAAAAACTTATATCCACAGCCCACCGCAAAATCCACCTGCCAATCATCGAGCCACAAAGGGATGACGCCCGCGCTGTGAGCGAGATCCCATATAACTACGATGCCCTTTTCGTGCGCTAGCTCAGTGATTTTACGAATGTCATGTATTTTGCCGGTGCGAAAATCCACCTGGGTCAACAAAAGTACTGCGATGGATTCATCCAGCTGGTCCAACAGATCGTCTGCAGACGCTGTCAGCAATTGACAGCGAGACTCACCTAACAGCGCGGCCAGCCCCTGCACCATGTACAAATCCGTCGGAAAATTTCCCCGCTGCGACAACACCTTAAATCGCTTAGGTTGCAGGCTTAGCGCTGCGGCTAACACCTTAAACAAATTAACTGACGTCGAATCTCCGCAAATAACCTTCCCGCTATCGGCCCCGATTAAGCGACCTATTTTGTCACCCACAATCGTGGGCAACTCAATCCAGCGATTCACATTCCAGCTAGTGATTAAATCGTCTGCCCACTCGCGCTCAACCACAGAGCGAGCACGAGCCCGTGCAGCGATTGGCATAGGGCCCAGCGAGTTGCCATCTAAATAGACAACCGAAGGTGGCAAATAAAATTCAGCTCGCTTTTCCGCTAGTGGATCTTCTGCGTCCAACCTTTTAATGTCTGCGGGAATAACTTCACTTTTGCTCATTATCGGAAACCTTCTCTAAGGTCTTAACGAGAACGCCAAAGGCTGCACTACCCGGATGGAGCCAATCAAAATGACCGGCGGACGGCACGAGGACTGTGCGCGCATCGGCATGGTGAGCTTGCTCGGGATCCACAATGTGATCTTCGGAGCCCTGCAACAGGAATGTCGGTACAGTTAATCGCTGCTCAGCAGGGTTGGCGCTTTGATACTCCGCACGCCGAGTCGCCAGATCGCCCCCCATAAATTTTGACACCGCACTTTGACAACTATTTCCCCCTTGACCGTAGCGCTCAAGATCGACAATGGCCGCCAGGCCCACTAGAGCGCGCACGGGTAATGCCGAACCAGCTGAGGCAGAACTGTTCATCGCATCGCCACCAGCGAGCAGTGCCAAATGCCCCCCAGCCGAGTGCCCTACCAACACGACGCCGTCAAAATCGAGATTGGCGATGGCTAATTTTTCAATTGCCCTGAGCGCCTGCCGGATATCATTTAACGTCGTGGGCCAACCACCACCGGATGCCCCGGCACGTCGATATTCAAGTGACCACACCGCAAACCCCACATCGGCCAGCGCGCTGCTTAGGGCATTACTGTGCTGAATATCGTAGGCACTCAACCAGCAACCACCGTGGATAAAAACCACCAGCGGCCGCTGATTTGTAGCCCGCTCTCCCCTCGCCCGCCACAACAGTCCGTAATGACTTTGTTCGTGACCATAGGCAATGCGCAGGTCTGGCTCATTAAAAGGCAAACTCGCGATAGCGCTATAGGGCACATTGCTAACTACCGCGGCAGACGAAATAGGCTGCTCTGGCGTTTCAGCAAAACTGGGCATTAACCATGCGCATAAAACCGCGCCTAAAAAACAACAATGTTTCATGGCCTTTCTCCAAAATGGCGCACGAATGTATCACGTGCAGCTGCGGCTAAGGGTGCACTTAGTTCAGCGCGCGTCGCACGCTGTCAATGAATGTATCAATAGCTGCACGATCAATGTCTTTGTGTGTCACCAGTCGCATTCCCTGGTAGCCCGGGCTCATAAAAATACCTTGTGTATGCAGCTGCTTGGCCAGCCCATGGATATCAATGCTGGATGACACATCCACGAATACGATGTTGGTTTGTACGGGATGAGCAGCAGTTTCGAAACCTGCCAACTGCTGTAATTGTTGCGCCAAATACCGCGCGTTTTCGTGATCTTCAGCGAGTCGCTCGACGTTGTGTCGCAACGCATAATATCCTGCGGCCGCTAGAATTCCGGCTTGACGCATTCCACCACCCAACATCTTGCGCAGCCGCCGGGCGCGCTGAATATAATCGCGCGGACCCAATAACAGTGAACCCACTGGCGCACCCAATCCTTTAGACAAACAAATTGTCATGGAATCAAAAGGCTTAGCAAGCTCTGCAATATCGACACCCATGGCCACCGCAGCATTGTAGGCGCGCGCACCGTCTAGATGCAGCTGCAAACGATGGCGATCAGTAAAAGCTCGTATCTCGTGTACGTAATTTGCAGGCAACACCTTGCCGCCAATAGTATTTTCCAAACTGATCAATCGGGTGCGTGCAAAATGACTGTCATCGGGCTTCACCGCACACTCAAGTTTTGCCAATGGCAGTGTACCGTCCGGCATATTTTCAATGGGCTGGGGCTGCACCGAACCCAACACCGCAGCGCCGCCTGCTTCATAGCGATAATTGTGGGCGTCCTGGCCACACAGATATTCGTCACCGCGCTCACAATGACTCAAAATGCCGAGCAAATTTGCCTGTGTCCCTGAAGAAGTAAACAACGCCGACTCAAAACCATGCCGCTCTGCGGCCCAAGCTTCAAGCATATTAACGGTGGGATCATCGCCCAACACATCATCTCCCACATCTGCCTCAGCCATGACTTTGCGCATGGCAGCACAGGGGCGAGTTACTGTATCGGAACGGAAATCTATCATTTCGGGCTCACTATTATTTTTGGTTTACTAATGGCCGAGAATATTAGCGTGAACACAAAATAGAAACACGCGAAAACACACGCTTAATTACAGCGCAATAAATATACAATGGGGGGGAGAAAATGGGGTGGACGAGGGGACTTGAACCCCCGACGACTGGAATCACAATCCAGGGCTCTACCAACTGAGCTACGCCCACCATAGAGGTGCAGATTTGCTGCGCTTTTAAGCCATGTGGCCAAAAGAATTAATCAGTGTAGGTAACAAATCCGGCGGGAGCTGGGTTTGCACTGATTTTGTACCGGACGCTATGTCCCCGGGGCCAAAATGGCGCGCCCGGCAGGATTCGAACCTGCGACCCACGGCTTAGAAGGCCGTTGCTCTATCCAACTGAGCTACGGGCGCGTGAACGACACCTCGGTGCAACAAACGCTTAAAATGGTCGGAGAGGAGGGATTCGAACCCCCGACATCCTGGTCCCAAACCAGGCGCGCTACCAGACTGCGCTACACTCCGACATACCCAACACGGCGGCTCGCCGTTTCAAGTGGTGCGCATCATACCCACGCACCCCACTCCCGTCAACAAAAGAAATTCGATTTTTTACGAATACTAGGTGGTTGATAATACAGGGCTTTTCCCGAGTGGACTCCCCTTAGCCAGCACCTCAAGCGGCCCGAAAGCAGCGCCCTTCACAATACACCTAAGCCAAAATTTAGCGAAGTGTTTACCCATCCTTTTAGCGGAACAAAATGAAGGGCTCGTACCCTCACTTTAGAACCACCAAAAACGCAGAACGCCATCTCGACTATTGGCGCTCCGGCAGAGCTGTGGGACAATGCGCGCCCTTGGTCGATCCATGATTTTCTGATCAATTAGTCAGATTTTCCTGAAATAAGACCACCAGTTTGCAACATTTAGCCACCAACTCCAATTCTATATAGGAACGCACCGCCATGGCCGCCCTGCTACTCGACGGCAAAGCCCTTGCCCAAAAAACTGAACAAGAATTGAGCGCCCGCGTCGAGGCGTTAAAAACCAAAAGTGGTGGTCAAACCCCCATCTTGGCAACGATTTTGGTGGGCGACGATCCCGCGAGCGCTACCTACGTCAAAATGAAGGGCAACGCCTGCGAACGTATTGGCATGGGTTCCATTCGGGTAGAAATGCCTGACTCGACCACTACGGAAGAATTGCTCGCCAAAATAGAAGAACTCAACAATAACCCCAACGTCCACGGCATTTTGCTACAACACCCCGTGCCTGCGCAGATTGACGAGCGCGCCTGCTTTGATGCCATTGCCCTAGAAAAAGATGTGGATGGCGTTACCTGTTTGGGCTTTGGCCGCATGAGTATGGGCGAGGAGGCCTATGGCTGCGCGACGCCCAAGGGCATCATGCGATTGCTGCAGGCCTACGATATCGACATTGCAGGCAAGCATGCAGTCGTGGTTGGACGCAGTGCCATTCTGGGCAAACCGATGGCCATGATGCTGCTGGGCGCCAACGCGACGGTCACAATGTGCCACTCGCGCACTCAGAATTTGGCAGATCATATCAAGCAGGCCGACATTTTGGTGGGCGCCGTCGGCAAGCCCGAATTCATTAAAGCGGAATGGATTAAAGACGGTGCAGTAGTCGTCGATGCGGGCTACCACCCCGGCGGCGTGGGCGATGTGGAACTCACACCACTAAAAGACCGTGTAGCCGCCTACACGCCAGTGCCTGGCGGCGTAGGCCCGATGACCATCAATACGCTGATTTATCAAACCGTGGACTCTGGCGAAAAATCCATTTAGCGTCACCGGTGCAGGGTCGTAACGGCCCTGCACTCTCTGCCCATCAACATTGCACAACCTCACCCCAGAAGCGCCACCATGACCAACCCAGTTGAACACATCGATACACCTGAACAGCTGCCGCTGATTTTTCAGGATGAACACTTGGTGGTCATCAACAAACCTTCCGGGCTCTTAGTCCACCGCAGCCCCATTGATCGCCATGAAACGCGCTTTGCCGTTCAATTATTGCGCGACCAAATAGGCCAACATGTGTACCCAGTGCACCGACTCGACAAGCCCACTTCGGGCCTACTGGTGTTTGCCTTAAATGCAGACATTGCGAGGGCAATGAGCGACAAATTCAACGACAAAGACATTCAAAAAAACTACTTGGCCATGTGTCGCGGCTACATGCCCAGCCAACGTCTGGACTACCCACTGTCGGTGAAGCTGGACCGCATCGCCGACAAGCACCGCCAACAGGACAAAGCCCCGCAAAGCGCCATCACCAACTTCACAACACTGGCCACCTGCGAACTGCCCTACCCCGTTGATCGCTACCCTGTGGCACGCTATTCGCTGGTACTCTGCCAGCCGGAAACCGGACGCAAGCATCAAATACGGCGCCACTTAAAACATGCGGGACACCCCATTATTGGCGATGCAAAACATGGCAAAAGTGTACACAACCGGTTTTTCGCCGAACACTTTAGCGCCAACCATTTACTACTGAGTGCAGTAGGCCTAGATTTTTCGCACCCAGTCACCGGCGAGCCACTTTCACTGCGCTGCCCTGCAGCCGCAAAATTCATCCATGCGGTCACCCAAATTAATTGGCAAGAGCCGCATTGGAAAAAAGCGTTAGACCCAGTTTGGTTAGCGAATTAAAAACCCTAAAATCCGGTCAATAAAACCACCGTAAGGCGGGTATAAAAACGACATCCCATTGAATTTTGGCTTGAACAAGACGGCCTTGGGCTTACTGAATGTAATAAACCCCTCTTTGCCGTGGTAATGCCCCATTCCCGATGCACCAACCCCACCGAACGGCAAATCATCAACCGCCACGTGCAACATAGTTTCATTAAAAACCACGCCACCTGAATGGGTGTGACTCAATATTTTTTGCTGGCAGGCTTTATTAAAACCAAAATAATAAAGCGCTAATGGACGATCGCCCGCGTTAATATACTCAATCGCCTCATCCAGTGAATCGTAGGGCAATAATGGTAAAACCGGGCCAAATATTTCCTCTTGCATGAGCGTCATCGTGCGATCCACTTGCGTGACAAGCAGCGGCACCATGCGCCGCGTACCGTCATTCACCTGCTCGTCAGAGGCTGGCTCGACGCAGGCACCTTGGGCTTTGGCCGCCGACACCCACGACATGATGCGCTGCTGGTGGCGCTCGCTGATAACAGCGGTAACATCAGGGTTGTCGCTCACCTTCGGATAAAAGCGTTGGAACGCTTGCTTATAAGCCTGCTTAAAAGCCTCGACTTTTTCACGCGGAATAAAAATATAATCCGGCGCCACGCACGTTTGCCCCGCATTCACAGACTTGCTGTAACACAGGCGCTCGGCGGCGGCTTCGATGGGAAAATCAGCGCCGATAATCACCGGCGATTTACCTCCCAACTCCAATGTCACTGGCGTCAGATTTTCCGCTGCTGCGCGCATCACATGCTTGCCCACACTGCCGGCGCCAGTGAACATCAAATGATCGAAAGGCAGTGCCGAAAAACTGGCCGCCACCGATGGGCCACCGTTGACAACAGTGATCAGCGCAGGGTCAAAACATTTTGCGATTAAGTCTGCCATGAGTGTCGAGGTGTGCGGCGTGGCTTCCGGCATTTTGATCATGGCATGATTGCCCGCAGCCAACGCTGTTGCGAGCGGCCCCAATGCCAACAATAGCGGGTAGTTAAAGGGCACCATAATGCCCACAACCCCCAGCGGCTGATAAAACACTTGCGCCTTACCCGGTTGCAAATGCAACGCCAAACGTCGCTTTTCTGGCCTCATCCAGCGCGCCACTTGCCCGCTTAGATAATCAACCATTTCCACCAGACTCAAAATTTCAGCCAGTTGCATTTCGTGGCGCGATCGCGCTGAGAAATCTTTGATCATAGCGTCCATCAAGGCGTCGCGGTGTTCGAGCACCATTGCCTTTAACCGCTTGAGTCGCGCTTTACGCTCTGCAGCAGATGCCATGGGATTGGCGCTGTATGCCAGGCGCTGTGCGTCCAGCAGATCCCGCAAATCTTGGGCTGAAATATCGGTATCGCTAATAGCCTGCACGGCAGTGGTCATGGGGCCTCCTAGGGCATGAGTGCACTATTGCTGTCCGCCATTTTTAGAGCTAATACTCTAACCTGTCAAGAAGTATGGCAAACCGCTATAATCGCGCGCAATTAAAGAGATCTACACCCCTCATGTCTAACACTCGAGCACGTATACTTGCCACCAGTTTGGCACTGTTTAACCAGCGCGGTGAGCGAAATGTCACCACTAACCACATCGCGGCTGAACTGGGCATTTCTCCCGGCAACCTCTACTACCACTTCCGTAATAAGCAGGCGATTATCGAGGAGCTATACCTCGAGCACCGGCAGGCGGTGCTCAATCGCATGACGCTGCCAGAGAACTGTGGATTTGCGATGAAAGATAAAGTGGCACTGCTCGACGCCCTCACTCAGGCGCTCTGGGCGCACCGATTTTTTTATCGCGATATCGAACAAATTTTGGCGGACTCACCTCGACTCGCTCAACTGCATAAAGCGACTTTTAATGCCGTTTTTGAAAAGAGCTGCCTGCTGTTACAGGCGCTAGTAGATGCGGGCTTGATGCAAGCCAATGACAACCTGCAACGGGACTTAAGCTACGCCGCGTGGATACTAATGACTAACTGGATTGGGTTTATACGCACCACACTCGTTGCCCACGACGATGCGGGCCCGCTATTGCGCAGAGCGGTTTATCAAGTACTGATGCTTGAGCGCCCCTATCTGAGCCCCACCGCCGGCTCGCAACTCGACGAGTTAATGCAAGTTTATCGCATCGATCTCACAACCTTTCACCCCGCCAAGGAAGATTTCGCCGATGCGCATTGATCGCTGGATTAGCCAAGCGACAGACCTTTCACGCAAAGACGTTCAAGCAGCCATCAAAGCCAAGCGCGTCGCTGTGGACGGCGACGCCGTATCCAGCCCTGCGTTTCCGGTACGTGCAACAGATACAGTAACCTTGGATGGTGCCGTATTAAAGGCCGCGGGGCCCCGATATTTTATGCTGCACAAACCAGCGGGCTACCTGTGCGCCACCCAAGATGCGCACCACCCCACCGTGCTCGATTTACTGGAAGAACCCAACAAGCACGGACTGCAAATCGTCGGCAGGCTCGATCTCGATACCACGGGTTTGCTACTCATCACCGACGACGGACGCTGGAATCACCGCGTCACCAGCCCTCGCCGCGCCTGCGAAAAGAGCTACATCGCCAGTCTCGCAGCGCCATTGTCGCCCGATGCGCCCAAGGCCTTCGCTGAAGGCATACTGCTGCGCAACGAAACGCACCCCACACGCCCCGCAACCGTCGAGCCTCTCGCAGACCAACGCTGTCGCGTGACACTGTGTGAGGGCCGCTATCATCAGGTAAAGCGCATGCTGGGCGCACTCGACAATCGGGTGCTGACCCTGCACCGCGAACGTATTGGGAGCATTCACCTAGACCCCGCGCTTGAGCCCGGCCAATACCGGCCACTAACGGAAGCCGAAATCGGCAGTATTTAACCTATGAATTCCACCGACCAACGACTGGCGAGCGAGCTGCTCGAACAACCCCAAGACACCCTTTGGCTGGCCGACGAAAATGCACTCACGTTCATTAATTCCCACCAACAGGTGCCTGCAACACTCACCAACCGCTGGGATATTTTTGACCGTGCCCAACGCAAAGGCGCGCAGTGTTGGTTTACCGACTGGGATCTAAACGCAGCGCTGAGCCAGCACAATTTTTCCCGGATTGTCTACCGCGTATCCAAAGAGCGCCCCGTGGTCCACCATCTTCTCAATCAGCTGGCGAAGCAGCCCCAGCGCTGGCAATCGTTAATACTGCTAGGCCAGAAAAACGAAGGCATAAAAAGCTACGCCGATGGCGCCGCCAAATTATTTGGCAATAAGGCGATCAACAAACACGGCAACGACTATGTGGCACGCTTTCAAGCCCCGCCCCAGCCATCAGGAAATACACTTAACGACCAACGTTATGGGCAGTTGCGCACCATCGCCGAATGGCACACAACACCCATTCAAAGCAAACCGGGCACATTTGGCTGGCAGAAAATTGACGAGGGTAGCCGCTTTTTAGTTGAGCAACTCCCCAGCGTATTACAGGGACTATCGCGCCCTCCTGCGCGCGTATTGGACTTGGGCTGCGGCTATGGATTCCTCTCACTGGCAGGTCACGAACTCCTGCCTAATGCCGCTTGGTTCGCCACCGACAACTGTGCCGCTGCGCTCACCGCATTTGAGGCCAATTGTGGCGCTTGGGCCACGAGCTTTGCGGGCGATCGAGGCCTAGACGGCGATGCCAGTCCTCTAGCACTTCCAGTAGACCTGCTGCTGTGCAACCCCCCCTTCCACCAAGGCTTTTCGACGTCGGGAGATCTGACGGAAAAATTTGTCCGCGCCATGCATCAATGGCTCACCCCTAGCGGCCTAGCCCTCGTGGTGGTCAATCAATTTGTCGGTCTGGAAAAGCGCGCGCAGGGGCTATTGAAAGCGACCCAAGTGGCCGATAACGGCAGCTTTCGGGTGCTGGCTTTAAGGCGCTAAGTCAAGCGAGCGCGGGCCAGGTCGTACGCTTGATTTAATGCCTGCAGCGCACTGTCTGAGCCGCCTCGATCGGGATGCAGGGCCATTGCACGGCGGCGATATTGGCGCTTGAGCGTCGCCAAATCTGACAGCGCATCTAGCTCGAGTAGCGACAGCGCAGCCGAAAGTTTGTCGCCATCCGCTGCCACGTAGGCTTCAAATTTGCGCCAAAAACCCGCCAACAACTCAGAAACCTGCGCCTCGGAGCGCTCTAAATTCGACAGATTCAGATAGTACTGAGCCAGGTTTGCCTCAGCGGGTGCCGGCATATGCTCGCCGGTATTAGCCCGAGGCCGCCATTGCACGCCCACGGCAGAAAACGACCACTGCTTTAGGGTATCGCTGTGCGCCAAACGGTAGAGCGCGTTGCGCATCAGAAAATGGACGCGGTATAGCCCCTCCGGCCCCAACTGCTCTTCAGGCACCAATTTCTGGTCTCTCAGCCAGGCAAACAGGGCCACTTCACGCAATTCATCGAGCCCGCGAGCGCACTGCTCAGCCACGCAAAGTTTGACGGCAGTTAACAGCGGATTATCAATATTCTCCATGGCCACAGTGTGGCGAGCCCTACGCTAAATTGCAAAAATACACCCTCTAGATCGCGGTCTGATCACCAAACAATCAGACTGTTCAAGACCTATGCAGCCATCGTAAGCCCATGAATTTTTTTATAAAAATCCCTTGACCACTCCGATATCTGACAATAAGATACGCGCCACTTCCACAGAGGAAGCGACTTTTCCGGTGTAGCTCAGCGGTAGAGCAGCGGACTGTTAATCCGTTGGTCGCTGGTTCGATCCCAGCCACCGGAGCCAAATTTTAAAACCCTGAATACGCAGTATTCAGGGTTTTTTTATGCTTGAGCAATAATGTCCTACACAGGGGCATTCCAACAAAAACGAGTCCACAGGAGTCACACCATGTTTCAAGTTAACCGCTATTTTGAGGATAAGGTGACCTCCATCGCCTTCCAAACTGCCGACTTGCCTGCAACCCTGGGCGTTATGGCCGTGGGTGAATACGAATTCGGTACCAGCAAACGCGAGTACATGACCGTAGTCAGTGGCGCCCTCACTGTGAAACTGCCCGATGCCGTGGAGTGGCAAACGTTCGTCGCAGGGGAAACCTTTATTGTTGAAGCCAACCTAAGCTTTAAGGTTAAAACGACCGAAGAAACCGCTTACCTGTGTAAATACGAATAAGCCCATACTGGCCCGAACACTGAGGCTGACGTAGAATGAGACGAAAGTATCAAGGACGTTAGCCGATTCATGACCAATCCTCCCCTCAAGTCTTTCTCCGTCAAAAAGCTGAAAACTCGCAAGTGCTATGTGGAGGACTTGGCCATCGGCATGTATGTGGCCGACGTAGACTGTGGCTGGCTCAACACCCCTTTCATGCTGCAAGGTTTCAAGCTCGAATTTCAGCAGCAAATTGACGAACTCAAAAAGTACTGCATTTACGTCCACATCGAAGTACAGGAAGACGTGGTCATCCCCCTAGAGTTAGGGCCAGAAGACAGCGCTCTCGATCGCAAAGACAGCGCCTACAAGGCCAGCCTTAGCGCAGAGGAAGAGCATGAACAGGCGCGTGCGATTTATGAGCAGGGCCGAGCTACCACCAAGTCGATTCTCGAGGGTGCCGCCAAAGGCCACGCCATCGACTTACCCTCAGCGAAAGAAGCCGTTAACTTTTGTGTTGAGAGTATTTTGCGCAATCCCGATGCCCTGCTCTGGATGTCCAAAATCCGCGACCGAGATGAGTACACGGCTGAACACTGCTTAAGCGTCTCCATATTGGCCATTGCCTTTGGGCGCCACCTGAGACTAACAGAAGAGGAGCTGTATACCATTGGCATCGCAGGCCTATTGCACGATGTCGGCAAGATGCGCGTGCCATCAGCGATCCTCAACAAACCCGGCAAGCTCACAGACAAAGAGTTTCGCGCCATTTCTACTCACGTCGTGCACGGGCGCAATCTATTGCAGCAAACACCTGAGATCCCCAAAGAGGTGATCGACGCCGCTCACGCCCACCACGAGCGCATGGACGGCGCCGGCTATCCACGCCACTTGTCGGGTGAAGACATCTCTGACTACGCCAAAATCGTATCCATCGTGGACTGTTACGACGCCATCACAAGCAACCGCTGCTATAGCGACGCGAGGCCGATTACCGAGGCCATGAAAATTCTGTACGAAAATCGCGGCAAGCAGTTCGACGAGAGCCTGACCTTGGAGTTCATCCAGTTTATCGGGCTCTATCCACCCGGCAGCATCGTTGAATTGGAAAATGGCATGATTGGCATCGTGCTAGCTAAAAACAAAGGCGCGCAACACCTCCCCAAAATCATTCGAGTGCGCGACGAAAATAAGCAGCCCTGCCCGCTTAAGGCCTTAGACCTAACCGACATACCGCGCGGCACGCTCGATCCAGGCTATTTCATTAAACACATCCATACTGACGGCAGTTTCGACGTACATATCAAAGATTATCGCGCCGGCTCAATGTCCTTCTAAGTACGCTCTTTCCAGCAAACCGCCCATGCCAGCTAGCCAGCAAGGGCGGTATTTCACCCAACAAAACAGCACTTCTGATATATTCCTGCACTGGTACTTGAATAGCTGCAGGGATTCACCATGAAATTTAGCGAAAGCGAAAGACAAATTCTTCGCCTACTCCAGCAAAATGGCCGCGCCAGCAATGTGGAGCTGTCTCAAAAGGTGGGGCTGTCTGAGTCCCCCTGTTTTCGCCGCGTTAAGCAACTCGAAGAGGCTGGCGTTATCAGCGGTTATGCCGCCATCGTTGACCAACGCAAACTCGGGCTAGACGTCACGGCGTTTGTTCAAGTCACCCTGGATCAACGTTCAGAGCAAGACACAGAGGCCTTCCTAGAGGCGGTGGCTGCCGAAGGTCACATTATGGAGTGTTACGCCACCAGCGGTGACTATGACTTTCTATTGCGGGTGGTGGCCCGCAACATCGACGACTTTGCCGATATCAGCATGCGACGCATATTGAAGTTTCCTGGCGTCAAAAACATTGTTTCCACCTTCAGCCTACAAACCATCAAAAACTCCCAAGTGCTGCCCACGTAAAACCTTGTATCGGGCAGGGTTAAAATGCCCTGCTACACTTCCTTGCAGGCGCCAGTCACACCAAGGAAGTATTACATCATGATCGATGCCACTCACCCGCTGCTGACCCGCAACACCGATAAAGCAGCGAGCGAAGAAGACGGCAACCCTATCTTTTGCCAACACCTTTCCGATCTCAACGAAACCCAAAATGTGGTCCTCAGCGAAGACATTCGCGATGAGGATGGCACTGTACTGCTCAAAAAAGGAGAAAATCTTACCGAGCGCAGAGCTCAAATGATCGTCAAACATCGGCTCGTCAAACCCATAGAACAATGTATTCAATTAGAAAAAACCTACGGGCCAAATCAACTGTTTAAATTTATGAAGCGCATGAGAGCCTCGGTGCCCACTCTGCACAAGGCACTAAACAATGAAATGTTTGACGCGGCACTCAAATCCATGTGCAGCTACTACAATAAATTTCCGCTGCTAAAGCAAAACATTACCGTGCTGGCTATCCGATTACCCGCAATCTATAACAACAGCGTATTTACAGCACTCGCAGCATTGGCTATTGCTCGACAAATGAAATTAGACCAAAAGGAGCAACGCGTCGTATTTATGGCGGCACTGCTGCACGACTGCGGGTTTCTATATCTGCCGCCCCACCTAGCCAATAAAACCCATAATTTTTCTGCTGAAGAATGGCATTGCCTAATGGCTCATCCCATCGTCGCCAAACGATTTTTGGACTCTGTACCCGACTTGCCCAAGGAGGTAGGGAATGCTGTGCTGGACCACCACGAACGCACTGACGGCACGGGCTACCCAAGCCAAAAATTTGGCGACTCTTTGAGTCGCGCATCACAAATCATTGCCATCGCCGACGATATGGTCACGGCTTTCCACGCTTACAAACAATACGGTGATTACACCCACCGCATGATTTTATCGGCACTAAAACTCAACGATAAATTGCACTTTGAGCAGGTATACAAGGCTACTGCCACACTCTTTCGCAATAACAAAGCCAATGACAAACCCAACGGCTCAGCGCCTGAACAGGCAAGCGCTCCACTACTGCTAGAGCGCCACAAGGCAATGCAACCCAAGTTTGAAACCATGCGCACCTTGGCCCGCCAACTCATTGCACAAACAAAACATCCACTGAACCGCTCAATCGCCTCTATGCTAGGTCGATTGGCCATGTCCATTGTGCGCGCAGGCATTATGCAAGAAGAGCATGAGACCTGGCTCACTGGAGTCGTGGAAAGCACATCGCCTGAAGATCTTGATCAACTGTTGGAAACCAGCGTGATGTACGATCAAGTCGACGCACAACTAAAGCACCTAAACAACCTGTTGTCGCGCGTACTTGATGACATGCCAGCAGACCTGCAAGCGCTTCGAGAAAGTTCGCTCAACACACTGCAATCGCTGCACGCCAGCACCGACGCGCAGTAGTGCTCACACCACCAATTCTACTAATTTAAATTAACTGAACTTTAGTTAAACTAGTCAAACTAGACTACACGGCCGCACTGGGGCGAGCGGACACGTCGCCGTGCCAGCGCTTCAGATGCACCCACTCATCGGCCATGCGCAGTTTCACCACCCGCGCAAAGTCAATGGCACACAAGGCCGTAATGTCCGCAATAGAAAATGACTCGCCCGCTAAAAATTGACTCGTCGCCAAATGCTCATCGAGCAACCCCATAAACCGCAACGCCTCTCTACCACACTCTTCACCGTAGGCCGGCACAGGCAGCATCCGGTCTTTGAAATAGCCCGTGGTATGTTGAAAGCACATGCCCACTGGCAACATCAAATGAAACTCGGCACGCCGCTGCCACATTTCAATAGAGGCTTGCTCGAAAGGGGTTTTCCCCATTAGCGAGGGCTCGGGATTTAGCGCCTCAAAATATCGACAGATAGCCACAGACTCACCGATACATTCTCCGCCATCAAGCTCGAGCACCGGCACCTTGGTGGTAATGTTTTTCTTTCTATATTCGGGCGATAAATTGGCACCCGCCTGAATATCAACCTGCTCAAACGTTACCGTATTCAGCAGGTTTTTTTCAGCCAAAAACATTCTCACACGGCGCGCGTTAGGCGCCGTTTTTGCTTCAATTATTTTCATTAAATAGCCTCATAAATAATGGCAACCCATTGGTCCGGAGTCAGAAACCCTTTACCCCACTTGCCATCAAACGCGGCCGTTGGCTTAAGCGCAACCACCTCTGCGACACTTTTTCCCGCCTTTTTAAGCGGTGCCACTTTAGCGTGCACAGCGTTAAGCATGGCGTGATATTCTTTGAGCTCTTGCTTATTGCTCAACCTACCGTGCCCGGGTATGACTTTAGTTTGGTCATCAATTCGTGCGAGTACTGCTGCAACCGCCTCGATAACCCCTAACATATTGCCGCCACTGCTAGCATCGATAAATGGGTAAAACCCATTAAAAAACGTATCCCCCATATGTACCACATTGGCGTTGTTAAAATAGATGATTGCGTCGCCATCTGTATGTGCTGGGGCCGGATGGGTTACATCAATAGTTTCGCCATTAAAATGAAAGGTAATGGCCTGCTCAAAGGTAATAACAGGCAAAGCCACTTCAGGCGCAGGCGGCACTTCTTTTTTGAAAGCCTCTATAACGCCCCCCGCCGCCAACCGCGTACGCACATTTTTGTGGGCCACAATGATTGCATTCTGCTTACCAAAATTTTCGTTACCACCCGTGTGATCGTAATGCCAGTGGGTGTTGATCAGGAACTTCACGGGTTGTTCAGACACTGTGGCAATAGCGGCCAAAATGTCTTTGCTAACGGGAGCAAATTGATCATCCACCAAAAATGCGCCATCTTTCCCCACTGACAAGCCAATATTTCCACCGGCACCGGCCAACATGTATATCCCGTCTTGCACCGGCACCACCTGTACAGCGGCATTTTTTGGGGCATCGGCCATCGCAGGCACACTGGCTACTAAAACCGCCATATATGCGGCATTCAGTAAAATACGCGCCGAAGTCAGCAAATTGCTCATTCTCAACTCTCCATCCAAGTAATATCACTTACGGTTATTAATAACATTAAGTTCTAAATAATTCATCATATGAATACTAAAAGCCTGTGGGTTGGTTACTATACTGAACACTCTCTTTGTGCTGTATTGGTGCGCTATTTCATGAATGACACCCTATTGCTTCCCTTTTACCAAGCCTTGCAACAAGTATTACTGACTATGGCCCAAATGGAAGCAACCGCCGGTGTGCGCGGTGTAAAGCGGTCGCAAAAAGCGCTCGGCATCGTTACCGGCATCATTGAACTCGATAGTAAAGGCGTAAAAGGCAGCATGGCGGTCAGCTTTTCGCAGGAACTCATTTTTGAGATTTTTAGTCGCATGCTAGGTGAAAAGCACACCCAAATCGACGCCGAGGTCTGCGACCTAGTGGGAGAACTCACCAATATGGTCACTGGCGCCGCCAAACCAAAACTTGTGGAGTTGGGTATCGATCTCAACCTGACCCGCCCCACCACCGTGTTCGGCCTTAATCACAAGGTTGTACATTCCGCCAAGGGCCCAGTATTCATCCAAGAAATCAAAGTGCCCTGTGGCAATGCGGCGCTAGAGGTGTGCTTCGAAGCCGCGTAAGGAATTATGCGACACCGCTGTCAGCCAAATCCTACAAAACCTACTGCTTCCAACCGTCAAAACCTGAGTCCTTGCGCTGATACCGCGACTACGGCGGCCAGCCTATAGTAGCAACATCTGAAGGAATAGGAGGCTAGTATGGAAACGCAACTTAATATCCGCCCGCGACACGAAAACACCAGCACGCACCGCATCGGCATCGCCGTCGATTCAAGCTGTGATTTGACACCTGAGTTCATCTGCAAACACGGCATTGAAATTCTGCCCATTTACATCAACCATGCGGACGGCACCTTTCACGATGTTCGCAATCCCGACGCCATGAAAGCGTTTTACAAAGGCCACACACGCGAGCGATTTGGCGCAGCGCAATCTGAGCCGCTGTCTGTTGCCGACGTCAGCCAAATTTTCGAGACGGCGTTTTTACCCAAGTACGACCGCGTCAATGTCATTACCATCAATAGCCGCAAGAGCCAGGTATACAATCGCGTAACCGAAGCCGCAATGATTAACGAGCCAAAATTTCGCGATAAATCCAAACGGGAAACGCCCTTTCGCATCCGCATGCTCGATAGCTATTCCATGTTCAGTGGCCACGCGGTATTGGTGTGTGAATTCGCCAAGTTAATTCACGAAAAGCGCGAAGCACAGGCAAAAGCCATCGCTCGAATTAATACCCTGCGAGATAAAGTGTATGGCTACATTGTGCCCTTCGACCTCTCCTATATGCGTGAGCGTCGCCATTTACGCAAAGGCGACCACAAAATTAGCTGGTTATCCTACAAATTAGCCGAAGCCTTTGGCATCAACCCGGTTATCGAGCTACACAAGGGCGAAACGCAGGCATTTAAAAAAGCCAAAGGCTACAACAATGCCTTGAAGGAATTGTTTGATCACGCCAAGAGTTCCATTCTCTCTGGCTTAGCTACCGACACTATCGTTATGAGTTACGGGGGCTTGCTAGAAGATATTCAACACAATCCTGATCTCGTAGCCTTTCGCCAGTTCGCGAAGCAACGCGGCGTTAAAACCATGCTCTCCATGATGTCCGCCACTGCTGCAGTGAATGTGGGGCCAAAGGCTTTTTCTCTGGCCTTCGCTCGCGAAGATCACTGAACGCACCCGCAAAAGAAAAAGGCCTGCATTTGCAGGCCTTTTTTATTGGGCAAGCACCTCGATGCGCACTTACAAACCGGATACCATCGAAATCATAACGCCTGCAGCAACGGCTGAGCCGATGACGCCAGCCACATTGGGCCCCATGGCGTGCATCAACAAAAAGTTTTGAGGGTTGGCCTCCAAACCTAACTTGTTGGATACCCGCGCAGCCATGGGCACTGCAGAAACCCCTGCCGACCCAATCAATGGATTGATGGGCATCTTGCTAAACCGGTTCATCAGCTTAGCCATCAACACCCCCGCGGCAGTGCCAATACAAAACGCCACTATCCCCAAAATCAATATGCCCAAGGTCTTAGGGTCCAGAAATTTATCAGCGGCAAGTTTTGATCCCACCGACAAACCCAAAAAGATGGTCACGATGTTGATCAAGGCATTTTGGGCCGTGTCACTTAAGCGCTCAACCACGCCGCACTCACGCATTAAATTACCGAGGCAAAACATACCCAACAGCGGTGCAGCAGACGGCAGCACTAAGGCCACGAGAACCACCAGCAATATCGGAAAGACAATTTTTTCCCGACGCGAAACCGCCCGCAGTTGGGTCATTTTAATTTTGCGTTCTTCCGGTGTGGTTAGCGCGCGCATAATGGGTGGCTGAATCAGCGGCACCAGTGCCATATAAGAATAGGCTGCCACGGCAATGGCACCCAGCAGATCAGGCGCAAGAATGCTGGTGACGTAGATGGCGGTCGGGCCATCCGCGCCACCAATAATGCCAATGGCCGCCGCTTCTTTGATGCTGAAATCCATGACCCCAAGCGCCGACAACCCAACGGCGCCCAAGACCGTCGCAAAGATGCCAAACTGCGCTGCAGCGCCTAAAAACAGCGTGCGCGGATTAGCCAGCAACGGCCCAAAGTCCGTCATGGCGCCCACGCCCATAAAAATTAATAGCGGCGCCACACCGCTGGCAATGGCTACGTTGTAGAACTGGTACAACATGCCATCAACATAATTGAAATCCATGGCCACTTGCACCGCCGCCACGTGGGCTGCGGCACTGGCATGATGGTATGCCTCCATCAGCTGCGCGGGCGACTCATACACCACACCCAGTACGTGCGCGAGCGCGGCCATGACTTCTGGCTTGGCAAAATACACGGCGTTTTCCACAGCGGACATGGCGAGCCCAGCACCCGGGATATTGGCGAGGATGCCGCCAAACCCAATGGGTACCAAGAGCAGCGGCTCGAAGCCTTTGCGGATGGCCAAAAACAACAGCACCATGCCCACCAAAATCATGACCAGCTGACCCGGCTGCATGTGGTAAATGCCCGAGTCGTGCCACAACACTAACAATGCGTCCATGATGACTCCTAGGCTAAATTCAACAAGGTATCGCCAACGGCAACGGAGTCGCCCTCTTTGACCGCGATATCACCCACCACACCGGCTTTCGGTGCGCTGACCTCGGTTTCCATTTTCATGGCTTCTAGCACTAGGATGGCCTGCCCCTCTTGCACCTGCTGACCGGGTTTAACCAGTACCCGAAAAATATTGCCTGCCAAGGGCGCAGCTACCGGCTCACCACCGCTAGGCGCAACGGCGCCTGTGGGAGCAGTGGACGTTGAACCGACAGGTGCAACACCGGTTAAGTCACCGCCATCCGACACGGTCACCGTATACTGCTGACCCTCGACGGTAACGGTATACACTTCATCACCGGCGCCGTTTTTCACCGGCTCACTGGCCTTGCCCGTTGGTGTCGGTTCAAAGGCGTCAGAATTGCCGCGATTTTCTAAAAACTTCAAACCGATTTGCGTGAACAGCGCGTAGGTGAGCACGTCGTCAATTTCGCCCTCGCCCTTCGTTAAGGCGATGCCTTTGGCGTTAGCCACTTCGCGCAGTTCGTTCACCAGTTTATCCATTTCTGGATCAATCAAATCTGCCGGACGACAGGTAATGGCTTCAGCGCCATCGAGCACGCGCTGTTGTAACTCGGCGTTGACCGGTGCTGGTGTAGCCCCGTATTCACCTTTGAGCACGCCCTGGGTTTCTTTCGAGATGGATTTATAGCGCTCGCCGGTCAGCACGTTCAACACCGCCTGAGTCCCCACAATTTGAGAGGTTGGCGTCACTAGTGGAATAAAACCTAGGTCTTCGCGCACCCTGGGAATTTCTGCCAGCACGGCATCAAACTTATCAGTTGCGCCTTGATCCTTCAGCTGGCTTTCCATGTTGGTCAACATGCCACCGGGCACCTGCGCCACCAAAATTCGGCTGTCGACTCCGCGCAACGAGCCCTCAAATTTCGCGTACTTTTTGCGCACCTCGCGAAAGTAATTGGCGATGTCTTCAAGCAAGTTAATATCCAGGCCCGTGTCGCGTTCGGTGCCTTCCATAATGGCGACGATGGCCTCGGTTGGGCTGTGGCCATAGGTCATGGACATGGATGAAATGGCGGTATCCACATTGTCGATGCCGGCTTCCACACACTTCAATATGGTTGCAGTCGAAAGGCCGGTGGTGGCGTGGCAATGCAATTGCACAGGTATGTCGCAGGCCGCTTTTAGCTGTTTAACCAATTCGTAGCCTTCATAAGGGCGCAGTAAACCGGCCATGTCTTTAATTGCTATGGAGTCGGCACCCATGTCCTCCAGTTTCCGCCCCATGTTCACCCACATGTCCATGGTGTGTACGGGGCTCACGGTGTAGGAAATCGTGCCCTGCGCGTGTTTGCCCACATTGTTCACGGCTTTAAGTGCCGTCTCCAGGTTGCGCACATCATTCATGGCATCAAAAACCCGGAACACGTCGATGCCATTGTGTGCAGCTCGCTCAACAAATTTCTGCACCACATCATCGGCATAGTGGCGATAGCCCAAAATATTCTGACCGCGAAACAACATTTGCTGTGGCGTGTTTGGCATGGCCTTTTTTAACTGGCGGATACGGTCCCATGGATCTTCGCCCAGATAGCGAATACAGGCATCAAAGGTTGCCCCACCCCAAGACTCAAGCGACCAGAAGCCCACCTTGTCGAGCTTTTCCGCTATGGGGAGCATGTCATCTAAGCGCATGCGTGTGGCGAACAGCGATTGGTGTGCGTCGCGCAACACCACATCGGTAATACCGAGCTTTTTGTTGTTAGCTGTCATGGAATAACCCTTATGTGTTCTTCATTTACGGTGACTCGGCGCGCTGCGCTGCCAAGTCGTTATGCAGTGGATGTCTAGCGCTTGCGGTGCTTCGCAATGGCCGCCTTGATGACCGCCAAGGTGCGCGCGTCAACGGCGCTGCCCGACGGCGTAGAGGGTGTTAACGGCTTTTCAGACTCTGGAAAGAAGCGCGACATCACGCCCGACATAGCTACCGTCACAATAACCAGCGTGGTCAAGAACACGACCACCGTGCCCATACCAAACACCATTAAATCTATGCCCTGTTGGACAATTTCCTGCTGCATGTGTGTTTCTCCGCATTGATACCCGCTCCGGACACGGGCCGGGACGCGCATATGAAAGCAAATTTCAGGAAAATCTACAAAATTCAGTAACATGGGAAACCAAATCACCGGCAAAATAGCACTTTTGCTGGTCAATTGGTGGAAATATCACTCAACCTAGGGCCAGTTTAGTTAAGATGCGCGCCCTTGACTCACTTTGCCAGGAACCTCCATGCCACAAATAGCACTCGCCCCCATGGAAGGCGTTGTGGACTATCCGTTGCGAAACCTGTTGACCCGCCTCGGCGGCATCGATAGCTGCGTCACGGAATTTGTGCGCGTCACCGATCAAACCCTGCCCCGCAAGGTGTTTGCACGCCTGTGCCCCGAACTGTTATCCGTTGTCGATGTATCGCGCACGCCCGCAGGCACGCCAGTGGCAGTGCAATTGCTGGGCGGCAAACCCGAGTGGGTGGCCCGCAATGGGCGCAAGGCCGCGCAATTGGGCGCCGCCGCGGTAGACATCAACTTTGGCTGCCCCGCAAAAACCGTCAACAAACACGACGGCGGCGCCTGCCTGTTACAAACACCCGAGCGCGTGTATGACGTGATCAAAGCCACTCGCGATCTGGTGCCGCAGACCACACCCGTCACGGCCAAGGTGCGCTTGGGTTACCTCGATCGCAGCCCCTACTTAGACATTGCCCACGCCGCCGCGGAAGCCGGGGCCAATCGGCTCACCGTGCATGCACGCAGCAAGGCCGACGGCTATCGCCCTCCCGCCTACTGGGATTGCGTGGGCCACATCAACAGCGCGGTCGATATGCCAGTGGTGGTCAACGGCGACATTTGGACGGTGGCCGATTATCACCGCGCCCGATCAGAGAGCGGCTGCAGCGATGTGATGATTGGGAGGGGCTTGTTGTCTTGCCCGGATTTGGCGCGCCAGATTAAAGCGAGCCTAGCGGGCGAAGACTATATCCCGCTCTCATGGTTGGCGGTCGCCCAATTGGTGCGCGAACACTATGAGGTCAGCAAGCCACTGTTCCCAAAAAAATATTTGGGCAACCGGTTAAAACAGTGGCTTGCACACCTAAAGCGCCACTACCCCGGCGCGCAAGTATTCTTTGATAGCGTCAAAACGTTGCGCACTGAAGCGGCCATCGACGCCTGCTTTGATACACTGCTAGGCCCCTATATCGCGCAATCACCGGCCGATTAGCCACCCACAAGGACGCCCCATGACCCGCACCGACGATGCGCTGCAAGCCGACCAAGACCCAACCAAAACAACCCCCAAAGACCTGCGCATTTTGGTGTCACTGTGGCCCTTTCTAAAACCCTACGGCGGCGTGTTAATGGGCGCAGCCTTTGCGCTGGTGTTCACCGCAGGCACCACCCTACTCTTGGGCCAAGGCGTCAAGATGCTGATCGACCAGGGCTTTGTATCGGCCTCGGCGGCACAGCTCAATCAGGCCGTGGGGTTCATTTTCATCATCACCGCGCTCATCGCCACGGGCACCTTTGCCCGTTTTTACCTGGTGTCTTGGTTGGGCGAGCGGGTGACGGCTGACATGCGTGCGGCGGTGTTCAATCACTTGGTAGCACTGCACCCCAGCTTTTTCGAAACCAACAAGAGTGGCGAGATCATGTCGCGACTCACCACCGACACCACGCTCCTGCAAACCATTATTGGCTCGTCGCTGTCTATGGCCCTGCGCTCCTCGCTCACCTTTACCGGCGCGCTGATTTTATTGCTCATTACCAATTTAAAACTCACCGCCATGGTCATGCTGTGCGTGCCATTGGTGATCGTGCCACTGCTGTTTTTCGGTCGCCGCGTGCGCAACCTGTCGCGCCAAAGCCAAGATTCCATTGCCGACGTGGGCACCTATGCCGGCGAAATCATTCGGCAAATAAAAACGGTGCAGAGCTTCACCCGAGAAAAAGCCGAACAAGTGGCCTTTAAGCGTGAAGTGGAGCGCGCCTTTGACGTGGCCAAGGCCCGCATCAAGCAGCGCTCTGTATTGATTGCCGCCGTCATATTGATGGTGTTTGGCGCACTGGCCACCATGCTGTGGGTGGGCGGCATGGACGTCATTGAAGGCCGCATGACCGGCGGTGAGCTAGGTGCCTTTGTGTTTTATGCGGTGATGGTGGCCTCTGCAGTCGCCACAATTTCAGAGGTGTACGGCGATCTTCAGCGCGCGGCCGGTGCCACCGAGCGCCTGTTAGAGCTGCTAAACGCCCCCTCGCTGATCACCCCACCCGCCAACGCAGCCCCACTGGCCTCTGGCCCAAAACCCATTGCCCTGCGCAATGTCAGCTTTAGCTACCCGTCACGGCCTGAGCAAAAAGCACTTGAAGACATCGATCTCACCATTGGCGCCGGCGAAATCGTCGCATTGGTGGGCCCCTCTGGCGCCGGCAAATCCACCCTGTTTGAATTGCTATTGCGCTTTTACGACCCCCAAACCGGCGAGATTGCCTTGGGCGACACCCCGCTACAACAACTGGACCCAGAGGCACTGCGCAGCCAGATGGCACTGGTGCCGCAACAACCGGCGCTGTTTACTGCCGATGTTCTATACAACATCGGCTACGGCAAGCCGGACGCAACCGAGGCGGAGATCGTGGCCGCCAGCCGCGCCGCCCACGCCCACGAATTTATCCAGCAACTGCCCCAGGGTTACGCCAGCAACCTCGGCGAACAGGGCGTACGCCTATCCGGCGGCCAGCGCCAACGCATCGCCATCGCCCGCGCCATTCTTAAAGATCCCGACATTTTGCTGCTCGATGAAGCCACCAGCGCCCTCGACACCGAGAGTGAGCGCAAGGTCCAAGACGCGCTAGATCACCTGATGCAGGGCCGCACCACGCTCATCATCGCGCACCGGCTCGCCACCGTGCTGCACGCACACCGCATCGTGGTGCTCGATCAGGGCCGCATTGTGGCCGTGGGCAAACATGCTCAGTTGCTCGAAACATCGCCTCTCTATCGCCGCTTAGCCGAACTACAATTCAATGACAAACGCGACTGATATGACTGGCGCATGGCCCCAGTCATTCAGGTATACTCGCGCCCCGTTTCATTAAAGCCAGAGGAATTGCCGTGTTTAGCCAATTAGGCCTAGACCCCAGACTGATCAAAGCGCTGGAAGCTCAGACCATCACCGAGCCCACCGAGGTACAAGCGGCGGTAATGCCCGTGGCCATGAGCGGCAAAGATCTGCTGGTAATGTCGGAAACGGGAAGCGGCAAAACCCTGTCCTTTTTACTGCCGCTGGTACAGCAGCTACTCACCGCCGAAATACCCCGCACCGCGGGCACCTTGGCGCTGATCATGGCCCCCACCCGCGAGCTGGCCAAGCAACTGCTCAAAGAAACCAAGCAAATGCTGAAATTTACCCACCTGAAGGTGGGTATCGTGAGCGGCGGCGACGACTACAAATTTCAAGCGGCTCAGCTGCGTAAAAACCCAGAAATCCTCATCGCCACTCCCGGCCGGCTGCTCGAGCACTTCAACCGCAACCTGCCCGCCATGGACGATTTGCAAGTGTTGGTGCTAGACGAAGCCGATCGCATGCTCGACATGGGCTTTCACGACGACATGGTGGCCATCGCCGCCAAGCTCGGCACCGAGCGCCGCACTTGGTTGTTTTCCGCCACCCTGTCACACGCCGGTGTCGGCACCTTGGCCGGCCAGCTCACTCGCGAACCAGAGCGCATTAGCCTCTCCACGGGTCGCCAAACTCAAGCCAACATTTTGCAACAAGTGATCTTGAGCGACGGACAAAATCACAAGCAAAAAGCCATTACGCAGCTACTAAAAACCCGCGACTTTGAACAGGCGCTGGTGTTTACCAACACCCGCGTGCAAGCCGATCACCTATGCCAATACCTGCGTGCACAGGAAATCAAAACTGGCGCTGTACACGGCGACATGACCCAAGACGATCGCAATAAAGTCATGGAGTTAATGCGTAAAGGCCATGTGAAAGTACTGGTGGCTACCGATGTGGCCGCGCGTGGCATCGACATCGGCGGCATTGAGCTGGTGATCAATTACGACATGGCCCGCAACGGCGACGACTACACCCACCGCATTGGCCGCACCGGCCGCGCCGGTGCCGACGGCCACGCCATCAGTTTTATCACCCCGCAAGAGTGGAATCTGAAGGCCGGCGTAGAGCGCTACCTGAACACGCGCTTTGAGATTATTGCCATTCCCGGCTTCGAATCTCGCTACAACGGCCCCGAAAAAGTCAAAGCCTCAGGCAAAGCCGCCGGCCCGAAAAAAGCCGACAAAAAAGCGGCCCAAGAGCGCGCGGCGAAAAAGAAAGCCAAAGACTCCAAGGTAAAAGTGCGCGACCGCGATCAGAAAAATATCGGCAAGCGCCGCCAGCCCAAAGATGTGCCCAACATCGGCGACGGCTTCGCGCCCGCCAAAATCGCCCGCAAATTGGCGCCGGATAGCAAGGAAGCGGATTAACCGCCCATGTGATCAAAAAGGCGACTTAATGTCGCCTTTTTTATTATCAATTCATTTAAAAACCTATAGTAGGCAACGCCATTTGAGGGGCACACCCCGCCTTTTGCAGCTGCCGCTTCGAGTATGCAATGCCGCCAGAACGCAGAAATTTGCAGACATTTACTGCATCAGATGAATGGAAATTATCGGTGAAAAATGTGTCAATAAGCACATTCAATTAGAAGCTGAATACACTATTATACGAATCGCGATTTAAGCCTGCCGCAGCTTGCGCATTAAAATTTAAACTGAATTGACACTTGATTTCAGACTGGAGTGAACATGAAAAAACTAATGGCCCTAGCGCTTATTCCACTGATGATTTCCAGCCACAGCTTTGCCCGCGATACCGTACAATCTTACTCGATCGATGAGGCGCTATCGGTAGAGAAAATTAAGTCTTCTTTGGGGAGTGACATCAAATTCTACTTTGGTGACCAACCCCACCCATCGGTGGTCGAAAACTTTGGCGAGTTTAAAACCAACAAGAAAACCAATGCTTTTGGTAAATCTGACAAAAAAGCGTGCCAGTGGGTATTTCTATCCGCGCTACTTGCTCTCAAACAGCGCGCCATTAAGGAAGGTGGCAACGCGGTGATTAATATCAAATCCAACTACAAGGGCAATCTGAGCTCCAGCAACGACAGCTTCAAATGCGGCGCCGGGGCTGTTATGGCGGGTGCTGCACTTGTCGGCGATGTGGTCAAAATCCAAGAGTAGCCCAACGAGGGAGCGCTGACAGTAACCGATTTGTTGGTTGCCAGCGCCCTCACAACAAAGAAGAGAAAAGGGAGCACTGAACGTTGCCCCTTTTCTCGTGCCACATTACCCCTCTGTTCGCTGCAACTGATGAGGTGACCGACGCGCCTCACGCGCTTGCTGCAAAGCGTCCATCTGCGCACGCTGCTCTGGCGTTAGCAAAGCTTTTATCGATTGCAGATGGCGTGTTTTTACCAACATGTGATCACTGATTCGCGCGGCAATTTCCTCAGCCTTGGCCGTTAACTCTGCGTCGCTAGCGCCGGCCTCCGCCAACATTCGAAAGTCCTTTTTCAATTGGTGCAATTCCGTTCGCTCACTGCGCATGGCCTCGCGTTGCGATTCGTGCAGGGCTGTCATTTCTGCACGCTGTGTCTCCGTTATGTCCAATTGTTCCAAAGCGTGATGCAAACGCTTGCCGTACATAACATCACCATTCGCGAACGGCGGGTGTTCGCAATCGGGTTTGTGGGCGAGACTCGGTAGGCTCATGCTGCCGAGCAGAGTTGCTAGAGCCAGTGCGCCAATCGTGCGAGGGGTGTTCATCATAGTATTCTCCGTTGCTTCAGTGGGTTAACGCATCGTCATCCTAGGCGAACGGGTTGTAACGAGGGGTAAAGGGCCGCAAAGGCCGGTAAACTACTGTTAAGAATCGTAAGCCCCCCTGCCCGTTTTGCGGCGCAGCCGGCACAATAGGGCCTCACCTAATCATCAGACCCATGGACAACCGCATGCACTCCCTACTGTTGGTAGACGACGATCGAGAACTCTGCGACTTGTTGGCCAGCTATCTAGGCACCGAAGGCTTTGGCGTCACCTGCCGCCACAACGGCCGCGACGCCGCCGCGCTACTGCGCGAACGGTCGTTTTCGTTGATCGTTTTGGATGTCATGATGCCCGAGCTTAACGGCATGGACCTGCTCAAACAATTGCGCGAACAAGACGCCACACCGGTATTGATGCTTACCGCCAAAGGCGATCCGGTAGACCGCATCTTAGGGCTGGAATTGGGCGCCGATGACTATTTGGCCAAGCCCTGCAACCCACGTGAACTGCTCGCGCGCATCAAAGCCATCTTGCGACGCTCGGAAAGCCCGCAACCGGCAAGCAAATCGCTGCAAGTGGGCGCACTGCAGCTGCACGCCGGCAATCGCACCGGCTTTTATGGCAACGAAAAACTTGAGCTCACTGGCGCCGAATACACCGTGTTATCGCTCCTCATGGCCGCCGCTGGCGAGGTGCTCTCAAAGGACACACTCACTGAACAAGCATTGGGCCGCAAGCTCACTGCCTATGATCGCTCCATCGATGTACACGTGAGTAACGTCCGCAAAAAAATACATCAGGCCGGTGGCGATAAAGACCTCATCATTAATATCCGCGGCGCCGGCTATATGCTCACCCAGGAGCAAGCCCAGTGATTCGGTTATTTTGGAAAGTGTTTTTAGGGTTCTGGCTCACCACCATTTTAATCATTTTAGGCACCGCCTTAGTCATTCATAAATTTGAACCCAGCGGCTTTCCCAGACCCGCGCGCGCGCCCTTTTTCAATCAAGATCCTCACGCCATGCGGCTGCTGCATTTCGCCACCCGCGATGCGGTAAATTCAACTGAGCGAGAGTTTGTCAGTCGTCTGCAGACCATTCCCCCCTGGGCGCTGCGCTCTGTATTCGTGGTCAATCCGCGCGGCAACGACCTGCTGGGCCGCAGGCTACCGGAGCCGGTAGAACAACTGATTCGCGATTTAAATCAACGGCGTCCTTTTCTGCGCACAGAAATTCGCGGCAAACCCTACTTCGGGCGCTTGATTCAGCTGGAGGATGGCCAAATTATCCGCATGGTGGTCGCGTCTCAAGAAGACGAACCCAACCTCTTGCTGAAGTTATTTTTAATTAATCTCTGGCCCATACTATTAATTTCAGTCTTGGTGAGCGGTACGGTGAGCTACCTATTGGGGCGCTACTTAGCGCGCCCCGCTGAAGTACTGCGCGCTGCCACTCAACGATTAGCGGGCGGCGATTTCACAACCCGCGTTGCGCCCGAACTGAAAGGGCGACGCGATGAGATGAGCGGTTTGGCGCTGGCATTTGATCAAATGGCCGAACAACTCCAACAAGCCATGGCCACCCAACAACGGCTAATTAAAGATGTATCCCACGAACTGCGTTCGCCGCTCATGCGCCTACAATCGGCGCTCGGCCTTGCACAACAACAATCCCACGAACAAAGTGCCGAGCACATCGCCAAGGCTCAGCAGGCGGCCGAATACCTCAATAACATCATCAGCGATATTCTATCGCTGCCGATCAATGCCCAAGAACAGTGGCCCTTAGAAGACACCATCGATTTGTGCGGGCTGCTGACCGCCCTCATTGAAGAGCTGGCACCGCTAGCCAACGACAAACACATTCAACTCTCTGTGACCTCGTTGCCCGACGAGGCGCTGGTACAAACTCGCAGCAATACACTCCTTGGGGTTTTTGAAAACATACTCACTAACGCCTTTCGCCACACGCCCGCTGATGGGAAAATAGTGGTGTCTCTGCAGGCTCAAGCCGATCAGTGGTGTATTCAAATTAACGATTCCGGCCCCGGTGTACCTCAAGAAGCACTGGAGAAACTATTCACCCCCTTCTATCGCACCGATGAAGCCCGCGACCGCACCCAAGGAGGCGTTGGCCTAGGGCTAAGCATTGCCAAGCGCACGGTAAACTTACATGGGGGGGACATCTGGGCGAAGGCCTCGGATCTGGGCGGGCTGTGTGTATTTGTGCGACTGCCAGCAAAGCCGAGTGACGCCTAACCTTTGCAGATAACAGCTAAGTTCGCCCATACTCGCAGCCCATTTACTGGGTCAATTCCCTTTTACTTAGCCAATGCCCTGCGTGGACTAATGCATTAACGTTCAATCCACCTCACAGGGCGGATTAAATAAAATCACATCAGATGCCACTTGACGCAGCAGTGTCTGGGTATCTTCGTCCACATCAAACTCCGACACGTAGGGCAAAGCGACTGCAAGTTCGCCTGTAATGATTTGGTAAAACACCAATGCTGTGAGCAGGGCTCCAGTGGGGGACGCATGATTACCATCGGCATTATGCAGCGGCAAATTGCCATTTCTGGCCAACGCCTCATCCCACGCCAAACCGATCGGCGCTACACATGACAACTCTTTTGCGGCAATCGACTTATGCAGGTCGTATAGCATGCGTCCTTCTTCCGCATTTCCACGTTGCGGATGTTCAGGAAACAGTATTGGGGTGGCACCCTGATCTTTACTTCGCTTTACCCATAGCTCTGCCGCACTTGTGGGGTAAATGGCACCGGCGCTCATGGAATACTTTTGCCCCTGCAAAATGACGTGCGTCCATTGACTTCCCGTGAGCGTTGCATAGGTTTCGCCATCGTCTATGCGTTCATCTAAGAATTTTGCGCCTGGCGCCAATTTTGTAACCGCAGTTTTACCGGTTTGATTAACGCTAACCAGCGTTTGAATAATGCCGCCAATCGGCCCAACGTGACTGTTACCCAATAGCAATATCCGGTAGCTATCATTAGTTGTATTGTCCGGCACCGGTGCGCCTGCACCACCCTCAGTGATCACATCGGGATTGGTCGCAATAACCCCTGAGCTAGAACCACCACCGGAGCCACAGCCTATTAACGTAAACACCAGTGCGATTGCCCAAGTGATAGCTAGTTGAGTATTAACAGTCATTACTACGGCCGTCCCTGCGTAATATTTCGGCCACCTAACTTTACTGGTAATGGCGCGTTTGAATACCTTAAACGTAGCAACTTAACTAATCCACAATAAAATATCTATCGCCTGCTTTTTCAGCCCTTTAAACTCACTAAAAACGTGCATCTAAAACGAAAAATCTAGAAATTATCGGGGCAGGATACGCAGGAGGTGTAATCACGGCACATACGGATTCAATATGTAACGGGATAAACTCTGACAAAAGCGGGTTGAACAAAAGTTGCGGCCTGGAATTTAGGTAAACCGCCATACATACAGCGCGACATAAACTTAAAGATAGGAGAATGGAAATACATTGCCAAATGGGATTTAGATATGTAAAGCACTTTTCGCAAGCAGATCAAGACACCCCGCTGAGGCCGTTAATATCAGCTAACAACGGGGATCAGCACCTAAAATCTATTCACCCCAGAACTTCCACCACTTCTTGCTGTTTTCTTTTCGGGCTTCCTGCCCTTTCTCAGAACCCTTATCCAGTTCATTTTGTGTCTGCTCTGATTTTTTGGCCTTTTGCTTTTCTAGTCCTTTGATCTTTTCAGATTTTTTCGACGCAAACTCTTCCTCTACTTCTGACTTCTCTTTCTTATATTTCTTTTCCTTTTTCTCCTTCTTTTCTTTCTTCAGTTTTTTCTCTTTCTTAAGCTTTTCCTCTCCCTTATCCATTCTCTCCTTGACCCGACCAGCCTCTTCATCCATATCATCTTTTGCATCCATAGCCGACTCCTGCGCCAACGCCTGCGCTTCGGCCCTCTTCTCCTTGCCGACGCCATCCGGGCTTTCAGCAAAGGCTGGAAGTACAAATAGACCTAAGAACAGTGCCACTAGAATATTATTTTTCATCGGTTATCCCCTAGTTTATTCAAAAAATTAACGTAACCATTGTGCTTCAATGAAAGCTCGACACCCATGAATATTAGCCCAATACGGTGATTTATCGCAAAAGTCTTATAACTTCAACCAAGCAAGCCCCAAGCAAGCCCCAAGCAAGGACAGCCACGCTAAAACCCCAAGCAAGGACAGAACCCCAAGCAAGGACAGCCACGCTAAAACCCCAAGCAAGGACAGAACCCCAAGCAAGGACAGCCACGCTAATAAGAAACTACTATCCAAAAACGAAAATTCACACTTTTGATCCCTAGGCGACACCGCATGCTATAACTTATAAAGTCCTTTCACAGCCTGAGGACTCAAGGATGACACGGCCACGCAAGCTGCTTATCGCCACAGAAACGACCCCCTACTACCACTGTGTGTCGCGCTGTGTACGCCGTGCATTTTTATGTGGCAAGCACCAAGGCCGCTCGTTTGAGCACAGACGAGGATGGATAGAAGAACGTATTTTATTATTGGCCCGTATTTTTGCCATCGACGTTTGCGCTTACGCAGTCATGTCAAACCACTACCACGTCGTGTGTTATATCAACACTGAGAAGTCCAATAACTGGTCCTCGGAAGAGGTGATTGAACGCTGGCACAGTTTATTCAAAGGTAATCTGCTAAGTCGACGCTATCTATTAGGTGAAAAGATAACGCTAGCAGAACGAGATGCGCTCAACATCTGCATCAAAAACTGGCGTGATCGACTAACCAGCATTAGTTGGTTTATGCGCTTGATCAATGAAACCATCGCACGTGAAGCAAACGCAGAAGATAACTGTACAGGCCGTTTCTGGGAAGGTCGCTTTAAATCTCAAGCCTTGCTCGACGAAAAAGCACTAGCCGCCTGTATGGCATACGTTGATCTCAACCCCATTCGTGCGCGTATGGCAAAAACGCCAGAGGCATCCGATTACACATCGGCCAAATTGCGGATCGCTAAAGCCGCACAGGCTCACAGTCCAAATCACCCTAATGGGCAACCCAGCAATCTACGCGCATTTGCTGGAAACCCTAGAAAAGACATGCCCGACGGCCTACCCTTCCGTCTAACCGATTACCTAGAGCTGCTGGATTGGACAGGAAAAATTATTCGCACAGACAAACGTGGCCACATACCAACAATGTTGGCACCACTGCTGGTACGACTGCAAATAGATCCGAAGCACTGGCTCTATTGCAGCACACAATTCGAGAGTCGATTTAAAGGTCTTGTCGGCGCCACTCAAAAACTAAAGCAGGTGTGCGAAACCTTAGGCTACCGCCGAAGCCCAGGATTGGCGCAAGCCAAACTGCTTACCTGACTTTAGATACTCATTGAAAATTTAATACCGCTACTGCAATTGCAGTGCATCGCCGTGAAACAAATCACACACATTTTGAATTCCATCGAAAAAAAGCCCTGCCAACCTTTAAAACAAACCAAGCTAGGGGTTTTTTCCTTAGATTCGAGAACTGACTTAGCATTGTCGTCAGATGCGAATGGTATTTTTTCCTCTTATTAGAGTGGATGTCCTTTTATTTTCTTGTCCCGCTTACGCAACTTGTTAGATTACGCCTACTCCGCACTTTGAAGCTCGCGTGGATTGAAATTATGTGCATGGTTAGACCAACTGGAAGCAATGCCTATGTCGTAACCATATGTCAGCGTAATTTGAACTGTATCTTTTTGAAGCGCCTGAGGATAATTGGCAATAACGATAGACGCTAGCCTACGAGCAAGCTCAACATCACTAACGTTATCTGCTCTTAGAAACACCTGGCTGCTTACATATGTCGTTGTTTTAGTTTCTTCATTAGTCGAACTGAATGTTGAAGAACCTGACGATATTGTTGCGTAAGCGACGCTTGGGTTATTTGATAGTGCCGATTGAACTTCCAGCATACCCTTGAATGGTTCGCTTTGAGCTAACTGTTTAGTGAAAGCGGGAACGACGGCAGCTGCGAGAAATAGTATCGCTACTATTATGAGATGAACACTCCAGACCTTTCCGAGCTCTTGTTGTTCTACGTTCGCATTTACTACATAGGTGCCAACGACAAGATCATGTAATGACTGGCGGGTAATTCTGTTGAATATGTATAAGTATAATATTGAAAAAAGACCGCCAAAGATAATTAAAGAAAGCGGATACATAAGAAAAGAAAGCATCGCCTCATTAGAAAACTGAGCCCCGTTTAAAGAGAAAGGAATCCCTAGAATGAAATAACGGATTATCGATTTCCCAAGGCTTATGGGCACATTCTTGGAGTCAACCACTCTAAGCTTTAAGACCTTTTTACCTATTGTTTGGCCGCCTGTGATAGAGCTATTCATGACGCCAAAGTAAATGAGTGCTATCGAGAAGCCAACTAGACGCCCCCATGCCCCAATTTGAACAAAAAAGCTTTCAAGAAATAGTCCTAGTACTAAACCTGTAGCACCAAGTATCAAAGTATCTATGAATAGCGCGCCGATTCTTCTCCAAAATCCAGAAATCCATTTAAGTTCTACTTCTTCAGTCATTGTTATTCCTTGTTGGATGTTTAAAGTGATCTAACGCCGTTATTACGGGCCGAAGTTGCAAAGCAACTGAGGTCCGGCCTGCCGTAGGCTGGGCTTTACGTAGATAACTTTGCTATGGGTTTGAGGTTTAATTGTGCACCACCTCAACAACATGATCAGAAAGCAACAACTCGTCTCCTCGGAAAACTTCAAGAATTCCCGGGGGAGACGTAGAAGTACCTAATGCCCACACAAAGCACTTATATTTGTATTTACCGTTAGTAAAGGTGTACGAACGATTTCCACCACTACCGTCAAACTCAAGCTCGCCATGTTCCAGCACTAAATCAGGTTTATTGCTATGAGGAACACCAATGGGCCACACGGCATAACGATAATTGTAACGGCCTAAATCATCTACCCTTATATGAAACTTAGATGTTTTCCACTCTAAAACAGGCTTAGAAAATTGCTTTACCGACTTGTGTAAAGTTTGTTTTTTAGACAGGATTAGGTTGTCTTTGATTTGCTCTTCAATTTGAGATTGATAGGTGACGCTCCAAATAGTCCCGTCGAGATCCATCCACAATAGTCCACTTTTGAACATGACACCTCTCCAGCCCATCAAGCTCCATTCATCCGGGGTCGAAGAAGTAATCATTGATACGAATTCTTGATCAAAGACATCATCGAACCTTTCTACCATTTCTTTAGCGTTTTTAACGCTAGATATCGGTGCTTGGCGCTCTAGAGGGTATTTAATCAGCTTTGAAAGGCCTTCCTTATTTCCATCAGAAAATAAGTCAATAATCGTTTGAACCTTATCTCTATATCTCTCATCAACCGCAAATGCCGAAGATGTCGAGATAAACAAAAGGATAAAGATTATTGAGGCTTTCAATATATTCACTCTTAATTACCCATAACGCCCAAAGCAGCGGCGCGCGTTAGCGCGTCCAGCCCACAGGGCGATGCTGCCTTTGCTTGTATGGTTGGAAATGTGCCATTTTGGTGTTGAACATCCTTTTCGCTAACGGGTAAATTGAGACCCACCTTCGGCGGCCACCGAAGGCCTTGTTTATCACAGTTCGATGATTGCCAGGTTCGTTAAGACCGATAACAAGTATGAACGTGATAGACACTCACTAGGCATAACTCGAATAGTCATGTGGGCCTCGAGCCCGAATAGCAAGGCGGAGATAGCTTATCTTATGGATACGTCAGAGATCAATGTTGGTATCGATACAAGCAGCAAGCAACTCGATATTTATGTGAGACCTATTGGCCAGTTTTTCAGCGTCTGCAATGACACAGCTGGTATCAAAGACGCTGTAAAACGGATACAGAAACTTAAACCTAAACGTGTACTCATAGAGTCCACAGGGCGGCTGGAACTGGAGTTCGTTTGTGCAGCTCATAAGGCTGGACTTCCCATTGTCGTGTGCAATCCAGGCCACGTCAGGAGCTTTGCCAAGTCTGCTGGCCGAGTAGCAAAAACAGACAAACTAGACGCCATGGATATTGCCCATTTTGGGGAGGCCATGAAGCCGCGGCTTTCATCAATTAAGCCCGAAAAACTTAGGGCTATCAGTGACTTACTTGTTTTCAGAAGCCAGTGCTTAGAAATGAGCACTATGCAGAAGAATCGACTTAAGCGCATGCCGAAGTCAGTTCACAAGCCCATTCACGCGATACTGAAAGCAATAAAAAAGGAGCTGAAAAGTATCGATAAGGCACTCGACAAACTGATTAACAGCATTGCTGAGTGGCGGCAGAAACGCGATCTCCTATTAAGCGCAAAAGGTGTCGGAAATGTATTGGCCTATACACTGATGAGTGAGCTGCCAGAGCTTGGTCAGTTGAATCGAAAAGAAATCGCTGCGCTGGTAGGCATAGCACCTATGAATCGCGACAGCGGTAGCTTTCAAGGAAAGCGCTACATTCGTGGTGGAAGGCACAGAGTGCGCACAGTGCTGTTCGTATCTATGATGTCAGCAATTCAGTGTCATCCAAAACTGAAACCCATGTACGAGAGAATGGTGACAGCAGGCAAGCCGAAAAAAGTAGCCCTTATTGCCTGCATGCGAAAGCAACTAACAATCCTAAATACGATGGTAAAAAACAACACTTATTGGGACGAGAAAATGGCCTAAGAGGTTGACTTTCGACCATAGTCACTTGTTAAGTGATTTTTCTACGGCCAATACCTTACACCGATTAATTCTTTTATACCATTTTCGTTTTCATCTTCATCGAAATCAACTATGACTCCGGAATTTACTTTAAGTACGTTTCTTCCGTAGTAATCAACGATTTCAAACTTTATTCCATTATCCGACAGCAACCTACTAATGCTTTCTATATTCTGTTCCTGCACCTCGTTTAAAAACCATGGGTCGATAGAAAACTTTTCGTTTTCAAAAAAGTAAGTACCGGTATCCTTTGGATTATAGTTATCATTTTGGATTGACTTTAAAATTCCATCAGGATCAAAAAACAATTCATACCATGCGTATAGCAATATACTTCCTGGGCCATCAAGGTCTGTATCATCGTCAGGTGGGCCAAGCACCTCTAATACTTTGGCTTTGCTCATGCCTATTTCAACAGGCCCAAATTTTCCTGTTTTTATAAAATCGAGTATTCGGATTAGCATTTTCACTTAACGCCCGCGTAAAGCGCGCGAGGTACGAGCGTCGCCTTTGACGCGATTGTTATACATTAGTTGGCACTCTCGGCCGCTTCAATAAGTTCTGCTGGAAGATTGGGGTCGCTTCCGTATTTCCATTTAGGCAGTGCGCTCATGAAAAGCGGTACCCAACCGGCCATTACCGTAACTTTGGCGTCACCCGCGATTTCTTCTCCTACCTTCACTTCATAATCGTCAACGCAGTGCGTAGGAACCACCCCTAAAGTCAGTACAAACATCATAGGCTCAAAGCATTGGAAACCTTGGGGATAATCATTTTTCTTTTGGGTCCGGATATTATCCGAGCTCTGACCTTCAAGCTTGGAGAAAGCAAAATCCTCAGATGTTTCAACCTTGTACGTTGCACATGAAGCAAGCGAAAAGCAAACTGATAGTAGAAATGGTAGGTGCTTCATTATCGACCCTGTATAACAGTCTTATTAAACAGCGAGTCTACATCTGTCTCGCCGGCCATTTCTAGACATGCCAGTGTATACATCTAGACACGCCCCCCTTTCCTGCCCGAATAATGCCACATCTAGACTAGGCCGTGTCTATATCTAGCCGCATGCAAGTCTATATTTAGGCATTCATGCTTTCGTTGAGTCTACATCTAGACATGCCTAAATATAGGCATGTCTAGATGTAGACCCGCCGTATATTTTGCAGACACCGTTGAGGCGACGATATCGGTAGATTTGAATTGGTGGATTAAGTGGTTGCCGCTATGGCAACGGGGGTTGGCGCAATGCCGTTGGTGTTACCACTGACGGCAGTGCAGGTTGTGCGTTTGGCCGGGGGCCGGAGGCAGTTGGCTTGCTGACCGCGCCTCGGCCGCCTAAAGCAATGCAGTTAAGGCGGGTTATTCGTAGCTGGGTTCACCGGCATCGTTGAGGAGCAGATCTACATCGACACAGCGCTCGGCGGCACCGGCTACGATGTTGTTGACCAACCCCAACGCAACGACTTGGTGGCGCGGGAGATACCAGAGTTTTTGGTGCTGGCTCCAGCGGGCCCCAAGGGCCTTGGCTTGCGCGCGCAATTGATGCTGATCAAAATTCAAATGAAAGCCTACGGGCTCGCGATTTTCCTGATGATTGACGCGCGGGCCGCCACTGTCTTGGGGCGCACTGTATTCGTCCACTAGGATTTCTATGGTAATTAACCGGCGGCCGGCTGCCTTGCGGTAGCGCACTGCGATTAAGTTGTCGCCATACAGTTTTAGAAATTTTCGCGCGCCGGGCTTATTTGGCGCAATGGTTTTAATCACCTTCATATAACCTCCTTGTTTACGCTGCTGATCTTGTACTACTCTCGAGTGCAGTGTTTGCTTTGTGTGCCCGCGAGTAGCACATTGCGTTAATGAAAATCCCGGGAAGACAATAGCAGTTCCGGCATCAGCTCGGAGTGATCTTCAATATGCCCAGCAATTAAATGCACCACCCTGCCCTCGCGCTCTACCACGCCCTTTATCAGCAGCAGCTTGCCCGTAAGAATGGCGCGCCGAAAGCGCTCTTGCAGCGATTTCCACACCACCACATTGGTGTTGCCGGTTTCATCTTCCAAGGTCATAAACAGGACGCCCGAGGCGGTTCCCGGTCGCTGGCGACCGGTTACCAACCCCACGGTGCGCACAAAGCGGCCGTGATTGATAGACAGTATGTCTTGCGCGCTTTTACAGTTTTTAAATTGCGGCTGATCGCGCAACAGGTGCACCGGATGTCGGCCCAGCGTTAAGGTGTGGGTTTGGTAGTCGAGCAGCGTGTTGTCGTAGTCGCTGGCGGCAGGCAAGTGCGCGGCGTCCGCCGCCTCGGTGGCTGTATCGTGTGCGTCATGCGTCTCAAACAATGGCGCACGATCCAAGTCGAGCACAGCCCACTGGGCCTGATAGCGATCGCCTTGAAAACCACTGAGCGCACCGCAGGCGGCTAACTGCTCCAACTCAGATTCACTCAAGCAGGCGCGCAGCTGCACATCTTTTAAGGAGCGAAAAATTGCCGCAGCGCGCGCGGTCACGATGCGCGCTACCGTGTCGGCGCGCAGCCCTTTGACCAAACGAAACCCCAAGCGCAGTGACGGCGACGCCTCCACGGCGGCGGCGGCCGTTAAATTTTCGAGGCTATGATCCCAGCCGCTGGCGCACACATCTAAGGGCAACACCTGCACTTGATGACGACGGGCATCTTGTATCAATTGCGACGGCGAATAAAACCCCATGGGCAGGCTGTTCATCAGCCCGCAATAAAACGCCGCCGGATAGTGGCACTTAAGCCACGCCGACACATACACCAACAAAGCAAAGCTGGCGGCGTGAGACTCGGGGAAACCGTACTCGCCAAAACCCTGCATCTGCTTAAAAAGGCGCTCGGCAAAATCGCTGCTGTGGCCGCGTTCGGCCATGCCCTGCATGAGCTTGTCGCGAAACCCATACAGGTTGCCATTGCGCCCCCAGCTGGCCATAGCGCGGCGCAACTGGTCTGCCTCACCGCCGCTAAATCCCGCCGCCACCATGGCCAACTTAATGACCTGCTCTTGAAAAATCGGCACGCCCAAGGTGCGCGCCAACACTTGTTTAATGGCTTCGCTGGGATAGGTCACCGGCTCTTCACCGTTGCGACGGCGCAAATAGGGGTGCACCATATCGCCCTGAATGGGCCCCGGCCGCACGATGGCCACCTCGATCACCAAGTCGTAAAAAGTGCGCGGCTTCAAACGCGGCAACATGGCCATTTGCGCGCGCGACTCCACCTGAAACACGCCCACGCTGTCGCCGCGACACAACATCGCGTAGGTTTTTGGATCTTCTTGGGGGATCTGGCCTATCGACATAGATGGCGTTTGATAACTGTTAATTAAATCCAGGGTTTTGCGAATTGCCGTGAGCATCCCCAGCGCCAGCACATCCACTTTTAATAAGCCCAGTGCTTCGATATCTTCTTTATCCCATTGAATTACCGTGCGCTCGGCCATGGCGGCGTTCTCCACGGGCACCAAGGTGCTGATGGGACTTTTAGTAATTAAGAAGCCCCCCACGTGTTGTGACAAATGCCGAGGAAAGCCCAGTAAATCGTGCACCAATGATACGAACTGCTGAATGACCTGCCCGTCGACGGGCACTTGCGCGTCCTGTAAGCGCGCCAATATTTGCGCGGGCTTGTCCCACCAACTTAAATTGCCACTGATTTTTTCTAGCAACAGCGCGTCCAATCCCAGCGCGCGCCCCACATCGCGCACCGCACTTTTGGGGCGGTAGGTGATCACCGTGGCGGCCAATGCCGCCCGTTCGCGGGTGTACTTTTGATAGATGTATTGAATGACTTCCTCACGCCGCTCGTGCTCAAAATCGACGTCAATATCGGGCGGCTCGTTGCGCTCTTTGGAGATGAAGCGCTCGAACAGTAAATCACTTTGCGCAGGGTCCACCTCGGTAATACCCAAGCAGTAACACACCGCCGAGTTGGCTGCGGAGCCACGGCCCTGACACAAAATATCGCGCTCGCGCGCAAAGCGCACCAGATCGTACACCGTTAAAAAATAGTATTCGTAGGCCAGCTCTTTGATGAGCGACAACTCTTTGACCAATTGCTTTTCCATGGCCGGCGTCGTGCCCTGTGGCCAACGTTGCGCGGCGCCCTGATAGGTCAAGTGCGCCAAATATTCACTGGCAGTCTGCCCTTTGGGCACCACTTCCGGCGGGTATTCGTAGCGCAAGTCCCCCATAGAAAATTGACACAGGCCCGCCACGTGCACGCTTTCTTGCAGCAACTCAGCCGGATACACCTGCGCCAATCGCTCGAGCGGGCGCAGGTAGCGCTCGGCATTGCGCAAACGCCTACGCCCCAGCGCCATCACGGTGCAATTGTGGCGGGTGGCAGTGAGCACATCTTGCAGAGGTTTGCGGGTGGCCGCATGCATGTGCACGCCATTACAGGCCAACATGCTCACGGCGTGCTGCGTAGCTAACTGCACACACCGCTGATAGTGAGACTGATCATCGCCCTCCCCCAACAGGCTCACGCCCAGCCACAAACGCCGTTTAAAAAAGCGCTGCAACGCGGCCAATTGGGCCGACTGTAGGGCGGCGGACTGATCGCGATTGGGCAAAAAAATTGCTAAACACTGCTGTGTGCCAAACTGTAAATCCTGCACAAACAATTGATAACTGCCCTTGGCGGCACGCCGCCGCGCGCGGGTAATGAGCGCGGAAATCTCACTGTAGGCAGTGCGATTACTGGCCAGCAATACCAGCTGGATATCGGCGAGCTCGGCGTGTTTGTCGGCCACGCAAAACTCACTGCCCACAATCAGGTGCAAGCCCACCGCCTTAGCGGCCACATGGGCCTTTACCACGCCGGCAAAGGAGCATTCATCGGTGATGGCGAGCGCGCTATAGCCCAACTCATGGGCGCGCAACACCAGTTCCTCGGGCCGAGACGCGCCGCGCAAAAACGAAAAATTGCTGACGCAATGCAACTCAGCAAACATAACAACCCGCCACAAACCACTGCTGCCGTTGATGGCAAAAAAAGATGCGCACATAGCGGTGCCCCGCGCGCGCCACAAAATAGTCGCGCCGCTGCCGCTCGGCCCACCAGTGGCTGTCCATGCGCTCGGCCAAGCTCACCAACGTCAATATTTCGCCCTGCCACACCAACTGCCCGCGCCGCTGCTGCAAGGGCAATGGATCGGGATACAACCACGGACTCAACAGGCCGGTAGCGGCGACCGCCGGCAAGGTGGGTCGGCGCGCCTGCACCCGCACGGGACACTGCTGGTATTCGGGCAGGTGCTCGTCTTGCAGCTGCACGCTAAACAGTTGCGCAGGCGACAGCCGCTGATACAGGCGATCGATCAAGCGCCCGGCCTCGTCGCTGGCATCGCGCAGCTCTGGGAACAGCCCCACCGGCGCAGGCTCGGCCGCCGTTAACGGCTCGGCGCGCAGCCCCACCACCTCCACCGGCGCGCGCATGCGGAATTGCTCGAGCTTGAGCTGTGTCAGCCTAAGAAATTCATCGGTATCACCGTGCGCACGCTGTACCCCCACGGACAACTCACTCACCTGCCGATCCACGTGCACAAAGCGCCAGCACAACCCTTGGGTCACCAACTGGCGCTGACGTAAAAATTGCTTCAGCTCCGCCAATAACGCCTGCATGGGCGCCTGCAGATGGGCGCTATCGGTCAGGCCGTACATAAACACGTGGCTGCGATTAAACTCGGGCGCCAACACCCACGCTTGGGCCAACTCGGGCGACAGCCCCTGTAGCTGTCGCAGCAACTGTACCAACGGCTGATCAAACCGGCGCCCAATACTGGCTAACGGCACGGCCAGCAGTTCGCCCACCGTTTGAAAACCCGCGCGCCGCAACCGCTGCAGGCTCGCCTTTGCCAGTGGCAGGCGCGCCAACGGCTGGCGCGCAAGCAAGTGCGGCCAATCTCCCTGCGCCAGCGCCCGCTGCTGTTCGGACAACTCTGGGTGCCCCTCTGCACTTTGCGCCACGGCCAGTAAACGCGCGCCTGCCGCCGTCGGCGCCAGCCCTAGGGCGACCTCGCAACCCCATGCTTGTAGCTCTGCGCTCAAGCGCGCCAACAGCGCAGCCAAACCGCCAAACAAGCGCAAACTGGCGGCCAATTCCAACACCAGACGGTGCGGCGGTTCGAGCATGACTGAGGAGGTAAAACCATAGGCCCACTGGGCCAGCGCCTGCAGCAGTGATTGTTCGTGAGCCGGTTCATAGGGCCGCAAGACAATGGTGGGCAAAAGGGCTTGGGCGCTGGCCAAACTCATGCCCGCCTCGACGCCCGCCAACCGCGCAGCGCCGCTGCACATCACGAGCCGTGCACCCTCGTGCAAGGCCAGCGCCGCCGGCTCCGCCTGCTGCCGCTGCCAGTAGTCGATGGCGAGCGTGGGGAAATACAAGCACAGCCAGCGCTCGCCCCCCTCCACCCACTGACCAGAAACCGACACCGCCGCCACCTAAGCGTTAACCAGTGACGCCAGTACCGCAGAGCGCACCGGCACAGCCCGCTCGGGCAGCTGAGGCAAGGGCTCTAGGTGCACCGGCCAAGTCTCCACTGGCGCGGTGTGTCGCTGTGCCAGTTCGGGCCACAGGGTCAAGGACAGCTGCTGACCGGCCCAGCCCCCGCGCTGCTTGAGCAGAGTGAGCGCCAAGCCGTCTGCCCTGGGCTCGGCGAGCAGGCGCAAGGCGGCGGGCGCCGCCTGCGCGGCAGCCGCGGGCGGGCGCACTAGCAAGTGCCAGCTGTCGCCTCGGCTGGCGGCCTGTTGCAGCTGGCGCAAATCGCGGTCGGTCACGCCGCGCACCGGCAACCACTGGCAGACCAGCGCACAGCAACCGGCGCGCAACGCCAGATCGGCAGCCCATAAACTGTCGCGCAAACTGGCATCGCGGAGCACCCACAACTGCTCGGGCGCCAGCCCATGCACGGCTAAATAGGTGGCGCTGGGCAATAGCGGTGGATTAATCAGCAGCACATGGCCCGGCAACCGACGCAGCAATGCGGGCAGCACCAGCGGCCAATTCAGCCCCTGCGCCAGCAGCTCTGTGCTGGCGCCCAAGGGCCAACCGCCGTCGTGCAGAGCGGCATCGAGATCGGGAAAACCGGTGGCCACGACCGGCCGACTGCGAATAGCCGAGCGCGCACGCCACAGGTCCGTGCGCTGGCGCAGCAGTTGTTCTAACTGAGGTGATGACGCCTGATGCATGCCAATCCTCCAAAGCGGGTGATTATGAGCAGATCAGAATACTGTGTTTTTATACAGCATTTCAAGCGGCAAAAAATCGCCGCTCGCCAGCTGGCCTTGCCGCCAAGGCGTCAAAAAATCGTCCAGACCCGCACGGGAGTTGCCACAAATATTTTTAAGCTATTGTTTTTTATAAGTATTTTTAAGAAAAGAAAAGATGGCACGCTTTTCGCCTCATCGCATTACTGGCTCGCCATTAGCGAGCGTGAATTACGTGTGCAGGTACTAGAGCCTGCAAGCCGAGGGGTACACCATGCAGGAATCCAATCAGGTCACACCACTGCGCAGCAACCTGAGCAACAAACGCACGCTCACCCGCATTGCCATTCAGGAAGACCCTGACCTGCGGCACAAGCTGGTGCACGCCCTGCAAACCACACTGGATGTGCAAACCCTGCTGGATATTTTCATCAAATACTTGAATCAACAGCTGCCCATCGGCGGCTTGAGCTACCGCCACCCAACGCGCGGTATCCACCTGTCGCTGGGCCAAGACAACCGCCACCACTGCGACTACCGGCTCATCACACCCCGAGACGATTTAGGTGAAATTCGCTTTAATCGCGCCAAGCGATTTAGCGAAGCCGAAATGGCCCGCATTGAATCCTTGCTCGGCACGCTGATCCACCCACTGCGCAACGCCTTGCAATACCACGACGCGCTCAAAGCCGCCCTGCACGACGCCCTCACCGGCACCGGCAACCGCGTGGCCATGGACACCGCCATCCGCCGCGAGCTGCAACTGGCCGAGCGCTATCAGCAACCGCTGTCGCTGATGATGGTGGACTTGGATTACTTCAAGCAGATCAATGACCGCTACGGCCACGCCGTGGGTGACGAGGTGCTACACGAAGTGGCCCAAACCATCATGCAGGTGGCGCGCGCCACCGACATGACCTTCCGCTACGGCGGCGAGGAATTTATGGTGGTATTGAGCAACACCGATGTGCGCGGGGCGGAAATTATTGCTGAACGGGTGCGCGAGGCCATCGTTTTGCTCGACATCCAACAGGGCGACCACTGTTTGAAGGTTACCGCCAGCCTAGGACTCGCCCAATGGCAACCCAAAATGAGTGCAAAAGCATTGTTTGAACAGGCCGACAAAGCCCTCTACCGCGCCAAACATCAGGGCCGCAATCGCGTGGCCACCAACGACAACGCCAGTGCGGTGATGGGCGCCTAAACGAATAAATCCAGCTGCTCTTCATCCACGGGCTTGCGGCGCTTCTTAGCGCCGGACTTTACGGCGGCCTTGCGCGCAGCGGGCGCCGGCGTCTCAGACCCAAACGGCAACTCCCCACTGGCTTCAACAACTGACCCTTGCGCGCGTGTATTCGAACGGTTTGATCTCCGCGCGCGGGGCTGTTGATTCATGGCGGCTCTGTCAGAGGGCTTGCGCTTGCGCCAACCCCGCTGCTTAGGTGTCGCTGGCGCTGCGTCTTGCTGGTCTGGCGTGATTGCGACCGGCTGCGGGCTAGGCGCGGGCAGCGGCGTCAAGGGCAGCCCCGCCCAATCCACGCCGTCCCCCTGTTGAATAGCGGTGGGCTCACGGCCGGACCAAGGAAGAAATTCCGCCCATGCCGCCGCCGCATCGCAATAGGCCACGCCCTTCAAATAGCGAATGGCCAATGCCTGCTGGCGCAACCAGGGCTCAGTGAAACAGACCTCGACGCCGGCCCGCTCACGCCAGCTCGATACCGCCAATTCCGACTCCACCAGCAACCAGTGCACGCCCAAGCCCTCGCGCTCGCAGAGCAAACCGCGGGCATAGCAACCCTCCACCAAATTGCGCAGCGCAGGATCTTGCGATTCCAACCGGCTCTTAAGGATGGCGCACGGGCACTCCGCCAACAATTGGCGGGCAGCTTGTGTATTTTTCGCTCGAATGGCAACGATGAGTTTCATGCTGACTACAACGGAAAAAAGGCGGCAATTCTACCGACTTTTGTCAAAACACCACAACCGATAAAACCGGGATTAATGAACCCCGCCACCGTATTGCAACTGAATCTGATCAGACCTACACCCCTCCCCCTGTACGCGCAATTTTTGCAGCGGACTGTGCACAAAACTGGCTAAAAGCTGCTCGGCACACGCGTCGCTGGCCACCACCGCGTGACCCACATCAGCAAACACCGCCGACTGCCATTGGGGCAAGGTGGCTTGTAGCGGTTCAATCCACTCCGCGGGGGTAATGGGGTCTATAGCGCCACTGAGCATCAACACCGGCACCTGAATTTGCGCCGCCAATTGTGTGGGTAACTGCTCTGCACCGCGCCGACCTTCAAAGGCATCGGCCGCGCACACATCCCACTGCATTTGCCCCTCTAAATAGCGGCGATAATGGGTGCTTTGCGCCAGCGCTGCAGTGACGGCCGGCCGCTCGGAGGGCAGATTGTCTTTGCACTCGGCGGCGTAAAACACCAACTCCGAAAAAACCGGATCGAAGGCATTGTTGATGAAGTTTTCTGCCAGAGATTTCAGTGCGTCGTCGCGCCCATTGGGCACTTCAATCAGCGTTGCAGCGATGTCGGGCCAAAGGTATTGATCGTAAATAGCACTAAAGGCTATCTGCAAAAAACGCTGCCCATTAACGACCAAGGTGTAGGGCGCATCGCCGTACCAACTGGGCAGCGACAAGGTCATGGGGTGGCGATCCAAACGGGTTAGCACCGATTGAAATAATTGCTCACTGGTCCAGGTCTGCGCGCGGTAATCGGCACAGGATTTCGCATCACACCAACGGAAAAAGCGGTTCATGGACTCGCTCATGAGCAGCGGCCACTCCTCATTGCTACCACGACCCGGCGGGTAGACGGAATCGAGCACCAAGGTTGCCAATGTCGGTGGCGCCTGCTCAGCAATGGCCAGTGCTAAACGCGTCCCATAAGAGACACCCCACACATGCCACTGCGCATAGGGCAAGGCCGACATGAGCGCCAACATGTCGCGCCGATCGGCCTGCGTACCCAGTGCCGACACGGCGATTCGATGCGCCTCTGGCGCGGGGCTTAAGTGCTGATCAAAGCAGGCCGACATGGACTGAAAAATAATATCGTTTTCGCGATGCGCGGAATAATTTTTGGCCAATGCCGAGCGATAATCACGCCGATATACTTCGCACTGCAAATTGGGCAGCGCCAGTCCGGTACCGCGTCTATCCACCAACACAAGGTCGGCATTGAGGGCCAAACGCCGATATTGCGCCTGCCAATAAATCATGTCGTCCGACGACAAAAAAGCGCTGCCACCCGGCCCGCCCGACAAATACAAAACCGCCGCTTGGCTGGGCTGATCTGCCCTCAATATCACCACGGGCAACTCGAACGTCTGCCCCGCATCTACCACCCGCAAACGGTAGCAATCCGCAGGCATTTCGGGCGTAAACCAACACTCTGCCGGAATTAATTCGGTAACATTTTCTGGCAGGCTCGGCGCCGAGGGCGCACGCTGCCACCACACAACGCCCGCACCGACCACACCGAGCAGCAACACAACGCAGACCGTCGCGCGCACAGAATTAATCATTGCACCAAGCTCGCAGGTAAGGCTGGCCACGGCAACGCCGCAGGCGCATGAAAGTGATCGCGCAGCAGCTGTTGCGTGGCCTCTCGATCAAACAAACCACCGCTGGGTTGAGCGCTAAATTGCCAATGCTGATCAAAGGCGTAAAACCCCATTTGATACGCATGTAAATGCCCGCGCGCCAAGGCAGCATCGCCTTCCATCGCGCCGCCATAGAGGGGGTCGCCCACGATGGCAACACCCAAGCTCTTGAGCGCTACACGCAACTGATGGGTTTTACCCGTGTGTGGTTTTAACAAATAGAGCCGCTGTTTTTCACCCAGCCCCTGACTAAAGAACTGAGTAATGGCAGGGTTATTGACGCTGGGGCTGAGCTTCCAGCAACTGCGCCGACTGCGCACCATGTCGCCAGCCACCAAGCCTTGCTTTTTTTTGGGCTTGCCAACACCAATCGCCAAGTAAAACTTTTCCATGGTGCGCGCAGCAAACAATTCACCAAAAATTCGCGCCGCGGCTTCCGAGCGCGCCAATAGCACGAGCCCGGAGGTCATTTTATCCAGCCGGTGCACGGGCCAGAGCCGCTGTCCGAGGGCCTCGCTTACCTGCACCACCAAACCGGGTTGCGCTGGGCTTGAATGGAAGTCACAGCCGGGCATTTTATTGACCACCACAAATTCCGGCGCCTGCGCAATCCAGGAAAATCCGTCATTCACTGGGCTGCAACCACAGGCAAGCCCCCGACACCTTTTGCAATTTTTCCAGCTTTTGTTGGTGTGCAGATAATTCCGCGGCATCCGCTTGCAATATCGGCAACGGCGCACGATTGGCATCTAGACGACGAATGCCCTGGCTGCCGCCCGATTGTTTTTGCTCGCTTGCCGAGGCGAAGGACAGGGCCTCCTGACCGCCGGTCATCAACAGGTAGACGTCGGCTAAGATTTCGGCATCGAGTAAGGCGCCGTGCAGATCGCGCTGAGAGTTGTCCACACCGTAGCGTTTACACAGCGCATCTAGGTTATTTTTTTGGCCGGGGTGCTTGGCTCGAGCCAAGGCCAAGGTATCGACCACGCCACAGTAATTTTCGATATTGCGCTTGCCATCGGCCAGCAACCGAAACTCGTGATTGATAAAGCCCACATCAAAGGGCGCGTTGTGAATGACTAACTCAGCGCCATCCACGAAGGCCAAAAAGTCATCCGCTATCGCACGAAAAAAAGGTTTATCAGCCAGAAATTCGTTGGAGATACCATGCACATCCATAGCGCCCTGCTCTACCTCCCGATCGGGATTGATGTACTGATGGTAGTGCCGGCCCGTGAGCTTGCGGTTGACCAATTCAACGCAGCCAATTTCAATAATGCGGTGGCCTTGATTGGGATCGATACCGGTGGTTTCTGTGTCGAGAACTATTTGACGCATAACAAAACGCTTTTATCTGTGTGGTGGTAAAAAATCGAAAATTAGCCGCGCGCTTTTTCGATGCCCAAATTGGCCAATTGATCGGCAATTTCATTTTCGCGGTGGCCCGAGTGGCCCTTGACCCAAGCCCACTCGATTACGTGCCGCTCCGCTTGCTCATCGAGCGCGCGCCAGAGGTCTTCATTTTTCACCGGCTGACGGCTGGCCGTTTTCCAGCCGTTGCGCTTCCACTTGGCCATCCAGCTAGTGATGCCCTGCCGCACATACTGGGAGTCAGTCGTGAGCAGCACTTCACAGGATTCTGTGAGCGCCCTAAGCCCCTCGATGGCGGCCATTAGTTCCATGCGATTGTTGGTGGTGTGGGCCTCGCCCCCACACAGGGATTTTTCTTGGCCGCCGTAGCGCATCAATACCCCCCAACCGCCGGGGCCAGGATTGCCCTTACAGGCGCCATCGGTAAACAACTCAACCTTTTTCACACGCGTCCTTAGTTCAGTAAAACACCTCGGCGGTCGTGCACCACCGAGGTAAAAATTAAGCGCAGAGGATACCAGATCAGGATTGTGAGGGCGGGTTTTTGTAGCCTCGATTGCGAGGCGGTGCCGCTTGGCGCCGCGCCACCTTATTGGACTTGGGCAAGCTACCCGCGCCCAATCCTTGCAACACTTCGCCTGCAGCCCACAGCGGCCGTATTGGCGTCAGGGGCGTCACCTCCTTGCGCGCAACCAGCACATAAAAGCCACCGCCCTGCCACTGCCAGCGCTCGCACCAGCTGTCCCACGTCTGAAGCATCGACAGTGCGCGCAGTCCCTGCACTGGCGGCCGGTAAAACCCTCGACTGAGGCTGCTGGCTTCAATATCCAACAGGCGCAACCAGTCGGTCAGCCGCCGCACAGAAAGCGCTTGGTAGCGCCAGTGGGGCTCCCGACTCCACGTGGCCAAGGCCTTCCAGGCGCCCAGCAGGCTCCAAGGGTTAAAGCCGACGATAACCAGATGGCCACGTGGCATAAGCACCCGCGCGGCCTCGCGCAACACCTGATGGGGACGGTTGGAAAACTCAAGAATATGGTGCAGCAAGACCACATCCGTACTTTCGGCGGGCAGGGGTAACTGCTCTGGCAGCGCCAACGCCGCGGGACCGTGATCTTGATCTCCCGTGGGTGACAGCGGATTTAAGCTAAATCGGTGCAGAATGCGACTGGTAGCCGTCAACTCTAAATTTCGACACACGCTCAACTGGCACAGATGATAGCCAAACAGGCACTGCAAAACTTCATCCACCTGCTGCAGTTCACGGCTAAGTATCTCCTGACCCACGGGAGTGCGAAACCAAGCTTCCATGGCCGGTACCGCTTCAGACAGCGGCGGCAGGCCCCGGCCCCAATGCGTGAGGCCGGGCAGACGCTTAAAGCGTTCAGGCGGTGTGAGATAGCTCATAATCACTCCGGATCAGGCCTGGGCGCATTGCGACGGATGCACAATACGCTATTCAGAATTCAGACGCGCTTCTCTATTATGGACACAGGCACAATGACATTGCTACACGGATACCGCTACCAAAGGATAACACCATGCTCGATCTGACCCCGATTCCCGCGTTCACAGACAATTACATCTGGGCGCTCAGCGACGGCCGGCACTGCTGGGTGGTGGACCCTGGAGACGCGGAGCCCGTGGAGCAATGGCTGGCGGCGCGGGGGCTGCCACTGACGGGGATTCTAATCACCCACCATCACGCGGATCACATCGGCGGCGTGGATGCGCTGCAGCGCAACAGAGCCAACCTGCCCATCTACGGCCCCCAAACGCCCAAGATTCCCCAAGTGACTCAGGTGGTCAGCCCTGCAGCACCCGTGTCTATTGGGCCATGGCAGCTTGAAGTATTAAACGTGCCGGCCCACACGCTCGATCACATCGCCTATTTCCTACCCGCCGACACCGAACAGCCCGGTGCATTATTTTGCGGTGACACCCTGTTTGCCGCCGGTTGCGGGCGGCTGTTCGAGGGCACGGCCGATCAATTGCACCAGGCACTGGCGCAATTCAAGGCCCTGCCCCCTGCGACCCTAATTTGCTGCGCCCACGAGTACACCCTGGCCAACTTAGCCTTTGCCAAAGCAGTGGAGCCAGAGAACCCCAACATCGACATTCGCATCACGCAAGAGCAGTGCAAGCGCGCTGCAGGCCTTCCCACACTGCCCTCTACCCTCGCACTAGAGCTAGACACCAACCCCTTTCTGCGCACCCAAAGCCCTGACGTCATCGCCAACGTCAGCGCGCACTCAAATCAATCTCTAGACGAACCGATCGCGACCATGGGTGCACTGCGCCGCTGGAAGGATAACTTTTAACGCGAAAAGCTATTAGGGTGAACTGGGTTTATGATCGTTTGTTGACCAATTCCAACCACCTCCCTACAATTCACGGCAATTACGCAGATAGTTTCCGGCACCTAATGAAATATACGTTGAAACCCTTGGCCGTGGCACTTGCTGCGTGCGGCCTGCTGTACGGTTGCAGCCAGACCCCCATTCAAGAGGCTGCTACGCCTCTGAAATCCCCCACATTGAATGCCTATTGCCCAGTGGATGACACTGAGTGGCTGGCCTTTGCGCCCGCCGAGCACCCAGATTTGTGGCAACGCATTCGCGCTGGCATGCAAATCGAGCCGGTGCACAATGAGCGCGTGGACACCTACATCAAGTGGTACTCAAAGAATGAGCGCTACATGCAGCGCGTGTCCGAGCGCGCCAATCGATACCTCTACCACATCGTTGACGAACTTGAGGCCAATGATTTGCCGCTAGAGTTGGCGTTGTTACCCATCGTCGAAAGCGCCTTTGACCCCTTTGCCTATTCCCACGGCCGCGCTTCCGGTATCTGGCAGTTCATTCCAGGAACCGGCAAGCACTACGGGCTCAAACAAAATTGGTGGTACGACGGCCGCCGCGATATCGAGGCGTCTACTGATGCCGCCATTCGCTACCTAACCAACCTACACAATCAATTTGACGGCGATTGGCTGCTGGCGCTGGCCGCCTACAACACGGGCGGCGGCAACGTCCGCAAGGCCATTCGTCGCAACAAAAACAAAGGCAAGCCCACGGACTTCTGGTCGCTCAAGCTACCGCGAGAAACCCGCGCCTATGTGCCGCAGCTTTTGGCACTGGCCGAACTGGTGCGCAATGCCGATCAGTATGGATTGAGTTTGTTGACGATTCCCGACACGCCCTATTTCGAGCGGGTCGATTTGGACGCGCAAATGGATTTGGCGCAGGCTGCCGATTTGGCGGAAATGTCGCTAGAAGACCTATACCACTTAAATCCAGGTTATAACCGCTGGGCCACAGATCCGGAAGGTCCCTACCACTTCCTGCTTCCCATAGAAAAAGCGGACTTGTTTCGCGATAAGCTTGCGGCAATGCCGCCGCGGGAACGGGTGAGCTGGGCCAATTACACCGTAAAATCCGGTGACAGCCTGAACCTGATTGCCAAGCGCTTTCACACCAGCGTGAGCGCACTTAAATCGGCCAACGACCTGCGCTCAACAATGATCCGCAGAGGCCAAACGCTCGTCATTCCGGTGGCCAGTCAACCGGTCGAGTCCTACGCCTACAGCCAAGACCAGCGCATCAAAAGCAAGCAGGCCCGCTCACAGGGGAAATCCGGCAGCCAGAAATCAACGTACTTGGTTAAGCGCGGTGACAGCCTGTGGAAAATCGCCAATGCTCACCGCGTCAGCGTCAGAGATGTGGCCCGCTGGAACGGCATGGCACCCAAAGATCCCATCAAGCCCGGGCAAAAGCTCGTGCTATGGTCTAACACACAGGTCGCCACCCAGACGACCAATAGCAATGGCGTGATTCGCAAAGTCAATTACCGTGTTCGCCGCGGCGACTCGCTGGCACGCATTGCGGGCAAATTTAATCTGAGCGTGTCCGATATTTTGAAGTGGAACACCATGGACACCAAGAGTTACATACACCCAGGTCAGAAAATCACTTTGTTTGTGGATGTAACCCGCGTTAACTAAACCAATTCAACGACCACAAAAAAGCCCCGCGAATGCGGGGCTTTTTTTAGCGGCGAGGAAAGATCACCGCCAACATTGATAAAGCTGCCCAACCTAACGTTGGGCAGCTACAGCAATTAATAGATTTTAATTTCTGCGCCAGCTTTCAGGTCAGCTTCAAAGGCCGCCATTTCTGCGCTCACGATTTCATAGCGCAAACGAGAAACCAAAGCGTTCCGCGCTTCTTCAGTCAACGCAGCAAGATCACCGTCTTTAACGCCCACCAACTTCAGCACAATCAAATCGCCGTCTTCAGTATAGGCCTGGCCAAAATTGGGTTGCTCATCGCGCAACATCAGGTCAAACACGCTGCTGAGCAACTGTGGATCATAGCGGTCATCGTTGCGTTTTACGTCGCGACTGATTTGCCAATCAAATCCTTTGGCGGTAGCGGCGGCCTCGACATCAGCGCCAGCACGCATCTCGGACAACATCGCCTCGCCTTGCTCAGCCAACACTGCTTTTGCCTTTTGCTCAGACAATTGCGCAGTAATTAAATCTGCAACATCGGCCAGTGGTTTTACTTCGGCGGGAAAATGCTGGGTAACCTTAACAACGGCAACACTGGATTCATTCAACTCGAGTACCGGGCTGATATGTCCATCCTTCAGTACATCTGCGGCAAATGCGGCTTCTACTACGCGAGGATCTGCAGCCAAACCGGCACCACCAGAGCGTGAAAATGCAGGAATAGCTTGCGCCTGTAATCCGAGTGTTTGCGCTACGGCGTCAATATCATCGGTGTTATACGCCTCTTCCTTCAGGCGCTCCAGGGCCTCAACGAAACGCTGTTGCGCCTGAGACTCTGCGAGCGCCACGCGAATCATGGGAGCTTCTTCAGCGAGCGTAGGCAACTCTGCCTGGTCTAGAGCCACCAACTGAATAATGTGCCATCCCGCGTCGGTCTTCACAGGCTCGGAATACTGCCCCACTTCCAAGGCGGCCAACGCCGTTTCAAACTCTTCTGGGAAAGTGTCGCCCGAGGTAAAACCGAGGTCGCCACCGGCGTCGCGAGTACCCAAATCATCGGACAATCGAGCCGCCACATCGGTAAAGCTTTCACCACCTTGCAGAGCGGCTTGAACTTCGGCCAATTTTGCTTGCGCCGCGGCATCGTCTTCCGCTTCAACCAAGATGTGCGCAGCTTGGCGAACGGGCTCAGTTTCGTAGGACTTCATGTTTTCGGCATATTGTGCAGCGACTTGCTCGTCGGTAATCTCAATATCGGCTGCGATATCAGCGACATTCAATTCCAGCACCTTCGCGGCAACGCGCTCAGGTACTTGAAAATTTTGCTGATTCTCTTGGTAGAACGCCTCGACTTCTGCGTCTGACACATTTACGGTCGAGAGCACGGGCGCCATTGGCAAAGTTACCCAATAGAAGTCGCGCGTTTGTTCCGTCAAGCGAACGTATTGCGCCAATTGCTCTTCAGTCACAAAGCCGGTAACTGCCACCGCTTGGGTATACTGTGCGGCGATAATTTCCTGGCGGATCATTTCGCGATAGCCCGCCAAGGTGTAGCCCATCGACTGCACCATATAAGTGAAGCGCTGAGCGTCAAATTTTCCATCAACCTGAAAACCTGGCGCGCTTACAATTAATTCATCGAGCGCCTTGTCACTGATCGTCATGCGACCCGCTTTTGCACCCTGCACTCGCAATTGTCGATTAATGAGATTGTCTAATGCGGGGCCACGCAGGCGCTCATCAGACAAAAAATCTACGGGTAGTTGATCGCCAAAGCGCTGAGTCAGTTGATCGCGCTGCAAGCTGATTGCGCGGCGCAACTGGTTTTCAGTCACTATGTCATCGTTAACTTCAGCCGCTTTTCCGGACTGTGCATCGCCAGTAAATAGGCTATCTACACCAAAAAAGATAAATGGTACTGAAATCAGCAGTACCAAGAACATCGCAACGGTGCCCTTCAGGTTGTCACGAAAAGATTGCAGCATGGTCTACCCCAGGATCTGTCTAACCGCAAATAGCGGCAATGGAATCTTGTTTACCCGGCATTATCTGTGGCCGGTGATATGAAAAAGGCGCATCAGGGATGCGCCTTTTTCGCGATTGTCTGGTTGGCTCAAAAAGCCACCAGAGCTCTGCTTATGGCAGAAATTAACCGTTTACAGCATCCTTCAGCGCTTTACCTGCTTTGAAGCCTGGTACTTTAGCTGCAGCGATCTGAATCTCCGCGCCAGTTTGCGGGTTGCGACCGGTACGGGCTGCACGCTCTTTAACTGCGAAGGTACCAAAACCTACCAATACAACCTGATCACCTTGCTTAAGTGCACCGGTGATTGAGTCAACCATTGCATCCAACGCACGGCCGGCAGCAGCCTTTGGGATATCCGCAGAAGCGGCAATCGCTTCGATCAATTCAGATTTATTCACACTAAACCCCTTTTATTATTACAAGTTCCACTGTTTAAAACGAAAACTGTAACGATTATTAAAAATAAAACAACGTCTGTTCAAGCCGCGCTCTGCCTGATCATCGCGTAACGAATTGCGATTTATACCAACTGAACTCAGGTCGGTCAAGGCATGAATCGCAGAATTGGCGCGGCCTGCACGGGATTTCACGGTTTTTCACCGAACCGGGCAAAGCCTCGCCACTACGATCAAATAATAAACAATCAGTGAGTACTGATTCGCTTGGAGCTGTCTTGCGCCTGCTGCTCCAAAGCGCGGTATTCTTCATCAGAATAAGGCTTGGGCATGTCCTGCAGGGCGATTTCGAGAACTTGATCCACCCATTTCACCGGCAAGATTCGCAAATCTGCTTTGATATTGTCGGGAATCTCTCTCAAATCACGCTCATTTTCGGCTGGGATGATAACTGTCTTGATACCGCCGCGGTGCGCCGCCAACAATTTCTCCTTTAACCCCCCAATACGCAACACTTCGCCACGCAGGGTGATCTCGCCCGTCATGGCCACTTCAGACCGCACGGGTATGTTGGTGAGCACGGATACCAACGCCGTGCACATCGCAATACCTGCGCTTGGACCATCTTTAGGCGTCGCGCCTTCGGGCACGTGGATATGGATATCCGACTTTTCATGGTAATCAGGTGCGATACCCAATACTTGGGCACGCGATTTCACTACCGTTAAGGCCGCCTGAATTGACTCCTGCATAACATCGCCAAGTGAGCCGGTTTTCACCATGCGACCCTTGCCTTTTACGGCAGACGACTCAATCGTGAGCAGTTCGCCACCCACCTGAGTCCAGGCAAGTCCAGTCACCTGACCAATCTGGTTTTCGGCGTCAGCGCGACCAAAGTCATATTTCATAACACCTAAATATTCTTCGAGGTTCGCCTCGTTAACCGTCACGCACCCATTGGTATTTTGCTTGACGTGTTCGGTCACAACCTTGCGACACAATTTCGCCACTTCACGATCAAGACCGCGCACACCGGCTTCACGGGTGTAGTAACGGACGATACCCAAAATGGCGTCATCGGCAACTTCGATTTCATTTTCCTTCAGGCCATTGGCCTTCATTTGTTTGGGCACGAGATAACGCTTGGCAATGTTTAACTTCTCATCCTCGGTATACCCTGGAATGCGAATAACTTCCATGCGATCGAGCAACGGGCCGGGAATATTCATTGAGTTGGATGTGCACACGAACATGACGTCTGACAGGTCGTAATCCACTTCCAAATAGTGATCGTTAAATTTTGAATTCTGCTCAGGATCGAGCACCTCTAACAACGCACTGGCTGGGTCACCGCGGTGATCCATTCCCATCTTGTCAATTTCGTCGAGCAAAAACAGTGGGTTTTTAACAGCCACTTTTGACATTTTTTGAACGAGCTTGCCTGGTAGCGAGCCGATATAGGTGCGACGATGGCCGCGAATTTCCGCTTCATCACGCACGCCGCCAAGTGCCATGCGAACAAATTTTCGATTGGTAGCACGCGCAATAGACTCACCGAGCGATGTTTTACCAACACCGGGTGGCCCCACCAAACATAAAATTGGACCCTTCACTTTTTTGACGCGCTTTTGCACGGCCAAATACTCAAGGATACGCTCTTTAACTTCCTCGAGACCGTAGTGATCCGCTTCTAAAATTTCTTCGGCTCGCCCCAGATCGTGACGCACCTTGCTGCGCTTGTTCCAAGGCACATTGACCATCCAATCAATGTAGCTGCGCAAGACAGAGGCCTCGGCCGACATCGGCGACATCATTTTGAGCTTGGACAGCTCCGCCTTGGTTTTTTGATCTGCGTCCTCTGGCATCTTGGCATCGGCAATTTTGCGCTCCAGTTCATCAAACTCATTGCCCTCTTCGCCTATATCGCCAAGCTCTTTTTGAATGGCCTTCATCTGCTCATTCAAATAGTACTCGCGCTGACTTTTTTCCATCTGCTTTTTAACGCGACCACGAATGCGCTTTTCCACCTGAAACAGATCGATTTCAGCTTCCATTAAACCCAACAAATGTTCAAGCCGCTCGCGCACCGAAATCATTTCGAGAATATCTTGTTTTTGCGCTAACTCTAAAGACATGTGCGCAGCAACGGTATCCGCCAAGCGCCCCAAGTCATCGATACCGGACAAGGAAGTCATCACTTCAGCGGGGACTTTTTTACTCAGCGTGACGTACTGCTCAAACTGCGTCATCGCAGAGCGCAACAACACTTCGGCCTCGCGCTCCGGTACTTCATCTGACGCCAGTGTGGCAATACTGGCCTGATAGTAACCATTCATTTCTACAATGTTGTTCAGGCGCGCTCGCTCGCCACCTTCCACCAGTACTTTAACGGTACCGTCGGGCAACTTTAGCAGCTGCAAAATAGTGGATACGGTGCCAATGTCATACAAATCTTTGCCCGTAGGATCATCGTCAGCTGCGTTCTTTTGCGCAACCAGCAATACCTGCTTGTCGGCCGCCATTGCCGCTTCCAGCGCCTCAATAGACTTGGCGCGTCCCACAAATAACGGAATGACCATGTGGGGATAAACCACAACGTCACGCAGGGGTAACAATGGCAAATCAACGCTGCCTTCAGCGGGTGCTTGGTAATCCATAGGGTGCCTCTTTAATCTGGGTTGACCGTCACACAAGACCTACATGTAGCCTAGCAGTTCTCACCTTGGGGGTAACGGCACAATCTTCTTGGATTTTATGTTATTCAAAAGGTGGGGGCGATACCCCGTATTTACAAGCATTCAAGCGGTTCAGGCATAAAAAAAGAGCCCTTTGGGGCCCTTTTGTACTCGAATTGCTGGATTTTTAGTCTTGCGGTGCCGCTTTCGCAGGTTTTTCTTGGGTTTCATATACCAGTAATGGCTCTGACTCCCCGCGAATAACTGATTCATCGACAACCACCTTAGACACACCTTCCTCTGACGGAATGCGGTACATGGTATCGAGCAATACATTTTCCATAATCGACCGCAATCCGCGCGCACCGGTTTTACGATCCATGGCCTTTTGAGCCACGGCGTCAAGCGCGTCGGGTCGGAAGTCCACCTCGACCCCCTCCATCTCAAACAGCCTACCGTACTGCTTGGTCAGCGCGTTGCGCGGCTCAGTGAGGATGGTGATAAGCGCCTCTTTATCCAGCTCTTCCAGTGTTGCAATCACAGGGAGACGCCCAATAAATTCGGGGATCAGGCCGTAGCGAACCAAGTCCTCTGGCTCAACGTCGCGCAGTACCTCGCCTACATTGCGCTTATCATCTTTGCTCTTAACTTCGGCGCCAAAGCCAATACCACCTTTTTCTGAGCGGTCGCGAATGACCTTATCCAAGCCCGCGAAGGCACCACCACAGATAAACAGGATATTGGCTGTATCGACCTGCAAAAACTCCTGCTGCGGGTGCTTACGCCCGCCCTGAGGCGGCACAGAAGCCACCGTGCCTTCAATCAGCTTCAACAGCGCCTGCTGAACGCCCTCACCGGATACGTCGCGCGTGATTGACGGGTTGTCTGATTTTCGGGATATTTTGTCAATTTCATCAATGTAAACAATGCCTTGCTGGGCTTTCTCTACATCGTAATCACACTTTTGCAGCAGTTTTTGGATGATATTTTCGACATCCTCACCCACATAGCCCGCCTCGGTTAGCGTGGTAGCATCTGCAATGGTGAAGGGAACATTTAACATCCGCGCCAGGGTTTCGGCCAGCAATGTCTTGCCGCTGCCCGTTGGGCCCACCAACAAAATATTACTTTTGCCAAGCTCTACGGGCTCTTTATCTTTACCGGCCTTTTCGCCAGTGCGCAGACGCTTGTAATGGTTATAAACCGCTACCGCCAACACCTTCTTGGCGATTTTTTGACCAATAACATACTGATCTAAGGTCGCCGAAATTTCTTGCGGCGTAGGCAGTTTGCCGCCGTCGCCCTCGGCCACGGCCTCTTGTATTTCTTCACGAATAATATCGTTACATAGATCCACGCATTCATCACAGATGAATACAGATGGACCGGCAATCAGCTTGCGTACTTCATGCTGACTCTTGCCACAGAAGGAGCAATACAACAGCTTGCCGTTGTCATCTCCACCTTCTTTTGTGCGATCGGTCATCGACCCACTCCACTTACCACAGTTCTAATTAATACAAGATGCTAGCTTTGCCCAAGATTTTCAAGTGCAAAGGCGACCGCAGGGCTAGTTTAGACCCAGTGTGGCCTCAAATCCTGCTGTGATTGGCTACTTTTCCGCCTTGGGTCGACTGGCCAACACTTTATCGACTAAGCCATATTTCATGGACTCTTCAGCACTCATGAAATTATCGCGCTCGGTATCTCGAGCGATTTCATCGACACTTCGGCCTGTGTGCTCGGCCATAATGGTGTTCAGACGCTCGCGGATCTTAAGAATCTCTTGCGCCTGAATATGAATATCACTGGCCTGCCCTTGGGCACCGCCGCTGGGCTGATGGATCATGGTGCGCGCATTCGGCAAGCAATAGCGTTTGCCCTTGGCGCCGGCGGCAAGCAGGAATGAACCCATGCTGCACGCTTGTCCCAGACACATGGTGCTGACGTCGGGCTTGATAAATTGCATGGTGTCGTAGATTGACATACCCGCGGTCACCGACCCGCCGGGCGAATTGATGTACAGATGAATATCTTTGTCGGGATTTTCGGCTTCCAAGAACAACAACTGGGCAACCACTAAGTTGGCCATGTGATCCTCAACCTGCCCCACTAAAAAGATGACGCGCTCTTTTAGCAGGCGGGAGTAAATATCGTAGGAGCGCTCGCCTCGTGCGGTTTGTTCCACCACGATGGGCACTAGGCTATTGGTCACAATGCCAGAGGCACCGTTAGCTGCATCAAAACTTGCCATCTTGATTGTCAATTCCTTGGTTGTCGTTCTGAAATTCTGCGTTTTTATAGGGAAATTCAGCCTCTAATTTCATGGTTACTTTTTGACCGAAATTATAAACTTAGTTTCCATTGCAAGGAGCTTAACCCGAGACCGGCCAAACTGCCAATACAACAAGCATAGCTAAGAAAAGAAAGCCGCGAGTTTTACGTCGCGGCTTCGGGTATCAGATCAGCGCTTAAGCGTCTTTTTCTGCGGGCTTTATGACTTCGTCGTAGCTGCTGGCTTTTTCTTCTACTTTGGCTTTTGCCAGTAAGAAGTCCACCACCTGATCTTCCAGCACAGCGGATTCAACGCTGGCCAACAAATCACGGTTGCTATAATAGTGGTTGATCACCTCATCCGGCTCTTGATAGGTGCTCGCCAGCTCTTCGATCATTGAGCGCACGCGATCGGCGTCAGCTTTAATGTCGTTGGCTTTAATGATCTCACCCACAACCAAGCCCAGTTTTACGCGGCGCTCAGCCTGCTCAGTGAACATGTCATCGGGCAAAAGGGACGCAAAATCCATCTGGGGGTTGTTGGCTGCGCCGCCGAAGCGTTGAACCATTTGGTTGCGCAGAGTGCCAACTTCAGACTTAACCAACGCCTTTGGCAAATCAACGCTGTGCTTTTCAACCAGCGCGTCCATAACCTGCGTTTTGACCTTAGCTTGGGCGGCATTTTTCAATTCGCGCGCCATGTTTTCTTTAACTTCTTCACGGAATTTTTCAAGGCCGCCTTCAGTTACACCGTATTTCTCGAAGAACGCATCATCGAGCTCGGGCAATTTTTGAGCGGAGGCACCGTTGACAGTTACGGTGAACTGCACGGCAGCACCACGCAAGTCCTCAGCTTGGTAATCATCGGGGAAGGTCAAATCGAGCACGTGCTCTTCGCCTGCTTTGCAGCCGATCAAACCTTTTTCAAAGCCCGGAATCATGGAGTCAGAACCCAGCACCAAGAATTGGTTCTCAGCACTGCCACCTTCGAAGGGCTCGCCGTCTTTGGTGCCCACATAATTAATGTTTACGCGGTCGCCTTTCTTTGCCTTGCGCTTAATATCTTCCCAAGTGGCCTGCTGCTTCTGCAGAACCTCAATCATCTTGTCGATATCAGCGTCGGTTACTTCAGCGGTCAGACGGGTCACTTCCAAATCGGAAAAGTCAGACAATTCGATTTCGGGGTAAACTTCAAAGGTCGCCACGAACTCGAGGTCTTTACCCTCTTCCATTTGCTTGGGTTCAATGCTGGGCTGACCGGCAGGCTTTACGTCTTCTTTGGTCACTGCGTCATAAAAAGAACGGCTCATCACTTCACCAACAACTTCTTGGCGAACGCCAGCGCCGAAACGCTGCTTAACGACCTTCATGGGCACCTTGCCTTTACGAAAACCGTTAATGCGTACGGTTTTGGCGGCTTGCTGCAGACGCTTGTTAACTTCGCTTTCGATTTGATCGGCGGGAACACCAACAGTCAAACGACGCTCTAGACCGGAAGTCGTTTCGATAGAAACCTGCATTTTTATCCTCGTGAAATCTGGGAGGATGCGCACGCATCCCGGTATCTCAAATATGGTGCGAAAGGAGAGACTCGAACTCTCACGCCTTGCGGCACTGGAACCTAAATCCAGCGTGTCTACCAATTTCACCACTTTCGCATGGTTAGTTCAGCACAGATTGAAAATGCCAGAACTGGTCAAATCTTGCGCTAACTCTTTGTTTTTACTGGGTTAATTATAAAAATAAACCAGTGGTCGCGCTCAAGGGGTGCTGATTGTGCCACAGTCGTTTGCGCTGTTCAACACACGTATGCACTAAAGACGTTTCACCGAGTATCCACGGCTCGAAAGCAGTGCCACCAGCCCCTCATCGCCGATCAAATGGCCCGCACCGATAACCACGAAGACAGTCTCTTGGGCGTTCATAGCAGCCAGTAATCGTTCGACTATTGCGCGGTTGCGCGCCACCATCAGCCGCTGATACATCGGCAGTGCCTGCGCAGAATTGCGCATGGGCGACAACACTAAGTCTTCCAATGCTTGATTGTCACCCGCCCGCCATGCGGCGACGAGATCGCCAACGGCTTTGGATGCAGCTTGCGGGTCGATCAACGCTTGAGCCAGTAGCAATTCTTGCGTCACCAGTGGCAGCCCATCAAACGCCCGCAATTGGGACTCGAACGATTCAAGTTGCAGGAGACCCCGCCGGCCTCTGCGAGCGAGAAAGTGGCGGTCGACGCCCAACGCGCTCTGGTAGGGACCACTCGCCAGCAATTGTTGCGTGATATGCAACGCCAACAACCAGGGTTTCATCTGATCTCGCAATGCGGCTGGCGGGCACAGCGATTGCGCCTCACAGTAGTCAGTCAATTGCCGACGCAGGGGGTCTGAAAGTTGACTGCCGTTGGCTGGCGAGTCAGCAGCCTGTGGCACCGCCATCCCCAGCAGCTGCGTGAATCGCGCCGCATACTGGGCATCCAGCGTTAAAATATCCAACTCTACGGCGAGCGTATCGGCGTCCCGAAATGCAGATTCGATGACCTGACGCATGGGATAGAAGTGAGGGCTGCCAACATGGATCGCACCCAATAAATACAGCCGCCGCCCCTCTGGGCCCTCTGCGCGCCAAAACGCAGGCTCCGCGCTGATCGGCGCACTCAGTACCAGGAGCACGCCGAGCATCAATATTGCCAATAGATGCTTAGTCACTGTGTCGCTTTTGGAAAAGATAAGAGCGCGACCGCCTCTTCTGACCCAGACTGTGCAAGCCGAATGGCCTCGCACGCCGCGGGCACTAGCAGCGCCTTGCCTGCCGGCAATATGGCGCCATTGACGCGCACCCCCTCGGTGATTGCCATCACCAATAGGTACTGATTTCCGGCGGGCAACGTCACATCGGCGCCAGTTGCCAGCCGCCAACGCTCGACACTGAAGTCGTCAAATACCACCACCTGCTCACGACAACAGCCGTCCTGTGTAGGCAATCGTGGCAGGGGCGTATTGTCGGGTGCGTCCAAGTTTACGGTTGCCATCGCCGCTTCGGTGTCCCAGTGGTCTTGGGTGAGCACCTTTTGCGCGAAGGAAAGGATTTTGCGCTCGTACACGGGCGTTTGAAATTCGACAGTTGTCACGCCGTGCAACAACGAATGCGGTGTACGGCAAGGCACTTTCACGACGTCGCCTACGCGCAGCGGCAAGACGGCTGCAAAGCTGTCGAGCGATGCCCGCAAGCTTTGCTCCTGGTCGCGCAATTCACTCGGTAAAGTGGCCAACCATCGCTTCATCTGATCTGCCGCGACCGGCTCATGCAGACCAATACCCGCCTGCGCGCGCAGGCGATCGAGCGCTTTATCGATGGCATCGCGCGCGGCCCGATAAGCCGACACTGCGTGTAGGTAAGCTTGCTTAAAGGCGGTATCGTCACTAAACGCCGAGCGCTTGTTTTGGCAAAAACCAAAGCGGATACCGCCCACACCATCGGGCCAAGCGGTCGGGTCCACTTTGGTAACCACATAAACTTCTTGCTTTTGTTCGTGCATCTCGAAATAGAGATCGCCAAACACCGGCTCCGGTAGTGGGTCGAGAATTTTTAACAAGGTCAATGCGTGTGGGTGTCCAGCTCCCATCCATCCAGTTCCCATCCACGCAGGCAGAAAGGCCAACAGCCAAGGCAGCGGTATTTGCCGACCCTGCCCGTCACTCACACCGCTTTGGCCCCGCGCTTCAATGCCGGTGTACCACAGCTCCCGCCCCCAGGGTTTGGGAATGTCTATTGGACTTAACTGCAATGGTCGATCCAGCGACACACAGGCCAGCTGCCGCTCTTCACACCAGCGGGCTAACGCCGCCCGACTTTCTGGCCAGACACCCGCGCCCTGTTCGCCAGCGGCGAACACGGTAATGCTATGTGGCAGGCCATCCTTCAGACCCAGCAAGGCGCTCAATTTAAGAGTGGGCTTACCGGGCAAATAGTATTGATGATGAACAACGGAGAAACACAAACAGGCATCCGGACGAAAGGATTGAGTTTGCATCCACTGGACTGCATCTTGACCCTCAGCCAATTCAACGGGCGAACGCACTGTTAATCCACCTATACCATCTAAAAAGATGGCGCAGTGTAGCAGATGCTTTGGCTGCCCCGCACACTCAGATACACCCAACAAAAAAAGGGCCTCGTGGGCCCTTATCGCGTTCGTTGTGCCTAGCTACTAATTGAGTCGTTCGAGCACGGTGGTAATTCCCTGACCAAGGCCTATGCACATGGTAGATACACCAATAGCGGCATTTTTGTTGTTCATTGCCGTGAGTAAGGTGCCCGTGATACGGGTACCTGAGCATCCAAAGGGATGGCCCAAGGCGATAGCGCCGCCGTACAGATTGACCTTTTCGTCCATGACATCCAACAGCTGCAAATCTTTTAAAACGGGCAGTGCCTGCGCGGCAAACGCTTCATTTAATTCGACGACCTGCACATCATCCATGGTGAGATTGGCCAGCTTCAGCGCCTTCTCTGTGGACGGCACCGGCCCATAACCCATGATGCTGGGATCAACGCCGGCGAGCGCCATGGAGGTAATGCGAGCTATGGGTGTTAAACCCAAAGACTGCGCCCGTTCGGCCGACATCACCAGCATGGCCGAAGCACCATCGGAAAGTTGCGACGAGGTGCCCGCGGTAACGGTGCCATTGCGCGGATCGAATACGGGTCGCAATTGCGCCAATGTTTCAACGGTGGTCTCTGGTCGAATGGTTTCATCTCGACTCACCAACACGGGAAATCCATTGCTGTCGTGCCCCACCACGGGAATAATTTCCCGCGCGAAAATTCCGGCTTCCGTTGCACTGGCGGCCAACTGATGAGAGCGCGCACCAAAGGCATCCATTTGCTCGCGGTTAATGCCGTGCAACAGCGAGAGGTATTCCGCGGTCATGCCCATATTGCCTGCGGCTTTAGCAACCGAAAGTCCAAGCAATGGGTTGGGGGCTACCGATTCATACATGGGGAGGTGGCCGAGATGTTCAACACCACCGACCAAATAAACGTCCCCTTGACCAGCCCGAATATTGACCGCCGCAGTATGCAACGCACTCATCGACGATCCACACAAACGATTCACCGTTTGCGCTGGCACGCTGTGCGGCATACCGGCGCGCAACACAATATTGCGCGCGATATTAAATCCCTGCTCTTCACGCTGTAACACGCAACCCCAAATAACATCATCGATGTCTGCGGGATTTAATTCCGGATTGCGGGCCAGCAATCCTTGCACCACCGCAACCGACAAATCGTCAGCACGGACGTTGCGAAAACAACCGTTTTTGGAGCGCCCCATGGGACTGCGACCGTAATCAACAATCACCGCATCTTTTGGATGTAAACTCACTCTGAATTCCTCGCTCTATGCGTAATATTTTTTGCCCGACAACGCCAACATGCCGGGCGTCGGCGCATACAATTCACCCAGCGCCGCATGTTGCTCAGCCATAGCGAGCACCGCATCGATGCCCACACTGTCAACCCAACGGAAAACACCGCCACGGAAGGGCGGGAAACCCAAGCCATAAATAAGCGCCATATCCGCTTCGGCCACTGAATCGACAATGCCCTCTTCGACGCAACGCGCCATTTCTGTCACCATGGGCACCATCATGCGCGCAATGATGTCTTCGTCACTAAATTCCCGACGCTCAGCGCAGTGCGGCGCCAACAAACTGTAAGCCTGTTCATCAACTAATTTCGCGGGCTTGCCCTTTTTATCTGTTTCGTAACGATAAAAACCCTGGCCATTTTTCTGACCGTAGCGCTCAGCTTCATACATAATGTCGGTGCACGCTTTGAAGTGCTTGCCCATTCGCGTAGGAAAACCTTCGGCCATGACGGTTTCACAATGGGCCGCCGTATCGATACCAACCACATCCAATAAATAAGCCGGCCCCATGGGCCAACCCCAGGCCTGCATAACGCGGTCTACCTGCTGAAAATCAGCCCCATCGCGCAACAACATGGAGAAGCCCGCAAAATACGGAAACAACACGCGATTCACCAAAAAGCCCGGGCAATCTTTGACAACCACCGCCTTTTTACCCATGGCGTTGGCATAGGCCACGGTGCGCGCCACCGCGGTATCTGAGGTTTTCTCTCCGCGGATCACCTCCACCAAAGGCATGGCATGGACGGGATTAAAAAAGTGCATGCCGCAGAAATTTTCTGGACGCTTGAGAGCCTCGGCCAAATAACTGATCGAAATGGTAGATGTGTTGGAAGCAATAATCGCATCATTGCTCACGTGCGACTCCACTTCGGCCAACACGGTATGCTTGACCTTGGGATTTTCGACAACCGCCTCAACCACCATATCCACCTGCTTGAACCCGTCGTAACTTAAACAGGGCTCAATGCGCGTGAGCACTTGGGCCATGGCCGCTGGCTGCATGCGACCGCGCGCTACGCGCTTGGTCAACAACTTGGACGCTTCCGATAACCCGAGGTCGATACCGGCCTGGGCAATATCCTTCATTTTGATGGGCGTACCCTTTAGGGCAGACTGATAGGCGATACCGCCGCCCATAATACCGGCACCTAAAACGGCCGCGCGGGCTATTTTTTTATCCGCCCGCTTCTCCCAACCTTTTGCCTTCTTTCCGATGAGCTGATCCGATAAAAACAATCCCACCAACGCGGCGGCTTGCGGGCCTTGGGCGAGCTTCGCAAAGGCCTTGGCCTCCTCGGCTAATGCGGCCTCTCGACCGGCCTTCGCCGCAGCTTGCATGGCTTTTACCGCCGCTACCGGCGCTGGATAATTTTTGCCTGCCTGCGTGCCAATAAACGATTTTGCGGTCTCAAACGCCATGAGTGACTCAGTATCGTTTAACGCCATGGGGCTCGTCTTTTGCTGGCGACGGGATTTAAAGTCGAGCGCACCGTCTATGCACTGCCTGACTGTGTGCAGTGCGCAGTCTCTCAATAATTCGGGGGCAACGACGGCGTCGACGACGCCCGCCTTCAAGGCCGCTTCAGCGCGCTGATCTTGCCCAGAGGCAATCCATTCGGCAGCGGTATCGACACCTGCAATACGCGGCAGGCGCACCGTGCCACCCCAGCCCGGAATAAGTCCGAGCTTAGTTTCGGGTAGGCCGACTTTTGCGGCACTGCTGGCAACGCGGTAGTCGCAGGCTAAGCAAAACTCCAAGCCGCCACCCAGTGCAAAACCATTGATGGCCACCACCACAGGCACAGCTAGGTCTTCCAGGCGATTGTTGTTTTCATTGTTCTTGCTCAAATGCGCGATTACCGCATCTGAGCCGGCATTGAAAACACTGCCAAATTCTGTGATATCGGCCCCCACAATGAACACACCTTTGCCCGACGTGGCGATAACACCCTGCAGTCCAGGCAACTGCTCAAGCGCCGAGATTGCTTCGCCCAGCTCCTGCACAGTGCGCAGATCAAACTTATTGACCGATTCGCCTTCAGCATCAAAACACAGCTCGGCAATACCCGCCTCTAGCTGGCGCACCGACACTGATTTGCCCTGATAGACCATGGAAACTCTCCAATTTGCAGTAATGATTTCTGGATTCCAGCTGCGAATCTGCGATCACAGCGTGGCGACGCCCAAATTAATTCAAACGTATGTTTGAGATACTATAAACCTTTCATCTTTAAAGGTGAATAGTGTAGACCTAAGTGGGTTACAGCTTGAGTTGGAATTCGTCGGCGTCTTCGAGCACGGGGAATTTATCGCGCAGACGGGCCAATTGAAAGGCAGATAATTCGGCGCGAAGCACTGTTTCACCGCCCTCGTTTTCTGCGATGGAGTCGCCTAAGGGATCGAGTATTTGACTGTCGCCGGCATAGGAAAAGCCCTCGCCATCCATTCCCACCCGGTTTACCCCCGCTACAAATGCCTGATTTTCTATGGCTCTCGCCGGCAATAATCGCTGCCAATGGCGCGCCCGGGCCTCGGGCCAGTTTGCGACATAAAATAAAAGGTCGTAATCCTGACGAGATCGGCTCCACACGGGGAATCGCAAGTCGTAACAAATCATAGGGCAGCAGCGCCAACCATGGCAGGTAAACACCTTGCGCTCAGCGCCCGCAGTAAAAACCGTGTGCTCACCAGCCATGCTGAACAGATGTCGCTTGTCGTAGGTGGCGTAGTCTCCGTTGGGGGGCATCCAGACCAAACGGTTGTAGTAACAACCCTCCTCTTCCACCAAATAGCTGCCCGCCAGCGTCAACTGATGGGCGGCGGCTTGCTCGGCCATCCATGCGAGCGTCGGTCCTTCTGCCGGCTCTGCAAAAGCCTCAGCGGCTTGCGTGAACCCCGTTGTAAAGGTTTCTGGCAACAGCGCCAGATCTAATCCCAATGCGCTTTCTGCCAGGACATCGGCGAGTAGCGCCCGATTATCTTCGGGCGCCTGCCAAACCAAATCGGCCTGTAACAGCCCCACCGCCAATCGCTCTTTCACGCACTAACCTCCTCGTGGAACGTAACTGCTGACTAGCGTTGCGCAACTTGCGACTTAGTGAGTTGCAGCGCTTTTTCGCGCGCAATTTCAGCCTGCTCGGGCTCCTCAATACGCTCCCAATACAGGGCCGATCGATACCAAGATGCCACGCTTTGCTGTCGATAATAATTTATGTATTGCGCCTTTGAGTTTGCCTGCTGGCGCCAAGATAACATCACTTCGGCGGTCTCTGCAGATGATTGCCAAAGTCTCGCGGCCAGCTCGCGCTCTTTCGCCAAGGCCGCCAACTCTGCCGCCTGTTGATAGGCACTACCGGCATATCGCAACACATTCATCGCCAGTATTTGTCGCTTGCGTTGTAATTTCGCGTCGGACTCTGCCCGCTCTGCCCACAGCCCGCGCGCGCGCAGATATAGCGTCTCGCCCAGCGCGGCCATGTCTTCGTATGCATCGCTCGCCACATCTTCGGCTTCATCTTTGTCATCTAACGCGCGCCAGCTGTCATAGGCCTGACGTTGAATGCCATAGATACGATCTAAGGTCGTGGACAGATTCTTGTAGACGGTGAGTGCATTGCCATAGGCGGAACTTTCAATATAGCGTTGGCTGCCCTCTAGGTCCTGATTGACCGACCAGTAAAACGCCTCGATCTGGTCTAACGATATTTCGATGGCCTCTTCAGAGGGCGATAACGTATCGCTGCGCGTCAAACTGAAAGGCATGGGTGCGCCCTGCAGGCCGGCAATCTGGCAATAGCCAGTTAATCCACCGGCCAATTCGCAATCTTTTATCAACTGCACTTCTTGCTGCTGGCATATTGCGCGATCGTTAGCACTGTCGAGCGACGCGCAGTCACAACTGATGGTTAAACACTGATTCGCAAATGCAATCGCGGGCCAGAATAAAAAGCCGGCGACTATGGCAGCCAGTCTTGTAAGGTGGGTCTTCGTACATTCTTTAAACATTGCGGGCCCCTGTTATAACTATTGACTGTGATGGGCATCACCCTTTTGGTGCACCCCTACAGTAAAACGCCCAACTTGTGAGTGCAATACGTTATTAAACAAAGGGAGCTTAATTCGAAAAAGGCAGGCTGTTATGTCCGCAGCTTATAAAGTAAAAAACAGAGGAGAAAAGCCGCGAAGGCCATAGCGGCCGCCATCGCAAAGGTGGCTGCGGGTGCATACCCCCAAAGCAGGCCACTCAGCCATGCGCCAAGCGCGCCGCCAGCGCCAAAACACACCGATGAATACAAGGCCTGCCCCTGACCATCGGCACCTTGAAACTCCCGCCGAATCCATTCGATTGCCAGCGCATGGGTTAAGCCAAAACTCGCCGCATGTAACAACTGCGCAAAGATCAACACTTCTATTTGCGACACAAATACTGCTATGAGTGCCCAGCGCAGGGCCGTCAGCCCTACTCCCCACAGCAACAAAGTGACCAGGGACGTTCGCGCCATCAATCGGTGCATACACCAAAACAAAACGATCTCTGCGACCACACCCAGCGCCCACAACCAACCGATGGTGGCTGCGCTGTAACCTGCCGACGCCAAGTACATGCTAAAGAAGGTGTAGTAAGGGCCATGACTCACTTGCAACAAAAAGGCGATCACTAAAAAAAGTATGATCGCCGGCTGACCGACCCGCCCCCGGATAGAGCGAGCGCCAGCAGTATCGAGCGATTGGGGGGCCTCCGGCACGTACAGGGAAGACAACCACAACACCACTAGGCAGGCCGCGGCGATGACGGGAAGCGATAAGATCCGGTCGCCTTCAAACCAATACCCCAGGCACACCACCGCAATAAAAAAGCCCAGTGACCCCCACTGGCGCACGAGGCTGTAGCGGCCGGTTCTCGGCGCCAAATGCGCGATCGTCACCACTTCAAATTGGGGCAGCACTGCATTCCAGAAAAAGGAGAAACTAAATAGCACCCACATCAGCCAGTAAAATTCCGTGCTGACAAAAATACCCAGAAAGGAAACCAACGCCGCCAGGTTGCCGATGCGAATCCACGCCATGCGTCGACCGCGACGGTCAGATAACCAGCCCCAAATATTGGGTGCCAAGATTCTGGTCACCATGAGCGTCGCAGTGAGTAGACCGATATCGTAACCACTGTACCCCAACGCTTGCAGGTACAGACTTAAAAACGGTACCAGTACGCCAACGAGGGCGAAATAAGCGAAGTAGACGCCCGACATCCGCCAATAAGGCGCGGGCGATTGATCAGCGGCCGTCACCGGCGAGTGATGTCCGGAATTTGATGTACGACATCGGCATTTTGCCCGCGATGGCGCAGCAGATGGTCCATCAATACGATCGCCATCATGGCTTCCGCGATGGGGGTTGCACGAATGCCCACGCAGGGGTCGTGCCGACCTTTTGTGACCACTTCAATGGGATTGCCGTGCACATCGATGCTGCGCCCGGGCAGATGTAAACTGGAAGTGGGTTTGAGCGCCAAGTGCGCCACAATATCTTGGCCGGATGAAATACCTCCCAAAATACCGCCCGCATGGTTGGACAAAAAGCCATCGGGGGTCAATTCATCCCGATGTTCTGTGCCCTTTTGGGCCACACAGGAAAACCCGGCGCCAATCTCTACGCCTTTTACGGCATTAATGCTCATCAGACCGTGGGCCAGATCGGCATCCAAGCGATCAAATACCGGCTCACCCAATCCCGGCGGAACCCCGTTTGCTACCACCGTGATTTTGGCACCAATGGAGTTGCCCTCTTTGTTCAGCGCCTGCATATAAGCCTCCATTTCAGGCACCTTGCTGGCATCTGGACAAAAAAACGGATTTTGCGGCACCTGCGCCCAATCCACCGTTTCTATGGCAATGGGACCCAATTGTGAAAGGTAGCCGCGCACCTGCACGCCCAACACTTCACGCAAATACTTTTTGGCAATGGCACCCGCCGCCACCCGCATGGCCGTTTCTCGGGCCGAAGAGCGGCCGCCGCCGCGGTAATCGCGTACACCGTATTTATGCATATAGGTGTAGTCCGCGTGCGCAGGTCTGAACTGATCCTTGATATTGGCATAATCTTTGGAGCGTTGATCGGTATTTTCAATCAACAAGCCAATGGGTGTTCCAGTGGTCTTGCCCTCGAATACACCCGACAAAATTTTCACCGCATCGGCCTCCCGCCGCTGCGTGGTATAACGCGACTGCCCGGGCTTGCGGCGATCGAGCTCCACTTGAATATCGGCTTCATTCAACGGCAGGCCCGGCGGGCATCCGTCCACAATACATCCCAGTGCGAGGCCATGGCTCTCGCCAAAAGTGGTCACAGTAAACAGCTTGCCAAAAGAGTTGCCAGACATAGTGGTCTCAATAATTCTCAGTCATCGCAATAAAGAGCGCGGATTATACGCGAAAACAGTCAATTGTTGCCTAACTACAAAAATTAACGATGCACTGCCACGCGCACCAGCGGCCCTCAGCTGCCGCCAAAGTAGCGGTCGATCTCTGTACGGGTCAGGGTAAACACGCCATGGCCACCCCGCTCAAATTCAACCCAGGTAAACGGCACCTCTGGGAATGCGGCCTCGAGCGCCACCCAACTGTTACCCACCTCAACAAACACCTGGCCCTGCGGGCTCAAATGTTGGTGCACCTGCTCTAGAAAGCGGCGCGTGAAGTCCAATCCGTCGTGCCCAGACCCCAACCCGATGCTCGGTTCACACAAAAACTCGGGGGGCATAGTGGCCAAATCCTGAGAGTCTACATAGGGCGGATTGCAGACGATGACATCAAATTGCTGCCCCGCAAGCCCGCTAAAACCATCCGAGAGCACCGTTTGCACCTGCTCCTCTAAGGCGTACCGACTGATATTCGCCTCCGCCACCGAGAGTGCATCCGGGGAGATATCAGACAGGACCACCGCGGCCTCTGGAAAGGCATGCGCACAGGCAATGCCGATGCAGCCGCTGCCCGTACACATATCCAAAATACGCGTAGGTTCAGCCAGCAACCAAGGTGAAAAAGCCTGCTCGATTAATTCGCCCATGGGAGATCGCGGCACCAACACGCGCTCATCCACCGCAAAGGCCAAACCTGCAAACATCGCCTGCCCCGTTAAATAAGCCACGGGGATTCGCTCATTGATCCGTCGCGACAACAATCCAAACAACTTATCTCGCTCCGCCATACTCAAGCGACATTCGAGCAGTGAGGGATCTTCGCTCCAATGCATATGCAACACGTGCAGCGCCAATTGAAGACTTTCGTCCCACGCGTTGTCGGTGCCGTGCCCGAAAAACACCTCGGCCTTTAACATTTGGCTCGCGCCCCAGCGCACCCAGTCGCGCAGGGTTTGCAGTTCTTCCTTTGGATTGACCTGTGACACGTGAACTCCCCATGGATTTTACAGGCGGCTATTGTATTCCCATTGACCACAATGTCGAAAAAAATCATCCAGACTGCACTTGGCCCCGTAAACCACTGGCGCTGAGCAGCATAATGGCGATAATACACACCCCGAAACACAGTAAGGACTCAGGTCAAATGAAAGAGCATTTCGCAAGCATTATCTCCGCCATTGGTGAGGACCTGACCCGCCCGGGCCTAGCAGACACGCCCGAACGCGCGGCTAAAGCCTTCGAGTTTCTAACCCGCGGCTACCAGCAAAAGCTGGATGATGTGGTAAACGACGCTCTGTTCCCCTCCGACTCCAATGAAATGATCATCGTCAAAGACATCGAGCTCTACTCGATGTGCGAGCATCACATGCTGCCATTTATCGGGCGCGCGCACGTTGCTTATATCCCTACGGGTAAAGTGCTCGGGCTATCAAAGGTAGCGCGAATCGTCGATATGTTTGCTCGCCGCCTGCAAATTCAAGAGCAGCTAACACTGCAAATTGCTGAAACGGTGAAATCGGTTACCGGCGCAGAAGGTGTCGGGGTAATCGTAGAGGCGAAACACATGTGCATGATGATGCGCGGCGTAGAAAAACAAAATTCCGTTATGAAAACGTCCGCTATGCTGGGCTCATTTCGCGATGATCCGGCAACCCGCACAGAATTCTTGAGCCTGGTGCGCTAGTCGCGCACCAAGTCTACCCGCACGGGCGTCGAACGGCGCCCCGCTGGTGCCAAACGGCCCACGCTAAAAACACCCAAACTGACGCGCACATTGCGCGCTTTGAGCAGCGCCAACACGGCCGCGGCATGTTCACGGCCCGCGGCTAGATGATCTTGATCAGGCCGATAATCGTGTCCCACAAGCGTAAAACTGCCACCCTCGTCATTCAGGAAATTGGCCAGTGCCTGCAACTGCGCAGCGGAAATGACGACACCCTCGCTCGCGGTGAACTGCAATGGAATGGAAAAGTAACCCTGTGATTTCACGGCATTGGCGATGGATTTAGCGGACGTAACGAGTCGCTCGGTGATCCCCGAGGGGGGCGTCACTTCCTCAAGCTGCGCCATAACGCTGCCATTGCCACGACGCACCACATAGACGACCACATACCCTAAGTGTTCACCGTGCTCCACTTCGTATACGCCGTAGAATTGATGTGCATCTAAGCCATAGAGAATGCGTTGATTAAAATGTGTATTCGCCCAAGCATTACTGGTACCGCACAATAATCCCGTGCAAGAAAATAGCTCGCGGCGACTGGGTAATTGGGTGATTAACGCACGGAAAAAGCCCTGCTCATCTGCACCACGCGGCAACTCAATGGTTTTACGCGAGACCAAACCACTCACAGTCTCCGCGCCCTGAGTGCGCCACTCGTTGTTTATGCGGCGATACACGCCCAGCATCAACTGGTAATTCTGCTCTTGTACTTCAGATTGATACACAATGCGACTATCGGCGGGCAGCTGCCAATCTATCGCTGCCCCGCTCGGCAGGGCAACGCCAAAGCCCAGCGCACCCAAGCACCCCAATAGCAGCCTTCGTAGAATCAATTTATTCACGCTAAGCCCTCTCCATCTGACGATCCAGTGTAAAACGGGGAACAACTGATAACGCGCCCTTTTTACATTGTTCGCGAATGTGTTGATTAAAAATCTTGGCGACCTCTGTGGCCTGCTGTTCCATGTGTAGATGATGACTGCCCACCATGAGCTGCTGGTTAATATTATCGAGTTTTTCCAGCACTTTGTGTAAGCCTGGAAACAACTTTGGCATTCCCTCGCTGGCCAACACCAATGACGCGGGCATGCTAATAGCGCGCGCAAAGGCAAAGATTTGCTCCGCATTTAATTTAACCATCGACGGCGTTAATAACTTCGGATCGACCCGCCAAGTGACGCCCCCTTGTACTGGTTTTGAGCCGCGTCCCGCCATTTCCAACGCCGCTTCTTGGCTCAAGGGAAACATGCCCTGTAGACGCACCTGTGCGGCCGCAGCCAAGTCTGGATACACCGGAAATGTACGCTGCGCATCGCGAGCCAATGCAGACATAGCTTTGCGCATTTGCGCAGGCGCATCGTCGCTATTTATGGGTTCTGGCAACAGCCCATCGAGCAACAGCAGCTGCTCCACAGACTCGGATTGTGCGGCGGCAAAGAGCGTGGCTATGATGGCCCCACGCGAGTGCCCCAATAAGCCCACCTGCGTGAGCGATAACGACTTAATCACATCTCCCACATCAATGATGTCATCCCAGAGGTGATAAGGGCTATAGCTGGGCCGGTGATAACTGTGACCATGGCCGGCGAGATCGAGCGCAACTACCGTGGCGTCAAGCTGAGGCGCCAGGCGATTAAAACTCGCACAATTATCGAGCCATCCGTGCAGCGCTAACAACACCGGCGCGTCGCGCTTGTGCCAAATTCGCGCAGCGAGCGTTCGTTCACCGGACAGTTGAAATAGATGTTCCTGCGGTGCCGTCATAGCTCACTTAAATTTGGGGCGTGAATTGCGTGATGATCTGCCAAACCGCGCGCCGCGAGCGGCAGGGTTAGCTCTGCCAAATAGGCTGTACCCATACTGCAGGCCCAGGCGGCTTCGCCGGTGAAATAGGCAACCAATTCGCTCACTAGCGGCTGATGGCTGACCAATAAAATCTCGCTGCCCTCATCACACAAGCTCAATTGATCCACCACCTGCGAAACAGCGGCTTCCGGCATAAGCCAGTCTACCGTCGCAGGTGTGACATCGGGCAACGTAATCAGCGCATCACTCCAGACTGCGGCCGTTTGCTGCGCGCGAACAAAGGGGCTCACCCAGATATGGGTGGGCGCCATGTGCGCGCCCCACCGACGCGCTTGCGCCTGAACCTGCATACGCCCATGGTGCGTTAGCTCGCGCTCTGCATCAGTTGCCGCCTGAGCCTGTGCCTCACCGTGACGCAGTACCCAAATCTTCATATCAATCTTTGGGCTCATCTGGGAAGGGCCAATCCGCAAACGGAAAGGGCTTGTCTTCACTGTTGTAGGTCAAGAATTTTAGCGTGTCTGCAATATAGCGAGTGAGACTCGCGCCAAAGGAACGCAAGTTTTCATTGTCAGAACCGGTTAAGAGTGCAAATAGAAATTGCAACACTACCACCACGCCAACAACTAAGCTCGCCACTTGCAACACAAAGCCAAACAGGATCATAAAAAATAAACGTATCCAGTGATCGGGCGAAAGGACATTACCTTTGATCGCTTCAAACTCACCCGTATCTGATGTGGTGCTGCTGGACGACTTAACATTTTCTGGTGGCATTTTTTCATTGTTAGATTGAGAATCACTCATCACCGGCTCCCATAAATTCTACATCGTGATTTTGCTCGCCCACCATGAGTTTGTGCGCTACCTCCTCGATGGGCAAACCTTGAAAGATGACCGCATACAAGCCCTTCACAAGCGGCATATACACGTCCATCTCCTGCGCTTTTGCAGCAACGACCTGCAGGGTATTCACCCCTTCAGCCACCTGTCCCAACTCCGCCACAATATCATCCAATGCCCGCCCTTGCCCTAAGGCGAACCCTACGCGGTAATTGCGCGACAGATCAGATGTACAGGTCAGAATTAAATCACCCACGCCCGCCAGCCCCAAAAAGGTCATAGGGTTAGCGCCAAGCGTGTTGGCAAGCCGACTCATCTCGGCCAGTGATCGAGTAATTAGCATGGCATGGGTATTACTTCCCGCACCGAGTGCCGTCGCCATACCGCTGATTATGGCGTAAATGTTTTTCAACGCACCGGCTAACTCAACACCACGGCGATCGCGGTTGGCATAGACCCGAAAGGTGTCTGAACTCAGCACTGTTTGCACACGTCTTATCAGCGTGCCGCTGTCAGAGGCTATCACAGTGCCGGTCTGCTGTTGCTCGATAATTTCCTTCGCGAAATTCGGGCCGCTGAGCACACCGATTGCATGCCCAGGCATCTCCTGTTCGAGAATTTCACTCATTAAGGTAAAGCCTTTGCCCTCAATGCCTTTTGTAGTACTTACCAACAAAGCATCGGAGCGCACGAAGGGCTTAATTTTTTGCACTACTTCGCGAAAACCGGAACTGGGTACGGACACAAACACTAGCGATGCATCACCCACCGCTTCCGCTAGATCGGAGGTGGCATTGAGCGAGTCAGCAAAGCGGTAGCCGGGTACGTAATGGGCATTTTCTCGGTCCCGCTGACACAGTAAGGCGCGATCTTTGTGACGCATCCACAAATAGGTGGGGTGGCCATTGTGGGCACTGATATTGGCAACGGCGGTACCAAAACTTCCGCCACCCAATACGGCAACTTTAACCGGTTTCACGGCAGCCTTGGTGGCAATGGACGCTGTGTTGTTTGAATTTTCGTCGCTCATGAATTCTGAGATGCTCTGTTGTAGTAATAATTTCCTGCAGCAGCCGGGTTCAAGCGCTGAAAGTGACAAAAACCCTTGTCACTCATTGCGCTCAGCCACACCCAGCTATTGGGTTGAAGTGTAGGGTAACCACGACCATTTCGATAGCTACAAAACGATAAAGGCCACAACCCTCGCGGGCAATGGCCTCTACCGAATAGCCTATGTCGAATTAGTGACTCAATTCGAGCAATAGCTTGTTCAAACGCTGCACATAGAGTGCTGGGTCGTGCGGTTGACCACCCTCAGCCAAGTGCGCCTGATCGAACAGAACCTGCGCCAGATCCACAAAGCGATCTTCATCCGGCTCTTGATCTAACTTACGCAGCAATGGGTGCTCAGGGTTCATCTCAAAAATGGGCTTAGACTCAGGCACGGCTTGGCCAGCCTGCTCCAACAACCGGCGCATCTGCGCCCCCATATCTTGCTCGCTCACCACCAAACACGCTGGCGAATCCGTTAGGCGATGGGTAACGCGAACCTCCGAAACCTTACCATCTAACGCCTTCTTCACCCGCTCAATTAAATCGGCATGAGCTTTGGCACTTTCTTCTTGCGCCTTCTTCTCTTCCTCTGAATCAAGTTCACCCAGATCCAGTGCGCCCTTGCCCACATCTTGGAAACTTTTCTCATCAAAGTCGACCAGATGCCCCATCAACCACTCATCGATACGGTCAGACAGTAGCAGCACTTCAATGCCTTTCTTGCGGAAAATTTCTAAGTGTGGACTGCTCTTGGCGGTGTTGAAGTTATCCGCCGCCACATAGTAAATTTTCTTTTGCTCAGGCTTCATGCGCGACACATAGTCTTCCAGCGACTGATCCTGATCGGGTTTATCGGTGTGGGTGGTAGAGAAGCGCAACAATTTGGCGATTTTTTCGCGGTTGGTGAAATCTTCGGCAGGCCCTTCTTTCAGCACTTGACCAAATTCTTTCCAGAAGGTGGCGTATTTTTCGGCGTCGCTTTTAGCCATTTTGGCCAGCATATCCAACACGCGCTTGGTCAATGCCGAGCGCATCGCGTCGATATTTGGGTCTTGCTGCAAAATTTCACGGGAAACGTTCAGTGACAGATCATTGGAATCCACAACGCCTTTAATAAAGCGCAGGTACAGCGGCAAGAACTGCTCTGCATCATCCATAATGAAAGTGCGCTGCACGTACAATTTCAAGCCCCGCGCGGCATCACGATTGTACATGTCAAAGGGCGCTTTGGCGGGCACGTACAACAAACTGGTGTAATCCAACTTGCCTTCCACCTTGTTGTGGCTCCACACCACGGGGTCGGCGTGATCATGCGATACATGCTTGTAAAATTCTTTGTACTCATCATCAGACACATCCGAACGCGAGCGAGTCCAAAGCGCGGTCGCCGAGTTGATGGTTTCGTACTCTGGCGCCGCGTCTTTTGCGGGCTTGTCTGACTCGTCGTCGGCCACATCGTAATTGACTTTCTGCATAGTCACAGGGATGGAGATGTGGTCGGAATACTTCTTAATGATGGAGCGCAGACGCCAATTGTCGGCGAAGTCTTTTTCGTCGTCTTTCAAGTGCAATACGATGGTGGTGCCACGCTGTTCACGCTCGATGTTTTCGACGGTAAATTCCGCTTCGCCGGTGCAGGTCCAATGCACACCTTCACTGGCGGCGGAACCCGCGCGGCGGGTGAACACTTCCACTTCTTTGGCAACGATAAACGCAGAGTAGAAACCCACGCCAAACTGGCCGATCAGATGTGCATCTTTTTTCTGATCACCGGTTAGATTCTGGAAAAACTGCGACGTGCCAGACTTGGCAATTGTGCCCAGATTTTCAATCACCTCATCACGGGACATGCCGATGCCATTGTCAGACACGGTCACTGTGCCCGCTTCTTTATCGAATTCGACCGTCACTTTAAGATCGGAGTCATTCTCAAACAAACTGTCGTTGGAGAGCGCTTCAAAACGCAATTTATCCACTGCGTCAGAGGCGTTAGATACCAACTCACGTAGAAATATTTCTTTGTTGGAATACAAAGAGTGGATCATCAGGTGCAGTAGCTGCTTAGCTTCCGTCTGAAATCCGCGGGTCTCTTTTTTGGCTTCAACGCTCATGCGTGCAAACTCCTGTTATCTCTAGGTGATCAAGTTCAAGTCATACCGGCCGATTCGCGCCTGTGACAGCTAGCTGCCGGGCTTCAGCGGGTGGCGCACAAGCGCCCTAATGGCAACTAAATGGGGGCGTTTTATGGCATTTCAAGGAGTTTTTCGGAACGGAGATGGCTACTTTTTAAGCAGCTAATCGCTGAGCAGGAAGTGGGCTCTGGCGCGCGCGATGGACTCACTCGGGTCGGTTTGCCACGCATTGATGCCAATATTGACCAGCCTGCGCCCCTGCCGCACAACATCACAACTCACCCAAGTATCGCGCAGCTTGCCTGCACGCACGTAATCGATCGAAAAATCGACAATTTTGGGCACCTTGAGGGTGTCCATGTGCATCAATAAATGCAGGGCTGCCGCCGTTTCCATACACCCGCCAATAGCACCACCGTGCAGCGCCGGCAAAGTGGGATTGCCGACATTGCCAGCTGAGGCTGCCATCAGAAAACGCAACCCGTCTGGGTGTTGCTGCGCCTGAATCCCTAACAAACGGGCGTAGGGAATTGCCTGGGTTAATAGTTCAGGGCGTTGTTGCGCGCGCGCTTGGCGCACCAAATCTGCAAAATCACTGCTTTGGCTCATGGGCGCCCTCCAAACTATCCATTACACGCGTAATCTGCTCCGCCATCTGGGCGGCAATGGCTGCGTCTAAGCGTGAGAAATTGGCGACACAGTGGGCCACGGGATGGTCGCGCGTCTCGTGATATGCCACGCCACGGGTAAAGATCACCTGATCGGTAACGCGATACACCTCGCCCTCGGCATAGAGCGTTTTCCCAGGTGTGGCCGGGCGCATGTAGTCGATGCGTAAATCCATGGTTGGACACAATTCAGGTTGCGCCAAGGCGGTCAGCGTTGCGAAGCCACAACAGGTATCAAGCACCGTGGTCAGGACGCCACCGTGAATCACACCTGTATCGGGATTGCCCACCAAATGCTCTCCATAGGGCAACCGCACACGGACGCATCGGGCATCGACGTGTTCAATGGCCAGGCCCAATTGATGAAAGTGATCGCCCTTGTTGGCGCTGACCATTAACTCGAATAAGCGGCGCGCTTTATCGGGTGGAAAACCGGCAATCGTTGCAGCGGGTATTTCGACGTGGGTGGCCATTTAATCCTCTTAACTCAAACAGCTGTTTGACAACATTATAGCCAAGGCACACTTTCACACAGTGGCTAATTCGTTCAACCTGAGCGACCCACTCGTTCATACGCTCAACAGAGGACGCCACCATTGCCAGAATCATGGCCTTGCTGAACAATCCTTGCAGCCAAGGTTGGTCACTTTGTACAGGGTCAGCCACAGGGGCGTCCACAGGCGCCTCCAGAGGGTCGGGCACCTTGCGCTACTGGATGGGCAAACTGCCACTGACTGACAATTACTCGCTATTTGAAATTCCAGGCACAGTGAGCCATTTTTTACCCGCCTACCCCAACCTGTAAACGTTGCCACCCTGGCCTTTTTTAGGTCAATATCCCACTGCCTAGTGCGACCTTAGCCGCCCCCCAAAGGTATGGCGACGCTAAACAACGCAAGGTCATGCTCCAACAATAACAATAGAGGTGAACCCTATGGCATTTAAAAACAAAGCCGATCAAGTCGCCTACTGGAAGGCAAACTTGCGACTCATGCTAATACTGCTGAGCGTGTGGTTTAGCGTCTCCTTCGTGGGTGGAATCCTACTGGCCGACACATTAAATCAGTTTCGCTTGTTCGGTTTTAAACTCGGATTTTGGCTTGCCCAACAGGGCTCCATTTACGTTTTCGTCCTATTGGTTTTCGTGTACGTCACGGCCATGAACCGCTTGGATAAAAAATTTCAAGTACAGGAAGACTAGGAGCAGATATGGATATCCAAAGCTGGACATTTGTCATTGTGGGGCTGTCTTTTGCTCTGTACATCGGCATTGCCATCTGGGCAAGAGCCAGCACTACCAGTGATTTTTATGTGGCCAGTGGTGGCGTGCACCCCATAGCCAACGGTATGGCAACAGCCGCCGACTGGATGAGTGCAGCGTCATTTATATCCATGGCCGGCCTCATTTCTTTTATGGGTTACGACGGCGGCGTGTACCTCATGGGCTGGACCGGCGGATATGTATTGCTCGCCCTGTGCCTAGCACCCTACCTGCGAAAGTTTGGCAAGTTTACCGTGCCAGACTTTATCGGCGACCGTTATTACTCACAAACGGCGCGCACCGTCGCGGTGTTTTGCGCGATTTTCGTGTCGTTCACTTACGTAGCTGGTCAGATGCGCGGCGTGGGCGTCGTTTTCTCGCGATTTTTGGAAGTGGAAATCATATGGGGTGTGATCATCGGCATGGGCGTGGTGTTTTTCTACGCGGTACTGGGCGGAATGAAAGGCATTACCTATACCCAAGTCGCTCAATATTGCGTGCTCATTTTTGCCTATATGGTACCCGCCATTTTTATTTCCATTATGATGACTGGGCATCTACTGCCACAGATCGGATTTGGCGCAGAACTGATACAAGAGCCCGGCGTGTATCTACTGGACAAGCTAGACGGGCTCAGCGAAGCACTCGGCTTTTCGGCCTATACCGACGGCAGTAAGAGCACCATTGATATCTTTTTTATAACCGCCGCACTGATGGTCGGCACCGCGGGTTTACCCCACGTTATTGTGCGCTTTTTCACGGTACCGAAAGTGCGCGACGCACGTAAATCGGCGGGCTGGGCGCTGTTATTTATCGCCATTTTGTATACCACAGCACCGGCGGTGGCCGGCTTTGCACGCGTCAACATGATTGAAACGATCAACGGCGCTGATGGACTGGGCACGCCCTACGTTGAAGCGCCCAGCTGGATCGCCAACTGGGAACAAACGGGTTTGATTTCATGGTCAGACCACAACGGTGATGGGCGTATGTTTTACGCTGCCGACGAACGCAATGAGATGGTGGTAGATCGGGACATTATGGTGCTAGCCAACCCCGAAATTGCCAATCTGCCGGCCTGGGTTATCGCGTTGGTAGCGGCAGGCGGCGTGGCAGCGGCCCTGTCAACGTCTGCAGGATTACTGCTCGTCATTTCCACTTCGGTTTCACACGATCTACTCAAGCGCAATTTAATGCCGCAAATTACCGAGCGGCAGGAATTGTTTTACGCTCGGCTTGCCGCAGGCGTCAGCGTGTGCATTGCGGGCTACCTTGGCGTTCATCCGCCGGGGTTTGTTGCACAGGTCGTGGCGTTTGCCTTTGGCTTGGCGGCCTCAAGTTTTTTCCCGGCAATTATTCTCGGGATATTTTATAAAAAAATGAATAAAGAAGGCGCCATCGCCGGCATGGTAAGCGGGATAACATTTACCGCGGCCTATATTATTTACTTTAAATTTATCGATCCTGCGGCCAATACTTCGGAACATTGGCTGCTCGGCATTTCCCCTGAAGGCATTGGCACTCTGGGCATGCTCCTCAATTTTGTTGTGGCACTGCTAGTCAATCGACTCACAGGGAATGCGCCTGAGGAAATACAAGATATGGTGGAGTCCATTCGCTACCCGCGCGGCGCGGGCGATGCAATTAACCACTAACCAACCCTGTCAATGGCAGAACTAAAACAGGCGCCAAAGGGCGCCTGTTTGCCAGTTTGAAACCGGTGCGCGTTAAGCCTCGGGCAAACTGCACTTTCTAAAAATATCCAAGGACTCATTCATGTGCGACTTCAGCAATGTATTGAGTGCCCGATAAAACATTGGGTCCGTTTGCGCTTGATAGGATTGAGTTGGGTCGGCGGTATTGAACATCGCCACATATTGCTGGTCGCGTTTTAACGTGAGCTGCCACGTGCTAGGGCCTAATTCATGATCGATCACGACGAATATCTGGTGATTTCGACTCCGAACAATCGCTTCCGTGGGCTGCGTGTTCTCAATGTAAAACGCACTCTGCAATAACACTAATTTATCGACATCGCGTGTTTCCCAATATTCATGCTCGCTGATTTCTGTGCAAAAATCCACGCGAAACGCCCGCCAAGGGGTCTCACTCAGGTCCGGTGCGCGCTGTTGCTCACAGGCCGACAAAGCCACCACACTGAGTAATAAAACCGCTAAACGCTTCATAGCTACCTCCCTATTTACAGCCTCGCAGGATACACCCTGTCACCACAAATCCCAGAGTAATTTTGCCGACAAGGTCAGTGACAAGGTGATTAAGAGTGGTTTTACTAACGCAGCACCCTTGGTAAAAACCAATTTGGCGCCCACTCGGCCCCCAGCAAACTGGCCCACGGCCATTACCAGCCCTACCATCCACACAACCTGTCCACCCAGTGTGAAAAAAACCAATGACGCCACATTAGAAGTGAAGTTTAGTAATTTGGTGTGTGCAGTGGCACGGCGCAAGCCCATGCCGGCCAAACTGATAAATCCCAACGCGTAAAAGGAGCCCACGCCTGGGCCAAAAAAACCATCGTAAAAACCACAGCCTGCGCCGATACAAAACGCAAATGCTCGCGACGACATGCGCCGCTCGCCATCGACGTCGCTCATACGAGGTGACACCATAAAGTATATGGATATGGCGATCAGCATCAATGGCAGCAGCCATTGCATCATGCTGGTGTCCACCCGCTGCACCAACAACGTGCCCAAGGCACTGCCCACAAAGGTGCACAATAAGGTCAGCAACATAGGTTTGAGGGACAAAAGGCCTCGCCGCCAAAAAAACACCGTCGCCGACAGCGAACCAAAGCTGGCCTGAAGTTTGTTTGTTGCGAGCGCCTGCGCTGGTGTCATGCCGCTGGCCATTAGTGCCGGTACGGTGAGCAGGCCACCACCGCCCGCAATGGCATCCACCGTTCCGGCAGTAAAGGCCACCACAAGCAGCAAAAATAATGTGCTGAGCTCAACTTCCATCACGCATTCCACTCGTAAAAAAAGGGGCACAGAGCCCCTTTGGTAACACCTATGTCAACTTGACTATTGCTGGGTGCTCGCTGTTGGGCAACGGCGTTCCCCGCCCTTGCGACAGGCGGCAATTGACGCTTCGCGAGCCTGTAAAAATTCGCTCTTAGCATGCCACTGCGGATAAATATCGCTCGTCGCCAGCGCCAAGCCCACATCAAAGTACAGCTGGGCATCTTCGGCCGTTCCGCGCAAATCCCAATTTGGGTCGTACTCGTCGGCGGGTTTGTGGTAGCGGTGTTTACCATAGTCTGCAGACTGTGCCTTTCCAAATTCGCTGCCGTGCTCTCGGTGCTCTTGGCCGCCCTTGGCGTACAGCATGGGCACACCCACTTTTGACATATTGAAATGATCGGAGCGGTAAAAGTAGCCCTTCTCTGGGGTTGGCTCACGCACCAACTTTCGCCCTTGCTGCGCCGCCGCTTGAGCCAGCAATTGCTGCATGCTGCTTGCGCCATAGCCAATGACCACAACGTCGTCCATGGGGCCATTGACGTTCATTGCATCCATGTTGATGCCGCCCACGGTTTTATAGGGCTTGAACACAGGGTTTTGGCTGTAATAGGCAGACCCTAATAAACCCGACTCTTCAGCGGTAACAGCAACAAACAGAATACTGCGATCCAAACTGGATTCGATCTCCATAAAACTGCGCGCCAAGGCTAAGAGCGCGCTGGTGCCCGTGGCGTTGTCCACAGCGCCATTGAAGATAACGTCTTCACCATCGGCGCCTGGCTTTTTACCTAAATGGTCCCAATGCGCCATGTAGAGCACAACCTCATCGGAACGCTTGTGGCCGGGAATCATGGCCATAACGTTGCGACTCTGGGAATGCTTATGAGTAATGCTCAATGCGGTGCTGGCAGAAACGCCCAAGCTTATCGGCGCGAAAGTGCCGCTAGCAGCCTGTGCCTTCAACGCGTTAAAGTCATGGCCGGCAGCGGCGAACAACGCCTCGGCAGCATCGCCGCGCAGCCAACCTTCCACGGCCACACGATTGGCGCCTTTGTCTGCACTGGCGAGACTAATTTGATCACCAGACCAGCTGCCCGTGACCACCTCCCAAGGGTAACCCGCAGCGCCCGTCTCATGCACAATCAGCAACGCCGCAGCGCCCTGTCGTGCCGCCTCTTCGTATTTATAGGTCCAGCGGCCGTAGTAGGTCATGGCGTTGCCATTAAACAGTTCGGCATTCTGGGTGGCATAACCGGGGTCATTGACCAACACCACCACCGTTTTACCTTTAACGTCCAAGCCTTGGTAATCGTTCCACTGGTACTCAGGCGCAACAATACCGTAACCCGCAAAGACCATTTCGCTATCCGCTAGCGTGATAGCCGCTTGTTCGCGCTTGCTCCAAGCCATCAGGCTATCGCCCTGCTCGAACGTCATGGGAGTAGGTAATCCCGCCACAGTGAGCACTGGGCTGTTGGTCAAGGTCGCACTGACCACCGGGACCTCTTGAAACCAACTGTCATTGTTGCCGGGGACCAGACCTAATTTCGCGAACTCTTGCGCCAAGTAATTCACCGTTTTTTCTTCGCCAGCGGTAGCCGGCGCACGGCCCTCAAATTCATCAGAGGCGAGTACGGCAATGTGCGTATGAAAATCTTCAGTAAATTGACCAAGCTGCGCTTTGCGGTCTATTTCTAGTGCTTTTGCAGTAGGGTTATCGTTCGACTGGCCACAGGCAGCCAGTAAAACAATCGCCATAGCGCCAGCCAGGCAATTTCGAATAGACATAGGAGACTCCTAAATGTGTCTGGAACACACGGGTTTGACCCGATTATTATGCGGTTACATCGTGTGCATAAGACGATTAGCGCGTCAGATGCCTCAAGGGAGGAATTACAAGGCCGAGAGCTGTGTCACAACGAGCGATTCCAGCCCCTGTCACCATTGCCCAATATAGATATCGCTCTATAGAAATTCCCTAATGATTACGCGGTTTTTAATTGGCTAATAATTGACTAGGCTTAACGCCTTACCCGAATTCGGCCGACATCGACTTCAGCTACACCTACAAATTGGATAACACTCAGTGCACAAGACGGAATTTGCCAATCACCTACTGCACGCGCTTACACACCGCAAGATTCGACCGCTGCTACAAACTCGCGACGAATACGGCGAAATTTTTGTGTATGAACAATCAGGTAGACGGGTGCTTACCTTTGACGAACGCTTTGAACAAAGCGCCATGCATTTGCAGCAACCTTACCTACCCTCACACCGCTACGTTCGCGCCATGCTCATGGTGCTCGCGTTCTGCACGCCGTCAAAAGTATTGCATTTGGGCTTGGGCGGCGGCGCGCTAGTGCGCGCGCTGGCAGCATTGCAGCCCGACTGCCAGCACATCGCCGTAGAATTAAGGGCCAGTGTCAAACACATTGCTGAACAATATTTTCTGACGCCAGATACATTGCCAGACAACACTCAATTGCGCGTTGTCTGCGATGATGCGCGACGCTTTATTAGGGCGCAGCCGGCAGAAAGTTTCGACATTATTTTTTCTGATATTTATTTGGCCAACGGAATGGATGTAAGCCAAAAATCCTGCCGGTACCTGGCCGACTGTGCGGCGGCGCTCTCAAACAGTGGCTGGCTAGTGCTGAATTTCACTCGGTTGCCCGCCTTTGATGATCCGAGCTTTTTAACCCTTGAAGGATTATTTGAAGAGATCTTAATCGCCAGTGTAGATGCGGCCAATTACGTCATTTTTGCCAGCAAGCGCGCCCTACCCCGCCCACTGGCGGCATACGCCCCCGCCATCAAGAAACTCAGCCAGCAGCTCAATATCGATCTATTGCGGCAATTCAAGCATTTGATGCAATGCCGGGATTTTTTTCAGCGCCCGTAAATTGGGGCGTACTGTAAAAACGTTGAATGATATCTCGATAACGAGCCAATTCCGCTTGCCAAACCCCATCTCCCCAACCGAGCTCTTCACCGCAAATATCCCTCAGTGTTTCGAACAGCGCTTCGCCACCATGGGGCAATAACAATCCGAGCGTGGTTCTGCGTAAAAGCAAATCATCCAAGTGATGCACTTGTTCGCCGCGCAGTGTCCAGCGACAATCGGCAAAGCTATAAGGTGTATCAGAGATGGGAAGTAATTCATCAGTGCGATCGTTGAGGTGCGCATCTCGCACCATTTCAAGCGCCGCATCGCCGTATCGACTTAAATAGTCTTGCGCCAATTCACCGCCTAATTCCAACAATTCCATGGGTGTCACTGTCACCGACTTGGCAAACGGCGCTAAAGGTTCTGCTGTGCAGCGATCAGCCAAGGGCGCTGATACCGCCCGCGCAACCACTGCCAGCACATCTTCTGCAATCAATCTAAAGGTGGTGAGCTTGCCACCACTGACCGTAATTAAGCCCTTGTCCTGCCACACTGCATGGTCACGCCGCTCTTTCGAGGGATCTTTGGACTTTCCGGTGCTAATGATTGGGCGCACGCCCGCCCAGGTGGAAATGATATCTGCTTCGCGCAACTGAGCGGTGGGAAAAGCACTATTGGCTGCACGAAGCAGGTAGTCCACTTCAGTTGCCGTGATATGTGCTTCAATATCCAGATCGTCCTTGTGATCAAGGTCTGTGGTACCAATGACAGTTTTACCGCCCCAAGGATAGATAAAGTGGTATCGGCCATCATCGGGATGCATCAGAGTGAGAGCTCCCGTCACTCGCAGGCGTTTTGAACTGACCAGAATGTGGCTGCCGCGTTGTGGCCGAATGCGTTGTTCTGGATTGACTTGATTGCGCAATCGGTCTGCCCAGGCGCCAGTGGCATTGACTACCGCGGCACTCTTTATTGTGACCGTATGACTTCGGGTGCTATCGGTGGCCTGCACCCCCTGCACGCCCTCGTCCCCCATAATGAGTCGATCCACTTTGCAGTAGTTGACACACACGGCGCCCAAACGTTGTGCCTCTTCAAGCACACGTAATACGAGGCGACTGTCATCGGTAATTGCATCGGTGTAGTGATAGGCACCATTGTGCGCCATTCGATTTAGACCGGGTAATTCCAACGCAAGCTGGTCCGCTGACAAATACCAATGGTTGGTTATTCCGGCTAGCCAATCATACAAACGCAACAGTAGCTTTACCGCGATGCGGGGTGGCGCCTTGGGACCCAAAATATAGTAGTAGCTCATTCGCTCAACCAATCCGGGCATGACTTCCAGCAAAAACTCTCGCTCCTGTAGGGAGTCCCGCGTCAAACTAAAGTCGCCCTGCGCCAAATAACGCAACCCACCGTGTACCATTTTTGAGGATCGGCTGGAGGTACCCCAAGCATAATCCTGCTGCTCTAACAGCAAAACTTTTAGCCCGCGCCGGGCGGCCTCAAGCAACACGCCTGCGCCGGTAATTCCGCCTCCGACGATAACCAGATCCCAAACCTGATCGGCTCGACACACCTGTCTCCAACTCTCGCTGCGATTCAGCAATGACTGACTCCCTAAATCCCTACCTACTTAGCGTTCCACACGAAAAAAACGCGCATTACTGCACTCTTTATAGCAGTACTCTGCAGTGTTCGATATGAAACGTAAGATAAAAAACCGCTGAAGCGAAGGTCTCAGCGGTCTAGTTAACCGAGGAACATTGACGGTCACGAATCCAATGAAAGTGCCACCCCGCCAAAACAAGGAAAGCGACGCCAAATTGGGGCGATTGAGCGCCAATTAACCGGCCCGCTACTCCAATGCGTCTTGAATAAAGGTGTTGCCTTCACAAGCGGGGCGACTGAGAAATGTTTCAGAGGAATCTACGAGCGCAACTTTTGATAAAAATGATCGACCAAGTAAAATGGCATAGTTAAATTTACGCCGATCGGCCAAACTAAATTCAGCGCGATAGACTTGGTGGTACAAACAAAAATTCATCGCCACCACCGGCCGGATGATGTTTTTCGCACCGTGCCTTTTAATAACAACGCGCCGGACCAATGGCCCCTCCAACCGGTGGGTTTCGCGTTTTTTAGTATTCAAATTCGTATCAGTAAAATCAAACCGCACCCAAGGCTCACCCTGCTTATCGAAATATTCGATATTAGTTGCCTGCATCGATGACGTTTTCGCACCCGGGTCGAGTTTAGTTTTGATACGCATATTAGCTGGTAGCAGTTGAACTGACTCCAACCAACCCATGATCATTTTTGGCGCCCGCGTAGGTGCTTCAGACCACGCAGATACAGAATACATCCCCATTACTAGCAATATTACGACAGCGCGCACCATGAACTCCCACCTATTCCATCTATTCCGCGAACTGTGCGGTTTTCAATCAACGTTTCGCCAACCTTGACGCCAGCATTTATAAAGCCACTAACAGACAGCGCCCATGTCCATTTAAAGACTCTTAGAAAACCAAGGAGTTCCCTGTACTTTGGGACATCAAGCGCCGTGGCATCATACACCAACACGCCCCAGCGAAGCCTGCCTCGTCTTGGGTTCGCACGGCAGCAGAGGTGCCGGATCTCGCCCTCCCTATATCGGTAGCAAGGCTGTTCGGCTAAGATGGCCGCCCAGTTACACAGTACAGAGCCCAATTGTTATGAAAGTCCCTAAACGGCTGCAACCTCTGGTTGCCGACGGCGTCATTGATGAGGTGATCTACCCGCTGATGAGCGGCAAAGAAGCCCAGGTCTTTGTGGTGCGTGTGGGCGATCAGTACCTGTGTGCAAAAGTCTACAAAGAATCCAAACAGCGCAGCTTTAAGCAGGCGGCTGTCTACCAAGAGGGCCGCGGCACACGCAATAGCCGCCGGGCCCGTGCCATGCAGAAGAAAAGCAAGTTTGGGCAAAAAGAGTCAGAACAGGCATGGTTATCCGCAGAGGTAGACGCGCTTTATCGACTGGCGGAAGCCGAGGTACGCGTACCCACACCACACGGTTTTGTGGACGGTGTATTGCTCATGGATTTAATTACCGATGAGCACGGAGACCCAGCGCCCCGCTTGGACGATGTCGAATTCGATGTGGAAACTGCAGCGGAATTTCACCGCATTATGATGCAAGAAATTGTACGCATGCTGTGCGCGGGGCTGGTCCACGGGGATTTGTCACCATTCAATGTGTTAGTTGAACCCGAAGGGCCGGTTATTATCGACCTGCCCCAAGCCGTCAATGCGGCCGGCAACAACAGCGCTAAGATGATGCTGGTGCGCGATATCAACAATATGACCCGCTTCTTCGGTCAGTTTGATACCCGCCTGCTCACCACCCATTACGCCGAAGAAATTTGGCATTTGTACGAGCGCGGGGATTTGCATCCAGACAGCACCTTGACGGGCGAAAGCGACCAGGTTGCCGTTGAAACCGACATCGCCACCATGCTGCGCATCATCGAAGATGCCCGCGAGGAAGAAGCGGACCGCCAAGCCCGCATGAACGCCTCCGACGAGGATGATTACTAGCGACGCAGGCGCTCATCCTGCTCAGCTCGCGCCCGACGCTCGGTCTCGGCCGCTTGCAGGGTGTCCTCCACCGATTTGGCTTTTTCCAGAGCCTTGAGTTGATGCTCGGGAATGGCACCCTGTGCCTGCTCGGAATCGGCAGGCTTTTCACTACACCCCACAAGGGCCCACCCAATGATCGCCACCGCCACCATTAATCTCGTCATAATCTACTCCGTTAGCTATCGTTGAGCGGCCTATAAAACGCCACTTTGTGGAGCCATTGTGATCGCCATTGACGTTCAAAGACAATAAAAAAAGCGAAGCCTTAGCTTCGCTTTTACTTTCAATGACCGGTGCTACTTTCGCGTTGCACGCAACATCCACGCTGTCTTCTCGTGCACGCGCATGCGATCTGACACCAGCGCCGCTGTGGATTCATCGTCTGCCCCTTGGGCCTTGCTCAACACTTGGCGTGCAGTGCGCACGACCTGCTCGTGCCCTTTAGTTAAATAATCAACCATATGCTCCGCCGACGGCACCTCGTCCACTTCTTCAATGGAGCTCAACTGAGCAAACGCCTTATAGGTACCGGGCGCCACCACATCCAAGGTGCGAATGCGCTCGGCGATGTCGTCCACGGCGGTGGCCAACTCGGTGTATTGCTCTTCGAACATCAAGTGCAGCTCACGGAACTGCAGCCCCGTGACATTCCAATGAAAAAAGTGGGTCTGTAAATACAGGGTGTAAGAATCTGCCAGTAAATGCTTTAACCCCTCGGCAATTTCCAAACGATCTTTTTGATCAATACCAATATCAATGCCTGTCATACAACCTCCTTCGTGTGCGTTGAACGGGAGTCAGCCCCCCACTTACTGATGCCTACGCGCAATCAGTTAACTCGGATGAGTGTAGGCTAAACAGCTCATAGCCAAAAGCAATTAATTTATATGCAGCTAATAGTAATTTGCTATCAAAGTGACAAGCTATATAACCGCTCCCTAGCCCTTGACCGTAAAAAGTCCCAAAAGCCGTTCAACAAAAAAGCCCGCATAGCGGGCTTCGGCGAAATCTGACCATCAGCTATCCGTTAGAGGCGAATGGTCTTATCCACTAGGGATTTCAGCACACCGAGATCGATCAACTCTGCCGCTCGCTCAATATCGGGGGCAAAAAAGCGGTCCTTATCGTAGAACGGCACATGGGTCCGCAATTCGGCGCGCGCCTGTTCCAGCGGCCCAGAGGTGGATAAGCCTTCAAGGAAGTCGAGCCCCTGACAAACGGCCAACCACTCCACCGCTAAAATACCCACGGTATTTTCATACATGTCTTTTAGACGGCGGGCGGCAAAGGTGGCCATTGAAACATGGTCCTCCTGATTGGCCGAGGTGGGCAGCGAATCTACGCTGGCGGGATGCGCGAGGGATTTATTTTCACTCGCCAGCGCCGCAGAAGTGACCTGCGCAATCATAAAGCCAGAGTTAACACCCCCATTGTTTACCAAAAACGGTGGCAGCCCAGACAGCTTACTGTCGATTAACAGGGCCATACGGCGCTCAGACAAGGAACCAATCTCGGCAATGGCCAGCGCCAAGTTGTCGGCCGCCATGGCAATGGGCTCCGCGTGGAAATTGCCGCCAGAAATAATATCGCTGGCCGCCAAATCCTCTTCCACAAATACCAGGGGATTGTCTGACACGGCGTTGGCCTCAGTCACAATGATGTCGCGTGCGTTGCGCATCTGTTGTAAGCACGCGCCCATGACTTGCGGCTGGCAACGCAGCGAATAAGGATCTTGCACTTTTTCACAATCGATGTGGCTGTGTTCAATTTGCGAATGGTCCAGCAAATTCCGATAGGCCAAGGCCATGTCGATTTGCGACTGATGGCCACGCGCCAAATGGATGCGCTCATCGAAGGGTTTGCGTGACCCCTTGGCAGCCTCAACACACAATGCGCCAATGACGGTGGCCGCCGACAGCACATTTTCTGCGTAGAACAAGCCTTCCAGGGCCAAGGCAGTGGACGCCTGAGTGCCATTTAACAGCGCCAGGCCTTCTTTGGGTGCCAACACCAATGGTTTGAGCCCGGCCAAACGCAATGCGGTTTTTGCAGAGATCCGCTCCTTCTTGTAGATCGCCTCACCCTCGCCCAGCAATATCGCACTCATGTGTGCGAGCGGCGCCAAATCACCAGAGGCACCCACCGACCCCTTCAATGGGATACAGGGATAGATTTCGTGGTTGAGTAGGGTCATCAACGCTTCGATAACTTCCAATCGAATGCCAGAAAAACCGCGCGCTAAGGCGTTAATTTTTAATACCATCAACAAGCGAACGGTGGACGGCTTCATCAATTTGCCAATGCCCGCAGCGTGGCTCAAGACGATGGAGCGCTGCAATTCTTCCAACTCTTCTGGCTTGATGCGGGTGTTGGCCAGCAATCCAAAGCCGGTGTTGATGCCATACACCACGCGGTTGTCGTCGATGACCTTTTTAACCACTGCGGCCGAGGCATTGATGCCGTCGATACAATCGGCATTGAGCGTTAATTGGTGTGCACGGCTGTGTAACTTGTACAAATCGGCATAGGTCAAGGCGCCGGGTTTAATTTCAAAGGTATCCATAGTCATCTCTCATAGGTACCCGAAGTAGGTTTACTGCATCTCGGGTAACGGGTTGTATTTATTCGCTGCCTGGAATCAGTCTTCCAGCATTGGCAGATCAAGGCCCTGTGCTTTGGCGCAATTGATGGCAATGTCGTAACCGGCATCCGCATGGCGCATGACGCCCGTGCCCGGATCATTGCGCAACACGCGCCCCACGCGCTCGTGCGCGGCTTGGGTGCCATCACACACAATCACTACGCCGCTGTGCTGGCTGAAACCCATGCCAACACCGCCGCCGTGATGCAAACTCACCCAGGTTGCGCCGCCCGCAGTGTTGAGCAATGCATTGAGCAGCGGCCAATCGGATACCGCATCGCTGCCGTCCTGCATCGCCTCGGTTTCCCGGTTCGGCGACGCCACAGAGCCGCTGTCTAAATGGTCGCGGCCGATGACCACGGGCGCTTTTAATTCCCCGTTGGCCACCATTTCGTTAAATGCCTGACCGAGGCGTGCGCGATCTTTTAAACCGACCCAACAAATGCGCGCCGGCAACCCTTGAAACTGGATGCGCTCGCGCGCCATATCTAGCCAGTTGTGCAGATGCGGATCATCGGGAATCAGCTCTTTTACTTTTTGATCGGTTTTGTAGATGTCCTCTGGGTCGCCCGATAAAGCTACCCAGCGGAATGGGCCAATGCCTTCACAGAACAGCGGGCGAATATAGGCCGGTACAAAACCGGGGAAATCGAATGCGTTGGCCACACCCTCTTCGAGGGCCATCTGGCGAATGTTGTTGCCATAATCGAGCGTTGCCGCACCGCGCGCCTGCAATGCCAACATCGCGTTAACCTGTACGGCCATTGATTGTTTGGCCGCTTTCACTACCGCGGCTTCGTCGCGCTGGCGTTCAGCCACGGCCTGCTCCAGTGTCCACCCCTGCGGCAAATAGCCGTTTAATGGATCGTGAGCAGACGTTTGATCGGTGACCACATCGGGAGTAACTCCCTTTTCAACCAGCGCGGGGAAAACGTCGGCAGCATTCGCAAGCAAACCAACAGAAATGGCCCTGCCCTCCGCCTTTGCCGCCTCCAACATGGCCAGCGCTTCGTCCAGTGACGTGGCCTTTTTATCCACGTAGCCGGTCTTTAATCGGAAATCGATACGCGATTCGTCCACTTCGACGGCCAGCATCGAAAAGCCGGCCATGGTGGCCGCCAATGGCTGCGCGCCACCCATGCCGCCAAGGCCGCCGGTCAGCACCCAACGGCCTTTCGCCTGCCCATCAAAATGTTTTTTAGCCACGCTCACAAAGGTCTCATAGGTGCCCTGCACAATGCCCTGCGAGCCAATGTAGATCCATGAGCCGGCCGTCATCTGGCCGTACATCATCAAGCCCTGCTTATCCAATTCATTAAAGTGTTCCCAGTTGGCCCAATGGGGAACTAAATTTGAATTGGCCAACAGAACCCGGGGGGCGTTCTCATGGGTTTTAAACACGCCTACGGGCTTGCCGCTTTGAATCAACAGGGTTTCGTCATCTTCCAGGCGCGTGAGGGTCTCGACAATTTTGTCGAAGCATTGCCAATTGCGCGCCGCGCGACCAATACCACCGTACACCACTAACGCCTGCGGGTGCTCGGCGACCTCGGGATCTAAATTGTTCATCAACATGCGCAGCGGCGCTTCAGTTAGCCAGCTTTTAGCGGTGAGTTCTGTGCCGCGGGCGGCGCGAATAACGCGACTGTTGTCGATGCGCGGATCTTGATTTGCCATGGATCTATGCCTCTCTCTGTTCAGGCGCCGTAGCGCCGCTGTAGGGTTACCGCACTGGCGATGAGGGCCAGCTTAGTAGTTGATGTGTCCACCCAGCCGGTAGCGGCTGCCGGGGTGAAATAACTGGGCGTAGCTGACGATGCCCGCTGGCCCAAAGGTGCGCCGACTCACTTTCAAGCAGGGCTCGCCCTGCGCAAGCTGCAACAGACTTTGCAGCGTTTCGGACGCGCCCACCGCCTCGATTAAATGATCCGCCTCCGTCAGGGGCACCACCTTATTGAGGTAGCCACTGGGCGTGAGATCCTGCGCACCAAAGCGCTGCGCTAAATAGTCGGGGGCGAATTTGGGGTTCACCCAGCGCTCCTCTAACTGCACAGGCAGCGCATTTTCACAGTGCAACAAGCGTGAAAAAAATATCTCCCCACCGGAGGCCAAGCCCAGTCGCAGCGCCTGCTTGGCGTCGGCAGCTTGGGCCTCTAAGGTCAGTACCTGGCAGTGGTAGGCGTGTCCGCGGCCGTGAATTTCGTCGGCGATGTTGCGGATTTCAATCAAATTGCTGCTGGGCCGCTCGTCTGCCACGAACGTGCCTAAACCCTGGGTGCGAATCAGCACTCCCTCGTCTGCTAGGGCATCCAACGCCCGGCGCGCGGTCATGCGCGATACGCCAAATTCTGAGGCCAGCTCATTTTCACTGGCCACACGGGCGCCTGCGGCCAAAATGCCGCCTTCAATACGCGCGAGCAATGCTTGCTTGATGGTGAGGTAACGAGGTTCCATGAGCTGAAATGCTACTTGTATATACTTGTATATACAAGTGCTTTGCGTACACTAGGGACTTTGACTCGAGCCTGCCCCGCACTATCCTGAGGGCCGCAACTGCGCCATTCACCATTCGACAGGGAGTACCCATGACCGTTGATCTTGTGATCACCAACGTCAACCTCGCCACCGCCGTCGCCAACGGCCAGCCCTATGGCGGCCAGCTCAACCGCGCGCTGGCGGTTCACAACGGCAAAATTCACTGGCTTGGCACGCCTGGCGACGCACCCACGGCGGCCACCGTATTTGATGCCAAGGGCGCATGGCTCACACCGGGTTTGATCGATTGCCACACGCACCTCATTTTTGGCGGCAACCGCGCGCACGAATTTGAATGGCGCCAACAGGGCGTCAGCTATACCGAGATTGCCAATCGCGGTGGCGGGATAAAAAGTACGGTAACCGCCACCCGCGACGCCAGCGACGAAACACTGCTCGCGGGTGCACAAAAGCGACTCGCTGCTCTCATGGCCGAAGGCGTCACCAGCGTGGAAATCAAATCCGGCTACGGCCTGACGCTGGAACACGAACTGCGCATGTTGCGGTTGGCGCGTGAACTGGAGCAGCACAATCCAGTCACCGTGCGCACCACATTGCTCGCGGCCCACGCGCTACCACCTGAATTTTCAAACAAAGACGATTACATCGAACACATTGTTCAAGCGATCCTGCCCGCTGCCGCAGACGCCGGCTTAGCCGATGCGGTCGACGTGTTCTGCGAGGGCGTCGGATTTTCACCGGCGCAATGCGAGCGCGTATTTGAAGCGGCGGCGGCGCGCGACCTTGCCGTTAAAGGCCATGTGGAGCAGCTGAGCAATTTACACGGCAGCGCTTTGGTGGCGGCCTACAAGGGTTTGTCGGTGGATCATATCGAGTACCTCGAGGCCGCCGACATCCCTCGCCTGAAAGACGCGGGCACCACAGCGGTTTTGCTGCCCGCGGCCTACTTTTTCCTGCGCGAAACCCAGCAACCGCCCATCGATGCCCTGCGCGCGGCGGGCGTACCTATGGCCGTTGCCACCGATTGCAATCCGGGCACCGCACCGCAGGCGTCGCTGCTCACCGCCATGAGTCAGGCCTGTGTCCTCTTTGGCCTCACGCCGGAGGAAAGCTTTTATGGCGTCACGCGCCATGCCGCGGCAGCCTTGGGGCTGGCCCACAAAGGACAGCTGGCCGAAGGAATGGATGCCGACCTACTGTTGTGGCACATCGACTCACCCGCCGAACTCAGTTACGGCATCAATCTCATCAAGCCCTCCCAGCGCTGGGTGGCGGGAGTTGCACAATGAGTCATCCTCTATACCGCGCCGCCAACCCCAAGCTCTGGACCGGGCGCATCGATAGCGAAGAAAGCAGCCCCGCACTGCGCTGGCACCAGCAAATGCAGTGCTTGGATTTGTCGCAGCCGCTGTCGGCCAATCTTGACAGACAAGTCACCCTGCTCGGCTTTGCCAGCGATGCGGGTGTGAAACGCAACAAAGGCCGCCCGGGTGCCGCCGCCGGCCCCGACGCCCTGCGCGCCGCTCTGGCCAACAGCGCCTGTGCCGATCACCCGCTGTATGATGCCGGCGATATTATCTGTGAAGGCGACCGCCTCGAAAGCGCACAACTCGGGTTGGCAGAACACCTCGCCAAACTCATTGAGGCCCAGGCAAACCCCGTGGTCCTCGGCGGTGGGCACGAGGTGGCGTGGGCCAGTTTTCAGGGCCTGATACCGAAGCTGCAGCAATCTAACGCACGGCTAGGAATCATCAATTTTGACGCCCACTTGGATTTGCGACGGCCCAATCCCGCGGGCTCCTCCGGCACGCCGTTTCGACAAATCGCCGAGTGGTGCGATGCCAACGGACATCCATTTAACTATTGGGTATTAGGGGTCAATCCGAGTGCCAATACCGACGCTCTCTTCCAATATGCCAGAGAAAAGGACGTGCAATGGATCGAAGATGATGCGTTTGAATCAGAACCGCTGAGCGCACTTGCCGAGGCCTGCAATGCATTCCTCACCACCGTAGACAGTCTCTACATCACCGTGTGCCTGGACGTGTTTAATGCGGCCTTTGCACCCGGCGTGAGCGCACCGGCTGCATTGGGTATCAGCCCGAGTCGCATGCTCTGGGTATTTAAACACCTCATCAAACAGGCCAAGGCAGTTAACAAGCCCGTTTGGTTGCTGGACATTGCGGAACTCAACCCCGCCTACGATCCGCACGGTCAAACGGCGCGGCTGGGTGCGCGCATTATCTGGGAGTACCAACGTGCGCAATCTCAATAGGCCGTGCATGTAAGTCCTAAGTAGACATTCGCGCGCCAAATAAGCACACTTGCCTCAGCCATAATCCCGCCAACGCGGGGTTACACAACAATAACAACGGCGCACAGAAAACGGCGCCCACTCACAAAAGAATCTGCCTCTCTATGGATACCTTTAACCAGTTTTTAGCCTCCACCGTCAGCAGCATCAACGGCGTGCTTTGGGATTCCATTCTGATTTACATGCTGGTCATTGCCGGCCTGTGGTTCACCCTGCGTTTGGGCGCCATACAATTTCGGCTGTTCGGCCATATGTTCACCATGATGCGAGGTGCGGGGCGCTCCAATGCCGAGGGCATCTCCCCCTTTCAAGCGCTGGCCACAAGCTTGGCGGCGCGCGTGGGTACGGGCAACCTCGCCGGCGTGGCCGTGGCCATTACCCTGGGCGGGCCAGGTGCAGTATTTTGGATGTGGATGATCGCATTGCTGGGCATGGCCACGGGCTTTGTCGAATCCACACTGGGTCAATTCTACAAAGTCAAAGACGCCAATGGGGAATTTCGCGGTGGTCCGGCCTACTACATTCAAATGGGTCTGAATAAGCGCTGGCTCGCCATCGCCTTTTCGCTCTGCCTCATGTTTGGCTACGGCTTTGTGTTCTCGGCAGTGCAGGCCAACACCATTGGCGATGCGTTAAACAATGCCTACGGCGTTGCGCCGCTGTATAGCGGCTTGGTCATGACGATTGTGGCCGGAATTATCGTGCTCGGTGGCCTGCGCGCCATTGCCCGCTTTGCCGAATTTACAGTGCCGTTTATGGGGCTTGCCTATGTGGCCATGGCCTTGTTTATTGTGGCGGTCAATATCAATGCCGTGCCCGGCATTCTGAAATTAATTGTCAGCTCCGCCTTTGGTTATGAAGAGGCCGCTGGCGGGTTTTTAGGTGCCGCCATCAATGGCATAAAACGCGGACTTTATTCTAACGAAGCCGGGTCTGGCAGCGTGCCTCACGCCGCCGCAGCGGCTGCGCCCTACCCCAATCACCCGGTTTCTCAAGGCTTGGTGCAAATGTTGGGCGTGTTTGTCGACACCATTTTAATTTGCTCTTGTACCGCCATCATCATCTTGCTCGCGGGCGGCGCTAGTGAAGAGGGGCTCGCCGGAATTCGCATCACCCAAGACGCCATGGTGAACCACGTGGGCAGCTGGGGCATGGACTTTGTGGCCATTGCCATTGTGTTCTTTTCGTTTACTTCAGTGGTAGCTAACTATGCCTACGCTGAATCCAACCTGCATGTGTTTAAGCTCGATCACAAACCCGGCAAGCTGGCGTTAACCGCGGGTTATTTGTGCATGGTGTTATGGGGCACGATGGCTCCGCTGCCCACGGTGTGGAACATGGCCGATATGGCGCTGGGCCTCATGACCGTAATTAACATCATCGCCATTGCATGGCTAACGCCGACGGTAGTGACGCTACTCAATGACTACTTAGATCAACGCAGCAAAGGCAAACTGCCAGAGCTGAAACTCGACAAATCCCATCGTTATCAAGGCCACACTGAACCCGGTGTATGGAGTGATGCAGATTGAGTGATGCCCAATTGGACACTGACAGCGGCGACTATTACGCCGCCGTCGATTTAGGCTCCAACAGTTTTCATCTGATGGTAGCGAAGCTTGTAGGCAATCGTTTAGAAGTGGTGGATCGCTACAAGGAAATGGTTCAAATCGCGCGCGGTCTAGACGCGCGCGGCACGCTTAGCAAAGAAGTACAGCGCGAGGCCTTGGAAGTGCTTGGGCGCATCAACCAGCGTTTACGCGACATCAAGCCGGCAAATATTCGCGCCGTGGGAACTAAAACCCTGCGCGCTGCCCGCAACGCCGATAAGTTTTTACGTAAAGCCGAAACCGAACTGGGCCACCCTATTCACATTATTTCTGGCTATGAGGAAGCCCGCCTTGTGTATCAAGGGGTTGTCTCCACGCTGGAAAACAATCAACAACGCCGCTTGGTTATCGACATCGGCGGCGGCTCCACCGAATTCATTATTGGTCAAGGACAACACCCGCGGCTGCTTGAAAGCCTGAGCTTAGGCTGTGTGGTACTGGCCGAGCAGCACTTTAAATTCGGCCCTGTCACGCGTGAGCGCATGGACGCCGCCTATTTGTCGGCGTGCGCCGCCATCGAGCCGATTGCGCACACCTATCGCAGCTTCGGCTGGGACATGGCCATGGGCTCATCAGGTACCATGCGCGCCGCCGCCGAACTTATGACCGCCAAAGACAACGGTTTAATTACGCGCGACAATTTACAGCGAGTGATCGAACAAACCATCGCCGGCGGCGAGGTGAGCAACACCAACGTGCCCAAATTGCGACGCGACGTTTTGCCCGCGGGTTTGGCAATTATCCAAGCTATTTTTGATCAACTAAAACTGGATCAACTGCACATCGCCGAGGCATCGCTGAAAGAGGGGCTTATTTACGAAACCTTGGGTCGCGCCGGCAACAGTGATAGCCGCGAAGAAAGCGTGCACCGCCTGATGGACATCTACCAGTGTGATCGCGCCCAAGGTGAGCGCGTGGCCGAAATGGCGCAGGCAATGGTACGACAACTCAATTTACCGCACATCAATGGCACGCCCGCCACGCAATTGGTGCGGTGGGCAGCGCTGCTGCATGAAATTGGCCTGCACATTAGCCACAACAGTTTTCACAAGCACAGCTACTATTTATTGCGACATCACGATATGGGTGGTTTTGCTCGCTATGAACAACACTGGCTCGCCAGTTTGGTGCGACTGCAACGCAACGCAATTAAACCCAAAGTGCTCGAGGAAGTGTCGGAGCAGGACTTGCCGCGATTTTTACACATGGTGGCCTGCCTGCGTCTGGCGGTGATTCTCTGTCGCGGGCGCGATGACGTTCCGCTGGCGACGGCGTTGGAAGTCAGTGCTATCGACGCCCCCATGGGGCTGCAATTGAAACTGCCTGCCCCGTGGCTAAACCAGCACCCACTGACGGCCATCAATCTCTATAACGAAGCCGCAATGCTGAGTGACGTGGGCTATTCCTTTAACTACCACTAGCCCAGCAATTCATCCGGTTTTATTCCCAACGCTTGCGCTAAGCCGCGCACAATAGCCGGGCTCGGCGCCCGCTGTCCGGCGACGATTTGGGCGAGATAGGCTGGCGAAATGCCCGCGTCTTTAGCCAGTGCCGCAGCACTTTTTCCAGTTGATTGAATCATTGCGTTTAATTTTTCCACGCTAAACGCTACCCCAGATGCCGTTGTGGTTCGCGGGCTCTCGTCGGCGGGTGAGGTTTTTTGCTCTGTGGACTGCACTGTCTCTGCGGCTTGCCCCGCCGCCGACAACAACGCTTCATACTGCTCATAGGGAATGACCGCCCATTCTGGCCGACCGTCCTTCATGATAACCTGCACACTCATAATATCTGCCTCGCTCAAAGCGCAGATTGTACGCAATCACGGCAACGGACCCAACCGACCTTATGATAATACGACTGCTGCCCTTACTATTGCTCGCACTAGCGCTCTACTGGTTGTATCGACGCCTAGCGGCGCTGCCCGCGCCCACCCGCCGCATTTGGCTGATGCGCATAGCCGTAGGAACATTTCTGACCCTGCTGTTTATTGCCTTTGTCACGGGCAGACTCAACTGGTTGGGCGCACTCCTCATGGCCGTTATTCCATTTGTCACAGGCTTGTGGCGCTGGTTGAATCGTGGCTTGTCGCTACTGCGTATTTGGAAGTCTATGGGCCAAGCCGCTAACCCCTTGCACGCCGCAGGCTTGCACTTACAGACAGATGCTACCGACGGCGACGTGTTAGCGGGGCCCCATGCTGGCCAGACACTGTCGAGCCTCGCGCACGCGGCACTAGAAGAAACACTGACCTATTTTCAGGCCCACGATGCGGCGGCCGCAAAACTCCTGCGACTATATTTACTCAAACGATTTGGGCCCGACTGGCAAGGGTCGCCGTTGCACGAGCAGGACACCAACGACATGAGTCTCGCCGAAGCGCGAGCGCTGTTAGGGGTAGCCGAACACGCAGATAAACAAACGATTATTCAAGCACACCGCAAACTAATTCAAAAATTTCACCCAGACCGCGGTGGCAATGATTATTTGGCAGCACGCATCAATCAAGCAAAGGCTCTTCTACTGGACCAGCTGGAATCGCAAAACCAATGACCCACTCGTTCACCAAGGTAAAAGTCGCCCTTATTCATTCGATTTAATAGGCAGCCAGAAATTGACTGCCAAGCCACCCAGTGTCGATGCCTCTAATTGCAGCTCGCCACCGTATGCCACCAAAATATCCTGCACCAGCGCCAGACCCAGGCCCTGCCCCGGTTGATTTTCATCCAGGCGCTGGCCGCGCAACGCCAATTTTTCACGGGCCGCTGGCGCAATACCGGGCCCATTGTCTGCGATGACGAGCTTGAGGTGAGGCTGTCCTTTAAACGTCAGCGAGTCGACCTCAACCGCAATTTCTGTCGCGCCATATTTACAGGCGTTCTCCAGTGTGTTGCCCAGTATTTCAAAAACATCCTTTTCATCCATACGCAATTTGACGGCGCTTTTGGGCAGCTGGAACGCTACCGACGGGTACAGCTTTTTCAGCGTGCTTGTTAAGCGTTCCAGGATGGGCAGGACATCGATAGACAAGTGAAAATCGCCATCACTCACCCGCGCGCGCTGCAGCTGATGATTCACAATGTCGTGCATGCGCGCCATTTGCTCAGCCAGCACCTGGAGATCGGGTGTGGTCGCGTGTAACTCATTGCGCGCGACCGCCAAAGGGGTTTTTAAACTGTGTGCCAAATCGGCGAGGGTGTTGCGATAGCGTGCACGCGCGCTTTGCTCTGCGTCTAAGAGCGCATTTAGATTTTTCGTTAAGCCCTGTAATTCCACCGGAAACTGACCTTCCACCCGGTGTAAGTCGCCACTATTTAAGCCGCTTATTGCAGACGTCAGCACGCGCAAGGGGCGCAATCCCCACAACAACAATCCGATTTGCAATAACACACTGCCAAGCCCCACAACGGCCAACCAACGCCAAAGTGTGGCGCGATAAGATTCAAGCTGCCCATTAAAAGGCGCCGTTGTTTGGTATACGCTAAACACCAGCGGCAGCTCATTTTCGTCGCCAAATTCCCAACGCACGCGGTAACGCAAGAAAAAATAATCCTCCTGCCAGCGACCAAATTCGGTCACCGCATTGCGCAACGGCTGCGAGTGTTGAAGGCCCAGCTCGGCAGGCGTCAACCATTGTGCTGAGGCCGAACGCCACAGTTCGCGTTCACTGTCGAGATGATTGTCTTTGTCGGCGTGGACAAATCCATAAAGGCCGGAGTTGGCCTGCGACAACAGTGGTTCGGTAAACACTTTGGGCAGCGCCAATACGCCCCCGTCCACTTCGGCGGCAGCGAGTAATAAATAAACTTGCGAACGCAGGCGCGATTGTTCGGCTGCCAACAAACTGTGTTTAAAGGCGCGATCCAGGCCCACACCGGTGGCCCCCACCAGCACGGGCAGCACCAACAAGCTTGCCAAGAGCAGACGCCCTTTTATGGACTCAGTTAACCACGGTACGAGCTGCTGCCTCATGCAGCGGCTCCGCTGTCTGACACCACGAACTGATAGCCCTGACCGCGCACCGTTCGCAAGGGTTTAAGTTCGCTGTTGGGGTCCATTTTTTTACGCAGGCGCGTCATCAGTACTTCGATGACATTACTGTCGCGATCATAATCTTGAGCGTAAATGTGTTCGGTCAACTGCGCTTTGGAAATCACCTTGCCCGCGTGCAACATGAGATACTCAATCAAACGGTACTCGAAACTGGTCAATGTGATCGGCTCGCCAGCGCGGCTCAGCTGTTGGCCGCCAAGATCCAGTCGATAGGGTCCGGCGACGATTTCCGAGGAACTCTGACCGGCTGCCCGTCGCGCCAGCGCGTTGACGCGCGCCAACAACTCCTCTGGATGAAAGGGTTTGGTGAGGTAGTCGTCGGCGCCTGCCTCCAACCCCTCGACTTTTTGTTGCCAGTGATCCCTTGCGGTCAAAATTAAAATGGGCGTACTGATACCCGCTTTACGCCATTGACTAATGACTTCCATACCACTCATTTGAGGCAAGCCTAAATCCACCACTGCCACATCATAGGGGTATTCGCGCCCAAGGTATTCGCCCTCTCGGCCATCACCAGCCACGTCAACACTCCAGTGGCGCTGACTAAATAACTGGTTAATTTGCGATTGCAGCGCGGGCTCATCTTCTATCAGTAAAAGTCGCATTTAATCACCTTTAATCACGACGTCTTTGACGCGGCCGTCGTCTAACAACAGACGGACCTTGTAGCGCCGCCCGTCTTTATCGCGCTTCACCTTTAACACTTTGCCACCGTAGCGCGCCTGAGCCAGACGCGCCGCCTCTGCCGAAGAGCCCGCAACGTGATCTGCCTGTGCATAAAGTAGAACGGCAGATTGGGCTTCTACGCTCTGGCTCACAGGCGATAAACACACTAGAGCGGCAAAAATAAACGGTAAGCTGCGCATTTTAAATCCTCTGGGCGCTAGGCGCCCTGTTATCAATCGTGTCTGCCGCGGTGACCCCGATCGTCGCGACGTCGATCGCGTCGATCGTGGCGGTCATCATCTCTACGGCGGTCGTGATGGCCATCCCTATGTCCGCCATGGCGCCCCTCGTAGCGATCGCCATGGTGCCAGTCGTGGTCGCGATGGCTGCGGCGATGGTGTTTACGCCAATGTTTTTTCCAGTGGTGCGAACGATGCCCATAATACCCATAGTCGCGGTGGTATGGCACCGGTCTACCCCATACGCGACCATTCCAGTAGTGGCCGCAGCCGTGCCTGTGACGATGGCCATAGCGAGTATGGCCTTGATCGCGATAGTGCACACCGATGTGCGGGGTGAATAGCCTGACACTGATGTCGGTGTCACTGTGACGACGATGATCTGCCAATGCTGGAGCGGCCAATACCAGTACGCCGGCACAGACCAACCATTGAATTGTCTTGTTCATGACTGCGCACCTCGTTTAATAGATTGGCTTAACAGAAACCGCTACCCGCAGGCGCTTGCCGGGATCGCGATCCATGCGCGTCCTGTAGGTTTCTCCGTGATAACGGTAAGTGACGTCGTAACCCGTTAACCGGTCTTCGTATTCACGCACCTGCCGAGTTTCACAACGCTCTTCATCGCGATAATCCACCGTCGTGTGAGAGCGAGACTTACCAATATCGTTGCCGATGCTGCCACCGAGTACGGCCCCGATTGCGGTCCCCGAGCGCCGATCATTTTTACCCACCGCATGGCCTATGGCACCACCAATGACGGCGCCCAGCAACATGGGCGTGGCCGATTTAGATGAGGCGCGGTGTTCCCGCTCGTAAGCCACAGTTTCTGTCCAGCACTCGCGCTGCGGGCGGGTATAAGACACCTGTTCGTAGATTGGGGTGGCCGAAACAACCTTGGCGTAGTCCTGACGCTCGTTATGGCCCGCTAAAGCTGGCTGCACAAGTAGCGCTGACACACACCCCAGAGAGATTAAAAGACGGTTGTTCATGGTGCTTCTCCTGTAACGGTTGAGAGGTCTTATTCGACCTTGAGACCAGATTACGCAGGTGAAGCTGAACGAAAGCTGAATTGACTGACGCTATGAAACAATAGCGTTGGATGTCGAAGGCAAACTAGGTCTGCGCAACAGCACATGCTGGTAGCGACCCAAGCTTCGATAGGGTTCCTGTTGCGACAGCTGAAGCTCCAAAGCCTCGAGTTTGTCAGGTGCCATGTGCCGACTTTCTGGTGTTAATTGGTAATCGTGAAAGACGCGGATACCGCTGTGACACAGGATTTCCCAGCCATCGTCTGCAAGCCAACTCAATACCTCTGCGGGATCGAGTGGACGCGTGGGCGTCAAACTGCCACGGTGAGGCCGGAACTCGCCCGAGAGTATTTTGGGCTCGGTGCCACGCAATAAATTTTTCATAACCAGCCCATGGCGATTATAAAATGTCAACGACAGCACACCGCCTGGGCACACCAATTCTTTGAGGTTAACTAAGAGCCCTCGCTGATCCGCCACCCATTCCAGCACCGCGTGGCACAGCACTAACCGGTAGCGAGCACAATGCTCTGAACGCTGGGCTAGATCTTGTACACTGGCGTGCTCAAAGGCAACGCCTTCAAGATTGCGCTGTTGCGCCTCGGCACGTGCAAGTGCGAGCATTTCGGCGGAAATATCACACAATGTCAGCGCGTGCCGACCTGCCAAACTCAAGCCAAACTGCCCTTGGCCGCCGCCGGCATCCAAGATCTCCAAGCCTGAAGCACTATCTAACAGCGGCTGCACGTGATCATTGAAATCGCGCTGCAACACCGCCAGCCGCAACCGTCCTTTCAATCCGCCGTAGACATTGCGAGCAAAACGCGGCGCCAGATCGTCAAAATTGCGGTCTTCATTGTCGAGGGGGGGACGTTTGCTGCCAGGTGGATTTTGCTGCATAAGAAGGTGTCGTTGTCATAAGCGAAGCCATGTCCATAGGACAGCCGCGAGTTTAGAAGATGTGTACGCAGGGCAATGTGACTGAAGCCATGTGAAAGGAGCCAAGTGAAAGGAGCCAAGTATACCCTATAAATAACGCGTCTATGAGCGTGCCGTTAAGATCGATTGCTTGCGCTGAATTTCAGCGTCCAAATCCAAGCCGAGCGCCTCGCACAGGGCAAACAGATACAGCGCCACATCGGCAACCTCGGCGCCTATACGGCCCTTTACCTGTGTACTCACTTGATGGGACTGTTCGTCTGTCATCCACTGAAACTCGGCATTCAATTCGGCCGCCTCCTGCAGCACTGCCGTAGCCAAATTGCGCGGACTGTGGAGTGGCCGCCAGTTATTTTTGTCGGCTATAGCGTTAAACTCGCGATAATACTCTCGATAGTCCAGCACGGTGCTCCCCTTGACTCAGATTTCAACACAATGGTTTGTCTACATCATTCAGGCCAGTGACAACAGCCTCTACACCGGCATTACTACCGATGTCGCGCGCCGATTCGAGCAGCATCGCGCAGGCACCGGGGCCAAATATTTCCGCGGCCGAACGCCTGAGCGACTATGTTACCAAGAACCCTGCCCCGACCGCGCCAGCGCCTCGCGCCGTGAATGGGAGATCAAACAACTTACTCGAACGCAAAAACAAGCACTCATCGATCAAGCTGCACGTTAATTTCTGACATGCCGTCGGTGATTTCAACCAATGTTCTAAGCGCCTTTGAGTGGAACTCCCGATGATACAAAACCGCCACCACCAGCCACACCGCCAGCAAAAATAGCCACGGGCTAATTAACCATGCCAAAAACGATAGGGCAAAGTAGTAGCAGCGCAGCCCGGCGTTGTAGCTATGCCCCGCTTGATCAATGATGCGCGCCGTATTAATCGCAAACACATCGCGCTCGGCTTGGCTCGTGGGCTCATCATGTAATGGAAAGGCGCCCACCAGCACCGCACAAAACCCAAATTTCCGCATCGCCCACGTAAAACTAAAGAATGCATAGGCGAAAATCACAAACAGCAGCATTAATTTAATTTCAGTATCAACCGGTGTCGAGGGCGCACTAAAGGGCAGGTCGTTGAGTACTGTATTGGCCTGGCTGGCACTGCCTAACGCCGTAACAATACCGGCCATGACTAAGACGGTAATATTGGCAAAAAAACTCGCATTGCGCTCCACACTGGCGAGCAAAGACGAGTCCGTAATGCGGTTGTCCCGCCGAATCACACGCTTCATCCACAGGATACGAAACGCATGTAACTGGGACGCCAAGCAATGGGTCCTTTTTGCCCGATAGTGCGCAAAGCGCGCATAGCTCACCCAGCTCACTAACAGCCACAAGCTGCAACCAATGACGGCGCTATAAGTTTCTATCCAGATCGGTAAATCCACGCTTGAACTCCAGTGTATTGAACCCAATGTAGGGTATATCCGCCAGTTTGCTATGGGGGCGGCCCTTGCGCACCTGCTGCCCTTGCGCACCTGCTGCCCTAGCGCACCTATAGCCTTGGCAACCATGGCGCGTCTATAACCCCACCGGCAATGACAATCTCGCAGCCTTTTGACCAGTTTTTAATCAGTTCGCACAGTGGGCTGCCGAGGTTTACAATTAGCCCACATTCAACAGGTAAAGCAGTTTTCCCATGAACGCCCATTCCGCATTCGAATTTATCCGTCGCCAGGCCGTCCCATCACTGAATATTGAGCTGGAAGAGTACCGCCACCGCAAGACCGGCGCCCAGCATATACACATCGCCGCCGACAATAACGAAAACGTCTTTTTGGTAGCGCTACGCACAGTGCCGACCGACTCCAGAGGCGTCGCGCATATTCTGGAGCATACCGCGCTGTGTGGCTCGGAGAAATACCCTGTGCGAGATCCCTTCTTCATGATGATCCGGCGCAGCCTGAACACCTTCATGAATGCCTTTACCAGCTCTGACTGGACCGCCTACCCCTTTGCCAGCCAGAACAAAAAAGATTTCAAGAACCTGTTAGAAGTCTACCTAGACGCCGTCTTTTTTGCCCGATTAGACCCGCTGGACTTCGCACAGGAAGGCCATCGCGTTGAATTTGAGCAAGCCGACAATCCAGATTCGCCGCTGGTCTATAAAGGTGTGGTTTACAACGAAATGAAAGGTGCCATGAGCGCAGTGCCATCGCAGCTTTGGCACACCTTGTGCCACCATCTGTTTCCCACCACCACCTACCATTACAATAGCGGTGGCGATCCAAAACACATTCCAGAGCTCACCTACGAGCAATTACAGGTGTTTTACAAAAGCCACTACCACCCCAGCAACGCCATTTTCATGACCTATGGCGACCTGCCTGCTACGGAACTGCAAGCGCAATTTGAAGCCCAAGCCCTCGCGCGCTTTGAAGCATTAGACGAACACATTGCCGTGGGTGAAGAAGTTCGCTTTGACGCACCCAAGCGGGCCAACGCCACTTATCCCCTACCGGCCGATGAATCACTGACTGCAAAAACGCACATCGTGCTGGGCTGGTTGCTCGGAAAAAGTACGCACTTAGACGACGTGCTGGAGGCCCAGCTGCTCTCCAGTTTACTGTTCGACAACAGCGCCAGCCCGCTACAGCACCTGCTCGAAACCACGCCATTAGGCAAGTCGCCATCGCCGATGTGCGGCCTCGACGATTCACAAAAAGAGCTGGCCTTCGTCTGTGGCATCGCCGGCAGTGAAGCCGAGCATGCAGACGCCTTTGAAGCGCAGGTACTCGCCGTTTTCGAAAAAATGGCTGATGAAGGACTGCCGTTAGATCAAGTTGAAGCCAGCCTGCACCAGTTAGAACTCCAGCAACGGGAAATTGGTGGCGACGGCTACCCTTACGGTCTCCAGCTAATCTTGACGTCGCTCACCAGCGCCACCCACCGCGGTGACCCAATGACACTGCTCAATCTGGAACCGGCGCTGGCGGCACTGCGCGAAAAAATTCATCAACCGGGCTACATCCAAGCGCTGGTTAAAAAATGGTTGCTCGATAACAACCATCGGTTGCGCTTGGTCATGACGCCCGACCACCAACAGGCCGAGCGAGAGGCCGCAGAGGAGCGCGCGCGACTCGACGCACTGCAAGCGGAACTCAATGACACAGACAAGCAACGGATTATCGAGCAAACTCAGGCGCTATTGGCGCGCCAAGCGCAGGACGACGACCCTGGGTTGCTGCCCAAAGTCGGCCTAGAGGACGTGCCAGAGGCCCTGCACTATGTGGCGCCAGAAGCCGTCGACGAAGCCGCACCGCGCTTGACCCAATACCGCGCCGGCACCAACGGCTTGGTATACCAACAGGCAATCATCGACATGCCGGCGTTGACGGCCGAAGAGTTTAATCTGCTGCCTATCTACACCTACTGCGTCACAGAGCTTGGGGTTGGTGACAAAGATTATCTGGCCACGCAACAATGGCAATCGCAAGTCGTCGGCACGCTCAGCATGTATTCAAGCCTGCGCGCGGCACCCGATTCAGTGCGCGGTGTGCGCGGTTACCTCACCCTTTCGGCCAAAGCGCTCGCGCGCAATCACAGCCAGGCCACCGCCCTGATGCAAGCGACGCTAGATGATGTGCGATTCGATGAGGCCAACCGCGTGCGCGAACTGGTCGCGCAAATCCGCGCACGCAGGGAACAGGCGGTCACCGGCAACGGCCATTCGCTGGCCATGGCGGCGGCAAGCGCCGGTCACTGTGCCGCGGCGCAATTGAGTCACCAGTTGTCGGGGTTAGAGCGCATCGTTTACATCAAGCAACTGGACGACGCCTTGGCCGATGACGCCGCACTGCAAACCTTGCTCACCGGCTTGGCCGCTGTGCACGAAAAGGTCAAATGCGCGCCCCGCCAATTTTTACTGGTGGCAGATGGCCCCCATCTGCCAGAACTCACCCAGCAACTGGCCAACTGGCGCGCTCACATGCCCGCCAGCGATCAGCATCAGGCCTTTAGCTGGCCCGAGGTCAATGAAACTATCAATGATGCCTGGATCGCCAACAGCCAGGTTAACTTCTGTGCAAAGGCTTACCCCACCGTGCCAATGACTCACGCCGATGCACCGGCGTTGACGGTGCTTGCGGGTTATCTGCGAAATAATTTTTTACACCGAGCGATCCGCGAACAGGGGGGAGCCTACGGTGGTGGCGCCAGCCAAGACAGCAACATTGCCTCGTTCCGGTTTTATTCCTACCGCGACCCTCGCCTGGCGGAAACCTTGCAAGACTTTGATCAATCACTCACCTGGTTGGCACAGCAAAAGGCCGATCCACGCCTGATTGAAGAAGCGGTATTGGGCGTCATTAGTGCTATCGACAAGCCAGGCTCCCCCGCTGGCGAGGCCAAACAAACCTTCCATGCAGAATTATTTGGCCGCACTCGCGCCCTGCGTGAAGATTTCCGCCGCCGTGTATTAACGGTGACGTTTGAAGATCTGCAACGCGTCGCTGCCACCTATTTACGTCCAGAAAAAGCCAGCACGGCAGTCGTGTCACATGCAGCCAAGAAAGAAGAATTGACGCAGCTGGGGCTAACGCTACGCAGCCTTTGAGATTCGGGAAAAATCCATGAGCAAATTATTTGAAAAAGTTATCGCGCCGCGTTTTTCAGAAACCGACGCCCTTGGCCACGTGAGCAATACTACCCTGCCCGTGTGGTTTGAAGACGCACGCCAACCGGTGTTTGAACTGTTTACGCCCACTCTGGACGTCAACAACTGGCCGTTAATTTTGGCGCGCTTCGAAGTTGATTTTACAGCCCAGCTTTTTTACGGCAAAGATGTGCTGATCAAAACAGGGCTTTCACGGCTGGGAAACAGTTCACTTGAGGTCTATCAAGAAGCCTGGCAGGCCGACATTCTGGCGGCTAAAGGTAGAACAACATTGGTTCACTTTGATTACACAACTCAAAAAGCCAAACCCATTGATGACCTCTTAAGACAACAGCTCACCAACTATCTGGTGTCTCCCGTTTAAAAATAGCCCCCATATCAATGGCAGCTGAATAAATGACAAAAAACGCCGGGTCTGCGAGCTCGGCGTTTTCCTTTGACACGCGCGCTACTGTGTAAAAAATTAGCCCTCGTTCACACGCCCGGGAACAAACTGGCTGTAAAGACCGTTGTTGTCATAGGCAGCCACTTCAAATTCATAACTCCCATACAAGTCACCAATGTACTTACTGGTTTCCCAGCCCCCCTCGACCACCACGTAAGTAAAATCTGGCGCGCCCTCTTCCCGATAACGCACCTCGTACCCTCCCAGTTCGGATAAATCCAACGGATCTCCATTTTCGCGCAGCGTCGGCGTATTCCAATTGACGGTCACCGGGCCGGAAACACTCACAGGCCCTTCAGGCACCGGCGTCGGCTCCGGCGTGGGCTCTGGTGTAGGTGTCGGCGTCGGACTATTAGTGGGCGTAGGTGTGGGTGTTGGGGTAGGCGAAGCCGTGGGCGATGTAACGGGCTGAACAATAGCAGATTTGCCCGACTCACCGCTGCCGCCACCACCGCCACAGGCAGTATTCATGATGGGGGAAGCTAAAACCATCACCATGGCAGCTTTGCGCATCACCATCTGCCAATTCAAATTGCGGCGCAGTTGCCAGCGACTGATGTAGCCCAGCTCCACCAAAATTGCCCCCAGTGCATGTCGCTTGGGATCCGGAGCAATGTTGAATTGAATATCTTGCTCGCGACGAGCACGCTGCAACTTAATCGCTTGCTTTAATTGTTTGTGAGATATGACCCCACGCTCAACCAGCAGATCACCGATCCGTGCATTTTGACGACCACCGATTTGCACAATAACAACCTCGAATACCACCTAGTAACTCAAGTTTAGAGGCTGTATCGCATTTGTGGTGACCAGTTGCTTCTTTACAAATGCGCTGTATAAGACTTGTGGCTATAAGCAGCCAACCGCCGTCACAAATCTAGTAAATTAGTACCAAGCATCTAAAGAACATAGCGGGCGCTAGTCTGAGAAAATGGCGTAAATCGGTTACACTGCGGCCCTTGATAAACGCGAAGCCAATCCATGCTCAGCTACCGACACGCCTATCACGCCGGCAATTTCGCCGACACCCTCAAGCACCTGACGATTATCGCCATCCTGCGCCACCTGTGTAAAAAGTCGGGTCCACTCCACTATGTGGACACCCACGCAGGTGCCGGTCGCTATGACTTACAGGATGCCAAAGCCCTGAAGACCCATGAATTCAATGAGGGGATCGGCAAATTGTGGGGCCGGCAGGATCTTCCGCCGTTACTTGACGATTATCTTCAGGTAGTGGCCCGACTGAATCCAAGCAATAACCTCCATTACTATCCTGGCTCGCCGTGGTTTGCGGCCCATTGCCTGCGAGACCAAGACAAACTCGCCCTCTGCGAATTGCACCCCACGGACTTTCCCCTTTTGCGAGAAGTATTTCGAGGCGATATGCGCGTGCGCTGCTTTCACGAAGACGGCTATCAGCGCAGCCTTGCGCTCATGCCACCCCCCACTAAACGCGGGTTGGTGGTCATAGACCCTTCCTACGAAGTGAAAACCGAATACCAAACCGTGGTCAACCATTTACAAGCGCTCCATAAGCGCTTTGCCACCGGCGTTTTTGCGCTCTGGTACCCGGTGGTCGATGCCGGTCGACTGCAGCAGCTGGAATACAGTTTGCGGCAAACGGGCATCAAGCGCATTCAGCTGTTTGAGTTCGGATTGACCGGAAATCACGATTTACCCGGTATGGGCAGCGCGGGCATGGTCGTGATCAACCCACCATGGACGCTGCGCGAGCAGCTGGAATCCACCATGCAATGGCTAATCAACGCCGCCTACCCCGACTCCGATGCCTACTGGCGCTATTTGGAAATTGCGGGCGAATGATGCGCTTCCAATACCGACCACCGGCGGGACTACCAGACACAATATTCTGTGACGATGAGCTGTTAGTAGTGAATAAGCCGAGTGGTCTTCTGTCCAATCCCGGCATCGACCCAATTACCCACGACTGCGCCCTAAGCAGACTGGAACAGCAGTATGGCGCGCTGTTTTTAATTCATCGGCTCGATTGCGACACCTCGGGCTTATTGACGCTAGCTCGCACCAAGGCCGCCGAGCGCTCGCTAAAGATCCAGTGGCAAGAACGTCAAGTGCGCAAACGGTATCAAGCTTTGGTGTGGGGCCAGCCATCGCCGCCGGCCGGCCACATTCACACGCCCCTGGCACCCAATAAAGACCGCGTGCCTCTCTGGCGCCCGGACCCACATGGGAAGCAAGCGCACACAGAATATGAAGTCCTCGATACCGCAGTGGGCCACAGTCGACTGGCGCTAACCCCGAGCACCGGCCGCACTCATCAACTGCGGGTACACATGTTAAGCCTTGGCCACCCCATCTTAGGAGACCGCTTTTACGGCAATGAAGCGGTGCAGGCCGCAGCCCCCCGGCTATGCCTGCACGCCGATAGGCTTTCGCTCGTGCACCCCAATGGCGAACAGCTGCACCTGGAATGCCCGCCCGAGTTTTAAAAGGCCACTCAACCCGCAGCAAAATACTGTTTATTTATACAGATAAATACAGTAGAGTGGCCACCACCATTCACCATGGAGATAAAAAAGACATGGCCATTGAAATTGTATACCGCGTGTTAAAACGCAACGGCGAACAGGCAGGAGAATACATGGACAAGAAACTGGCAGATGCACACGACCAGCGACTCGACTGCGTTTACACCATTGTAGATCTCATCAGTGAAGAGGACACCGGCCTCACAGAGAGCGCCATTGAAGCCCTTGCAGAGCGTCTGATCGACAACCGTCAAGATTTAATGAGCGCCCTTAAAAAAGTAAAGGACCTGCCGCAGGCAGAGCCAGAAAGCAATGTGGCCAGCCTCGCACAAGCGGGCTAATGGGCACTGGGCCTCGGGCGCCCTTCGGGGTGCCACAACCCGCTCCGCAACCGTAAGCGCGACTATCTGCACAAACGCCCTACTCCCAGTGCACTGGCGTTTGCCAAGCCTTGCGACTGCGCAGGAATATCCGTGAAAGATACAACAAGAAAATTTGACGTTTGCGCTTCAATATCACCTATCGAATTGAGCGACACGTTATCTGGCTTGAAAACCCGAATATCTTAAGCGACACGCCATAACTCACGTCCGTTAGCCAACCGAACACCGCTTCTGCTCCAGAAATTGTTCCGCTTCACTCAGTGGCATTGGCCGTCCAATGTAATAACCTTGCAGCTTGTGAACGCCCAATGTGTTCAGTGCTTGCAACTCCGCTGCCTGCTCTACGCCCTCAGCGATGACCTCTGCGCCGACCGAGCGCGCAAAAGCCACAAGTGCCGTCGCCAAGGCCCTTCGCTTGGGGTCTTGATGGATATCGCGAATTAAACTGATATCGAGTTTGATCAAATCTGGATCTAGTTCTAACGTGTGTTGAAAACTCGCATAACCTGCACCGGCATCGTCGACAGCGAGCCGAGCGCCAGCAGCACGCAAAGGCGCCAACGCTTTTCGCAAAGCCGGATAATCGTCAATCGGCGCATGTTCGGTAATTTCTATAACAATTTTTGCCTTTGGCGCTTTCAATAGCGTGCGATGCAATGCGCCACTTAGAATATGAGCCGGCGAAACATTAAGGCCGATATAACAACCAGCGGATAATTTACCTGTAGACTTCAACGCCAACGCAATGGCCGCCATTTCCAACTGTTCGCTCATGTCCACTTGAATGGCTTCATCAAACCACTCGTTAGGTGGGCGATAGGGGTTGGTGTTAAACCGAGTAAGTGCTTCAAATCCGGTAATTCGACCTTCCTTACTATTGAAAATAGGTTGGAAGTAGGTGGTCAAATTATCCTTAGCAAGAATTTCTTCAATAGTTTCTTTAACTTGCTCATTCGCTAGCGCCGATTGACAGTTATCAAATATTAAACGGCCCACCAGCCCTGCAAAGGCTTGAACGAAATTGAGATCTCGACGCGTTAAGCTGGTATCGGCCTCTGCTTTAAAACAGCACAAGGTCCCGTAGAGATCGCCGTTGGGTAATTCAACCGGCACGCCCATGTAGCAGCCAATGCCCAATGCATCAGTCACATCAAGGCCGCGAGTTATTGGGTTTTCCGCCGTATCCGGCACAATACTTGGCAAACGCCCATCGACAATACGCTGACAATAGGTGGACTCTAATGGGTCCCCTGCGCCTGGTCTCACAGGGTGCGTATCCGTAGCGACATCGACCCATCTAAACTCGCGGCGGTTCTCCACAAATTTTGCAATGAACGCAACCTCCATACCCATGTAGGCGCGAATCACCTTTACAATCTCTTGCAAGCTTTGATCTATGGTGTGGAGCTGACCGGCAACGCCGTCCAACATCAATCGGCTAAAACACTGTGTATCCAATCCTTCACTCCCAGCCCTGACTCAACTTGCATAGTGCTAAACAATAATGGAACCCGATCGGAGCCCACCTGCCATATCTCAGTAAAGCCTTACATTGACCAAAAGTCACGCCAGCAACAAAGAAACGATAGTCACGAAATATACAATAGTCATTAAATGTAGCATTGGCTTAATGATAGGCCCGTATCGTTCAAAAAACACCCATTTCTGCACTTTTTAATGACCGTAGGATTAATCCCAGTCATATGCATAGGTAAATAATTAATATTCGTGCAGCCGGAGAAAGATTGGCTTGAGAGGCGTAAATGCGGCGCCCTTGCCACCTTTGCACCACTAATGGCCAAGAGGAGCGATACAGCAAACGGGGTAGTACCTAAGACCGATCCCCTTTTAACGTCACAGACCAGCCCGCTGACATCGGACATGCCTCGACGACTTTCTGTTGTCTGGGGGGCCACACACGGTTGCCTGAACTCACAGCATTGAGCTAGCACTCGAAGGGTAATGAATGGGCATACACACTACGTGCACCGGCTGCGCCAAAATAGCCGGCTTCGCTCCGTATAGAATGAAACCCTAACCGTTGATACAGCATCACTGCAGCAATGTTTTCAGGGTCTACGGTTAACAATAACTGCCTGCACCCAGTGGCTGCTTGCAAAACTTGTCGCACCAGCGCTTGAGCAACGCCCTGCCCTCGCCATGACTCCGCCACCGCCAGTGACAACAGCCATGCATCATCGCTATCGGCATGTGCCCATAGCGCATAACCCACCAATTGCCCCGCACTACAAGCAACCAATAATTTTTCCGGCCAACAATCTATGGCCTGCCGAAAGAAAAATTTGGGGTAGCCATGGCCATCAAAGGCAGCACGTTCCAAGGCGTCCAATGCCAATAAATCCGCGCATTGCGCGCATCGAATCTCCACTGCCGCATGCCCTCCACTTGCTAGATTCAGTCAGACTGGACATCAATTTAGCATTTATGCCGATCCATAAAAAAGGCCCGCACTGCGGGCCAATCACTCTGTAGGGAGCATAAAGGGTAAAACAAGGCGACTAAATTGCCGCCTTAAACGGTCGAGCGAGACACACTAAAAATTGTAATTACCAGACAAAGCAATGGTGCGAGGCGCACCGTAGAAACCAGTGACAAACGCACCACCGAAGTTGTAGCCCGCAACGCGATACTCTTCATCAGTTAAGTTCTTACCCACCAAGCTCAACTGCCACTTTTGATCGCTGCTGTAGAAGGTGGCGCTCATATCAAACAAGGTGTAAGCATCCTGGTCGATTTGGCTTGGCGTCTCAAAAATTTGCGTTTCAGCGCGATAGGAAAGCGTGGGGTTAAACACTAGCTCCGCACCACTGGCGAAGGGCAGCGTGTAGTTTAGCTGCAACATCGCTGTGGTATCCGGTGTATTTTGCATATCGCGATCACTGGAAACATCGACACCGCCGGAAATGAATTCAACAAATTCAGTATCCGCATAACCCAAGGTCATGTTGGCCAACAAGTTTTCAGTCATGGCCAAGGAGGCCTCTAACTCTACGCCTTGAATGCGCGATTTACCGGCATTCAACACCGCACTTGAGAAACCACCGCCGGGCGTAAAGGCTTGCACGGTAACTTGCATGTCGGTGTAATCTGCGTAAAACGCCGCAGCATTCAGGCGCAGGCGATTGTTGAACAAGTCACTTTTAACGCCCATTTCATAGCTGGTCACCGTCTCTGGATCAAACCCGTCGACGGTTGAAGGCAGACTTGCGGCGTCGCCACGCATATCAAAGCCGCCGCTCTTAAAGCCGGTGCTGTAAGTGGCATACACCATCAGGTCGCTGTTCACTTGGTAGTCAATCCCCACGTGCGGGGTAAACTTGCTCCAAGAGTCATCGTTTGAATAATCCGTTAAAGTATTCAAAAAGACTGCCGCGGGTTGCCCGGCATTGTACTTACCGGCGAACAGCGGGCTGTAAGTGCCCAAAAAGTTTGCTTTATACACTTCAGCATCTTTTTTGTCTTGGGTGTAGCGTCCGCCCAAGCTCAAGTTCCAGTCCGGAGCGAATTGCCAGTTGTAATGAGCGTATGCAGACAGACTCTTGGTGTCCACGCTGCCCGCGACTTGTTGGGTGAGATTAATGAAACCCAACACGGCATCAAACGCACCGGTGGCGGAGCCATCGTAGTAATACAATCCGCTGACCAAATTGGCGTTGTCGCCCTCCCAGTTGAGCTGGAATTCCTGTGTGGTTTGGTCATCTTTGTAGAACGCAGGCACATCAAAATCGGGACGGTTTACGCTGTCGAAGTCGATAGCTGTTTCCGTTTCGCCCTCGCGGTAGGCAGTGATAGATTTCAATACCAAGCTGTCAGATAACTGCCATTCGGCCGTCAAAGAAAAGCCGCTGGTTTCGACGCTATTGTCGTGCAACATGTTTGATTCGGTATCGTAAACACTATCTAACACCGGCGCAGCCGTGAGGTCAGCATTCATACGATAGCCGTGTTTAGGCGAGGAGTTGTCAGTTGTTTGGTCTGCGGCCACGCGAATCCAAACGGTATCCGTGGGCGTGAACTCCATTGCAACCCGCGCGCTTAACACGTCTTTGTCGTACTGATCTTTACCGGTCAGCACATTCTCACCGTAGCCATCTCGTTGGAAGCTAGCGATAGCGCCACCAAAGTAAACACCGTCAGCAATTTGCGTTGAGCCCGCCAATTTCACGTCCTGCTGATTGAAGCTGCCCAGAGCACCACTGAGCGTAATACGGGTTTCCTCGTTCATGCGCTTGGTGACGTATTTCACGGCGCCGCCAATGGTATTTTTGCCGTACAGAGTCCCCTGCGGGCCACGCAATACTTCAATGCGCTCGATGTCTAAAACATCCATTACCGCACCCTGTGGGCGCGCGATGTATACATCGTCTACGTAAATACCTACACCTGGCTCAAAGCCCCACAAAGGGTCTTGTTGTCCAATGCCTCGAATAAATGCAGTCAACGTCGAGTTGGTACCGCGCCCTACTTGTAAGGTGGTGTTGGGCGAAAGCTTTTGCACGTCAGTGATGTCGCTAACCCCGTTCTGCATCAGCGCGTCTTCACCAATGGCGGTAACCGCGACGGGCACTTCCTGTAGCGACTGTTCGCGTTTTTGCGCCGTCACCACGACTTCTTCAAGTGCAATTTCTGCAGTGGCGGGCAGCGCGATGCCGGCGGCCAGTGCAATCGCCATTGCCAGAGGCTGAGCATTAAATGTGTAGCTAGTCATGTGATCTACCTTATCTATTGTTATGGATATCTTCATTGCTCGCAGACATGGGGCTACCCCGATGTTTCACCACAGTGTACTGGCCTAGTGGCGTTTTGAATGCACGACCTTGGTATGAGGCAACATCAGTTCTAGTAAAGGGATTCAGGTCGACCATACCAAGGTCTAGTTTCTCTGTCGCAACCATTCGCCATAATGGGCACCCCTAACAATAATGAATCGTTGGAAAAGCCTATGTTCAGCTTGCTGGGTTTGCTGTTTGCCTTGGGTCTGTTGATCTATTTGACCATTAAGGGCATGAACCTGCTCATCGCGGCCCCCATCACTGCCATGATCGTGGCACTGTGTGCCGGTCTGCCGCTACTTCCCGTCGGCGAGGGAGATAACTTCATTCACGCCTACATGAATGGCTTCACCGATTTTATTGCGGCCTGGTTTTTTATGTTTTTGTTAGGCAGTTTGTTTGGCAAATTAATGGAATCCTCTGGCGCCGCCGATCGTATCGCCTCTGATATTGTCCAGTGGCTTGGCATGAAACACGCCACCGCGGCCGTGGTACTCGCCTGTGCGCTGCTAACTTATGGCGGCGTGAGTGTGTTTGTGGTGGCGTTTTCGGCCTACCCCATGGCGGTGAGTTTATTTCGCCAAGCCAATTTGCCGCGCCGTTTCATTCCCGCTGTGATGGCCTTTGGCTCGGTAACCTTCACCATGACCTCCGCCGGCAGCCCTGAAATTCAAAACTGGATACCCATAAAATACCTCGGCACGTCGCCCTATGCCGGCTGGGAAGTCAGCTTGGTGGTGGCCATTGCCATGGCAGCCATGGGCTTCGTTTGGCTCAACGCCATGATGCGCAAAGCCGTTGCCCGTGGCGAATGTTTTCAAGCGCGGGTAGACGACCCCGAATTACAAGACAAGCCACTGCCCTCGCGCTTTGCCGCCGCGGCGCCCATTTTGGCCGTGTTAGGCGTCACCTTTTTCTGCCATGAATATTTCGCGCAATACGCGCTCATTCTTGCCTTATTGGCAGGCTGCTTGGCGGCTTGGGGCTTGGCCCTACGCAGTTTTTCTGGGCTAGACGCTATCATCACCGCCGGCACTACCGGCGCCCTACTCGCCATTGCCAATACCGCCGCCGTGGTAGGCTTTGGCTCAGTGGCAAAGGCGTCGCCCGCCTTTGCGCTGGCCGTCACCAGCATCACCTCCATACCGGGTAATGAGCTCATCGGTGCCGCCATTGCCGTCACGGTGATAGCCGCCATGACCGGTTCGGCGTCGGGCGGCCAAAGTATTGCGCTGCCCGAGTTGGCGCCCCACTATCTCGATGCGGGCGTCAATCCGGATGCCCTGCACCGAGTGGTCGCGATTTCCTCAGGGGCGTTAGACTCGCTGCCACACAACGGCTATGTAGTTACCACCATTCGCGCCATTTGCGGGGAGACCCATAAGGATGCCTACGGACCCATGGGTGCACTTACGGTGGTGGTACCCGTATTGGGCACGATATTGGCGCTCTTTTTATTCATCGTCTTTTAAGGACAACCCATGAGGCTTACCCCGCTATTGCCAATGGTCGCCGCATTGCTGGCGTGTACCGAACAATTTTCACAATCCAATCTGCGACCAGAGGAAGCCCGCAAGCCCACCTTCGCCGTGGATGACATTCGCGTGCACGTTGCTGACGGCGTGACCGATGATCTCGCCACTGCCGGTTTGGGTTTGGCGGGCCTGCGTGGCGCCGCACCCAGCTACCAAGATGCGGAAGCGCCCACGCCGGCGGAACTTCGGCGGCGCGCTTACTATGAAAATTACCGCGCCCTGTTAGCGTTAAATGATGCCGACGGATTCGGGCGACTCTATGCCGATGCCATCGACACACCCGTCGCGGGTCGCGAATACCTCATGCCGGTGCGCTACAACGATCACTCGGTTGCCAACTTGTTGATGGTGCAAGTGCCCGACAGTTTCGACACTAAGCAACCCTGTTTAGTCGTCACCGCCTCTTCAGGCTCGAGAGGAATTTATGGCGCCGTTGGCGTAGTGGGCAGCTGGGCACTCCACAAAGGCTGCGCCGTTGCCACCACAGATAAGGGCACCGGCACCGGCTTTCATTTTCTAGACAGCGGCCAAGCTCAGGCTGTGGATGGCACGCTAGTAGCCGACAATCACGCCAGCGTACATTTTAAAGCGGCGGCCACGACCACACGGGCCGACTTTCAACAATCCTACCCGCACCGCGTCGCCACAAAACATGCCCACAGCGGCAAGCAATTGGAAATGGATTGGGGACATTTTGCACTGCAAGCCGCCCAATTTGGATTTTATGTATTAAACCAATTTCACTCTGCCGAACCACAGGAGAAACAGTTTTACACCCGAACCAATACCACGGTCATTGGCGCGGGCATTTCGAACGGTGGCGGTGCACTGTTGCGCGCGGCTGAGGAGGATGATCAGGGGTGGCTGGACGCCGTGGTGGTTTCAGAGCCCAACGTGTTCCTTCCAAACCAGATGGCGTTTTCGGTTAACGGCCAAAAACAAAAAATCTTGTCATTGCCACAGCTGGCAACACACACCGCCCTGCTCGGCCCATGTGCCGCCTTGGCCGAGGGGCTACCGTCCCCGCTGGCAGCCTATCAGCTACCGCTTTTTCAGCACCACTTTGCTACGCGCTGCGGCCAACTTAAGGCCGATGGGTACCTGACTGCCGAAACCACAGAGCAACAGGCTGCCGAAGCGTTACAGCAGTTGACTGCGCTCGGACTCACCAATGCTGCGCAACCGATGGTCACTACCTCGGCCGCCATTAGCTTATGGGAGGCGTACGTCGTCAACTATCTCAATAGCTACCTCGGCGCCCGCGTCGAAGATCACCAGTGCGGCGTAAGCTATGCCTCTGTCGACGCCCAGGGTACACCGGTAGCCACGGCTGCAGCCGTAAAGGCCGGATTATTTGGCAACGGCAGTGGCGTGGTACCTACCGGCGGCATAACCCTTATCAATGATCAAGCAGAGGGTGGCCCAAAATCCCTCTATTTCTCTCGCAATGCTGCAGGGCAACCGGACTTAGGGTATCAAGCGCTGCGTTGCTTCCACACACTTGCACACAGTGAAGCTGTGAGCACCGTCGTAAATACTCTCGCCATGAGCGGCGATTTGCGCGGCAAACCGGCACTGATCATTCAGGGCACGGGTGACAATCTGATTCAGGTAAATCACTTGGGTCGGGCATACGCCACGTTGCACCAGCGCGCAGCCGCCAAACCCAGTCTGCGCTATGTTGAAATCAGCCACGGCCAGCATTTCGATGCCCTACTCAACTATGCCCCGATGCGCATGCACTACGTCCCCATGCACTTTTACTATGAGCAGGCGTTAAATCAAATGCTCGCGCACCTCACCGACGGCAAGGCACTACCACCCAGCCAAACGGTGCAGGCCAACCCCGTTCAAGATCCAAGCCTGCCCCTTGCCAGCCTGCCGGCAATTGCATTAAATGCAGACACCATGAATGCGTCTTCGGCCAATCGGCCACTGGTAGTTACTCGTGCGGGGGTTCAACTGAAGTAGACCTGCCGCATCGGGTACGCCCTGCGCACAACTTATAGCAAAAAATCATGCTGAGTTATTTTGAATTACTGCTGTTGTCGCTGGGCTATCTGCTCCTACTTTTTGCCATTGCTTGGTGGGGCGATCGCATTGCCGAATCCACCATCCGGCGCTTTAAACCGTTCATCATTGGTCTGGCTGCCACCATCTACTGCAGTGCGTGGAGCTTTTACGGCACCACTGCTCAGGCCGCCTACAACGGTTGGTATTTTCCGCCCACATTTTTAGGCGCGATTGTGCTGCTGGTATTTATGGCAGCACCGCTAAAGCGACTGATTATCGCGGCCAAAAAAGGCAATGCCACGTCACTCGCCGACTATCTGGCTATGCACTTTGGCCGCTCGCGCGCGCTGGCGGTTATTGTCACTGTGATTTGCCTGATTCTGCTCATTCCCTACATCGCACTGCAACTGAAAGCCATCACCGAAAGTTTCCATGTACTCACTGATAACATGGTGCACTCCCATTACTTGCTCGATGTGCCCGTCGTGCAAGATACCGCTTTTTATATTGCGATGATTCTTGGCATGTTTGCCATTGCCTTCGGCACTCGCCATCTCGATGCGCGCGAGCATCACAACGGTCTAATGATTGCCATTGCCTTTGAAGCACTGATTAAAATTACCGCTTTTGTGAGCATTGCATGGTTCGTCACCTACAACCTATTCGATGGCTTCGCAGATTTAACCCTCAAAGCCATCAACAATGACGGCGTGCAAAAACTACTGGCCAGTCACGATGCCGACCAAGGATTTATCGCGGCCACTGTCCTTGGCATGATTGCCATTATTTGCTTGCCGCGCCAATTCCATGTGCTGGTGGTTGAAAGCGAGTCGGAACGCGATCTCGACACCGTGCGCTGGGTGGTCCCGCTGTATTTGATTTTGTTTGGCATTTGCATTTTGCCAATCGCCTACGGTGGTCTTTTAAGTTTTGAAAACTTAACCATATCCGCTGAACACTTTGTGCTGCGCTTGCCACTCGCCAACGACCGACCCGACCTGGCACTGCTGGCCTATTTGGGCGGTTTATCGGCCGGCTCCAGCATGGTTATTGTGGCCTGCGTGGCCATGGCCACCATGATCAGCAACGAGCTGGTGGTGCCCGTGTTACTGGAAAAACGCTGGCTTAAGCGCCACCCCAGCGCCGACATCAGCGTGCAATTGCGCGTGGTTCGTCGCACCATCATTTTCGTGCTTATGCTGTTTGCCTACGGCTACTACCATCTATTTGCCAACAACAACGCGCTGGGCGCCATTGGCTTGAGCTCCTTTGCATTGGTTGCGCAATTTGCACCGGCCCTGTGGCTAACCGTTGCCCGCGGCCGCAAAGACGTCTCGGCGGTACTGGCGGGCATTGCCATCGGCTTTGGTTTTTGGTGTTACACCTTACTGTTGCCCATGCTCGTGCGTGCAGGTTGGCTGGACGACGCACTATTGAATTTCGGACCCGCGGGAATTCAATGGTTGCGCCCTACTGCACTGCTCGGCCTAGAAGGTCTATCGAGTATCAGTCACGGTGTTATCTGGAGTTTATGTGCCAACATTTTCACGGTGATTGCCTTCAGCCGCTGGCGACAAAACGTGGAAGTGCCCAGCACTGAACCTGCCGAAAGCTTGCCCGTCTACCAATTACAGGCACTGGCCGGAAAGTTTTTAGGCCCGGAGCAGGCGCGACTCGCGCTCGCACAATACCCAGAAACATTGCTGCCACAAGCACAGGCAGACGCCGCCTATGTGGAATTTGTTGAAAACATGCTAGCCGGCGTGATCGGTTCGGTATCGGCCCATCACGTGGTTGAGCACGCGCGCGGCGCGGCGCCTGCGCCGCTGCTCGATGAAACCTCAGAGATCTACCACTTCTCCCGTGAATTATTACAAGCCAGTATCGACAACATCAGCCAAGGCATTAGCGTGGTCGATAAAAACCTGCGCCTGGTGGCATGGAATCGTCGCTATCTCGAACTGTTCGACTACCCGAAAGATTTGGTGCACGTGGGTCGGCATGTGGCTGACCTGCTGCGCTTTAACGCCATTCATCTCAACATTTCTGACACCGATGACGTCGAGGAGTTTGTACAAAAGCGCTTGACCTACATGGCTGAGGGCAGCGCCTATGTGGTCAAACGCGCGCACAGCGATGGTCGCGTTTTGGAGTTGCGCGGCAGCCCCATGCCCGGTGGTGGCTTTGTGACAACGTTCACCGATATTACCGACTACCAACGCACCCTCGATGCACTGGAGGAACATCGCAACCTGCTGGAACAACGCGTCAGCGCGCGCACGGCAGAGTTACAGGAATCCAATCAACAACTGGAACTCGCCAATGCCGGCAAGACGCGCTTTCTGGCCGCCGCCGGACACGATTTGGTGCAACCGCTCAACGCCGCCAAGCTTTTCACCAATGCACTGCTGCAACAGTTTTCACCTAACAGCAATCTCATGCCAATGGCGCAACTGCAAAAAACGCTGCAACATTTAGACTCATCACTCCACGCTGCCGATAGCATCATCAGTGAATTATTGGCTATAGCCAAGCTCGATGCCGGCGCCATTACGCCCTCACCTGAAGCGTTTCACATCAAGGATTTATTGGATGGACTGCAGCAAGACTTCCAACTCCAAGCTGCAGCTAAGGGCTTAAGCCTCAGCGTGCACAGTGCGACTTGGACAACCTGTACGGACTTCAAACTGCTGCGCAGAGTACTTCAAAACTTGTTATCCAATGCCATTCGCTACACCGAAAAGGGTCGCATTCTGATGTCTGCCCGGCGCCGTGGGGGCAACCTGGTGGTGCAGGTGTGGGACACCGGCGTAGGCATCGCCGCCGAGCATCAGAATGCAATTTTTGTTGAATTTAAACGACTCAACGACAATCGCAAAGACGGCGGACTTGGATTGGGCTTGGCCACGGTGGAAAGATTGTGCAAACTTTTAAGTATCGAAATCGCACTGCGTTCTACGCCCGGACGCGGTAGCTGCTTCAGTTTGACCTTACCCCTCAGCGATGCCAGCCCAAGACGCATTGCGCCGCGCAGTGCCGGTAGCCGACAGGGAGCACAGTTTGATGGTTTAAAGGTACTCTGCTTGGACAATGAGCCCGCCATCGTAGAAGCTATGCAGTCACTACTCGCGCCCTGGGGCTGCGATGTGCGCGGCGTACTTGGCGCCACCGAGGCAGAGCAACTCTTGACGACGTTTACGCCCGAATTAATCCTGGCCGACTACCACCTCACTGAACATACGCAGGGCGTTGAGGTAGCTGCACACCTGCATAAACTGCTCGGGCACCATACGCCCACCATCATTATCTCTGCAGACTACGACGATCAAGTAAAAGCCGAAGCCCGCGCTGCGGGATTTTATTTTTTGAAAAAACCGGTCAAGGTAGCGGCCTTGCGCGCACTCATGGCGCGCCTACTCAAACAGCGGAACACACCATCGCCCACGCCTTGAGGCGATGCGCAACGCCTGCACGCAGATATACCCTAGGAATTGACAAACTAGGTGACGGGTTTATTTGGAGAATTAACTGGCTAACTTCTGGGCGAGCAAAATGACTTCCGTTCGTTTTCTCACACCCAGCTTGCGCATAATCGCGGTTACGTGGGATTTAACCGTCGGTTCTGCGATGGACATCTCGAAGGCGATTTGTTTATTGAGTCGACCTTCGCAAATCAAGGAAAATACGCGAAATTGATGCGGCGTTAAACTCGCGATGCGCTCGGCCACATCCTCCACATCGTCATTGATTTCACCATCGGTTTTTTCAAACCAAACATCGCCAGCCAGTAGGCGACTAATAGCCAATTCCAACTCCGCCGGCGCCAATGACTTAGAAATAAATCCAGAGGCACCCAATTGCTCGGCGCGCATCACGCGCTGATAGCTGTCATCGCCTGAGACAATTGCCACGGGAATTTCCGGGTAGCAACCGCGTAAACTGGCAAGCCCCGCAAAGCCCAGCGTGCCGGGCATGTGCAGGTCCAACAAAATCAAATCGGGCTCTAGACCCGCCTCCAACTGAGCCTGCACAGCGGCAAGGTCTTCACACTCTACGCATTGTGGCGCATCCACCAACGCTGACTGGGTCAGGGTTTGTTTGAGCGCGGTGCGAAACAGCGGGTGATCATCGGCAAGCAGTAACAAAGGCATGGGCGTTGTATAAAACTCGTTGCACGCGGTAGCGCACATCATAACGCTCATTGCGCCGTCCAACCACCATCTACGGGCAGGGCCGCACCCGTTAACGTTTGCCCACTGTCGGAGCACAGAAAGCGAACCAAGTCGCCGATGGCAGCTGGCGCAGTCATTCGACTCATGGGTTGTTTGTCTTGCACCAGAGCGCGACGCGCATCCGCTTCCGTTAGCTGGTCGCGCTCGGCGCGGGCGGTGACTTGTTTGGCCACAATTGCCGTGTCGACCCAGCCCGGGCAAATGGCGTTGCAGGTGATGCCCTGCTCAGCATTTTCCAGCGCCACCACTTTAGTCAACCCCACCAGACCATGTTTAGCTGCCACGTACGCGGCCTTTTCAACGGAGGCCACCAGTCCGTGCACCGATGCGATGTTGACAATACGGCCAAAGCCCTGCTGCTGCATGGCCGGCAGTGCTGCCTTAATTGCCACAAAACACCCGGTAAGGTTGATGTTCAACACTGACTGCCAACGCTCAATGGGGAAATTTTCCGTGCGCGCAGTAAATTGCACTCCGGCGTTATTCACCAAAATATCCAGCCCGCCAAGCGCCGCTTGCGCCTGCTCTATCAATCCGGTTATAGCGTCGGCATTACTCATGTCGCCCTCGAGAAAAACACAGGGCACAAGGTGTGCGTCCGCAATCTGGGCCGCCAGCGCCTGCCCCTCTGCCTGCGGTACTAATCCGTGCACCACCACCGCAGCACCGGCTTTTGCTAGGGCCTCCGCTATAGCTAGGCCAATGCCGGAGCTACTGCCGGTCACGAGTGCGCGACGGCCGGCCAGTGGACGAGTATGGGAAACTTCTTGCATGACACCACCTGAAAAAGACGCGTTAAGTGCCTCAGGTTATCAAGTGATGCATCGATTGAATGTAAGACCTTGGTCGGAGAGTGGTGTGCACTATGGCAAAAACAGCGTGAAAACGCCGCCACCCAAGTCGCCGCCATTCGCTAAAGCAATGGAACCCTTGCGATCTTTCGCCTTGTGCAATTGCGCCACAGTTTGCGCAAAATACAAGCCTAAATTCGTACTGCCCGACTCAAAGGACACACTGGCCCCCAGGTCAACGGGCTGCGACAGCATAGCTTCTGGATAGCCCTGCCCGTCGTCTTCGATCTGAACGAACAATCCTGAATCCTCAAGCCACGCCTTAATGGACAGTTGGCTGCGCGTATAACGTGCACAATTGACCAATACATTGTGCAGCACGCCGCCCACTAAATCGCTATCGAAGTACCACAGCAAATCTTCGTCGCAGTTAAAATTTACATTTAAATGACGGCTCACAAATAGCATGTCGTTGCGCGCTAACTGATCATCGATAGCATCGCGCACATAATTTTCTTCTACGCGAATAGGCATCGCCTGCAAATTCATGCGATACAAAGATAACAACTGTATCAACTCGCCATTAATGCGCGAGGCTTCGTATTGCAACGTGGCAAATCGCTGTTGCTGCTCCGGTGTTTTAGCTGGCATATCGCGCATTGTTTCATCGAGCGTAGTGAGCAACATGCCAAGTGAATTTTTCATGTCGTGCACACTGGATGCGAGCATGAATGAAAAATCAGCCACGGAATCCTGTCGACCATTGGGGGCTTTTTTAGTCATGGTTAAATCACGCCCTTCGCTGTTGTTGACGCTCGACATCCACCTGCCGAACCATCTGCTGGAGCTGACGAAAACGCTGAAATTGTGGGTGTCCGCCGGTGAGCATGGCCTCCACGGACGTGAGACAACTGAGCGCGGTGTCCATCCATTCTTGCGAGTTATCGCCCGTACGCATTTGCCCCACTAACGCCTGCACCAAATTTAACTGCACCCCCATATGCATGGGAAACAGTCGGCGGGCGCGTTGAAAACATTCGATCGCCTTGAGGTATGCGTGCTGTTCGTACAGGCGTATTCCCTCTTTGTTAATTTGCGCCACCTGTTGCTTGCTCTCTTCGCTAACCGGTTCTTCGAGCAATCGATCGATTTTTCGCAGCGCCACTTCGTCGTGGCCAAAGGCCTCAACCAGCATTTTCAGCTTGGCTTGTGCCTTGTCGCGCTGCCCCAGCGCCTGCATTGCGAGCACCCGGTCCAATTCAGTCTCGACATCCTGCAAGCCTAGATTTTCCATATCTTTATTGGCTTCTAAAAACAATTCGTTGGCGCGCTTTTGATTGCCTTGCTGAATCTGCAGCTGGCACTCAATCAGCTGCAGCTGTCGGTGTCGACACTCATCCTTGCCAAACTTTTTTTCAACTTTATCGATAACCGCGATGGCATCGCGCAGCAGATCGCGGCCTACTGAATCATCTTCGCTAAACACGGCAGCTGCCGCTCGGGTAAATGCCAGATGGCAGTCGACATTGTCGTGCACTGAGTTTTCAGACAGCTTAACCACGCGTTTATAGGTTTTTGCAGCGGTCACTTTGTCGTTGTTGGCGGTGGCAACTTCAGCCAAGGTCGCCTGCCGCAAGAGCGCTGCAGGAGAGGCATCCACAGCGCGCTCCAGTATCGCTTGGCGCTCGTCATTGTGGGCTAACTCGTTATGGCAATCGGCCAGTTCATCATAGGCCGGCATGCACAGCGGGTGTTGATCCACGATTTGATTGAGCCAATCGATGGCGGTATCGATATCCCCTTGCGCCCGTTTGACTTGGGCCATGCCCACTTGCGCCCAATCCATGTCGCGCACCTCAAGAACTTGGCGATAAACTTGCTCCGCCAGATCTAACTGGCCGGTTTTCACATAGAGGGTGCCCAATAATTTCTGGCAGAAAATACCGTAGCGGCTGCCCTCGTCAATTTTCTGAAGACACAACACAATGGCGGTATCGAGGTAATTGTCCTCAATGGCGCGAAAGATGGATTTCATGGCTTGGCGTTGATGCAACACCCGGTCCAGACGTTGCCGCAGTGATTTGCCGTTCAAGGGTTTGGTGAGGTAGCCGTCTGGCTCATAATCCGATGCCGCCAATACAATTTCGCGACTGGATTCTGCACTCACCAAGAGAAACAGCGTACTGCGCCGCAGCAACTGCGTGTGGCGCATCTCCTCTAGCACTTGCAGACCATTGCGGCCGCGCCCCAAATTAAAATCACACAAGATCAAATCGTACTCGGTGGCCTCACACAACCGCAGGGCCTCCTGACCACTCACTGCCGTATCCACTTGCCGACAGCCAAACTCCTGTAACATGCGGCTCACTGTCATGCGAAAGCTGTCGAAGTCGTCGACCACCAGCACTTTGATGGATTTGTAATTAACCAGAACTCCACTCCTACCTATGCGCGGTTCCTGCGCCCTTGCACACTAGCTTAGATCAGATTCATTGCCTGCGCGGGCGCCGGTCAGTAGAATTGGCGGTTTTTCGAGCAACCTGGCATGACCCACCCGAAAGACGACATTTACGCCACGCCTCTGCCTGAGCTATCGCGTTTTCGCTTCGACCATACCGTGGTCAACGTATTCCCAGACATGATCAAGCGATCGGTGCCGGGCTACACCACCATAATTAGCATGATTGGGGATTTGGCAGAGCGCTACGCGCAAGCCGACTCCACCTGTTACGATCTCGGCTGCTCTCTAGGCGCGGCTACCCTCGCCATGCGCCACCGCATTCGCGCGGCCAATTGCACCATCGTGGCCGTGGATAACTCACAGGCCATGATTGAGCGTGCTCAGCAGGTCATGCAGGCCGACAGCGGCGAAGTGCCCGTGCGTTTACTTTGCAATGATCTGCAGGCGGTGGATCTACAAAACGCCTCGGTAGTGGTCCTGAACTTTACCCTGCAATTCATTGCCCTCGCCGAGCGGCAGGCCATTCTGGAAAAGATCTACCGCGGCTTGCGCCCTGGTGGCGTCCTGATTCTGTCGGAAAAAGTGGCCTTTGAGGACGCGCCTCACCACGAGTTAATGATCGAACTGCACCACAATTTTAAACGCACCAACGGTTACAGCGATTTAGAGATCGCCCAAAAGCGCACCGCACTCGAAAACGTATTGATTCCCGAAACCCTTGAAGCCCATCGCAAACGTTTAAAAGCCGCGGGCTTTGCCAGCAGTGACGTCTGGTTTCAGTGTTTTAACTTCGCCTCTTTGATCGCCATAAAAGCATGAACTACTTAGATTTTTACCGCCCTCTGCTCGCCGAATTAAGCGCCGATGCGCGCTTTGCTCAATGGGCCACGCAACTGCCGGCACAGATTGAAGAGGGGTTATCGGAAACCCGCTACGGCGACCTAGCCCAGTGGCGCGACAGCTTCTTGAAACTCCCTAAGCTACGGGCCACACAGGTGGATTTCAGCCATGGCGTCACACTCGATGCCGACCTACCCACGTCGCAGCGGCAAGCCATTGAACAGACCCTGCGCGAACTGATCCCGTGGCGCAAAGGCCCCTATGAGATTTTTGGCTTTCCCATCAACACAGAATGGCGCTCCGACTGGAAGTGGGATCGCGTAGCCCCGCACCTGGATAATTTAAACGGCCGCCATATTCTCGATGTGGGCTGCGGCAATGGCTACCACTGCTGGCGGATGCACGGCGCGGGCGCCCGTCGAGTGATCGGCATTGACCCCTCCCCCCGCTTTGTCATGCAATTTTACAGCTTGAAGCATTTTGTGGGCGAGGTGCCCGTGGATGTACTCCCCATCGGTATCGAACAACTGCCCGCCAACCTCGGCTGCTTTGACACCACATTTTCCATGGGCGTGCTCTATCACCGCCGCTCACCCATGGACCATCTGCGCGAGCTGCGCGAAACACTGCGTGCGGGTGGCCAACTGGTGCTGGAAACCTTGGTTATTGAGGGTCAAATGGGTGAAGTATTGGTGCCAGAGGGGCGCTACGCCAAGATGAATAACGTGTGGTTTCTGCCCGCGCCGGACACCCTGTTATCGTGGCTGCGCAAGTGTGGGTTTAAAAATCCGCGCATGGTGGAAATGAATACCACCAGTCTCGACGAACAGCGCACCACCGACTGGATGTTGTACCACTCGCTCAACGAGTTCTTGGATCCAATCGACAAATCGAAAACCGCCGAGGGCCACCCCGCCCCCATTCGGGCCACGTTTATTGCCGAGGCCCCCTAGCGATAGAGGGCCACGCTAAGCCAGCGGCAAGGTGCCCTGCGCCATAGCAGCCAAGGTGCCACAGCCCTCGTGCTGCAACAGCCACTGCTTTCGAGACAGACCACCCGCATAACCCGTCAGCGAGCCATCGGCGCCAATGACCCGGTGGCAAGGGACGATGATGGCCAGCGGATTGCGCCCATTGGCGGCGCCTACCGCCCGCACCGCCTTGGGTTTGGCGATGCGCACGGCAATATCTCGATAGCTCGCCGTGACGCCATAGGGCAGCTCGCACAAGGCCGCCCAGACCGACTGTTGAAAGTCCGTGCCCTCCGCGGCTAAAGGCACATCAAAGGTCTGGCGTTCACCGTCAAAATATTCCGCCAACTGATTCAGCGCCCTGCTTACCAATGCCGATGGCGACCCAACGGGCCGCCCCTCGCGAAACACCACTTCTGTCAACCCTTCGGCACTGGCGCTCACCCACAAATTGCCCAGCGGCGTGGACATAGCGCCCTGCGTTGTTACCTTGTCAGTTACCTTGTCAGCTACCTTGTCACTCATGTTAATTGGCTCCACATTTGGATTGTGAGATAGCTGCGCCATGGGCGGCATGCCTCGTGCTCTACCCGAGCAAGCGCGGCCAGCGCTTGCTTCACACCTAAATCGCCCGCCAGCCAAATATCCGTGGCCGCTTCCCCACGCATGCGGGCGTAGTCCACGGTCCACGGGCCAATACCCTTCAATGCCAGCCAGTTGTCAGCCCGCGCGTGCGGAGACGCCGCGCAAAATGCCGCCAAGCGCCGCAGGGTTTCGCGCCGCTGGCCCGGCATTTTTAAAAACGCTAAATCGTGGTCGGCCACGGCCGCGGGGCTTGGAAAACCAACGCGCAGTTCGCCCGCCCGCGCGGTTTCCGGCGGGGCTTGCCCATCGCCGGCCAAGGGCGGGCCGAGCGTGTGCACGAGCTGCGTCACCAGTGTTCGGGCGGCTTTAACGGACACCTGCTGCCCAAGTACTGCGCGGATACCCGCCTCAAAAACCGACGGAAATTGGGGCAGTCGCAAGCCGTTATTGATGGCGGCGTTTGGCAGTGCCGCCTGCACTGCCGCATCAATGGCCGCGCTGTTGCTGTCTAAATCTAACATCCTGCGAATGGCAGATACCGCCGAGGTCAACTGGCGCCAGTCCGCCAACCAAAGGGTCACCTGAAATGCACAGGCTTCGCTGTCGTGGCGGGCCATAAACCAGGCGGCTGCGTCCGCCACGGTAAAGCACCGGCCATAGTGATTGGCGCCGGCAGACTCCAAGCCATCGATGGCGCGCGCCTGCAAGAACGCCGAAACCCAGGGCCAGTTGTAGGGCGGGCGATACGTCAACTTTAACGTCAGCGTCACCGGTTTTTCGACGCAGGCCTCTCGCTGCCTAACTTGCGTGGGCGTCAATTGCAGCTGCGCCTTAAAGCAGTCGTTAAAGCGGCGCACGCTGTGAAAGCCACTCGCAAACGCAATGTCGGTCACCGGCCAATCAGTTTGATGCAGCAATTGCTTGGCCAGCAAACAGCGCTGGTACAGCTGGTATTGCTTCGGCGCCACACCGAGCTCACCGTGAAAGCATTGGCGCAAGTGGCGATCGGAAATACCCAATGCCTCACTTACCGCCGCCAAGCTCTGCCCCGCATTCAATAGCGGCAACGCCTCTGCGACGATTGGGCTCGCTGGGCGGCTGCCGGGAGCGGCATCGGGCCGACAGCGCAAACATGGCCGATAGCCGGCCTGGGCACAGGCCGCGGCAGACGCAAAATAGCGTACGTTGTCTTCTTTGGGTGCCCGCGCGGGACAGATAGGTCGGCAGTAGATACCCGTGCTGAGCACAGCGGTATAAAACAGGCCATCGAAGCGCGCATCGCGGGCCAATCGCGCCGCCTGACACAGGGCGCTCGCTACCGGCAGTGATTGAGAATTGGGGACTGTCATGGCGCGATTCCTAGAAGAACAGCGCCATTATTGCGGCTTGTACCGCGCATCGCTAGCTGGAATCGGAACTGGCTAAAAAACTTGCACCCCTCCGCAGCATAGGCCTAGGCGCACTGTGGGCTAGCTTGGCAGGGCGACTAGTCGTCGAGATTGACGATGGGAGTGTCCAATCCAAACTCGCCGTGGATCTGCTCACACCAGCGATTCAAGCGATCAGCGGTGAGATCTTCCTGCTGATCTTGGTCGATGGCGAGCCCCATAAACAAAGGCTCGCCCGGCACCTGTGCCTTGGAGGCATCAAATTCGTAGCCCTCCGTGGACCAGTAGCCCACGATGGCCGCGCCATTTGCCACCACCACGTCGTGCAACATACCCATGGCATCAAGGAAGTAATCACCGTAGCCAAATTGATCGCCCAGACCAAATAGCGCCACGGTTTTGCCAGTGAAATCGACACTGCCAATATCACCCCAAAAATCTTCCCAGTCCGATTGAATCTGCCCGAAATCCCAGGTGGGTATACCTAAAATGATGTACTCGTAATCTTCAAAGTCGAGCACCGTGACATCCGCCACATCGTGTACGTCCACGAGATCCGCCCCTAGGCGCGCCTGAATCCGATAGGCAACGCCTTCGGTATTGCCCTCATCGCTGCCAAAAAACAGGCCGATCTTCGCCACGTTAACCTCGACTCAATTGCGCCATTTGCGCACCGTTAAATACGACCGCGCGTGCGGCCTACCCGTTTAAAACCAGTAACCGCCGTTGCGGTAACCTTCAACAGACATACGTGCCACCATTTTGCCACGGGTGATCACGCGGTGGTTTCTCATTACCCAGCGTACTGCTAACTTCACGCTTTACCTCTGTATTTTACGGCTGAATATACTCAAATTATTCCGAAATGTTACCCGAGGTAACACTAGGCGGCCGCATTATACCGATTTTGGTCAGAAAATTAAGGGGTTGCGTGGATAACTGTCAATCGACCCAATGGCACATGAATCTGCGGCAATGGGCGCGCCAATCCGTATAATGCGCCCATGACTCAAGATCCCCTGCACATTCTCAAGCACACGTTCGGCTACCCCAGCTTTCGCCCCCCGCAAGATGTCATCATCGACACTCTCGTACAGGGCCAAGATGCGCTAGTGATCATGCCCACAGGCGGCGGAAAATCGCTGTGCTACCAAATACCCGCCATTGCGCGGCCCGGCTGCGGCGTGGTGATTTCGCCACTCATCGCATTGATGCAAGACCAAGTCAGTGCGCTCGAACAACTTGGCGTGCGCGCTGGATTTCTAAACTCCACCCTCGCCCCGGATGCCGCTAGCGCCATTGAGCGGCAATTGGTAGCAGGCGAATTAGACTTGCTTTACATCGCCCCAGAGCGGCTCAATCAAGCCCGCACCATTAACTTGCTGCGCCAAGCACCACTGGCCTTATTCGCCATCGATGAGGCCCACTGCGTGTCCCAATGGGGCCACGACTTCCGGGCCGATTATTTGCAGCTGGGGTTGCTCGCCGAAGAGTTTCCAGAAATCCCACGCATTGCCCTCACGGCGACGGCTGACGGTCGCACGCGCGCAGAAATTGCCGAGCGCTTGCACCTCACCCAAGCCCGCGAATTTATCGTCGGCTTTGATCGACCCAACATCCAATACCGCATCACGGGGAAAAACAATCCGCGCCAGCAACTGCTGGGTTTTATTCGCGCAGAACACGCGGCCGATAGCGGCATTGTCTACTGCCTGTCGCGCAAAAAAACCGAGGAAGTGGCGGCCTTTTTACGCCAAGAAGGCATGACCGCTCTGCCCTATCACGCGGGCCTGCCCGCCGAGACGCGGGCGCACAACCAGCACCGTTTTTTGCGCGAAGATAACATTATCATGGTGGCCACCGTGGCCTTTGGCATGGGCATCGATAAGCCCGACGTGCGCTTTGTGGCGCACTTGGATCTGCCGAAAAGCGTGGAGGCCTACTATCAGGAAACCGGCCGCGCTGGCCGCGACGGCGCACCGGCCACGGCCTGGATGACCTACGGCTACCAAGATGTGATTTTACTCAGCCAAATGATGAGCCAATCCGATGGCTCGCTGGCGCACAAGCAAGCCGAGCGACAAAAGTTAGATGCCATGCTCGGGCTCTGTGAAATCACCAGCTGCCGGCGTCAAACCCTGCTGCGCTACTTTGGTGAAGCCGACCACCCGCCGTGCAACAATTGCGATACCTGTATCAACCCCGTCGACACCTGGGATGGCACCGAGGCCGCGCGCAAAGCGCTCAGCTGCGTGTACCGCTCCGGTCAGCGCTTTGGGGTGTCGCACTTGGTGGACATTTTATTGGGTAAAGACAACCAAAAGATCCGCCAATTCGACCACCAGCAATTGAGTACTTTTGGCATCGGTGCAGAGCTGGACGCCAACCAATGGCGCTCCGTATTTCGCCAACTGGTGGCGCGCGGCTATTTGGCAGTGGATACCGAAGGCTATGGCGGCCTGAAATTGCAAGAATCCTGTCGCGGGCTGCTTAAGGGCGAAGCGCGCATTGAACTGCGACGCGACACCAAAGATATTAAAGCTAAACGCTCAAAGCATGGCCAACAGTTGGCGCAAGCCGATCAGGCCCTGTGGCAAGCCCTGCGCGACTGCCGCAAACAATTGGCCGAAGCGCACGGCGTGCCGCCCTACGTGGTATTTCACGATGCCACCCTGATGGAAATGGTGCGCTATCGCCCAACCACCGAACAAGCCATGCTGGCAATTAGTGGCGTCGGCGAATCCAAATTAGCGCGCTTTGGCGAACCGTTTATTGCCGCCATTGAGGCCCATGTAAATTCCGATAGTGGTAGTGATAGTGATAGTGACGAGGGCCAAAGTGCCACCCTCGATGAAACTCTGGCACTGGCACAGGCGCGCATGAGTGTGGCGCAAATCGCGGCCCATCGAGGTCTCACAGAAGACACCGTGTACACCCACCTCGCCAATTTACTCCAAGACAAGCGCATTGCACTCGCCGACGCCATCGACCTCAGCGCCGCTGAATTGGGCTGTATTCAAGATGAAATTTTGCACTACGACGGGGGCGAACAGGGCTTTCGCTTCAAACCCGTGTTCGATGCTTTAGGGGGCGCCTATCCCTACGGCCTCTTAAAGTGTGTGCGCGTGGCGATGCTCACGGGTTCGCTTTCAGGTATAGATCGTGAAAGCGCAGGTGCTGTTCAATGAAGCTCGCTATAAAGAAATAGCTGTGGTCGTAACCCGCATGGCGATGAAACGATAGCGGGTAGCCGGGCGGCAGTGCCGCTACCAATTTTTCGGGCATCAGCTGCTCTTCTAAAAACTGATCGGCCTCGCCTTGGTCGACGCGCATGGGAATATCGGCCTCGGTGCCAGCGATCAGCGCACAAGTGTCGTATTGCGCCCAGCGGCTGCGATCGTCACCCAAATAGTGGGTAAACGCTTTGATTCCCCAGGGGCACTGACTCGGCGCGCAAATGGGTGCAAACGCCGATGCCGATGCGTAACGGCTAGGGTTGCGCAGGGCAATCATGAGCGCGCCGTGTCCGCCCATGGAGTGCCCCATAATGGCAGCGCGGCTTGCGTCGATCTCTGCGAAGGATGACGCCACTAATGAGGGTAATTCATCCACCACATAGTCATACATGCGGTAGTGTTCTGCCCACGGGGCCTGCGTCGCATTGACATAAAATCCGGCCCCTAAGCCCAAGTCGTATGCCGCAGCAGGATCATCGGGCACCTGCTCACCGCGGGGACTGGTATCGGGGGCCAACAAGGCTATACCCAATTCAGCCGCCACCCGCTGGGCGCCGGCCTTAGTGACAAAGTTTTCGTCCGTACAGGTCAAGCCCGACAACCAATACACAATCGGCACTGGCGCACGCTCGGCTTGCGGCGGTAAAAAGAGCGAGAAATTCATGGTGCACGGCAGCGATGTCGCTCGGTGCCGGTAGCGCAGTTGGCGACCGCCGAAACAGTGAATATCTGAGACCTGTTCCAAGCTTGAATTTGCAGTGTCTTTGCTGTCTTTACCCATATTGCTAATACACCACCACTGAGCGAATACTTTCGCCACTGTGCATCAAATCAAAGGCGCGGTTGATATCCTTGAGCGGCAGGGTGTGCGTAATCAAGTCATCGATATTGATCTTGCCCTCCATGTACCAATCGACGATGCGCGGCACATCGGTGCGCCCTCGGGCGCCGCCAAACGCCGACCCGCGCCAGCTGCGGCCGGTCACCAATTGAAACGGTCGCGTGGAGATTTCCTGGCCGGCACCCGCCACGCCGATAATGCAACTTTGACCCCAGCCCTTGTGCGCACACTCGAGCGCATCGCGCATCACCTTCACATTGCCAATGCACTCAAAGCTGTAATCCACGCCACCGCCAGTCATCTGCACAATGGCATCCACAAGGTTCTCGTGCTCAGCCGGATTGACGAAATCCGTCATGCCAAATTGGCGCGCCAAATCGGCCTTCGCGGGGTTGGTGTCGATGCCGATAATGCGGGTGGCGCCCACCATGCGCGCGCCTTGAATGACATTTAACCCAATGCCACCCAAACCGAACACCGCCACAGTACTGCCCGCCTCCACTTTCATGGTGAACGCCACGGCACCAATGCCCGTGGTCACGCCGCAGCCGATGTAACAGACTTTGTCGAAAGGTGCATCTGGGCGAATTTTTGCGAGCGCAATTTCCGGCAACACGGTGTAGTTGGAAAAGGTAGAACAGCCCATGTAATGGAGTATGGGTGTGCCATCTAGAGAAAATCGACTGGAGCCATCGGGCATCACCCCTTGACCCTGGGTACTGCGAATGGCTTGGCACAGATTGGTTTTAGGGTGTAAACAATAGTCGCATTCGCGGCACTCGGGAGTGTATAGCGGTATCACATGATCACCTGGGCGCAAACTTTTCACACCGGGCCCAACATCCACCACAACACCCGCGCCCTCGTGCCCCAAGATCGCAGGAAACGCGCCCTCTGGGTCATCGCCCGAAAGCGTAAATGCATCCGTGTGACACACGCCCGTGGCTTTAATTTCAACGAGTACTTCGCCGGCCTTGGGACCCGCCAAATCGACGTCGTGGATTTCCAGCGGTTGACCCGCAGCAAAGGCAATAGCGGCGCGCGTTTTCATAGCAGCAGTCCCAATTTTATTGTTATAAATAAACACCTGAGTGTTTATGACAGCGGACTACCTTACCGCTGTCAGCGTTCAAATTGAAGTATCGATAGCGCCCCTACCCCGGCCACCGTGCTAATTAGAAGACGCACTCCCTTCATTCAATTCGACCACCTGTTCCAATTCTTTCACGGTAGCGTCGAAGACGTCACTCAATGCGCGGAAGTGAGGCTGATCAATTTCGCGGCCCATGCGCAGACCCACATTCATCTTCTTGACGCGTTCATACAGCGGGTTCATGCCTAAATTCGCACTAATCCCTTTCATGTTATGCATCAACGATCGCTGAGTATCGTGGTCATCATCGTTCACTGCGCGTTCAAGCAGTTCCATAAAGTTGCGATTGTTGAGCAAAAACGATTGAAACATACTCATCATCCGCGCGGGGCTCTTCTTCGCGGAGGCGGGCAACTTCTCTGGCAGGATATAGCGCAATCCGTCTGGAAATTTTAGCGGTTCCCGCTCAACCAGCGCGCTAGCCTTGCTTGTTTGCTCGGGTTTGTATCGCCCGATCTTGTGCGCGAAATCAACAATGAGACTCTGCAACTGGCCCATGTCGATTGGTTTCGCCAAATACTCATCCATACCGGATTCCAAGCAACGTTCGCGATCACCGTCCATGGCATTAGCAGTCATGGCGATGATGGGAACCTCACGATAAAAATCCCCTGCATCGCCATTGCGAATCGCGCGGGTGGTTTCATAACCGTCCATGACCGGCATTTGGCAATCCATGAGCACCAAATCGACGCGCACACTCTTTAACACTTCAATGGCAATTTCCCCATTTTCGGCAAACACCTGATGGGAGACAAAATTCTCCAATATTCCTTCAACCACCGAACGATTAATGTCATTGTCCTCAACGATCAACACTCGCAAAGGCAATATGCCCTCAGTGGGCGCCACCGTTTTTTCGGCCTCGGGCGCCACGCTGCGCTCTTGGCTCAAGCAGGCGTATAACTCTACAGGTGACACCGGTTTGCCAATGTAGCCGGTCAATGGCAAGTTGGGGGCATCAAAACGATCATCGTTGTCGTAGTCGATGACCCACACGCGCTTCACACAGGGGTGGTCGCGCACAAACTGTTCCAATATATCCGGTGGAAACTGGCTGGCGGTGGCGCCGTCAACCAACAGCACATCGACGTTGGCGGCCACACTGCCGTCCAACCTCATCAGCTCATCCACGGCACTGCAGCGCACCACATTGTATTTCGCTCGACGCAAATAGTTTTGCACGATGCGTTGGGTCACAGGATTGGTGTCAATCCACAGCACATTCACATCGGCATGATTGACGTCGAATACACCTTTATTTTTGTTCTCCACCAAGCCCACGGGAACGCTAAAACTAAACACCGATCCCTTGCCCTTCTCGCTGGTCGCCCAAACGTCTCCACCCATCAAACGGCACAGCTGCTTACAGATGGCCAAACCCAGCCCAGTGCCGCCGTATTTACGGGTGGTTGACGAATCCGCTTGCGTAAAGGGGGTAAACAATTGCTCCAACGCAGCGGCATCGATACCAATACCGGTATCCTCCACCCGGCAGCTAAGCGTGGCTTGCCCGCCTTCAGTTCGCACTAACTCAGCCACCAACTTCACAGAGCCCTTAGACGTAAACTTAACGGCATTACCCATTAAATTACTGATAACTTGGCGAACTCGCCCAGGGTCGCCCAACAACATTTCATGGTCGACGCCCGTGGCATCCAAAATAATGTCTATGTCTTTGTGTCCGCGCTGAAAACCAAAGGTGCGCACGGTTTCGCCCAACAGCTCTAAGATGTTGAATGCCACATGCTCCACTTCCAGCTTGCCCGCTTCAACTTTAGATATGTCGATGATGTCGTTGATAACTGCCAGTAATGCATTGGCGCTTTTTTTCGCCGTCTCCAGTCGCTTGCTTTGCTCTGGATCAGCCTCGTGCTTGAGCGCCAAATCGATCATGCCCACCACGCCGTTTATGGGCGTCCGCACTTCGTGACTCATGCAGGCAAGAAAATTGCGCTTGGCGTTGTTGGCATCTTCGGCATCTTGCAGCGCGAGCTCCAGCTTGTAGGTGGAGGGAATGCTCAATATCGCCTTCCGGTTCATAAAGAGCGCAACCGCCGTCAATACCGACACGATAGCCGTGGCGAACTTAACCAGACCATGCCAACCGTAGGTACCGTGCCAGACGGTGTAAATGGAAAATAGATGGGTAATTCCGCACAGCAAAATAAACGCGGCAAACAGAATGAATATGCCTTTGAACTTCACGTCTTTGCGCTGACGAATCAAGTGGATCAATAGCACTGGGATCGAGAAATACGACACCGCAATCAGCAAGTCAGACACCACATTGATCCAGAGTATGCTCGGTAACCACAGGTAACAGTGCCCGTGGGGCATGTACTCGTTGCTGAAAAACTGAAGGAGCTGTTCGGTCATAGGGGTTCCCAATAGGATGATTTTTGATCAGCGCGCCATGAATGCCGCCAGCGGCCACTCAAAGAATAGTAAACTCTGGCGTTTTTGCCCTGTTCACGCGCCCTGGACCCTCGATCAACCTAGCCTCCCCGAGTAATTAATTGGCAACTCAACCGGCAGACACACCTCTGCCACCTATAGCCGAGCCGAATTAGCACCCATAAAAAAGGGCCACTGAAACGTGACCCTTTGTTAAATAGCTGTTTAGTGCTACCAGCTATTGATTTTCCAACTGCTGTATCAGCGGGCGCAGATCGCGCAGCCAGACCCGCTCATCCACAACCCCTACGTGCTTAAAGCGAATAATGCCCTCGCGATCCACCACATAGGTCTCCGGCGCGCCGAAGACTCCCAGATCAAGCCCAAGGCGGCCGTCGGCGTCCACGATTGAAAGCACATAAGGATTGTGAAACTCAGCCAACCACTTGCGGGCCTGGTCCACATCATCTTTGTAATTCAAGCCAACAATGCGCACGCCCTGCTCGGCCAGTGTATTGAGGTAGGGATGCTCGACCCGGCAAGACACACACCAGGTGGCCCAAACATTGAGCAAACTGACATGCCCCTTGAACACCGAGCGATCGACCTTTTGGCTGCCGTCTTCTAACGTCACCAAGTGGAACGGAGGCACAGGGCGATCAATTAGTGCCGACGGCATGGCGTTGGGATCCAGCTTCAAGCCCTGCCAAAACAACAACGCCAGCGCCGCAAACACGGCCAACGGAATAAATAGCTTAAGGCGCTGCAACGGGTACCTCCTGTGCTTCAGCCGAAATCGCGGCTTTACGCGTAACAAACCGGTAGCGCTTGTCCCATACGGTCAATAGCCCCGCGATTCCCATAAACAGGGCGCCCAGCCAAATCCAGCGCACAAAGGGTTTCACTTGAACTCGCACCGCCCAATCGCCGTTATCAAGGGGCTCGCCGAGCGCAACAAACACGTCGCGAAATAGACCAGCGTCAATTCCCGCTTCGGTCATTAAATTCCCACCGGAGAAGTAGCGGCGCTTTTGCGGCAACAGTACGGCCACCTCTTCACCGCCGTAGGTGACTACCACCAAGCCCTCGTCAGCCAAATAATTGGGCCCGCGCAATTTGCGCATTTCTACCAACTCAAAATGGTACCCCGCGACATCGAGCGATTTGCCAGGCGACAAGCGCACATCCCTCGCCTCATTAAACAGCGATACAAAACTCACACCTATCAAGGTCACCGCCATGCCCAAATGCGCGAGATGCATACAAAAAAAGCTCAATGGCAGCTTTGACAATCCCTCTCGCCACGATGCGCGGTGACGCAGCTTAGTGCGCAAATCCTGCACTGCAGCGAACACAATCCAGCTGGCGATAAACACGGCCACCGACGCTTGCCATAAATAGGGGCCGTCTGCCGCCAAGGGCGTGACCACGCCTAGCAGCAATGCACCCACAAACGGCCAGCGCAAATTGCTTAACAACTTGGCTGCCGGTGTGCGCTTGTATTGCGTCAAGGGCCCCACCGCTAACAGCACGCACAATATGCCCATTAAGGGAATAAAAAAGCGATTGAAATACGGCGGTCCAACAGAGAGCTTGCCCCAGCCTAATGCATCGGCAATCAGCGGGTAGAGTGTGCCCAGCAACACCGTAAATAGCACCACCACCAGCAACACATTGTTAGACAGTAAAAACCACTCGCGGGAAAAACCCAAAAAGGAAACAGAGCTGCGCACGGCGGGCACGCGCAGGGCATACAAGGTCAATGAACCACCCACAACCAACAACAAAAACGCCAGAATGAACAAACCTCGCTCAGGATCTGTAGCGAAGGCATGCACAGACGTCAGCACCCCCGAGCGCACCAAGAAAGTGCCGAGCAGACTCAGTGAAAAAGTAAAAATGGCCAGCAACAGCGTCCAGCTTTTAAACACACCGCGCTTTTCCGTCACCGCCAGTGAATGCATGAGCGCAGTACCCGCAAGCCACGGCATAAACGACGCGTTTTCGACGGGGTCCCAAAACCACCAGCCACCCCACCCTAGCTCGTAATAGGCCCACCAACTGCCAAGCGCAATGCCCACCGTTAAAAACGCCCAAGCGAGATTTGTCCACGGCCGCGACCAGCGCGCCCAGGCGCTATCCAGTCGACCGGAAATGAGCGTGGCTATGGCAAACGCAAAGCTCACGGAGAAACCCACGTAACCCATGTACAACATCGGCGGGTGGATGATCAGGCCAAAATCTTGCAACAGTGGATTTAAATCGCTGCCCTCGACCGGCGCGCCGGGCAACAGCCTGTCGAAAGGGTTGGACGTAAACAGGGTGAAGCTAAGGAAACCCACAGCCACCATGCCCATCACCGCCAGCACGCGCGCGCGCATTTCGATGGGCATATGTGCCGACTTCAAAGCCACGGCCCAAGTCCACACCGTCAAAATCAATACCCACAACAGCAGCGATCCCTCGTGGCCGCCCCATACCGCGCTGAGCTTGTAATACCAAGGCAGCAAGCTATTGGAATTGCTGGCCACATAGGCCACGGAAAAATCATCTATGGCAAAGGAGTAACTCAAACACACAAACGCCAATGCCACAAAAACAAAGGAACCAGTGGCCAGCGAGGGGGCGGTACTCATCCACAGCGCCCTGCCGTTAAAGCTGCCCGACAATGGCAAGACCGATAACAGCAGTGACAAGCCAAGGGACAAAACCAGTGCAAAATGCCCTAACTCAGGAATCATAGGAAATGACTCCACAGGTTTTTTGGTGTTCTACACCCTGCTGCTGTGATTCTTCGGCAATGGCCTCCGCGACTTCGGGCGGCATATAATTTTCATCGTGTTTAGCGAGCACTTCTTTGGCTTCAAAAATACCGTCACTGTGCAGCTGGCCATTGATGACCACGGCCTCTCCCTCGGCAAATAAATCCGGCAATATGCCTTGATAACTCACACCGACCTCTGCAACGCCATCGGTGATGCGAAATAGCACCTTGAGCGACGTTTGATCGCGGCTAACGCTGCCGGGCACGACGCAACCGCCCGCGCGAATGTCCCTATCCAATGGCACAGAGCCACTCACCAACTGTTGCGGTGGGTAAAACAGATTTAGATTTTCACGCAGTGAAAATACAATTAAGCCGATAGCAAGTGAGCTAAATACCAACACAAATCCTATCAAGAACAAACGCTGCTTTCGTACGGGGTGCATGAATTACCTCTTAATGTGATTGTCCGGCTTGCTGTGCCTGACGGGCCTGGGCGATACGGGCCAGCCGTTGTTGTTCCTGCAATGCTTGTCGGTGCGCGCGAATGGGCCAGACCACAAGAGCGATCAGCACCACCAACGAAATCCCCATCACCGACCACACAAAAATACCGTGCCCATCCATAGCCAGAAACGCGTGCAGCGATTCAAATTGAAAACTCACCTTATTGACCCTCGTTCAAAGCCTGAACCCAGCGGGTTTGACGCTCGCGATTCACAATTTCAGCGCGGGTAAATAAGATTAATACCAGCGCGTAAAAACAGTACATGGCAACAATCATCACCAACAACGGATAGAACATATCGGGATGCATTGACGGCGCCGAGGTGAATTTAATGGTGGCCGGCTGATGCAGTGTGTTCCAGATATCCACAGACTTATAAATAATGGGAATGTTCGCACACCCCACTAACGCCAAAATAGTACTGGCACTCGCGGCCTGCTGTTGATTGGTAAAGGAAACCTGTAACGCCATGATGCCAAGGTACAAGAAAAACAACACCAACATTGAAGTGATGCGCGCATCCCAGACCCAGTAAGTACCCCACGTGGGCTTACCCCAAATCGCGCCAGACACCAACGCCAAAAATGTGAGCGCTGCGCCAATGGGCGCCGCCGACTTCATCACCATATCGGCCAATTTCATTTTCCAGATATAGCCCACCGCACCACTGATGGCCATGATGTAGTAACCCGCCAACGCCAGAAAAGAAACGGGTACGTGAATATAAATTATCCGAAAAGAATTGCCTTGCTTGAAATCAACGGGCGCAAACGCCAAGCCCCAAATTAATCCCACCGACATCAACACTGCTGTCAGCGTGGCCAACCAAGGCAACCAACGACCCGTTTTCTCGTAAAACCATCGGGGCGACCCCAGACGGTGGAACCATTGCCAATTCACAAGCAAACCCTTTTATATTTTATGGTATTCATCAGTTAACCTTCGCTGGATATCCGCAGCGCGGCGGCCACGGCAAAGGGCGCACCCGCTACGGCCAAAGCTAAAAATCCGCCCAGCATGACCAACAATCCGTGATACTCAAAACCCTGGACCGCACGCATGGCCGCACTGGCACCAAATATCAGTACCGGCACATAAAACGGCATAATAATTAACGAAATTAACAGCCCGCCCTGACGCAATGCCACCGTCAGCGCCGCTCCAATTGCGCCGATAAAACTCAGACAGGCGGAGCCGATAAACAAAGAGACGATGAGCGGCAAATAACCCGCTTCTGGCAGCGACAACATCAACCCCAAAAGCGGCGACAACAACGTCAATGGCAGGCCAGTGACGAGCCAATGCACGGCAATTTTACTGAGCACCAGCATCGGCAAGGGGTGCGGAGAAATGAGCATTTGCTCAAGACTGCCATCGTCCCAATCGCTGCGAAACATCGCATCCAACGACAACAGTGTCGCCAGCAGCGCCACAATCCAAATCATACCCGGCGCAATGGCCGCAAGCTGTTTCACTTCGGGCCCAATGCCCAGAGGCAGCAGGGTAATCACCAGGACAAAGAAAATCATGGGGTTAGCCCAATCACTGCGCGAGCGCACTGCGAGCTTCCAATCCTGCGTAAATTGCAGGCCCATGGCCTGCGCCAAACCGACACTCATGCGGGCACCACCGAGTAGTCGCCCAGCGCCAAACGCTGCACGGGTAAATTCACTGGCTGATGCGACGTTAATACCACGCAACCTCCGCGCGCCGCGTGCGCACTCAAACGCTGCTCCAGTGCCGCAATCGCATGCACATCTAACGCGGTGAAAGGTTCATCAAGCACCCAAAACGGTTCGGAAGCAAGCGCTAGACGCGCCAGCGCCACACGCCGCAATTGGCCCGCCGACAATCGAAAACAGGGGACATCTTCGAAACCATACAAGCCCAATTCCGCGAGCGCTCCCTCAAGCGCGGAGGTATCTGCAGCGGGGCAGTAGTGGTGTAGATTTTCGCGCGCTGACAGCGCTTTTTTGATGCCAGGCGTGTGACCGATATATACGAGGGATTGCGCAAATTCATAGCGGCACTCTGCCACATCTCGCCCACGCCAACGCAATTCACCGCCGTGGTAGCGCGACACCCCGGTAATTTGGCGCAGTAACGACGTCTTGCCCACGCCATTGGGACCATCAATGTGCCAAATGTCGCCAGCACCGAATGTCACGCTCAGCCCCTCAAACAGCAGCCGGTTATCGCGTTCACAACTCAAGTCTTTTAGCGCCAGCAAGCCAATATCCGTCGTCTAAGGGAGTCAATGCCCAGCACATACCGAGCAGCTATAGTAAAAAGGAACCGGATTATAACCAGCCCGCCCGCCACAATCACCTGTTAGCCAAGGGTTTTCCTACAAGTGCCGTGCCGAATGTCTCAGACTTGTGCACCCATGGCCGATAACAAGGGAGTTAACAGGCGGACAGGTTCAATATGTCGATCGTGGGAGTGTCACTCAATGGAGCAGAAAGACTAATGGTCAACCCCGTTGGCCCTTCGCAAGCGACCGGACAAGCCGCCAGCAACGGGCAGGCATCCGCCACGCCCACTGCGCCGCTATCGCTCAGCCCAGGCACACGGCTTTGGGCACTGGTATCCGAAAGCACCCCGCTGGCCAGTCAGCCCAAGCTCGCCGCTGCCACTGAAGCACGCCTGCAGCAACTGCTACAACAGGCGCTGTCGAACCCGCAAAAACCGGCGCAGGGACACCCCGCACAAGCGACGCAAGCCGACGCTACTCAGGCCGACACCATCAAAGCCCTTACTCAACTGCTGCGCACCCCGATTCATCTGGTGCAGGCGCGCATTGGCCAGCACCCCATTACCCTGCTGGCAGACCGCCCCGTGCCCGCGGGCCAAACGCTGCCGTTGCGCGCCGATAGAGGTGGACTGACGTGGCTGGCGGGTGAAGCGCCACAAACAACTAGCGCAGCCAAAGCGGCACCACCACTTCAAACTCCGCTTCTCCAATTTTCTAGAAATGTCAGCCCGCCCCAACTGAGCAACGCTCAGCAATCGGCATTGATGCAGGTGTTACGACACGCCCTACCCCAACAACAACCCACGGCACAATGGCTGACAAAGCTCCAACCTTGGCTAAACGCGCCCAATGGCAGCACTAACCCCGCGGCAACCAATAAGTCAACCCAGTCCGCCCCGACCCCGCTGACGCCCTCAGCCCTGCCCACAAAACCCACAGCACCAGGCCAACAACCCAACCCTTTAATGCAGCTGGCTACCAACGCACTGACGCTACCCACGGACAGCCAGTCATTGCGCAACGCGGTTGCCAATAGCGGTTTGTTCGCCGAAGCCAAGCTCGCCAGCGCGACGCAGCCACAGTCAGACGCCAAGCTCTTGCTGTGGCAGCTATTGGGTCAGCCTAACAACACAGCCCAGACCACCAAACCGGCAACCGATTTACTGTCGCATTTGCTGCAGCTACTGCAACCCGCGACACCTAGCCAAACTTCACACGTGCCAAACACGCAAACGGCGGAACCCCTCAAAGCGCTGGCCCTGCAATGGCTCACTAAAATTGTCACCCAGCAAGCACAACATTTATTGGACAACACCACACCCGGCGAGTGGCGCCTCAATCTTGAACTGCCATTAAAAGTTGACCAACAATGGCTGCCACTGCAGCTGAATTTTCACAAGTATTGGCTGGCCGAAGACGATGATGCAGACAACCCGAGCCAGCAACAATCCGCCCAAGCAAAACCCGTTTGGCAGGTGACACTCAGCGTCGAAATTGCCGCGCTAGGTCCGCTAGATGCACGGGTGCGATACAGCGATGACCAACTGCACTGCACCCTGTGGGCCGCACAACCAGAAACCTTAAAATTAGTGACCCAGGAAGCAGAGGTGCTCAGGCAGAAGTTACATGCCCGCGGCCTCAAAGTTCACACCCTAGAGTGCCACGCCGGACGTTTGCCAACGCGCCCCAACACCCTTAGCAGCCCACTGCTGGATACCCATGCCTGACGTCACGAAAGAACACATTCAAAAAGCCGTTGCGTTGTTTTACGACGGCGAGCAGGCACCCAAGGTGGTGGCTAAAGGTGAGCACGCCTTGGCTGAAGAAATCGTGCGGCTGGCACAGGCCCACGACATTCCACTGTGCGACAATACCGGCTTAGTGGAACTCTTGATGCAATTGGAATTGAACGATGAAATTCCTGAAGCCCTCTACATTGCCGTTGCGCACATTCTCGCCTTTGCCTACGAACTGCAGGGTAAAGTGCCGCCGGCTGCACCCTAAGTGAGCACGCGAAGAATGAACCCACTCATTTCAGCTAGTGAACTGAATCACCGCCTCCATTCAGACCTGCGCCCCACAGTGCTCGACTGCCGCTTCAAGTTGGCGGATCCGAACGCGGGCCGGCGTGAATACGAAGCCGCCCATATACCTGGCGCATATTACGTTGATTTGGAGCGCGACCTGTCTGCCCCCGCGCAACGCCATGGCGGCCGTCACCCACTGCCCGACTTCAAAACCCTGTCTAAGACATTGGCGCAATTCGGGCTCAACAACCACAGCCACATCGTCCTCTACGACGCCAGCAAGGGCGCCTTTGCCAGCCGAGCTTGGTGGCTGCTGAAGCACGGAGGTCTGGCCAACATTCAATTGCTTGATGGCGGTTGGCAGGCATGGGTCGCAGAACACCTACCCACCGAATCCGGCGCCCAGACCATCGAAGCCAGTGCCGGCAACCTGAATTTATCGCCGGGCAGTATGCCGGTAGTGCACCACCAAGATATTTTGAACCACCAAAGTGAATGGCAACTCATAGACAGCCGAGAAAACGGGCGCTACTTGGGCCGGGAAGAACCCATCGACCCCATTGCCGGCCACATTCCCGGCGCGCGCAATTTACCCTGGCAAGACGCACTGGGCGATGACGGCAAATTCAAATCGCCAGAACTGCTCGTGCAGCGCTGGCAAAATGCTGGGCTGAGTGACGCCGATGAAAAAACCGTAATCTACTGCGGGTCGGGAGTAACCGCCTGCGTCAATGTCTTTGCGTTAGCGCTGACCGGCGCAACTGCCAGCCTCTATCCGGGCAGCTGGAGCGACTGGTGTAGCTATGTGGACGGGCACAACAAGGAAGGTAGCAATCGATCAGCCCGCGTCGCCACGGGCTGACACTGAACACACTTACTCCGGCATCAAGCAAACACCGGTGCCGGCCAATCCGCAGTAACCCGCAGGATTTTTCGCGAGGTATTGCTGATGGTATTCCTCAGCGTAATAAAACGTGGGGGCAGATGCGATCTCAGTGGTGATACTGCCCTTTCCTGCCGCCTGTAAACCCGCCTGAAATTGCGCAAAGGTGGCCTTGGCGCGCGCCAATTGCGCGTCGCTACAGGTGTACACCACAGAGCGATATTGCGTGCCCAAATCGTTGCCCTGCTGCATCCCTTGCGTGGGGTCGTGCACCTCCCAAAAGACCTTCAACAGGGCGTCGTAACTCGTGACCTTCGGATCGAATACCACCAACACCACCTCTGCATGCCCGGTATCGCCGCTGCACACCTCTTCATAGGTGGGGTTGGGGGTAAATCCGCCAGCGTAACCCACCGCCGTTGCATAAACACCCGGCTGCTGCCAAAAGCGTCGCTCAGCCCCCCAAAAACAGCCTAAGCCGAACATTGCCTGCTCTAGACCGTCTGGAAAAGGCGGCATTATCCCGACGCCATTGACGAAATGTTTGCCCGAAATCTCAATAGGCTGCGCGCGCCCTTTCAGCGCCTGCTCTGGCGTTGGCATTTGCATCTTGCCCATAACAACCTCACTTAATGTTTCATACTCGCGGTGATCGCGCCTGCAATGCTACCAAGACGAGCAAAGACTTGTGCTACTCAGTGTAGATTAGCGCGCCCGGGGAAAGTTACACCCTAAACCACCAAACCAAAAAAAAACCCCGCCGTGGCGGGGTTTTTCACGCTAACAGAATTAACGTTTTTCGAGCGAAACGAAATCGCGCTTGTTGTAGCCTGTGTACAGCTGACGCGGACGGCCAATCTTATAAGGATTGGAGATCATTTCGTTCCAGTGCGCAATCCAACCTACGGTGCGGCCCGTGGCAAAAATAACGGTGAACATTTCGGTCGGAATACCAATGGCTTTCATAATGATACCCGAGTAGAAATCCACATTCGGGTACAACTTCTTCTCAATGAAGTATTCATCTTCCAGCGCGATCTGTTCCAAGCGCTTGGCAATGGCCAGCAATGGATCGTTCTCTAAGCCTAACTCGGCCAACACTTCGTCACAGGTTTCCTTCATGACCTTAGCGCGCGGGTCGAAATTCTTGTACACGCGGTGTCCAAAGCCCATCAAGCGGAACGGATCACTCTTGTCTTTCGCTTTGGCGATGTACTTGTCGATATTGTCCACCGAGCCAATTTCTTCCAGCATCTCGAGTACCGCCTCGTTGGCACCACCGTGAGCCGGGCCCCACAAAGTCGCAATACCCGCCGCCACGCACGCGAAGGGGTTGGCACCTGAGGAACCAGCCAAACGCACGGTCGACGTGGACGCATTTTGCTCGTGATCGGCATGCAACAAGAAAATTTTATCCATGGCGCGCGCCAAAACAGGATTTACATCCGGATCATCGCAGGGCGTGCCAAACATCATGTGCAAGAAATTCTCTGAATAGCTCAGATCATTGTCGGGATACATAAACGGCTGGCCAATGTGGTGCTTGTAGCACATGGCCGCCAAGGTCGGCATTTTAGCGATAAGACGATGCGCCGAAATCAGGCGATGCTCGGGGTTATTGATATCTAGAGAGTCATGATAGAAAGACGACAAGGCGCCGACCACACCCACCATAATGGCCATGGGGTGCGCGTCATAGCGGAATCCACGGAAAAAATTGGTAAGGGATTCATGCACCATGGTGTGACCCATGATTGTGCTCACAAATTCTTCTTTTTGCGCCGCATTCGGCAGCTCGCCATTAAGCAATAAGTAGCAAGTTTCGAGATAATCAGATTTATCGGCCAGCTGCTCGATGGGATAACCACCGTGCAACAACACGCCGTTGCCGCCATCAATAAACGTCAACTTAGACTCACAAGAAGCCGTTGACATAAATCCTGGGTCATAAGTGAAGTACCCGTTGGCCGTGAGGCTGCTGACGTCGATCACGTCCGGACCGGTGGAACCGGAGTGTATGGGCAGCTCAATGGGGTCGCGCCCCTCTACTACCAGTTGTGCTTTCTTCTCAGCCATCTTGGGACTCCTATATCTGCAAGTTGTAATCGTCTCTTCTATCGGGGCTTGCATACCCTCTTTTATAGCACTAATGGCCGTGAGCGGACTTTAGAGCGGGCACAACTATAAAGTTAAGTTTGTTTTTGTCAAATAGATAGTCAATTATAGATGGCTGCACCAAAAACGACCCAACTTCTGAAATCTGCGGCAGTTCTGGTGCGCACAGCACACAAAGTAACCAATCCGCACAGCAATCCACCGAGGCGACTTTTGCATCCACCACGCACCTGAACCAAATCGGTGAAAGCCCCGTAAAATGGGCACATAAGTGCCGGATTTCATTTGTAATTTACAAGTTGCGTCCTTATAATTTCGCGCGTCTTGCAGGGGGGGTAGCTGGTGAAATGCCACTTTGCTACCTATGCTAGAGAGATTGTGTGTTATGCAGACTTTCTCGAACCGCCCGATTTCTGGGCAAAAAGGTGTGACTTAACGTGAACAAAAACAGACCTGTTAATCTCGACATCTCCACTATTCAACTTCCCATCACTGCTTACGTCTCTATCCTTCACCGCGTTTCTGGCGTCGCACTGTTCGCAGGCGTGGCTGTTTTGCTGTGGATGTTGGAAGCGAGCCTAAGTTCAGAGGCCAGCTTTGAGGAGCTCAAAGAGCTGACCGCAAGCCCTCTGTGTAAGTTGATTCTATGGGCCACGCTGGCCGGCCTCGCCTACCACATGATCGCAGGTATTCGTCACCTGATCATGGATATGGGAATTGGCGAGAGCTTAGAAGGTGGACAGACCGGCGCCAAAATTGCACTGGCACTCGCCGTCATCACTATTACAGCACTGGGGGTGTGGATATGGTAACTGCAGTTACGAGTTTTGGCCGCAGCGGCCTGTACGACTGGTTGATCCAACGCGTTAGCGCCGTGGTCATGGCCGCCTATACCTTCTTTATTGTAGGTTTTATTTTCACCACGCCTGAGATGACCTTCGACATCTGGCAGGGTTTATTCAATCAGCTTTGGGTGCGCATTTTCACCCTGGCCACGCTGCTATCTATCGCCGCACACGCCTGGATCGGCTTGTGGGCCGTACTGACCGACTACCTCACCACCCGCCTAATGGGCGCAAAAGCCACCGCACTGCGGTTGTTTGCGCAAGTGGTTCTGGGCGTGGTTACCCTGACCTATTTGGTCTGGGGCTTTGAAATTTTGTGGGGAGCTTGATCAATGTCTAATATGCGTACAATTTCATTCGACGGAATCGTGATCGGCGGTGGCGGCGCAGGCATGCGAGCAGCACTGCAGCTAGCACAGTCGGGCTACAAAACCGCGGTTATCACTAAAGTGTTTCCGACCCGCTCACACACCGTATCTGCCCAAGGCGGCATCACCTGTGCTATCGCCAGTGACGACCCGCAAGATGATTGGCGCTGGCACATGTACGATACCGTTAAAGGTTCCGACTATATCGGTGACCAAGATGCCATCGAATACATGTGTTCCGTGGGCCCCGCTGCCGTGTTCGAACTGGACCACATGGGCCTGCCCTTCTCGCGCACTGATGAAGGCCGCATTTATCAGCGTCCGTTCGGCGGCCAGTCGAAGGACTTCGGTAAAGGCGGACAAGCAGCTCGCACCTGCGCCGCAGCCGATCGCACCGGTCACGCGCTGCTGCACACCCTTTATCAAAACAACATCAAAAACAACACCGTCTTTTTAAACGAGTGGTTTGCCGTAGACCTCGTTAAAAATGCCGACGGCGCTGTGGTTGGTGTTATCGCCATGAACATTGAAGACGGCGAAGTTGTCTACGTGAAATCTAAGGCAACCGTATTTGCAACCGGCGGTGCGGGCCGAATTTACGCCTCCACTACCAATGCGCACATCAATACCGGTGACGGTATTGGCATGGCATTGCGCGCTGGCTTCCCCGTGCAGGACATCGAATTCTGGCAGTTCCACCCAACCGGTATTGCCGGCGCTGGGGTACTGGTAACGGAAGGTTGTCGCGGCGAAGGCGGTTACCTGATCAACAAACACGGCGAGCGCTTCATGGAGCGGTATGCGCCCAACGCCAAAGACTTGGCATCGCGCGACGTAGTTGCGCGCTCCATGGTATTGGAAATTTTGGCTGGCAACGGCTGCGGCCCGGACGGCGACCACGTATTCTTGAAACTGGATCACTTAGGTGAGGAAGTTCTGGAAAGCCGCCTACCCGGCATCTGTGAATTGTCGCGCACCTTTGCCCATGCCGATCCAGTGAAAGAGCCCGTGCCTGTGGTGCCCACCTGTCACTACATGATGGGCGGCATTCCTACCAACGTACACGGCCAAGCATTGACCCTGAAAGACGGTAAAGACGAAGTCATCGAAGGTTTCTATGCCTGTGGTGAAGCGGCCTGTGTTTCAGTACACGGCGCCAACCGACTCGGCGGTAACTCACTGCTCGACTTGGTGGTCTTCGGTCGCGCTTCGGGCATGTTTATCGAAAAAGCACTGCGCGAAGGTATCGAGCACAAAGAGGCCACTGAGGCCGATATCGAACGTGCAATGGCACGCTTGAATCGCGTCAATACCTCCACCAGCACCGATACCGCGCCCGCATTGCGCAAAGAACTGCAAACCATTATGCAGAATCACTTTGGTGTATTCCGCAATGGCGAGTTCATGAAAGAAGGTATCAAGAAACTGGCGGAATTGCGTCCACGCATTGAAAATGTCGGCATTACCGACAAGAGCAACGCCTTTAATACTGCGCGCATTGAAGCCCTGGAACTGCAAAACCTGCTTGAAGTTGCCGAGGCTACTGCAGTGGCAGCAGAAGAGCGCAAAGAATCCCGTGGCGCCCACGCGCGTGAAGATTTCCAAGAGCGTGATGATGTCAACTGGTTGTGCCATTCCATGTACTTCCCTGCTGAGAAAAAAGTAGAGAAGCGCGGTGTAAACTTCACACCGAAAACCATGGAAGCCTTCGAACCCAAAGCTCGTACTTACTAAGTCTGGGGAATGGTGAATATGTTAAAAGTAGAAATCTATCGCTATAACCCTGAGTCGGACAAAGCCCCTCATATGCAAACCTATGAGGTGGACACCCAGGGCAAAGACTTAATGGTGCTGGACGTACTGGAGCAAATTAAGTCGCAAGATGCATCATTGGCCTACCGTCGCTCGTGCCGTGAAGGCGTGTGTGGTTCAGATGGTATGAACATTAATGGCAAAAATGGCCTTGCGTGTATCATGCCCTTGTCTGCGTGCGTTAAGAACAACAAGTTGGTTCTGCGTCCGCTGCCGGGCTTGCCGGTCGTGCGCGATCTCGTCATCGACATGACGCAATTCTATGATCAGTACAAGAAGGTTCAACCCTACTTGCAAAATGATACGCCTGCGCCCGCCATTGAGCGCTTGCAGTCGCCGGAAGAACGCGAAAAACTGGACGGCTTGTACGAATGTATTTTGTGCGCCTGCTGTTCAACCAGCTGCCCGTCCTTCTGGTGGAATCCCGATAAGTTCATCGGTCCTGCCGGATTGCTACAGGCCTACCGCTTTTTAGCAGATAGCCGCGACACGGCAACCGATGAGCGCTTGGCAAAATTGGATGACCCCTTCAGCGTATTCCGCTGCCACGGCATCCAAAATTGTGTGGCCGTTTGTCCCAAAGGACTAAACCCCACGCGTGCCATTGGCCACATTCGAAATATGTTATTAGAACGCGCTGTTTAATCAGCGGCGGGCTCGTCCCGCAAACTGTGTAGTGCCGCACTAACCCCCTGCCCATTGGGCCGGGGGTTAGTCATAAAAAAATACAAGCGGCATGCCCACCATTCTCTGAATGGTCTTACAAGGTGCGGAACCCAGGTGCAGGAAAGATGCAAAGGCCCAAGGCCAACGTATTAATCTTTCGCCCTACTAAACTTTATTTGCGCAGCGCGCCTGCGCAAGTTAACAAACAGTGCGACTCCAAAAGAGTCTGCATATGAAACAACTAGTTTGACGCTAGTAAGTAGCAGGGGTATGTCGGGCAAGACCCGATCTATCTGTGAGAGCGACGATGAACTGTCGCTGCTTTCATGGGGTAACCGCTCGACTGGTTCGCCAGTCCGGAAAACACTGCCAGTAACATGGCGCTGTTCACGCCCTCACAGCTAGACAATGCCCCATCGACCAGGTGGGTAAAATGCAAGAAAGCATGTTGGAGCTGCTCAGGAAGTCTTCCCATATCTCCGATGGGAACACGGCCTATGTAGAAGATCTGTACGATACCTATTTACACGATCCCAACGCCGTGGATGAAGAGTGGCGCCGCTATTTTGAGCAGCTGCCCCGCGTCGATGGTGTGGTCGTGCAGGATACACCTCACTCTGTGATTCGAGAGCATTTCGAATTGCTCGGCAAGAATCGCGCGCGCCCCATTGCCGCTCCCGGCTCTGGTGGTGCCAATATCGAGCATGAGCGCAAGCAAGTTAAAGTCGTTCAACTGATCAGCTCCTACCGATTCCGTGGGCATCAACGGGCAAAGCTCGACCCGCTTGGACTGATGGAGCGCGAGCACATTCCCGATTTAGAGTTGAGCTTTCACGGTCTAACACCTGCCGATCTCGACACGGTATTCCAAACCGGCAACCTTTTTATCGGTAAAGACGAAGCGCCACTGCGCGAAATTATCGAGGCACTGGAGAGCACCTACTGCGGCCACATTGGCCCAGAGATAATGCACATCACCAATTTCTCTGAAAAGCAGTGGCTGCAGCAACGCTTGGAGTCCACGCGCTCTAAGCCCGCCTACCACAACGACATCAAGCTCAACATTCTCGAGCGCCTAACCGCCGCCGAGGGTTTAGAGCGCCACTTGGACACCAAATACCCGGGCACCAAGCGCTTCGGCCTTGAGGGCGGTGAATCGATGATTCCCCTGCTCGACGGTTTAGTAAAAAGTGCCGGCGCACACGGTGCCAAAGAAATCGTACTGGGCATGGCACACCGTGGGCGACTCAATACCCTGGTGAATGTTTTTGGTAAAAAGCCGTCAGAATTGTTTGAAGAATTTGAAGGCAAAAAACTGGTCACCACCTCCGGGGATGTGAAATACCATCAAGGTTTTTCATCGAACATCATGACCCCTGGTGGCGAAGTGCATATCGCCATGGCCTTTAACCCGTCGCACTTAGAAATCGTTTCGCCCGTGGTTGAAGGTTCAGTGCGCGCTCGCCAAGATCGCCGCGACGATCCCGTTGGTAATAAAGTGGTGCCCATCGTGGTGCACGGCGATGCCGCCTTTGCAGGCCAAGGCGTGGTCATGGAAACCTTCCAGATGTCACAGACCCGCGCGTACAAGACGGGCGGTACCTTGCATGTGGTGCTCAACAACCAAGTGGGCTTTACCACTAACCTGCGTGAAGACGCTCGCTCCACAGAGTACTGCACCGACGTCGCCAAAATGATCGAAGCGCCGATCTTCCACGTCAACGCCGACGATCCAGAAGCCGTGATGTTTGTGACACTGTTGGCCATGGATTACCGCTACGAATTTAAGAAAGATGTGGTTATCGACTTGGTGGGCTACCGCCGTCGCGGCCACAATGAGACGGATGAGCCCTCTGCGACTCAGCCGTTGATGTATAAAAAAATTCGCAACCACAAGCCCAGCCGAACGCTCTACGCCGAGCGTTTAGTTAGCGAGGGTGTGCTCTCTGAAGCCGAGGCCAAGGCCATGGCAGACGAGTACCGCGCTGCACTCGATCGCGGCGAACACGTGGCCAGCGGCTTGGTGAGCGAACCCGACAAGTCGTTGTTTGTAGACTGGGGCCCCTACATCGGCCACGACTGGACCGCGGAAGGCGACACCCGTGTGGACATCAAGCACCTGCAGCAAATTGCGCAGAAGTGCTGTGACATTCCAGACGGCGTTGTGGTGCAGCGTCAGGTCTCAAAGATTTACGAAGACCGCAAAAAAATGGCCGGTGGTGCCCTACCCATCAATTGGGGAATGGCCGAGACGCTAGCCTATGCCACTATTCTCGATCAGGGCGTGCGCGTGCGTTTGACCGGTCAGGACGTGGGCCGCGGCACCTTCTCTCATCGCCACGCGGTGGTGCACAGCCAAAAAGATGCGAGCCGTTACGTACCGCTGCAAAATTTAAGTGCCGATCAACCGCGCTTCGACATCTTCGATTCATTGTTGTCGGAAGAAGCGGTGCTGGCATTTGAATATGGTTATGCCACGACCACGCCCAATGCGCTGGTAATTTGGGAAGCCCAATTCGGCGATTTCGCCAATGGCGCACAAGTGGTCATCGATCAGTTCATCACCTCAGGTGAGCACAAATGGGGTCGCCTGTGTGGCTTAACCATGCTGTTACCGCACGGTTATGAAGGCCAGGGGCCAGAGCACTCCTCCGCTCGCCTTGAACGCTTTATGCAACTGTGTGCTGAACACAACATTCAAATTTGTATTCCCACCACGCCCGCGCAAGTGTTCCACATGCTGCGCCGGCAAGCTGTGCGCCCAATGCGTCGCCCACTCGTGGTGTTGAGCCCCAAATGGATTTTGCGACACAAACTCGCTACCTCAACCCTAGAAGAACTGGCCAATGGTCACTTCCACAACGTGCTCGCCGACACGACGGTCAATCCGAAAAAGGTGAAGCGCGTTGTGCTCTGCTCCGGCAAAGTGTATTACCACCTGCTTGAAGCGCGCATGGAGCGCGGACAAGAAGACGTGGCATTGGTGCGTTTGGAACAGCTCTACCCCTTCCCTGAAGACGAGCTGGTTGAGGCACTCAAACCCTACGGTAAATTAACTGATTTCGTATGGTGCCAAGAAGAACCCATGAACCAAGGTGCCTGGTATTCCAGCCAGCACCATATGCGTCGCGTGATTGCTAACATTTCATCCAAGGCGTATTTGAATTTTGCGGGCCGAGAAGCCTCTGCCGCACCGGCAGCGGGCTACATGTCCACACACTTGGAAGAACAAAACCGTTTCATCGACGAAGCACTGACTATTAAGTAGCAGTCGTTAACAGATTTGGCTAAGGCTAAGGAATAGAGACAATGAGTATCGAAATCAAAGCACCGCAATTCCCCGAGTCCGTACCCGATGGCACCATTGCCACGTGGCACAAGAAAGCTGGCGAAGCCGTCAGCCGCGATGAGCTAATTGTAGATATCGAAACCGACAAGGTGGTGTTAGAAGTTGTTGCACCCGCCGACGGCGTGTTGGCAGAAATCCTCAAAGACGAAGGCGACACCATCCTCAGCAACGAGGTGATTGCCCGCTTAGAAGAGGGCGCTGCGCCCGCTGCCAGTGCACCTAAACAGGAGGCTACTGCTCCCGCCGCTGCAGCCCCCCAAGCGAGCGACGAAAAACTGGTTAACCCTTCAGCCCGGAAAATGGCAAGCGAGAACAACGTCAATGTGGGCGCTGTGGAAGGCTCAGGCAAAGGCGGTCGCGTCACCAAGGGCGATGTTATCGATCACTTGAAAGGCGGCGCTGCATCGCCTGCCAGTGCGCCTGCCCCCGCGGCTGTAGCGAGCCAAAGTCCGGCCGCCATGCCGGCCGGCGATCGCACTGAAAAGCGCGTTCCCATGTCTCGTATGCGCGCGCGCATTGCCGAGCGCCTGCTCGAAGCCAGCCAGTCCACCGCCATGCTCACCACGTTCAATGAAGTGGACATGGGCCCGGTGATGGAGTTGCGCAAAAAATACAAAGATCAATTTGAAAAATCTCACAATGGCACCCGCTTAGGTTTCATGGGCTTTTTCGTAAAAGCTGCTGCAGAAGCCTTGCGCCGCTTCCCTGCCGTTAACGCCTCAATCGATGGCAACGACGTGGTTTACCACGGCTACCAAGACATTGGTGTGGCGGTATCAACGGAGAAAGGGTTGGTAGTGCCGGTACTTCGCAATACCGAACACATGGGTCTGGCCGATGTTGAAAACACCATCCGCGATTTCGGCCTGCGTGCACGCGATGGCAAGTTGGGCATGGACGACATGATGGGTGGCACCTTCACCATCACCAATGGCGGCGTTTTTGGCTCATTGATGTCGACCCCCATTTTGAACCCGCCACAGACCGCGATTTTGGGCATGCATAAAATCCAAGAGCGCCCTATGGCCGTCAACGGCAAAGTTGAAATCCGCCCCATGATGTACTTGGCCCTGTCATATGATCATCGTTTAATCGATGGCAAAGATGCCGTGCAGTTCTTGGTTGCGATTAAAGACATGATTGAAGACCCGGCCCGCATACTGCTGGAAATTTAATCGCCTGCACAACACAATTTCTCGGGGGCGCTAGCCCCCTACACTTTTAGGATTGAGGACAAAACATGTCTGACAAATTTGACGTAATCGTGATCGGTTCCGGCCCTGCGGGCTACGTAGCAGCCATTCGCGCCGCTCAGTTGGGTTTAAAAACCGCCTGTATTGAAAAGTGGCAAAACGCCGAGGGTAAGGGCGTCAATGGCGGCACCTGTTTGAATGTGGGCTGCATCCCCTCCAAAGCGTTGCTCGACAGCTCCTACAAGTATCACGAAGCGAAGGACGACCTCGAAATTCACGGCATCACCACCAAAGACGTGAAAATTGATGTGCCATCCATGATCGCGCGCAAAGCAGCCATCGTGAAGCAGCTGACCGGCGGCATTGCCGGCCTGTTCAAGGCCAACGGCGTCACCTCTTTTTACGGCACCGGCAAACTGCTGGCCAACCGTACCGTTGAAATCACCGATTTCGAAGGCAAGGTTCAAACACTGACTGCCGACAACGTCATCCTCGCGTCCGGTTCGGTACCTGTGAACATCCCCGTGGCGCCAGTCGACAACGACGTCATTCTGGATTCCACCGGTGCATTGGAAATCGACAAGGTGCCCGAGCGCCTGGGCGTTATTGGTGCCGGTGTCATCGGTCTAGAATTGGGCTCAGTTTGGAACCGTTTGGGTTCAAAAGTTGTACTGCTGGAGGCCATGCCCGACTTCTTGGCCATGATGGATCAGCAAATTGCCAAAGAAGCCAAAAAAATTCTCACCAAGCAAGGCCTGGATATTCGCCTGAACTGCCGCGTTACTGGCAGCGAAGTCAGTGGTAAAGGCAAGAAAAAGACGGTCACCGTCACCTACACTGATGCCGACGGCAACGAGCAAAAAGAAGTGTTCGACAAGCTGATCGTGTGCGTTGGTCGCCGCCCCTTCACCCAGAACTTGCTGTCTGCCGACAGCGGCGTGAACTTGGACGAGCGCGGTTTTATCTACGTCAATGACCTCTGCTCTACCTCAGCGCCCGGCGTATGGGCCATTGGTGACGTGGTGCGCGGCCCCATGCTGGCCCACAAAGGCAGCGAAGAAGGCGTGGTAGTTGCCGAGCGTATCGCTGGCCAAAAGAGCATAGTGAACTACGATATTATCCCCAACGTCATTTACACCCACCCGGAAGTGGCGTCTGTGGGTAAGACTGAAGAGCAACTCAAGTCTGAGGGCGAGCCCTACAATGTTGGCGTGTTCCCCTTTGCGGCCAGTGGTCGCGCCATGGCCGCCAACGAGACCGGCGGCATGGTGAAAATTTTGGCACACGCTGACACCGATCGCGTGCTGGGTGCTCACATTGTGGGTCCATCGGCAGCCGACTTGGTTCAGCAGGTTGCCATCGCCATGGAATTTGGTTCATCAGCCGAAGACATTGGCATGACGATTTTTGGTCACCCGACTCTGTCAGAGGCGGTTAAAGAAGCGGCATTGGCGGCGAACGGACACGCTATTCACATCGCCAACCGCAAAAAGCGCAAATAATAACAATACGGCGTTAACGCCTCACACGAGGCACATCAGGGGGTCAGTCTGGAGTAACGGCTGACCATCACAGGTACAGCGTATTGTGGTTATGACGGGGCCAATGCCCCATCCAACAAACGCACAAAGTGGAACGACATCATGAATTTGCATGAGTATCAGGCAAAGCAGTTGTTTGCCGAGTACGGTCTCCCGGTATCCAAGGGCGTAGCAGCTGCTACACCTGCCGAGGCTGTTGCCGCAGCCGCCGAGATCGGTGGTGACAAATGGGTAGTAAAAGCACAGGTTCACGCCGGTGGCCGCGGTAAAGCGGGCGGCGTTAAATTGGTCAGCACCAAACAAGAAATCGAAGATTTCGCCAAAAAGTGGCTGGGCAACAACCTGGTGACCTACCAGACAGACGAAAACGGTCAGCCCGTTTCGCGCATTTTGGTTGAGTCTTGCACCGACATCGCCCAAGAATTGTACCTGGGCGCAGTGGTAGACCGTGCAACCCGTCGCATCGTGTTCATGGCGTCTACTGAAGGCGGCGTGGAAATTGAAAAAGTTGCGGAAGAGACCCCCGAGAAGATTTTGAAAGCCGTGATCGATCCGCTGGTGGGCGCACAGCCTTACCAAGCGCGCGACCTGGCCTTCCAGTTGGGCCTGAACGCGGCCCAGGTGAAGCAATTCACCAAGATCTTCTTAGGTCTGGCCAAGATGTTCCAAGACTTCGACTTCGCCCTGCTGGAAATTAACCCGCTGGTGATCACCGAAGAAGGCAACCTGCACTGCTTGGACGGCAAGATCAACATCGACGGCAACGCCTTGTACCGTCAGCCCAAGATCAAAGAAATGCACGATCCCTCACAGGAAGACGAGCGCGAAGCCAATGCCGCCAAGTGGGAGCTGAACTACGTAGCTCTCGACGGCAACATCGGCTGCATGGTGAACGGCGCAGGTCTGGCCATGGGCACCATGGACATCGTGAAGTTGCACGGCGGCCAGCCCGCTAACTTCTTGGATGTGGGCGGCGGCGCTACCAAAGAGCGCGTGATTGAAGCGTTTAAGATCATCCTGTCTGACGATGCGGTAGAAGCCGTATTGATCAACATCTTCGGCGGCATCGTGCGCTGTGACATGATCGCTGAAGGCGTGATTGGCGCAGTCAAAGAAGTGGGCGTTAAAGTGCCCGTGGTTGTGCGCCTTGAAGGTAACAACGCAGACTTGGGTGCCAAGGTTCTGAGCGAAAGCGGTTTGAACATCATCGCCGCCACCAGCCTGACCGATGCTGCACAGCAAGTAGTTAAAGCGGCGGGAGGCAAATAATGAGCGTTTTAATCAATAAAGATACCAAGGTGATCTGTCAGGGTTTCACCGGTGCACAAGGCACCTTTCACTCTGAACAAGCCATTGCCTACGGCACCAAAATGGTTGGCGGCGTTACGCCCGGCAAAGGCGGTCAAACGCACCTGGGCCTGCCCGTATTCAACACCGTTCGCGAAGCCGTAGCAGCCACGGGCGCCGAAGCGTCTGTGATCTACGTGCCTGCGGCCTTCTGTAAGGACTCCATCCTGGAAGCGGCGAACGCCGGCATCAAGCTGATCGTGTGCATCACCGAAGGCATTCCAACCTTGGACATGCTGGAAGCGAAAGTGGTTGTGGATCAGTTGGGCGTGACCTTAATCGGCCCTAACTGCCCCGGTGTAATTACCCCCGGCGAGTGCAAGATCGGCATCATGCCCGGTCACATTCACCTGCCAGGTAAAGTGGGTATCGTGTCGCGCTCCGGCACCCTAACCTACGAAGCCGTTAAGCAAACCACCGACTACGGTTTTGGCCAATCCACCTGTGTGGGCATCGGCGGCGACCCAATTCCCGGTTCTAACTTCATCGATATCCTGAAGTTGTTCCAGGAAGACCCCGCCACTGAAGCAATTGTGATGATCGGCGAAATTGGTGGTAGCGCGGAAGAAGAAGCCGCCGCTTACATCAAGGCGAATGTCACCAAGCCCGTTGTCTCTTACATTGCCGGTGTTACCGCACCTGCCGGTAAGCGCATGGGCCACGCGGGCGCCATCATCGCCGGCGGCAAAGGCACTGCCGACGAGAAGTTTGCCGCGCTTGAAGATGCAGGCGTGAAGACTGTTCGCAGTCTGGCCGACATCGGTGCGGCACTGAAAGAGATTACTGGCTGGTAATAACTGCTAGAAGTCTTGCCAAAAGGGCCGCACTGCGGCCCTTTTTTGTGGGGGCAGCAAAACTAATATTGGCGTGGGAAAACCACCGTGGCTTAGAAAAAATGTTTTATGTGGGCGTGCGACTAGCGCATCAATTAGTCGCTAATTCTTATTGAAACCTTCGCGCTCCATGCGCTCGTTCACAGCGCGCCACTGGGGCAGGCTTTTTTGGCTGTCACTGGTCAGTTTTTTATCGCGTGATTTCGCCAACCAGAGACCGTCGCCATTAAAACTGTAAATAGGGAATAAATCCGTGCGCTGAGAGGCAGGCAATATCGTCTTATTGATATTGTCCAAAATGAGAGGCTCTGAGCTAGGCGTCGGATAATAAGCCAATACCATATGGGCTTGATCGTATTCCAATGCCTTGACGTAGGTGATACGCAGTTTATCTGGATCCATTCGAGTATGGTGCAGCGTCACATACTTGCCGATAGAAAAATCTTCGCAATCGCCGCCGTTTGTCGCCAGCGTTTCAAGGGGCGTTGCCCAATAATCTTCCTGCTGCCAATGCTCGATATCTGACACCCATGCCACTTGATTGAAAAAATCGTTGGCCCGTTTGAGCTTGTCGAGATCATCCGGGTAGTCCTTCAAGGTCATGCGCATGTGGGGCGGCCAACTGGCCACCCGCTGCCGTGCATCAGTGCCCCACTTGGCATCGACCCAGCGCAATACGGACTCTGTCACTCCAAAATCTTGTAGTTGGGCCATGACCGAGGAACAGCCTATGCCCCCCACCAACGCCAACGTCCGCCAACCGGTTAAGCCTCTGTGCACACTGCCCTCCTATTACGGCAGCATTCAGTATAGTCAGGCCACCATCGCCACGCGGGCTTTTAACCGGTAAAATTCCGCCCCAGAGCCAAGCCACGGTGTAGGCGCCAATCCATATGCAGTTGAGAGAAGCACGATGAGTATTCAGTGGTACCCAGGTCACATGCACAAAGCGCGCAAGCAAATGCTTGAGTTGCTCCCCCGCATCGACGTGCTGGTAGAGATATTGGATGCCCGCCTGCCCCACTCCAGCCAGAACCCCGTGATCAGCGAGGCCCGCGGCGACATTCCCGTGATTAAATTACTCAGCAAGGATGATTTGGCCGACCCTGAGCGCACCAAGGCCTGGCAGGCCCACTTTGAGCGCGACAACAACATTCGGACCCTGGCCGTAGACTTACGCAAGCCCGGCAAACTAAAGAGCCTGATCCCGGAATTGTGCCGAAAATTAGCACCCCAAAAAGCCGAGCAAAACAGGACCATCAACGTCATGGTCGCGGGCATACCGAATGTGGGCAAATCGACGTTTATCAATACCATGGCCGGCCGACCGGCCACCAAGACCGGCAATGAACCCGCCGTCACCAAGGCCCAGCAACAAATCAACCTTGAGGGCGGGGTCATCCTGTTCGATACACCGGGCATGCTGTGGCCCCGCCTAGAGCACGAAAACACCGGCTTTCGACTCGCCGCTACCAGCGCGATCAAAAACACCGTCATCGATTTCGAGGATTTGGGCCTTTATTTAGCCGATTACCTCATGCCCCACTATGCCGAGGGCCTCAAGGCGCGCTACGGCTTGAAATCGCTCCCCAAAGACAACTATGGATTGCTGTCCGCCATCTGCACCCGACGGGGCGGCATGAAGGCCGATCAAGTGGATTTCCACAAGGGCGGTGAAATTCTTATTTCAGATTTTCGCGCCTGTCGTCTCGGTCAGATTACGCTAGAAACGCCCGACGAAATCGCGCAAGAAGACATTGAGATTGCCGAAGAGCAGGCCCGCAGGGCCGCCATTGCCGCTGAAAAAGAAGCCAAAAAAGCCCTCAAAAAGGCCGGTAAACGCCACACCTAATCGCTAACAGGGCTCACTGTGTTTTTACCTGAATTAGGCCTTTGGGCGCACCTCGCCATCGCCGTCATTTTTGTGTGGAGCGGCTTTGTACGCTCGGGACTCGGGTTTGGCGGGGCCGTGCTCTCACTGCCATTTCTACTGCTGGTCGACAATCGCCCTCTGGTTTATTTGCCGATTATCGCGGTGCACTTATTATTTTTCAGCAGCCTAACCATCTGGCACAGCCGCGCCGCAACAGACATTGATCAACGGGTCGATTGGCGCTACTTAAAGCGCGCGCTGCTCATTATGTTGGCGCCCAAATTGCTGGGCGTATTTGGGCTATTAGCGTTGCCCAACGACGTCATGACCGCCATTATTTTTGCGATCGTAACGCTCTATTCCTTCAGCTACATATTCAATAAGCCGTTTGTCAGCAAGCACCCGGGCATGGACATACTGCTACTCATGCTCGGCGGTTATGTGAGCGGAACGTCACTCATTGGGGCGCCACTCATCGTTGCGGTTTTCGCCGCGCACGTGGCACGTACGCGACTACGCAATACGCTGTTTGCGCTGTGGTTTATTTTAGTGTCGATAAAAATGGCCGCGTTTATTTGGGCCGAGGTAGACCTGCAATGGCGGCAGCACCTTTGGTTGCTGCCCTGTGCGGCTATAGGGCACTGGCTGGGGCTACACGCCCACAACAAACTCCTGCAGGCAAACAGCCAAGCATTTTATCGGATACTTGGCTGGCTGCTATTGGCCGTCAGCGGCGTAGGCCTGGGGACCTTCGTCCTAGCTTAACTGACTGCAATTAACGCTAAGTCGCCAAGCATCCACTGCCTAAATTTGGCGCCAATCAAGTGCCCAACTGCACCGCAATCGGCACTTGGCAGGCGTCCAGTACCGCCGGCGGCCGCTTGAAAAAGAAGGGGTGATCGCGCAGTTTACGAGCGGCAAGTTTTTGTTCAAACGCCTCACCCACCGTGCGCTCAACCGCTAGCATCAATTGTTGTTCGGGCGGCAAATCGCTCCCTAAAACAGCGCGCTGAATGCGCGTCTGTGGTTCATCTGGTGCCATCACACCAGAGCCTTGGGGGTCTGCGCGCAAAATTGCCTGCACCTTATCCATGCCCCAAACCACGCGCCCAAACACGGTCATGATGCCGTCTAAATACCGCGGGGCCTGACCAATGACCACGTAAAAATCACTGGTGGCCGAATCTGGCTCATTGCCGCGCGCAATGCCCACTGCACCCGGGCAATGCAACAGCCACGCCTCGCTAGACGTCGCGTTAAGGCCAACCGCAAAGCCCGCACTGAATGCAGTTTGCGGCGCGAACAAATCCTGCCTTTGCACTGGCGTAAAGGCCCGTGCATTAGACCACGGCAATACCGATTCCATGGGCAGGGTCGGAATACTTGTCTGCCCCAAGCGTTTAATTGCGCTATCGGAGAGAGGCGTATCACCAGGCCCCGCCTGCGCCACAAACCCATCGATCACCCGATAAAACGACACACCGTCATAAATGCCCGCTCGCGTTAGCTGCTTAATTTGCGCGACAGTTTTGGGCGCAAATGTGTCATTGAGCTCAATCACCACTCGCCCCGTGTCTAACTCCAAATACCACAACTGTTGCTGATCTAAATCTCGATAGGTTGCAGCCCCGCTCGCCGAGGCAAAGAGCAGCCAAATACTTGCCGCAAGCCACACCAATGTTTGTTTTTTTCCAGTCATTGCATTTCCGCTTTTTGTTAATCGATTACCGAAGAGTCTGCTACTTGGCACAATCTAAAAATCCAATAGCACAGAAAATGTTAGGCACTTAAATTATGGACGGCTTCAACCTCAAACCCATCAGCCTTTATTGACATTCATAACACCACCCACATACAAGTGAGCGATCCGATATTTATAAGGGTAACGCCTTGCACCAGCGCCCCGCTGAGCGCCACAGTGACCACTGGTCGGAATCCCCCGCGCCTCGCTTGACCCTGTACGTCTGTACTGGTTTACTGCCCTGCAAAAATGAATGGACATTCACTTTATGGCGTATCAAGCAACAGCTCGCACGGAAGCTCGCAAGGTAGACACTCAGCAAATGCTGCTAAGGTCTGGTCACCGGATTGTTGCTAGGGGCGGATTTAGCGCCCTGTCGATGGCGCGCATCGCCCAGCAGGCCGGCATGGCCACAGGCAATCTCTATCGCTATTTTACCGATAAGGCCACCTTGTCCGTGGCACTATTCGAGCGTGCCAGCACCCATGAAATGCACGCCGTGTTCGAATGCGTCAATCACCGCGCAGCCCCCATCGTACAGCTAGAAATGCTGCTCACCGCCTTTTTACAGCGCGCCCACGCCAATCCGCAACTTGCCTATTCCCTGGTGGCAGAGCCCGTTGACCCCGCCGTAGAGCAGGCCCGCAATGAGCACCGACGCCGCTGGGCCACGCGCTTTCAGGCAGTCATTGAAGACGGCATTGAGCAGCGACAATTCGCGCCTCAACCCGCTGCGCTCGCCGCCACCGCACTGGTCGGCGCCATGGCCGAGCCGTTGGCCGTACCGCCCAGCTACGCCTCTTTTTGCGCGAGCGATATTGCCCCCCTTGTGCAGTTTTGCCTGCGGGCACTCAGCGCGTAAACCCACCAGCGCTTTTGGATAATCGCCATGTTTAAGCACGACCCGTTCCTCGCCAACACCCACAGCGTCGACAACCAATCGGGCCCGCTAGCAGACTACAACCTGTATCTGAGCGACCGCGCGCTAGTGAATGCCACACAATCACTGGGCGAAAACCAACGCGCCCTGCTGGCAGAAAAAGGGCGCACATGGGGCCAAGCTGACTATTTAGCGCTTGGCCATCAAGCCAACCTGCACAAGCCAATTTTTAGCACCCATGATCGCTTTGGCGAACGGGTAGATTGCGTGGAGTTTCATCCCAGCTATCATCAGCTGATGGGTGAGGCAGTCACCACCGGCCTGCACGCATTGCCGTGGCAAGGAGGGCAATCCAACGCACACCAGCTGCGCACCGCGCTCTACTATTGCCACAATCAAGTGGAAGCCGGCCACTGCTGCCCAATCACCATGACCTTTGCCGCCGTCCCCACGTTGAGCAAACAACCCAACATTGCCGCACAGTGGCTGCCTAAGCTTTGCAGTCCAGACTACGACGGCGACAATAAACCCTGGCAACAAAAAGCCGGTATCACCCTCGGCATGGCCATGACTGAAAAGCAAGGCGGTTCCGATGTGCGCGCCAACAGTACCCGCGCCCACCCGATTGGCCAGCCCGGGGGTGGAGAACTCTATGAATTGGTGGGCCACAAATATTTCGTATCGGCGCCCATGAGTGATGGCTTTCTCACGCTCGCGCATACCCAGCAGGGTCTGTCGTGCTTTTTAGTGCCACGTTGGCGCGAAGATGGCAGTAAAAATCCTCTTCAACTTCAGCAGCTCAAACAAAAAATGGGCAATGCCTCCAACGCGTCTGCGGAAACCGAACTCAGAGGCGCCCATGGCTGGCTGATTGGCGAAGAAGGACGAGGCATCGCCAATATCTTGGAGATGGTCGCCCTCACCCGCTTCGATTGTATGATGGGCTCCAGCGCCGGGCAGCGAGCGGCCACCGCCCAAGCCATTCACCACTGCCAGCACCGCAGCGCCTTTGGCGCACGCCTCGTGGACCAACCCTTGATGACCCGTGTCTTAGCCGATCTTGCGTTGGAGAGCGAGGCCGCACTGGCGCTCACATGGCGCATGGCCATGGCACTGGATCGCCCCGATGACGCCGTCGAGGCAGCATTGCTGCGCATCGGCACGGCCGTGGGTAAATACTGGATTTGTAAACGCACGCCGGGCCATGCCTACGAGGCCATGGAGTGCATTGGCGGCATGGGCGTCATGGACACCGGCCCCATGGCGCGCCTGTATCGCGAAGCCCCCATCAACGCCATCTGGGAGGGCTCGGGCAACGTCCAGTGCCTCGACTTGCTGCGGGTCTTACAGCGTCACCCTGAATGCTTAACAGCGCTCTGGCAGGCCCTAGATACGGCTAGCGCGGAGCTGCCGCTACTGGCGCCGCACGTGGCCCGTATGCGGGCGACATTTCAGCAACCGCAAGCACAGCTGGCCCCACAAGCCCGCCAACTGACGGCAGGGTTAGCACTGAGCATGCAAGCCATGGCACTCATTACCCTCAAGTCACCCCTGGCAGAAGCGTTCTGCGTGAGCCGGCTGGCAACCCACGCGGGCAGCCAATCGCTGTACGGTGCACTGCCACAAGGTATCGATGTCGCCGCAATCGTTAAACACGCGGCGCCGAATTAGGCGATTGCACGGCGCAGGCCCACCCGCATTGCACTCGCGCCGATATTTCTAAAGTTACACAAAAGACCATCACAGAGGGGACCGGGACTCGCACTCGCCCATCACCCCACTTATCCACCAAATGATCGGCGCCATTATTGCGCCCCAAAGCGGGCTAACGAACAGACGCCCGCCCTCCCAATTGACACACTTGCTCCTCGATGTTGCGCCACTCTCGGCGCGAACCTAACTCAGCGAGAATGCCATCATGAAAACCACCGATAAAACCCAACCGAACAAAGCCGCCAGTGCCCAACCTGCCAAGGCAAAGCACCCGTGGTCCAGCAATATTGCCGCAGCACACACCCGCTGGAGCAAGCTGACTGAAGGTGACCTAAAGGCCTCCGGTGGCGATCAGAAAAAGCTCACTGAAATGGTGCGCGACAAGTACGCCATCAGTCAGGAAAGCGCCACCAGCCAAGTAACCAGCTTTCTTGCGTCCCACTAGAGTGCGCGGGTCGCGCCGAATGAACGGATTCGGCCAAACGATCCTCGCAATCTAGACGTCCCCCAAGGTGAACATTTACTGCTAGCACCCGTAACATGTCACTTTGGGCCTTGTACCATCCACACTGAGCCATACAGGTCACGCCACCTAAACAGCCTGCACGGAAACTTGTCCGACTGCAGGGCCTAGATCTCACCTGTCTTTACCGCGCCTACAAGGCACAATTCACAGCAACGCCCTCCCACATCACGCCATCAACACCGTCTAATTCGCAACAAACTGGGCAGAAGCCGCCAGCCTTCCTATAATGAATTCCTAATTCTTGGGGAGCGCACAATGAGCACACCGATCGACAACCTGCTCAACATACTGGCCAAAAAAGACGGCTCTGATCTCTACTTGAGCACCGGCGCCCCGCCCTGCGCCAAATTTCAGGGCGCCCTTAAACCGCTGAGTCAAACGCCCTACCCCTCGGGCGAAATCGAGCGCATTGCCAACGAGATCATGGATGAAGAGCAGCGCGAGGTGTTTCAGCATGAGCTGGAAATGAACCTGGCCACCTCAATTGCAGGCGTGGGTCGTTTTCGTATCAATATTTTTAAACAACGCAACGAAGTCTCCATCGTGGCGCGCAATATCAAGGCCGATATCCCCAAGTTTGAAGACTTAAAACTACCTGAAGTGCTTAAGGACATTATCCTTACCAAGCGCGGATTAGTCCTTTTTGTGGGTGCCACCGGATCGGGAAAATCCACTTCCCTCGCCGCGTTAATAGACCACCGCAACAGCACCAGCGGCGGGCACATCATCACCATCGAAGATCCCGTGGAATATGTGCACAAACATAAAAAAAGTATCGTCAACCAACGCGAGGTGGGGGTTGATACTCGGAGCTTTAAAAATGCCCTAAAAAATACACTCCGGCAGGCGCCCGATGTGATTCTCATCGGTGAAATCCGCGACCGCGAAACCATGGAACACGCACTGGAGTTTGCTGATACCGGTCATTTGGCCATCTCCACATTGCACGCAAACAATGCCAACCAAGCCCTCGAACGCATCATCAACTTCTTCCCGGAAGAACGCAGACCACAGCTTTTACTGTCACTGTCGCAAAACCTGCGCGCCTTTGTGTCCCAACGGCTCATTCCCACAGTAGACGGCAAGCGCTGCGCCGCCGTAGAAATCCTTATCGGCACCAAAACCATTCAAGAAATGATTTTGAAAAGCCGACTGGAAGAAATCAAAGAAATCATGGAGAAATCTGAAAATTTGGGCATGCAAACCTTCGATGGTGCCTTGTTCTATCTCTACAAAGAGGGCCGCATCAGCGCCGAAGAAGCCCTCGCCAACGCAGACTCGCCAAACAATCTCCGGCTGCGGATTAAACTCGACAGTAAAAAAACCGGCAGCAGCGAACCAGTCCCAGAAGTCAACAAGGAAAAACCGGCCGCCAAAGAGGCCCAGGCACCTATGTCCTTTGGCAACTTATCATTGGAGAGCATGGAGGAAGATGAGAGTGAAGAGGATAAGGGGTTTTAATGAAGCTTGGTCACTCGTTTATACATTGGAACTCAGACTGCAGTCTCAAGGCATTGCCACGCATTGCCTTCCATGACTATATCGTGCAGCCCCTCCACTGAGAGCAACCCATCAGCCAATTCATTACGCTGACCCAATTCCTTTTACAAAGCAACCTATGGTCTAAGAAAGTCGAATTACCCGTACACTCAAATGGCTTGTACTTAATCACTCTGGGTTTAACAAGCCGACACATAGATTTGACTTTCTGTTGACCATCTCAAAGTCATCACATATTGTTTACCCCGTATTGACTAAATTCAAAGGACTGAGCCATGGTAAAAAGCCTCATCAAAGCTGTCGTTACTAGCCGTCTAATTACGTTAACTACTACAATTTCAGGCCCGGCACAAAGCTCTGGCTTCGACAGCATGACAGTTGGCGAATCTATGAATCGTTGTTTATCAAGCTACAATTGGAGCAACTGGAATATATGGCGCTTTGATATCTATGCCGTTGCACAGGAAAAAGTGATTATCGGCAATTCTGAAAACCACTTCCGGTTTTCATCAGAACATCCGGGTTATGAGCATATCGTAAATGGCAAAGTATTCAGCATAAACAATGAAATCGAAAAAATTTCGCAACTGAACGCCCACTGCAGTAGCAACTGCCCTAACAATATCGTAAAGCGACTGTCTTGGTTTAAGCGAAAGTGCAAAGCATTTGAATAAATAGCGTGAGCCAGGACATTCGCTATCGCAGGAAAACCGAAAAAAGCAGCCCCTATTACCTGTATGCGAAAGCAACCGACAACCCTAAATTCGATGGTAAAAACGACGCTTACAGGGACGAGAAAATGGCCTAAGAGTTTGACTTTAGACCGTAGTCACTTGTTATGCATTAGCCAACTACAAAGCTATTTGCTACGCCACCAATAGCCATAAAAAATAAAGCCAGCTTCCCATAGATACCTATTTCAACCTTGTTCCAGTCGCTTATATTGACCAGTGCGATATTACCCGTAGCGATTTCGATAAATAGAAGAGCGATACCTATGTATGAAATTACTGGAGGGATTAGCGCTAAAGATAGTCCTAGGTTTGCGTATGATAAATAGGACCCAAGCACTAATGTAACCACTGCAAATACTAGAAAATAGATAGGCCTTTTCTGTGCGATATTTTCACTCATTTTTATTTCTTGATGCTGGTGTTTTTTGCGTGTCATTCGACACCTCCATATCAGTCAAATATAACTATACAGGGTGTCTACTTTTCGTGGGTAACTTGGACACATAACGCCGGCAGGAAAGGCGAGTGATAGCGAGTCAGGGCCGCGTCTTTTGCGGCCCACTTTGCCTGCCCTTGTTAGCTGACATCTTGAACCAATACATCTTCTTTAGCTACATACGACAAAAAGCGATGAAGGATAGCTAAGAAAATTATCGGAATTACTGCGGCATACAGACGATTACCCTCAAATACAATTGAAAACGGTAACATTGACAAAGTAGCCACTAACAGCCACAAAGAATACTTCCTTGAGACGTCTTTTACAGCGATGAAGCCATATGAAGATGTAAAGGTAGTTATGCAGCCAACAACTACCATTATAGCTAGAATGGCGGACTCTCTTAACGAGTCGTATATCTCCAAATACCACCATTGTTGCAAAAAAACAGCTATCCCACCAAAGATAAGATAAATATTGCCCGCAAGTACAAGTCTGTTTAGTGGCTTTTTTTGCGGCAGTAGTATTGCTAATTGAAATAAGCCTAATAGGGCTCCAATCTGAAAAGCCTCAAGCCAACGCTCTACAGATGGTGCACCATACCAAAAAGCAAATGTGGCGAACGTGGATAAAGGGAAAAACTGAATTAGTGCAAAGATCCATTTGCTCATAGGCCTGACAATCTCCGTTCTAAGCTAACGCCCGCAGAAAGCGCGCTGCTTTTTAGCGTCGCTTTTGCTGCGCTTGTTAAGTTTGAATTTCATTTAGTTTCTCTATAAAAGCTTGCAATTCTTTCGGCCAAGACTTTGTTGTATGTTTACCCATATAAGCGCTAATTTCAGGATGCTCAACAAGTTCGAATCCATACGATTTTTCCATCGGATATGTTTCCATATCATCCAACCCATTAAAAGCAATAGTCAATGGAGAGCTATTATCCGGACGGGCAATTTTCCAAAATCCCGAAAACCTATAATCGTCGCCTGGTAGTTCATCTAGAACTTTCCAATGACTGCGCTCTAGGGTATTTCTTAGTTGATTGAGAGTAATTTCACTCATATTTGGTAACTTAACATTTTATTAGTGTGCCGGCACAGTATGCCGGTGGCGCTTAAATCAACATGCTGTAACATTCTGATTTAAAACGATTAATTTGGTGGATCTTAGCACGACAAAAGGAAAGTGTGCGCGCTTGGTATGCTGAATGCGAGTTCTCATATGCAGGATGCGCACTACGGGAAGTTCTTGTTTTATCAAGTATTTTTATTTTGTAAGAACAAATATGAGACCTGACGGAACAATATTTTTCAATAAAATACCGGAATTTTAAATATTCTGGGTATTCATACAGCACTTTACACCATCAAAGTATCTCGTGTGATCCAGCTATTTAGTCGACGGCTGGATGATTCTTTAGCAAGCGAATCTATTGATTCATTAAGCTGTCAATATGAGCTCTTAGCTTCAAAAACAAAGAAAGTATTAGTGAACTCAAGCGTTGAATAGCTGAAGGGGAAGCTATCACTTTCGTACTGCTAGGGCGGGATTGCCTACACGATCAGGCGGGATTGACTGCAGTCAGCCTAGGGGCTGCTTGCACCCTGCGGGCTCGCTTACGCTCGGTCTAAAATGCTGCTCGCATTTTCTCGAACCCGAGGGGTTGATGTACACGGATGTACGAATGGCACGCAAGGCAGGAGCCTCGGATGTACGAATGGCACGCAAGGCAGGAGCCTGAGAGCGGCCTCATCCCTGCCGCACAAGGATGTGCAAATGCCGTGAGAGCCAGGACGGCGGTAACGGCCATCCGCACCCCGCAAAACAAAAAGGCCCCATGTTTTCATTACTGAAATGCCTGCAGGATCGGGTCGGGATTGACTGCAATCAGCCTTTGGGCTGCTTGCACCCTGCGGGCTCGCTGGCGCTCGGTCTAAAATGCTATTCGCATTTTGTCGAACCCGAGGGGTTCTCATCACCGTCCGCACACCGCAAAACAAAAAGGCCCCATGTTTTCACATGGGGCCTTTTTGTTTTGTATGGCGCGCTTGAAGGGATTCGAACCCCTGACCGCCTGGTTCGTAGCCAGGTACTCTATCCAGCTGAGCTACAAGCGCGTGTTCCTGACGTCTCGTCTGGAGGCGCGTATATTAGGGATGCCCCCTATGTGAGTCAAGCCCTTTTTCCAGAAAAATACTAATTTTATTCAACGGCTTAGGCTCGTTTGGTGATTTGGCGGTATAGGCGCCAAATCGATGATTTTTTGACTCGCCGGCGACTAATTCGCATGCGCCAGTGCCGATAGCGCCTTGAGCCGCGCCATGGCTTTGCCGTGCACTGAGGCCGGTGGGTAACCGCCATTGCCGTCGGGCTCGCCGGCCTCTGTATCGAGCAACAGCTCCAGCGCCTGATCGATGGTCTCCACGGCATAGACAGCGAACTGCCCTGCTGCCACCGCAGCCAAAACATCGTCGTCGAGCATAAGATTCATTTGGTTGGTCTTGGGGATGATGACGCCCTGCTGCCCGGTGAGCCCACGATCGCGACACAGGCGGAAGAAACCTTCGATCTTTTCATTGGCGCCGCCAATGGATTGCACCTGTCCGTGCTGGTTAATAGAGCCGGTCACCGCCAGCGACTGATCGATCGGTATGCCTGTCACTGCGGAGATGAGCGCACACACTTCCGCCAGAGATGCACTATCACCATCTACCTGCCCATAGGATTGTTCAATGGCAATATTGGCTGAGATCGACAGTTGAAAATGCTGGCCATAGGTGTGACCCAAATAGCCGGTGAGCAGCATGACCCCCTTGGAGTGGATGGCGCGACCGAGCTCGGCCTCGCGTTCGATATCGGTCACGCCCTGTTTGCCCGCATAGACGGTGGCGGTAATGCGCGCGGGGTTGCCAAAACTGTTGTCGCCCACGGAATACACCGTTAATCCATTGATGGCGCCAACCGCTCGCCCTTCAGTACTGATCAACACCTGCCGCTCTTTAATGTCTTCGAGCATGGCCTCACTGATTCGGCCCGTGCGGTACTGCTTTTGCTCGCGCGCTTTGGCCACATGGGAAGCGGTGATGTCGCCCTCCGACCCCGCCGTGCGCCATATGTAATGAGCTTCATCGAGCAATTCGTTCCACTGCTGAATGTTGGCCGACAGTTTGCGCTGATGCTCCGCGTTGCGCATGGCCATGCGGGCGAGTAGCGCTACAGCTTCATCACTAATACTCGGGTACGCCAAGCGCCGCCCGCGTTCACGCACCAGAGCACTAAACGCAAAGAGATTGTCGTCGGTGGGCAACAGGTGCCTATCAAAGTCGGCCAGCACGCGAAATAACTCTGCAAACTCCTCGTCGAGTTGCTGCAAGGTGTAATAGACCTCGGGCGAGCCCAGCAAAACCACCTTCACGGCCAGCGGAATTTTTTCAGGTTGCAGTTGGTAGGCTCCAGTAGAACCCAGCTCGCCATAGGGCGGCTCAATTTGAATCTGCTGGGTTTTCAACACCAACTTAAACTGCTGCCAGACGGCCGGTTGATTCAATAATTTTTCAGCATCTAAGAGCAAAAATCCGCCATTGGCGCGATGAAAGGCGCCTGCGCGAATCATGCGGTAGTTGGTTTTCAGCACCCCTTGGGCCATGTTGTAGTCCACCACACCAAACAAATTTTGAAAGGTGGGGTTTTGCTCAAAAACGACAGGGGCACCTTGGGTCGGGTCGCGCGCTTCCAAAAGGTTGGGAAGAAATTTTCGCTCCAGTTGATGCCTAAAAATTCGATCGTCTGGATTTTCTTCATCTTCATTGGCAATTATATCCAGCAACGTATCGGCAATGTGCTCTTTGACTTCGCGCAAATACTTTTGAACACCTAAATGACTGGCATACTCGCGCCCCAGATCTTTCAATAACGGGCGCACCACCTGCTCAATGGTGTCGTATTTTAATTTGCGCAGCTGCCCCACCGCCTCGCGCTTCCATACTGGCAGCTCTAATAGACGCTCAGACAACCGCTCTTCAAGACTGGCAAGCAATTGATAGAAGTGATTGCGGTCTGACTCGCTGAGCGCTGCAAACTGCGCATCATCCACTGCCTGGCCGTCAATCAATGGCGCAAAAGTGACCGAACCATCCTCTTCATACAAGCCTACGCTGTTCGCTAACGCCTCCTGCTCAACGGCGGCTATGGCCTCCTCATAGCGCTGAGAAAACTTTCGATCGATCTGCTTTTTTTTGCGCTGATAGGCGGGGTTTTCAAACACCTCGGGAAATAGCACCAACAGCTCATCGATAAAACGATTGATGCGCGATAACAGCGCCTTGCCATCGCCGGGGTTAAGCCACAGGGCTTGCGGTGCGTGAGGATTATCGAAATTGTTGATGTAACACCATTCCGCGCCAGCGGGCAGCGACGCAGCATGTGCAGACAGGGCTTGGCTGATCAGCGTTCTACGCCCGGTACCCGTATCGCCAACCGCAAAAATATTAAAGCCTGGAATTGCCATGGAAAGGCCAAACTCCAAGGCAGCGCGTGCACGCTCATGGCCGATAACGCGCAAATCAACCGGTGCATCCGCTTGAGGTTGAGCGGCGCACTGCGCGGGATCAACAGCCACACTTAATTGAGCGGATGACAAGGTACATATTTGCTTCGCAGATGGCATAGTACTTCCCTTTAACTGCACAGTAGACACTGAGCATACACCCTAGCGCGCGGCCAACCAAAGCGGCACCTTGCTCAACGGCTACCGGCAATCCATATCCACAATAACGCGACCAAAAGATGGGCAAATTGACTGCAAAACGTGCCATTAGCGCACCCTTTCACCATCTCCCAAACACAAGACAGCCCAGCGTTCGCCGGGCTGTTTTGTATGGCGGTGAGGGGCTAACTCGGGGTTTCGGCGATCGCTGCTCGGCGCCGTGTTAGCGGCTTGAGCTTTGCTCAAGACCGGCCCTCGCGAACCGCAGGTGGACGAGGGATTGATTCGCGCGATGCGCTCACCCCTTCGGGGCGCCGGCAAAGCCGGACGTCTTAGCCTTGAAAAGCAAGGCTGATGATTCGCGCGATGCGCTCACCCCTTCGGGGCGCCGGCAAAGCCGGCGTCTTAGCCCGCGAACGCGGGCTGATCGAACCGGGGGTTCTCATCCAAATCTCCCTCTCCACATACAAAAAAGCCCGGCATTAGCCGGGCTGTTTTGTATGGCGGTGAGGGGCTAACTCGGGGTTTCGGCGAGCGCTGCTCGGCGCCGTGTTAGCGGCTTGAGCTTTGCTCAAGACCGGCCCTCGCGAACCGTAGGTGGACGAGGGATTGATTCGCGCGATGCGCTCACCCCTTCGGGGCGCCGGCAAAGCCGGCGTCTTAGCCCGCGAACGCGGGCTGATCGAACCGGGGGTTCTCATCCAAATCTCCCTCTCCACATACAAAAAAGCCCGGCATTAGCCGGGCTGTTTTGTATGGCGGTGAGGGAGGGATTCGAACCCTCGATACCTTTCGATATACACACTTTCCAGGCGTGCTCCTTCGACCACTCGGACACCTCACCATAAAACTGGGCAGAATCTTTAGATGGTTTAGCGAGCGTCAAGTCTGCTACCTGCTTGCTCGTGGTCGAAGCGAGTTCGACATTGATTCGGCGCGTCCTGCGCCTCACCCCTTCGGGGCAGCAGTCTTTGGCCTGCTGTCCTAATCTGATCCCGTCAGATTAGTCGGACACCTCACCATAAAACTGGGCAGAATCTTTAGATGGTTTAGCGAGCGTCAAGTCTGCTACCTGCTTGCTCGTGGTCGAAGCGAGTTCGACAT
>NZ_JACHXZ010000002.1:835406-890717 GCF_014192475.1 Simiduia aestuariiviva
CATTGATTCGGCGCGTCCTGCGCCTCACCCCTTCGGGGCAGCAGTCTTTGGCCTGCTGTCCTAATCTGATCCTGTCAGATTAGTCGGACACCTCACCATAAAACTGGGCAGAATTTTTAGATGGTTTAGCGAGCGTCAAGTCTGCTACCTGCTTGCTCGTGGCGCACATTAGGCACCCCAAATTTCGAGGGCGCAACTCTACACAATGGTGGATGGGAACACAAGACCAAACAACCGGTTATGGCCAAGCTTGGAAATATTCTTTTGGGTTGAGCTCCGGGCATCTCTTGAGCGGCCCATCGGGTTGCCCTAGATAGAGAAATCCTACAATGACCTCACTCTCTGTGAGCCCTAGGCCCTTCGCCACCTGCAGGTCGTCCGCCAGCTCGCCGGTTCGCCAATAAGCACCCACCCCAAGCGCAAATGCAGCGTTGAGCATATTTTGTACCGCGCAACCCGCTGCAATACGCTGCTCCTCTTTGGGCACTTTGGGGTGGTCGGTGAACTGGGCTATTGCAACAATCACCATAGGCGCGCGTAACGGCAACGCTTTAAAGCGTTGTTGCTGAGCCTCTGAGAGCGCCTTCTTGCATTGCATGGCGGCAAGGTAAAGCGCACCTAAACGATGCAACCCTTCACCGCTGACCTCTAAAAAGCGCCACGGCCGCAAATTGCCGTGGTCAGCCGCCCGCAATGCCGCTTGGCGAATGATTGTTAATTGCGCTTCTGTGGGCGCCGGAGCCATCAGCTTGGCCACTGAAACTCGTCGAGTTAACGCTGTAATTGCATCCATAGTTACGCTGTCCGCCCCCAAATTAAAAGCCAACTAGCTTACCATTTTATCTGCAGGTGCCGCGGCATAAATCGCCACTAACCACTTGGCGCCATGCCACAACCAACAAAATCTACTGCTAACGACGACAATCGAGAAATCGCTCACTAGCTACAGCCCGGAAGCACCCGAGCAGAAATATTAGTGCTCTAAATGTGAACAAATGAAGCCACAGTCCACCTCACACGTTCAACACCCACAGTGAATTAACACAGTCAAACCTAAAATTAGCGACGAGAACAAATCAATCTGAGTCGGCATTCAGCAGACTGGCGCCTAGGTGTAATCAGTTTTTGTGGTTCGAAACAATACATCCATGATCCAGCAATACCCAACTGCCCTACTCTGCGACCAAGACTTAATGCGCAATGGCCAATATCACTGGCACTCAACCGAACCGCTATTTACTGACGGAACGGGTACTACAAAGTATCGCCGCAAAACTTACTCACAAGACAAACCACCCATAACCGTTAAAACCTGCCTTAAATAGCCATTAGCGATTAAAAAAACAACAAATATCACCCTATTCAATAGACAAACCGACCCGAAACTCTTTTAATAGTGGCCAGACACCAAGGATAGACATAAACCAAAGGGACTCCCTAAACAGGGCAATAACGACAAAATTCACCTATAAAGCTAAAAGCCTGTCCATGACCAGCTCTGACTCTACACCGCTCTTTCAATACTATTTTCGTGCGCTTATTTGTTTCGCTGCGGCGGGCACCTTGGCTGCGGATATTGAGTGGAGCAATATCAATATTGTGCAGCCCATCTTTATCGTTGTGCTGCTCGCCTACACCTACGTCGCGTTCTATTTAACCAAGCACATCAGCAGCGAACATTTATTAAAGCTTTCCAAGATTCTGGCCTGGACAGACGCCGGTTTAATTGGGGCGTCCTTGAGCTTAATCGACTTCAGCATTTTGCCCTGCATTCTGTTCCTGACCATGATCCAATTCAACGCCCTGTTAAATGGCGGTGTTCGAAAATGGGGTGAGGATAATGCGGCGTTCGTGGTCGGCATATTGGGCAGCTTCGTAATCTACGAACCGCAATGGGTGTTGTCTGGCAGGCTCGAAATTAGTGCTGCCAGTTTAATTGGCGTGATTACCTATTTCTGCGCCTACGCATTGTTTACCCATGCGCGCATGAACAAGCTAAATCTCGAAGCCAAGCGGCTCGAGCAAGAGCAACAGCTGCATAAAATGCGCACCTACAAGCTGTCTCGCTATTTGCCACCACCGGTTTGGAAAGCGATTAATGAAGGGCGTGACAAATCGCTACAAACGGAACGCAAGCGACTCACCGTTTTCTTTTCCGACATTAAGGACTTTAGTGAGTTAGCGGAAGAAATGGAGGCGGAAGCCCTCACCGAACTGCTCAACACCTACCTCACCGAAATGACGAAAATCGTGCACCAATACGGTGGCACTATCGACAAGTTCATGGGTGACGGCATTATGGTGCTCTTTGGCGACAGCAATTCGAAAGGCGTCAAGCATGATGCACTGCGCTGCCTGTCCATGAGCCTTGCCATGCGCAAACGTATGAAAGCCTTGCAGCAGCACTGGCACCATCAAGGAATTAAGCGCCCCCTGCAAATACGCATGGGCATTAATACCGGCTATTGTACGGTGGGTACGTTCGGCACCTCCAATCATCTCGACTATACCGCGCTAGGCGCGCACGTTAATCTCGCCAGCAGGCTTGAATCTGCGGCCGAACCGGGTGAAATCTTGGTTTCCCATGAGACTTGGGGATTGGTAAAAGACACCATCATGTGCCGCGATAAAGGCAATATATTGGTGAAAGGGTTTAGCCACCCGATCAAGGTTTATCAGGTTGTGGATTTACGGAAAAACCTGGGCGCCAATCAAACCTACTTCGAGAAAAATTTCGACGGCTTTACGATGTATTTGGATATCGAAAAAATCCGCAATTATGACAAAGAGCAGGTTCTACAAACTTTGGCTGAAATTTCAGAGCGACTTAGGGATAAAATCATTCCCTAAGCCACACCCTCTGGCGCTACTGACGCACTAATCGCAATTCCTCCGGAACGTCACCGCAATTAGTGCGAAATGGATTAATATCCAGCCCACCCCTGCGGGTATACCGCGCGTACACAGTCAACTCTCGGGGTTTTAGTCGCTCGGAAATATCTGAAAAAATGCGCTCCACGCAATGCTCATGAAAATCCCGATGATCTCGAAATGACACTATGTACTGCAGCAGAGACGTGCGATCAATGGCGGGCCCGGCATACCTTATGGCAATGCTCGCCCAGTCGGGTTGCCCCGTCACCGGGCAGTTAGATTTTAATAAATCTGAGTAGAGTGTTTCATGCACTTCGGCACCACCCTCCACTAACCTTAATAGCCCCGGCTCGGGCAAATAGCTATCGCAGTAGACGTCCATTTCATCGAGACACACGCCCGCAAAATGGCCGACGCCCAGCGTCATGGCTTGACGCATATCCATTAAATGCACGAGCACCGGCGCACCAGCCGCCTGACTGAGATCGCTCTCAAGTCGATCGACCAACGCGCGAGTCGACTCAATCGCCGTTTGATTAAACGAGTTTAAGTACAGTTTAAAAGACTTGGATTCCACGATGTTCGGGCTACTGCAGGGAAACTCAAACTCCGCGAGCGCCACAACAGGCTTGCCTTTCTCATTGAGCCACGACAATTCGTAACCAGTCCAGCGATCCACGCCCGTAAAGGGCAATACCTCGCCTAGCGCCAACGCTTCTCTCGCCAAACTGCGAGGAATAGGATCCAAAATACTGGGATCATATTTATCAATGTAATTTGTGGTCTTGCCGAGGTGGCTCGGACCATGGCGTTCAACCGGGTTATCCGTCATATTTCACCCTGATGACTGCAGGGTGTGGCACGCGCACCACACCCACAATTCAAATAAGTTTACGTGGTTATCAGCTTGCGACTGATGTCTACCACCGGCAATGGAATACGGATCAACGGCCCAATCAAGAGCGCAGACGTTTACCGTTATTCAGTAACCAAAGGCTGGCAGCGAATAAGATTACAATAAATGCCAAAACTCCAAGAAATGCCGTCACTATATTCACATCGCTCACCCCTAAGATGCCATAGCGAAAGGTGTTGACGACGTACAAAATGGGATTCAATTGCGATACCCCCTGCCAAAACTCTGGCAATAAATCGATGGAATAAAAAACTCCACCCAAATACGTTAAAGGAGTTAAAACAAAGGTGGGTATGATTGAAATGTCATCAAAACTGTTGGCAAAAACAGCATTGATTAGCCCCATCAAACTAAATAAAACGCTGGTGAGCACCACAATAGAGACCGTGACTGAGAGGCTATGGACTTGCAAATCAGTAAAAAACAGAGACATCAAGGTAACGATCAGACCCACCGCCAAACCGCGACATACACCACCCACGATATATCCCGCCAAAATGACATAATTGGGTGTCGGCGATACCAGTAACTCCTCAATACTGTGCTGAAATTTGGCACTATAAAAGGAGGACACCACGTTGGAATAGGAGTTCGTGAGCACCGACATCATAATCAGCCCAGGCACCACAAATTCCATGTAGCTAAAACCACCCATGTCACCGATGCGCGCACCAATCAATGCGCCGAAAATAACAAAGTACAACGCCATGGTGATTGCCGGCGGCAATAGCGTCTGCACCCAGATGCGCATAAAGCGACGAATTTCTTTGCGAACGATGGTGCTGAAGGAAATCCACTGTGCAGAAATGTGCATATTCACCCCTCCTGCTGCTTGATGAGTGATACAAACATTTCTTCTAGGCGATTGGCCTTATTGCGCATGCTTACCACCTCGATCTTTTGTGCCTCAAGCGCTTTGAACACATCGTTTAAGGATTGCCCTCTTTCGACCTCGACCTCTAAGGTATGCTCGTCTAGCTGCCTAACGACATAGCCGCTAGCCTGAGGTGCTGCAGCTAAGGGCGCGCGCGTATCAATGATAAAAACTTCTTTATTTAACTGCTTTAGCAATGCCTTAACGCTGGTTTTTTGGACGATTTCGCCATGGTTAATAATGGCGATATTGCGACACAAACTTTCCGCCTCTTCCAAGTAATGGGTGGTTAAAATGATGGTGGTGCCGGCGGCATTAATTTCCCTTAGAAACTCCCACATCGATCGACGCAATTCAATATCGACACCCGCAGTGGGTTCATCCAAAATCAATAAGCGCGGCTCATGGACCAATGCGCGCGCGATCATCAATCGACGCTTCATGCCCCCCGAAAGGTTTCTTGAAGGCTGATTGCGCTTATCCCAAAGCCCCAACTTGGTCAGGTATTTCTCTGCCCGTTGGTGCGCCACGGCGCGGCTCAACCCATAATAACCGGCCTGATTGACGACGATATCCAACACATTTTCAAACTGATTGAAATTAAATTCCTGCGGCACCACGCCAATTTCACGCTTTGCCGCAGAAAAATCTTGGTCAATATCAATACCGAAAACGTTAACCTGACCCGCCGTTTTACGAACCAGCGAACAGAGAATGCCAATAGTGGTCGACTTGCCTGCACCATTGGGCCCCAAGAGCGCGAAAAAGTCGCCAGGAGCAACCTCTAGGCTGATACCTTTCAGCGCTTGAAATCCGCCGGCATAGGTTTTTTCAAGATTCTCGATTGTCAGTGCAGTCATATTGCCTCTGCTATTTAGGGTGCCTAAAATTCAGGCAGACAGGTTACAATGTCCAAAATTTTTTATAGGTCTAAGCATGTCGCAACCCACCACATACTTACAACACCATATCGCGTTAATTAACGAGTTGATCAGCGTGGCCGAGAAATTACTCGCCATGAACACCCTGCGTGAGCCGCAGCAGGAAGCGCTGTACGAACAGCTCCAGCAGCTTGCTAAAGCCGATGCTGATGAAGACTTTTATGTGCTGGGGCAATCCATACTGGTAAAAATTGTCGCCGCATGGCCACAACTTACCCCAAACATCTCTCGCGACCTATTCTGGTTTTTTGGCGGCGACTGCCTGCAGTACATGCCCGATGAGGAAATCGCCAACTACCAAGCATTAGATGAAGCGCGCCATGTAGCTGACAGCGCCGACCAGCCGTTTGACATTGCCACCGAGAAAGCCAAGATATTTGGGCTACATTAGAAAATTCAAGGAGCCGTTCGGAATCGATTGGTGTCTATACACTGTCATCGCAGCGCCCCAAGGAAACGCACGTGGCCGTGATAATCGGACTACTCGCCAGCAAGACCAAGTGCCCTTTTCGCACCCACCTATCGTGCCCACCTATCGTACCCACCTATCGTGACCACCTAGGAAACGCCTCTAATCAAGTGCACGTTTTCGACCCATAAAAAAAGCCAGCGCACAAGCGCTGGCTTTTTTAATTTGGAGCGGGAAACGAGACTCGAACTCGCGACCCCGACCTTGGCAAGGTCGTGCTCTACCAACTGAGCTATTCCCGCAATGGCGTCCCCTAGGGGAGTCGAACCCCTGTTACCGCCGTGAAAGGGCGGTGTCCTAGGCCTCTAGACGAAGGGGACGGAAACTGGCGCTTCCTATCCTAGGAAAAAAAACGCAGCCTTGGTGAGCTGCGCTTATTAACATCAACTCTCGCTGATGTTTGAATTTGGAGCGGGAAACGAGACTCGAACTCGCGACCCCGACCTTGGCAAGGTCGTGCTCTACCAACTGAGCTATTCCCGCAATGGCGTCCCCTAGGGGAGTCGAACCCCTGTTACCGCCGTGAAAGGGCGGTGTCCTAGGCCTCTAGACGAAGGGGACCCGGACCTTCATCAGCAGTTGCACTGCCGTTGAAGTGGGGCGCATTCTAAGTAGAGGTGGTAACCCTGTCAACACCTTTATGTGCTTTTTTACACTTGCTGAAACAAGGACTTAGGAGCCCGAAGCACCTAAAAATCTGCCGTTGGTACAGCCAGCAAGACTGCCCGTCCAGCTGCAGTTCAAGCGCCTTGCGATACCTCGCCTAGGCCGTTATTGTGCGCCAGAGGTTTACAGGGGCTATACTCGCTTCTGAGGCGCTAAATTCCAGCTGCATCGTCGATATGACGTCAGTCAGCCCCATATCACAAGAGGCCGCCCACACACGCTATGTCTGCCATTTATATTGTTGCCACCATCATTGGCGTCATAGGCGCAGTCATCTGCTATCTGTTCATTACCCAGAGCATCGAAAAGAAGCGCAAACAGCGCCAGCGCCTCGTGGCAGCACTTAAACAGCGCGCAAAAGTATTTCGTTACATCCTGAGCGGCTTCCCGCCTAATTTTCTCACCCGCGAACTGACAATGCTGGTACAGCGTTGCCTGACCGACGTGCTTCAACAACTTGCCAGTCTAGAACCCAAAGAAAAGACACACGTTGAAGAGTTGTCGATGATCTCGCAGCAACTGCAGGCCACGCAGCAGCGCAAGGATGAGAGTAAACGCCCTACCCTGCAGAACCCGCAGCAGGTCAAAGACGTTAAACAGCACCTGCAGGAACTGTATAAATTTTTAATGACGCTACAAAAGCGCGGCACCATCAAGCGCGCTGAAGCCGAGGATTTCGGTGATCAGATCAAACACCTTGTTTTGAAGATTTCAGTGGATTCTTATGTGGTGCAAGCCAAACAAGCCAAGCAGGCAGGTAAAAATAAGCTGGCACTCCACTATTTCTCACTGGCAAAGAAACTCATCGAGCGAGACGAATCGGGCCACTACACCGCGCAAAAGAAAAAGCTCGAGCAGATCATTACGCAACTGGAGTCTGAGGAAGATATCCAGCCCGCTGCCACCGCCAACTCAGAGCAAGAAGGCGATGACTGGGGCGACGTAGAAACGAAAGACAGCTGGAAAAAGAAAAACGTCTACGACGAATAGCTCGATTTATCGGCTCCGCCAATTACTTCTCTAACGCCTTTTGAAACTTAGCGATGCGCTTTGCATTGGCCCCCAAATCACTGCGCCCTACGCGCGATACCGAGCGCACATCCACGCGAGTTCCCTGGGCCTGCGCCTGGATGCGAATCGCCACATCATCTTTAAAGCCAAAAAACAAGGTCTCGTCATAGGCTTCAATGAGCCCCTGCTCTGGATGCGCCGCGATCAAGGTCCACCCCAAGTCAGCAACCGTCGCCAGTGCGCGCGCGAACACCGCGTCGGGCTCTTCAGGCAGAATCAAGGGCGCCAAATCGGCATAGTGCCCACGCTGCAAATCTTTTACTGCATCAGAGGGCGCATCTAGGCTGTTTTGCTCGCTGCTGCGCAACTCATAAGCGGCTATAAATTTAGGCGGGTTTTCCAAATCTGTACTGATGTTGTGAATAGCGGGCACGCCCAACCCCTTGCCAACCAATGCGAATACCACTACCACTGGCGCGGCGCCCAGCGCCAAAGTCCACAATGCAAAACGCTTTTCCGCATGCCAACGCAGCCACCAAATTAAGCCGCAGGCCAATACTGTTAAGCCAGTGACAACTATGACCCCTTGAAAGCCATAATAGAATGTCATGAACGCCGGCCTAAATGGCGCAAGACCAAATTTATTTGCCACCATCCCCGCAAACATGGCGAGCAATAACACACACTGCAACACCAAAATCCAACGCATCCAAGGCTTAGCCATGTTCAGTTCCTTATTGAGTAGTGAAACATTATGAAAATACAGTCATCGATAAAATACGACTGATATGGGCCAATGGTTTACCACTTTCCACTTGCCATTGATTAAACGCAGCTTGCGCCGCTTGCAAATCGCGCTTTGATGTAGGCATCTTACTGACAACGCCATCATAGATAAGGCCGGCGACCACGTCGTCGGTGAGCACAAAGGTGTCCTTGCCCACCATCCGTAAGAATCGAGCAGCCGATTGCCCACCCAGCTGACTGCCTTGCTTTTTTAAGAGCGCCCACAGCCCAACCACATCGTCACTTGGCCATTGGGCAATGAATCGCCCGAAGCTGCCGTGAGTCTCGGCGAGCGCCACCATCATCGCGGCGTTGGCACGCACTGAGCGAATTTTGCCTAAATGCCGAATAATGTCCGGGTTAGTGGCCAAGCGCTCTAACTGCTCATCGGACATCAATTGAACCTTGACTGGGTCAAAGCCCCAGAACGCGCGCTCAAAGGCAGGCCACTTGGCATCCACCATGGCGTGCTTTAATCCCGCGCGAAACACTCGCCTCGCCATTTCAGATAAATAACGATGGTCTGGTAACGCCAGCAATTCTGCGTCACTGCGCACCTCTGGCAGCAGAGCGGCTACCGCTTTAGCGCCACCCTTGTGGGTTTCCGCAATGGCATTAATGTCTGCGAAACTGCGCACTATTGATCATCCTTTGATTGCGCACGATCTTGTTCATGCAGAATGGAAGCAGAGTTAATGCAATACCGCTCGCCCGTGGGCGCGGGTCCGTCCGCAAACACATGGCCCAAATGGCAGCCGCAATGCCGACAGGTTACCTCGGTGCGCACCATGCCATGACTGGTATCCATGATTTCCTTGATGGAATCCTTGGCGAGCGGCGCGTAAAAGCTGGGCCAGCCACAGCCCGCATCAAACTTGGCATCTGACTCAAATAAGGGCTTGGCACAGCACTTACACAGGTAGGTGCCGGGCCGCTGTTCATTCCAGTAGCGACCCGTGAATGCTCGCTCGGTGCCCTTTTCCCGGCATATCCGGTATTCCTCAGACGTTAACCGTTCGCGCCACGGGTCATCGTTATTTTTGCGTTCATCTGCCATAATCGCCCCCCAAACACAATAAGTGCGCTCTAAACGCGCATTAAATGATGTTTTATTTCACAAAATTGTACGGGCAGTCTACTGCATATGGACCACATCTATAAATCCAACAAGCTCCACGGCGTCTGCTATGAAATTCGCGGCCCCGTGTTGGAACACGCACATCGGCTCGAAGAAGAGGGCCACCGCATCCTGAAATTAAACATCGGCAATCCAGCGCCATTTGGCTTTGAGGCGCCCGATGAAATCATTCTGGATGTTATCTACAACCTGCGCAACGCGCAGGGTTACACTGAATCCAAAGGCCTATTTGCCGCCCGCAAAGCCATTATGCAGGAATGCCAAACCTTAAACATTCCCAATGTGGATATCGATGATATCTACCTTGGCAACGGCGTATCAGAATTGATCGTCATGGCCATGCAAGCGCTGCTGAACAATGGCGACGAAATATTGGTGCCGGCACCCGACTATCCCCTGTGGACCGCATCGGTAAAGTTGGCGGGCGGCAACCCTGTACATTATTTATGCGATGAAGGCGCTGACTGGTATCCAGACCTGGATGATATCCGCTCAAAAATTACCGATAAAACCCGCGGCATCGTCATCATCAACCCCAACAATCCCACTGGCGCGGTATACAGCCAAGAAATGCTGGAACAACTCGTCAAACTTGCCACTGAGCATAAATTAATTATTTTCGCCGACGAAATTTATAGCAAAATTCTGTATGACAAGGCCGCATTCATTCCCCTCGGCAGACTCGCTAAAGAGGTCCTGTGCCTAAGTTTTAATGGCCTCTCAAAGAATTATCGCCTGGCCGGTTTTCGCGCCGGCTGGATGGTCCTGCACGGTGCCAAGCACAAGGCTAAAGGCTACATTGAAGGGCTTAACATGCTCGCCTCCATGCGTCTGTGTGCCAATGTGCCCGCGATGTTTGCTATTCAAACGGCGCTCGGTGGCTACCAAAGTATTAACGAGCTCGTAGCCCCTGGCGGCCGCCTGTTTGAACAGCGCGAAGCCGCCTACAATGCACTTTCACAAATCCCGGGGGTCAGCTGTGTCAAACCCAAAGGCGCGCTTTACGTATTCCCTAAAATCGACCTCAATCACCACGCGATAAAAGACGACCAGCAAATGGTGCTGGACTTTTTATTGCAGGAAAAGATACTGATCGTTCAGGGCACGGCGTTTAATTGGCCCACACCCGATCACTTTCGTGTGGTATTTTTACCGCGCGAAGACGAAATCACCAACGCGCTGACGCGCTTTGGAAAATTTATTGACCGGTACAGCCAAGACTAATGAGCGACATTCACATCGATGATTTTTACAAAGACAGCGGTTTAATACTGAGCCAACTGTTTGCTTTTTTTCCGCGCCCATGTGCCGTGTACGTGGAGGATATCGCCGGGCCAGATACACCGGACGATTTTGGCTTGCACAGCCAGCGGCACATGGCGGCTTTTAGTGCAATGCTCTGGCTCGCCACGGCCGGCTACCTGCACTACCAAGATACCGTTCGCCAAGAAGCGATCGACCAAGCCGTGTTAACCCACAAGGGATTCACATTGCTGTCTGCACTGTGTGAAGACGACGCGAGCACCCAGCGAGTACAGCGTTGGCGGGACGAAAACCCAGACGAACTGCCCGTCAGCGTGGCACAGGAGCGTTTCTCAAACATTAACGTCATGCGCCAGTTGATAAAACACGGCACATCGGGCGAGCTGCGCCACTTTATGCTGTACCTGCTAAACACCTCTCGCCAGCACTGAACGCGCAAACCTACTCGATCGCGCTGGGCGGGCACTGAAAATGGATTAATTTGAGTGCCCGCTCAGCGTCGCGATCGGGGAAGTCATCGCTGGCGGGCAATCGCTCTACACAACGCGCAGCTGGGCACTCGCGCTCAAATGTCGATATCAAAAATTGCGAATCTAACTCTGGCGCGTTGAGACAGGCCAGCACTTCGCCTCCGTCCGGCAATAATTCGGGTAGCCGGCGCGCTAATTTGCCATAGTCTTTTTCCGCGATAAAGCTGCCCCGCTGAAAGGTGGGCGGGTCAAAAATAACGACATCGTAGGGCCCTGCACGGCGAATGCGCCCCCAGGATTTCAAGATATTTTCCGCTAAAAATTTAACCCCATCGAGCGGCTGGTGATTGATTCGATGATTGTCACGCCCGCGCGACAAAGCCCCTCGACTCATATCGACATTGACCACCGATTGGGCACCGGCCGCCATCGCCACCACAGAAAATGCACAGGTGTAGGCAAATAGATTTAGTACCCGCTTACCTCGGCAGTGGCGCTCTAGCCACTGGCGCCCCGGCTCCATATCCAAAAAGAACCCAATATTTTGATGCGCTAAATCGTTGAGCTGAAATTTTAGGCCCGCGCGCAAGGCAGTAAATTCCGTACTTGAGGCTTGCTTGAGCAACGCCGTGGGCACGCCCGCCTGATAGCGATGCTGTATGCGCACTTCAGCTGCCAGTGAAAACGCCGCGTGAGCACTGAGCATTTCAATAAATTGCGGCAGCCAGTCAGCCGGCGGGGCTTTAAACAAGGTCACCAGCAACACCGGATCAAACCAATCGACGGTGATAAAATCCAACCCGTCGAAACACTGACCGCGACCGTGAAACAGTCGATAGCTATCTAACGGTCGCCCGGAAGTCTGTATTCGGCCCACTAGATCGTCGAGCGCGGCACCAATGGGATTACTCATCGTCTAGGTCTCCGTCGCGATGAACCTCACTTGCCGCGAGCGCTGGGTAGCCCAAGGGATAAAGCACCGCATCGCGGTAACCGGTGATCACGCGTATGTACCCCGTCCAATCAGCGTCGAGCGCCGGGTCATTGGTATCGATCAACAGCGGCCGTCCATTGAGTGACTCCAATTTTGACTTAGTGGCAACCACGACGACATTTTCACGCCCAATGTGACGCAACAGCGCGGGCCGCAGCTGCTGATTTCCACGTCCAAACACGTGGCCCTGCCCGCCAATGGCCGTCAGCACCAGCACCACCGGCCCAGTGTGAGCCATGACCTGCTGCTCTAACGTGGTGGCGTTGAGATCCGTGGCGATCAGCTCGCCATTACGCACTAAATCCACGCCCAATAACGTGGCCTGTAATCCCATGGATTCAGTAATGGCAAATGTGGTTGATCCCGGGGCAAATATGGCGAGTGTTTCAGGCGTCAGTGTTTCCGTTATCTCTGCCGCAATGTCATCGAGCACCAGCGCTTCCACTTCCCTGCCGCCCTCTTTCACTGCCTGCACATAGCGCGGTTCCGACGGCACTAGCAACTCGCCGTAATAGCGCGATTGCACACGGCCCTCACGAAATGCCTGCTCGTCAATGTCGCGCACCTCGCAGGCATCCAGGGCCACCAGTTCACCTGAAATTAATTGCTGTATTACTGCGGCGGCGGCCTCGGGCGCAATGGCATAAACGCCCGAGTGCATCTTGACCCCACTGGGCAAACCCAATACCGGTTGATCCAAGCCAACGGCCTCCACCATGTTGCGCGCGGTGCCGTCACCACCCACAAATAAAATCAAATCACACCCCGCTGCATGGCAGGCGCGCGCTGCGGCAATCGTATCGGCTGCTGACGAGGGCGTTTGCTCAGCCTGCCCTATTTCCTGCACCGCTAACTGGGCGGCGCGGGCCACAGCGGCCCCCATCTCTCCAGCAAAGCAATACACATCCACAGGCAATCCCCGCAGACAGGTCAGCGCACGCAAGGCGCGCTCTGGCGCCCGCAAATCCGAATTCATCGCCATGGCCTGAGCACGCACTGCGTCGCCATCGCTGCCCTTCAAGCCCGCTGGCCCGCCCAACCCAGCGTAACTGTTCACAATCAATCCCAATTTAAATCGACGTCCAAGTGTCGACTGAAGCCTGTCGTTCATCAACATTGAACCTCCACCGGTTCGGCAAAGCCCAGCGCCCTGATCATCGTTTCAACCCGGTCTCCCCTATGCTCGGATGCCCAGCGAAAATGCCGAAACTCTCGGCGCTCTGGGTAGTGTTTGCGCAACAAATCAAAACCGCGCCGCAGATGGGTCTCGGGGTCATCGCTCTGCTGTGCTTGCGCCACCAATTCACGCAACCGACGATCGTCGCCGGCAAGGTCATAGGCCTCGCACATCACCTTGCGCACCTGTTGCCATTCAGCCGCTGTCATTCGAGGGACGTCGACGGTCGCCACTGGCGCTAGCTCGCCGGACTCACCGGCCAGCGCAATGGTTTGTCCCCAATAATTGGCCAAGGCCTCGCATACCATTTTGGTACCCATGACTTTGCCGTCGTAGGAATACCCCGCGATGTGGGGCGTGCCGATGGCGGCTCGGTGTAACAGCGCAGGGTCGAGCCAAGGCTCGTGTTCCCAAACGTCCAGCACCCATCGCACGTCGGGGCGCACGTCGGCCACGCTTAATAGTGTTTTGTTGCAAATAACAGGGCCCCGCCCCGCGCTGATTAATACCGCGCCATGGGGCAGACGCCTCAACAAGTCTTCGGAAATCATATGGCGTGTGGGGTGTGTGCCGGTTGTCGTCAGTGGCGCATGCAAGCACACGATGTCCGATTCAAAGATGGATGTCAGCGGCGCGCTAACCGGCAGCGAGCCTTCGGGCAGCAAAGGGTCGTACCCCGCCACCTCAGCCCCCAGCGCAGCCAAACGACGAAACACTCGCCCTCCCACATTGCCGCAACCCACAATACCTACCTTGCGCCCCTGCCAATTGACATCCAACAGTGCCAACGCAGTTAGCACGTATTCCACCACACTGTTGGCATTGCAACCCGGCGCGTTGGTATAAGGAATACGCTGACCATTGAGCCAACTGGTATCGAGATGATCGATGCCTATGGTGCAGGTGCCCACAAATTCCACGGCGCTGTGGTTCAACAAGGCCGCGTTTACCTGCGTCACGGAGCGAACGATTAAGGCATGGGCATCGATCACATCCGGCGCACTCAAACGGCGGCCGGAAAATCGTTGGACCTGCCCCAGCTGGCCAAAATATTCTTCGGCCAGCGGCACGTTTTCATCCACTAAGATTTTTTTACGCATCATGTGTGTTATTTGCCTGCCTGCAACTTGACAACCTTGTCGAGTTTTTTAGTTAAGCGCCCCAACCCTAAGCGCTGCAACAACGCGGCTGCGTCGGTAAAGTTTATCTCGCGGGGCTGTAAAGTTTGACCAGCCGCCAATAGATCCACATCACACACAATAGCGGCCAGCTGTTGTGCAAGCGCAATTTGATCGGCATGTTCCGCAAGCTTTGCCGCCATACCCTTGGCGCCGCGAAACGTCATTGATGCAAAGCGGTTAGGCTCTGCCATTAACGCAGCCAGTGACAGCTTGTTGGCCAACATCTGTGCGGCGGTTTTTTTACCCACGCCGGGGACACCGGGAATGTCATCGCTGGCGTCGCCCACCAAGGCCAAATAATCCACCATTTGCTCGGGCCAAACGCCAAATTTTTCAAAGATATCGCCACGATAAAGTTGAACATCGGCGGCGTAGTCCCAGAGGTAATCCTGCTCACGCAACAACAACTGCCCCAAATCTTTATCGCGCGTGAGAATAGCCACGGGCTCGGGCTCCGCGGTCAAATGCGCCAGCAAACAACCAATTAAATCGTCGGCCTCGTATTTGTCACTGGCAAAACACGCAAACCCTAAGGCTGCGGCCACCTCTTGGCAGGCGCCGAGTTGAAAGGCTAGCGCCTCATCTGGCAGGGCCCGACTGGCCTTGTATTCGGGGTATAGCTGATGGCGAAATCCCGTTTCCAAGCTTTCGTCAAAACACACGGCCACTCGCGATGGCGCCTGCAGGCATAGGTCGAGTAAAAAATTAGTGAAGCCATACACGGCCTCAGTATCGTAACCGTCCTCACTCTGCCAGTTGGGCGGCAGCGAAAAATAGGCGCGAAATATATAAATAGAGGCATCGATCAGCCACCGATTCGCTGGCAGCTTAGATTTTTTAGTTATAACCATGGGTTTTCAAACGTAGACTGGAGACAGCAGGCGATTTCCGTACCGGCAGCACCCACGTGGCTGTCCAAAAAATGTGCTATTTGTGGGATAGCGCAACAAATCTGGACCCTTGCATCCCAAACTTTTGACTGGTTATAAAAAGTTGGAATAACGCAAGTATGGCGCAATCATTGCCACTTGTGTACCCGATAGCGAACGATTAACGTGAAGTGAGGTGCAACCTGAAAAGGCTAGCACTCTGCCCGATCAGCCAGGCGCGGAACACGGCCACAGCCTAACCCGTCGCCGACTCAGGAGGTGGTTTTATGCGATGCTCACCTGATCAATCTAACGCGAATGTGATCGACCTTTTCACTGGCAAACCGCTCTTAGAAGCGCAACGCGAACGCTTTATTCGCATTTCCCCTGAACTCGATGGCCTAGAAATGCTCTACGCCAACGATACCGACAAACAAAAGTTATTTAGCTTAAAGATCTTGTGTTGGGCGCTGCGTGAAAACGGCGAGGTTGTTGGGCTAGTGCCCTGGCTCGACAAAATCATCGCCTGCCCCGATATCGACGACCCACTCAACGGCAAATTTGAGGGGTATTATGATCCCGGTCTTGAAGACATCTTCTTTGATGCCCCCATTCACAAGGTGGTAGAGCTGGAATCGGCTGCGGAATACTACGAAAGCAGCGCAGAAACGCCCGACGCCATCGTGCAGGAAATCCCAGACACCATTGGCACCCACGCCGTGCTCTCTGAGCGGGGATCTCACAGCATGACGCTGTCAGAGGTTGTGAGCTGGCGACTCTACTTTGATGGACACATTAGCGGCATGCTGGTGGATCCCGACAAAGTGGCGAGCACGCCAGTCTTGCCCGGCGACGACTGTTTGTTTACCGCAGAGGACTGCCCCATCTTTCGCTACTATTTTCAGCATCAAATCGCCAACAAAATTAAAGCCCAAGACCCAGAGGCCATAGCCGCCATTTCTGCATTGGTGGACGATGGCGGCTAGTGCATGCATGGCTAGTACGCGAGTCTTAGGCGCTTGTGGTATTGCGCTAGGCCTTCACCAACAAATAGAAATAGCTATCGCCAACGATGGCTTTTTCTTCCAGCTCATGCCCCAAAAACTGGCAAAATTTGGGGATATCTCGCTCGGTTGAAGGGTCAGTGGCAATAACCAATACTCGCTCGCCTGCGACAGCTTTGCGCATCACATTGTGCAGCATCATTACAGGTTCTGGGCAAAAGAGCCCGCTCGCGTCCAACTCATGCTGTGCACGCTGTTTAAACTGATTCAATTGATCCACTGTTAGTCCAATCCCATTGCGGCGCTTGAAATCCCGTGAGGCTCACCGTTTAATGGATCGCTTATCCATTACACGCACCTGTAGAGTCACACTATGATACACGTTTTAATTGAGCGGCTAATTGCCGATGACATGGAACAAACCTACGAGCAAGCGGCCCGCTCCACCCTGCACCAAGCATTTTCTGCGCCCGGTTTCATTCGTGGCGAAGCGTTTACCGACATCAACAACCCCATGCATCGCTTCATCGTGTGTAAGTTTCGTACAGCGCGTGACTGGCACCAATGGGCAGAGAGCGACGCTCGCCGACTCATGATGAACCTTATTTACCCGGCACTGGCCGAACCAGAAAAGGTCACGCTGCTAGAAAACTAACGGGTGTTTACCGCGCGCCGTCACACCGTGTGGCCATGACCGTGATCTCTTCGCGGTCATGGTACAACTGACGCGCACGCAACCTAATTGGACGGCCCGCATCTGCACACGTTTGCTCTAATCGCTCCAACAGTTTTTGCACTTCCTGGTAGCGTTGTTTCATGGGCAGCTTTAAATTAAAAATAGCTTGCTGACAAAAGCCCTCGGTAAACCAGCGCGCAACCATGGCCGCCACTCGCGCAGGCTTGTCGACGATATCGCACACCAACCAATCCACGGGCTTGCGCGGCTCAAATTGAAAACCGTCGGCTTGATGGTGGGTCACCTGACCCGTTTCCATCAAAGCAGGTTGCATAGGGCCATTATCTACCGCTTCTACAAACATCCCCCGCTGAACCAATAACCATGTCCAACCGCCGGGCGCCGCGCCCAAGTCCACGGCCCGCTGGCTGCCACGCAGTTGATTGTCCCATTCGTCGCGGGGAATAAACTGATGCCAGGCCTCCTCAAGCTTCAGGGTTGCACGGCTGGGCGACTCCTTTGGTAGCTTGAGTCGCGGTATCCCCATCGCCCAAGGCGAGCTGTTAGCGATGGGGCTGATACCCACATAAGCCGTGTCCGTTTGAGTAAACAGCACGTGCAAATTGAAGGTGGACTTAGCGCGCTGCACTTGGCGTTTTTCGAGCATTCGCTGGAGCGGATTGGCAAATTTTTTCGCCAAGCCCGACAACTCCTTGCCTTCGTTGGTGTCCACCGTCTCCATCACTAAACCGCGGGTGTGCGGCAGTTGGGCGATCTCTGCCATGATGGGCGTCAATCGATCCGCCACCGGCAACGCCGTCAAGGCATCGCCGCACACAAACCACTGCCGCGTAAAAATGAGGCGCCTAAAGTCCAAGTTGGCAATGAGTTGCTCAACATTATCTGCGACAAATAGGACGTGCGCGGTGTGCGCCTTGGCCTTGGCGTAACCGTAGATACCTTGCTCGGCGGCGAGATCGGTAATTTCCGCAGCACACTCACCTTCGAAGCCGCCGCGACAATGTAAAAATAATTGATTCATAAGTTACTCAGTCAGTGATCCGGGCTTCAATAAATTGGGCGGCAGCATCGATGGCCGCCGCCATGTGGCCTTCATGGCTATGGCCCGAGCGCTTTCTCGGCTTTAAGTCGTGGTCGCCGTCCGGCAACCAGCAAATCGACACGCGCTTATCTATGGCAATTGATTCAAATGCCTGGCGATCGCCAAGTGCATCGCGATCCCCCTGCACCACCAGCAGATCATTGTCTCGCTGCTGAAGTGGCGCTAGGCGTAACCGTTCGGGTTTACCCGCTGGATGCAGTGGGAAGCCGAACGCCAGCGTTGCGCAGATAGCTGGAGAGGACAGCATAGCCGCGGCGCGCCCGCCCATGGATTTCCCTCCGACAAAGAGCGGCAAGTCCTGCCCCTGCCATCTATCCACGCGCTCACCAAAATGCGCCACAATTGCCGCAATGGGGTTCGGTGGACGCCGCTTACCGGTGAGCCGTCGTTCGGCCATATAGGGAAATTCAAAGCGCACCACTTCAATACCCTTTCGACTGAGGCCCTCGGCAACCATGGTCATAAAGTCGCTGTCCATGGGCGCCCCCGCGCCGTGGGCTAACAACAAGCGCGCCATGGGCCGCTCTGCATAATTGACCAGGCAGTCGTGTCTATTGCGCATCGTCATAAAATAGCTAACAAAAAAAGAGAGGCATTATAGCCTCTCTTTGGGTCGGGATCTTACCGTAATTGACCTGTTAACACAGACCGGGTCTGTCAATCAGGCGCTTGAGCCTGCAACTGCTCCACCTGTTGTTGATAGGTTTCACGGGTCATCAGGTTGGCCTGCTCCGCCCCCAGGTCGTAAACAATCAACACCTGCTTGCGGCGTAATTGCTCGCGCAGCTGAGTCACTTTGGTGGCCAAATCCACCTCCTGCTCACCGTAATCAGTCCCATCGCGGGTTACGAATTCTTCGATCAACGCTTGCAATGTTTCTGGTGGCAACTGCTCGGGTGGAATGACAATCATCGCCGCTACTCTGGCTTGCGGAATTTCAATGTCATGCGATCACTTTCACCGATAGCTAAGTATTTATCGCGATCCTCATCCTGCAGCGCCAAGGTGGGCGGAAGCGTCCAAACACCGCGCGGATGATCTTTTGTGTCTTTGCTATTCGCGTTAATTTCGCTGCGCGCCTCGAGCACAAATCCCGCGCTTTCAGCTAAACGAATCACCTCAGCCTCAGTGACATAGCCCGAGCTCTTCATCGTCGCTAAACTTGTGCCAGGCTTGGCCCGGTGCTCGACAACACCCAATACACCGCCCTTTTTCAACAGCGCGTAAAAGGCTGCGAAGGCCTGTTCGCCGTCACCTGATTTCATCCAATTGTGCACATTGCGGAAAGTGAGTACTTGGTCGGCCTTGCCTACAGGTCCCATCGCGGAGGGTGTACCGACAATGAATTCAGTGACTTTCACTTGGTCGAATACAGCGGGGTTCGCAGCCAGTTTTTCCAAGAACCCTTGGCGCGAGCGTTGATAGTATCCAACGTCCGTTTTGGCGGGAAAATGAGCGGCGTACAACATACCTTCATTGCGCACATAGGGCGCCAAGATATCGGTGTACCAACCACCGCCGGGCGTTATTTCGACCACGGTATGCGATGGCTGCACACCGAAAAATGCCAAAGTTTCCGCGGGATGGCGGGCTTGATCGCGCTTCACTGCAGCCTCGGACCGATGGTCTCCCTGCAATACAGGGTTCCAATCGCCCGCTACAACGAGGCCAGCACAGGCCCACAGCAGTAGTGCAGAACAGGTTTTGAATACATTCTTAGTCATCTATCGCCCCTCTCAGTAAGTTGGAGTCTTAAACCGGCATACAGTAAAACCGTTCGCCGCGCGCAAGTCAAAGCCCTGAATTGTGGTTCAGCTTGAGGTACACTCAAACTATCTGTTTGAGGACTTAGACAATGAAACAACACTTAATCGTCACCGTCATCGCCAAAGATCGCCCGGGCGTTGTCGAAACGCTGGCGGCGGTGATTTGCCAGCACGATGGCAACTGGGAAGAGAGCCGCATGGTAAATTTATGTGGCAAATTCAGTGGGTTGATTCTGATCACCGTCGAAGACGAGAAGCTGGATGCACTTAAAACAGACCTCGCTGGGCTCAGCGATAAGGGTATCCGCACGCTAGTAGACCTAGCGGAAAACACGGAAGACATGCAAACGCTGCGGGAAATTCGATTTAACCTGGTGGGCAATGATCGCCCTGGCATTGTCCGTGAGGTGGCGCAAGCATTGGCGGCGCGCAACATCAACGTTGAAGAGCTGGCAACCGATTACTCCAGCATGCCGTGGTCGGGCGAACCGCTCTTTGAGGCCAACGGGATATTGCAGATTCCGGCAGACAGCGATCTCGATGAACTGGCGGATAAACTTGACCAGATCGCCGATGAACTGGCGGTAGATATCGAATTAGAAATCCCAGAGCCCACCGTTACACACTGAGAGCACGCGGGGTTCAAGCAACCCCGCCACCTCCTGAGGACTCTTATTCGCTATAACCGCTCGCGCCAAAAAATAATCCGGTCGTGTCCCCGATAGTTTTCGAAATTGATGGTAAAGCGCGGCAACTGCGTATCGCCGTAGTTGCCATCACCATCCCAATCAAAGCGTAAATGCGGGTAGTTAGCGAGGTTCACCTCCACGGGGTAACTGCCAGTAACGCCCGTGGCGCCATAGGCAACCCCCGCAAAGCCCTGACAGAAACCCACTTCAGACGCGGTCATGCACGTTTGACTGCCCAGCGGGTCGGAAAAATCAAACACCGAATCTACGCCGCCCTGCGACACCGTCACGGTTTGCGCGCCGGCGTTTACGCTGGTGGTGGCACCCACAAAATTAATCTGACTAAACGCCAGCTGCGAGCAATTGTCATCCGTCGCCCGGACAAATTGCGCACCGTTGTAATACTCGGTTTGCCAAAACATGGGAATACTGGCCGACTCAGGCCCAAAGGCATCTTTGGCCCGCAAGCGGCCATAACGCTGTATCGATCCGCCCAGCAACCCGTGGTCGTCTACGCTATCGCCATCAACATCTAGGTCTAGCGATGCGGTTGCCAAGGTTACGCCATCGGTGTCCTGTGGAATCACGCCCAATGCCAAATCGGTAATCGGTCCGTCCGGTGCGGTACTGAGTTGCCGCGTAAACGTGACGGGATCTAACACCACACTGCCCACCCCCGCACTCCAACTGACCGTGGTAACCAAGCCCGCTAAGCGAGCAGACAGGTCTTGGGCATTGCCGCGGGCGCCGTAATTAAATGTACCGGAGCCACCGCCCAACTTGGCAAAAGCACCGGCATAGTTGGTTGTGGTTGTGGGCGCTGGCCGACCATTCAGTGCCGTCAATTGATAATCGGCAACAAATGGCTGTTCCATATAGCTAAACGTGTCGCACGCTTCCGTCACACTGCCGGCAGTTAATGCAAAGCTGGCTGGATAAAAACGTCCAACATAGCTCGAACCGATTATTTTCTGCGTGCGCGCCGACCCCATGGCTAAGTAATCACCATCCAAAACCAGACTATTAATTTCTATAGCACCCACTTCAGCAAAAAAAACGTTTCCACTGGTGCCGACTCCGCTGGAAAAGCTCGCAATTTGACGGCCATCGCTGGGGGAGTCCCCATTACCCAAACCCGGATCGGCACCGCCCAGCGGTGCAATTAAAGTTGCTGAAAGCTGCACCCCCTCTGTGGGACTTTCTTGACCAAAACTTGCCGCGACAGTGTTGTCCGATAAAATTGCGCCAGTGCTTGGGTTACCATCGGCGTGACCATCCGCAATGCCGTCATCATTGCCATCGTCAGAGGCAGACCAGAGCACAGCGCGCGCTGTGACATTGAAGTTTTGCCCTGCGGGAATAAATGCAGGCCCAGTTGCCGTCACCCCTGCGGGATTGCCCGCTGCCTGAATATCCAGCGCAAACGGCCGGACAATTAACGTAGAGGTGGCACCCAGGATAGCCTGGTCGGAAAATCCACTGGCATCGTCGCTTACGTCAATCCGATACTTGCCAACGTCAGTGGTCAGCAACTCAAAATTCGCCGTGCCGGCAACAAATGGGAAGGTGACATTAGCACTCGCGGGTGAGCTGTTTGGTAAACCAAATACGCCGCTGCCTGTGCGCACACTGGGGGCAGCGCCGCTGGGGTCATCCGGTATCACGCGGGTTACCCACATTTTGATGGCGCCCACATTGTAATTAGTTGCCACACTGCAATCGCCCGAAGATGGGTCTCGCCGCCACATGTCGATTCGAAAATTGTGATCCCGACCACCCACAATATCTGCCGCCAACGCATCAGTATTTTGGATATCAAAGGCATTTTCCGAAAACCCGAGCAGGCTACTCGTGGTACTAACGCCCGCGGTAGCATCCGAAACAGTTATGGTTAACTGTTCAGCATGCTGGTTATTCAAAAATACAGCGATGGCGCCACCATCGTTGACACCTGCAAAGGTATACCCGGCAGCGCCACTGTCATTGGCACCGGGCGCCAACGCGTTAGTGGGAGGATCACCGCTCGGTGTGCCGCCTTCGGTAGCCGACCAGTCACCGTGCGCAGTGCTGGTAGATATTGAAACTGTACCGCTATAGTCAGCTAACACTGCGCCATTAGTATCAAATGCCGTAATCGAAATTTCCTTAGCCGCACAAACACTAGCAACACCGCCGCCAACATCTATCTGAAAACTACCTAACGTAGCAGAAAATGGACAGGGATGGGTCCTCATGCGAACGACATTAATCTGTGCTTGATTTAGCGCGCTATTAAATATATTAACTTCGTCTAGCGCACCCCAATAGTCGTAGGCCGGGCTAGTGGTATGAGCACCAATAAATATTGGATAGCTAGAACTATTTATATTTCGATTTTGATATGTGACTGCGACCCATACGCCATCAATATAAATGTCTTGTCGACCCCGTGTAAATGTTACCGCTATGTGCTGCCAAACATTCAGCTGTACTGAATTTGTTCCTGTATTTGTAAGATAACTATTGCCACCACTGCGCCAATACCATCTGATACGGGCACTACTATCCAAATATATCGCCATACCATCGGTGGAATAGCCTAACCCTTTGGATAAGATTGTATGGAGGTTACCTCCGGTTGGTAATGCACTGGGTTTAATCCATGCGCTCCAGGTTAAACTAGATGAATTAAAAACATTATTGTGCTCAATGCGCAGATAGCCATTGTTATAGCCCCCTTGAAAAACCGGATATCGACAAGTGCCGGGATCGCCCACAATGGCAGCATTTACATCAAACTTATCAGGGAAAGGATTGCCATTTTCCGATATGGCCCTGCCATTTAATCCGTACGGGCCAGAATCCAATACCTCACCAGCGATGCCGGACCAAGGATCCGATTCAAATTGATATTCTGCAATTGGTGTTTGTGCCGTAACTCGATACGAAAACAATAAAAAAGTCAGAAATAAAAATAAATTTATCGTTTTCATCGCATAAACGCCGAGACTTCAACGGAGCGCTGAGAGCTAATTGCGGCATCGCCACACTGTGCTGCACTTGAGATAACATAATAGCTTGTGGTATTTGACGGATCTGTACTCACGCTGCAACTTAATTGCGTTTGACAGTTATTGAGCCCCGATGTAGAAAACGAAAGAGACTGGCCGTGCACTGCATTACAACCTGCATCCACTTGTGCACGTGTCAAGGTGGCAGAAGTATCATAAAACATTCGATTCATACCCCACTGCGCGCCAGTGTCCGCTGCATAAAAAGCTTGAATAGACACAATCGACTGCACCGCACTATTGGTTGTTTGCGCGACGTTTCTGGAAATCGCCAATGCAAGCCCGCCCATGACCACAATAATAAAGATCGCCAGCGGCATCAAAAACCCTCGTTGGCCGCTAATCGATGTCATTTTCGACTGCAGGTAAACGCGTTTAGGGTACATTGCGCAATTGCACCTGATGAGAAATATTCATTGATTCACCATTTCGCGTCACAGAAAAATCGATTCCAATCAACGTATTTCGGGTTTCGGTTGCCGGCGATAAATTAAACGTGGGGGACCCGGCTACAATATCGTCGCCCATCAATGCGCTATCTCCACCCGGATCGCCATCGGATACCACACCAGTTATCAACCCATAATTGCTGTAATGCACCATTTGTCCACCCACGGCACAAAATCTCTCTGGGCTCTCCAGCACATACACCCTTTCATTCACAGAATTTCGAACAAATCGATGGGGCGCCGACAGATTGATCTGATTGATAGGACTGCCGGAGGTGCTAGCCACTGTCGTGCGCGAGGCCGTAGTACTGGTTGTATAAACTTCCGCAGCCGACATGGCCCCTACCGCCACATGCACAGCGCCACCCAAGGATAGGCTAAAGGGGGAGGTAGCGATTGCACTGGTGGCCGGGGCACCGTTGTTTGTATCGGGCAATGGGTCAAAATAATTCGCGCCCCCGGTAATCTGCATGAATTCAAGACACTGCCCCGAAGCGCTCACGCGCACGGAATATGGCAAAGCTATGTGCAGCTGCCTAGAAATGCGTTCCACGATAGCGCGGCTCCTCGCCACCAGTGTGCTGCGCTCTACCGTTTGATTATAGGATTCGAAAGAACTTACCACAAAGCCGCTGCCCATAGCCGCGATAATGGCAAACACAACCATCACGACAATCAACTCCACCAAGGTAAATCCGCGGCTCATTAAAAATTCACCTTATAAGTTGCCAGCTGCACGGTTTCGCCATTAGGCAAACTCACCACGACGGTTATGCGCCGCGCCTGATCGGCCGCGAGCCCCAAATCTGCGCCCGCATTTACCACCGTAGTTGCCACACTATAACCGGCCACAGCGGTATCCACTTGGCCATTGAAGTCACCCACGTCGTCATAGCCGGCATCGGCTGAAATACCTGCACATGCACTCGCCCCCGGCTCTGCAGATCCGCATGCCGGCACACCGCCCGTCGGGGTATTTTCATCAAATTTACGGGCCAGTACTTCATCGAGCTTGGACTGTGCCAGTTCGAGACCGGTAATTTGAACAATCGGATCAACGCTATTGATCACCGATTGATTGAACACTTTAATAAAGGCGACCAATGCAATGCTGACAACCACAATGAACACAATGAGTTCGATGAGTGAAACCCCTCGCTGACATTCACGCATTGTCATCGTTGCACTACCTCGCATAGCCCGCCGCCGACACCGTTACGTTGATCGTTTCACTGCCTGCTGTTAACGCCAGTGTGGTGGCACTCGTCTCGCCCAATCGATTAAAGTTTAGCGTCACCGCGGGCGACAAGCTCACCCCCTGCCTTAGCGACAGCGGGAAATTGAAGGCGCTGCTTGAGGCCGGCGCGCCGTTGATATTTACAGAAATACTGGTAGACGTTGCAACAAAAGTAACACTGCCTGCTTGATCCATGGCAGTTTGTTGAGCCAATCGCAACGCAGACACCACATCATCGCGACTACCCAAGAGCGCCGCATCGGTGGCACTGAAAAACCGTGAAGTGACCGTTGCGCTGACAATCCCGATCAACAGCAACACCGCGATAAGTTCAATGAGTGTAAAACCCAAAGTAAAATGCCGCCCAGAGGCGGCATTAACAGCATGTAGTCGAAGCAAATTAGTGCACCCCGTTATGGGACACTGTGCACTTTTGCTATCGCAGACTGGCCACCCCGAGTGATAGTGCAGTCCGTTGCGACACCGGTTACAGTGCCCACAGGTCCGCCGGTCACCGTATAGCCGGCCGGCAACCCGTCTTCTAATAATCCAGTAATCGCCGCCGCACACGTTGCGCCAGACGTCGTAAAGTGTTTAGCCGTGGTACCCAGGGCCGTTGTTGCCTGATAGGACGCGAGATTAAGGGAAGACGAACTGGAGATTCCCCCCGCGACCCCTTGCGTACCCGCAGTCGCAGCTTCATCCTGCAAGTTAATAAACTTTGGCACCGCAGTCGCTGCCAGAATCCCCAAAATGACTATCACCGCGATAAGCTCAATCAGGGTAAAACCAGATTGCATTTTATTCATGGAAAATCTCCGTTACATTCAACATCTAATTGGTAATACAAAAAGTCATAAGCTCGTGGTTTTTATTACTTAATAATCAAAACCATCTCTGTAACCCTATTCTTTAATCGCGAGCAAACTAGCCATCTAAAAACTGCAATCCTTTTCTCAAGCATAGGATAAAAAATTATAATTTCCACAGTTTACATTAGAGAAACTGGAGGATTACTCGCCGCTCACAACCGAAACCTGCCCGCTTATCACATCGTAATCGAAATAGCGCATAACGCGAGCTTGCCCATATCGTATATATCGGCAGCTCGTGGATGTACTTAAATACACTTGGAGCTTTTTTGAGGGTTTTAACTCCCTCTCTGCGATTTGAATATCACCCGGCGTTCGCATAATGGCATTCCAGACCTCCATACACCCTTGAGCAGTGAGTAGGCCACGGCTTAGCACTCTATTGGTGTGCGTTGGCCAACCAAATTTATTCACATAGATAGACGTATCTTCGAGCATAATCGCCGCCGATTCGTTATTACTCGCTGGCAGGTAATTGCCACCTTTTATAACCCAAGCCCAATGAATAAGACCGACTGCCGATGCAAAGACTTGCGCTTGGGTCTGCATACTGGCAGCCCATGCCGCATCAATAATTCTGGAGAAATGGCGAAACCCCGCACCTGCAACAATCGCAATGACTAGCAGCACGATCACCATTTCAAACAAGCCGTACCTACCGGGCGGACGCGCGTTCATCTTTTTTGAACATCGTACATACTCCACATGGGCAAAAATATCCCAAGTGCTAAAATCGCGACAAACACCGCCATAACGACAATGAGTATGGGCTCAATTCTATCGCCCACTTTTTTGAGGTCGTAATCCACTTCACGCTCATAGAAGGACGCCATTTCCTCCAACAGACTATCTACCTGACCACTCTCTTCACCCACCGCGATCATTTGCATCACCAGTGGACTGAACATTTGACTGGCTTGATGGGTTCTTACCATTGAGTCGCCACGCTCGATACCTGAACGTATTTTATGGATTTTTGCAGCAAGGTAAGGGTTATCGATCGCCTTTGCGCAAAGGTCCAGCGCTTGAACGATTGGCACACCGGATTTCAACATTAACGCAAAAGACCGACAGTAACGCGCGACCGTGGCACGTTCCAAAATATCGCCCACAATGGGCAGCTGGAGCTTATATCGCCCCCAGTTGAGCGCCCCCACTTCCGTTTTCAAATACTGCTTAACACCCACTATGGCAATGACGGTCGCACCCAGCATATGCGGCCAAAAGGCCACAAAGAAGCCAGACACACCAAGCAGTATTTGGGTAGCTATAGGCAGCTCAGCATCAAATTTTGCAAACATATCCGCAAAGGCGGGGATCACCCAAATATTAATAGCCACCATTGCCACGGCGAGCGCAATCATCACGAACATGGGGTATCTCAAGGCGGCCTTCACCGACTTTTGTGTTTCCATGTCCCGCTCGAGGTAAAAACTCATCTGATCAAAGACTTGTTCAAGCTGACCGCTGCTCTCTCCCACCTTGACCATCGAAAGAAACAGCGAACTAAAAATATCTTGGTGATAGCGCATTGCCGTAGACATATCCATGCCCGACTCTAGGCGCTCCACAATATCTTCCAGCGCCCGCTTAAAATGCCGATGGCTCATGGTCTTAGCTAAGCCTTGCAAGCCCTTCATTAAGGGAATGCCGGATTTCGTGATGGTAAACATCTGCCGGCAAAACATGACCAGGTCAGCCGTATCCACTTCCTTGCTGGCCAGGCTTTCATTGATGCGTTCAACCCAGCTTTCAAGTTGTGCAGCCTCTTCCACCTGCAACGGCGTGATACCACGATTCACCAGCGCAGCGGCAATGGCGTCGGTGGAGCTGCCCTCCAAAATGCCGGTAATTTTACTGCCGCTCGGATCGCGGCCGGTGTATTTATAGGCGGGCATTAGAGCAGCTCCAACCCGTCTGACTCTGCCGTACTATCGCCTTCCGGAATCAGCTCGCTCTCTGGCGGTTCATCTTCAACCTGGGCCGAGACACGCATCACTTCTTCGAGCGTTGTTACCCCCTGCAACGCATACTCAAGGGCGCTGAACATGAGATTTTTGAACTTGGGATCACTGTGCACCACTTCGTTAAAGGCGCGCACATTGTTGTCGCGCAGTGCGTCGGCCATGGCGTTATTAACTTCAAGCAATTCGAAAACACCAATCCGCCCTCGATAGCCCGTGTTAAAGCAATGCGGGCAACCCAATCCCTTTTTAAGGGATATAGATTCCACCTTGAAACGGCGCTGTCCCATCGCCACCAATTGCCGTTCGTTGGCATTGGGTTCATAGGGTGCGACGCAGCTTTCACACACCCGGCGCACCAAGCGCTGCGCGACAATGGCCTTCACTGAAGCCGCCACCAAATAGGGATCTACACCCATATCAATCAACCGCAGTGCAGATGACACAGCGTCGTTGGTGTGCAGCGTCGACAGCACCAAGTGACCGGTCATTGCCGCCCGCAATGCAATCTCGGCGGAGCTACTATCGCGGATTTCGCCCACCAGCAAAATATCCGGGTCTTGTCGCAAGGTGGCCCGCAGTACCCGCTCAAAGGTCAAACCTATTTTTTCATGCAGTTGAACCTGACTGATGCGAGGCAATTGAAATTCAACGGGATCTTCAACAGTAATGATTTTTTTATCGGGCGTATTGAGTTCACCCAGCGCACCATAGAGGGTGGTTGTTTTACCGCTACCGGTTGGCCCCGTTACAAGTATCAGCCCGTTCGGGCGCAGGATTAGATTCCTAAAGGTTTTGAGCAGATCCGGTGGCATACCCACGTCTTCCAGCGAGCGAACACCGTCCGAGTGATCGATTAACCGCATTACCACTGATTCGCCAAATTGCACTGGCATGGTAGACATACGGACATCGATACTGCGACGCTTCACTTTTAAGTTAAAGCGGCCGTCTTGGGGCAGGCGTTTTTCAGATATATTGAGGCCGGACATCAATTTCAAGCGCACCACTAAGGCACCGGCAATGCGCCGCTCATTCATGACCTGCTCAGTTAGCACGCCGTCGATCCGCAAACGAATGCGCAACACTGTCTCGTCCGGCTCGATGTGAATATCGGATGCCTTGGCGTTAATCGCATCTTCAAAGATGTGTAATAACAATTTGACAACGGGCGCTTCTTCTTGGCCGGCGTCAGTCACCACATCCGCTAAATCAATGGCCGTTTCCTCAAGCTCGGTATCCAGCTCTTCGGCCAGCGTGGCAATTTGATCTTGATGGCTATAGGCGATATCCAGAACATCAAGCAATTCAGCTTCGCGCACTACCGCAGGATGCAACGGTTTTTTGAAGATGCGTTGCAACTCATCCAAGGAAAAAATATCGGTGGGGTCGGCCATGCCGAGCAAGATACCGTTTGCGTCTTCTTTAAGCGGCATCACTCGAAATCGGCGTGCTTGGGTTTCCGGTAATGTTTGAATCAGTGCTCGATCAAACCGAAATTGTTTAAGCTCCACAAAGGGAATCTTTAGCTGCGTAGAAAGTAAGGTCAACATGGCATTTTCATCCACGTATCCCAGCTCAACTAGCGTGCGCCCAAGTTTACGGCCCGATAATTTTTGCTCGGCAAGTGCTTGCTCAAGTTGAGCCTCGGTAATCATGCCCTTGGTGACAAGCAAATCACCGATACGAATGCGTTGACGGGCTTCAGCCACGGTGAATATTCCTCAACTTTGACCGAGCGCGCGCATGCGTTGAACCGCATACTCACGCGCTGCGTCTTTGTCCGAAAGTGTTTGTGTCGCTCGTTCAAACGCTCGCCTTGCCCGAACATCGCCCTGTGCATCCAAGGCAACGGCGTACCCCAACCAATAGCTACCTAAGGTGGGATTTATCGCCAACAGTTTTTCGTAGGCCTGCTCTGCGTCTTTATAGCGACGTGCCTTGTAATAGAGCCCCGCCAAAAAGCCATAGTAGTTACTGTCTTGGTTGTAACTCGGCAGGTTGCGCTCAAGTACTTCCACCGCCTGCTCCAATTGTCCGGCCTGCAGCAGCTCGGCGCTTTGCATGCGCGCCAATCGGTAGTTAGGGGCAACGCCCTGCAGCGTCACGCGCAAACTGACAGCCTCCGATGTACGCCCCGCACCGATATACGCTTGGTGCAACACTTCGGTTAAATCGCCATTGGTAGGGGCATTTGGCAACTCGGCCGCCAGCAGGCCAATCGCCTCGCTGGGCTCACCGCCAGCAATGGCTGAGCGAGCTTGCTGAATGAGCTGTGCACGTCTTGCCTGTGTGGATTGCGACACCTGTGCCACAGCAGTCGTCCTACTGGTGGCATCTTGGGCGTCAACTGCAGGCGCGTTCGCTACCGGTGCATCGGGCTGACTGGGCAAGGTTTTGTTGGGCAGCTCCGCCCAATGCAATCGGTCAGGCGCAATTGATTGCGCCTGAGACAACATTTTTTGTGCCGCTCGCGTTTCACCGCGCGCCATTAACCGTTGATAAAATTCGTAGTAACGATCAGCGACCCGCATCAATCCGGCTTTCGCCGTCGGATGATTGCCATCCAGGGCCAGCATAGAACGGAAGTAATGCACGGCGTTGTCGTTGGCAGGGGTTGTCAGACGATCCCGACTCAATGCAGCTTCAGCTTTTTGATGCAGCAGCGCCAACTGTAATCGCTTAACTTCTTGCGCTTGCGCGTCGAGTACCGATGGCTGTTGCACATTTGCACTGTGACTTGCAGATTGCTCGGCGCCAGCCGCAGGTGCGGGCGCCAATAATGCGGCCTCTAACGCCTGTTGATCTGGATCGTCAGGCACCGATGCCACTGCAATAGCGGCTGACTCTTTCGGCTGAATGGCAACATCAATTGTCGGTGACGGTGCCGATTGCGGCGCAGCTAGCGGCAGGCTTACAGGGGCTGCGGTTGCCAAGGGTGTGTCATCTGCGGCGCTGGTTAAATACAGTGACTGATGCACGGCAAAGGTGAATACAAAACATGCCACACCGCTCACCATCAACCACCAGCGACCTCGCGAGGTCGGCGCTATGGTTACCAGCTGCTGCTGGGCATCCTCAGCCATGGGGGTCGAATCTTCCAAGCGAAATGTAGAGGGCTGTGAACTCATAGTGCACCCCCCGCTATAAAGCTGGATGCTGCCACGCCGCCCACACTGCCTAATACGGGCCAAAGCCAATGGGCACCCAGCGCACTCGCGCGCCCTAATCGAGTCGCCTCTGGGGTATCTAAAAGCGCTAGCGCAAGGTGTTGGCGCCCCACGGTACTGTCGCCTTGACCAAAGGCCACCAACAACGCTTTGTGGGCTAATAAATTAACCAGACGAGGAATACCGCCAGATCCCAAGTACAGCATATACATGGCTACCGGCGAAAATAGCGGGGTCGATCGACCGGCCGAACACAATCGGTAATTGACATATTCCAAGACGCCACGCCGTGAGAACGGCGTGAGTTCCGCGGTAAACACAATGCGTTGCGTCAACTGACGCAGATCAGAGCGAGCAAGGGTGTCATCTAACTCGGGCTGCCCAATTAACACCACTTGTAATAATTTGCGCTTATCTGTTTCTAGATTGGTCAATAGGCGCAACGCTTCAAGCGTATCGCGGGGCATCGCTTGCGCTTCATCGATGATCAACACTACCTGCTTACCTTGTTTAACCAAGAGCAATAGACGTCGATAGATGGACCCCATCAACTGATAGGCGGGCATCGATTCGTGAAAGTCAGCGCCAATTTCCATAGCCACGAAGCCTTTCAACTCATTGGGCGTGAGATAGGAGTTGGGGATGTACACCACCTGGTAGCGATCGTCCAGCAGCGACAGCAATTTTCGACACAGCAGGGTTTTCCCCGTGCCGACCTCGCCCACGATCTTTATAAAGCCTTCGTTATTTTGAATGGCACCCTGCATGGTATTGAGCGCATTGCGATGGCTCAGTTTATTGAAGAAGAACTGCGTGTCGGGTGTCAGCGAAAAGGGCTTTTCCTGTAGGCCGAAATAATCGTTATACACAGGCTACTCCTTGTCGAAGATCTCGCGATAAGTGGCGCCCAAGTCTTGAATGCGGCGATTGCTGGCATCGATATCATTCTGATAGGTGTTGGCATCTACGACTGTTGGTCTCAATAAGATAACCAGTTCCGTTTTTACTTTTCGGAAATCACGTTTTTTAAAAAATGTTCTAACCCCAGGTACATCGCCAAGCATGGGGGTCTTGCCGTCCACCTCCTCCACACTCTCTTGCATTAACCCGCCGAGCACGACAACCTGACCACTCTCTGCGCGCACGATACTGTCACTTTCTCTGATATCGCGAACCGCCAAAGGCAGAGAGAACTTTTCGTCGCCGATGGTGAGATTCTTCTCCTGATCTTTTACCTGGCTGACCACGGGGTGAATATGCAAAACGATTTCACCTGTAGCTGCAATTTGCGGCGTCACATCGAGCGCGATACCACTGAAGAAACTAGCCAGTTCAATGTTGGGCGTGCTCGTTGTTGAAGATGCATTAGACGTTGTATTACTCGACAGTCCCGTCACAAAAAATTCATCTGAACCGACCCTAATTACTGCTTTTTGGTTGTTTACGGTCGATATCCGTGGACTGCTTAGCACCTGCACATTGCCCTGCTCTTCCAGCAAATCCAGCAATTGTGATATATCGTTAACTTTTAGCAGCGACGAAAACAGCTCGCCATTTTCTAACGCTTGCGTAATATTCACTGCGGACTCAAACTCAGAAACATTGCGCGCGAGCAGCAATTGACCACCGATTGCGCTCCAGTTAATGCCCGCGTCATACTGATCACTTAGCCGCACTTCGAGAATTTTTGCCTCGATTATCACTTGGCGCTTAACAGTCATCTCAGAGCGCTCTAGAAATTCCCGAACCGCGAACAATTCGCCGGGTAGCGCTTTGACAATCACCATGCCAGCTTGCGGAGAAACCATAACTCTTCGCTGATCGGATTCACCGCCGATAATTGCAACTAAGGTTTCATGCAACGAGCCCCAGAAATCAGTTTTCGATAAGGTTTGCACCTGCGATCCCGCCGATAAACTGCCTCCGGACTGACCACCTTCGCCGCCAAACATACCCAGTAAATTCGGGTTGCTGCTCGCGGATTGACCACCTGAATTGCCGCCTGAATTACCTTGGTTGTTATTGCTAGATCCCGAATCCATACGCCCCACTGGCACTGAAATGTCAGAAATGCCGACGCGGCGAATATCCAAATAGTTAATGGGAAACATTTCCGTGCGGTATTCGAGTGGATAAATCGTATAGATGCCGCTGCGCTCTTTAAACTCGTATCCGTAAATGTCACGAGCCACTTCCAAAACTTCACGCACTGACACATTTTTCAAATTGAGTGACAAGGTTCCCGCCACGCCGGGGTGCACCACCACGTTGGTTTGCGTGCCATCAATTAAGCCCAGAAAAAAGTCGCGCGCGGGTACATCGCGCACCGACACATCAAATCTAGGCACCACTGCCTCTGGGGCAGCACTGTGTCCCAACAATGTGTCACTAACGCTCGCGGGCACTTCGTGTGCGCGTGCAGGGATTTGCGCGGCAGCGACCGTTGCCATTTCCTTCGCCAAGGGGAAGTTATCGTCCTGCGTTGCCGACGTGCAGCCCGCAAGAATCATAGCGAGCGGCAGGTACCAGCCACTGCGGCACTGTAGGGCCAAGCGGTGTAATTTCGACAAAGTACCGTTAATCAACATGACATCCTATGGCGTGTTTTTGGCACGCTTTATTTGTGTATGTAACCTGAGCGACTTAACGCCATCCGGCGTCTGCAACACCACCTGCCCCGCTTCAATGCGGGCCACTTTTGCTGCACCGACTCTATCTCCAACCCCCACCAACTGGCCATTTATGATGGCGCGCGCGCGTTGCTCTGATAGAAATATAGAACTTAGTTGGTAACCCTGCTGGGCAGTTGCGGTGGCCCGGTAATTCAATGGCCGGGTTGGATCGGATAAAGAGGGTGGCTGTGCCCACCCCTCGAGACTGGAAAATCCGATACAAAGTGCACACACATAGCGACCAAATCCGCCACAGAGAGCGTGGATCAAAGCGCGTGTTTTCAAGTACTTATGCACCAAAATGACCTCGCTCAGTGGTGAGTGTATACACTTCCAGCTCCGCTTCTGCTGCGGGATAGCGAGTCACCTTATAGCGCAAATCCGCCCAAAAAAATCGCCATGGAAGCTGCTCTAAGGCCGACATATATTTTTCGATATCGAAATAGCTGCCCTCCAGCTTGACGCGCACTCGGTGCTTGAACACACCAGTGATCAAATCAGCGTTGGCTTCCACCGCTTCATCCGTCAATTGCAGCTGCTGAATGGGCAGGGTCTGTAGACTTATTAGCTTTAAAGATTCGGTCTGCAGCAACACGTTTTCCAGCACTTTGGGTAGGTCAGCCGCTGCAATAAGGCCCACGCTCAAGCCGGCCAGGCGGTCGTCCACTTTCTTTAAATCCAACCGCGTCTGTGCAATTTGTCGACGTATCTCCGCATCCGGATCTTGGTTCTGCTTCGTTTGCAAATCGCTGATCTGTTGATTTTGCGCTTGCAGGTCTTGTTCTAGCTGGCTAATTTCCAATTGAATTTGCTTGAGCTGCGCCGTTTGTGCACCGCCAATGATTAAATTCCATAGCGCGTACACCAGCACCAAGGCAACCGCCAACACCAGTCCACGCTCGCGCTGACCCAGGGCTTCAAATTTTTCTCGGTAGCGATTAAGGGCGTCCATTGCGTCCTCCCGCCTGAGTTATTTGTGCATCGTGGGTCAAACTAAATTGCACGCGACCGCTTTTCGTTCGCTCAATCATCATGTTGCCGAAAACTGCTTGCGCAAAGGCAGGTTCGTATTGCAGGCGCTGCAGATATTGGGGCACGGCTTCGGCGATCTTGGCCTCGCCAGCCATGGTAATTTTTTGGCCGCCCTGAAGCAGACTGAATGCGCTAAGACTCAACACCGACTGATGCTGTCGAGCAAGGGCCTGCAACTGGCCAGAAAATCCATCGCTGTTGCCGAGATTTTGGCTTTGTATCAACTGATAGATACGCTCACGGCGTGCCAGCTCAGCTCGCTGCTCGTCTAATTCTTTTTGCAACACCGCGGCTTGGCTGCGGGGCAGCGCGGCGAGCACCTCGGTCATGCGCTGCTGGCCTGCGTCAAAATCTGCCCTCAGGGCCTGTAGCTTTTGTTTTTGATGTTGATTTTCAAAGATATCGAGCGCGCTGAGCCCAAGGCATAAAACCACGGCAAATATCAGCACCCCCACCGCGCTTTTTGCCGTCAGCAATTCTTTGCTGGGCTGCAACTCCGGCAGGTAGAGATTAATCTGCTGCCAGCTCATGCGGCATCCTCCTGACGCAGGCTCGCACCAATAACGGCTGCACAATGCTGCAGAATCGCCTCGTCATATTGATCATCTGGCGCAACCAACTCAGCGATGGAGAGCACACTGAATTCCACGCCCCAGAATGCTTTACGCAATTCCTCTGTGATCTTATCGGCGGTGACATGCTCACCAAATAAACATATTTGCGCCGGTGGCACCTGACCCAGTTGACGCTCGTAGTAATCAAAAGAGCGTTGCAACTCAAGAATCAGCGCCTCGACGGGCAAGTCATCTAGCAAGCCCCCCTGATATTTCAGTGCAAAACTGCGGGACAAATATAGACAGTCCTCTTTTACGAGCGTCATCGCGCCCTGCCCTTCATTGATGTGAACCAGCGCCACACCGCGGGGCCCGGGTGCCGCCGCCAACGCCAAATTGCGGGCCGACATTTCATCGATGTCGATGCTGTTAAGTGTGAGCTTGGCATCCAGTACTGCGGCAATGGCGGGCTTGATAAACTCGCGCTTTGCCACCACGGCATACACTAATTTTTGCCCCTCGCGGCCGCAATCCTCTGGCAGTGGCATGACATCAATCACGGCCTCCTCCAAAGGGAAGTTGATGAGATCTTTTACCTTCCACTTAATGGCCTCGCGCAGCTCCTCATCGGGCACCTTGGGCGCTTCCATCATGAACAGTTGGTAGTGTTCTGGCTCCAATACCAGATTGCAGCCTACACCGGCGAGGTTGAGGCTTTTTACCCGCTCACCCAACAGCTGCGCGCGCGCGTCCCACGTGTCGTCCACCTCGAGCGATTCACAAATTCGCAGGCGCGGCTGGTCATCGGCGCGAACACAGTGCGCTAGATTTAATTGGCCGCTGCGGAACTGGAGTCCGGCCAAGCCCGCTGGCTGCGATCGTGACCATAAAGACTTAAGCAAGTTGCCCCCAATAGTTAACGCGGTATATTCGGAAGGTTATCGGCGTGTTGGCGGAAACTTGAAACAGGCGGGTGGGAAAGCCTCGCGATGGCAGACGCCCAAGCCGCTGCTTGAATCCATCACCCTCGACGGTGGCAACTGAAACTGACAGCCTAGGCGGTCAGCCACGGGTAACGACGGTGAGAAATGGTGCCGATTACCGTAAAATATTCACCAATTCGTTATAACTGTAGTTTTATCAATAACTTCCCGCAAGTTGGTCAGGTGAAAACTTAATTGGCCGAACCTGCTTTCGCACATCACTAGAAATTCTGCCCAAAAGAGAGATAAATGCTAAATATTGTTTTATTTGAGCCAGAAATCCCCCCAAATACGGGCAATATCATCCGTCTTTGCGCCAACATGGGGGCGCAATTGCACCTCGTTGAGCCCCTCGGCTTTGAATTAGACGATAAAAAGTTGCGCAGAGCGGGGTTGGATTACGGCGAGTGGGCCCAAGTCCGCAAGCACGCGAATTGGCAAGCGCTGCTGGCAGAAGCGCCGTTAGCACGCATGTTTGCACTCACCACCAAGGGCCAGCGCGCGCCCTCAGAGCAGCGCTTTGAAGCCGGCGATTGGCTGGTGTTCGGTCCCGAATCTCGGGGGCTGCCCGCCGACATTCGCAACCAATTCCCCACTGACAATCTACTGCGTATTCCCATGGTGCCCAACTCGCGCAGCCTCAATCTATCTAACGCCGTGGCCATTGTCGCCTTTGAGGCTTGGCGTCAATTGGGTTTTACCGGGGCGCAATAGGCACTAAAATGCCCGCCTTTTGATCAACAGAGCATCGACATGGCCAAAGTAATATTATTCGTGGGCACCGTAATGGGCACTGCCGAAGGGGTGGCGCTAGCGCTGGCCAAACAACTGGAATCCGCCGGGCACACCGCCCAGGTTGAAATGAGCCCTCGAGCCAAAGACCTCACAGACAACAAAGACGCGCTGTGGATCTTTTGTACCTCCAATACGGGCGCCGGCGATTTACCCGATAATATTCTCGATTTTTACGGGCAACTCACACAGGAATTTCCCGCCATCGCCGGCCAGCACTACCGCATGGTGATTCTGGGCGACAGCTGCTACCCCACCTTTGCCGAGGCCGGCCATCGACTGGATGCCGCACTCGCCGATATCGGTGCCCTGCGCGATGGCGAGCCACTTATTTTGGACGCCATGACCGGCGAAGACCCCCAAGAGCAGGCACTGGCGTGGCTCAAGGGCTGGATTGACACGCTATGAGTCAAACGCCCATAGGGCTGTTTTACGGCAGCTCCACCTGTTACACCGAAATGACGGCTGAAAAAATTCAGCTGCGTCTCGGCGCCGATCGCGTCACCTGCTTCAATATTGCAGACACCCCCATTAACCTCGCCGAGGATTACGACTACTTAATCCTCGGCATTCCCACCTGGGACTACGGTGAACTGCAAGAAGATTGGGAAAATATTTGGCCGGAGCTAGACACAATATCCGTTGAGGGCAAACACATCGCGCTCTATGGTCAGGGCGACCAGATCGGATACCCCGAATGGTTTTTGGACGCCATGGGCTATTTGCACGACAAGCTCGTCGCCGCCGGTGCGCTGCCCACGGGCTATTGGCCCGTCGAAGGCTATAGTTTTGAGGGCTCGCAGGCGCTAACCAGCGACGGGCAATTTTTTGTGGGATTGGCGCTCGATGACGAAAATCAATTCGAAGACAGCGAGGCTCGCATTGCGGCTTGGTGTGACGGCTTGATCGACGCTTGGCAGCTGTAGCTCAAAATTATTGAGCCAAAGCCGCCAAGATTTGGCGGGCTACAGCTAAAACTAAAGTTGTAACATGCGCCACAAAATTAACACGGCACACCCCAGCATCATCAACCAGTTGATCAATATGCCCAGCTGGCGAGGCTTAGACGGACCGGCGCTGCTACCCAGGCCGAACAGGTGCAAAAGGCGCGCAATAAACAAGCTGCATCCAAACGCGTGAATCAACCATGCGGCGCCGCCTGTGGCTTCAAGGGCCATCAACAGCAACAGCGACATTGGCACGTATTCTGTAGCATTGCCATGCACGCGAATGACACGCTCCAGCTCTGGGTGGCCACCGGCGCCAACACCGACGCGGTGCTTTAAGCGATGGCGAACCACCTGAATGGCCAGCACCAAAATCAGCAGGCCACACAGGGCGATGTACAGGGGCGAAACAATCAATGGGTAACTCATAAATGCGTCCGATATTCTTAGTGTTATGGTTGCGGGGTGACACCCGAGGCAAGTGCCAGAATCTACCCCATTAAACAAAAAATTACAGCCTTTGGCTCCGCGCAAATTCAAATGCAGAGCCACGCCACAGGAAAATCGCCAAATCGTGCACAAATCTGGAACCGATACAACACGCACAACATCCGTTGAATTGAGTTGGGCTGATGGCCAGCCCTTTTCACGCCAATTTGATGACGTGTATTTTTCCAGCGCCAACGGCTTGGAAGAAAGCCGCTATGTGTTTCTGCAACACAATCATTTGGCCAAACGCTGGCAGTCGCTGCCCGAGCGTGGGCACTTCACCATCGGCGAAACAGGTTTTGGCACGGGCCTCAATTTTTTGGCTGCCGCTGAGCTCTGGCTCAACACAGCGCCCGCAACTGCCACTTTGCATTTTGTCAGCGTGGAAAAGTTTCCACTTAATCGATCGGATTTAACCCAGGCGCTCGCTCTGTGGCCGCAACTGGCGCCGCTGGCTGAGCAGTTGGTCGCCGCCTACCCGCTCCAACCCGAGCAGGAAATCTATCCCATCGCCATTGCCAATGGTCGGGTAAAACTCACGCTCATGATTGGCGAAGCGGTTGCCGCGCTGCGCCACCAAGAACATCGCCAGCACCCGCAGTTTACACTCCCGAAAATGCGCATAGATGCGTGGTTTTTGGACGGTTTTGCCCCCGCTAAAAACCCCGACATGTGGTCGCCCGCGCTGTTTCAGCAACTCGTAGCACTGTCTCAGCCGGGCACCAGCTTGGCCACCTTTACCAGCGCCGGCAGTGTGCGAAGGGGCTTGCAAGCCGCGGGTTTTCAAACCGAAAAAGCCAAGGGGTTTGGTCAAAAGCGCGAAATGCTTACCGCCCTACTGCCCCACGGCACCCCCGAGGCGGCCACCGCGCCCTGCGCAGCCTCGGCCCCAGCGGACCACCCCAAACCCAAAAGCCCCTGGGCGCACACCCGGTGCCAGCCCGCAGGCCGCCGCGCGCTGGTGATTGGCGCAGGTATCGCGGGCAGTCACACGGCCCATGCGCTGGCGAAGCGCGGCTGGCAAGTGATTGTGGTCGACGCAGGCTCGGGCCCAGCGAATGGGGCCTCGGGTAATGCCCAGGGCGTGGTCTACGCCAAATTATCGCCGCAACGCCACCCGCAAGGTCGTTTCAATTTAGCGGCACTGCAATTTGCCTTGAACACCTATGGGGAGTTTTGGACCGCCCAACCTGAACACGGCGCGCCTTGTGGTGTACTGCAGTTGGCCCACGAAAAAGATACCGAAGCCGAACAGAGGGCCGCACTGGCAACCCTTCCGTCGGGCTTTGCGCGCTGGATGAGCGCCCCGGAAGCCAGCGCGCAAGCGGGCTTAGCCCTGAGCGAAGGCGGCACCTGGCTACCCTCCGCCGGCTGGCTCAACCCGACCGCACTGTGCCACTGGCTGCTCCAGCACCCCAACATTCAAACGCAGTTCAATGCGCCTGTGCAGACGCTGAATCCGCAGCCCGCGGGCCGCTGGTCTGCCGCCACAGAAAGTGGCGAACTGGAGGCGGATCTGGTGGTTGTGGCCTGCGCCCATCACGCACTGCAATTTCCACAGTGTAATCACCTGCCGCTCAAAGCCATTCGCGGCCAAGTAACAAGGTTGCCGAGCCAGCCGCCCTTGGCACCCCTGCGTTGTGTAATCACGCGCGAAGGCTATACCGCGCCCCTGTACGAGGGCCAACACAGCGTTGGCGCCACGTTCAACCTTAAAGATACCCGCACAGACCTGTGCCCAATCGATCATCAAACTAACCTGCAAACCCTGCGCAGCCTGCTACCTGAGCTCGAAGACATTGACCAAGATGCCCTGTCGGGGCGGGTCGGCTTCCGCTGTACCGCGCCCGACTACCTGCCCATTGCCGGCCCAGTGCCAAACGCCGAAGCCATGACCGACATCTACGCTGGTCTGCGTCGCAACGCCCGCGCCGCCATCGCTGCCGCGCCCGCCTATTGGCCCAACCTACTGATCAACACGGCCCATGGCTCGCGCGGCTTGGCCTACACCCCGCTGTGCGCTGAATGGCTGGCATCCATCGCCGATAACAGCCCATGGCCCCTGCACCCTGATTTAGCGCTTGCGCTGCATCCGGCGCGCTTTTTAATGCGCGACATCGCCCGCCGAAAGCGCTGATCGCCAAGCTCTTCTACACTCTGTAGATCAATCACAGAGGAAAGCGCCATGTTGCTACACGCCGGACGCCGAAGGGATCAGCTACCTGCGGGTGTCGACTCCATTCACAATTACTACGAACTGCAAGTCCTCGACGAAATTGCGCAGCGCAGTGAGCGCGCACTGGAAGATGCCGATTTTATGGCGGACGTCGCCTGTGTGGCGCTCAACCATCTACCACCGCGCTACATTCGCCACGATGTGGATATGAGTTTTTTCCTGTCGCCACAAGAGCAGGAAGAAATGCAGGAGAAAGTCCGCAAGTCCGTGAAAGAAGCCATTAAATATGTATTGAAACGCGAAGAGGAAAATCACGAGTCCTGAGCGCCAGTCGTGTTGCTAGGCGGCACTCTTGCTGCTAGACGGCACTTTTACTACTAGGCAGCACAATTCATTGTTTGGTCGCAACAGGTGTGTCAAACAGCGCTTGCGAGCCTGCGCCGCAGGCGATGATCGTGCGCATGGCCGACTCAACACTCACGTGTGGCAACAGTTGCACACAATTCGCCGGCAAGTGGTAGACCACGCCCGACGTTGGAATGGGCGCCGTGGGCATAAACACCGAATAGTCACCATTGGCGTGCTTGGCCGTCACGATGACTGTCACTGTCGCCGGCACTTCCGGGCCATAAATACGCGCCAAGGCAACCTCACCCGATAACAGTGAACTGGTTGATCCGCCCCCTAAAAACTGCCCCACCACATCACTAATGGTTTTATATCCCGGTGCGACGCGCGTCAACACACCCTCAAACAGGCGATGAATCCAGGCCCCCACGCCGGTCTTGACAAGCAGACCGATCAAGCAAAAACAGACCAACAAGCCCGCGATAACCGCCACATCGGCCGCCGTCGCAGAAACACCTACATACGGCCCCAACCAGGCGCTCACTGGCGCTAAAAAATCACTGAGCAGGGTGTAAAACCAGTGCGCCACTAACAATAAAATACACAGCGGTAAGACCACCGCCACACCACCTAGCAGGGTCAACCAGATAAATGATTTAATGCGTTTCACAGTTACACTCCCGGAGAAATTCGCGTGCCTAATGTACTGGCTATCGCTTTGCTTGTCATGACAAGTCTGGCGCAAGCAACGCCACAACGACTCAATTACACCTTAGTGTCCGAGCGCGCGCACCCCAATCTCGCGTTTACCCAGGGGCTCTTAATTGAGGGCGATCAATTTGTGGAGTCCAGTGGCGGCTATGGCAAATCATTCCTACAGCGCTATGCCTTGGCAGCGGATGCCCCACAAAAACCGCAGGTGCGCCACTTACCCCGCCAAGATTTTGCCGAGGGGCTGGCTGCGACGGCGTCGGGGTTGTGGTTGCTCACATGGCAGCAGGGTATCGCCAAGCGTTTAGATGCCAATAACTTTGCCGTACAGCAAGTCGCGCGCTTTAAAGGCGAAGGCTGGGGGCTCGCGTTTGACGGTCAACATTTGATCATGAGTGACGGCAGCGATCAGCTCACGTGGCGCGATGCAAATTTTCAAGTCATTCGCCAGCAGGCGGTTAGTTTTAACGGCCAGCCGCTGCATCGACTCAACGAACTCGAATACGCCCTCGGCACCCTATGGGCTAACGTGTGGTTTGATCCACACATTGTGGCCATAGCACCGGATACGGGCCACGTGGTGGCTTACGTAGACCTATCCCCAATCATTGAGGCGGAAGCGAAGCTGCACACCAACGGCTTGCCCCACCACGCCACGCTCAACGGCATCGCCTTTAACGCGGCAACCGAAACTTTTTGGGTGACCGGTAAAAATTGGCGCAAGCTCTATGAGATTAAATTACTGGATTGGCAGCCCGAATAATTACCGCCAAAGCGCGGCGTTATTGCACCACCAAGGGTTGCCAGCGCACGCCATTGCGGCCCGCCTTTTTCACCAAATACATAGCCGCGTCAGCTTGGCGCAACAACGCATCGGCCAAGGCCTCCATGGGAATTTTATGGGTGCGCGGCTCCCAACTGCACACGCCAATCGACGCGGTGAGAGGTACCGCTTGGCCCGCAGAAGTTTCCACTTTCATCTTTGCAATGGCTTGGCTCACCCGCAGCGCAGTCTCCATGGCTTGATCGGCATCGCACACGGGCAGTAGCGCCACAAACTCTTCGCCGCCAAAGCGCGCCAGTACATCCGTTTTACGCAATTCCGCTTGCAGCACCTTGGCCACTTCGCGCAAACACATATCGCCCACCGAGTGACCGTAGTTGTCGTTAATTTTCTTAAAGTGATCCAAGTCCACAAAGAAGCAACTGAGCGGTAAATGGTTGCGCTCCGCCCGCGCCAGCTCTAAATGCACATCCTGCTCAAACGCCGCGCGATTGCCCACGTGGGTGAGCGGGTCCTGTCGCCCCTCTCGGCGCAGCTGCTCCTGTGCCACACAGTGCTCAATACACAAGCCTAAAACCGCCGCCAAATGCTGTAAGAAATCCGCCGACTTATCTGGGGTAAAGCGGTCTGCCTGCTCACTGGCGAGATGTAAACTGCCTTGCAGCCGCCCCTGCGCACGCAGCGGCAGCAATGCACAGCTGCCGATTGGCTTCGCCCCGGGAAATAGTCGCCCCTGAGACAGGGTGTCCAGCTCGCCCAATACCGGCTGCTGGCGCTGACCATACAGCTGCTCGAAAAAGTCTTCGCGGTGCCGAAGTTGCACTCTAGGCACCCAGTGCTTGAGATCCAATGCCTCAAACAGCTGCTCCAACACGTAATCCTTGTCGAATAAAATCAGGCTGATGGCCTGTAGGTTAAAGTGAACTGGCGCCTGTTGAATCAGCACCTCAAACAGCTCCGGCAGCGATGCAGCTTCCAGCAATTGGAACTCAAAGGCCTGAAACCGGTGGGCAATGCGTTGATTTTCATCAATCCGCCCCACTAATCGGTCAATAATGGCCTGTAATCGTTGATTTTCGGCTGTTAAGTCCAAGCTCGTACCATCGGCAATTCACCTGCTTATGAATATCGGCCAAAGCGCTGCCCCCTCAAGGGGATTCAGATAGAATAGCGCGCAATTAGTATTTACGTATGAGTTACCCCATGACCGAACTGCTCTCCCCCGCTGGCACCCTCAAAAGCATGCGCTTCGCCTTCGCCTATGGCGCCGACGCCGTCTACGCTGGGCAGCCCCGCTACAGCCTACGGGTGCGCAACAACGAATTTAACAAGCTGGAAAATTTGGCCGCTGCCGTGGAAGAGGCCCACGGCATGGGCAAGCAATTTTACTTAGCCAGCAATATCGCGCCCCACAACGACAAGGTGAAAACCTACCTGCGCGATCTAGAGCCGGTGATCGAGATGAAGCCCGATGCGCTCATCATGTCGGACCCGGGCCTGATCATGCTGGTCAAAGACAAGTGGCCCGAGCAGGAGATTCACCTCTCGGTGCAGGCCAACGCCGTCAACTGGGCCTCGGTCAAATTCTGGGGCAAGCAGGGCATCTCGCGAGTGATCCTGTCGCGCGAGTTATCGCTCGATGAAATCGAAGACATCCGCCAGCAAGTGCCCGACATGGAATTGGAAGTGTTCGTGCACGGTGCCCTGTGTATCGCCTATTCGGGCCGCTGCCTGCTGTCGGGCTACATGACCCATCGCGATCCCAACCAAGGTGCCTGCACCAACTCCTGTCGCTGGGAATACAACGCCCACGAAGCGAAAGAAAACGAACTGGGCGATTTGATTGCCGTCGACAAGCCGCAGCTGTTCGACCCCAACGACGAAGTACAACCGGTGCTGCTGCAGGAAAAGAGCCGCCCCGGTGAGTACATGCCCGCCTACGAAGATGAGCACGGCACCTACATCATGAACTCCAAAGACCTGCGCGCCGTGCAGCACGTGGAGCGCTTGGTCAAAATGGGCATTCACTCCCTGAAAATTGAAGGCCGCACCAAAAGCCACTACTACGTGGGTCGCACTGCTCAGGTCTACCGCCGCGCCATCGACGAGGCCCTCGCGGGCAAGCCCTTCGACATGAACTTGATGCAGGAACTGGATCACCTGGCCAACCGCGGCTACACCGAGGGCTTCTACCGCCGCCACATACCGAGCGAATACCAGAACTACACCCAGGGCAATTCCGCTAACGTACACCAGCAGTTTGTGGGCGAGGCCTTAGAGGTAAACGGCAACTGGTTAACGCTGGATGTGAAAAACCGTTTTGAAACGGGCGATCAGGTAGAGTTGATCACGCCGGCCGGCAATCAACGCTTTCACTTAGGCGCCATTGAAAACAAAAAAGGCCACGCCATCGATGCCGCACCGGGCAGCGGTCATCAGGTAAAAATTCAATTGCCAGACGGAGTGCAGCTGGGCGATAAAGCCGATTACGCGATGTTGATGCGGTATATGTAAGCAGGTTTTTTACCCAAAAGTTCAGGTAAGATTGCGCTAATTGCGAAGTTACATCCTCTATAAAACCAATAACATTAGGCCAGTATCGCCATGACACAATCAGAGTACATCCTGCCCTTTGTGAGCATAATCTATAGCCTGAGCGCTGCGGATCTATTGGTCAGTCTACATCGACTTTTAATTAACAGAGCGGCAGTGAACTGGCACTTCCTGCCACTGCTCTGGGCCTTGGTGTGTTTTTTAATGATCATAAATGGTTGGTGGGGCATGTTTCATATCACCGCCACGGTGCAAATAGAAAATGCATTGGACCTACTGCTGTTGAGCTTACTGCCAATCACAACGTTTTTCTTCAGCGCACTCGCACTCCCCCATGATGTCCCCCGCGAAGGCCTAGTGATGAAGCGCTATTTCATGGATCATGTGAAACCCTTTTACATCACCTTAATAGCGTATTTAGTCATCATTCCACTGGTGTTTAGCCACTTAGCCGCTACCGAGATAAACCTTCAAAACATCCTGGCAAATAGTGTTTTATGCCTTTGCCTACTTGCGATGGTGTTTGTGAAAAACATTAAAGCCCATACGGTATTGGCCCTACTGGTTTTGCTATCTATGCTGGGTACGCTATCTGATCAGGGCATCGTTCTTAGTAGTTGAGACCATCGAGGTTGAGCACACGAAGCAATCACTATGTTGCCGCAGCAGTGCAAACTCGTTTGCACTGCTAGTAAACAACTACCGCTTCAACAATCCAAACACTTGATATCCACGCCACCCCATCATCCGCGCTGCGGCCATGACGCCACCCATGAGCGCACCACCCACGCCAGCGGTTACGACGTCAGCGCCAGTGAGGTAGAGCCCCTTTACCGGGGTTTCTGTGTGCAGCTGGGGTTGTTCGAAACGTTTGGGCGTGTGATCTAAACCGTAGATTTCGCCGGCATCGTTCCATTGAAACCATTGCGTGGACAGGGGGGTTGAAAGCTCATAGAAATCCAGCGCCTCGCGCAATTGCGGGCGGTGCTTATAAAGCACTTCCAGCAGCCGTTCGGCGATTTCCTTTTTGAGCGCATCGTAATCCTGACCGCGCTTGTTCCACTGGCTGCCAAGCCAGGGGGTAAATTGCTTTAAGCTGCCGATGGTGACGATTTCTACCGTGCTTTTATTGGGGAATAGCTGTGACCATTGTGGATCCTTGGTCGATGGGAAGGATATGTAGACCAATGGAAAGTCGGCATTCATATCTTGCCGATGCGCGTGCACATTTAAATCGTGATTGGCATCGGGGTAAACCCACAAGTTGGTGGAGTCTAGATTGAGTGATTGTGCGTCTCCTTTAAATCCAGCGTAGACGCACAGGTGCGCCGACGACAGGGGTACAGCCAATGTATCCAGTTTAAAATCCGACTGCACACTTTTATTAAGCAGTTGCTTGACGGTGGGCACAAAACCGACATTGCTCACAATTTGTGGGGCGCGAATTTCATCGCCATTTTGCAGTCGAACACCCACCGCGCGCTTGCCCTCAATAATGATTTTATCGACGCCCGCATAGGTGAATACCTCGCCGCCCGCGCGTCGAATCACCGGCACGATGGCATCGGCAATTTTCCAACTGCCGCCCACCGGATAAGCCGCGCCCGCTAAATAGTGCTTGGCCACCATCGCATGCATTAAGAAACTTGACTCCGCCGGCGGCAAGCCGTAATCGCCCCACTGCCCTGTCAGCACGCCGATTAACTGTTGATTGTCGGTAAGCCCACTGAGCACTTCTTGGGTTGTCTGAAATGCGCACGCGGGCAGCATGAATTTGCGCAGCGGGCGATACAGCCGTGCAAACCAGCGCGGCAGTGCTTGCGCGGCAAAGAAAAACGGCACCTTGCGGCTCAGTTGCAATAACAGCGCCATATACGCGTCGATTGCCGCGGTGTCCTCGGGAAAACGGGCCTTTAAATCGGCCACAAAATTTTCCCGCCCGGCCCTAAAATCAAAGGCTTCATTATCGAGGATGATGCGGTCATAGCACTCATCCATTGCCTGCCACCGTATGCCGCGATCACTGATTACATCGAAAATTCGTCGCAGAATGGATTTACGCTTGTGCACTTCGCCGATGTAATGCACGCCCACATCCCACTCATATCCAGCATTTTCATAGCTATGGGTGTAACCGCCCGCCGTGTAGTGCTGCTCTAGCACGCACACCTTGCGCCCCAATTTAGACAAGAGCGCCGCAGTACACAGTCCGCCGATGCCCGAGCCAACAACCACAACGTCGTAATCATTAGCTGCGCGACCGGTTCGGTATCGACGGCCGGTGCGGACCGTGCGTTTTGCGGGCTGAGGGTGAGCGTTCATACCAGTCTCCGATGTTGGGCGCCATTGCTATGCAACTTTTTGCATAAGATAGCGCCGCGCCCAGCAATATGCAAGAATTTGCATAGCCACATGAGACGCTATTCCCATAATGATTAGCGCTAGTAGCTACTAACTACTAAAAGCGCTTGAGACACCGATTCTATGTCACTTAAACACAGCTTATTAGTTTTACTGGCCGACAATCCAGCATCGGGGTACGACCTTAGTCAACAATTTAAGGGTTCTGTGGGGTTTTTCTGGAATGCCAGCCACCAGCAGGTCTATAAAGAGCTCAAAACTATGGCCAGCGCAGGTTGGCTAGATTGCGACACCGAAATTCAAAGTGACCGCCCCGACAAAAAGGTTTACACCATCACTGATGCCGGCCGCGGCGCCCTCACACGGTGGCTGTCTCAGCCCGCTAAACCCAACAAGTATAAGGATGCGTTTCTGATCAAGCTCTACGGCGGTCGCCACCTGCCCCGCACTGAACTGATTAAGGAATTAGATGAGCACATCGCATTGCACCGCAAGAGCTTGAGCAAGCTGCAAGGGATTGAACAAGAATACCAAGCCCTCACCAAAGATCAGCAGCAACTTTTCGAACTGCCCTACCTCACCCTAAAGCTAGGCATTAGTAGCGAACAAAATTGGTTGGCGTGGGCGCAGGACACGCGGGAGGTTCTCAGTGGCAACGCCTAAGATGGTGGTCTTGACCGGTGCTGGCATATCGGCCGAGTCCGGGTTAAAAACTTTTCGCGACAACGATGGTCTTTGGGAGAATCACCGCATTGAGGACGTGGCCACACCCGAGGCCTTTGCTGCAAACCCTGAATTGGTGTATCGATTTTATAATTTGCGCCGTAGCGCCCTGTTAGATACGCAGCCTAATGCGGCACACGTGGCCTTGGTGGAACTCGAACACCACCTCGCTCAGAATTTTCTTTTGGTAACCCAAAACGTCGACAATTTGCATGAGCAGGCCGGCAGTCGCCAATTGTTGCACATGCACGGCGAGCTCACGCAAGCGCGCTGCACTCGCTGTGGCACCGTGGTGCGCTGGCTGCAATCGCTAGACGCAGCCGACGTGTGCGGTCAATGCCACACTCACGGACGGCTGCGACCACACATCGTATGGTTTGGCGAAATGCCTTTGTACATGGATGAGATTTATCAAGCGCTGGCGGCCTGCGATGTGTTCGTATCCATCGGTACGTCAGGCAATGTCTACCCAGCCGCCGGCTTTTGCGAACAGGCCAAAGCCTACGGTGCCAAAACCGTTGAAATTAACCTAGAGCCCTCAGCAAATGCGGCACATTTTGATGAGGGCTGGTATGGACCGGCCACAATGAAGGTCCCGGAATTTGTTGCGCGCGTAAAAAACGGCTAGCGGATCATTCATTGGCCGTGCGCAACACGGCCTTAAGTCGATCTGGGTAATCGGTGATAATGCCATCGACGCCCATTTCAATTAACTCGCGCATTTCATCCACGTTGTTAATTGTCCATACATGCACCTTCAACCCGCGCGCCTGCATGTCGTCCACAAAACTTTGACTGACAATGTGGATGCCGTCCGAGGCAACGGGCACCTGCAGTGCGACACCCGGCACATCGTACAAATGCGCCAAGCGCAATTTCTGCAACACCACCAATTTAGTCACTTCGGGTTGTGACATGGATGTAGCCACCTCGGGGCAGGCTGCTCGAAACTCCTGCAGAGGCTTAGTGAAAAACGAACCAATCAACACCCGCTCAGTCAATTTCCGCTCGCGCACCAAGCTACACAAAGGTTTGGCAATGCTGGGAGATAGCTGTTTAATTTCGATAATGTAGCGGGCCTCGGGTAGCGCCGTGAACACATCGGCTAGCGCGGGAATGCCGATACCGGTACCGACCAGCGGCGCACCGTCGCTTTTTCGAAAACCGGTGGCGGCGTCTAGCGCGGCCAGCTCAGCAAAGGTTTTCTCTCGAATTAAACCGGTACCATTGGTCATGTCATCCACGGTTTCATCATGGCTCATCACCAACACACCGTCGCTACTGGCGTGAATATCTATCTCGATAATATCGGCTTCCACCTGATCGGCCATCATGGCGGCCGCCAAGGTATTTTTGGGTTGTAAGCCCTGCCCCGCGCCGTGGGCAATTACCTCGAAGTCCGTATTGTCAAAATACGGATGACTCACCTGCGATACGGGCACAGCGAAACGCAGCACACCGTATACAGCGGCCAGAAGCCCAAGTGTTACTAAAAAATATTTGAAAGTGCGCTTCATGATGCCGCCGTCCAATAAACTAAGGCGCCCATGCTAACCGCTCGCGGACGCCCTGAACAGACCCACAACACCTAGTAATTGCACTCTAGGATTGCCTGTAGGGAAAACGAATCAGCACCATCTACCATCTTCTACGTTTGGAAAAGCCCACAAACTCCCATACACGCCTCTTTAGAATCACTCTTTTGGCTACTCCCATCCAGACTGAATTATGGCAGCAGGTTAGGACCTTTCATTATTTGTAACCATTGGCACCCACGCAACTGCACGCATAGGCCACCCTGCGGTACACAGTGCATCTTCAGATTGAGGCGCAGCCTGAATGGTTAAATACGCATTGCCCCTGATGAGAATGACCTTAATGACATCGCCGGGGAAAATTTTATGGGGGTTTTTCACATTGGGATTTTGCTTCCAAAGGTCCTGCCATTTATAGGGATTTTTCAGGAACTTCTCCGCGATATCCCAAAATGTGTCACCTTTTTTGATCTGATAGGTGGATTCAAAACCCTCCTTCAACTCTGGCTTAACGGCATCTTCAGGCAACTCTATTAACTGGGTGGGCGCTTGTTCCCGCTCTGCGTTATCCTCCAGCTCTTCGTCGTTACCTGCGGCCGTTGCATCGGCTGGCAGTAAGACCCCTGCCACCAGGCGGAACTCTCCGCCGCCCAAAGCGTTGGCACTGGTGCTGTAAGGACTCACCGCTTCAAAAATTGCCGGGTCAACTTGAGCGAAATCTTCAACCGCAGTTTGCACCGCACTTTTAACGCCCTGCGCCGCTTGTGCGCCATAAACTGATTCGATTCGATTACCCGCAAAACTTGTCACAGTCGGAATAAATCCAACATAGAGTGGTTCCACATAGCTCAACGACACGAACTTAACGCTATCGCTAGCGCGGATTACAGCGGGATTTAATTCATCACCAATGGCGATAAATGGCTGAGCTTCAGTACCTAGCTGTACATTCGACGCAGTCAAATTTTCTTGGCCGGCTTCAAAGTAAAGTGAACCGGCCTGACTGCTCGTTAACAGAATATCGCCGTTACCCGCGTTAATGCTCTTAACGGTAGCATCGCCTTGAATAGCCAACTGAACATCAATGGCGTCTGACAGATTAGTAACGCTAAGATTATTCGCTGTTACTCCAAGGTTGACATCGCCAGCAGCAGCAAGCACCAGCGAATCAATGGCAAGATTACCGGTCACAGATTCTGCACCGAGCGCGCCGGCCGTGAGATCCAGACTGTTTGCCGAATCAAATGAAAGCGACATGCCGCCCGACGCCAGCGTCTTACCGTTTAAGTAATTCGACGTTTGTGTGGCGACTTGCACTGCAGCGCCCGAATCCAACAAGGTTTCGAAGCCCGTAAAGCGGTAGTCACCCAAGCCATTGTTGGCATCGGTGGCGATCAACGACCAAGCCAAACCGCTTTCAGATAACAGTGAATCCTCCCCGGCTCCGCCAAAGAAACTCGCCGGTGCTAAGGCATTATTCACCACCACCAAATGGTCATTGCCAGCACCTAGGTGCAATGACCCCAGTGAGCCACCGATCAGTTTTACATTGTCTGAGCCAGCCCCTGTATCGATACGATTAACACTGCCCCCGCCAAACACAACCGTGTCTGCACCGCTACCTAACTGTAACGATTCAAAACCACTGAACGCCAAGGTTTGGCTGCCGCTAACAGCGGTATTGCCGGCCGCTTGCAAACTCCAATTTGTCGATGTGTCACCCGCACGCAAGGTGTCGTTGGCGGCCCCGGCCACCAGCTGGCTGACATTTTTGTAAGTAATGTCGCCATAGACGAGGGAATTTAAGTCCGTCAATTGGTAATGTGAACCCACATCCGCACCATAGAGCGAACCTACCCCTTCGATAGTTTCGATACCCGTAAACAACACAGATACATCGCCAACAACCGCTTGGCTCGCTTTGCTTGTCAGCGCACCACCTTGGGCCTGCGCATACCAGTCTGCGCCACTCGAGGACACCACATCCTCAGCACCCAACGCATTAACGGTTTCGATGCCTTTAAATGTAATACCCGCAACGCTCACCTGAGCGGCACTGTCCAACACATAGCTTCGACTGGCGTTATCACCGGATAGCTGATCACTACCGCCGCCCGCGTCAAACTGTGTCACGCCCTCGAAGTGAATTCCGTCTGCGTAGATATTATTGGCGCCTGATTCTAGCGCTACGTTATCAACGGCAGCAGTCCCGATTATGGCAATGCCTTCGCCGGTAATTTGTTTGATGCCCTGTGATTTCAGTTCATTTATCGTTACTACAGCCGACTGCCCAGTTAGTGCAATGGCGGTGTTGTCTGCAACGCGCAGCTGATCGTTTGCTTGACCATTGAGCTGCGTTACCCCACCAAACACTACATTGCCCGCCGCCAGCTGCGAGCCATCAGAATTAACCGCAAAGGTTTCGGCAGCAGCGCCATCGGCAACTAACGTGGAATCATCAGCTAGGAATTCAGAAAACCCGCTAAACGCGATGCTGTCAGACACGACTTGTGATAGCGCGTCTTTCAATTGCCAAACGGTGCCCTGACGTTCTTGCACAATTGAACCACTGCCGGTGGCACTGACTTCGACAAGATCACGAATCGACATAGCCCCTATATTTACTTCGCCAGCACCTGTAACCGTTACCCGCTGACCCGCACTAGAACTTTCTAATGTCGTCACACCCGAAAGCACCTCTGCTCCCGATATGCCTAGACTGCCGAGGGAAACATCGTGTGCGTCATCACTTATGCTCCAGGAATTAGTCGAGGTGGCATGAATACGATCGGTGCCACCACCGGTATTTAACGCCGACAAGCCAGAAAAGCGAACGGCTGAGGCGGTAACATTCCCACTGGCATCAACATCAATAACATTGTCCGCACTCGACAGTTGAAGGCTGTTAGCTTGCACGAAATCCAGACCAACGAAGTTCATAGACCCCGCTGTCAGTGAACCATCAATGTTTTCTTGAATATGACCTGCGCCAGCAAGGCTACCCTCAGCATTGTTGGTAGTCACCGAAGACAGACCATCAAAGACAATATTCTGCGCGCGCAAACTCTGCGTTGAAAGGTAGTCGAATGCTACATCGACACTGCTTTCTATCGCCGCCGAAGTGGCGATGTCAACATCGCTGACAAATACTGATCCCACATAAAATTCATTGTCATTACCGGTCAGTGACGCAGAACCATTCGACACTGTGACTCGATCCAGTCCGTCACCTAGCTCGACTGTGCTGAAGCCACTGGCCGCGGTTGACGTTAAGGAAATACCATTTGCGGTGATTGATCCATCCGCACTAAAGATAACCACATCCGACTGATTCGAACCAAACACCTGGCCGGTAGTAGTTGTCGCTTGCTCAATGGCGGTAAACTCAATCCCTTCAAACGCCAGCTGCCCTGCACTGCCCACCAACGCAATATCACCGCCGAATACATCGTCACTGCTGCTTGAACCGTCATAACTAGCAACACTGGTGAAATCAATCCCAGCAGCCTCTAGCGTACCGCTACCTGTAACTGTTAGTGAAACAACACCTTCACCCTGCACAAAATTCGCATCAGCTCGGCCTACACCATTAGCAACCACTCCTGCGGATTCTATTTGTCCAGACACGTCGCTAATGGTGATTGGCGCGGCACCGTAATTCAGCAATGTTGCCGTCGAGCCTACATTGAGTGCCAGCGGCGCACTAGAGGATGAATCAAACGTAACACCGGCTAAAGAGAGTTGGCCCACGGTGGAAATATCGACGTTGGCCACATCGGCACCCAGCACCAGGGTATCAATGGATCCCGTATAGGCTTGCATTCCTGAAAACAGCAGGTCTTTAGAAGTTGTATAAGTCACTGCGCCAGTGCTGTCGACTGACACCGTATTGGCGTCAGAAAAAATTACACTATCGCTTCCGCCGTTTCCGGCGACGCTGTCGAGCGCGCTAAAGGTATATCCAGCCACGGCAACCTGCCCGCTATTGGACACCGAAAATTCATCCGTCGCAGCCCGACCGGTCAAACTACTACCTAATTGCAAATCATTGATATTAAGGAGATCTATACCATCGGCAGAGACAGCGCTGTAATCTTCATTTAATAGGTAATGGGTGCCGGAAAGGCCTTGAAAGCTATCCTCTCCCGCTACGCCATCAATGCTCGAGAGGCCTGCAGTGAAAAGCACCTCCATACCCGCCACTTGCAGCTGTGAGCCATTTATAAACACAAAATCATCGGCCCCTGTTGATCCATAAATTTGGTCTGAGGAACTTCGAATTTCTTCTATATTGATAAATACGATTTCGTAATTTTTTGCTGAATTTTCCGACAAAATTTGCCACGCTTCACCCGCATAGCCAATGATAACGTCGTAACCACCCTCGGCATTGAACTCCTCTACATTATTAAAATAAATCTCGCCTGATCGAATCCTTTTGGTACCAATAATCTCAAACACGCCATCACTATCGCCGCTGTAAATCCCGCCATTATCAGCGTTTTCAACATTGATAAAATCAATGCCATCAGTGCGCACGCCAAGGCCGCCGGCTAACAATTCAAAATCTTCACCGGCACGGGCCCTGACCGTATCGACACCCGTAGACATATCAACCAGTGTTAAACCATCCCCGGTGGTGGAGGTAATGTCCATCCCCCATACGTTAACGCTACCTAGCCCCGTGACCTGCAGCTCGTCATCGCCGGTAGTAACCAGCAGTGACTGCGAGTCACCCGTCAGCGCGTCGATCCCGTTAAACACCACACCACCATTAACGGCGCTGTTTAAGCCGTTAACGGCCCAACTAACTCCAGATCGCCCAACCGCGCTGTCATTACCGGCCCCAGCATTGACGCCGACAATGCCATTGAACAAAATCCCATTACCCGAAATCGTACCATCGGCTAGTAATTCAAAATTATCCGCAAGCGCCGAACCCGTTAGCAGATCACTCGCGCCAGACGCCCGCTCTAACCCGCTAAACTCAACGCCCCGACTCTCTGCATTATTGGCGCCACC
>NZ_JACHXZ010000003.1 GCF_014192475.1 Simiduia aestuariiviva
CCAATAAAACGCTCAAAGGCCATGTCGGTAAAGGTTTGAATAACCGACGTACTATCACCGACAAATGACCAAGCATCGCCACCAACAATGGTGGAATCATCATGTTGTGACGTCACTTTTACGCTGTTGGAAAACGCGATACCGTTGAGTTCGAAGCCGCCTAGGTTGTCGAGCGCCACCACCACAGCGCTGTCAGCCAGCGTGGTCACCTGGCCACCGATTATGGCGTCGACACCAGAGATGTCGTACACCAGATTGCTGACATCAACGCTATTGTCGCCAATGACTTCACTAGTGACGTCACTGGCGATAGTTAAACTATCGCCACCGCCAGCTAAATCAAGTGCACCGAAATTGCCTTCATTGGAAAACACAATGCTATTGAGCGTGATACTGTCATTGGTAAGATCGCTTGCCGTATCACCGACACCCACTTGCCCAAACAGCGTCGCGCCGCTGGCAATATCGGTGACGAATTCGATTTGAGAAAATGCGATCGCACCGCCCGTGACGGCGTTGGCGGAATTGTCCCCCGTAGACGTCCATGCCGTGTCGCTGTGACTTTGCACGCTATCCACATCATCACCGGCATTGACCAGAGCAATACCTGTAAACGCAATGCCATTACCCGTAATCGTACCATCGGCATGCAAGGCAAACATATCTGCAAGCGCTGAACCCGTTAGCAGATCACTCGCGCCAGACGCCCGCTCTAACCCGCTAAACTCAACGCCCCGACTCTCTGCATTATTGGCGCCACCGAGCAAGGTCCAGCCCATGTCGCTGGTGGAACTGTCATCGGCACCATTGGCGGTGACGCTACTTACATCGGTAAAACTGATACCCGAAACGGTAAATGCGTTGTCATTGGTGATAACAAAATTAAAATCCGTATTCGCCGTGGTTATTAGCTCGCCACCTGAAACCCCAGCAACATTCTCCAGCTCCGTCGAAAAAACTCTTAAATGCCCGCTGTTTGCATCATATAGCTCAACTGTACCAAAGGAATCGCCATCGACCAGCAGCGAACTCGTCTCATCAACGCTCACTGCATCAAAATCCGTAACGCCGCCACTGTTGCGACGCTGAAATCCTAATCCATTAACAACTATTGAATTTCCACCAAAGTCCGCATCACTAAAGCTACTCGCGGAAACCAGGACATTAACCATGCCAGCTTCAACTGATAAATTATTGTCATCAGTCACCACCTGCTCGACATTATTAAACTGAATATCTCTAGATCTTGCACCGCCATCAGCAAGTAAGGTCCAACTATGACCCGACTCACCATAGACCACATCTACTGCATCTGCATCAGCACCATTGGCAAGATCTATAGTTGTAAAATTATTGTCACCATCGATCTCTATGCCATTCGCAGTAAAGTCTTTACGGTTGGACATGGTGACCACGTCCGCGTCTTCGCTGCCGACAAACGACGTAACGTTTGTCTTAACTTTCTCAACTTGGGTAAATAAAATACCGCCAACGGCAATATTGTTGTGGCCACCGGTGAGCGCCAAGGTGAGATTACTTCGAGTGACTTCATCGTACCCCTCACCAAAATCGATTTCTGAGAATGCTGATGCACCAAATTCAATGCCGGTTTCTGTGCTAAAAATATCGTCGTCGGCATTGGATGTATCTTGATCATCGATATTTAAGGTGTCATCTTCCGCTGACAGGGTAAAGCGCCGACCGGCCGCAATCGCGACAACACCGTTAACAGACAAATTAAATGGGGTCGGGCTGCCGCTCTTAAACACCAGCTTATTGTGGCCCAGCTTCTTTCCTACCGAATCAGAAATCGACAATTCCGCGTCTTCGCCAGCAACTGTTGTATCGCTGACTGTTAAATTCTCTCCCGAAATCGCAGACAATCCAATCAATTCAATAATTTGATCAGCGCCACTTTTTATCGAAGCCTTGGGTGCCGTGCCATTGCCTAGCGGCACCAAAGAAAAGTCGATCATTGCTGAATCTAGACTACTGGCAATACTAAGCAGAGCGCCATTGGTTGTGGCGCTTTCAACACCTTCGAAACCTAAACCTTGACCACTCTGCGTCAGCATAACCTCGCTCGCTGCCGAAATATCAACATTCAGGTTAGCTAGCGAGCTGAGATCAAAGGAGTCACTACCGGCGCCACCAGTAATATTTAGCTCACTGAAAATCACACTACCGAGTGTGTTGCTGGAACCATCACCAGCTTGCCCTACAGACAAATTGACATGACCGGCCTCAATATGGCCTTGATTGACAAAACTGCCTAGGCTATTGGCAGTCAAATCTCCGCCGTTTAGGTCAACTTCATGCCCTGTGGTAATTGTTATGTCTTTATTGGACACAAGAGCTAAACTGAATTTTTTATTATTAATACGTCTAATATCGGCATCAATAACAATGCCAGCCGGCTGTTCTTCAGGTGCGGGGTTATTGGCATCCCCACCTTCCGCAATTAAAGTTAATGTTGTATCGCTTCCACCGCCCACAATTAAATCCGCGGTAACACGAATACCAAACGCATTGTTGACGCCTTCAAAATCATTGCCGGCGTTACTAATAACAGTAACTGATTGATTTTTTAGTGTATCCGAAAGATCATTGGCATTAACGTAGTTTTCGCCGCTTGCACCTTCTCCAATCTCCAAATAACCTGGATCAATCAGCCAGGTACCCGCAGCTCCTCCAGCAGACAGCGCTTCAACTTCGCCGGTTAGATTTACGATGTTTTTTCCTGAGGTTTCAACAAAACCACCATCGCCCGTCGTGCCCGCTGCATTAGCTGAAACCCGCCCTGCTACGACTGCGGTATCTTCGGCCCATACGATGACCGTGCCACCATCTCCATCAGCGGTGGCCGATGCACTAACTACTGCTCCCTCCTCGACCTTGGTAGTCTGTGCCAAACGCACATCACCCGCACCGCGATAGTCTCCCCCCACTAAAACGGATCCGCCACCTTCTGATCCATCGGCGCTAACTACAGCGCCCGCAACGACATTAACCTCTTCTCCGAGTAGGTGCACTTGACCACCAAGGCCAGCTGCATTGTTTGCGGTGACGTCTCCGGTCACGTGGGTTACATCACCTTCTATGTATACAGCCCCTGCCACACCGTTGGCATCCAGTGTGCCACCGGCGGTCACCTGCGAACCCACACCAGTTAATCTAATCACTCCGCCCGAGGTATCTATTCCGCGCGCCGTTACTGTTCCTGAATTATTTACCGCAGAATCAAATAGGCCTTTGGCAACTGACGCATCCAGTAAAACTTGCCGCCCCTCAATACCCCCAGCATTGAGCACGGCGCTGTCTACCCCCGCCTCTTTCTCCAGCACAGACTGGGTAATTTGAACACCGATCATGCCATCCGAATCAAAACTGAGTACGGCCTCACCGGCGCCCACTAGCGAAACGACATCCGCTTTAATCAGACCATGGTTGGCAATCTGCTTACCGAATAGTGCAGCGCTAGACGCATTAATAACACCGTAGTTAATAACACTTCCCGAGGCGCCATCGACCGCACGGAGTTTGAAGTCGCCATTCATAAAATCATTTGGGTCAATGTCTAATCCAGAAACTGCAATACCATTGACATTAACCGTGGCAGAATCAGTGAATAGAACGCCTTGCGGATTTACTAATAATACGTGACCGTTGGCATCAATAGTTCCGCGAATAACAGAAGCATTGTCATCCAGGATACGATTCAACACCAATGAGGACGCGGAGGGTTGAACGTAAAGTACCTTTTCATCAGCAGCCAGATTAAAGGTATCCCAATTGATAGCCATCACATCGGATATTTGATCAACTCTCGTAGTTTTATCATCCGTTGAAATCTCACCGTCACCACCAACAATGTTGCCACCTGTGGGGCCAGCACATGTAATTGCCGAATACCCAACCATGGATGTAAAGACCCCACCCATTACCAGGCTATGAAAACTGATGGCCTTAGCTAATACCTTGCGCGCTATTGACGTTTTCACGTTATCAATCCCTTTGTACTTTACAAGTGACATTATGAGCGACTCTATCGATTCATTTATTTAAGGAAAAAAGTAAAATCTACAAAAAACTGTGTATCATTATTTTGCGATAGCTGCTCGTTCGACGATTCAATTTCCAACGGTTCCGCTAGCGTAAACTGTGCCGCAAACAACTCGTCCCAGCTAAGCTTAACGATTAAACCGGCCCCCGCCATGCGGGCCCAGGAGTTAGCGCCATCCTGCTCAAAATTCACTGAGCTTCCGTAACCTGCATCGGCCAACAACCCCCACTGAAATACATCATTCATGCGCAATCCGCTGGCAATATTGCCATTCATAAATTCAGGCAAGTCAAAATACCATTCAGCACTTACTAAGCCTGCGGCGTCCGCGGAATAATCGCGCACACTAAAGGACCTAACGCCGTTAGCGCCGCCAAGCGAGAGCTGCTCAAAGGAGGGCAATAATTTTTCAGCGTATTGCCACCGCGACTTCAACACGAGCCGAGACTGAATAGCAGTTAACGGCAATGGAACAAAGAATAAACTGTTGGTATCCATTGCAAACTTGTAAAAGTCATCACCTCGTCCATCCACCACCGGATTGACGTGCTGGCCATACTGCAGCTTTACATTTGCAATATTAAGCATTCTGAATGTGTCGCCCAAAGCGTCCACATAGAGTCCAAATTCCGCTCCACGTACATGATCACCTCCACGATAGGTTTCTACGATGGAGTCCATGTCCGTTTCTTTGTCAGTGACGCTAATGCCCGAAGAGAGGTTGAAATCACGTGACCTAAACCACTTATGATCAACACTCATGGCATAGGATTTATTCACACCCTCGAGCTCCAGGCGGTTGATGATTTCATCGTCGTCACCGGATAGAGAAAACTGGTTAAAATCAGCCGAGATTTCAAATCGTGTACGAGGCCCAAATAGTGGCAAACTATACTTAATCTGTCCCAAGCTAGAATTACCCGGCGTATAGGACTTTAAAGCACCTAACGTTAGCGCATCGCCAATACCCAGCGGGTTCATCACATCCAACACACCGTAAACTCGCTTGTCGCCCGTGAACGTTGACCCGTGATTGTCCGCACGAATTGCAAATTTCCACAAACGCTCATTGCGTACTTTTAAATTCAGTGCGGTTTCGCCCGCGTTGTCGCCAGGCGTGAAATAACCGGTAACATTGAGCCCAGGCAGATCATTTAGTAGATACATGCCCTCCTCAACCTTTGCATGACTTACCAGTTGGCCCAGATGTCGATCAAATGGCTGCTGTAATTGCTCCTCCTGATACCGCTTGTTGTCGTGAGCCACCACTTTCCCTAAGCGCCCCTCCTGCACGGACAGGTTCACAACGCCATCGACAACATCCTGCGCCGGGATTTGCACCTGCGCTAAAAAAAGACCTTGTTGTCGGTAGTATCCCGTTAGATCCGCAGCTATTTCCTCTAGGTCTGCGTAACTCATTCCCCGCTCGGCATTCTGCAACTTGACGATATTGATTAACCGCTGAAGGTTTTTCGGTGTGACCCGATCAGGCATATCCTGGGCACTAATCTCGGCCAGATAACCGGCAATCTCCTCTAAATTGTCACGCGTAAACCCGTGCGCCATGACTTGATCTTCTTTCATGTACTGAACGCGTAAAGACTCCGCCATTGCTTCGATATTTTCACGTGTAATATCGAATTCCGGAAACTCCTCCAGCCGTACAAACTGAAAGCGCTTCACCGCAATTCGAGGCCCCTCTTCACGCAGTCGCTGCACCGGAATATCCGTATCTAGCTTAGGCGCGGCTGTATCGAGCGTGCGCAGCAGGAACTCCTTGGTAATATCCTGATCTGCGTCTGAACCAACATCTGATTCAAACGCCGATCGCACGGAGTTGCGAAAACTAGATTCGGCCTCTGTTGCCTGCCCGCTGGCCGATGTTACAGCACCCATAAACCAGAATGAGGCCACAGAAATAGCTAGTAATTTTTTACTGAAAAGTTTGTTTGCTTTCATAATTTTTTCCTAACACATCCCTGTCACATTCATTTATCTTCGATTTGAATCCCGCACCACGCGAAACCCAACATCATAGTTCTGACGAACGTCGTATCGCTTTTTTGTCGTCGCCAAGCAGCCACTCATACTGTCCATATAGCTGCCACCAACGGCGAGCAGTTCATCACCCTCACGCACCATTTCCGATGCGTTTCCAACGTGATTTACTAAACCATTTCGATTAGCTATACCTGCATTAGCTGCAATTAACTCGCCGCCCTTTTCAATACCACCGTATTTCAAATAACAATTTCTGTCTGGCTGCTCACGCTCACCATTAGCACCAGCGGCTCCAAACCATTCGCGGTAGGTTGGCAAACGATAGTTATACCCAGTTTGATCGCTTAGCCACGCCGTGTACTCACGGGCCTGCTCGACTGAAATTCCAGTGACCGGTAAATTTCCATTTCCAGTGACTTGTGCGTCGGAGCAGGACCCTACAGCGTTACACCAAACCATAAACTCCGACCAACTCACCTCAAACTTTCCTATCGCAATTGAGTTCCTTGACTCACCACCGACTCGCACCAGAACTGGCCCAACACCGCCAGAAAGCAAAGGATCTGCGCAGGTGTAGCGATCACCCTTACCACCTGAACCAGGCTCCAAATGCCCACAAAAATCGATTTTCATATGAGCTAAAGCAGGCTGATTTGGCAACAGCTGCTGCGCTGAAACTAGAAGGGCATGGCTACGCCTAGGATTTTCCTTGGAAAGCTTAACCAAACAACTGGCGATTTCTTTTGCGACAATCGGCTTTAGTATCTGATACTTATCGGCATCAAGTAGCGACATTTCTTGCAAAGATGCAGCCATCCCCCGACCAATATCCATCCCAAACCCGCAGCGCAATTGCCGCTCGAGTGTAGACACCAAAGCATTCACCTTTTGCTCATGCGCTCTCTGCTGCTTAAGCTGCTCGGCCTTGATTCTGGCGCGCTCTTCTGCAGCGATGCGCATAGCCTCCTGCTTTCGCTCTTCCTCTAAGCGCGCAATCAACTTCGATTTTTCTGCGTTCAAGGTACGCCTGACATCAGCAAATCGCTCTGCATTGGCCACACCCCAGCCATCAGCACGGCGCACTGTTATTTCAGCATTTTCCAGTTCACCGGCAGCGATATACTCTTTCGCTGCCAAGTAAAACAGCCCTGCAATACGCGTTTCTGCACCTGCAGGATAGCCATCGCCCGGGCTCAACTCTTTTAACTCTCGAAGCTCGTTTCGAAGATCACGCTCCCAATCAACGCTCAGCACCGCCTGGGCAATCAGTCGCTCAATGGCCTGCTTTTTATCCGCCACTCTCGACAAGACAAGCTCTTTCTGTAACTTCTCCTCAAGCTCAGCCTTATATGCTTGGTCTACCTCTTTTTGCTCCTGATATTGCGCAAAAAAGGCAGACCCCATGACCACGAGTGAAAATAAAACAACCCCTGATGCAACCCAAAACGCTCGATTTCTCCCAAAAAACAGCCGCATGAACTCTGCAGCATCTTGGACTCGGTCCTCTCTTCGAAACGCAAGTGCAGCCTCTAAAGCGCGCCATTGACGCCGCGTGATCCCTTTAAGTCGCTTGGGTTTGAGCTTTTGCTCGCAGGCTTTGTCTGCCGGCGTTTTATTGAACGGGTGCCTTCCTGCGTACATTTCATATGCCACACAGCCAAGCGCATATACATCATCACTTTGACAGGGCTCTTCGCCCTTGATCATTTCTAAACTGGCATACGCTGGCGTTAAAGCCCCTAAACTGCCTGCATCAAAGAGCGTCTTATCACTTGCAGACTCACCCAGCTCACCTGATACAGCCCTGGCAATGCCAAAATCAAAAACCTTAGCGCCCTTGTTTTTGGTAACAAAAATATTGCCCGGCTTGAAGTCAGAGTGAACGATACGCTGCGAATGTGCATGCATTAGCGCTGAAGTGATGTCCTTAAGAATGGCTTCCGCCCTTTCTTTTTCTAAGCCAGAACCCGCATTTTGCCGAATGAGCTTATCGAGAGGCGTACCATCAAGGTACTCCATTGTCATAAATACCAAGTCGGCATCACGATCAAAATCAAACACGGTAACAATATTGGGGTGCGCTAGATTTTGAGATTTACGAGATTCTCTCTGCAATGAAATAAATGCATCAGGATGCTGCCTAAAATCATCGTTTAGGAGTTTTACGGCAACGTAAGGGTCACTGTCACTCGCCTCAACCTTACGTCGGTCCAGGGCTCTATACACAGACCCCATCCCGCCAGACCCTAAAAGATTCACCAACTCAAAGCGATCCTTTATCAATGTTCTACGAGCTTCAGACGGATTGCTCGCAGCCAGAGGCAGAATATGCGCACCGGCCAACACCGTCTTATCGAGCGCTGTTATAGAAGCTGGAGTTGAATTAAGCCTGGGCTGTACGTCGGGCGACGTTGGCTTACCCGATTTTGGAACAAAAACGGTTTGATCCGCAGCGGCCGCTACAGATTGCGACGCTTTTTCTGTAACGTCTGGTCGGGTAGTTCTTCGCTGCGCGTTAGTGAGCGAGGGAACTACACGGGTTTTGTCTTCTACATCCATATAAGTAATACGCTCAATGCGATCGCCTTCCGGGCTCAGCTTTCTAACGCTTTCATGGTACGTGCGTACGCAATACAAAAAGCTGAAACTGTGGGAGGCGCGATATTACGCGAAGAAGACGAATGACGCCAAAAACTCTTGCCTTCCAACTTGTTAATGAATACGGGTGTACCAGTTAATACTAATTTGCCACCTTTATTTGTGGTGTTTGTTCACTCTCATAAACACACAACTACTAAAGCTTAAAATGCTGCGTTAGAATCGCCCGCCTGAAAGAAACCAATACATTGGAAAGTGTGACGCGGTAGACAAATGGACTTAATTCTTACAGTAATCGCCGATCCAAATGGCACAAACATGATCAACCACACCAAAGCCTTTGAGAAATCCGGAGGCTCACTCGGCAGGTCTGATCAAAATGATTGGGTGTTGCCTGACCCTGAACGGATCATCTCCTCACAACACTGCAGGGTGGATTACACAGCAGGCCAGTACACGCTTACCGACACAAGCACCAATGGTGTGTTTGTCAATGAGTCCGCCAGCGCAATTGGGAATGGCAATGTACACAATTTAGCGGACGGAGATATCGTCGGGTTAGGAGAATACAAACTTCGAATTAGCTTGCGCGCGCCCGCAAAACCCTCAACAAAATTACCTGACGGTCTAGACGCAGTCGATTTTCTTGATGAGTCCGACAAAACAACATTCAGCGCAAGCATGGCCCCACAATTGGCCGCCCAGGCTCAAGCACAGAAATTTGATGATTTTCTCGAGGCGAAACCAATAAATACCGCGCAATCTAAAAGTGATTGGGGCAGTGCCAGCGAGCACGATGTGCAAGCAGATCTAAATATCAACAAAAACACTGATCCACTCAGCATTTTTGATAGCGTGCTAGACAGCCCAGCCCCCTCCTTTGGCGCTGCTACGGCGCATAACTCAATAGAAGAAGATTGGTGGAAAGACGGCTCAACCGCAGACAATGCAGCGCCTTTAGCGCACAGCTACCAAGCGCCAGCAGTGACGCCACAACCACCGAGCGAGCCGCTGCCACCCCGTGATGCCAGCAGTGCGATACCAAACCCAATGCAGTCTCAACACAATCCGTTTGCGGCTTCTGCAGCCGTACTCCAAGGAGGCGAACTTAACACAAGCCCTCCTCAACACATGATGAATCAACAATTTTCATCTGCGCCAACAACAATGGCTAGCGCGAGTATCGCGAGCAATCAAACCACCACAAACCACACCCGTGCATCCGCACCTCTACCCAACGCTGCACAAGAATTTGGCCAAACCAGCTCCCCGGCAATCGTAAACACATCAATAGCGGGCGGACAGAGCCTAAAAGACGCCCTCGGACTGAAATCTATTTCGCCAGCCAAAGCCAATAGCCTGTTAACAGAGGTTGCCGATATTGTTAAGCAAACCACCCACCGCTTGATTGATCTCTTGCGTGCTCGCAACAGCATTAAGAATGAATTGCGAGTACAACGGACCATGATCCAAACGGCGGACAATAACCCGCTAAAATTCTCTGCTACTGCGGACGATGCGTTAAATAGTATGTTCGCGAACAACAGCAGTGCTTTTATGTCACCTGTGGAAGCCATTCAAGACAGCTTTGATGACCTATCGGATCATCAAGTGGCTGTTCTCGCGGGCATGCGTGCTGCGTATGACGCTATGTTTAAGCATTTTTCGCCCTCATCATTGGAATCGAGATTTAACCAATCAGGCAGCCTGCTGAACAGCAAACACGCCAAGAATTGGGCCTCTTACTGTGACCATTATCAATCACTTACTCGCGATCGTGAAAGCACCTACGAAGACCTGTTTGGCGAAGAGTTCGCGGCGGCATACGAAAAACAACTGACGGACTTAAAGAATGCACGCGCATTATCCCGTCGCAATAAAGTGTGAAACGACATTGTTAGGAATCACTATGCAGATTAAAAACCTATTAACTATCGCCCTGATCGCCTTCACAGTAATTATTGCTGGATGCCAAACTGCCCGGGAGACCTTAAATCTCGACACCTCGGCAAAACTTAGGATTTATGCTGAACAAGACATAAACCCAGACCAGGATAATCGTGCATCGCCTCTAGTAATTCGCGTTTTCAAGCTTGCAGATGCACGCCAGTTTGGTCGCGAAGACTTTCTAAATCTCTATGAGGACGCGGAAAATCGACTAGGACGTGATCTACTCGATACCGTGGTGCTAAAGGAAATTGCACCTGGCGAAAGTAGAATCGAAGATTTTGAACTTAGCCCAGATGTCAAATACCTCGGCCTACTGGCTGAGTTCGTGAGTTATCAAGACGCTGAAGCCATCACGATTATCCCTATTCAACCTCATGCCGGTAACGAAATAGATCTGACCATCAGCGGTATACAGATAGCGAAAGGCAACAAAGCAGCAAATAAAAAACATCGATAATTCTTTTGCTAGATACTGACCCAAGGAAAGCATATGTCGGCAATGAACAAAGTTATCTGGTCGGAAGGTATGTTCCTTCGACCCCAGCACTTTCAACAGCAGGATCGCTACTGGGAGCGCTATATTGAAGGGAAATTGGGTGCATCAAGCCCATACAATTGGGGAATTGAGTCCTTAGCAATTGACTCTGAACCCTTGAACATGGGTAAGGTATCTATCACTCAAATACGCGCAGTGTTCCCCGATGGCACGCCATACACTGCCCCTGAGATTGAAATTACCCCTGACGTATTGGATGTACCGGAAAATACGCAAGACCAATTGATATACCTCTGTATACCGTTGCGCAGACCGGGCAGCCAAGACGCAATACGCGCTGAAGAGGAGTTACCGCAGGCGCGCTACCAAACCTTTAATTATGACGTGCGCAATAGCACTGCACAGTCAAGTGAGCCTGCAAGAATCCAAATTGGCAAGCTCAGAGTGTGCTTGAAGCTTGGGTCGGATGACCTAAGCGGTTATGCGACCATTGCAATTGCGAGAGTGATAGAACGATTAGCAGATAAGCCAATAAAGCTGGATCGTGAGTTTATTCCACCAGTTCTGCGTTGCGATGTGTCAGCCAATTTGTCTGCCTACCTAGAGGAAGTCAAAGGCTTGCTGAAGCAACGCGGCGATGCACTAGGTCATCGTCTGGCCGACAGCGGTCGCGCAGGTTCCGCTGAAATCGCAGATTACTTGCTGTTACAGGTGTTAAACCGGGTTGAGCCCATACTGGGGCAACTTAGTAACCAAGAACAGGTCCATCCCTACGTGCTCTATCTGGAGCTAGTTCAACTCGCCGGCGAGCTCGCAACGTTTACAATGCCCACAAAGCGAGCACCAGTATTCAATGCCTACCAACATACCAACCTGCAGTTGACGTTTTCAGACCTTTTTAGAAGCCTACGTCAGTCGTTAAGCACGGTGCTGGAACAGTCAGCCGTGCCTCTGTCTTTGGTCGAAAGAAAATACGGCATTCATGTGGCCCCTATCAGTGATCACTCAATGATCGATAGCTGTAGCTTTGTTCTGGCCATCAAAGCTGATGTACAAACTGAACTATTAAGGACGCGATTTCCCTCCCAGGCAAAAGTTGCTCCGGTTGAAACTATTCGGGAGCTCATCACTACCCAACTCCCCGGCATTAAAATACGGGCATTGCCCGTGGCACCCAGACAAATTCCCTACCATGCGGGACACATATATTTTGAACTGGAAAAATCCGGTGAACTATGGGCTACTTTTAAGCGATCTGGCGGATTTGCCGTGCATCTTGGCGCAAACTTTCCTGGATTGACAATGGAACTCTGGGCTATTCGAAATAGTTAAGAATAGGATTTCAATATGACCGACCGTACTATCATGGTGCCAACCCCCGGCGGCCGCAGACCAACGACTGCGGCAAATCCTCAACGAAGCTATGCGCAATCACCCAATGACGAAATCTCCATTAAGCACGGCCTTAACAGGCTCGTAAACTGTGCAAATACGTTAATCGCCGTAGCGATTAAACTACGCAGCACGATCGCACATCAAAATGCACCGGATTTGCACAAGCGACTCACGGAAGAAATTAAGGCATTTGAGCTCACTGCTCGCCAGTCAGATATAGGCGATGAATACATTATCTCCGCTAGGTATCTACTGTGTACTGTTGTTGACGAAATTGTACTGAATACACCGTGGGGGGCCTCTTCAGGGTGGAGTCAGCACTCGCTTCTAAGCCTTTTTCACCATGAGACATTTGGTGGCGATAAGTGCTTCGCCCTGCTGAGCAAGTTGCTAGAAAACCCCAGCAAAAATCTAGAACTACTCGAACTTTACTACCTCTGCCTAAGCATCGGCTTTGAAGGGAAATACCGTCTCGCGCAACGCGGTCATGAACAATTAGAATCCATACGTGAAAATCTCTACAACACCATTGAACAACAAAGGTCGTCACCGGAGCAGGATCTTTCGCCACATTGGGAAAGTAACGCAATAAAGCCAAAAACTCGACTTGACTTCTTTCCCACCTGGGTTGTAGTTGCCTGCTTTTTAGCCATTTTGATCAGCAGCTACGGTGGTATGCGCTGGTGGTTAAACGAGACAACGCAACCGGTAGCGACCGAGATTCACAATCTAATCAAGCCATAAATTTGCACTTGTACTCATCTGTTTTTTTGCGCTCAGACAGCGCTCCATGGAGATAGGCATGAATCGTCTGGCCACAATCTTTACTCACAAGTTTACCCTGACTGTGTTAGGGCTCGCCGCACTTACTATAATCATATGGTTTGGCGCTGATCACATAAAATTTGGCGAGGACAACCATACATTAAGTAGATCAACGCGCATTTGGCTGATTTCAACTTGTTGGCTTCTCATAGCAATGTGGAATTTTATACTTTGGCTTGTAGAGCGAAAGCAAAATGCCGCACTTATTGACTCATTGAAGCAGCAGGATGCCGAGCCCACTTCACCTGATGAAGAGCGAGGCAATGAAGAGCTAAAAGCCATAGCCGATCGATTTAAAGATGCGCTGAACATACTGAAAAAGGCACGTTTTACCAAAGGCGGTCGTCGTCGATCACTCTACCAAATGCCGTGGTATATCATTATCGGGCCACCGGGTGCCGGAAAAACCACAGCATTGATTAACTCTGGCCTTGAGTTTCCATTAGCCAAACAAGATAACTTTCAACCTATTGGCGGTGTTGGCGGCACGCGAAACTGCGATTGGTGGTTCACCAACGACGCGGTGCTCATTGATACTGCCGGTCGTTACACCACTCAAGACAGCCATCGAACTATCGACAGCTCCAGTTGGCAGGCCTTTATTGAGCTTTTAAAGAAGTATCGACGCAGACGCCCGATAAACGGGGCAATACTCGCCATAAGCTTGCAAGACCTCATGGTTCAAACTGCAGACCAACGCGCGCATCAGGCAAAAACGTTGCGCGCTCGGATTAATGAACTGCATCAAGAGTTTGGTCTTCAGTTTCCTATTTATCTAACATTTACAAAATGTGACTTGGTGGCAGGATTTTCAGAGTTCTTTTCAAATCTATCCCAGTCCGAGCGCGAACAGGTATGGGGGGTAAGCTTCCCGTTCAGCCAAAATGAAGGCAGCCTTAAAGACAACATTAAGTCATTTGAAAATGAGTTTTATCAACTGTGTGGTCGCCTTAATCGACGTTTACTTTGGCGACTTCACCAAGAACGAAATATCGATAAGCGCAGTATATTGCAAGGCTTTCCTGCGCGAATTGAATCTTTATCAAATGTGCTGAATGATTTCATTAAGCAAACGTTTAATCCAAATCGCTATGACACCGACCCCTTGTTGCGAGGCATCTACTTTACCAGCGCGACACAGGAAGGAAGCCCCATTGACCGAATGATGGCATCGGTCAGCGCCAACTTTGGCCTTGAACGGGACATGGGTAAACAACAGGCGAATTCCGGTAAGACCTTCTTTCTAAATAGATTGCTAAAAGATGTCGTCTTTCCTGAATCTGAATTGGTAGGAATGAATCGAAAACTTGAGGCTGGCCTGCTTTGGGGACGTCGCGCAGCGATCGCCGCTAGCCTTCTAGCAACTGCAGGGACCATTACCCTATGGCTAGGCAGTATCTCGCAGAATAAGCACTACATAGCCGAAGTGCAAAATTACGTTGCTGAATATCAGGTGCAACGCGCTGCATTGCATCAAGGAACCGCAACCAATGAACTGATTGCAACTGCCTTTAGTGCGCTAGGAAAAGCACAAAGCGTATACGACCAAGAAGAGCACCCGTGGCTAAGCAATCTAGGCCTTTATGATGCATCTGTGGACGCAGCAGCAGATGATTTATACAAGCATGAATTACGCACCGTATTTATGCCGCAGATTGCGCGACAGATTGAACAGAAAATTAATCAACAGCAGCAAGATACTGACAATCTACTTGAGTCGTTACGGGCCTATTTAATGCTGTTCGACCCTGCCCAGCGCAAGCCTGCCGTTATTTCGGACTACATGAGTAAGCTTTGGCAGAACCAAATGTCGGGCAAAGCCACCCTACAAAAGGAACTGGAGGATCACTTAGCAATGGCGCTGGAGAGCGGCGATCTCCACAACATGACCCCAAATGTGCAATTAGTTCAACAAACGCAACGTGCATTAAATCGAGTGCCAATTTCTCAACGGCTTTACGCAAAGATAAGAAGTGGCGAATTAGGTGATCAAAAAGCCAACATCGTTGCCGCCATCGGCACGAGCAAACCAACTGAGCTCGGCTTAAATGAAGGCGATGAGCGCTTAGAAATACCCATGCTATTCACTAAGACAGGCTACGAAGCACTTGATTTCTCAGCCAACTCTCAGCTTTTACAGGAAGTGGAGGCAGATCAATGGCTGTACGACAGCGACGAATCCATACAGCTTTCAGACAAAGATAAAAAAGAAATTGCAGAAAACGTAAAACGGCTTTATATGGCCCACTACGTAGACACTTGGAAAAACGCCCTGCGCAGTGTCACCATAGCCCGCCATGGCGACACTAGGCAGGCAATCACACAACTGGATGAACTGTCGGACCCCATTACATCGCCGCTGTTACGACTGATTGAGCTCGCCGTTGACAACACCAGTCTCGCACCACTGCCAGACTTACCTGCCAATGTAGACGCGCCCACGAATCTTCTATCGGGAAGAGCCAGCAACGGCCTTAGATTTGCAAGTCGAGGACTAGATGCACTTGGCAACAAACTCCCATCAACGTATGTAGATGATCAATTTGTGGAGATCCACAAGCTGGCATTCAGCAACAACAATCAGCCTGCAGCCATCCAAGGCTATCTTGCGGACATCGAGCAAATAAAGGAATTGCTGATAGAAATTGACAGCTCTGCCAATCCTAGTGCAGCTGCATTCGAAACTGCGAAAACCATTTTCACTGCAGGCGGCGCCGGCAAGATCAAACAACTCCGCATCAAGGCCATGGACGCTCCAGCCCCTATTAACACCTGGCTGACCGACATCGCTGACAACACCTGGGCATTGATACTCAAGCAGGCCAAGCTGCATATAGATAGAGCATGGCAAGAACAGGTATACACCAGCTATCAGAACAATCTGCAAAATCGCTACCCGATGGCTCCCCAGGTATCATTTGAAGCGCCTATTACTGAGTTTAATCAGTACTTTAAACCTGGAGGTACCCAACATAAATTTGTTCAAACTTACTTGTCACCCTTCGTAGATACTCAACGCTGGCGGCTGAAAACCGTAGATGGACGCACCATTGGTCTATCGTCTGCTAGCTTGCGGCAATTCCGACGCGCAGATGATATACGCAAAGTGTATTTTTCTGGCGCAGGCAGCGCGAGCATGAGCTTCAAAATCGAACCCTCCAAGCTAGATTCAGGTGTACGGCTGTTTTCCCTAGAGCTTGGCGACGCACGGGTCAACTACTCGCATGGTCCCCGCACATTGAAACCGATGACCTGGGAAGGTGGTAAGGCGATGCGCGTTAGAGTCATTTTTGAAGACTTAAACGAAACGGTTCACCGAAAACATTACGAAGGAGATTGGGCCTGGTTTCGACTTCTGGATGCGTCCAAAATTGAAACTACCGCTAGCAGCAATGTGAAAACTATCACCTTCGAGGAAAATGGACGCCAAGCGGAATTTCGCTTAATCGCAAATTCCGGCATCAACCCGTTCGACAATCGCGTCCTTAGAAATTACGACTGCCCGCAATACTTATGAATATGCTCGAACGAACAATGGGTATCTACGGAAAGTTGCCGGCTCACGGAGATTTCATTGAACGAAATGTGCCTAGGCGATTCCTTGATGTCTGGGATGATTGGCTTCAGCGTTGCTTAGCAAATAGCCATGATGCGGCCGGCGAAGAATGGCTTGAATCTTACTTAACGTCGCCGGTCTGGTACTTTTCGCTCGGCCACGGCGTCATAGATGCGAACCCCTGGATTGGTATCATCGTACCGAGTGTCGATGCCGTAGGTCGATATTTTCCGCTCTCTATTATCGTACGACTTGAACCTGATGATGATCCCCATTTCACCCTTGTAAACAATAGCCAGCATTTTGATGAACTGGCTGATGACGTCATTAACGCTATGCAGCATGGATTAACTATCGAAGAGCTTTGGCCCAGCTTACAGCGCAAGGAAAACCAACACTTTGAAAGCGCAAAGCTAGCTTCTCGTCATTTATCAGATTCCAATGCCACGCTTTGTCAGATTGAAGCATCAGATCCACAACAATCATTAGCTAGATTGTCGTACGCGCATACACGGCTGGCTCACCCGTGCAGCAGCCTTTGGTATTGCAAGCCTAGCGCAGGCGTACCGAGCACCTGCATAACCCTACCTGGGTTGCCGCCTGCGGATTATTTTTGGCCGATGATAAGTCATCACTGGGACGAACTGTAAATGTGAATACTTAGCGTAGATATTGTGCAGTGGCGCACAGCTTTTTTTGCGATAAGAACGAATGTACCAACTAGGTTGCCTGCCGCACCGTAAAAGCGTTCAACTACCACAAAAAACTTCTAAACAATTTATAAGCCGTGTACTCTTGGGCCCTTCAAAAGTTCAGATTGAAATGACACAGCCAGGGAAGACCGCTAGGATCAAAGGAAATTTGTAGATGTCATTAGCTCACATCATAGATCTAGAAAGCCTTAAACAGCCCATTTCGGTTGATACACCGCAAGGCAAAGATCTGCGCACAGATCGATCCCCCACTTCAACCTATTACGCTATCAAAGATGCCCGTAACGCTGCACGTGCCGCTGAGCGCGCGTCGATGTTCGATGATGATGTTGACCTGCTCGCACCCTGGCGGCAAGTGGCTCAACTCGCACCTTCAATCTTGCAGGATGTCAGTAAAGATTTAGAAGTTGCCTGTTGGTATACAGAAGCGCTTATTCGACTCCATGGTTTAGCAGGGCTGCGAGATGGACTGGCGCTGATACGTATGCTCGTCGATGAATACTGGGACGGTCTATACCCAGAGCCCGATGAAGACGGCATAGAAACAAAAGTAGCACCACTGACAGGACTCAATGGTGACGGCGGCGACGGGACACTACTCGCACCATTGCGAAACATGCCAATTACACTAGAGGACTTCGGCGGAGAATTTTCCTTTTGGCAGTACCAGCAGGCCCGAGATGCCGATCGAATTACAGACGATGACAATCGAGAAGAACGCATATCCACTATGGGGTTCTCGCTAAAATCAATCACTGATACGGTTCTGGCTACCTCCGTCAAAGACAGTGTCGCCATTGTTGATACGCTCGAAGAATGCCTAGATTACTTTAAATCGACCAATGCGTTCCTGAGAAAAGCCTGTGAGCAATTAGCGCCACCCAGCAGCAACATCTCGAACCTACTTGAAGAACTTTTGCGTACTGCTCGATTTATATACAAAGAAAAGCTGGAAGAAAACCAGGCGCAGAGCGTACTTGACGCGCCCACAGAAGAACTGACGGAATCTCAACTCGCACATGAATCGCCAATAGCCACTCTACGATCTGTAAGTGGACCTATAGCAGATCGCGAGGACGCTCTTAAACGATTAGAAGAGGTCGCTGCTTATTTCCGACGCTATGAGCCGCATACACCCATCGGACCAAGCTTAGAGCGATTAGTCACCTGGGGACGTATGACTGTGGCAGATTTGATGATGGAACTGCTGCCTGAAGATTCCGCCAGAAATATTTTCTCACAGCTAACCGGTGTGAAAATGGATGGCAGCGATGACAGCACCTATGTAGCGCCACCAAAGGCAAAGTCTACCATAGCTACCACACCAGATAAGTCAGATGCAGATGCACAACCCCAACCGTCTCTTGAGCCAGAAACTCAGAAGATGGGTTGGTAATTCATAAACGCTTCCTTTATTAAAGCGGATAGGAGATCCAAAGCATGTCAGAAAGCATTCATAACAAGTTAAAAAGAGTCCGCAAGCCTCGCGTACACATCACTTATGATGTCGAAACCAATGGTGCTGAGGTGAAAAAGGAGCTTCCATTCGTAGTTGGCGTAATGGGTGATTATTCGGGCGATAACGCGGTCAGCCGCAAGGCTCTAAAAGAGCGCAAGTTTGTGCAAATCGACCGAGATAACTTTAATGAGGCGATGGCCAAAGTTAATCCCAAGCTTGAACTTCAGGTGGAAAACACGCTTGCAGGTGACGGATCAAAAATGGGTGTCAACCTTGACTTCAAGAGCATGGACTCATTTAGTCCAGAGGCGATTGTTGACCAAGTAGAACCATTAAAACAATTGCTTGAAGCACGCAACAAATTGCGCGACTTGCTGAGCAAAGCGGATCGCTCAGAAGATTTAGAAAAAGTCCTTGAAGACATTCTTAAAAATGCTGATAACGTCACCGACATCTCAAAAGAGTTGGGCGTAGGCGAAGATAAATCAGGAGAATAACCGATGAGCACAGATGTAGCAGTAGAAACTCAAGCCCAAGAAGCGGAAGAGCAATCCTCTAGCTTACTTGAGCAGGCTATCGGCCACACCAAACAAACCAGCCGCGAAGAAGCCCAGGACTTGCTGACCAACCTGACCGAACAAGCTCTTAAAGGCACGGTCACATGGGATCGCAACCTTACGCAGACTATTAATTCGGCGGTACGCGCAATTGATGAAGCCATGTCTAAACAATTGGCAGCGATTTTACACCAAGAAAAGTTGCAGAAACTGGAAGGCTCATGGCGCGGCCTGAATCATCTGGTAATGAATAGCGAAACAGGAAAAACGTTAAAGATTCGTGTCCTAAACCTGTCTAAAAAGGAGCTATTCCGCGACTTAGACAAGGCTGTTGAATTCGATCAAAGCCAAATTTTCAAGAAAATGTATGAAGAGGAATTTGGAACAGCAGGTGGCGAGCCTTATGGCGCGATGATTGGCGATTTCGAATTCAGTAACCACCCCGAAGATATCGAATTACTTACCAAAATGTCGAATGTCGCAGCGGCAGGATTTTGCCCGTTCATTTCGGCGGCAGGTTCAGAGATGATGGGCTTCGATAGTTTTACAGAATTATCCAAGCCACGCGACTTGGGCAGTATTTTTGAGTCCGCTGAATATATTAAATGGCGCAGCTTCAGAGACAGTGAAGACTCTCGCTTTGTCACATTAGTCATGCCACGCGTTTTATCAAGATTGCCCTACGGCGCTACTACAAAACCAGTCGAATCCTTCAATTTTGAAGAGTTTGATCAGGATGCCTCTGGCATGTCTAAAGCCGCAAGCCACGATGAATATTGCTGGATGAACGCTGCCTACGTAATGGGCGCAACGCTGACCAAGGCATTTTCTGAAAACTCGTGGTGTACGGCAATTCGTGGCGCTGAGGGTGGCGGGAAAGTTGAAGGGCTTCCCACACACTTATTCAAAAGTGATGATGGCGATACGGACCTTAAATGTCCTACTGAAATTGGCATCACAGATCGCCGTGAAGCAGAGTTATCCGCCCAAGGTTTTCTACCATTATGTCACTACAAAAATACAGACTACTCTGTATTCTTTGGTGCGCAGACGGCCCAGAAACCTAAGGCCTACGACGACCCAGATGCAACCGCCAATGCGTCAATTTCGGCACGCCTTCCATACCTGATGGCAACCTCTCGCATTGCACACTACCTGAAGGTCATGGCGAGGGATAAAGTCGGTTCATTTATGGAAGCCTCTGACTGTGAGCGCTGGCTGAATAAATGGATTGCTCAATACACTAACTCAAACCCCGAAGCTAGCGCCGAAATGAAAGCTAAATACCCGCTGGCGGAGGCTCGAGTCGAAGTCAAAGAAATACCAGGTCAGCCAGGCTCTTATAGTGCTATTGCCTACCTTAAGCCTTGGTTGCAAATGGAAGAGTTAACTACTTCCATGCGCATGGTCGCAAATATTCCCACACCAAGCTGATCGGAAGAAGCACCACCCAGCCGGGTGGTGCTTCTCAGTTCCATCCAACGATAGATCCCTGAGGAATTTTTTGTGCTTGGCGACACCATTGCGACTACGGAACGTCTGCAGCAGAAAAATCAGCGCAACGATGAACCTCAATCCCCAGAATTGACACTAGCTATAGAGCGTTTTCTTGCTGAACGTGATGAAGCATCTGCTTTTTCGATTTGGCTCAATGATATTGCAAGCAGCCAGAGTCGCATTTTCCGTGTAAAACCCTTACTTTGCCGTGCAATTGCTGAGCTTGACGAACTGATCAATGAGCAGCTTAACGAAATTCTTCACAACAGCACCTTGCAGGCAATGGAAGCTCGATGGATAGGGCTATGGGAGCTCGTGGACAGCGGCAGCCATTGCGATAACGTAAAAATCAAGCTGTTGGATATGTCGTGGAAAGATTTAGTACGCGATATTGACCGCGCACCTGACATAGATCAAACCGCTTTATTTCATCTGGTCTACAATCTTGAATTTGGCACACCGGGTGGAGAGCCCTACGGCGTGCTGCTGGGCGACTATGATGTGTGCCATAGACCCACCGCTGGAAAACCCCATGACGACATACACACATTACAAGGCATAAGTCGCGTTGCTGCTGCAGCATTTGCTCCGTTTATTTGCGGCGCAGCACCAGAGCTATTCGGTCTTGACAGCTTTGACACCCTTGGTTTGCCAGTCAACCTTGAAAATGTATTTGCCCAAAAAGAATACCTGCGTTGGCGCTCCTTAAGAAAGCAGGAGGATAGCCGATTTGTCGGCATTACACTGCCCCGCGTGCTACTTCGAGCACCCTACACGAATAGACGTACTGCGTTTCGCGGTTTGCAGTTTAAGGAACAGGTCGCCAATAAGACCAATGAACGATACTTGTGGGGAAACTGTTGTTTCGCATTCGGCACGGTGTTAATTCGTGAATTTGCAGAAGTTGGTTGGTTTTCCCATATTCGTGGAGCGCCGCGTGATTATCTAGGCGGCGGCCTTGTGACCCGATTGCCATCGCTCCCCTACCAAACCGATAGCAAGCCCGGTCGAACGCGCATGGTCACGCAGGTGTTGATTTCTGATTTCCAAGAACGGGAACTCAGCGATCTAGGGTTTATCAGCCTGTGCCAGAGTTTTGATACGCCATTTGCTTGTTTCAACAGCACGCCGTCATTGCAGGATGCGAAAAACTACTCCCTTAAATCCGCAAACGCCAACGCCCGTATCAGCGCCATGCTACAGCAAGTTCTATGCGCCTCTAGGTTTGCCCAGTACGTAAAAGTCATGATTCGGGACAAGGTGGGCTCTTACATTCGAGACAAAGAATGCGAGCGCATGATTCAGCGATGGTTAGATCAGTACACCACAGGCAGGGATGACCTCTCTTGGGAAATGCTTGCTCGCTATCCACTAAGGGAAGCTCGGGTTGAAGTTAACGAAGAACCGGGCAAGCCCGGCGTCTACCAAAGTATCATCCATCTCAAAACACACTATACGGTCGATCATTTGGTCAGTGAACTTAAGCTCACTACCGCGATTAACCCAGCCAGCTTCGGCGCCATAGGCTGACACCATGCACGCTAATCAAGATAAAAAACTCCTATCCCCGGTGCTAGACCGATTACTCGATGACAATCAGAGTAGATCACTTATGCAGCCACATCAGTTGTTACGGCAATTGCGAGAGAGCGTTCGACGCGACCTAGAGATCCTTTTTAACACCCGTTACCGCTGTATTTCACCACCAAAGGAATGCCGTCACTTAAATGCTTCTGTGGTAAATTTCGGGCTGGCCGACCTCTCAACCATCAACCTTTCGTCCGCTGAACACAGAAAACGATTTTGCCATGATATTGAGTCCGCGATCCTACGCTTTGAGCCCAGAGTAAAGACCGTAAAAGTCACTTCTGACCAGAAATTCGACGCAGAAAACCCGTGCATTAAATTTCGCGTTGAAGCGGTATTACATACTAATCCCGCGCCAGAATTGATAATTTTTGACTCAGCCCTAGATCTTATTACCCAATCCGTAGACGTCTCGGAGATTCAATAATGAGTGATGATCTCCTTTTTCAATATGAAAGAGAGTTAGCCTTTATCAATCAAAGTGCTAGCGAATTTGCCAAAAAGCATCCAGCGACAGCCTCTCGACTGCAGCTGACCGGTGACACCGTGGAAGACCCACTTGTTGGCAAACTATTGTCAGGATTTGCCTATTTGAATGCGCGCGTCCAGCAAAAATTGAACGATGACTTTCCTGAATTAACCGACGCACTGCTAGATACACTCTACCCACATTACCTACGCCCTTTTCCGTCTTGCTGCATCGTACAAATGGAGCCATCTCCAGAGCTGGATAAAATGTGTACTCTGCAAGCTGGCAGCGTAATTGAAACTGAAAGCTTTCAAGGTGAAACCTGCAAATTTACAACGGCCTATCAGGTTGATGTACCACCTTTCAAAATCAGTTCCGCATCGCTAATGCCAAGGCCCTTCATTGCACCCGGTTCAAATGATGTGGCTGGTGCTGGAGCGGTTATTAAAATATCCCTCTCGACCTTTGATCCTGAAATCAAATTTTCAGACTTGAGTATAGATAAACTACGATTGTTCCTTAAAGGCTTGCCGCAACATGTAAACCCATTGTACGACCTACTAATGACACGGTGCATTAAAATAGTTCTTGCTAAAAATGAGGTCGATCAAAAGCCAAAGTTCTTAGACCCATTGCACCTAAAGCCCGTTGGCTTTGATGAAAGTGATGCTTTATTGCCCAACACAAAGCAAGGTTTCAATGGTTATCGGCTCCTGACGGAGTATTTTTGCTTCCCCGAGAAGTTTCAATTTATAGATTTCATTCTGGGTCAAGATTATTCATTATCCAACTATGACTCAGAACTTAGCTTATATTTCTATCTATCCGAATCTGATTCCGAGCTTGAACATCAGCTTAACGCAGACATGTTTGCATTGGGCTGCACACCGGCGATAAACCTCTTTCGCCAAAGCGCCGACCCCATCTCACTTGATCATACAGAATACGCGTATCACATTGTGCCCGATGCCCGCCGTGTTGAGTGCTTGGAAACCTACGCAATAGAAAATGTCCGGGCCACGGACAGCAATGGCACTGTTACCCACTTTCGTCCATTTTATGGCATCAATCATCCAACATCAGAATCCAATAGTGCATTTTGGTTTAGCAAACGAAAAACAGTGGTAGAGGGAGAGCATCTCAACGAAGAGGCCAGCGAATCTGAAATAACATTGGTCAATCTCAATTTTTCGCCCTACACCACACATGATCAAATACTAGAAGTTGACTTGTTGTGTAGCAATCGCAATGCGCCTAAAAAACTACCCGTAGGTGGCGGCAAGCCATTTATGACATTAACAGAGGGCAGCGCGCCTTTGAAAGGCATCAGCTGTTTGGTGACACCCACTACTGCAATTCGCCCGCAGCATCGTGAGGGTGCCTACTGGCGCCTGATATCTCACCTAAATCTTAATCATCTGTCACTGACCACCAATGGCGGATCGCCCGACGCACTAAAGGAAATTCTACGGCTATACGACTTTAAAAATTCGGCGTCGACACGAAAAATCATAGAAGCTATAAGCCGGCTTAAAACACAACCAATGACAGCGCCCATCCAAATTGAGGATATGGTGTCACTCTGTAGAGGCACGGCCATTCACCTTGAGCTAGATCCCCTCATGCTTCGTGGTGTCAGTAGCTTGATATTCGCCAATGTATTGGAAAACTTTTTTGGACTGTATTGCTCCATCAACTCCTTTACTCGATTAAAAGTCAGCTTTTCAGGACAAGACAAGGAATTTAAGAAATGGCCACCGCGCGCCGGCGTAAAAGCCTTGCTCTGATAGATAGACTTCGAAGCGAGCCCTATAGCTTTGAGTTTTTTCAAGCGGTACGTTTGCTTGAAATAGCTACTCAGCAGGACTCAACTGAACAGTACGCCAAAGCACCGGTTGCTCAGCACGCGACACCAGCGAAAGAGCTTGTACGCTTCACTGCGTCGAACAAACTGTCTTTCGCAGGTGCTGATGTACTCTCACTCAACACTGAAGTTAACGGTTTAGAAAGTCCAGATCAGGAGGCTCAACTCCGGTGGCTAATGAACGTCAGCTTTTTCGGCCAAGGCGGTGCACAGGGTGTACTTCCGATCCGCTATACAGAGCTTATTCTTCAGGAATTAAAGAATAAAAATGAAAGCCTAAGTGATTTCATCGACATTTTTAATCATCGGAGTATTTCGCTTTATTATCAAGCGTGGCACAAATACCGGGTGCCTGTTAATTTCGAAAGAAGTAAAAATCAGCGCAGCGGTCATCCTGACAAGTTTACTCAGGCGCTGCTAAGTCTGGCGGGCATTGGCACCTCTGAGCTTCAGTATCGACTGCCTTTTTCTGATGAACATATCGCAGGATTTGCAGGCTCCTTAAGCAGATCTCAGCGCACTGCTGACCAACTTAAAAGCCTTGTGTATCAAATGTTCGGCCTTGATATTGAAATTCAGCAATTTAAAGGGCAATGGCAGCCCCTTGACCAGGAGGTAGCCTGTCAACTACCGGGCCCAACCAACGGTCTAGGGGTCAATAATCAACTGGGCGTTAACTCCATCATCGGTACTGAGTGCTACCATGCGCAAAGCAAATTCAGCGTTGTCGTTTCGCCCCTGCCCTATAAGCGCTTTATGGAGCTCGCTCCAGGTACCCAGAAACTCGAGTCACTTAAGTCCCTCATTAGAATGAGCGTGGGCATGGAACTTGAATTTGATATTGCGGTTACCACCTCGAATAGCCAGGTCCCCCCCACCCGCCTCGTGGACGAGCCTGATTATCAACCCTCACTGGGATGGAATAGCCACCTGCACTCTGACAGCGTACTTGGCATCGAGCCCATGAATATTAATTTGTCACACGACATGCATATGCCAGAAGACGGCATTCCACTTTATATCTAACGACAGGGACATCTAGATGATCAACATAAACCTTAAGTCACTTGTGGACAAAATGGCGCCAACCATGCGCGATGCGCTTGAAGGCGCCGCAGGACTTTGCATGAGTCACAACCAGTATAATGTTGAGGTGGAGCACTGGCTGCTAAAGACACTCGACCGTGGAGATTCGGATCTCCAAATACTGCTGGAAAAATTCGAGGTGAATATCGCGCAGTTTGCACGTGAGCTGGCGGACTCCATAGCAAAGTTTAAAAACGGGAACAGTCGGCCAGCAGCACTTTCCACCACCCTCGTTGATGCCGCGAAGTATGCGTGGATGCTTGCATCCGTAGAATATGGGCATAAATTTTTAACTTCTGGCCACCTGATTACCGCCTGTCTACTAGATGAGCGTTTACGCGACCAACTTTTTGGCAGCTGCAATGCCCTGCGAACCATCGCACCAGAATCGCTACGTGAAGCAGCCCGCCCTATGATTGACAATGGGGTAGAACTCCCCAGATCAGAACCCGTCAATAATATCGAAGGCTCCGCAAACGTCGTTGCGTCAAAAACGCCCTCACTCGATAAATATACGGTCAATCTCACCCAGCGGGCCAAAGATGGCGCCATTGATCCGGTATTGGGCCGCGATGATGAAATCAGGCAGTGCATCGATATTCTAACGCGCCGCCGCCAAAACAATCCCATATTAACGGGTGAGGCCGGCGTTGGTAAAACGGCAGTTGTCGAAGGTTTCGCGTTACGCATAGCCGATGGTGATGTGCCGGAACCACTACGAAATGTCACCGTGCGTACGCTTGATCTTGGCTTGCTACAAGCCGGCGCCAGCGTTAAGGGTGAATTTGAAAACCGCCTCAAATCTGTAATCGAGGAAGTTCGAGCGAGTCTAGCGCCCATTATTCTATTCATTGATGAGGCCCACACCATGATCGGTGCGGGCGGAAAAGAAGGCCAAGGTGATGCCGCTAACCTGCTTAAACCCGCACTTGCAAGGGGCGAGCTGCGAACCATTGCCGCGACCACCTGGGCAGAATATAAAAAATATTTTGAGCGAGACCCAGCGCTAACACGGCGATTTCAGGTTGTTAAAGTAGAAGAGCCATCTGAGGACAAGGCAATTGACATGATGCGTGGCATTGCGGAAACGCTGCAGGCGCACCACAAAGTTCGCATTCTAGACGAGGCAATTGTGGCTTCCGTTAAATTGTCACACCGCTATATCCCTGGCCGTCAATTACCGGACAAATCCGTAAGCCTACTCGATACCGCCTGCGCAAGAGTCGCACTTAGCCAGTCTTCCACACCTTCGGCCATAGAGGATGCCAAGCGCCAATTACAGCGTGCTCAGTCGACCCTAGAGCGTCTCAGAAAGGAGCACGCTGCAAGTAACCGCCAACAGGAGGGCATCGCACTGTGGGAGGCAGAACTACAAAGCGCTTCGGCTGTGTTAGCAGAGCTAGAGGTTCAATTGGCTCGAGAGCAACACATTGTTGAAGAGATTCGCGCCATTCACGACACCATTGATCAAGACTACCTTGAGAGTGATACCAATAAAAAGCTCACCCCTGAAGCCCTGGCTTCACTTCAGGAAAATCTAGTGAATTTGGCGGATACGTTGACGGAGCTACAGGGGGAATCACCCATGATACAAGCTGCGGTTGACGAACAGGCCATCGCTGAGGTCATCGCCAACTGGACGGGAATCCCCGTGGGCAAGATGGTGAGTGATGAGATTCGCAGCGTACAGTCACTGGCAGACCGCTTAGGCGAGCGCGTGATAGGGCAACCACATGCGCTTGACGCAGTAGCCCAAGCCATCAGAACGTCGCGTGCAGGTTTAACAGATCCACGTAAACCCGTTGGTGTCTTCTTGTTTTGCGGAACCAGTGGTGTGGGAAAAACCGAAACCGCTCTCGCATTGGCCGATCAATTATTTGGTGGTGAGCAAAATATCACAACCATCAACATGTCAGAGTTTAAAGAAGAGCATAAAGTGTCCATGTTGCTGGGATCGCCACCGGGCTATGTCGGGTTTGGGGAAGGCGGTGTACTAACCGAAGCGGCGCGGCGCAAGCCCTATTCGGTCATCTTGCTGGACGAGATGGAAAAAGCTCATCCAGGTGTGCAGGATATTTTTTACAGCCTGTTTGACAAGGGCACCATCAAGGACGGAGAAGGCCGAGATATCGACTTCAAAAATACCGTAATCATCATGACCTCCAATGCGGGCGAAGAAGCTATTAGGGCCATTTTCTCCCAAGTGGACGAAAAGCCTGAACCCGATGTGTTACTCGACAATATTCGTCCCTACCTTCTCCAGCATTTCAAACCAGCGTTTATGGGCCGCGCAAACGTTGTCGCCTTCTACCCGCTTGATGACGACAATCTAATGAAAATTGCCTCCATCAATTTAAGTAAGATTGGAAAGAGAATTGGTGAGCACTACGGAGCTGAATTTAACTATGATGAAGAAGTGCTATTGCACATAGTCGCACGCTGCCAAGAGTCAGACACTGGTGCTCGCAACATAGAGAACATATTGAATCGCACGCTGCTGCCGTCGCTGGCTGCGGAGTGTCTCGATAGAATGGCAGAGGGAACCGCCATCAATAACGTTTATGTTGGCGTCACTGAAGCTGGTGAATTTAGCTACAGTGTGAGCTGATAAAACTCCCCCTCGGGTTCATCCAGAATACCGAGGGGAGTTTTTAAAGCGACGGCGTCTAATCCCGCCTAAGGATTCAATAGAAACTAGCGAACGCTGTTGCGTCATGCAGGGCTCAACTGAGCCACGGGCGCAGTGAGATTCACTTTCAAGCTAGCGGAAACCTGTTTTAACTCGTGACAGACAGCTGGATAATTATCTAAAGTACTCCAAGCATAAAGCGCATAGAAAACTTTAGCGCTTTCATGGGTTGTGATCTGATACTTGACGATAGAGCCACCAACCAGCCCTTCCATTTCGGCCAAGTAATAATTCCCCAAAGGAAGATGTGTGGGTTCACGTGTTAGCTTTGCATCAGCCACCCACCCCAAAGCCGCCTGACAGGTAGCAATGGCATAGTCTCTTAACGGAAGGACTGCGCCAAATGTATGCTTATACTGCTTGATAACAATCAAAAATACCTGTCGTTCGTGACAGCCAGCTTGCAGAACGGCACCAGAATTTAGATTATCCAATTCCTTCCAATCTTGCGGCACCCTAACGCTTATATCCGACTCCGGCGAATGAATTCGTCGTGTGTTCTTTTGTATATCTCGATTAGCGGTATTGATTTGAGGAATGATTCCGTTAGCATTGCTACCCGCCCTATCAATATTTCGACTGACCTCAACTTGCTCCGTAGAATAAACACACTTTTCGCCTAGCTGTATGCTTGCGTGCCAACCACTCTTCCACACACGGTTCAACATTCGTTGTACCTGTGATTTAGTCTCAGACGTAAATATGACTTTTGGGCTTAGACGATATAGATCGCGAGCTTGATCAAGGTTACCTGAGCACAATGTTAGCAACCCTTTCTTGACCTGTGTCGCTTCAAATTGGCAGCGGGGTTTGCCAACAAATACAAGATGATATTTATTCTTCGAATGTTCCATGCGTTTTTACAGTCCCTTTAAAAACGTTGAATAGGTCACTACAGAAGCACCTGCGAACGACACAGCATGTATGATTAATTATTGTTTCCAAGCTGTTTACGATTAGTAGGATCAAAACTACAACACAGGCAAATCGGTGTAACTTACCCTCCAATAATGACCGTAGGGCATCCGACGACAATCTTCCCGCCGTGCGCCGTTGAATCACCCATGCGGGCAGCTGGTTTTTTGCTAATCATCACGCTACCGCTGCCCGTAACAATGGTATCTGGGGGGCCAACACAAACGCAGCTGCTTCCAACAGTGGCAGAAGGAAGGCCGCCAATGATAACGGTGGGGCCTCCAGGGGAGACTACCGGCCCGCCTACGTGTGGCACCGTCCCTGTAACCATGGGGCAAACGTGCATATCAGTAATTCTCGAAGCGGGCTTACCCATATTGCAGCTCCTCTGCCGTAAGAATTCCGTTGCCACCGCAAGCCAAATTAAATCCCTGCCGCAAAAATAACCGGTAACTTTCAGTGGGGTCATCGGGTTCTGACAGCACCGCGGCCAAGGCTACACTGCCAGCAACCGCATGGGCATACATGTACTCAGGTGTCGCAATCTCAGGCTCGCCCGGCTCAGCGAGACTACCGGTAGACCAAGCTGCGGCGGTAGCAGCCCAACTCGCCGGTGTTTTATGACCGGTTTTCTTTCCCAGTAGTCTAGCGCGCAATCGGTTGTCTTCGGTGGGTTGTTTTGCCCACGCCTCAGCGGCGATTAATGCATCAACATTGGGTTGATCAGTGTCGGGCGTCTGCACCTTTCTACTAGCCAAACAGGCCCACCACACTGCCTCTCGCTTGGGCAGCGCGTGGGCTAGCAATTTTACTGCATCTAAATAGTGGCCTGCATTGGTCAAGTTTTCGATACTGACTCTCGGCGCAGTGCCGGGCACCAAACACTGCACTGCGTCCTCATCACTCAACTCAAATTCTTTTAACAGCTCGCCCGCAGTGAGAGCTTTAATTTTCATCCAGTCTTTCATAGTGATTTCTAGTTTATGAGAGTAATACCACCTTTCAAGGTCAGGCTCGCGCCAGCTTTAACTTCGGCGGAGGCATCACCTTTGCAGGATAGGGTCGTTCCTTTAATCACAACACCCGCAGGCGTCAACTTTATACTAGATCCACCCACTTTAAGCTCAATGGAGGATTTAGATGTGATTTTAATTGCGCCTTGGACATCAATCGTTTGAGTGCCCTTGGCAACTTTTATTTTGTGATTTCCAGAGTCAACTGCCAGCTCCTGATTACCCTTGGCAATGGCGACTTTTTCATCACCTTCTAACACAGTAATTGTTCTGTTTTTGGTGACTTCAAGGATTTGGTTGTTTTCTACCGTTCCGGTTTGATCATTATGAATTATAAAGCGATGGTCCTTGCCAGCTTCCATGTAAATTTCTTCTTTGCCCTTTTTATCGTCAAAGCGCAATTCATTAAATTTACTACCCTCAAATTCGGTTTTCCATCCGGACTGAGTGGCCGTATAATTTGGACCTGAATTTGTACCATTGTAAACAGCGCCGGTAACCACAGGTCGATCTGGGTCGCCATTTAAATAGCTGATCACCACCTCCTGCCCTATGCGCGGTACAAAATTAGCACCCCAGTTTTTTCCCGCGAAAGATTGCATCACTCTAACCCAGCACGAGTTTTGCGCGGTATTCCATGGAAATTTTACTTTTAGCTGAGTGTACAGATCTTCAGAGCCATCAGCACCCGTGGCCTTAACTTCCAAGACAGTTGCCACCTGGGGCGACGTCACATTTCGGGCGAATCCAACTGGATCAGGACGAGGCATAACCGTCGCTGGCACCGCTGATATCTGATTAACGAATTGCGTTTCCATACCATTGCCATCGCTCGCAACAATATGTACGCCAGTCACTAAATATTTGCCTTTTTCAGAAGCTAGCGTGTGTTCTAGCGTAAAACGCCCACCTGCGGTAATGCAGGCACAATCGCCGGAAGCAGTCACCAAATCAAAACCCGACTCAATGGCCTCCATGGCACGCTTAGCTATATCTTTATTCGCTGATTCAGTAATTTTGTGCGTGTTAGCTTTGTCCGGCTCAAAAATATACTGCCCATATTTATGAACCTTATAGCCACTAACTTCGTTGAGCGAGGATTTAGTCTTTATGTCGTACTTGTTATCTTTATCTGCGGCAAATTCTGAATAATCTTTGAATACAAAACCACCTGTGTGGTAACAGTAATTTCGCTCCCATGCATTAATTGTGCTCTTGGTCGGCTGACTACCCGCACCATCGAATTCGATAGGATCTTCTGCACAATCAAAAAAACCCTGCGCATCATCTGTAATTACCAGCTCTGACTTACTGTCGCCGTGCACAAAGTAGTAAGCCATACCCTCTTCAGCCATCAAACGGCTGACAAAAGCAAAGTCTGTCTCTTCAAATTGAACACAGTATTCTCTCGTTTTATAACTGCCCGTAAGTTTCAGCGAGAGCTTTATGACCTTTGCGTACTCAGATAGCACTTCCTCTACAATCTGCTTTGCGTTTTTACTGTGGAAGATTCGATTTTGGCTACCCAGTTGTGTAAACCAAAGACCAGGCATAATGACCGCTCGATAATTGCGCATACCTTCGGCATTGATGTCTAACATTCCCAGCTGTACGACATAACCGTGCACATAGCGCTGCTGCTCTTCACCTTCACGATTAATAGTAACGGTGATAGCTTTACCGACCAGATCCTGCTGCTTAATGTCATGATTATCCGACATCAAGTCCAGTTCATAACGATACAACCCAGAGACACTTTCATCGCCCACTAAACGGGTGGCAATCAGGGCATCTTTACCCAAGGGTGTCTGAACGTAAAGCAGGCGGTGGTTTTGATTGACTTTAGCCATGACGGAATACTGATCCTTGTAATATGTCTTCGTTCAGGTAGCAACACACATTAGATTGGCTTCGATAGATTGGAAATTATTAGCTATTCCAAACGCCAATAGGCCGAGGCCTCTGACTAGCAGAGGCACCCGACCCAGTAAGCAGAACCCGCTTACAGAGGTGTAGCAGAAGTAAGGTCGTAACCAACACGCATGTTCTTGGTGTTTTTGTTGGTCTTGTCCGCGTGAGTAAGATCCGCTTCAACCTTGGCAAAGCTCAGCGACAAAGACTCTTGTGGTGCGCCGCCGGCAGATGCACTAACGCTGTAGGAAGAAATGATCACTTCTTCAAGAGTATAGGTCGCGTACTTCTCAACTTTGCTCGCACCGGTTTGAACAACGTGAATTTCTACCTTCACGCCGGCATCACCGGTTACAGAAGCTTTAAACAAACCGCCAGACGCAGAGTCCATAGGTTTAGTAACAGTTACTTCACTGATGCTTGGGCGAGACGCTTCGCGATTTGCCATTGCGCCGGCTTCCATAGTGATGGCACGGCCAACACCGAAATGGAAGTTGTCCACCTCGATCCAGTTTGCGTAACCTTCTGCAGTAACGTTACCAGCAGGTGAATTTCCATTGAAGTTCATGTAGATCGCCATGATTGAATTCCTCTCTCTCGTTGGTCGATAAATGGGCTAGTGTTGTAAATCTTTCCAGCAGTCCTTTGTGGAGTAAAGCAACTGCCTCTCTTGCCTTGCAGCAATTGAGGCGCATTTAAACAAAGTGAAAAGCTTCCTGTAACCCCCTTCTCGCAACTAAAAAAACCACTCTGGCACGATTTTAAAAGTTCACTCTGACACTATTTTTTACTTATAAATTCGACATGTGATGCAGGTCGCATAATTGAGTGTAAAAACACTTAATCAACCCAAAATAGGTTTTGAAATGGCAAATATCGACGGTCGACTCTGACACGTTTTTTAAAATTATCAGGCAAGAAAAAAGCGCCAGTTGACACACGAACGTACCAACTGGCGCTTTGGAATAACACAACACATCATCAGACTGTCACGATTTAAGTCTCTGGGCGCAGCGCTTGGATCTTTTGATGTAAAAACGCGACGCCCAATAATGCCAATCCAAGCCCCATGAAGGAGGCCACTCGCCACAAGCCCTCAAGGTCGTCCATATCGAGCAAAAATATTTTCAGTATCACCACAGCCAATAAAGCCATGCCCCACTGGTAGCACTGGCGACCAAAGCGCCAACTGCCTCCCAGCAATGCAAACACTGCGCATATCAGCCACACCACGGAGTAGGTATACATCTCACCATCCAATACACCTCCACTCAACCGAACACTGCCCTGCCATAAATGGCGAATTTCAATAGTGATGAACAACAGCCCCGAGATTGCCGCACCAGCAGCTGCCCAGCGTCGAAATTGCACAAAACCAAAACGATAGCTCGCCAGGAACCACAAAACTGGCAGGCCAAATGCCATTAGCAGAAGATTAAACAGGGGTTGTGAATTGACTGCTGACCAAAGCCACACATCGCTGGCCAGAAAAGCGAGCACCAATAATGCGTAATGAAGGCCCGCAGCCATTAATAACACGGCTGCATAAGTGCGATACCACAGCGCTAGGTGTTCGCTAATTTTCGACTTCCAGTGGTAAACCAAACCGAGTGCGGCAAACAGCGATTGATTAAGCACGGCCTCTACTAAGCTCAACTCGCTGCGATAAACCTGCCCATCGTGTAACCAGTAGCGGGCCTCTGACCAAAGCGTCAACACAAAAAGGTGCAACGCAGCGGCCTCTGCCCACAAGGCCAGTTTGGGTTGGCTGGCCAACCAACGGCTTGCCACATAACACATTAGCGTTGCACCGCCGTAGGTCCAGAGCGTCCAGTGTCCAGCTTGTGAATAACTCGCCAACCAAGGATTAAACGTTAAGCGCACCACAACGATGATCACAACGATCTTAAATAGCCAGCCCAGCTCGGGCATTTCAAATCGATGCATTACCCACGCAAGTGACAAGAGTTGGGATGCGATGGCGAGCGTCAAGCTTGCCTCCTCCAACAGCCAGGCGGCCAGCAGTGCATAGGCAAAATGTCCCGACAAAATAAGCCACGCCACAAGGGGCTTCTGCCAACCTCGGGCGCGCGCCAGAAATGCTATCCACAGGGCGCCCGCCGCAAGTACAAATGCCGCACAGGCCCACTGCCAAACCGTGGTGTAATCACTCGCCAATAAATAGCCGTGCAAGAGCTGTAACACGGGCATCATCGCCAGCAAGCTCGCCCACCAACTCAGCGCGCTGCCGCGTCGAACATTCCACACAGCCAAGCCTATTAACAGTAATCCGTGCACCGCTAAAAAGGTGAAAAAGTTGGCTTGCTCAGCCACCGCGATTGGCGTAAGTAACCACTGACCATCGCTGCCCATATGCAACTGGCTCAGCAAGAGCGCCGCCGTCATTGCGCCATAACCCAACCATGTGAAACTCGTAAAGCGCGGCTGATGGCTGGCCAACCATGCCGTCAACAATGGCAGTAGTAACCAAGTAATCCAATTCGCGCTCCAACCACCAACCAATATCGTGGCACATAGGGCTGCCCATAGGGCCAACAGGCTAGCCGTGAACGGCGGTTGCCCGTCGGCATAGTCATCCAGCGTTATGGGCCAGCATGCACCGGCAAACCGCTGCATCAGCAGCCAATTGCTGCGGGGAATTGCCAAGACCCCATACGCCAATGCCGCTAGGTACAACGGCCGCCAAGCATCGAGATTTTCACCGGCAAAAGACAGCGCCCACCACCCCAGCGCGCCGGCCATACACCCCCACCACAGCCAAGGGCGGTACACCATGCGCAAAAGCCAAAGTACGGCTGCCGAGATAATTAACGCGTAAAGCATCGCCAGTAACACATTGCCGCTGCCCGTAGAGACCAAAAGTGGCACACTGTAAGCGCCCAACATGCCGATGGCCGCCAATACTGGGCCATGTAATAGCGCGAGCCAAAGTGTGGCTACGGCAACCAAGGCGAGCGCGACAAACACGGCAGCCGGACTAAACATTTGATACATATGGAGTGCAGCCAGCAAAGTGGCAAACAAGGTAATACTGCCACCACCGGCCAAGGCGGCAAATGAGGCATGATTGCCCTGGCGCGCCCGCAGCCAAAGTGCAGCGGCATGCAAAATGGCGCCCGTTAAAATACCAGCCACAATACGCGCGGATGGCCCCAGCAAGCCTTGCTCAATGGAATATTTTGCGAGGAATATGCCGGCCAAGCCCACGCAGGCGCCTCCCAACCACACCATCCACTGCTGCTGCAGGTGTTGCCAGAACTGTGATTCAGCTGCCTCTGTAGCGCTTGCTTCAGCTGTTGGGGAAGGTATTGGCGAAAATGTTGGTGCAGATGTTGGTGCAGATGTAGACGGCGCAGCCATCGCAGGCTCGATATCCAAGTCCAATTCAAAGTCCGGTGGCGCCGGGTCGGCATTCACCTTGGGGGCAGACGCCGGTGGCGATGTTCTATTGCGGCCAACGTCAGCGCCGACCACCGCAACCTGCGGTCCGGGTCCAAGCTGGCGCCTCAACGCGAGCACTTCACTTTTAAGACCCCGCACCTGAACAAATGCGGCGACGCCCAGCACCAAGCCAATTACCATAGCCAGCACTAAACCAACCAACAACAGCCCTATAACTTCCATGCACAGCAACCTTCAATTCATTGGAACAGTGATCATACCCGCGAATTCTTTAAAAACAGAATTTAGCCAGCCTGAGACCGTTAACAGCCGCCTTCAACTCAGAAAGAAAACGCAGGTGTGGTCGCGCTATTGGGAGTCCGGCAGATCTGGAGACAGTTTCGCCTCGCGCTTTTGTTGTCGACGCAACTGAAAAAAATCGCTCAGCATCTGACTTGCGATACTCGCCTCAACGCCTGAAGTCACCGCCAACCGATGATTGAGATACGGGCGTTCAAAAAACTGTTCTTGGCTATGCACGACGCCCGCTTTAGGTTCGGTCGCTGCGTACACCAATCGATCCACGCGCCCGTGAATAATCGCACCGGCGCACATGCTGCAGGGCTCAAGCGTGACATAGAGCGTAGTGCCCGGCATGCGATAATTCCCCAGCACCTTCGCTGCCGCACGCAACGCCACAACCTCCGCGTGGGCGGTGGGGTCTTGGCTGGAAATGGGCTGATTAAAACCCGCGCTGATCAATTGATTGCCCTTCACCACCACTGCACCCACAGGCACTTCGTCCAGCGCGGCGGCCCGCTGCGCGTGAATCAATGCCTCGGCCATCCAGTGGCGATCCCATTCTTCTTGTGTGCGATCAGTGGACATCTAGGGCAGCTCCCAACGCCGGCTGGTAAATTGATATGACAAAATCTGCCGCGAGCGTATTTGATTGTGCGATAAATTCAGTTTGTTGCGCCTCGGTAAGTTTGTAGGCGAAGGGCGTCATGGCCAAAAGCTGGCGCAATTGATCGCTGGATTGGTAGGCGATATTGAACGCCACACTGTCGCGCGCTATTAAGGTGAAACCCTCAGGCGCGGCGGGCGCGCTATGGGGTCGCAATTGATCGTAGATAAATTCTCGCAAGGCCTGCAAATGCGCGGGGCCGGGCGACACTTGAATAAGCTGCCCATCCGCGGTGAGTAGACGTCGCGCTTCGGCCGCGTCCAATGGTGCAAATATATTCAACACCGCGTCAAATTGGTGGTCTAGCAACGGCAGTCGCTTACTTGATGCCACCGCAAAGGTAGCGTTACTCAACCCTCGCCTACCCGCGAGGCGCAACGCCTCTCGAGAAATATCAACACCCGCCGCCCGCCAATGCACCCGGCTCGCTAGCAACTGTTGCAAGTAGTAGCCTTCGCCACAGCCAACATCCAACAGGCGACCCGCAGCGTCGAAATTGTTTAATCGGCGATCGAGAGCATCAACTAATGGGCGATAACCTCCCCCCTCTAAAAACGCACGGCGGGCCAACAACATTTCGCGGTTGTCACCCGGATCGGGACGGCGCTTCTGGTTGGCTAACAGCAGGTTGGTATAGCCTTCTTTGGCTCTATCAAAGGCGTGGTTGGCATCACAGCGCCACGTATTCTCCGTGCTGTCGAGCGGGGCTTGGCACACCGGGCACTGCCAGCCAATCACGTGGACGCTTCCACCATTTGCGCTAAACCTGCCGCCGGCGAAATAAATTCAAAACGCGCCACCGACTCACCCGCTACTTCCACCTGCTCGGAAAACATGTCTAACGGGCGGCTCCACCAGCTGAAATCGCCGTATAAACAGCGATACACCACCAGCCACTCTTCGGTTTCACTGTGGCGTACGACACCGTACACCTGATATTCCTGCCCCTTGTAATGACGATATATGCCGGGCTTGATAGTCATGGGTTGTCTCAGCAATGCAAAAACGCGAGTTTAGCAAAATCCACCCTCGCCTGTTCAGCCCATTTTCTACGCGCACAAAAAAGCCGGCAGCTGCCGGCTTACACAACGCAATTTATTGCCTAGCTATTGCTCAACGAACGCCCGCTCAATGACATAGTGGCCGTTGTTGCTGCCGCGCACTTCGTCAAAGCCAAGCTCATCCAAAATGCGACAGGTATCTTTCAGCATGCTGGGACTGCCGCAAATCATGAACCGGTCGTCGTCGGGATTAACACGCGGCAAATCCAAATCCGCAGTTAATTTACCGGACTGTAACAAATCCGTCAGTCGCCCCTGATTGCGAAAGGGCTCGCGGGTAACGGTAGGATAGTACACAAGCTTTTCGCGGACCTCGGCGCCAAAAAATTCGTTGCTGGGCAGCTCTGTTTCGATCAACTCGCGATAGGCCAGCTCAGACTCATAGCGTACGCCGTGGGTTAAAATGACCTTGTCGTACTGGGCGTATACTTCGGGATCTTTGATAATGCTCATAAACGGCGCCAAGCCGGTGCCGGTGGCAAACAACCACAAGTGTTTACCGGGCAACAGGTGGTCGGTTACCAAGGTGCCCGTGGTTTTGCGATTGATGACAATTTGATCGCCCGGCTTAACCTGCTGCAATTGTGAGGTCAGCGGCCCATCGGGCACTTTGATAGAGAAAAACTCCAGCTGCTCCTCATAGTTTGCACTGGCAATGCTATAGGCTCTGAGTAGCGGACGCCCGCCCTCTTGCTCTAGGCCCATCATGGTGAAGTGGCCGTTACGAAAACGGAAACCCGCGTCACGCGTGGTTTTGAAGCTGAACAGGGTGTCATTCCAGTGATGCACTTCCAGCACGGTTTCTTTGATCAAATTGCTCATAACCACTCCTAAATCCGATGTGCACAGCCTAGTTCCACCTGCATTATTGGTAAAACGGGATAATTTGATATACCTTATTGATTTTGCCGATATAAAGACATGAACCTTCACTTCTCGTTGCGCCAATTACAGGTATTTTTAGCCGTCGCCCATCACCACAATGTCAGTCGCGCGGCACAGGCATTGGCCATGTCGCAATCTGCGTGCAGCAGTGCGTTAAAAGACTTGGAGAATCAATACAATCTGCAGCTGTTTGACCGCGTCGGCAAACGCCTTAGGCCCAACGAGTTGGGGGAGCGCTTGCGGCCTCAGGCCGAGGCGCTACTGGCGCAGGCAGAAGCCTTTGAGCAAAGCCTCAGCCAGCAACCGGGCGCTGGCAAATTGCGCATTGGTGCCACCCTCACCATCGGCAACTACTTGGCGGTATCGCTGCTCAACCAATACCTACAGGAATCGCCAGGCAGCGATGTCCACCTAGCAGTGGCAAACACCGCCCAAATTACAGAGGCACTGTTGAACTTTGACATTGATGTGGGGCTCATCGAGGGCGAGGTGCACCATCCAGCCCTGTTAGTACAACGCTGGCGCCCGGATGAATTAGTCTGTTTTTGCGCGCCCGACCACCCCTTTGCCGAACGCCCTTCATTGTCCGACGACGAGTTGCTGGCAGCGCGTTGGATTTTGCGCGAAACAGGTTCCGGAACTCGCCAATCCTTTGACCGCGCCATGCATGGGCTCTTGCCGCAGCTGGATATTTTATTGGAGCTGCAACATACCGAGGCCATCAAGCGCGCGGTTGAAGCGGGGCTGGGGATTTCATGCTTGTCGCGTATTTCGCTGGCAGATGCATTTAAGCGAGGCTCGCTCGTCCCGCTCGAAACACCTCATAGAGACCTCAGACGCGATCTTTACATCGCACTGCATCGGCAAAAGTATCAGGGGGCGGGTCTACAGCGCTGGCTTGCAATCTGCAACGAATCCGTAGCCGCGCAATGCCCCTAAAAACTAGTCGTCGTCGAATTCAAACAACTCGTCCAAGGGCAAACCAGTAAACGGTTTGCTGTCTTCAATCACTAGCTGAGAATGCATTTTTTCAATGCCCAACTCCTGCTCTAGCAGGCCCTCGCTCAAGCGATTGAATTGCGCGGCATCGACACATAGAAATTCAAGAATATAGTCGTATTCACCGGAAATTTTATAGCAGCGAATCACCTGCGGCATCGCGCCAATGGCTTGCTTAAATTCGCGGTTGACCTTGGGGTCCTGCGACACCAGCGACACATTGACGAGAAAGTGGACATGTCGCAGCTTGGTGAGATTTAGACTGGCGCTGTAGCCGGCAATCCACTTTTGCGACTGCAGCTTTTTAACGCGCGACAGGCAGGCAGATTCAGACAGCGACACCTTTTCTGCCAAGCGCGCATTGCTAATGCGCGCATCCTTCTGCAAAGCGTTGAGAATTTTTAGATCTATCTTGTCAAATTTCATCTGCTCTGCCATCGCTCAAGTTTGCGCACGGGTTAGTGGCTAGCCAACTCCCGATCAACAGTGGCCGGCGCCTCCTGCTCCAGCGCCCGACGCTCCTCCTCAGTGATAGGCACAATTCTAAACTGAGAATAACCGTAAATGGCGGATATAACTGGATTAATCAGATTAAAAAAGCAATAGGGCAAATACGCCAAGGTGGCAACACCCAAGGTTCCAGCCATGTAAGCACCACAGGTATTCCAAGGGATCAGCGGTGAAGTGATGGTTGCGGAATCCTCCAGCGTACGAGACAAGTTGAGGGGGCTTAAGCCACGCTTGGCAAACTCCATGCGGAACATGCGGCCAGGCAAAACAATCGCAATGTATTGATCGGCAGTGACGATGTTGGTGCCAATGCAGGTCAATATGGTCGACATAAACAATCCGCCCACAGACGTAGCAAAGCGCAAGATAGCGGCAATTAACGCCTCTAAAATGCCCACGCGTTCAATGACCGCGCCCATCACCATGGCACTGATAATCAACCAAATGGTGGTTAACATAGAGCTCATGCCACCGCGCGACAGCAGGCTATCGATCTGCTCATTGCCAGTGGTGGCAACGTAACCGTCGGCAAACGCCATCCAAACGCCCTTAAACAACCCAAGCGCCACGGGCATGCTCTCCGCGCCTGCAAATTTCAGCACTGCGTCTGCCTGAAAGACAACTGCAAATACCGCGCCGAGCAATGCACCCAAAAAGATGCTGATGATGGCGGGCACCTTTTTATAGGCGAGGACGAAAACTGCAAGCAATGGTACTAGCAGCCAGAGATTAATATTGAAGTTCGCTTGCAGCAACGACAGCATGGCTTCCATTTGGGTGTCGGCAGCCGGCGTCTCAGCGCTGAGGCCCATAACCAAAAACAGCACCAGCGCGATAATAATACTGGGCGTGGTGGTCCATACCATATTGCGAATATGTGAGAACAAATCGGCACCCACTACGGCCGGCGCAAGGTTGGTGGTGTCGCTTAAGGGCGACATCTTGTCACCAAAATAGGCGCCAGAAATAATGGCTCCCGCAGTAATTTCTACCGACAACCCCAAGCCGGCGGCCGTGCCAATCAAACCAATACCGATGGTGCCCGCGGTGGTCCAAGAGCTGCCAATACTGACACTGACCAGCGCGCAAACAAGACAAGCTGCCGCGTAAAACCAGCTTGGATCCAGCAGCTGCAGACCGAAGTAGATCATGGTGGGCACGGTACCCGCCAAAATCCAGCTGCCGATGAGCATGCCCACTAAAAACAAAATTAAAATCGCGCCTAAGGCGACAGAAATGCCTTTAAAAATGGCGGCCTGTAGTTCGCTCCACGAAATACCTGCGCGCCATCCCATCAAGCCAGCCACAGCAGCACTTAAACACAGTGCAATTTGGTTGGCACCCTGCGACGAGCTGTCACCAAACAGATAGACGGATAAACCTAGCAGCGAAAACAGGGTGATGGTGGGCAGGGCAATTTCCCAAGCAGCCAATGGTCTTGACATAGATAAATCACTTTTCCAGTTATTATTCTGCTGTCGAATTCACAATCGACAGAGGGCGTTCATGCGCCACATGGTAAACATAGTGTGGTTTAAGTGCCAGCAGTGCCGGCACTTGGGTGAATACTAACCGGCGACGCGGGCGCTGTCGCCATTCAACATGGCCGCCATACGCGCCATGGCCTGGGCTAAGATATCGATGGGTTGTGCCAAGGTGATTCGCACGTAATCGGCGGTGACGTCACCAAAACCGGCGCCAGGCACCACTGACACACCCGCCTCATCGAGCAAGCGCTCGGCGAACACTTGCCCAGAGGCTGCCACCTTGTCGGTGCGCATCATCACAAACATACCCGCATCCGGCGACTCGGCGCTCACGCCCGGCATCTCATTGATACGTGCCACCAAAAAATCCCGTCGTTTTTTGTATTCATCGCGCATTTGGGCCACGTAGTAATCGTCGTGGCGCAACGCAAAGGCCGCGGCATCCTGAATAAACTGTGGGCAACCAAAGACGCTGGCACCGGCCAAATTGGTCAAGTGTGGCACCAGCGATTGCGGTGCTACAACCCAACCTATGCGCCAACCACTCATGGCGTGTGACTTGGACAGGCCATCCACCATGATCACATTGTCCAGCTGGGCTGCCGCTGCCCGCAGACTCACGTGGCGCTGTTTAAACGTGATCATTGAATAGACTTCATCGGAGATGAGCCACACACCGCGCTCGTGGGTGTAGGCCGCCAGCTCTGCCAGCTCCTCACGCGACATCATATTGCCACAGGGGTTGCCCGGGGTATTGACGATAACCGCTTTGGTATTTTCTGTAATAGCAGCCTTCATGGCATCCATATCCAAGGCAAAATTGGCCTCGGCTTTCAGTGGCACTGGCACGGTTTTGATGCCGACAGCATCAAAAACACCACAGTAGCCAACGTACATGGGGTCGGGTACCACCACCTCATCACCGGCATTGCAGATACAACTGAACACGCTGTAAAGCGCATTGGTACCACCGGGAAAGATTACGATATCGTCGGCGTCGCAAGGGTGGGGGGAAGTTTTACTTTCCAACTCGGCCACCGCTTGGCGCAACGCGAGCTCCCCTTGCGCGGGTGAATAATGGGTGCGATCGCGCTTCATGGCCGCGAGCGCTTGATAAAAAATCGGCTCCGGCGTGGGGAAATCCGGATCGCCCACACACAGCAAAATAACGTCTTCGCCTTGCGCTTTCATATCCAGTGCACGGTCGTGCACGGCCCAAACCTCGCTGGCTTCGCCGTCTAGGCGATGGGCTAACTGACTGATTGATAGAGGTTTTTGCGCTGACATCTGAACACCTATTACTAGCAAGCTAACGGAATTTTTGATGCCACTAGCTTAGCGTCAGCGCTTCGCAGAGGTTGGGGTAATCAGCGCTCCGCGCAAGCCACCCTGCGGCCAAGGCAGCTTCGAAAAGAAGATTCTGCGTTAACGAGAGAAAACCACCGTTTTGTTGCCATTGACCAATACCCGATGCTCCGAATGCCAACGCAGCGCGCGATTGAGCACCAGCGACTCCACATCGCGCCCAATTTCGGTGAGTTCTTCCGGCGTATTAACGTGGGTGACGCGCTCCACCGCCTGCTCAATAATTGGCCCTTCATCGAGGTCTGCGGTCACATAGTGAGCGGTCGCACCGATCAATTTCACCCCCCGTTCAAACGCTTGGTGATAGGGGCGCGCGCCCTTGAAGCCCGGTAAAAAAGAATGATGAATATTAATGGCTCTACCGGCCAGCGCCCGACACATGGAGTCTGACAAAATCTGCATGTAGCGCGCCAGCACCAAGCAATCAGCACTGGCATCCGACAATAGCGCCAACATCTGCGCCTCTTGCTCGGCTTTGGTGTCGGTACTTATGGGCAAGTAGTGAAAGGGCAGCTGATACCACTCCACCAGCTCTCGCATAACCTCATGGTTGGACACCACACCCACAATATCCACCGGCAGGGTGCCCTGCTTCCAGGCGCTCAATAGGTTGTGCAAGCAGTGGCCCCATTGGCTAACGGCGACCAATACCTTTAACTTGACGTCGGCGTCCATCAACTGCCAATCCATGCCGTAGCGCTTGGCCACCGGCAAAAAGGCGGCCCGCACTTCCTCCAGAGTTAAGCTCTGATTCGTGGCGTCGAGCACAGTGCGCATGAAAAAGCGGCGATTCTCCACATCTTCAAATTGGTGTGATTCGCGAATGTTAAAGCCCTGCGCCGCAAACAATGCCGCCACGTTAGCGACAATGCCCGGTTTGTCCTCACAACTGAACTTCAAAATTATTTCACGTACGGCGGTCACAGCTTTCCCTCTACCGGTTCACTTTGGTGTCAATTGGATGTGCAACTTGCAGCGGCCCCAGTCAGCTGCGGCAATAAAATCCTTAAAAACACTCAAAAAATATCTTTTATAGCGTAGCGCCCGCATTCTACACTAGCTTTTAGCAGAGAGCGCCCCTGACCTGCTTGGGTTATGCAGCCCGCCTGTGTTTGGGTTTACACTGCGCACCTATTGCCATCCCCCCTGCTAAGAGGTTCCCATGGGTCGACCCGTCATCGCGATTACCGCTGAAACACTGGACAAACACAAAGGCCAGAACAGCACCCGCTACTACCAAGTTATGGCTAAGTATGTGGCACCTGTTGTGGAACTGATGGGCGCCCTACCGCTTCTGCTGCCGCCCTTGGGCGATCAGCTCGATCGCGACACCCTGCTGGCTCGCGTAGACGGCGTATTGCTCACCGGTGGCGTATCCAACATCGAACCGCATCACTATCAGGGCGGCCAAAGCTATGCGGGTTGTCCGCACGACCCCAATCGCGATGCCACCGTGTTGCCGCTAATCAAAGAAATCGTCGCGCGCGGTGTTCCGCTGTTTGGGATTTGCCGCGGTTTTCAGGAAATGAACGTGGCCTATGGCGGCAGCCTTTATCAACAATTACACATAGAAGCTGATTTGGCCTTGCACAATGCGGTGGTGGATTTTGATGCCCCCGCCGACGCGCTCTACGCCGACGTTCACGATCTGCATATTGAGCCAGGCGGCCTATTGGCCAAAATTACTGACGGCCCGGTTCAACGGGTTAACTCAATCCATGGCCAAGGCATCAAGCAATTGGGTAATGGCCTAACAGTGGAAGGCACGAGCCCCGATGGCCTAGTGGAGGCTTTCAGCGTTGCAAATGCCAAGAGCTTTGCGCTGGGCGCCCAATGGCACCCCGAGTGGAAACCCACGCAAAACAGTATGTATGAAGCCATGTGGCGCGCCTTCGCCGATGCCGCGCGCAGCTATGCAGCGACCCACCAACGCTAAGATTAAAAACTGCTGCCAGGCTGTTGCAAAAACGCCAACTCCTCGGGCGTGGACTCGCGCCCCAAAATGGCATTGCGATGGGGGTAGCGGCCAAAGCGATCGATAATTGCCTTGTGCCGCAATTCAAACGCGTCGCTGTCGTCGCCATCCAACGCACCAAACAGTGCCACGGCCAGCTCGTGCACTGCAGCATCTTCGGAGTGCATATAAGGCATATATAAAAAATGGCGCTGCTGATTGGTTAACTGGCGATCCCACCCCTGCGCTACGGCATTCATCGCCACATCCAGGGCCTGCTGATCGGCGGCAAATGCCGCCGGTTGGTCGCGAAAGATATTGCGGCTGAATTGATCGAGCAGTATCACCAACGCCAAACACCCCTGCGCAGAGTGCCGCCAGTGTTCGCATTCACCCGCTAGCGCAGCCTGCAACAAGGATTCAAAGCGATCGCGAACCACTTGATCAAACAACGGGTCTTTTTTCCACCACTGCGCAGGCGTAATTTCATCAAACCAAAAATCCAGTACCGCTTGCATAGCTTCGAGCGTTTTTGTGTTGGTCATGGCATAGCTCCGCTGTCGGTTGTGATTGCGCGCAAACGCCTTGCTGAATTGGCGACAATAAAAAATCCGCCAAGTTTTCAAAGGGTGTCTGAGCGCACGGCTTAGGTCAAGTGGTAAACAGCACAGCTGCTATGCTCCTTTTATACATTGATTGGATCACTGGGTATTCATCCATTGCGTGAGTCGTTAGACTGGCCAGCGGACTTTTTAGGAGGTATTCGTGCGCAATAAAATTGCCAGTATTTGGCCGCTGTTTTTCGGCATGTTACTCATTGGCTTGTGCGTGGGCGCGCAAGGCACACTTATCGGATTGCGCGCCGCCCTAGAGGGTTTTCCCAACACCCTCACCGGCTTGATCATGTCGGCCTACTACTTGGGTTTTTTATTGGGCGCCCACCGTGGGCAAAAAGTGATTCGCCGCGTGGGCCACGTGCGCACCTTTGCGGCACTGACAGCGCTCTCATCACTGTGCGTATTACTGCACTCTATTTACGTAAATCCGTGGGCCTGGGCCGCCACGCGATTTTTAACGGGCTTTGCCATGTGTGGCATCTACCTCGTGGCCGAATCTTGGTTGAATCAAGCCGCAGATGACAGCAATCGCGGAAAAATCCTATCGCTCTATATGATTACGCTGCTGGGCGGCATTTTGGGGGGGCAATTTCTGCTAAACCTTGCCGACCCACAAAGCTTCGAATTATTTAGTTTAATTTCTATTTTAATGAGCGCCGCCGCCATCCCCATTTTAGTTACTGCCACACCTACGCCGGCGGTAACGCCCGCGCCTACTATCAGCCCACTTAAGCTGTTCCAGTGGGCTCCCTTCGGTTTAATCGGTGTTTTTTTAATTCAAATGTGCGCGGCAATGATTTTCGGTATGGCGCCCGTGTATGCAAATATGAAAGGCTTTAACACCCAAGACGTAGCCTGGATTATGGCCAGCTTTGTGGCGGGCGCACTCCTACTGCAATGGCCACTGGGGTTGCTGGCTGACAAGTTCAATCGCCGCACCGTGGCTACGGCGCTCACCGGCATCGCCGGATTTTTTGCCATTGTGAGCGGCCTATTCGGCGAACAATCTTTCATCATACTGCTCATCTGCATCGGCCTGTTTGGCGGCTTTACACTCCCCCTCTACGCCGTCTTTTGTGCACTGGTAAACGATTTTATGCGACCCGAAAAAATTGTCGCCGCCAGCAGCACAGTGCTCTTAGTTGGCGGCGTCGGCGCATCCATTGGACCAGTGTTAACGGCGCCTCTGCTCGATCAGTTGGGGCCCAAAGGGTTTTTCTGGGGCTGCGCTGCGACCTTGTTATTAATTTGCCTCTACGGCCTATACCGCATGGCGCGCTTCCCGTACGCTGCCCGCCAGGATATGCACGAAATGAGCATGCTACCGGGCGGCAACATTGGCACGGGTTTACTCAATACCGAGAAGCACGACACGGCCAACATAAATCAACGCGATGGCGAGCAACCAAAAGAACAATAGCAGCGCGGGTTTCAATCAATTTTGAATAGCGGTGTGCCCGCTTATGAATTGCATCTCTAAACCGGAGCCAATATAGACCGCTGAGCTCAGCCCAAAGCCGCATGTGGCCTGCGAATACGTCCAAGTGCTACATATTCACGCCCGCAGGCGACTGTCATATTTGCCGATTAGCCCACACGGGGGCGACAATAGATTGACTATACTCACTGATAGGCACCTTTCCTCTTCATTAGCTTCATCAAGGGTGCCAACGGCACATACCCATCGCTATGGCCTTCTGGGGCGGCCAAGGGTGAAAAGTCATCCCGTAAGGGTTTACTGCCGTAGAGTGATAAGTGCGGTGCTGTGGTAACGATACGCTGCGCGCTACCCGCGACCTTAGTAAAATCTCGGTATGGCGCATTTGGCTGTCAGGTTACACACTCTTTGTGGAGGTAACAGCCCGGGATTCATTCACTGACATGAGCGGCGTAACTGTGAAAAAGTATTTCCAATGTTTCTACGTCTGTTTGTTTAGCCTGTGGGCTGCCTGCGCACTTGCGAGCAGCCAAACACCCGCCAGCGATTTTCTCATCGCGCCAGATGATACCGGTGAAGACAATCTGACGCCCATTCAACGCAATGGCAATGTACAGCTCACAGGCCGAGAGTATCTGGAAGCGATCGAAGACATCGAATCGGAATATGGCGCCTATGATCCCCAGTTATCGCAGCATCTAGCGGCCCTAGGAAAACAGTACCAAGCGCAGGGCGAGCACAACGATGCCATCGAGCTATTCAAGCGGGCCATGCACGTACAAAGGATCAACTACGGTCTTTACGATATGGGCCAGGCGCCCATTCTTGAGGATTTAATCGAAAGCCAAGTGGCGTTGGGGCAATGGGAAGACGCCAACGATCGCTACCAATACCTCTATTGGTTAAACCGCCGCAACTACGGCACCGACGACCCCCGCATGCTTCCCATTATCAATAAACTCAGCAACTGGCATCTCAACGCCTATGCGTTAAACGTCAGTAATGGATTGTTTTATCACCTGATCAACGCCCACAACCTCTATCAAATTGCGGCCGACATCGTAAGAAACGCCTACGGCAGAACTGACTTGCGAATGATCGAGCCCCTGCGCGGCTTAACCGCCTCCAGTTACTTCTTAGCCACCTACCAGGCGGCGAACCAAAACAAAATGTCGGTGTCTAATGGTTCAATGCCGGCGAGCGAAGAAGACCGCGCCCAACTGCAACAGTACATTATCAATAGCTACAACAGCGGTCGCTCTGCCATCAACCAAATGGTGGATGTGTACAGCAACAATCCTGATGCTCCCCCCACGTCGGAGGTACGAGCGCAGGTGGCCCTCGGCGATTGGCACCTACTTTTTGGCAAATGGCACTCGGCCATGGAAATTTACCAAGACAGCTACCAAAAGCTACAAGACCAGCAAGCTGATCCAACGACCATCGCCGAGTTATTTGGCAAGCCTATGCCCTTGCCGGATTTGCCACTGATTGATATTAAGTTCAGCTCAGATATCAATACCGAACATTTTGTATTGGCGCGCTTCGACGTAACCGCCTATGGCCGGGCCCGTAAAATTGAAATCGTGGACGCCCATCCAAGTGACGACAACCGCATCCGCTCGCGGGTGCGCAAAACCTTAAAGCAGGCCAAATTTCGGCCACGCTTCGACGACGGAAAAGCTGTCGATACCAAAGCCGTCACCCACAGGTACCTATTTTCGGACAACAAACCATGAGTAAATTGCCCCGCAAAACCTGTGCCCCTTACGCCGTCGCATTAGTGGCGGCATTGGCGCTGACCGGCTGCAAGCAGGAGCAGCAACAAAGCCAGCAACAGCCGCCCACGCCCAGCAGCCCGTCGAGCAGCAGCCCGTCTAGCCCCAGCTCAGCCAGCCAGCCCTCCAGCCGGCAAACCTCACAGCGCCAGAGTGAAGCCAGCGGTGGCCAGCAATCGCCAACTCAAGCACAGCCTCCCAACAATCAAACGGCGCAAAATCAGTCCTCTCAACCCCAGCCGGGCAAAACGGCGAGCGATGTCTTCAGTCAGCCCCAACCTAGCACTGAATCGCCGAGTGGCGACCCCACAGCGCCAGCGAACCAGGCCTCTGAGCCCCAATCAGCGCACAACCAGCAATCCGATGCCAGCGCTGACCCAAGCGCTCAAGGCGAACCTAAAGAAATAGATTTTTCTGAAGAGGAAGCCAGCGCCAGCGCGAATGCATCGGCGGCCAGCAGCCAAACTGCAAGTGCGCAGTCCAACAGCGCGCAATCGCCTGCAAGTGCCGCCAGTGCATCACCGCGAGCGCAAAGCGCACAGCGGGGCGGCGGCATGCCGTCGGGGGCACCACAGCCTACGGGCGCCCTACCCTCTGGTAGCGCGACCACAGGTAAGGCGCAGCCCGCCACCTCACCCGGCGCGCTAAACGACAAATTCGAAACCACCATCGCCAGCTATGACGGCATGATCTTGCGTGAGCGCGACTACATTGCCAATCGCCGCAATCAAAAAGGCAGTGAAGAGGCGGTGGCCCAAGTACAAGGCCCCATTTTTGATGAAGGCGATTTGGCGGAAGAAGGTGGCCAGCAAGGTCAAGCAGCCGGCGGCCCTCAGGGCCCAGAAGGTCAAGGCAATGGCAATGGGAGCCAGCCAACGGGTGGCGATGCGCGCCAAGGCGAGTACACCACTGTGGCAGCTGCCGCCCCACCGGCAGACATTCCCTCGGGTGATGACGACGATGTCGTCGCGCGCCAGATTAGGGAAGCCGCAATGCGCGAGTCGGATCCCGCGTTGCGCGAAAAACTCTGGGAAGAATACCGCAAGTACAAGAACCAAGCCGCTAAGGGATCACAATGAGCGATTCACTTTTTGTAAGGATTCCGTTGCTGTGCCTACTTTTTTCGATTTTGGTGGGCTGCAGCACGCACAACGTCAAGTCCACCAACCACGTACCCGTTGAGCGCGTCACCCAAGAGATTCCCGAGCACCTATTGCTCGATGTGGGAGTCCAACTTTTTGATCCGGGCATCGATGATGCCGCCGACGCCGATACATTGATTTTTCCCGAGGTGCGCAAAGCAGAATCACGCTATATGCCAGTTATGCTTGCGGAAACTTTGCAAACTGCGGCCGCGTGGGGCGCAGTCCGCGTAGTGCCCGCCGCCAACCGAAACAGCGATGTCACTGTGCGCGGAAAAATTATTCAGTCCGATGGCGAGCAGCTTGAACTCGCCATTGAAGTCTTTGACATCAGCGGCCGCCACTGGTTTACCCGCCACTATAAAGAAACCGCTAGCCACTACGCGTACAACAAACGGTTGGTCAAAGATATGGATCCCTTTCAGGGAATTTACAACCAAATTGCCAATGATCTACTGGCGTTTCAGCGCACCCTGAGCGACACCGAGACTCGCACCCTGCGCACCATCGCCGAATTGCGTTTTGCCCGCGACTTTTCGCCCAGTGCGTTTAGCGATCACTTACAAGAGACCAAAGATGGACGCTTCGCCGTAGTACGTCTGCCGGCGACCGATGACCCCATGCTCAATCGCGTGCGTCGCATTCGCGAGCGCGATTACCTGTTTGTAGACACCCTACAGGATTATTACGGCACCTTTGTACGCGAAATGGACGGCCCTTATCAAACATGGCGGGCGGAAAGCTACGATGCCGTGATTACCCAGCGCGAGCTGGAGAGCCAAGCCACAACTCGCACCATTGCAGGCATTGCCGCCATCGTGGGCGGTATCGCGGCCGCCGGTAACAACAGCGGCGCCGGTCGTGCAGCGGGTCAAGTGGCCGTCGCAGCCGGGGGATACATGGTAAAAAGTGGTTTTGATAAACGCGCTGAGGCGCGCCTCCATAGCGAAACCTTGATCGAGTTGGGAGACTCACTCGAAGCGGCAATCGAGCCCCAAGTCATCGAGCTGGAAGACCGCACCATCACGCTCTCGGGAACAGTAGAAAATCAGTACGACCAATGGCGCGAATTGCTAAAAGAAATTTATAAAGCAGAAACTGGCTTATAATAAAATACTCAGACACGGTATCCTAACCGCGACGTCATCGAATAACGACGCGCTAACAAGACCCAGCCCCGCGCATGATGCTCGGGGCCCAAACCAGTAAGTTACTGCATGAACGACCAACAAGCGCTGCCTTGGTGGCAGCAGTCGCGCCTTCAATATGCTGCAATCGCCCTGCTGATTGCCCTGATGCTATTTGTGGTCTTTGTCTTGCCGAGCCTCGTGGAGCCGGTAGACGTCGATACCATCGAATCGCGAACCCTAGACACTTCCGCAACGGTTAAAAACACTCCTGCCGACTCGCCTTTTGCCGACGCTCAGCTCGCTCGTGAGCGCAAGCAGGCGCAGGAAATATTAAGCCAAATGCTACAACTCCAAGATCAGCTGGAAGGCCAGCGCGTGGATCAATGGGCCGCTGAAGCCTACCAAAACGCACTGAATACTGCGGCCAACGCCGACGAATATTATCGTCAGCGCGAATTTTCCATTGCCCAAGAACAATACCGAAGCAGTTTGGCACAACTCACCGACCTCAAAGCAACTGCTGAACAGGCATTAGTGACGCAATTAGCGCTTGGTCAGGCTGCACTCGGCAACAAAGATGCGAATGCGGCCAATACCGCCTTTACCCTCGCGCTAGCCATTGATCCCAACAACGCGCGCGCGCAATCCGGCAAACAAAGTGCAGAAGCGCTGGAGTCCATACTCGACCTACTGCGCAAAGGCCGCCTTGAAGAAAAAACCGATCACTGGGAAAAGGCCCGGGCGCTATATCAACAAGCGCTGGCACTGGATAGCAATTCACCACTGGCACAGCAGGCACTGAGTAACATCGAACAAAAGCTCCGCGATAGAAATTTTACCCGCGCCATGTCCGCCGGGTTCAAAGCGCTAGATCAAGGACAGTTTAATGAGGCTAAGTCGCACTTTTTAGCGGCCCAAGCCATCAAACCCAACGACGAAGCGGTCCCCATTGCTCTCCAGCAAGTGAACAACCAGAAGATAAACACCAATATCACCCAAAAACTGGCCGCCGCGCGTCAAGCTGAAGCTGAAGAGCGATGGCTAGACGCCAATAAGTTATATGTATCGCTGTTGGCCACCGACAGCACGCTCGTCGATGCGATCGTTGGCAAGTTGCGTACCGATGCCCGCGCAGCACTGGAGCAACGCACCCAAAATGCGCTGGCCGGAGCGCTTGAACTGAACAAACCAGCCAATTACAACGCGGCCCAGCAAACATTGCTGGAACTTGACGCGCTGGGCGACGGCGGCCCGCGCCTCACTCAACAACGCACCCAACTGCGCGAATTGCTGGCACAAGTCTCCCAGCCCAGACAGGTCGTCCTTCAATCAGACAATTTAACCCAAGTGACCATATTTCACGTGGGCCGCATCGGCAATTTCAGCCAGCACGTGTTGACACTGAAACCGGGCACCTACGTCGCGGTGGGCTCGCGACCCGGCTTCCGCGATGTGCGCGAAGAATTTATTGTGGGCCTCAACGATAAGGAGGTGACAGTGAATATTCGCTGTACTGACAAAATTGCCCTTGGCAGCAAGACGAGCTAGGTGGCTAAGCGCCCCACTGACACGAGGACACTATGACGCAACGGGAAGCACCGCCTGAACAAGTCAATACACCCGCTGATTCACATACGGAGATCATAGAACCCACACCTTTTGCACCCAGCGACGCACCGGCGCAACAACAACGCTGGCGCCCTAACCGCCGGCAACTGGCTATTGGCCTACCTCTATTCATGGGGTTAGTCATCGTCGTTATGCTACTCATGTCTCGCTCAGTGACATTCGTCACCTTGCCCGCGCAAACCCAGATTTCTGTCTCTGGCGGTCTACATCTTCAATTAGCAAACGCGTGGCTTCTGCTACCTGGCGACTACCAAATCCATCTGCACAGCCAAGGCTACCACTCACAAACTCAAACTATCACCGTGAGTGACGCGGCAGAGCAACAGTTTCGCTTTGAGCTGCAAAAGTTGCCCGGCCGGCTCAAGATAGAAACGACACCGGCACTGGATGACGTCGAAATCTATATCGATGATGTCCACGTTGGATTTAGCGGCCAGGAAATTGCCAATATCGAACCGGGGTTGCACACCCTGTCGCTGCGACACGCTCGCTATCTACCCATGCAACAAAATCTAACGATTGAAGGCAAAGATCAATTGCAAGTCTTATCTCTGACCTTGGCGCCAGCTTGGGCCACAGTCACCGTCAACACCCTGCCCGCTGGTGCCACGCTACAGGTGGGCGAGCAACCGCTGGGCACAACGCCGGGGGAATTTGAAATAATGCAGGGCGAACAGCCGCTCATGTTGACATTGGCGGGTTACAAAATTTGGCAGGAGGTATTCGAATTCAACGCGGGCGAGGTGATCACACTGCCCGACATTCGCCTGCAAAAAGCCGACGGCATACTGCGCTTTCGCACGCGCCCAAACGGGGCCAGCGTAACCATCAACGGTAATTTTCTCGGCCTTACGCCGCTCGACATTCCCTTGAACCCCGGCCGCAGTCACACGCTCAAAATTTTCAAAGAGGGATATGAAGAAGCAACAACATCGGTGGCAATTGCATCGGGCAGCAGTAAAGCCCTTGAACTCAAGCTGACACCAGCGTTCGGCAAAGTGTTAATCAGCGCCAATTTTCCCGACGCTGAACTCTATGTGGATGGACGACTTTTCGGCCGCGCCAATCAAACGCTGTCTCTACCGGCCCGGCCACACTCTATCGCCGTAAAAAAAGTCGGCTACGAAACCTTCGAGGCTGAAGTCACACCCAAGCCTTCCCTCACCCAGCAGCTGCAAGTTCGCCTACGCACAGAGGACCAGGCAAAGTGGGATAGCATTGCCCAGCAAGTGCGCAGTCCCACAGGCCAAATCCTGAAATTATTTAGACCGAATGCGCGCTTTACCATGGGCTCCTCGCGGCGTGAACAAGGCCGACGCTCCAATGAAACGCTGCGTCAAGTGGCGCTTACCCGCGCTTTCTATGTAGCGCCACTGCCGGTTACCAATGCCGATTTCGTACAGTTCGAGCGCTTCCATTCCTCCAGCCATGTCAAAGGCAACAGCTTATTCAGCGACCTTCAACCCGTCGTAAATATCAGCTGGCAGCAAGCGGCTAAATTTTGTAACTGGCTTTCTGCTCAAGAACAACTTCCACCCTTCTACCGGGAAACCAACGGCGTCATCACCGGCTTTGATGCCGATGCCACAGGCTATCGAATGCTCACGGAAGCGGAATGGGCCTGGCTCGCGCGCGTGCAAGATCAAGATGGCGTGCGCAAATACCCTTGGGGCAATCAGTTGCCTCCCGCCGCCAATAGCGGCAATTACGGCGATGTCAGTGCCGCGTCCATTTTGGGTTTGATTTTGTTGGATTATAACGACGGCTTTCCGGTGTCCTCCCCGGTGGGAAAATTTCCACCCAACGAAAAGGGCATCTACGATATTGGCGGCAATGTTGCCGAGTGGATTAACGACTTTTACGGCGTCGGCACCGGCCTTTCACTCAGCACCGAAACAGACCCAATGGGACCAGAAAAAGGCGACTATCACGTGATTCGCGGTTCCAGCTGGGCACATGGTGGCATCACTGAGTTACGACTGGCCTATCGCGATTACGGCGATCAAAAACGATCCGATTTAGGGTTTCGTATCGCGCGCTTCGTAGATGCGCGTAAGAAAGGAGATACCGATGAATAAATTGCAACCCAGGTTTCGTTTATTAGCGTTATTTTTCGTCGCCCTTTGGTGTGCGATGGCGGGGATTAGCGTTGCGCAAAATGAAGCCACTGACAACACCAGCGCGACACAAACCACGCCCGACGCCACACCGGAAACGGCGCCCTCCGACTCACCGGCGGCCCAACCCAACAATCCCAATTACACGCCAACGGAGGAAATCTCTGAAGATCTCTCCGTTTCATTTCCCGTGGACATCTAACCAAAAGGACCGGCCATGAGACGACAGACAGGTTCCGACTTTATTTTTCAGGTATTTGCGCTGCTTTTTTCAATCATTCTAGTGCACGCCATTTATGTTTCGCTTATTCGCCCAACCGCGAACGCATTGCTAGAGGAGCAAATAGAACGCCAAGCAGCGGGCGAATCCTATGTGGTACAACGCTCTTTTTACGTTGTGCTGCGCGACTACGAACAAGAAGCCTGCTTCATATTAATGCTATGGGCCATGGCAATCATGGGCATGAAAGCCCGCGACGGTGTGCAAGAGCGCCGCATGCTCGAACGCGACTTGCTGCCCATTGATTACGGCACCAGCGTGTTACCAGAAGACACCCGCGCACTTTCGCGCAGTTTGGAAAGCCTGCCGGAGAACCAGCGCAGCTTGCTGTTGCCGCGGGCGCTCAACGCAGCGCTGCAACGATTCGGATCAACCCGGCACATCGGCGATGCCGCCAACGTAGTGAAAGAAATTTGCGATTCAGAATCCGACCGCCTCGACAGTGAATTGGCCATGGTGCGCTACATTGCATGGGCCATCCCGTCTATCGGGTTTATTGGCACCGTGCGCGGAATTGGCGAGGCGTTGGGGCAGGCACACCGCGCCGTTGAAGGCGACATTGCCGGCGTCACCGTCAGTTTAGGCGTGGCCTTTAACTCCACCTTTGTGGCTCTGGTTCTGAGCATCATCATCATGTTCTTCACCCACCAATTGCAGCTATTGCAAGAGCGTTTAGTGCTAGACACTCAAGGCTACTGTGATGACAAACTATTGAAGCAACTCAAAGCGGATTGACGCGAATGACCTGTAGCTTATTGCATCTCAACGATGTGCAAGTGCAACTGATCGACGCAGACGGTGAACGCCTGAGCGAGCCCGCGCAATTGGTGTTCGACAAGGACACCTTGCTCAGTGGCCAGGATGCACTGGCCAAGGTCCGCCTCATGCCGTTGCGGGCGTACAACCAACACTGGCAATTGTTGCACCAACAACCCGTCAAGCTGCCGGATGCACGCTACCGCCACCATGCAGACCTCGCCTTTCGTCAACTCGAGCGCTGGCTCACTGACGTCGATCGAAGTCGCCCCCTACTAATTGCCCCTAGCTATCGCTACCAGTCGGAGCAATACGCGCTACTGGCTGGCATGGTGCAGGCAACCCATGCCAAACCGGGCGGCTTTATTCACGCAGCACTGCTTCATAGCCACGGATTTTTACAACAACACGCCGCAACCTGGCCGCTCATACACGTGGACCTGTGTTTACACCAAGCCCATGTGACGCAATTGGAGTGTCGCGACGGCCAACTGACGGTGACTCGCGAGTGGGATCTGGCCGATTTCGGCATGGCCAATCTCGTTAACGCATGGTTACATCGCGTGGCAAAACGCTGTATACAACAGACTCGCTATGATCCTCTGCACAGTGCAGACAGCGAACAACGATTGTTTAATCAATGGCAAACCTGCCTGCAGCAACTTCAACAAAACAGCGAGCTGCAACTGGACATCGACGGCAACGAAGTGACATTGACACGCGCAGACGTGACAGAGTTGTATCAAGGATTGTTAACGCAGATAAAAGCAATTCCGGGAACCCGGTTATTGTCACCGGTGGCGCAATGGCTACCGGGTATCGACGGTCATACTCTCACCCATCAACACCTCCAATTGGCGCTGACAGATCTTTCAGAACGCTTCGCAACAGGTGACAGCGTACACCTCATTCACCGTTTACCGCTGCCCAACACTACACCGACACCACCCCAGACCGCCCTGCCAGCGGCCACCCATGTGTTAGTGGGTAACGAGGCGTGTGCGCTCGATGACCAACTGCGCATTAGCACTCAGGGCCAACTCACGTGCGATCCACAGACAGCCGCTGCAGCGACGTTTGCATACCGTGCACCCCACTGGTATTGCCGCCCAAGCGAAACCTGTATACACAACGGGCTACCGCTGGCAGATCACGCCCCGCTAGCGGCGGGCGACGAGCTGACGATTGCGGGGCTCACCTTGCGCTGCATTGTGGTCACAGGGAGCAACCATGGCGCGTAAGCGGGGGTTTTCCACCTTTTCACTGTCTTTTCTGGACATTATGTCCTGCGGATTTGGTGCGGTTGCGCTTATTTTTCTGATCATTAAACACGATGTCGATACCCGCGCCGACGTGCAAACGGATTACCTGCGCGCTGAAGTTGAACAACTTGATGACGAAATCCGCCACGGGCAAAAGAATCTTGTGGCGCTGCGCAACACGCTCTCGGCCTTAGATCAACAGCACGTCGAAGCCCAAGGACTGGCGCGGCGCATACTGGAAGACATCAATCAGACACAAGGCAAGCTCGATGAATTTTCAAGTCAGGACATTGAAGCGGAAATTCAACGCCTGAAACAAGAGCGCGAGCGCTTGCAAACGGAAGTCGAGCGACTCAAAGCCGAAGACCAACAGCGCGGCCAAGATGCACTTCAATTTTTGGGAGAAGGCGACCGCCAATATCTCACAGGTCTAAAACTCGGCGGGGCACGCATACTGATTTTGGTGGACACCTCGGCCAGCATGTTAGACGAAAAGCTCATAAACATTATTCGAACGCGCAATATGAGCGACGAGATAAAACAAAATGCGCCCAAGTGGCGCCGCAGTCTAGCCACAGTTAAGTGGCTAGCCGCCCAGTTGCCGCAACAAAGCCAATACCAAATCTACGGGTTCAATACCGATGTCGCGCCGGCGCTGGCCGGCACCCAAGGCCAATGGCTTCGAGTATCCGATCAAAAACAGCTTGAATTGGCTATTCTTAATCTAAGAAAGACCACGCCCGCAGGTGGAACCAGCTTAGAGCGCGCCTTTCACGCAGCAAATGCATTAAATCCGAGACCGGATAATATCATTCTGCTCACTGATGGCCTGCCCACCCAAGGAATGCAACGCCCTAAGCGCAATACCATTACCGGGCCCGAGCGCGAGAAGCTGTTTCAGCAGGCGGCCAGTCTCTTGCCCCGCGGCGTGCCGATAAACGTAATTTTGGCGCCCATGGAAGGGGACCCCATGGCCGCAGCTCACTTTTGGTATTTGGCTATGGCGACGCGCGGTTCCTTCATGAGCCCCTCAAAGGATTGGCCCTAGTGAAACGTAAACAGCGCCAAACAGACGAATTTAATGTGTCGTTTTTAGACGTCATCTGTTGTGGCTTTGGCGCCATTGTACTGTTACTTATGATCACCAAAACGGTGCCCATTGTGGTACTGGAAGAAACGCAAATAGATAGAAAGGGGCAAGTGGCAGAGCTTCAGCGCACACTGTTTGAAATCCAGGGAGAGACCACGATTCTGAATCGAGACTTGAATGCCAAGCACGAGCAACTGGATGCAGAAACGCAACGCATCGCGATATTGCGCGGCAAGCTCACGCAACTGCAAGCGCGCCACGCCTCGCTCGCACGGCAAGCCAGCAGTGATGACAGCGAACTCGGTAAACTCGCGCGTGCTACGCAAAGCCTATCGGCTGAAATGGAGCGGTTGCTAGGCGATCGATTTGAGCGTCAAAACAATATCATCGGGGGCATTCCCGTCGACAGTGAGTACATTATTTTCATCATCGACACCTCCGGCAGTATGTTTAATTTTGCGTGGCCGCGCATGATGGATGAAATGATCGCCATTTTGGACATCTACCCATCGGTGAAAGGCATCCAAATCATGAATGACATGGGCCAGTACATGTTCACCTCTTTTCGCGACGAGTGGATCACCGACAGCCCCGCGCGCCGAACGGCTATTATCAATCGACTGCGCAATTGGAATCCGTTTAGTAATTCGAGCCCCGTAGAAGGCATCCAAAAAGCGGTCCGCACATTTTACGACCCGGGCAAGCGCGTCAGCATCTATGTTATGGGCGATGACTTTACTGGAAAATCCATCGCTCAAGTTGTCGATATTGTGGACCGGTTAAATCACAACCGAGACAACGACCAACCCAGAGTGCGAATTCACGCGGTGGGCTTTCCCGTGCAATTTGATCCACGGGTCCCCAATCGTCAGGGTGTATATCGATTCGCGGCGCTCATGCGCGAACTCACCTATCGCAACGGCGGCACCTTTGTGGGCCTTAACGACTACCAGCGCCAACGTTAGCCAAAATTTACAGGCAGGGAACAGAGACTATGCAACCAAAACGCCGCTTATGTGTACTGCGATTGCTCCTACCGCTCATGATCAGCCTACTTGCTGCATGTGCCGGTAAAGTCGAAGTGCAAGGTGATTTTCCCCAGCCACTGGTGGACCAAAAAAATCTAGTGGTGGGTTTGGTCGATAACCCCAAGTTCTATAATTTTCAATACGAAGAAAAAAGCAAAGACCGTTTAAAATGGACCATTGGCACCGGTGGCGCGCAACAGAAACTTCTGTCGACCGTAGTTGGCGCCATGTTTAAACAGGTAGAACCACTGAAAAAAATTCCAAAAGCCGGCAGTCCTGCACCGGTTGACTTGGTGCTGTTGCCGCGCGTCAAAGAATTTCAGTACGCAATGCCGAGAGAAACCAAAGTTAATATTTTTGAAGTTTGGATTAAATACAGCATTCAAATTTACGACAACCAAGGGGCTTTGGTGGCAGACTGGATTATGCCGGCCTATGGCAAAACACCCACCGCTTTTCTCAAGTCTGAGGAAGATGCGCTCAATCAAGCCGTAATGATGGCGCTGCGCGACGCCGGCGCCAGCTTTATTACTGGTTTTGAGCGAGTCCCCGAAATAAAAGCGTGGTTGGCGCTGCCCCGGGCCCCCATTACTCAACCTCGGCACCCAGCACCCACCCTTCCGGACGACGAGGAGACCCTGTAATGTCTCGAACTTTAAACGGCTTTTTTTTACTCTGCCTCGTTGCCCTCACAGGCTGCACATCGGTCACCGTCGACGAGTTTAAACGTGGCAACGCGAGCTTAGATGCCACTGACAGTGTTGTTGTTCTGGGCCGCCGTCACTCCAGCGACTATGAAACAGAGCCCGACCTCGTAGAGTGTATCGGCAAGGAAATCGGGTCGAACGGAGATATCACGGTAATAGGTGAGTCAGAGTTTGTTGATCGCCTCTACCCGTGGTTTGAACCGCGCATTGCGCCGATGTCGGTGCGCAGCCTCCATCGAATTGCACAGCGCGACGATGTGGCCCACGTACTGCGCGAATATGACGTGCACTACATCATTTGGGTAGACGGGCACACGGAGACTACCAGCAGTGCAGGCTCAATTGGCTGCTCAGTGGGGCCCGGCGGCGCCGGCTGTTTTGGCTTTGGCACATGGGAAAAGGAATCCGCCTACGAGGCGACCATTTGGGACTTTGACCAAGGTAAAGTCGTGGGGAAAATTAGCGCCGATGCATCGGGCACCTCTTACATGCCCGCCATCGTCATACCCATACCGCTCATTGCCCGCGTGCAGGCGGGCGCCTGTGAAGGTCTGGGTACCCAGCTGCGTAAATTTTTGAAACCGGACAGTTAATACAGCGTCACTACACGGGATAGTCACCATGAAATGCTTACAGGTATGTGCCCTTTCGCTTGTCCTCATCAGCACAATTGCTAGCTTGGGTTGCGCCGTCAATCCGGCGACGGGTACGCCCGATTTTGTCTTTATGAGCGAAGAAAGTGAAATTAAAAAAGGCCGTGAACTGCACGAAAAAATCATTGCATCAACGCCTATCTATCAGGACGAATCACTCAACCAATACGTCAATGAGATAGGGCAAAAATTGGCGAAGCTAAGCGACCGCCCTGACCTTGCCTATACCTTTACCATTATCGACAGTCCCGACATTAACGCCTTTGCGCTTCCCGGGGGCTACATCTACATCAATCGCGGCTTGATCGGCTATTTAAACAATGAGGCACAACTTGCCGCCGTTATCGCGCACGAAATTGCGCACGTCACCGCCCGCCACACAGTGCGTCAAGACGCCGCCCGCAAAGGTGCTAGCGCTGTGTCCGTCGCCACGGTGCTCACCACGGGCAGCATTGTGGCGGCAGATGCCGCCGATCTCTGGGCCAGCGCCGCGGTTTCCGGCTATGGTCGCGATATGGAGTTGGAAGCTGACAGTTATGGTGCGCAGTATTTGTACCGCGCAAAGTACGACCCCAACGCCATGATTGATGTCATTGGCGTACTCAAAGATCAAGAGCGCTACGCCCGTTTTCGCGCGAAAGAAGCGGGTCAAAAGCCCAAGAGCTACCACGGCGTTTTTTCCACCCACCCGCGCAATGATCAACGCTTACAGGAAGTCATAGCCACCGCTGGCACGCTACCCAAAGATGCCGATGGCCAGATTAACAGTGTGGCGTTTAGGCAAGCCACAAACGGTATGGTAGTCGGCATCAATTACGACATGGCCATGCCCGGTCAGGAAAATCGCTATATCCACCGCAAGCTGGGGTTTACATTTGTCCACCCTGCGGGTTGGCAGGTTGAAAATCAGCGCAGCAGTTTGGTGGCGCTGCCCGCGGATAAACACACCCAACTCACACTTGGCATTGCCTTGCTCAAGGTTCCTATGGAACCTAGCGCGTACTTGCGGGACGAATTGAACATTGGCCTACTGGGTCAATCAGAACCCCTTAGCCAATTTGGCTTGCTGGGACACACGGGCATCACACAGGGGAAAGACGGCCAACCAAGCCAACGCGTGGCCGTACTTTTTCAAGGCAACCGAGCCTATCAATTCGCAGGTGTCGTGACCAGCGCGCAAGACGATACCGATTTCATGACAATAATTCAGAGTTTCCAACCCGCACGCGTGCCACCCAAGGGCACCTCCAAGCGCTTGCGCTACGTCCTGGCGAATGCAAACACCAGCTATGAAGCGCTAGCCAACCACGGCCGTCTTGGCGCCAATGGCGCCGACCAACTGCGGTTACTCAATGGCGATTATCCACGGGGTGAACCCACGCCGGGAGAGTGGATCAAAATAGTCGAATAGCTTGACGTTTAACGCCACCAAACACCAAAGCTATTGCCAAGGGCGCGCGCGGGCGTTAGCGTGAACCACAGCTACACCGCCGCCCCCTGGGGCAGCTATAGATCGCTTTCGAACAACAATAATGACGAGAGGTGAAACCATGCTTGGCCAGATGATGAATACCCCGCTGACCACCACCAGCATCATGCACTTTGCCGAAAAGGTGTACGCATCCAGCGAAATTGTCAGCGTCACCGCAGACAACCCAACGCACCGCTACACCTACGCCGATGCATTCAAACGGGTCCGTAAACTGGCAAATGCATTGCAAAAATTGGGCGCCAAAACCGGCGACGTCATTGGCACACTCGCTTGGAATGACTACCGCCACTTCGAATTGTATTACGCCATATCCTGCTCCGGCATGGTCTGCCACACGGTCAATCCGAGGCTGTTTCCAGAGCAATTGTCATACATCATCAACCACGCCGAAGATCAGTACCTTTTTATCGATGTGCTGTTTGTGCCACTGCTCGAAAAGCTCGCACCCAGCCTTACTCACGTAAAAGGCTTCATCGTGCTGACCAGCGAAGCCATGATGCCCAAAGACAGCAGCCTGAAAAATCTCATCTGCTATGAAACATTGATCGCCTCAGAACCCGAAACGTTTACCTGGCCAGACATAGACGAAAATGCCGCCAGCGCGCTGTGCTACACCTCGGGCACAACCGGCAACCCCAAGGGCGTGCTCTATTCCCATCGCAGTACTGTGCTGCACACCTATGCCACGGCCATGCCCGATGTGTTTGGCATTTCAGTGCGCGATGTGGTGCTGCCCATCGTACCCATGTTTCACGTCAATGGCTGGGGACTGGTGTACACAGTGCCTATGATCGGTTCAAAGCTGGTCATGCCGGGCCCCAAAATGGGTGATGGCGAAACGCTTTGCGCACTCATTAACCGCGAACAGGTGACGATTTCCGCCGGTGTCCCCACCGTATGGTTGGCGCTGTTAAATTATCTGGATGAAAGCCAGGCCCAAATCCCTTCGCTCACCCGTGTCGTGACCGGCGGCGCTGCTTGCCCACAACCTATCTTCGACAACTTCCGTGAAAACCATGGCGTCGAAGTGCATCACGCCTGGGGTATGACAGAGATGAGTCCCCTTGGCACATACAACACCCTTAAGCCGCACATGCAAGCGTGGTCGGAAGCTGAAAAAACCAAAGTGCGCCTGAAGCAAGGCCGGCCCGCCTACGGTGTAGACCTGAAAATTGTGGACGATAACAACAACGAATTACTCTGGGATGGCAAATCCTCCGGCGCTGTTAAAGTGCGCGGGCCTTGGATTATTCAACGCTACTTCAAAGCTGAACAGGATGCGTGCGATGCCGATGGCTGGTTTGAAACCGGTGACGTGGCCGCCATGGACCCCGACGGCTATATGAACATTACCGATCGCACCAAGGATGTCATCAAATCCGGCGGTGAATGGATATCGTCAATCGAATTAGAAAATTGTGCTATGACCCACCCCGCCGTTGCCGAGGCCGCCGTCATTGGCGTCAATCACCCGAAATGGACGGAGCGCCCCCTGTTGGTAGTCGTCCCTAAATCCGGCGCTGCATTTAATGCCGCGGAATTGCTCGCCTACTTTGAAGGCAAGGTTGCCAAGTGGTGGATACCGGAAGCCTGTGAGTGCGTCACCGAACTGCCTCATACTGCAACCGGTAAGGTGAGTAAAAAAGATTTGCGTGCGCAGTTTGCCGACTACCATTGGCCCGAATGAGTTCACCTAGCCGGGGCACTGAGCCTTAAACCCGTGGCCCGGCGGTTCACTTCCGGAGGCGCCTGAATAGGCGCTTGAAGAGGCGCTTGAAGAGGCGCTTGCACAGCGCCGACGTTAATTAGGTCCGCACCAACATCGCGCAACATTGCCACAACATTGCTGTTGCGCCCGATATTGGTGCGCGTCGTTTATTTAGCCTGTGCAAACATCTGTTGATAGGTGCGCGCAGAACTATTTACCATCCGCGTGAAGGAACCGGGTGAAATGCCCACCATTTTCTCCAGCGTGCGGTCACACAACACTTCAATGTGATCCTCTTTCGTCAAATCTGGCTTCGGCAGCGCAGACAGGCCCTGCTTATAGCTCACCTTGGCCTGGTTGATACTTTTCCCCTCTGCCACTGGCGCCAGCTCTGCACGCAAATTCTGCAATGACCGATAAGCACCGTACAACGCCTGCATATTCCGAGCGCCGAGATCTGCACAGGTTTCAATGCCGACTTCAAACTTAATCAGCAATAAATCTGCCGATAGCGCGCGCGCATCATCGTCTGACATGCCCGCCGCGTATGACGTTGTGGCAAACCCTGCCAAAAGAGATAAACATCCGCAATATTTGATAAATTTTAGCATTTACATCACCCTAACTCGCTTTTATGTGCGCATTGACGCAACAATTGAACTAGTGAACATACAAGAAGCGGGCCAGCTTAGTAAACCAATAGGCCTATTCACTCAATCTATGATTAGCATTCACCAAGAGGGTTAGCGGAAATTTTGCGTTAATGAGGTCCTAGTAAATGCACGCCCTACTGCAGCCGATACTCGCTAACACTGGCAGTTGATCAACGCACACCAAAATTGGCGCAGCCACCTCTCGCGCTACGCCAACGCCATGAAAAAAGGATTGTCGCTAGGAGAAACAGCGGGCAAAAAAAACGGGAGCCGAAGCTCCCGTTTGGTCATCGCTCTTTAATTAAGAGCACTTCTTACCTTTGCAAGGCTTAGGTGGGGTTGTGCCACCATCACCGCCGCCTGAACCGGCACAGCCATTGGTATCTAGGTAATCCTTAGCAGCCTTGGCGCGGATCAAACCGTAACCGTACGCATTGTCACGACCGGCAGCACCCAAATCTTCCGCCGTCGCATTCAGCGCCGAGCGAATCTGATCGTTGGTACAGCTGCTGTGGTAGCTCCACACCAGTGCCGCAACGCCGGCTACGTGTGGCGTCGCCATGGACGTGCCGTCGTACTTGGAGTAATCACTCGCAGTCACCGCAACAGAACTGGTGGCGCCAACCATGGTCTTCATGACGGCACCGTCGGTGTCCGACACGCCCACGGAGGGAATGGATGTGACCGTTGTGCCTAAAGTACCGCTTAACACGCCCGGCTCATTGTTATAAATGATGGCACCGGCACCGCCGCCCGCTTCACAGGCCTGCACCTTTTCAGCAAAGCTGATTGCGCCGCGCTGAATCAAGCAGATTTTGCCCGAGGCGCCCGCACAGGGAGCGTCACCAATGCCGCAATCCATCAAAGAACCGGAAGCGGTACCCTGTGGCGAACCGTCCATGCCCAAAGCTGCGTAGCTGGTGCCACCCACAACGGCTGAGGCTTCAGAACCCGCTTGATCGGGCACTGAAGACAGTACGCCAACACCGGGGGCCGCCATTTCAACTTGGTCGGTCTGCTGAGAGAAGGAGGCAACCACTTTATTTTCGTCAATAGCGGCCACGGAGACCACAGAGCTGTAAGACGCGGGGTAAGAATGGCGAGTATTGCCATCATTACCGGCGGCGGCGATGCTCAACACGCCACGGGCGTTGGCATCGTTGAAGCCACGCTCTTCGGTGCGCGAGGCGCGTGAACCGCCCAAGCTCATGTTGATCACGTTGGCACCGGCGTCTTCACACTTGCTCACAGCATCGATCAGTGAGGAGGAGTAGGCCCAGCCCGCGGCGTCAAACACCTTTACGATGTGCAGCTTAATAGCGCCGTTAGGCATGACGCCCACAACACCTTCGTTGTTGTTGAGCGCAGCAATGGTGCCCGCTACGTGGGTGCCGTGATGGTTTTGATCTTCATACCAGTTGCCAGCACCGGCGGGGTCATTGTGGCCAGTAACCAGGTTGGCAGCTAAGTCGGGGTGAGAAATGTCATAGCCAGAGTCGATGATACATACCGTGCGGTTGCCGGCGTTCATGTCGCTCAGCATGTCCGCTTGCACCATGGTGATACCGTAAGGCGTCACTTGGGCCATGGGGTAGCGCTTAACATCTTCCTCGATGTATTCAACCAAGCCACTGCTCTTCAAGCCCTTCATGGCTTGCTCGGGCAGGTACGCGGCGAAGGCACCGTGTTTGGCCATGTCGACTTTCTTTTTGCCGCCCATTTTTTCAGCCAACACCTGTGCGGCTTTGCCTTTGCCTTCTTTAAACTTAACGATGTATCGTTGATCTTCAGCAGCTTGTGCAGCAGAAACTAAACCAAGCACACAGATTGCCGCAGTTAAGGGTTTGAGTAGCATATAACTCACCTCATTTATTATCGTTAGAATTCAGGTTCACGCTGCCTGCACCACTCAACGCCACCTGAATTAGGTCGTTTAAGACACCCCGTCAGTTAGATGATCGAGGCGACATGCAGCCATTAAACGACTTAGTGAACTGCATCCACAACATAGAGATGCGAATTTATTAGACTAAACGGTTATATGTGTAAAATATCCGAAAAGGTATTACCTGTCGAAACAACCTAATCCTAAAGTGCTACCGGCAGAAACACTGTAACCTACCGGTCTTACAGCCCTCTAAAGCGAATTAAGAAGACAACATTAGGACGCCCCATGCGCAACGACGTAAAAGCCTACTATGGTGAAACACTGCAACACTCCAGCGATCTGCAAACCAATGCCTGCTGCACGGGCGAGTCACCGCCTGAACACCTAAAACCCATTCTGGCCGCCATTCACGATGAAGTACACGCGCGCTACTACGGTTGCGGCCTGATCGCGCCAGAGCAGATACAGGGCATGCGCATCCTCGATTTAGGGTCTGGTGCCGGTCGGGATTGCTATGCACTTTCAGCGCTGGTGGGCGAACAGGGTGCCGTCATCGGGGTTGATATGACCGAGCAACAACTGGCGGTGGCGCGCAAGCACCTGGATTACCATCGCCAACAGTTTGGCTATGCACAATCCAACGTCACCTTTTTGCAGGGCGAGCTGGAGCACCTCGAACGACTGGATATTCCCGACAACAGCATCGACATTATCGTTTCTAACTGCGTGATCAATTTGTGCGAGGACAAAGCCGCTGTACTCAAACACGCCTATCGATTGCTAAAGCCGGGCGGTGAGATGTACTTCTCCGACGTCTACGCCGATCGCCGCATGCCCGCCACGCTCGCCAAGGATCCCGTACTGTTCGGCGAGTGCCTGTCTGGGGCTTTTTACTGGAACGACTTCCACAACACGGCCAAGGCCTGCGGCTTTTTGGACCCACGCCTCGTGAAGGATGCGCCTATAACAATTGAAAATACCGAACTGCAAGCCAAGTGCGGCAACATTCGTTTTTTCTCCGCCACCTACCGATTATTTAAACTCGACGCACTCGAACCTTTTTGCGAAGACTATGGTCAGGCGGTGATCTATAAGGGCAGCATCGAACATCAACCCCACAGCTTTACGCTGGACAAGCATCACCATATCGAAACCGGAAAGGTCTTCCCCGTTTGTGGCAATACTTGGCGCATGCTGCACGACACGCGATTCAAAGATCACTTCACCTTTATCGGCAACTGGGACAACCACTACGGCATCTTTGAAGGCTGCGGCACTGCCCTACCCTACGATACCGACACCGCGGCCAGCAGTGCGGGCGCCTGCTGTTAACTGTTGAGCCAGCGCGCACAGTTACCGCGCGCGCTGGCTGTGGCAAAATAGCCCGTTTTCTCTCCCCCAACAAATTGAGGCAACTATGGGACGCTGGCGACCACCGCGCGGCCGAGGTTCTGCATACATTACACCGGCAGGTGCCAAAGCGCTGAAGGAGGAACTTACCTACCTCTGGAAAGTTGAGCGTCCGCAGGTGACCCAGGTGGTGCACGAAGCAGCCAAGAATGGCGATCGCTCGGAAAATGGAGACTACATTTACGGCAAACGACGGCTGCGAGAAATCGACAGCCGCGTGCGCTTTTTAACCAAACGGCTAGATGAGTTGACCGTCGTCGATCGACTGCCCGATGACCAAGAAAAGATTTTTTTTGGGGCCATTGTCACGCTCGAAGATGACGATGGCGTTGAATGCTGCTACCAAATCGTCGGGCCCGACGAGTTTGATGTAAAAGCCGGCAAACTCAGCATGGACTCACCACTAGCCCGCGCCCTACTGGGCAAACGCGTGGACGATGAAGTTTCGGCGCCAGCGGGCGACGATTTCAAAAACTATTACATCGCGGCTGTTCACTACCAAGCGTACGATTAAGGCAGTGGCTAACCCTGCTCGCGCTTGACCCGTCCTCAGATTTTAGGCGGTTGTATTTGCGCGCCGCGACAAACCAAATAGCCGCTGCCACCAGCGTGAGGGAACGGGCAGCTTTTGGTCCCGCCCGGCCTGCAAAAATGACAACAGCTGTTTCACTGAGTTTTCATCAAATCTATAAGGATTGAACTCACCTATCCCCTGCTGCTTTACAAAGGCATCGATGGCGGCAACTGCCGACACAAACTTCATAGACCAGTTTTTAAACAACAGGGTTTCCACTGGTTCATGGAGCAACAGTTTGACATCACTGTGGCGTCGATCGGATTGAATGCGGCTGTAGGTGTTGGCGACCGCCTCAGATGGTCCTTCGAGGCATTGAAAAAAGTAGCCATTGCCACAATACAACACACCACCAATACCGTCCGCATCGTTGCGGCGGCGAGATTCGCGCAATATGCGCCCCACCTGCAATTCGACGCCTGCACCGGTATTTTCGGGAAAATTAACCTTGCTCGCGTATACCAATCGGATTATCTGCCCCATGTGCCGCCCCCAAAGATAGGTTGTTTAGGCGTGCTACGACAGAGTTGAGTAGTTGGATCATAAAGCCTGATGATTCAATGGGGCCACTGCACCTCGGGCAGCGACTCAAAGCTCGGGCGCGCAAAATAATAGCCTTGGAACAGATTGACACCGGCCTGGGCTAAAAATAGATATTCCTCGTGAATCTCCACGCCTTCGGCAATAACAGCTATATCAAATTCTTTACAAATCGAGATGACGGCGCGAACAATGCTCTGGCGCTTTTTGTCCAGATGAATATTGCGAATTAACCCCATATCCAACTTGATAATGTTCGTTTGCATATCCGCTAAAAAATTCAGCCCCGCATACCCTGCGCCGAAATCATCAATGGCTGTTTGGAAGCCCGTAGCCTGGTAGTGCTGGACAATGGATCGCAAGTGTTCGCAATCCTGCACCTCTTCGCCTTCGGTAAACTCAAAGATAATCTGGGTTAACGGAAACCCAAATTCTTTGGCCGCGGCGAGCGTGGTGCGTATGCACAACTCCGGTCGATACACGGCATTAGGCATAAAGTTGATGCTAATTTTGGTCTTGACCTCCAGACTCGCAGCTAGCCGAATGGCCTTGACGCGGCAGGCTTGGTCAAACCGATACAGGTTGTCGGCATTTACATGCTCAAACACACTGGCCGCCGATTCTCCCGCCAAACCACGGGCGAGCGCCTCATAGGCAAAGACCTCGCGTTTCTGAATATCAACGATGGGCTGAAAGGCCATTGAGAAATCAAAGCCCAAGGCTTGACCATTAATACATTGGGCGCACTGTAATTCTTGATAGTCGGTGGGGCCGGTCATAAACAATTCCTAAAACATGTTTAGCCAACAGTCTAGACCAACTTTTTCACGGGCCAATTAGCAAAACGGCTCCCGAGGGAGCCGTTTTAACAACAATCGCTAATTATTTATCGATACCACCAATACACATGTATTTTATTTCCAGGTAGTCGTCCATACCGTACTTGGATCCTTCGCGCCCAGAACCGGATTCTTTAACGCCGCCAAAGGGCGCCATTTCGTTGGAAATAATGCCTTCGTTAATCCCCACGATGCCGTACTCCAACGCTTCACCGACGCGCCAGATGCGACCGATATCGCGCGAATAGAAATAGGCCGCTAAACCAAATTCCGTGTCATTGGCCATTTTGATGGCTTCGGCCTCATCTTTAAATTTAAAAATGGGCGCGACCGGGCCAAAAATTTCTTCGCTAAACACGCGCATGTCCTGCGACACATTAGTCAAAATGGTGGGTTCAAAAAAGCAGGCGCCCATGTCGGATACATTGCCACCGAGCGCAATAGTCGCGCCCTTGGCGACGGCGTCTTGTACCATCTCGTTGACATCGTTGGCGGCCTTGTTGTTGATCATTGGCCCTAGATTAATGCCCTCTTGCTGGCCATCACCCATCTTCAATTCTTTAACGGCGGCGGCCAATTTCTCGGTGAAGGCATCGTAAATGCTCTCTTGCACCAATAGGCGATTGGAACACACGCAGGTTTGACCCGCGTTGCGGTACTTGGAGGCCACGGCACCTTTCACGGCTGAATCCAAATCGGCATCGTCGAACACGATGAACGGCGCATTACCGCCCAATTCCATGGAGGTTTTCTTAACGGTTTCTGCACATTGGGCCATCAATACTTTGCCCACAGGCGTAGAGCCGGTAAAGGTCACCTTGCGCACTTTCGGGTTGCTGGTCATTTCACCGCCAATGGCGCGCGAGCTCTTGCCACACACCATATTGAAAATACCGGCGGGGATACCTGCCGCTTCCGCCAGTACCGCCAAAGCCAATGCCGACAAAGGCGTCTCAGTGGCGGGCTTGCCCACAAAGGCGCAACCTGCAGCCAGTGCCGGGGCCGCTTTTCGGGTAATCATGGCGTTGGGGAAATTCCACGGGGTGATGGAGGCCACCACACCCACGGGCTGCTTAATTACCACAATGCGCTTATCGCCTGCTGGGGCGGGAATAATGTCGCCGTAGATGCGCTTACCCTCTTCGGCAAACCACTCGATATAATTGGCGCCATAGACAATCTCACCGCGCGACTCTGCCAGCGGCTTGCCCTGCTCAGCGGTGAGAATCAACGCCAAATCGTCGAGGTTTTCCAAAATCAAGTTGTACCAGGTGCGCAAAATACTGGCGCGCTCCTTGGCACTTTTAGCTGCCCACGCGGGCATGGCGGCTTCGGCTGCATCGATAGCGCGGCGGGTTTCCTCTACGCCGCAGCTCGCGATCTCAAACACCGTTTCGCCATTGGCGGGGTTCAATACGGGTACAGTTTCGCCACTGTCACTGTCGACCCACTGGCCGTTGATGTAAGACTGGCCGCGCAACAGCGACGGGTTTTTCAGTTTAAGCATGGCGATTTCCTCGGTTAATCCATGTAGACCCACGTAACCCGTGAGACTGCCAAAGGCAAACGTTCAATAAAATCATTAATTACAGAATTATAGATTAGGCCATTTCAAACATTATGATTGGAATAAGCCCTGATACTGTGCCCGCAATGCGGCCTTTTGCACTTTCCCCATGGTATTGCGGGGCAATTCCTTCACGGCAATATACTGCTTGGGTTGTTTAAACTTGGCCAAACCCTGTGCCACGGCGGCCTGCACGTCGGGCCATTGGGCATCGCCCACCACCACGGCCACCACCGCTTCGCCAAAATCAGGGTGGGGTACGCCAATGACGGCACTCTCCAGGACTCCCGGTTGCTCATCGATGAGCAACTCCACCTCTTTGGGATAGACATTGAGACCGCCGGTAATTATCAGGTCTTTTGCGCGCCCAATAATGCTCAGATAGCCATCTGCCGACAGCGCGCCCTTGTCTCCCGTATTAAAGAAACCGTCTGCGCCAATATCTTCGGCCGTCTTTTCGGGCATGCGCCAATAGCCCTGAAATACGTTCGCGCCTTTGACCTGAATACTGCCCACCTCGCCGGGTGGCAGCGGCTGCCCTGCGTCGTCCACCACCTGCAGGCCTACGCCCGGCAACGCCTGCCCCACGGTGCCTGCGCGCCGCTCGCCGTGCAGGGGATTGGAGGTGTTCATATTGGTTTCTGTCATTCCGTAGCGCTCCAGAATTCGATGCCCGGTGGCGGCTTCGAAATCGCGGAACGTCTCGGCCAGCAATGGCGCCGAACCCGAGATAAACACGCGCACGTTAGGGCAATGCTCGCGGCCAATGCGCGCATCGAGCAGGCGCGTATAAAAGGTGGGCACGCCCATCATCACCGTGCACTCCGGTAGCCAGCGCAGCGCCTGCTGAGCGTCAAACTTAGGCAGATACACCATCTGCGCGCCGCTCATGAGCACGCAGTGAATGGCCACAAATAGCCCGTGCACATGAAACACCGGCAGCATGTGCAACAGGCGATCCGATTCAGAAAAGGCCCACGCCTCGTGCAGCGCGCGCGCACTGGCCGCCATGTTGGCGTGCGACAACATAATGCCCTTCGGGCGACCCGTGGTCCCCGACGAATATAACAGTGCCGCCAGGTCATCTGGGCCGCGCGCAACGGTCTCAAACTGGACAGCCATGGCACCACTGGCATCAACCAAAGTACCCGTATCGTCGCCATTGAGCGTCCAGCGGCGCTCGATACCCAAGCGGTCGCACAAGGCTGTTAATGGCGCCTCATAGGCCGACGAACAAATCACCGCCGAGGGCTCGGCGTTTTCCAAAAAGTACGCCAGCTCCGCTGGCTGGTAGCCTGTATTCAATGGGTGGTACACCAAACCCGCGCGCAGACAGGCCAAATACAAACACAACCCCAGCGGCCCCTTATCGATCTGCACGGTGACGCGATCGCCCGGTACTAACCCCTGCGCCACAAAAAAATTCGCCAAGCGTCCACTGGCCTCCAAGACCTGTTGGCGCGACCACTGTTGGCCGTCGGCAAGCGTCAGCAGTGGCTGGTGACGCTTGCCGACGGCCAATTGCGGATAAAACACATCAAAAACATTGGCAGACATAACACCTCTCGCTGTGAATTTTTATTGCTGATAATGGCGCTTAAGTTCATCGATCATAGCGCTAGCCGCTTGCGACAAGGGCCGCCTGCGGTGTGTGAGCACGCCCACCTGCCGCTCAATATCGGGCTCAACCAAGGGCAAACACACCAAGCCCAGCTCGCGCATTTGCGGCTCGCACAATTTAGGCACGGCGCTCACGCCTAAATCCGTCGCCACCATGCGGCCCACCGTCGCCAATTGATTGGCCTCTAGCACCACATTCAACCTCAAGTCCTGCGCTTGAAGGTGGCGATCAATCAATGCCCTTAGGCTCGACGGCCTTTGCAGAGCGACGTAGGGATAGTCGCACAAGGCCTGCCAGGGCAGTGCGCTGGTATTCGCGAGCGGGTGACCGGGCGGCATAATCGCCACAAAATGATCGCTAAACAAGGGCGTAAAAGCCACATCCGGCTGATTGCCGGGATCGAAAGAGATGCCCAATTCAATGCGCCCCTCTTGTACCTGTTCGAGCAATTGCTCGGCAATCACTTCCTGCACCGTGATCGAGATTTCTGCAAAGCGCGAGCGAAACGCGCGCAGCACCTGTGGCAATGCCGTGCTGGCAAAGGATGGCATGGCGGCGATGGCCAGGCGCCCGCGCTTGAGTGAAAAGCGCTGGTGCGCCTCGGCCATAACGTTATCCCAATCCGCCAGCAACCGTTGCACCTGCGGCAATAGCTCGGCGCCCTCTGGCGTCAGCGCCACCGCGCGGGTGGAGCGTGCAAACAGCTGACCACCCAGCTCGGCCTCAAGGTTCTTCATGGCGATGCTCAACGCTGGTTGGCTCATGTGTACCAGTGCCGACGCCTCGGCAAAGCTTTGGGTTTGCGCCACCGCCAAAAATGCCCGCCATTGTTTTAAAGACACATTCACGTCTGGCCCCCGAGCCATCTGGCCAGCAATGGCCCACAGCACTCATTTATTAAATTTAATAATTCGTAAATATTTTAAACTGGATAAATATATCTTAACCCTGCATCCTAGCTCACATCAACAGACCATCAGGTCACGAATGCCTGCAAGTGCGGTCTACACTCACTCCACAAGCCCTATAACACAGGAGTTTTACATGAGCGGATTTAACAAGGTGGTGCAGTCTTACGACGAGGCCATGGCCGGGCTCACCGACAACATGACCATCATCGCCGGCGGATTTGGCCTGTGTGGCATTCCCGAAAACCTCATCGCACAAATCAAGAAGTCCGGCGTAAAAGGCCTGACCATTGTGTCGAACAACTGCGGTGTCGACGGCTTCGGGTTAGGCATCCTACTGGAAGATCGACAGATCAAAAAAATGGTGTCGTCTTACGTGGGCGAAAATGCCCTGTTTGAAAAGCAGTTGCTAGCGGGCGAGCTGGAAGTTGAATTGACGCCCCAAGGCACGCTGGCAGAAAAAATGCGCGCCGGCGGCGCGGGCATTCCCGCGTTCTACACTGCCACCGGCTACGGCACCCCCGTGGGTGAGGGCAAAGAGGTGCGCGAGTTCAACGGCCGCAATTACATTTTGGAAGAATCCATCACCGGTGACTTCGCCATCGTCAAAGCCTGGAAGGCCGATCGCTACGGCAATTTGGTGTTCCGTCACACGGCGCAAAACTTCAATCCCATGGCGGCCACCGCCGGCAAAATTACCGTGGTTGAAGTGGAAGAAATCGTCGAACCCGGCGAATTAGACCCAGCACAGATTCACACCCCCGGCATTTATGTCGATCGCGTTATCAAAGGCACCTTTGAAAAACGCATCGAACAACGCACCGTCCGCAGCGCATAAGGAGAACCATCATGGCTTTAACACGTGAACAACTGGCGCAGCGCGTCGCGCGCGAACTCCAAGACGGCTACTACGTCAATTTGGGCATCGGCATTCCCACACTGGTGGCCAACTATGTGCCCAAGGGCATGGAAGTGATGCTGCAATCGGAAAACGGCTTGCTCGGCATGGGCCCCTTCCCCACCGAAGACGAAATTGATGCCGACCTGATCAATGCCGGCAAACAAACCGTCACCACCATCAAAGGCGCCTCCATTTTTAACAGCGCGGAATCCTTCGCCATGATTCGCGGCGGCCACGTAGACCTCACCGTGCTGGGTGCATTTGAAGTGGACGTACAGGGCAACATCGCCAGCTGGATGATTCCGGGTAAGTTAATCAAAGGTATGGGCGGCGCCATGGATTTAGTGGCCGGTGCCGACAACATCATCGTCACCATGACCCACGCCAGCAAGCACGGCGAGTCAAAACTGCTGAAGCAGTGCACCCTGCCTTTGACCGGCGCCGGCTGCATCAAAAAAGTAGTCACCGACTTGGCGTACATCGAAATTGCCGACAATAAGTTCTGGCTAAAAGAACGCGCTCCGGGAGTGAGCGTCGATGAGATCATCAAACTCACTGCAGGTGAGTTGGTGGTCCCTGAAGTCGTACCTGAAATGGAATTCTGACCGGCGGGCAACCGCCACCCTTACTTTGTTTTTAATCTGTAATCGTTAATTCAGTTCCGCACATTGGCAGCCGTATGGCTGCCTTTTTTATGGCCAAGGATGGCCGGTATGCCGAAAGGAGCCAGGACGGCGATTCGGCCTGCCCGATGTCACTGCTCATCCCGAGCATTACACCCCACCAACCATCTAACCCCTTTTCCAAGCCAAGGCCGGTATGCCGAAAGGAGCTAGGACGGCGATTCGGCCTGCCCGATGTCACTGCCCATCCCGGATAACACACCCCACCAACCATCTAACCCCTTATCCAAGCCAAGGCCGGTATGCCGAAAGGAGGCAGGACGGCGATTCGGCCTGCCCGATGTCACTGCCCATCCCGGATAACACACCCCACCAACCATCTAACCCCTTATCCAAGCCAAGGCCGTTATGCCGAAAAGAGCCAAGACGGCGATTCGGCCTATTGAAACTTTTTGCCCTCACACCCGAAACTCCTCACGCAAAACGTAACAATTACTCAACCACTATTTTTCCAATTGCAAAAACACGCGCGACGGCGGCGCCACGATTTGCAGTTTTGTGCCAGTCACCGGGTGACGCAAGATCAATCGCTCGGCATGTAAATACAAATTTTTGCCGCCGTGACCGTAGCGCTCGTCGCCCACCACTGGGTGCCCTAGCCACGCGAGATGAGCGCGAATCTGGTGCTGGCGGCCGGTTTCAATGCGCACCTTTAACAGTGTTTGAGAACCCACGGCTCGCACTGTCTCGTAATGGGTCAAGGCAGATTTAGCCTGCGGATGTGGGCCCACATGCATTTGGTATTTCGTGTCATCTTGACGCAGAGGCTGATCAATAGTGCCCGCCGGTGGTTGTGGCCGCCCCTGCACCAACGCAAGGTAGCTTTTTTCCGTGTGCTGCCACTGCGCCATGACCGCCTCGCGTGCTGCCTTGCTGGTGGCGAACAACAATACCCCTGAGGTGTCGCGGTCTAGTCGATGCACCGGCCACAAATTGAGTTCGCGTTGCTGCCTGCGCAGCTGCTGGCGCAGCAACGCCAAGGCGTGGTGGGTGTTTTCATCGGCGCTGGCAACGGACAACAAGCCAGCGGGCTTGTTAATGGCGATCAGCTCGGCGTCGGCAAATAGAATCTCCAACCCCTCGGCACGCTGGCGTTGCTGCTGCACGGCTTGGGTGACCGGTGCTGCGTGAATTTCCACGCGATCGTCTGCATCTATAGCAAAATCGTGACGCTTCACCACCTGCCCATTCACGCAAATACAACCCGCCTTTAAACGCTGCTTGAGGGTATTGCGCGACCAATCGGGCAAGTGTTCAGCCAAATAGAGCAACAGCGTACTGGAACTGAGCACTGTTAATTTTTGCGACATACGTAGACTCAAATCGAAGAAAGATCGCAAAGGCGACCCGGTCCGCCAGTGTAAACGCTAGCCTTCAAAACGGCCATGACACCTCCGCCGTTTACGTGGCGCTAAGCAAAATCCTTTGACGTGCCATTAGATTGCAAACCGCGCTTCAGCTCAGCAATGACCGATTTCATTCGGTTTGTCATGGGTTTTTGCTGATTCCAGCACAAATAAATGGTCTCTGAGACCGGCTGGGCAAGACGGTGCGCGCACAGAAGCTCCTGCTTTTGAAAGGCTGCCACGGCGTGTGCAGGCAATACGGTGAATCCTAAACCCATAGCAACAGGCTCTAAAATTAAACCAATTTGATTCGAAAACCCTTTGCGTTCAAATTGATTGCAGTGCTGGAACGGCGGGTAGTTTGGCGTTAATAGCAGGCGCGCGTGATGGGCTCCATCGGGGTGATCGATAAATCCCAACGCCAACAACTGCTCCCAACTGGGATCAACCACTGCCTTGGGTGTCACGAGCATTAACGCTTCCTCCGCTAAAGATTGGCAGTTAATGCCAGCTTCATTGGCCTCACAGGTCATCAGCCCTATGTCTACCCGGTGATCGACTAACGCGCACTCAACACTGGCGTTGGGTGAGAAACGATAGTCGATGGCAAGTGCCGGATGTACCTGCTGAAAGCCCAGCAATTGCGGGTACAATTTTAGACCCACGCTACCTGGCGACATGATGCTCACTTCACCTTCAAAGGCAGGGTCTTCACCCACCCGCGCTTCCAGACTCGATAAGGACAACAGGATGGCCTGCGCCTGTTCGTAGAGTCGCTCACCGGCGTCGGTAAGCGTGAACTTTTTGCCCTGACGGTTCAGCAAAGCCACCCCAAAGTGCGCCTCCAGCTTGCTTACATGTTGACTCACACCAGACTGCGTCATGTGGAGACGCTCTGCCGTGCGCGTGAAATGTCCTACATCTACCAAAGCGCAAAAGCTCTGTAACCAAGCCGTATTTACCACTCAATATCACCCCCTAAATTGCCTACATTGAGCCGTCTACATTGAACTACCCAAGCTAGATCGCCCAAAACCATCACGCTTTATTCTCATCATCATGATAAATGATAATTTTTTATAATTATAAACCCGCAGTAAGCTTGCAGCCACTATCCATTTGCAGGAGTCACCATGAATAACGTCTACCCAAGAAATTTTTCGCACATTGGCATTTCTGTCCCCGATCTAGAGCGGGCGGTGAGCTTCTACACCCAAGTGCTCGGCTGGTACCAAATCAAGGCGCCCACTGAGGTGCTAGAAGATGACAGCCCTATTGGCGAGATGTGCACCGATGTATTTGGCGCCGGCTGGGGCAGCTTTCGAATTGCCCATCTATCTACTGGGGATCGAATAGGCGTCGAACTGTTCCAGTTTAAAAATCAGGAAAATCCAGCCAACAACTTTGAATACTGGAAAACCGGCGTCTTTCACTTTTGCGTGCAAGACCCAAATGTAGAGGCACTGGCCGACCGAATTATGGCCGCCGGCGGTAAAAAGCGCATGCCCAAACCGCGCTACTATTACCCGGGCAAAAAGCCCTACTGCATGATTTATATGGAAGATCCCTTCGGCAACATTCTGGAAATCTACAGCCACAGCTATGAATTGATCTACAGTGAAGGTGCCTATTAACGCCTGCAATTTTGGCCAACACCTGTTTTGAACTCGCTGGGAGCGGCCAATGATATGGTTGCAAGCCACACTGTCTCTATCATTTGCTCCCAGCAACGCTCAATTGCCCCATCATGCGTCCTAACCTAGACTGATAAATGTCCTACCCCCATTTTCGGCTAGCAGGCAGAACGCATGAGGCCAAACACCCTTGTTTTTATCGTGACCGCGAGCCTTGCACTCTCCAGCCATGCGCTCACCATCGGCCTTGCCGGCACTCAACCGGAAGCCATTGGCTACAAAAACGGTGACTTCGTTGGTAAATATGCCCCCATCATTCGGTGCTTCCACGATCAGGTCAGCACCGACAGTGACCGCGTCATAGAACTGCCCATAGCAAGGCAATTAATGATGCTGGAAAAAGGCGGGCTGGATGTATCCTATGCACTCGCCAAGTCGCCTGAACGCGATAAAATCGCCCTCGCGTCTAAACCGCTAATTCAGCTAGAAGCATGGCTGCTCACCAAGCAAGACCGCGACCCCGAATATCAAAAAATTCAAAAGGTCGCCACGGTCAGGGGCTCATTAGGCATAGCAGAAATCAAAAAATTGGGCGCCATCTATGTACAAGTCAATGACTATAACCAAGCGCTGAGATTGCTCAACTATGATCGCGTAGATGCCGCCCTAATCCCCGCTGAAGTCGCCGTTAGTCTACCAGCTGACATTCTTGAAAAAATGCGTAAAGACGTCATCGCATCCGTTCCGCTGGTGGTGTATGCGAGCTATCAAACAGAAAATGCTGCAGAAATCATTGCTAGGTATGATCGCGCCATAGAAAATTGTAATGGCACAGCGGGAAAGAACCCTAAAGATCCCCTCTAACTGCCGGCCTATCCCGCGCACCAATTATTTATCCATCAACGCTTAATATCCGGAAGTTCGACCTATGTCTTCCAGTCGATATTTCGCCCAGGGGTTTACCCTATCTTATTGACACAACACCTCAAGCGTCACGCCCCCGCAAAAAAAAAGCCAGCTTTCGCTGGCTTTCTGTTTACCCCCAAATACCTATTACATCCGCTCAAACAGGGCGGCAATGCCCTGCCCGCCGCCAATGCACATGGTCACAACGGCGTAGCGCGATTGGGTGCGCTGCAACTCGTACAAGGCTTTCACGGTGATGACTGCACCGGTGGCGCCAATGGGATGACCCAGCGAGATACCGGAGCCGTTGGGGTTCAGTTTTTCTGCGGGAATGTCTAGATCGCGGGCCACGGCGATGGCTTGTGCGGCAAAGGCTTCATTCACTTCCCAAACGTCGATGTCGGCCACAGTGAGCTTGTGCTTATCCAACAATTTTTTCACTGCGGGCACAGGGCCGATGCCCATGTATTTTGGCTCGACGCCGGCAAAGCTGTAACCCACTAAACGGGCCATGGGTGTTAAACCCTGTTTCTCGGCCTCGGCGCGCTCCATCAACACCATGGCGGCGGCGGCATCGTTCAGTCCCGAGGCATTGCCGGCGGTGACGGTGCCGTCTTTTTTGAACACCGGGCGCAACTTGGCCATACCTTCCAGGGTGGCATCTGCGCGCACGTGTTCATCGTGGGCAAAGATGGTGGTGCCTTTGCGGGTTTTTAGCTCGATGGGCAAGATTTGATCTTTAAAGCGGCCCTCGTCGGTGGCGCGAGCGGCGCGTTGATGGCTCTCTACCGCCAGTGCATCTTGATCTTCGCGCGAGATACCCCACTTTTCTGCCACGTTTTCGGCGGTTATGCCCATGTGCACATCGTTGATGGGGCAAGTGAGCGCGCCGGTCATCGCGTCTACCATGGCGCCGTCACCCATGCGCGCACCAAAGCGCGCCTGCGGCAGCCAGTAAGGCACGCGACTCATGGATTCGGCACCACCGGTAACCGCGGCATCGCAGTCGCCCAGCAAAATCAATTGCGATGCCGACACCAAGGCCTGCAGGCCCGAACCGCACAGGCGATTGACGGTGACGGCGGGTGTGGTTTCCGGCAGGCCACCTTTGATGCCGGCCACGCGGCTCATGTACATGTCTTTGCGGTCTGAATGGGTGACGTTGCCAATCACACAGTGGCCAATGGCCTCAGGGGCGATGCCCGCGCGCTTTACCGCCTCAGCCACCACCTGCCCCGCCAACTCTGTGGGCGCGATATCTTTCAAACTGCCGCCGAAGGTTCCGATCGGTGTACGCACACCGCTTAATACCACCACTTCACGCTGACTCATTGTTGTGCTCCCACAGGAAAAATTGAGCTGCCATTCTGCCAAATAAAACACTTGTTTGAAACTTTAAATATTTCAAGTATTCATTGGTTAAATAAATCAATGACTGAGAATAGTCGAAGCAATGAAGGGGCAGGAACTGGAATGACGGAGTGGCGAGGGCGCGCTGCGTTGGCGCGGCTCAGTGGATCTCGAGCCAGTCAAAGCCCTGATCTTGGCAGGCGTAGTGCACCTGACCCGCGCCGGCCGACACGGGGCCAAGCACCAATTCAGCGGCTTCCAGGCTATTGTTTTGCTGACTTATGTGAGCGATTACCAACTGCTGAAGCCTTGCCACATCGAAATGCTCGAGAAAACCCGCGCTTTGTTGATTGCTTAAGTGCCCCCAGGGACCACCGACGCGCTGCTTGAGTGACTGCGGGTAGCTGCCGTAGGCAAGCATCACCGGGTCGTGGTTGGCTTCGAGAACCAAGGCATCACAGTCTTGATAGCTGTCTTGCACGTGGGCCGTGATCATGCCCAGATCGGTGAGCACACCCAGTGTTTTCTGGTTGGCGGTCACCACAAACTGCGCCGGCTCGCGGGCATCGTGGGGGACGGCCACGGGTTGCACACTGAACGGGCCCAACTCGAAGGCCTGATAACCCTCTATAAACCGCACATCGGGCAAATTGCCCAAAGCCTTGGCCTTGAAGGTACCGGGCGTGATGTACACGGGCAGGTTGTATTTGCGCGCGAGTGCGGGCACGCCCCGTAGGTGGTCGCCGTGTTCGTGCGTCACCAATACCGCGGACAACTGATCGGGGGTTTTACCGAGGCGCGCCAGGCGCGCCACCGTATCTTTTACAGAGAAACCGCAGTCGATTAACAGGGTTTCGCCGTCAGCTTCTATCAGGGTGCCGTTACCCTTACTGCCGCTGCCCAGTGAGGCAAAGCGCATTAGATGAGGTTCCGGCGAATGATATTCAGCTTCTCTTTGGCATCGCGGTTCTTCAAGCGTTTTCCGTAGGCATCGCGAATGCGAATATCCACGCGCTCATCGGTGCCACGCACCACCACCAAATAGCCCGGCACCTCTTTCAATGCCTTGCCTTGGTTTGCCAGATCAATACGCTCGAAAATAACGCGGTTGCTGGGGCTGTCTTCCAACTGCAAATGCGTAAGCACCTGGGTCAAACTGTAGGGCGTGCTTTGCGCCTCGGGGGCACTGCTAAACAGCGACGAGAACCAACCCTCTTCCTCTGGGTCGACCGGCTCGGCCCAACCCACATAGAAAATGCCTAAATCCTGATCGGTGGCGAAGGTGGTGTAACCCTCTTGGCGCAGCGCGTGCGCGATAGTGGCGCGCGCGCGATCGTAGGTCAGAGCCATGCGTAAAACCGGCTCGCCATCGATGGAAGTCACAGAGATTTTTGCGTTGCCGCCAATATTTTGAGCCAAGAGTGACGTGGCGCCATTGCTGGCTTCACTGGCCAGAGTGGCAGCCAGTTCGTCGATCATCCACGCTTCGCGCTCCGGGTTCACCGACTGCGCCGGCCAAGGTCCATCGAGCGCTACCGCTTCACCGGGCGCGGCAGACTGATGACGCACGTGCAGTTCAGTGGAATCCGGTTGAACACCCTGCTCCACAAAAATGCGGTAGCGATCGCGCGAGTCTGGCGAGTCTTTAAACTGCAACCACGCGGTATCGATAGTGCCTGCAACCGCATCGGCCGCCACTAGCTGAATGCGATTGGTGGCCAGAAAATTGCGCGTGCGCGGCCACACTTCGCTGGGCGGCGAGTTCACCAAAATCCAACGGCGCTCACCGAGCTTTTGAATTTTGACGCTCTCAGAAAAATTATTGGAGGCCAAGGGTTGTGGGCGCGGCGTTTCGAACTCTTCCGCGACATCGAAGTCATCAGACTTCACCTCGGGCACTACGTATAGCTGGTCGAGGGAGGTAACCTTGAACTGCTCAGGCACCACGATGGCCTGGGTGGGCTCTGCGTGTAGGTAATCGTTGCTGCGATCGCGGAAGTCATTGCCCATCCAGCTACAGCCGCTCGCGGCGACGGTCAGTGGCACAATGACCAAAGTACGCCAAGTTGTTATTGGTTTTATCATGCAAATCTCTTCGGGTTAAACCATGCGGGCCACGGCCCACACGAACAAGTTACAACAGTTCTGCGCCACTCAAGGCATCGCGGACCTGCTGGTGATAGTTTTCAGATAACGGCGTCAATGGCAGTCGAATGCCATGGGACATGCGCCCTTGCAAAGCCACTGCCCATTTGACGGGTATCGGATTGGATTCCACAAACATGGCTTTATGCACAGGCATCAGCTTGGCATTAATGGCGCGCGCCTCTTCGACCTTATCGGCCAGCGCAAGTTCACACATATGCGCCACCTCTTTAGCGGCCACATTGGCCGTGACGCTGATATTGCCCTTGCCGCCAAGCAGTATCAATTCAACGGCGGTTTCATCGTCACCGGAATAGATCAGAAAATCCTCAGGCGTCTGGTCAATCAGCTGGCGCGCACGATCCAAATCGCCGGTTGCCTCCTTAATACCGACGATATTGGGGTGTCCACACAAGCGCAACACCGTCTCGGGCTTCAGATCAACACCCGTGCGACCCGGTACGTTGTACAGAATCTGCGGAATGTTTACGGTGTCGGCCACATGCAAAAAGTGGCGATAAAGCCCTTCTTGCGTGGGCTTGTTGTAATAGGGGGTCACGAGCAAACAGGCGTCAGCACCCGCGCGCTGAGCACTTTCAGTAAGCTCTACAGCCTCTTGGGTTGAATTGGCTCCAGTGCCCGCGATGACCGGTATTCGACCCGCCACCCGCTTAACCACGGCAGTAATCACCGCCAAATGCTCATCCACCGTCAAGGTGGCAGACTCGCCCGTGGTTCCCACGGCCACAATGGCGTGGGTGCCCTGCTCAATATGCCAATCCACCAGCGCGTGCAGACTGTCCCAATCCAGCGCGCCTTCCGCTGTCATTGGGGTCACCAGCGCGACCATACTACCTTGCAACATGACTCACTCCGTATAGGCATGCCCATCTGTGTGGGCATTGTCGTTATGGCGCCACCTGCGTGGGCGGCGCACTGTATTTTTTGTTTGCTTGTTGTAAATGACTTCTTTTGATAGCTACTTATTTTTGGTGAATGCCAGCATGCGATTGAGCGGCAACATGGCGCGCTCACCGAGGGCGCGCTCCACAAACATCTCATTGCTGCCAGTGTCGAGCGAGTGCGCCAAATTTTCCAGACTGTTCATGGCCATCCACGGGCAGTTGGCGCAGCTGCGGCAAGTGGCACCCGAGCCCGCCGTGGGCGCAATGTGGAAGGTTTTCTCTGGACAGAGCTGCTGCATTTTATAAAAAATACCCTGGTCCGTGGCCACGATAAATTCGGTATTGGGCAGCGTTTGGGCAGCCTTAATGAGCTGCGACGTGGACCCCACCACATCGGCGAGTTCAACCACCGCCGCGGGCGATTCGGGGTGTACCAACACGGCGGCGTTGGGGTGACGCGCCACCAAATCCTGTACGCCCTGTGCTTTAAATTCTTCGTGCACGATACAGGCGCCATCCCACAGCAGCACGTCTGCGCCCGTTTGCTTTTGCACGTAGCCGCCCAAGTGCTTATCGGGCGCCCAAATTATCTTTTGGCCTTGTGCATCTAGGTGCTCAACCACATCGAGCGCAATGCTTGATGTCACCACCCAGTCTGCGCGCGCTTTAACGGCGGCTGAGGTGTTGGCATACACGACGACGGTGCGATCTGGGTGGGCATCGCAAAAGGCGCTGAATTCATCCACGGGACAACCGATATCCAGCGAACAAGTAGCCTCTAGGGTTGGCATGAGCACGCGCTTTTCGGGCGTGAGGATCTTGGCCGTCTCACCCATGAATTTCACGCCCGCAACCACGAGGGTGGTGGCACTATGCTGACTGCCAAAACGCGCCATCTCCAAAGAGTCGGCGACGCAACCGCCCGTCTCTTCGGCCAGCGCCTGAATCAAGGGGTCTGTGTAGTAGTGGGCGACGATTACCGCATTCTCTCGGATCAGCAGCTGCTTGATGCGCGCCTTGGCGGCCTCAACCTGCTCGACGGACATCTCGGCAGCGGGTTCAGCGGCCAGGTGGGCCTTCACGAGTTCACGGTCTAGTACTTCGGTCATAACACTCTCAACATGCAGTTATCCGGCGGATTCTACCACAGGTTGATGCCGCGCGAGGGGCAATCCCGAGGCATAAAAAAACCGCCCAAAAGGCGGTTTAATTACTGACTGGAACCGAGCGCAACGCCCTGCGAACCTAGCCGATTATGGTGGGTCGTGCGCGACTCGAACGCGCGACCAATTGGTTAAAAGCCAACTGCTCTACCGACTGAGCTAACGACCCATAAACGGGGAAGATGATCCTGCTAATACTGCCAACAGAAAAATCTGAAATAAGTGGTGGGTCGTGCGCGACTCGAACGCGCGACCAATTGGTTAAAAGCCAACTGCTCTACCGACTGAGCTAACGACCCCCGTAAGGAGGCGCATATAGTACTGATTTAATTGGAAAAGACAAGCGCTTATTCGGGTTTTTTCTGGTCAAAAAAACGCCAACAAATCAGCTGTAAATCGTGGCATCCGGCAGGCCTGCAGCCTCAAAACCAGCGCGCCGCAACCGACAACTGTCACACTTTCCACAGGCCGCGCCCGATTCCGTCGCCTGATAACACGACACCGTTAAGCGGTAATCCACACCCAATTCGGTGCCGCGCTTTACAATATCAGCCTTGCTCAGATCGATTAGCGGGGTGTGGATGCGCAACTGCCGCCCCTCGACCCCCGCCTTCGTCGCCAGATTTGCCATGGCTTCGTAGGCGGCAATAAATTCGGGGCGGCAATCGGGGTAGCCGCTATAGTCAACGGCATTGACCCCAATAAAAATATCGAGCGAACCCAAGACCTCCGCCCAACCCAAGGCGATAGAGAGAAACACAGTATTGCGCGCGGGCACGTAGGTGACGGGAATCCCCTCACTTTCCTGCTCGGGCACATCGATGTCATTGTCGGTGAGTGCGGAGCCACCGATGGTGCGTAAATCCAATTGCACCACCTTGTGCATGGCAACCTTCATGGCCTTGGCGGTGCGCTCGGCGGCGTGCAGTTCGGCCCGGTGCCGTTGCCCATAATCAAAGCTCAAGGCATAAACTTCATAGCCCTGCGCTTGCGCCATGGCCACAACGGTAGTGGAATCCAAACCGCCAGAAACCAAAACTACGGCCCGCTTCTGTGTCATTGCTACCTCTACTTCTCTTGCGTTTTAACCGGCGCCTGTGTGGCAAGACACCGCCCCCGCTCAAAACAAGCCTTGGAACGCGGCCACATGTCGTGCTGATAAAACAGGCGATGCAAGCTGCCATCAGCGCGCAACGCCGTGAGCGCATTGCGCACCTGCGGCACCCACGGGGCCGTTAACTTCTCATGGTTAACGTACAAATCCGCACGGGTTACACCCACCGATAACGCCACTTTAAACAGGCTGGATTCAAGCTGCTTACGGTACAAGCCAAAGGCCAGCGCTTGCTCAGTGGCCACCATCACATCGAGACGCCCCATGCTGAGCATCTGCAAGCCTTGGTCGGCCGAATGGACACCGATTCGCTCGAAACGCGGATTATTGTCAAATTGTGCACCGTATTTAGAACCGCGCACAAAACCCACGCGCAAGCCCGCAAAATCATCCAAACCGGTAAATTCACCGGCCGAGGCCGGCACCAGCGCCACCACACCAATGGTCACCACCTCGCCCAGCGAGAAGCCCACCTCCTCGGCACTGGGACTGACAAACATCACGCCCATATCGGCGTTACCCATCGCCAAGTCTCGAATCACTCGCGGGTATGGCAACAGTTTTGACGTGACCGGCAGCCCTGCGCGCTCTGCCAACAAGGCCTGAAACTCCACCAATAACCCCTGCGGCTCGCCCGAATCGCCAATCAGGCCCCAGGGTGGCACATCAGCGGTTCCAGCCTGCAACGGCTCGGGTTGGGCATGCGCGACGCCAATACTGACAGACAGCATCCACATCACCCATAAAATACGCAGCTTAGTGGCCAGGTTCATCACCCCATAGCAACTTGTGCAGTTGTAGCTGAAACCGCACCGGCAACCCAGATTCGATGACCCAATTGGCCAAGTCGGTGGGATTTACCTGCCCAAAGGACGGCGAAAACAACACGTCACCGGCGCGCGCGCACAAATCGTGCTCGCTCACCTTGAAACAGGCCCAATCAAAATCATCTTTATCGCAGATCACAAATTTGACCTGATCGTGTGCTGTCAGGTGTGGAATGTTGTCCCACAAGTTGCGATGGCACTCGCCTGAAGCGGGGGTCTTTAGGTCTAACACGCGGCTGACGCGGGCATCCACCGCACTGATATCCAAGGCCCCACTGGTTTCCAGCGACACCTCAAAACCGGCGTCACAGAGCGCGGCAAGCAACGGAATGCAGTTTGCCTGCGCCAGCGGCTCGCCCCCAGTCACACACACGTTACGCGCTTTGTAACTGGCCACTTCGGCGAGGATCTCGTCCAAATCCCGACGTTCGCCACCATGGAAGGCATAGGCCGAATCGCAATAGTGGCACCGCAATGGGCAACCCGTTAGACGCACAAACACCGTGGGCAGGCCGATAGCCCGCGCCTCACCCTGAAGCGAGTGAAATATCTCGGTGATTTTGAGGTTTGGCTTAGCCATGCCTGAGTCCACGCTAAAAAGCCGGCAATCTTACGCAAAAGCGCGCCCGCATGCGAGGCCTTAGGCGCACCGGCGCGTCACTAGAAGTTCTGGCTCAGGAAGTCTTTCGCGAGCCGCGCGGCATCCGCATTGCTGTTGGCCACCTGTTGCAGCAGGGCCTTGGCCTTGGCCTTGTCACCCAACTGAAACAACACAGTACCCAACTTGAACTGGGCATCGGGGGCCTTGCGATCGGCGGGAAATTCCTTGGTGACGCGCTCGAACCACTGGCGCGCCAACTCCAATTTACCCTCTACCAAATAGATCTCCCCCAACCAATACTGGCTGTTGGCGGCATATTGGCCCTTGGGAAATTGCTCTAAATACTGGCTAAAGCCCTGGGTGGCGCCCTGCAGATCGCGCTGGCGCAACTTGGCATAGGCCGCTTTATAGGCCGCACCATCATCCGCATTGTCGGCGGGAATGGCGATGTCGTTGGCCGCCGCCTTAGTGGCTCCGCCACTGAGAGCGCCAATGCGTCGATCCAGGTCGAGATAATCGTCCTGCCGCTGCTGCTTTAAGCGATTGAGCTCGAAGGCCTGCTCTTCCACCAGACCGCGCAACTCTAGCACTTCCTGCTGCAACGCCTGCAAACGAAAATAGAGGTCCGTTTGTTGATTGGCTGCCGGCGCACCGGTTTGCGCCGTGGGCGTAGCTTGAGCCGTAGGGCGAGCTTCAACGACGGTAACTTGGGCGTTGGCTACGCCGACCCAACCCAAGACGCTGGCAGCACCCAATGCGAGTACAAACTTCATACTGTCTTCTCTTTTGTGTAACGAATATTCAATTGATGGCTTAGCGCCAAAATACCTAAAGACACATCGCCCTATGCCGCTAAACCGAACGCGTCGGGCAGCGCACTGAGCCTGTCAACCGGGGGACCGAGATCAGATGCTCCAACTCAAGGTGGACATCGCGATGTTGAGGCGGGATCTAGCTGGGGCCACCGGCGTAAATTCAGGAGCCAATATACGCCGGAGCCACCCTAAAATGCAAAAAGGCCGGATTAACCGGCCTTTTTGTTCAGAGCAGTAACGCTTACTTAACTTCGGCGCGACGGTTTTGGCCGTAGGCGCTTTCGTTGCTACCCATAGCTGCTGGGCGCTCTTCGCCGTAGCTCACTACTTCTAACATTGACGCATCAACACCTTGCAGAACGAGGAAATCGCGTACGGCATTCGCACGACGCTCGCCCAGAGCCATGTTGTATTCACGTGAACCGCGCTCGTCGGTGTGACCTTCGATACGCACGTTACGTGGGGTCGCCTTCAAACGCATCGCGTGCTTGGTCAGCTCGGCGCGGGCACCTGGCTTCAGCATTGACTCGTCGAAGTCGAAGTAGAACACAGTTTCCAGAACTTCTGGCGCTGGCTCTGCTTTTTGTACCGGCTCTTGTACCACTGGTTGCGCATTGGCATTTGGATCTACTTCTTCTTTTTTGGTGTTGCTGCTACAGCCTGCAACTACTGCCAAAACAACTGCCAGACCCATACCACGCTTGATTGTTTGAAAAGTCATAACTCACTCCACTTTGGATTTGAGGTTTTAGTCGAAAAAGGGTGACCAAGCTGGCTCCCGAACATCTCCCTGTTTGGACGGCAATCGGAACTTAACACCGGCATCGAGAGAAACTGCTGCCAAAATGCCCTTGCCCTGAAAGCGTGTCGCGTACATCAGCATAGCACCATTCGGTGCAATACTCGGCGACTCGTCCAAGTAGGTCTCTGTCAAAACTCGCAGATCACCACTTTGAATGTCTTGAGTAGCGATATGAAATACACCGTTTGAACGATGCACCATGACCAAACTCTTTCCATCAGGGGAAACACGCGCCCTGGCGTTGTAATCGCCGGCAAAGGTTAAGCGTTCTACTATCCCAGTTGCAAGTGTTACTTTGTAAATTTGTGGCTTTCCTCCACGATTAGACGTAAAAACTAGCGCCTTACCGTCAGGTGTCCAACTCGGTTCGGTGTCGATGGCAAAATGCTGCGTGACGCGCGACAGTTGACGCGTGCCCAAGTGCAGCGTGTAGAGCTCCGGATTGCCGTCTTTTGATAACACCAGCGCCAATCGTTCACCGTCAGGTGAGAATGCCGGTGCACCGTTCAGCCCTTTAAAGTTTGTCACCTGCTCGCGCCTAGCCGTCGCCAACTCCTGCACAAAAATAGCTGCCCTTCCGGTTTCAAAGGACACATAGGCAACGCGCTTACCATCGGCGGACCAAGTAGGCGACATTAACGGGTGCTTGGACTCTAACAACAAGCGCGGGCGGGCGCCATCGGCGTCGGCCAGCATTAAACGAAAGCGATCGGTGGGCAGACTCTGCTGAAAAGCTTCCACGTACAATACTTGCGTGGAAAAGGCGCCGCGAATGCCGGTGATTTTTTCATACACTTCATCGCTAATGAAGTGGGCCAAGTCGCGCAGCTGAGATTCACTGCCCGCCACAGTTTTGCGAAAAACCTTGCGCTGACCAAGGATATCGAACAACTCAAAGGTGACGGTAAAGCGCCCCGCCACTTCCTGAATATCGCCAGTCACCAAAAACTCAGTGCCCAGAATGCGCCAATCGCGGTAGATCACCTCCGCTTCCGCGCGCGGGAAGGCCAACATATCTTTGACCGGCACAGAGCGAAATTGACCGCTGAGAGTGAGATCGGCGCGCACAATTTCAGGGATGTCTTCCGGCAGACCTCGGGTGCCGCTCCAGCCAAAGGGCACGATGCCGATGATGGTGGGGTTGTCGACGCCCTGGGTAATTTCAATGGTCAGATCCGCCTGCGCGCGCAGGCAAAACACCAAGCCAAAAAGCAATACGAAGAGTTTTTTCACTGCCGCAAATCCTGTGGTTCGAATTTCAAATTAAACTGCCTAAAGTTGCGCTCGAAGTGCTGAGGATCCATGCCCTGCAGCTCGGGAAAGCGCTCCGCCTTGCGCACTGCCGCTTCGGCACTGCGGTCGAAAGCGGGGTTGCCGCTCGACTTAATCACTTTTACATCAATGACTCGCCCAGTGGGTACCAACTGTATGCGCAGGGTGCAGCTCATACCATTGCGCGCCGACGGTGGGCGACTCCAGTTCATTTCCACCCTGTTTTGTATGGCGGCCATATAACTTTGCGCGGCTTCGGCGCTCAGTTTATCGGAGAGAAACTCATCCTCCTCTTCCACCGCCTCAAACAGCTCCGCCTCGCGGCGACGACGGCGCTCTTCCTGCGCCTGCTTTTCTTTGAGTTCGCGATCTCGCTTGGCCTTTTCTGCGGCCGCTTTGTCTTTGGCTGCCTTGTCTTTGGCGGCCTTTTCACGGGCGGCTTTTTCCTGCGCGAGCTTTTGCTGTTGTTTTCTAGCCTCGGCCTCGCGGCGCTCTTTCTCGCGGCGCTGCGCAGCTACATCAATCACCTTTTGTGGCTTGGCGCGCTGCTGTTTGGGCGCAGAGGTTTCCAGTTTCACCAATCGCGCCTCCACATAATTCGGCGCCACCTGCTTTTTAGGCACAGCGGTCGATTCCCAGCCGAACGCAAGCACCGCAACCAAGATTAGATGCAGGCCCACACTGACGAGAATTGGGAAGGCGGGTAAATTCACAATGGGCCTACAGCACCGGAGGCTCGGTTACCAAGCCCACCGAGGGCGCACCGGCCGCCTGCAGATCGGACATTAACGACACCACCAATCCGTACTCTGCCCGGTGATCGCCCCACACCAACACCGGTGTCTGCGGCTTTTGACGCAATATTTTGGCGACGGTATCGGTGATTTCTTTCAGCGGTTTCGCGCTTTTTTGATTGGCACCCAAGTTGATGTAATAGGTGCCGTCTTTTTTAACAGAGACGATTAAAGGCTCTTCATCAGTTTGATCCATGGGCGCTGAAGGCGCTTTGGGCAAATCCACTTTGACACCCTGCATCAACAGTGGCGCGGTGACCATAAACACCACCAACAACACCAGCATCACGTCGATATAGGGAACGACGTTGATCTCCGCCATGGGTTTTTTCTTAACGCGTTTACCGCTCATGTGAAATTCCTGCCCTGCGCTGGCGACTGGTCGTGGTGTGCGGCACTACTTTGAATGCACTTGGCGGTGCAAAATAGCCGAAAACTCATCGGAAAACGTTTCATAGGCCGCGGTCAAAGATTCTGCCTTGGCACTGTAGCGGTTGTAGGCGAGTACGGCGGGAATGGCGGCAAACAAGCCCATGGCAGTGGCCACCAAGGCTTCAGAGATGCCGGGCGCCACCGTGGCCAGTGTCGCTTGGTGCACGTTGGCCAAGCCGCGAAAGGAATTCATGATGCCCCACACGGTACCGAATAGACCGATGTAGGGGCTGACCGATGCAACGCTGGCTAGAAACGGCAAATGGGTTTCAAGTTTTTCCTCTTCGCGCGCCAAGGCTACGCGCATGGCGCGCTGCACGCCTTCCATGACCGCATCGGGATCGGCGCCCGACTGTTGGCGCAAACGGGAAAACTCTTTAAAGCCGGCGCGGAAAATATTTTCCAGACCCTCGGTCTGGCCGCCCTTGCCACTACCCTGGCGATACAACTGACTCAGATCAACGCCAGACCAAAAGTGCCGTTCAAACTCTTTCAGTGCCAATGACGCGCGATGTTGGTATATGCCGCGCTGAACGATCATTGCCCACGACACAATGGACGCCAAAAACAGCAACGCCATGACCAATTGCACCAACAGGCTGGCCTCGGCAATCAGGCTCCAAATCGACAGGGGTTCGGGTGTGTTCATGCAGACGGGTCTCGAATCAGTTTATTAAGTTTTAGCTGCCAGTGCCGCGTGCACGTCCTCCGGCAGAGGCATCGGGCGCATGTCGTGTTGACGCACACAGGCCACTTTGATTTCAGCTTCGCACAAAAGTTCGTCGCCACGGTAAACACACTGCCGAAACACGACATAACTGCGCGCTAATCTACTCACCTGCGCAGTGACCTGCAAGCCGTCGTCTAAACGCGCAGCTCGAAGGTAGCGGGTGTTAGCCGAATGCACCACTAGCAGGCGGTCACCGGCCAAAAATGCCGGCTTATCATACCCGAGCGTGCGCATAAATTCAGTGCGTGCACGCTCCATAAATTTTAAATAGTTCACGTAGTAAACGATGCCGCCGGCATCGGTGTCTTCGATGTAGACGCGCAGGGGCAACGCAAAGGGGGCCAACTCAGTCACGGCGAGGCTCCTGCAGGCCAAACACTTCGTATGCCAACTGAGTGACCACGCGCCCGCGCGGCGTGCGCATCAGGTACCCCTGTTGGATAAGGTAGGGTTCCAAAACATCTACAATGGTGTCGCGCTCTTCACTGATGGCGGCGGCCAAACTCTCCACGCCCACCGGCCCACCGGCAAACTTTTCGATCATGGCCAGTAGCAGTCGGCGATCCATTTGATCGAAGCCCTGCTCGTCAACCGCCAACATGTTCAAGGCGGCATCGGCCACGCTGGCCGTGACGCGGCCATCACTTTTAACCTCGGCAAAATCGCGCACCCGTCGCAACAACCGGTTGGCGATGCGCGGTGTACCGCGCGAGCGCCGCGCCACTTCAAAGGCGCCCGACTCATCCATGGTGATACCCATCAATTTGGCTGAACGGTTGACGATATGAGTTAGATCTTTGACGTCATAAAACTCCAAGCGCTGCACTATGCCGAAGCGATCGCGCAGCGGTGAGGTCAATAAACCCGCGCGGGTAGTCGCTCCCACCAGCGTGAAGGGCGGGAGATCCAACTTGATGGAGCGCGCAGCCGGGCCCTCGCCAATCATGATATCCAACTGAAAATCTTCCATGGCCGGGTACAAGATTTCCTCAACGGCCGGGCTCAAGCGGTGAATCTCATCGATAAATAAGACATCGCCCGGCTCTAGGTTGGTCATCAGCGCAGCCAGATCACCGGCTTTATCCAGCACGGGCCCCGACGTACTTTTTAACGCGACCCCCATTTCATTGGCAACGATGTTGGCGAGGGTTGTTTTGCCCAAACCAGGCGGGCCGAAAACCAAGGTGTGATCCAGCGCCTCTTTGCGTCCGAGGGCTGCGGCAATAAATATTTCCATTTGCTCGCGCACTTTGGCCTGCCCCACATAATCTGCCAACTGTTTGGGGCGCACCGTGCGGTCGAGTAAATCTTCGCGCTCGACAGTTTCGGCGCTGATAAGACGGTCTTTTTCAATCATAGGTCGGTCACTACACCGGAATCATGGCTTTAAGTGCCAGGCGAATTAACTCCTGACTGTTGGCATCGGGCGATTGTTTGTGCGCGCTGCCAATGGCTTTGGTGGCGTCTGCCGGCTTGTAACCCAGGGCGATTAAAGCCGCTTCGGCGTCATCGCGAGCGTCTGCAACTACAGGAGCGCCACTGGCCTGTTCCAGGGCCGCCAACGCGCCGGACTCTGCGCCAAAGCCCGCCAGTTTATCGCGCAGCTCAATCACCAAACGCTCGGCGGTTTTTTTACCCACACCGGGTACTTTCACCAATGCGGCCACATTGTCTTGCGCTACACAGCGCGCGATGGTTGCCGCCTCCATGCCCGACAAAATACCCAGTGCCATCTTCGGCCCCACACCACTGACTTTAATCAACGTGCGAAACAATTCGCGATCGGATTTGTCGGCAAAGCCAAACAGCTGGTGGGCCGTTTCCGAAATCGCCAAATGGGTGTGCAACGTACAGCTCGCGCCGAGTTCAGGCAGTTTATAGAAGGTGGTCATGGGCGCCTGAATTTCGTAGCCCACGCCTTGGGTGTCCACCACCACAAACGGTGGCTGCTTTTCAACTATTCGGCCTGTTATGCGTCCGATCATGAGTGTCTCTTTTATAGCGTTAGGTTAACCGGGTAGATTTTATCGGCAGCGGCGTCGCCGCTATTTGACGATGCGCCCGCGCCGGTAGCGACCGGCATCTGTGCTCGCCATCATACCCCGTGAATGGCTGTGGCACAGCGCCACGGCCAGTGCATCGGCGGCATCTTCCTGCGGCGTACCGGGCAGTGCCAACAAGGCCTTGACCATGTGTTGCACCTGCTCTTTTGTGGCCCCGCCATTGCCGACCACCGCCTGCTTTACTTTGCGCGCCTCGTATTCAGCCACCGGCAAATCCGCGTGCACCGCCGCCACGATGGCTGCCCCACGCGCCTGCCCCAATTTCAGCGCGCTACCGGCGCTCTTTGCCATAAAAACATGCTCGATGGCGAATTCATCGGGCTGGTATTCGCCAATGATTTGGGTAATGCCGTCAAAGATAATTTTTAACCGCGCAGGCAACTCGCCGGTAGGCAGGCGAATAACGCCGCTGGTAACGTAGCGCGGCTGCCGGCCTTGGGTATCGATTATGCCAAAGCCCGTTTTCAGTGAACCCGGGTCGATACCCAGAATAATGGACATAGGAGCGTCTTGATGATGTCGAAGGCCGAGAGTGTCCCACGGCCACCAACAGGGGGCAAGTCAGTCGAGCGCAGCCATGATATCTGGTGCGATATCGGCATTGGTATACACGTTTTGCACGTCGTCGAGGTCTTCTAGCATGTCGATCAAGCCCATGACCTTTTGCGCAGTTTCCACATCGCCAATGGCCACTTGGGTGGACGGTAACATGGTCACTTCGGCGTTGTCTGGGGTAAAGCCGGCAGCCACTAAGGCCTCTTTGACGTTTAGAAAATCTTCAAACGCCGTTTGGATTTCGATACTGCCATCGTCTTGGCTCACCACATCCTCGGCGCCCGCCTCAATGGCCACCTCCATCAGTGCATCTTCATCGCCCGACTCAAACAATATGACGCCGGTGCGCGAAAACAAGTAGGCCACTGAGCCGTCGGTACCCAAATTGCCACCGCGCTTACTAAACGCATGGCGCACATCGGCGACGGTGCGATTGCGGTTGTCGGTCATGCACTCAATGAGCACCGCCACGCCAGCTACCGCGTAACCTTCGTAGGTGCACTCTTCGTAGTTGTCGGCATCGCCTATGCCCGCCCCTTTAGCAATGGCCTTTTCGATGGTATCGCGCTTCATATTGGCGCCCAGCGCCTTATCGACGGCTGCGCGCAAGCGGGGGTTGTCGTCGGGGTTGGGGCCACCTTTGGCCGCCACGGTAAGTTCACGAATGATCTTGGTAAAAATCTTGCCGCGCTTGGCGTCCTGTGCCGCCTTGCGATGCCGGATATTTGCCCACTTACTGTGGCCTGCCATGGTGGTATGTCCCCTTAAGCGTCAATCAACAGGTCGAGAGTGAGGCCTATTTGGCCTCTTCTTTCTTCTCTTTTTCACGCAACTTAATGTGCAGCTCGCGCAATTGTTTGGTGTCTACGGCGCCCGGGGCGTCGGTCATCACACAGGCCGCCGATTGGGTTTTCGGGAAGGCAATGACATCGCGAATCGACGCGGAATCGGTCATTAGCATAATCAAGCGATCCAAGCCAAAGGCCAAACCGCCGTGCGGTGGGGCACCGTATTTAAGCGCGTCCAACAAGAAGCCAAACTTTTCGCGCTGCTCTTCGGCACTGATGCCCAGAATCTTAAACACCGCCTGTTGCATGGATTGATCGTGAATACGCACAGATCCACCCCCCAGCTCGGTGCCGTTTAGCACCATATCGTAGGCGCGCGACAACGCGGTGGTCGGGTTGGCCACCAGCTCTTCGGGCGAGCACGAGGGCGCAGTGAAGGGATGGTGCAATGCCGTCACGCCATCGTCGGTCTCTTCGAACATGGGGAAGTCGACCACCCACAGTGGCGCCCACTTACAGGTGTAGAGATCGAGGTCCGCACCAATCTTGCAGCGCAATGCGCCCAATGCTTCCGTAACAACTTTAATAGTGTCGGCACCGAAGAACACGATGTCGCCATTTTTGGCATCCACGCGTTCCATCACCTTCATGGTGACGTCATCGCCCAAGAACTTAATGATGGGCGACTGCAGGCCTTCAACGCCCTTCTCAATTTCGTTAACTTTAATCCACGCCAAGCCCTTCGCGCCGTAAATGCCCACAAACTTGGTGTAATCATCGATTTGCTTGCGCGAAATTTCCGCACCGCCCTGCACCTTCAATGCCGTAACCCGGCACTTGGGATCATTGGCGGGGCCGGCAAACACTTTAAATTCGATGTCTTTGAGCAGGTCTTTGATTTCTACCAATTCCAGAGGAATGCGCAGGTCCGGCTTGTCTGAGCCGTACTTATCCATGGCCTCTTGCCAGCTCATGTGCGGGAAATCGCCCAAATCCACATCCATCAAGGATTTGAACAAGTCTTTGATCATGCCCTCGGTGATGCCCATGATGCCGGCCTCGTCCATGAACGAGGTTTCGATATCGATTTGGGTAAATTCAGGCTGGCGATCGGCGCGCAAGTCTTCATCGCGGAAACACTTGGCCACTTGATAGTAGCGATCGAATCCCGACACCATTAACAGCTGCTTAAACAACTGAGGCGACTGAGGCAGCGCGAAAAACTTGCCGTCGTGCGTGCGCGATGGCACCAAATAATCGCGCGCGCCCTCGGGGGTGGCACGGGTCAGGATAGGAGTTTCAATATCCAAGAAACCCGCGCCGTCCAAATAGTTGCGAATGGCGGTGGTCACTTTCGAGCGGAATCGCAGGTTGTGCTGCATCTCGGTGCGACGCAAATCCACATAGCGATACTTTAAACGCACGTCCTCGCCCACGCTGACGTGAGAATCTAACTGGAAGGGTGGCGTTTCGGCGGTATTCAGAATTTCCAATCCCGTGCCGTACACTTCCACTTCACCGGTAGACATCTTGGGATTGACCGTCGCCTCACTGCGCGCACGCACGCGCCCTGTGACCTTCAGCACATATTCACTGCGCACCTTGTCGGCGAGTGCGAAATTGGCCGAATCGGGATCAAACACCACCTGCACGATGCCATCGCGATCGCGCAGGTCTAAGAAAATCACACCGCCATGGTCGCGCCGACGGTCTACCCAGCCACACAGGGTGACCTCTTGATCTATAAATGATGCGTTAAGGGCGCCACAGTATTCGGTGCGCATAATCAGAAATCCCGTTATCTAAATAAATGATTGTTCTATTAATGAATCCAGCGGCTCAGGCTGCTCCCGCAGTTGAGCCTTTGGCGGACGCGCTCTTTGCTGAGTCCGACGCTTTGGCGGGGGCGCTTGAGTCACCCGCCAAGTTTTTCTTTTTACCGCCCTTAAAGTCGGTCTCGTACCAACCGCCACCTTTTAAACGAAAACCGGCCGCCGACACCTGTTTGGTCAGACTAGCCTGCTTACATTCAGGGCAATCGGTCAGAGGCGCATCGCTGATTTTTTGCAGCGCCTCAAGTTCATGTCCACAGGACCCACAGCGATACTCATAGATGGGCATAACAGCTCCTGACAGTCAAACTGGCAAAATTTGGGTATTTAGGGCTTTTCAGCGCCCAGCGGATGCCCACATTTGGGGCCTGAGCGTGAAAAACGGGCGATTATAGCCTGTGCGTGGCGGCGGATAAACCACGTTTCTGGTCTAAGCTTCATGCAATTGTCACGGGACCGAGACTATGCCCCCTCTGGACTTCGCCAACCCCGATCAGGAAATGGTGTCCGATTTCTTTGCCGACTTCGAAGAAGCCTACCAAGCGGCCGAGCGCCTGCTGCTCAAGCTGGAGCGCAGCCCACAGGATACAGCACTACTGGCGGACCTGTTTCGGCGCGTACACACCATCAAAGGCAATCTTATTTACATCGGGCTGGCCGACATCTGCCCGCTGCTGCAAAGCGTAGAAGATGTGCTGGAACCGCTGCGCCAGGGGAAAATTGCCTACGACGACCTGTTGAGCGATGTGATTCTGCTGGCCATGGACAACACGCACAAGCTGGTGGACAGCCGGCTACATGGCCAGCCAGCCCCCATGGCGGACGACCAGATACCACCCATCTGCGCCGCCATCAGCAAGCTGGCAGACTGTACTGCCGAGCAAAGGCCCAAACTGATCCACCACTGCATCGCGGCGCTTAACTCAGAAATAGAAACACCTTTGGAGGCCGGCCACGAGTTTTCAGATTTCGGGATCGACCCCAATCAAGACCTCAATTTTTTCTCCCAGTTACTGCCCGCTATCGACCAGCGCTCACCCTATTGGCAGGGTCGCACGCGGCGCATTGCACAGCTAGCGCTCAATATGAACCGCGCGGCCAACAACCCCATAGACCCCAGTCAATTGCTGGCGGCGGTCTATATGCACGACTTTGGCATGGCCTTCCTACCCTTGAGCCTGCTCCATAAACCGGGCACCTATACCGAAGGCGAGCGAGAACAGGTTCGCGCCCATCTCCACATCGCCGTCGATTTGCTGCGCACTATGGGCACCTGGGATGACGCTGCCGAGATGGTGGCGCAACACCACGAAACCATGAACGGTACGGGCTACCCCGACAGACTCAATGAGAGCCAAATATGCGACGGCGCAAAAATTATCGCCATAGTGGATGCCTTCGACGCCTGCGTGAACAGTCGCGCCCATGTGAATCTGCCCCAGCGCCCGCTCATCCGCGCCATTTTAGAAATCAATCGCTACGCCGGCAGTCAATTCAGCCAATACTGGGTAGATGTCTTTAATACGGTGGCGCGGCCCAACAACCGCACTTAATGCCACTAGGCGCGACTGTTACCTGTGTGAACATTGGTAGCCATTAGTGGCGGCTCATCCGCCAAAGTCAGAAAAAACGCCTTTTTTTAAGCTTTTCTGCAATCTGTTATTGCCGCATCCCTAAGAATGCTTTATATATAGTGTCCAAGCGCACCGAGGAGCGTTTAAGCCTATAAAACAAGGCCTTTTTCACCCTCGATAATCAGGGACGGCTACCTAAGCCAGCCCAGGCTGCTTACCCTTTAAATTTAATGAAGTTAAAACAAAAACCAATTTCAAAAGGATTCACGCATGGCCGCCAAAAAAGCCCCTGCCAAAAAAGCTCCAGCAAAAGCGAAAGCCGCACCTAAAGCCAAAGCGGCCAAAAAGCCCGCTGCTCTGAAAGCCGTCAGCGAGCGTTTTACCAAAACCCAAATTGTCACCCACATTGCAGAAACCACTGAACTGAGCAAAAAAGAAGTCAGCGCTGTGTTAGAAGAGCTGGGCAACGTCATTGAAGCCCACATCAAGAAAAGAGCCTGCGGTGAATTCGTACTGCCCGGCATGCTAAAAATCAACACCGTGAAGAAGCCTGCCAAAAAGGCACGCAAGGGCATCAACCCCTTCACCGGTGAAGAGACCATGTTCAAGGCCAAGCCTGCAAGCACCTCGGTTAAGATTCGCCCGCTAAAGAAACTGAAGGAAATGGCCGTTTAAGCCATACTCATTCAGCCAAAAAAAAGCACTCTTCGAGTGCTTTTTTTTTGGCCTAAAATTTGTGCATATCACTCAATCGGCCAATACCTTGGCAATGTAGGCATCCACCTGCTCGGCCAACAACGAGAGTGGCAATGAGCCGTTAGTCAGTACCGCATCATGGAAGGCCCGATAATCAAACTTATCGCCCAATGCATCCTTGGCTTTTTGGCGCAGCTCAAGAATCGTCAACATACCTACTTTGTAAGATACCGCCTGGCCGGGCCAAACAATATAGCGACGCACTTCATTTTCAATGTCGCCCCGTGTCATGGGGGTATTGGCGAGCATGTACTGCTGCGCCTGCTGTTCAGTCCAACGCTTGGCGTGAACACCGGTGTCTACCACCAGTCGAGCGGCGCGAAAGACTTCGTAACTTAAACGGCCGAAATCTTGGTAGGGATCGGTAAAGGCGCCCATGTCTTTACCCATCTTTTCCGCATAGAGCGCCCAGCCTTCGCCGTAAGCTGAGTACCAAGTGAGTTTTTGAAACATAGGAACATCGCGCAACTCCTGCGCAATACTGCCTTGGAAGTGGTGACCCGGCGCACCTTCGTGATAGGCGAGCGTCTCCATTTGGTATACCGGTAACTCGCGCATGTCGCTCAAGTTGACGTAATAGGCACCGGGGCGACTGCCATCGAGAGATCCCGGCTCATAGAACGCACCGGTAGCCGTTTCAATGCGATAGGGCTCTACCGCACGCACTTCGAGCGCCGCCTTCGGCAGGGTCCCGAAATATTCAGGGGCGAGCGCCATCATCTGATCAATGAACGCGGTCGCCTCGCGCAGATAACGCTGCCGCCCCGCCTCATCATTGGTGTAATAAAATTCATCGCTTTCGCGCAAATGGGTAAAAAACGCCTGCAAGTTTCCCTCGAATTTAACGCGCGCCATAATCGCACGCATCTCTTCGTGGATGCGTTCAACCTCATCTAACCCCAGCTGGTGAATCTGATCGGCAGTGAGGTCATCGCGGGTCGTGTAGTTTGCCAGCTGCGCTTGGTAGTAGGCCTCGCCGCGTGGTAATTTCCAGACGCCATCATCCGGACCCGCTTGCGCAGCTTGCGCGGTCATCACACCAATCAAGCGATCGTAAGCAGGCTTTACGCTGTTCAATAGCGCCTGTTTGGCGCGCGCTTTCAAATCTGCTTTAACCGAAGCCTCGACATTCAAGTCATCAACTTTTGCTGCAAAATCCGCCCACAGGGGTGAATCGCCCTCGCCAGCACCAAAGGGCGCACCTGAGATCAAACCCTGGCTCGTCTCAATAATTACCGGGTAGGCAAACGCCGGTGGCAGAACACCGGCGGCGGCGCGTTGCTCCGCGCTATCAATGTGGATGTTTAATACATCGCCGTAGGACTGCAAGCGACGAAGGTAAGCCTCAGCGTGCGCCACCGTTTCGACTTTATGATAGCCAATCAGTAGCGTGCTCATATCGGTATGAGGACCAAAAAACTGCGTGAAAACGTAATGCTGATCGTCGAATGCCGCTTGCTGAAGACTGTTTTCCGCCACAAATTCTGCAAATTTGTAGGACACGCGGGCCCGCTCGGGCAGCGTTGCATTGGCAAACCGCGTGCGCAGCTCCGCCAATGTATTTCGTGTTCGCTCAATATCTGCAACGCGCGCGTCATCACTTACATCATTCCAGCGCCCATAGGCATCGAGATCGTCGAGCAGCCCAAGGTAGGTTTTAAACTCCGGCGCGCGGGCCAAGCCGGCGTCAAATTGCGCCTGAAAAAAAGCATCCAATGCTTGTGCATCGACCTCTTCGGGAGCCAACGCCCTATCTTGTTGCGTCGAGCAGGCGGCCAACAGACCGAGCGCCAACATTAAGCCGGCAAATTGGATGCGCTTAAACATGAAATAACTCCGCAAAACTGGGAAGAGAAAAGGCGGGTATTGTAATGAATTGATCGGCCTTCAGGCGCCAGTGATACGCTTAAACGAATCACTGGCGCGCCGAAAGGCCACTATAACTTGACAGCAATGTGTGGCATTGCTGATCGGACCGCTGATTAGCGCACGGATTTACCATCGTCCTGCAAGGCGTTTTCAACGGCTTGGGCAATGTCTATCAACGCCTTCTCGTCAAGTGCACGTCCGGTGATGGACAGGCCTACTGGCATATGATGCACCTTACCCATTGGCAGGGTGATATGGGGGTAACCAGCAATGGCGGGATAGCTAGAAAATGACCCCGTGAAATGATCGCCGTTGAGTTGATCAATTGACCAGGCCGGACCCAGCGTCACACTGATGATGGCGTCCAAAGCATGTTCACTCATCAATTTGTCGATACCGTTGTCACGGGTAGCACGGCGTATGTTGGCCAGAGCTTCCACATAACCAACATCAGACAGGTCACCTTTGGCCTGTGATTTGTGAAATATTTCCTGCTGAAAGTACGGCATTTCGCGCTCGGCATTGTCGCGATTGAATTGAATCACTTTGGCCAAGGTTAACTGATTTAAATCCGAAGGCAGCGTTGAGAAATATGCATTGAGATCCGCCTTTAGCTCATAGAGCAACACATCGTAGGCATCGCCATAAAAACCGTCGTAAGGCGTCAACTTCAAATCATCAATGACAACAGCTCCGGCTTGCGCTATGCGCGCTTTGGCAGCGTTAAACACCGCCAGTACAGCTTCATGGTCGGCTGCGCCCGACAGCACCACGCCAATTCGCTTACCGGTCAATTGAACCGAAGTATCCGGTTTAAAATTCTGCTGGAAATCGTACGCCAACGCAGTTGTCGCCGGATCGGCGACATCTTCACCTTGAATCACAGACAAAATAATCGCGGCATCCAGCACCGACTTTGCCATTGGCCCCGCGGTATCCTGGGTGTGGGAAATGGGCACAATGTGGCGCCGAGAAACCAAACCCACAGTGGGTTTTATGCCCACAATGCCGTTGGCCGACGAAGGGCACACAATTGAGCCGTTGGTTTCGGTACCGATAGCCGCCACCGCCAAGTTTGCCGCCACTGCCACACCTGATCCCGCACTTGACCCGCAGGGCGAGCGATTTAGATCGTGTGGATTGCGCGCCTGGCCGCCAATCGCACTCCAACCAGAGGACGATCGCTCCGATCGAATATTGGCCCATTCACTTAGATTGGCCTTTCCCAAAATAATGGCGCCAGCTGCGCGCAGCTTCGCCACCACAGGTGCGTCGCGGCGGGTTTCATTGTCTATGAGTGCCAGCGAGCCGGCGGTGGTTGCCATATCCGCGGTTTCAATATTGTCTTTTATGACAATGGGGATTCCGTGCAGCGGCCCGCGCAGACGCCCTTCGCTGCGCTCTTGGTCGAGCACACTGGCAATACTCAAGGCTTCGGGATTAACCTGAATGATGGCATTAAGCTCGGCATTTTTCTTTGCTATGTTTGCGAGGAAGAACTGCGTGATCTGTACGGAACTGAGGTCACCGGCATCCATCTTTGCCTGCAACTCAGGAATCGTTACTGAATCGAGATACTTACCCAACGCAGTATTTACCTGAAGCTCAGCATCATCGGTCGCAGAGGGCTGGCAGCCCAGCATTAAACCCATCAAAGAAACAGCGACTACTGCCGGTGTAAAAAAGCGAAATAATCTGTGAAGCTGAACGTTCATAGCAACCCCTTATTGTTATTGGTGCACAAAAAACGTTAATGGACTGACAAGCAATCCAGCAGGTTGGATCAATCCAGCAGGTTGGATCAATCCAGCAGGCTGGATCAACCCAGCATCAAAGCCTTAGCGGCCTCAAATATTCAGATAAGTCAGGGCTGCGATTCAACCCTCAACACTTGCCAGTCGTGCTCGCGGGTAAATTGCAGCGACCGCACCTTACCCAGACCTTCGAGATTTATTTGATTAATCTGCTCTGGCCAGTGATCTTGCAATGCATCAAAGCGAAACCACAGCTCCGTAAGCTGAGCGGGAATCGGCAGCTCTTGATAGACCCAAATAAACTTGCCGTCCACCTCTTGTCCGACGAAATTCAACGATGTGGGTTTGGGCTCACCCAATCCCATGGCAAAGTGCGCACTGACGTAGCGTGCAAATTGTTGCTGCGCGCCCGCATCATCTAATAAATGGATCTGTCGACCGACAATTTTACTCAAGGCATGTTCCGCATCATGCACGTAGAAGCGATGCATTATTTCCACATTGCCCGAGCGCGCATTGAACAGCACTTGGGTAATCGCAGTTTTCATCTGGTGCGCCAGCACTTGGCTAGCGCACACAGAGAGACACAGTGCCAATAAAATGGAACGCATCACTTTTTATGGAACCCCGGCTTCGGCTTTTCTTCTTTCGCTTTAATATCGTGCATGATGTCGCGATAAACCGGATCGGTGCGCTCTTCGGCCTTATAGGCTTCAATGCGCGAGGGAATGATGCGACGTGGATAGTGATTATTTTCCATATCCACATCGGCAGTCTCCCAACGCGGATCGACCACCAAGCTCACCAAGTTTTTATCGGTAACGATCAATTTTGAAACGGCTTTCGGCGAACGACGCCACACTTCCGCGGGCACATAGCGATCTTCAACACTGCCATCTTCATAGGTCAGCTGCAGCAAGATAGGCATAACCAAGCCCCCGATATTGCTAAAATCAATAACGTAGTAATGCTTATCTTCTTTGATCGCACGCTCTAGAACGTCGCGCTCCCAAGGCTCTAGGTCCTCTAACAGTTGACGGTAGGCATTACGCTCTTTATTGGTGACCGTAAAACGATCGTGTTCATCATAAAAATCGCGCACATCTTTGTTTTTTTCCAGCCAAGTTTTTTCTCCCGCCACTTTATTGCGATACACAAACAGGGAGGTAGGCTTATCGGCTTCTTCTTGGCGGCGACGCTCGAAATCAATATCGGGATTTTTAGTATCTAAGCGCAATTTAAACACGCGATCTACCGAAATATCTACGTGATCTGTTGAGTAGAACCAACCACGCCAGAACCAATCCAAATCCACTCCAGAGGCCTCTTCCATGGTGCGGAAGAAATCTGCAGGTGTTGGGCGCTTGTACTGCCAACGTTGAGCGTACACTTTAAATGCAAAGTCAAATAACTCGCGCCCCAAAATCACCTCGCGCAAAATATTGAGCGCGGCCGCAGGTTTTGTATACGCATTTGGCCCCAAGCGCAGCACCGAATCCGATTGGGTCATAATGGGCACTTGTATATCGGACTTCATATAGTCAACGATATCGCGTGGCTCAACGCCCCAAGGCATTTCGGGATCCCATTCGCGCCCAGCAACACCATCCAAAAAGCTGTTTAAGCCCTCATCCATCCACGTCCACTGGCGCTCATCGGAATTCACCAACATTGGGAAATAAATGTGACCCACTTCGTGAATAACCACCCCGATCAAAAAGCGCTTTTCCGCCTGCGTCCAAGTACGCGTGCCATCTTCATGCAGAGTAGTGCGCGGGCCATTGAAGGTGATCATGGGGTATTCCATGCCGCCAACGGGGCCATTCACGCTTTGCGCAACGGGATAGGGGTAGTCGAAGGAGAAGCGTGAATAGACATCCAGCGTATGTACCACAGCCTCGGTGGAGTATTTTTTCCACAGGTCTCCGCCCTCTTTCGGATAGAAAGACATGGCCATCACGCTTGGCATCACGTCGCCACCCTGCTGATAGCCTTTGGCATCCCACATGAATTTGCGCGACGAAGCCCACGCAAAATCGCGTACATTATCAGCTTTAAACTGCCACGTTTTGGTGTCGCGTGTGCCCGCCTTTTCGTTCTCCAGAGCCTCTGCTTGCGTGACAATAAATACCGGGCGCTTGGCTGTTTTTGCTTTTTCCAAGCGCTCGCGCTGGGTTTTCGTCAGCACCTTGTCGGCATTTTGCAAACTGCCCGTGGCGGACACGATATGATCGGCTGGAACCGTCAAGTTGACAGTATAATTGCCAAATTCCAGGGTAAATTCACCGCGACCGAGAAATTCTTTGTTGGTCCATGCTTCGTAGTCCGTGTAGGCGTGTAATCGCGGGAACCACTGGGCCAGCAAAAATATGTCATTGCCTCCCTTGCGCGCGTCATCGGGAAAATGCTCGTAGCCGGCCCGTGCCGAAACGGCATCCTCTTCCACTATGTTAAATTCGAAATCTAAACTGAAATCAACAGCCTGGCCCGGCTTCAATGGCTCGACCAAATCCAAGCGTAAATTCGTTCCTACTACCGTGGCCTTCAAGGTGCGTTGCTTCGCATCTTTAATATTTTTTAGGGTGTAGCCCACTTCATTGTCCGCCAGCCACTGGCGACGACGCAGCTCCGCCAAACTGACACCCGCAGGCGCATCGCCGCTGGCAGACCGAGTGCTCGGACCACGGTTGCCAATGCCACCGAAGGTCAAGGTGGTTTCCGCCATAGAATCTAAGCGAAAGCGGTTTTGATCCAACTGCAACCACAAATACTTAAGCGTATGGGGAGAGTTATTCTGGTAATGGATGGATTGGCTGGCGGTGATACGGCGCTTATCTTCGTCTAAGCGGGCGTCAATGTGGTAATCCACCTGCTGCTGCCAATAGGCCTCGCCCGGCTCTCCGGCGGCACTGCGATACACATTAGGTGTGGGCAGCACTTCGTCCAACTGGCGAAACTTATCTTCAAAATCACCTTTGGTCTGCGCGATGGCAGCAGTGGCAATGCTAGACGTAAAAACGCACATGGCCGCGCCAAGCAGGCCGGCAGTAAAAAATAAACGCATGGATGTCCCCAGAGAGTTCAAACTTCTTGATCGAAAGTAGAACGAGTGGGGCAGGAAGAACCTGAACACTAATACCAATTAATGAGCGAAATCAGGGCGATTGGAGGTATTACTGAATAGCTAGCGCGATTGGGTGGCAACCCCAGTCAGCCACATCCCGGCACATGAAGATTCTGCTACCGTTGCTCCCTTCCGGGCCTGGCGGAGTTCACAGGGCTTCATTGCGGGAGGACCAAAAGGGGCCGCCATAAAGAGCGGCGCATTATGGGGAAGTTGTAGCGCGATTGCAACATGGCATCGATGGCGATCCCGGTCTGGTCGTTCAAAAAACAACCAACCTTTGAAGGTGACTTGCTCATAAAACCTCTTCGGAGGCTAGTCCGCCAGCACTACTCGGTGACGACCCTCCGCTTTGGCTTGGTACAGCGCTGCATCGGCACGCCGAAACCACGCCTCCACCCCGCTGCCCACAAATTCAGCTACACCAAAGGAGCAAGTAATACCCTTAGCCTGCACCGCAATCACTTCCGGCAGCCTAGTACGCAAATGCTCCGCTAATAACGACGCCTGCTGACCTGACGTTTGAGGACAAATGATAGCAAACTCCTCCCCTCCCCAGCGTACGACCGCATCCTCATTGCGCGAGCGACTGCGCAGGTAAGCGGCCAATTCAACTAACACTCGGTCTCCCTCTTCATGGCCATAGCTATCATTAATCTGCTTAAAATGGTCGATATCGAGTAAAATTAACGCGGCTTTAGGTCCCTCAGTTGGCGCTATACAGACCAACCGCTCTAATAGCTCGCGGGCACCAGCTCGATTTATACAGCCGGTGAGAGGGTCCGTCTTAGACAAATTTTCGAATTTATCACGCTCGACACTTAATAGCTTATTGAGCTTGTAAAGCTCTGCAGAACGCTCCCGCGATTCAAGATATTTTGCGCGATACCGAAAAGCACTGGTCAAACCGCGAATTAATACTATCGCCAGCCCACCTAACAAAAGATAAAAGTACAATTGCCCCGCATAAATCCACTTGCCCTTCAGTTCAATATTACCAAGCGCCAATCGAGTATTTTTTTCAGTTCGATTATCGCCGGTTGTAATTTGAAGCCCGATAACATTGCGTAAATTGGTGCCACTATCTGACTGATCTTGTGCAAAATACAGCAACCACCAAGACGGTATAAAAAAATCACTAAGCTCAAGGTGATAATGCGCCATGCCGGGCATGGGATTTATAGGTTGCATATGAATACGAGTGCGCGACTCACCCATTCGAAATTCTTCTCCATGCAAATAAATCAGCACGGTGTCTCGCACATCGCTATCAAATGTTAAATCAAAGGAAAGTGACGTGAAATACGATAAATTTAACCCCAATCCAGTTTCAGGGTCCCGCAATGGCACCAGAAATCCACAATAGGCAAATACTGCTGAAGTGTGTGTTTTACACTTAAGTTCGGCAAACCCCTCCTCGATCAAAAGAGCGCCTTCCGACTTACCCCCTTCGTGAATGTCATTTGTAAGGTAAATCCCAGTATTCGCGCTGGGCTCAATTTCAACCACATAATTCATACCGAAATGCTGCCACAATACCAGCACCGTAGCCGCACAGGCATAGATAAAGGACAGTCGATTGGCGCTGAAATGAACCATAATCAGGTGTTAGTCGCTAATAACCAATGGCACATCCAACCAAGCCCTGTTAACTACAGGTGTTTGGATAGATTACCCTTCGATACATACAGCTTAAACTATAGCCGAAGCTCGCCACATTACCCCTCTAGACTGGCAACAGGGGCATTTGAATACCAAGATTAACGGGAAAGTCTTAAATCCAGGCCCACTGCAGCACCCGCGCCAAGGCTAAGCAACTCAAGATTGTGGCCGCATGGCAACTCGCCCGCACCCAAAAACCAAAGCGCGAGAAGCTGAGCTTTGCGGTATGGGCCAATAATACCCCGACGCCCAACCAGAAAAACCAAGCCGTAAAAAGAAAGTGGGTATAGCCCCTGACCAAAAAAGTGACGAAGTCATGCAGCGCGCCGCAGGCGATGAATGTGGTCAACAATGCTATAGCTGGTGGGCAAAAGCGTTTTACCGGAGTGAAAATATAACGGCCTAAATAAAAACCAAAAATGGGATTCCAATACTGCCAAAAACCCGCCGGCGAACGCGCGCCAAAGGCCTTTACCAACGAGGCCTGCAAACTGCCTTTCGCGCCAATAGGCAGCCCTGTGCGCAGCTTGACAAAAGCCCTCAGTGAATTTCGGCTATCATGCATACCCTTGCCCATAATTTCTAACGTTCCCCATAGGTGGTCTCCCTTACGCGTTTAGTCGGCGAGCACTCACAGCATTTGCCTTTCAATGACGACTTTCATAAACACCAACTGACATTCGCTTTTCATGCATGTACATGCGGGCTCAACATCTATCAATTACGGTCTGGTTCAGAACGCCTTAAGCGCAGTGGATAATTGAGATAAGCCCTCGCCTTCAGCCACCATGAGAATACACAACTAAACCCGGCCCGCCCATCCTCATCAGCGAAGCAATCGCATATTCTGCTCTACGCATCTCAATAGACCGCAGAAAAGCCGGTAAATCTTATAAAGTCCCGCAAATTGTGGTTGCTCGGCGGTAGAGTCTGTGGAACCAAATCTGCTAATTGGATAAGCAGCTCTACCCCATGTGTAGCCCCCTTGCAATTAATTGCCGCAAGTTGTTTGAATCTCCAATCCACACCAACTACGCTCAGTTACGTGACATGAGACGCAGGCGTAAAAGCGCCGAATCATGGCGCAAATTAAAAGCCCCCTGCTGTGGTCAGAGGTATCTCAGTCGATGCGGTAATGAGAGGTAATCAATTGCAGATTGATCCCGTAGGCGTGTTGAACATTCAATCGCTCTCTCTGGAGAATAATAATGAAATATGCATCACTAGGCGCGTCAATCGCGCTTGCCCTCGGCATGGCAACACTGCCCATGACCGCCGACGCTCAAAATGAAAACGCCTTCGAGCACGCCAACCCCAATGCAAAATTTTTACGGTGCGGCACTAAAACACCCAGCAGCGCTGAAACGGAGTTAATGCAAAAACATCTGATAAATCAACGAGGCAAACCTGGCGGTGGCGGTGGCTACACGCCAAGGCCGAACGGCTCAGTGGTGGTGAACGTGTACATGCACGTGATTACCGACAGCAACAACAATGGCGCCTTGTCGTCGGGCACAATAAATTCCCAAATTTCAGTGCTCAATAATGCCTACAAAAATACGCCATTTACCTTTAACCTCGTTAAAACCACCGTTACTGCCAACGACGCTTGGTACACCGCAGGCTATGGCAGCCAGGCCGAACGCGATATGAAATCAACGTTGCGCGAGGGTGGCGCAGGCGACCTCAATTTCTATGTCAACAATATTGGCGACGGATTATTAGGCTGGGCAACCTTCCCAACGGACTACAGCTCTAACCCCGTCAATGACGGCGTCGTGGTACTCAATGCCAGCCTCCCCGGCGGCAGCGCTGATCCGTATAACGAAGGTGACACTGGCACGCACGAAGTCGGCCACTGGCTGGGCCTTTACCATACTTTCCAGGGCGGCTGCGGTGGCAGCGGCGACTACGTCAGCGATACCCCCGCTGAAAAGAGCCCTGCTTATGGATGTCCTATCGGTCGCGATTCGTGCACTAAAGGCAAGAACGCCGCAGGGTTAGACCCAGTGGAAAACTTTATGGATTACTCAGACGACTCCTGCATGTACCAATTCACCTCAGGACAATCACTGCGTGCTGATGAATTGAGTTATGTTTATCGAAATCTGTAGATTGCCGTCTCTCGGCTAAATCAAAGGCGCTTCGGCGCCTTTTTTAATGCGCACTCTGCCCCTGTAGCTAGATTGGCAAGGTGAATTGCAGGGCTGGGTATGAAAGATCAGACACTTTGCTCGCGGGATTTACGACCGCCATGGATGGCGGAAGTGCATAAAAAGCGCATAAAATGCAGGAGCAAATTTATTCACTTCCTCCCTGGCACTCCCTACCGGCGTCCTGCCTCTCGGGATGTACGACCGCCATGGATGGCGGAAGTGCATAAATTGCAGGAGCAAATTTATGCCCTACATCCCTGGCACTCCCTACCGGCGTCCTGCCTCTCGGGATGTACCTACATCCCTGTAGGCAAAAAGCCCACGGGGGTTGCCCGTGGGAAGGTCTGTGTGGCAGCACAGTAAATTACGCGTTGTTAATCAACAGATAGTTTCACTCCTCCGGTTAGTGGTCCCCCGCCACCGCGTCCTTGTGATGACTGGGGTGGAAAAGCTTGGCGTCCGTGCCGAGCGACCTCACAGGATTAGTGACCCATTGCCATGGCTGCTGCAGTAGGCTGTACGATGGTGATATCGACGCGGCGCTCGAGGGCGTAAGCTTCTAGGTCACCTCGGCGAGCGTTAGATTGCCCCGAACCAAAAGCGCTAACCGCAATGCGGTCCGGCTCAATGCCCGTTGATTCCAATACTTGCTGCACCGACACCGCGCGGTAGTGCGACAACACATTGTTGTATTCATCGGTACCGCGCGGGTCCGCGTGACCGTTTAGCTGGATCGCGAGCGTTGGATTTTTTACCAGAAATTGCGCCAAGGATTCCACCTGCGCCCTGCCCTGCTCGGTAAGTACGTCCGAGCCTGTGTGAAACATCACTTGTAATTGCAACTGATCGAGTGCCAGCGCTTGCAACTCGGCCATGCGGGCTTCCTGCTCAGATAAACTTTGGTTGCGGGCAGCTAACTCTGTACTTAAAATTTCCACCTGTTGCTCCGTATGTGCCAGTGCCACCGTTAAATCCTCTTGCTCATCAACCTGCTTAATTTGCTCTGCGACATACACGCCGCCCAATGCACCGATAAACATACCGATGGGCCCGCCCACAATCGCACCCATGACGCTGCCCGTGGTAAAGGCGGTGCCCTGTTTGAGTTCAGTGAGCCCCTTGCTGGCAGCCTGCGCAGGAGCGGTAATGGTGGCGGCGGAGATCGCGGTTGAAATTGCGGCTAGTGCGATAATTTTTTTCATGATGAATTCCTGTTTGATCTAGGTCGTTGACTAAAGCGGAAGGGTTACTCCCTGTCCTTGATGCTTAGTAAACCAAGACAAACGGGCAAAGCGCTGACTGAATTGCGATGGAGTTGGGATCGATTGTGGCGAAATGTGGCAATGGGTTGCACGTCCATTGAACATGGGCTTGGCGGCAAAAAATCATAGAGTCGCAGCGGTGAATATTACGCGTCGGTGATCGGCAGACGCACGGTAAACACAACGCCACTGCCATCGGCTCGATTGGCCGCACTCACACGGCCATTATGAAAATCGACAATCAGGCGCACTATGTGCAAGCCCAGCCCTAGATGAGAGCTGGATTGCGCCGTGCGCGGCCGAATTGAAACCAATGAGTCGAATAACTGGTGTTGCATGGCCTCAGGCAACAGAGAACCATCATTGCTGACTTGCAAGATGACATGATGCTCAGAGCGTCCAAGGGTGAGTAAAATGCATCCGCTGGCGGGGCAGAAATCCACGGCGTTTTCAACGAGCTTATCGAGCATTTGCACCAGCAGCTCCGGCGCCAACAACATCTGATAGCCCGCTGAATCTTCGATGTGCAATGAGATCTTCCGCCCAAAGGAATCGCTGTAAGCGCGCACAAGGTCGGTCAAAAGGTCATCCACAGCCACCCACTCTTTATCGGCTTGAGCGAGTGAAGCCTCCAAATGCGTTGCCGCACTCATGGCGTTGAGGATGCCCGACAACCGATCGGCACCGGCCTGTGCCCGCTGGTGATAGATCGCAAGATTGGGGCTTTCAGCCGCACTTGGCAATTCTGATTTCACATTGTCGAGAGAGCTTTTTACCACCGCCAACGGCGTGCGCAATTCGTGCGACAGCTTGCTCGACAGCGTTTGCAAATAGTCGGTGTAGTCACCGAGGCGCTGCAAGACCCGTGAAAAACTGCGACTCAAATCGCCCAGTTCATCGGCCCGTGTATTGTCCGGTAAATCGTGGCTAACTACCCCGCGCTCGCCCAGTGCTTGCTCGGCGGCGCGCGCCAGCCGGCGCACGCGCCAACTCAACCAGCTGGCGTAACCAAGTAAGCCAAAACCCAACACCAACACGGTCAGCAAGCTGTACAACAACAAACGCCATAGCGCTTGCTGTGTGCCTTCATCCTGGGCCTGCGCGCTTTGTTCCAACACGACGTAGCCAGCAATGTCATTGCCGGCATAAATGGGCAGGCGCACCTGTGCTACCCATGTATCGCGCGTGTAATACCACTGCTGCTGCGCCGTGTCTGTCGCCGGTAAAAAGCCTGCGACGGCCAGGTCGCGCCATTGAGGTAGAACTGGACGCGCCAATAGAATGCGCCATAGCCACGCATAGGGCATGGCCGCCGGGGCGGGATAATCTGAAGGTTGTCCCGCAAAGCTACCCGCATCCGCCAACAACCACCGCTGGGGTGACAACACCATCCAACGCTGATCTGCTTCGGCAAACACCGCCAACAAACCGTTTAGATCCGGGTGTTGCCGCATCACGGGTGGCAGCGCTATGGCATTGGCGCTGCTACTGAGACGCACCACGGCAGCACCCGGAGATTGACTCACCACCGTCACCGACAAGCCCTCCTGCGCCATGGCCACCGGTAGCTGAAATTCCAACTGGTAGCCGCCCACCCGCTCTTGCCAATGCGCCACAATGCGATGTTCTAGTTGCACTTGTTGTCCAGCCCAGCGGTAAACCTGCGCCCGACCGGGCGCACTGGCCGAAATAAAGTATTGATGTTGCTCGCCGCGCACGTTGCGCGTTCGCATCACTAAATGGTCGCCGCTCGCAACCGCATCTAGCGCGGGATTGTGATAGTGCACGTCGCGATCTGTCACACGCACAAAGCCATACAACTGACTGCCGAATTCAGCCAATTGCACCGTTCCCTGCACGCTGGCATCGGGCTTGCCGAGGGTCCGCGGACTGAACGGATAGTAGCGCCACTCATCGTCATAACCATCCACAATGGGCGCCGCGGGCAAGGGGTGCGCATAGAGAGGTTGACTGCCAGCAGGTGCTAAATGGCGGCTCGTCAGCGCCAAGTATTCACCGTCGCTGGCGAGTAATTTTGCCACCGCGCGCGCACTGGCCGTCATGGCGCGCAATTGGCCATCGCGCAAGGTCGATTGCATTTCTGAAATGTATTGCAGCGCGGCCCAAGGCAATACCAGGGTTAAGGCCGCGAGTAAAATCAGTTGATGCCGCAGCCGCACCTCATGTATCCCAGCGGTAGCCCATACCGTAGGCTGTTTTTATGCAGTCAAAGGCGGGATCAACGGCAATAAATTTTTTGCGCAATCGTTTGATGTGAGAGGTAATGGTATTGTCATCCAACACCACGTTAGCGGCGTCCATTAATTGCTGGCGGCTTTTTACATGGCCTGGGTGTTTTGCCAGAGCCTGCAATATCCACAATTCCGTGACCGTTAAATCGAGTGGTACCTCCTGCCAGCGTGCGCACATGCGGTCCATGTCCAACAACAATTCGCCGCGCTGCATTTGTTCACCACTGGCTTGACTCGCGTTAGCTAACGCATCTACCCGCCGAAACAAGGCGTTCACGCGTGCCAACATGTGCGGTTGGCTAATGTCTTTCGTGAGGTAATCGTCGGCGCCTAAGCGCAAGCCCGACACCACATCAAAGTCGCTGTCGCGCGCGGTGAGAAAAATGATGGGAACCGCGGGCGATAAGCTGCGCAATTCGCGACACAAATCAAAGCCCCCCTCGTACTCAGCCCCCAAACCCACATCGATAATGGCGAGATCGGGTAAGCGCTGCTTAAAGGCGGCCAGTGCGCTCGGACGATCCGCATAAACGCTGACACCAAAACCCTGACGCATCAATGCTGCGCGGCAATTTTCAGCCAGATCGGCTTCATCTTCTACTACAGCAATGTGGCGCAAAGCAATTCCTCAACCAGACGTTTAAATGATAAAGCGACGAACCCTCGGCATTGTAACCACTTGCCCGCCATTAGGCACCCCACAGGCGGTGTTGCCACAATTGGCCACAATTGATCACTTGCCTGCCTCTATTCATCCACCGGCTGACCCTATTCCCCGCGCTAAATAGCACCAATTGATTCCCCCATTCAGCCATAGGATTACCGCCATGTGTTTCTCACCACGCCGCATTCCCAGACACCTCATTTTGGAACAACCCAAACAGCCTAATCCGTGGCTGGGTCGCTGGCTAAAATTGGTGGGGGCCCTCACCTTTTTGGTGCTTGGCCTCGTCATTGCCGATATCGCTCGCGCCAAGGCTATTACCAGCAACATCGATATTGAACCACTGCGCGCCACCAGTGGCACACTGGCCTTTAAACACGGCACGGGCTATGTGCAGGCAACGCATTTAGAAAGTGAAGCGCGGGTCACCATCAACGGCATGGTGGCGCGCATGTCACTGACCCAACATTTCAAAAATGACACGGACCAATGGCAGGAGGCCACCTACACTTTTCCCCTGAGCGAAACCTCCGCCGTTAATCGCATGGAAATGCGCATCGGTGAGCGCACAATCGTGGCGCGCATACGCGAGCGGGAGGCCGCTAAAAAAATCTACCAAGAGGCGCGCGATGCGGGCAAAACAGCCGCGTTAACTGAGCAACAAAGACCCAATATATTTACCCAGCAAGTGGCAAACATCGGCCCCGGCGAAACTGTATCAATTGTGCTGCATGTGACCCAGCCGGTGGACTACCAAAACGGTCGATTCCATTGGCGCCTGCCAATGACACTGACGCCCCGCTACATTCCCGGCCCGCCCCTGCGAGACAGCAACGCCTATGGCCGTCCAGCCCACGAAGAGGATGTGCGAAATTCAACTCAACGACACTCACTGCCACTCACACTCACTGGCCTTGGCTGGGCACTACCCACCGCGCAGGTACCCGACGCGCCGCTTATCACACCACACTATCACCCTGCACCGACCATCACCGATAACCCCATGCGCTTACACATCTCCTTGAACGCAGGCTTACCACTGGCGCGCATCGAGGCGAGCTATCACGACATTAGCGTGGTAAAGCAGGGCGACACACACGCAATCAGCACCCAACAATCACAGGTCGCCATGGACCGCGATTTTGAACTGACGTGGCAACCGGTGGCCAGTCAACAACCAGAGGCCGCGCTGTTTACCGAACAGCTCAATGGCGAATACTACGGCCTGCTCATGGTGCTGCCCCAGCATCTGCAACAGCAACCCGCCCATCTGCCGCGCGATGTGGCATTTATTATTGACACCTCTGGGTCTATGGATGGACCATCCATCCTACAGGCGAAGGCGAGTCTTGCTCGCGCGCTGTCACGGCTGCGACCAATCGATCGCTTTAACGTGATCGAATTCAACTCAACGTTTTCTACACTGTTCACTCAACCGCAATCTGCTCATTCACATAATATTCAGCGCGCATTGCATTTTGTTCAGCGTTTACACGCAGGCGGCGGCACCGAAATGGCACCCGCACTGGCTGCGGCGCTCGCGGCGCCCGCCGACGAATCCTGGTTAAAACAAGTGGTGTTTATCACTGATGGCAGCGTTGGCAATGAACAACAACTGTTTACTTTGATTCACAATAAGCTGGGCAATGCGCGGTTGTTTACCGTGGGAATTGGCTCAGCACCCAACAGCTTTTTTATGCGTAAAGCTGCGCAATTCGGTCGCGGCACCTTTACCCATATTGGCAGCCAACAGGAAGTAGCTGAAAAAATGGATGCCCTGTTCGTTAAGCTACAAAGTGCTCAGCTCGCGCAATTGAACATAGATTGGCCCAAAGGCATGCAGGCCGAAATCTGGCCACAACGGCTTCCCGATGTGTACGCCAATGAGCCACTGTTGTTGGCGGTGAAACTCTCGGGCCCACAATCAATACCGTCGCAAATCACTGTCAGTGGCTATACGGCACAAGGCCAATGGCAGCGACATATCCCATTGACTCTGCACGCAGCGCCCTTAGTGAGGGAAGCTGCACCCAAGGGCATCGCCACCGTGTGGGCGCGGGCAAAAATTTCGGCGCTACTCGACGAAAAAGTGCGCGGTGTAGATTCTGAAACCATCAAGGCGCGCGTCTTGCCCCTTGCACTCACCCATGAGCTTTTGTCACCGTATACCAGTCTTGTGGCTGTGGACGAAACGCCTCGACGAGCCACGGATCAAATGCTGGCGTCGAACGCTGTTACAAATTTATTGCCCGCGGGCCAACGCGCGTCGTCGCTGACCTACCCGCGCACCGCTACCGCAGCGCCGCTGTGGCTGGCCGCCGGACTGCTGTCATTTTGTGCGCTCCTGCTTGCCTTGTACTGGCCAAAACGTTGGTCAAGGTTGCAGCGACACTTAAGCTTAACCACTGCGCAGCTTTCATCATGATGACCTATCCACTTCTGCGCGCGCAGCGCGTTATTTGCGCAGCGTTACTACTCGCAACGCTCTATTGTCTGGGCGCGGCCAGTTGGATTCACGTTAAAGCGGAACTCGCACAATGGCTAATTCAACACGCATGGCAGCAGGCACTAAAGGGGTCGCAGAGTTTGCACATTAAGCCTTGGCCCTGGGCCGATACGGAGCCCGTTGCGCAACTCACCTTGGCGAACGGTGAGCAGTGGGTCGTCTTGCGCGGCGCGCAGGGCAACAGCTTGGCCTTTGGCCCAGGTCTGGTCGAGGGCAGCGCATTGCCCGGTGAGGGATTTTCAGTGGTGGGCGGCCATCGTGACACGCACTTTGCCTCACTGGCCAATACGATGGCGGGCGACCGGATTTTCGTACACACCCGCAACGGCACTGCGATCGAATATGAAGTGCAATTTGCAGGAGTTGTGGATATTCGCCAGCAACCGCTGCAGTTAGAAAATACTCACCGACTGTTACTGGTTACCTGCTTTCCCTTTGACGGAGTGCAAAGCGATGCGCATAAACGCTGGTTGGTTAGGGCTGCGCCCATTAAGTCGGATTCGGAATTTGAGACTTAATCTGAGACTTTATCTTATTCTGAGCCTGAGCCTGAGTCTGAGTCTGAGTCTGAGTCTGAGTCTGAGTCTGAGCCTGAGTCTGATCCTGAAAAAAGCCGGCACACCGGCGCTCTGGGCTGGGGAGTGGATTGATTGGAAGCAGTATTTACTTGGGCGGTTCAGGCGTTGGGGCAATGCACGTTTGGTTGCGGCCGCCGTGCTTACACTGGTACAGCGCCTGATCTGCCGCTTCTAGCCATCCCGTTTCTGAACCAAAATGGGGCGATATTTCAGCCACACCTAAACTGATGGTGAATTTAATTGTGTGCTCTTCATGCACCACCTCCTGCGCCTCTATGATTTTGCGCAAGCGTTCAGCAAATACACGGCCGCCTTCAGCATCTGTGTGCGGCAATATGACCGTAAATTCTTCGCCGCCATAGCGGCCAACACAATCGCTATCGCGAGCGCAATCTTGCACCAACTCAGCCACCAGTTTTATCACTTCATCGCCGGCCTGGTGGCCATAGGTATCATTGACCTTTTTGAAGTGATCTATGTCAAAAATGACCAAACTGTACAGGCGGTTGTAGCGCTTATGTAACGCCCACGAAGACTCCAATTGTTCTTGCCAGTAACCGCGATTGAATAAACCGGTGAGGCGATCCGTGCGACTTAAGATAGCCAACTCTTTATTGGCCGATTCCAACGCCAACTTGTTGGATGCAATATCGGTTACATCGTACAGTGTCATCGACACCAGATCGGTCTCGCCGCTAGCACTGCGAATTGCGCGCAGCACAACGTTTTGATACATGTAATGTGACTTGGCCGTAATGGGGCGATAGGCGGCAAAACCCATCAAATGAGGCACTTGCTCCCAAGTGATGAAAACTTCGTTTTCCAGCAGTAGAACGGTATCGAGCTCGCGCTGAAACCAATCCTTTTTCAGTTCTGGGTAGACATCAAACAAACACTGTTCACGCATTTCAGTGGAACTTAAGCCGGAATGGTTTTCCATGAAATGATTCCACACGGCAATCTTGCCCTGGCGATCAAAGACCACCAAACCCAAATCGATGTGGGTAACCATATCCATCAGCCAATGAATTTCACGCATTTCCATTAGCTTTGGCCCTCATCCAATAACAGGCTAACGCGATCCAGCATTTTATCTCCACTGGCCTTGGGCAATAGAATCATCAAGTCGCAACCAAATTCTAATTCTGAAAATTCGTAGGGAATTTCAATTAACAAGACGTCATCGAGCGCGGAGTTATAGACAAACTCCGTGCCCATAACATTCTGGCCCAGCAATATTGGTTGGCTTTTACTGAAGGTCAAATCCACCTCGTGACCGAAGCGCGATAAAAAGGCTCCAATGAGCACCGACGCGGCGTCCAGAATGGGGGCGCTATTCGTCTCGTTTTCAGATTTAAGGCCGGCCATCAATTTGCGTACGCCAGTCACGCCATCGCGATCTGCATAGAGTATGGCCTCTCCCGCGAGACCTCGGGATACAAACCCCTGCGACACCACAGTTTGACCACCTAATTGAAACACGCCCATGGCCATTTCCAGCTCCGCAGGCGTCAACCAAGCCACATTCGGAATCGGTAACTGGATAAACGTTTTTAGCAAAATGGCGAGTTTGGCAGCGGCGTCACCCATGGCGATGTTGGACACTTCGCGCAGGCTATCAAGGGGGCTGGTTTCGGTATCGGGGGTGGTTATGATCGGTGGTGGCGCTGGCGCGGCTGGCGCACTGGCATCGCCAGACGCTTCGGCCGGCGGGGCATCGCCAATAAATCCGTAGTCGCGTAGCGTCTTGTGCAGTTTTTCTGTGTCTATGGGCTTTTGAATGAAGTCCAAGGCACCCAATGCCATGACCTTCTCGCGGGCTTGGGGCTGAATATCCCCAGAAATAACCACGACACCGCATTCGATTTGCTGCTCTCGGATGGCCGCGAGCGTCTCGAATCCGTCCATCACGGGCATGGTTAGATCCAACAGGAGTAAATCGATCGTCTTTTGCTTGAAAACATCCATGGCCATTGCGCCATGTTCAGCAAAAGTGATTTCTTCTGCAAAACCTGCAGGTAGCGACCTAGCCGCCTGCTTGCGCGCCATGCCGGAATCATCACAGATAAGAATGCGCACAGTAAGCCAAAGTTCCCAATTGATTATGCTTGTCAATCAGTATGGCAAAGAATTGGGGAATTGCTCGAAATGTAGAGCAATTCCTTACACGCTTATCCGGCTGTTAACGGCTGGGTGGCCATGGTCAGCCAGTGCAGGTCATCGCCCGACAATTGAGGTGCCATGGCATCGAATACCCGGCGGTGATAGCGGTTCACCCAATCAATCTCGGCGGCCGTCATCAATTGGGTATCCATAAGCCGTGTGTCCATGGGCACTAGCGTCAGGGCTTCGAATTCATAGATCTCGCGCTCAGCGCCCACGAGCGAGTCACATCGGCGCACGGCCACGAGGTTTTCCAACCGTATGCCAAAGGCGTGATCGCGGTAGTAACCTGGCTCATTGGAGCACACCATCCCCGGTAACAAGGGCACGGCATTAGGCGCCTTGGAGATCCGTTGAGGCCCTTCGTGCACACTTAAGTAGTGCCCCACCCCGTGGCCGGTGCCGTGGTCAAAATCAAAGCCTTCGGCCCACAAAAATTGGCGCGCCAATACATCTAGCTGGTGACCGCTGGTGCCCTTGGGAAAACGGGCACAGTCGAGTGCGATATGGCCCTTGAGCACCAAGGTCACCATGCGGCGCATCTCGTCGGTGACGTTGCCAATGGCGACGGTGCGGGTGATGTCTGTGGTGCCATCGGCATACTGCGCACCCGAGTCCACTAAATAAATACTGTTATTGGGCAGCATGGCGGGCGTGCCGTTCATGTGGTTGTAATGACACATGGCCGCGTTGCCGCCGGCGGCGGAAATAGTGTCAAAGCTCAGGTCTAAAAACTCGGGCAGCGCCTGGCGAAAACTGAGCAATTTATCAGCTAATTCGCCTTCGTCGTAAAAGCGGCCGTCAGCCACTTCGCGATCGAGCCAGGCCAAAAACCGGCAGACCGCGGCGCCGTCGCGCAGGTGCGCCTGCCGGATGCCCGCCAGTTCCGCATCATTTTTAGCCGCTTTGGGCAGTGCCACCGGATCGGCACCCGCGATGAGCTCAGCACCGGCCTGCACGGCCTGCTGCTGGCACCAAGCATTGGATTCCGCGGGGTCTGCCAGCAGCCGCTGGCCCTTTAACGTGGCGAGCACGGTGGCAAGATCAGCTTCTGGACGAAAACTGACGCCTTCGCCCACGTGCTCAGCGAGGGCCTCAATGCATTTGTCTGTATCGGTAAAAAAGATCATCTGGCCGTCGGTCTGTAACAGCGCTGTACCCAACACCACCGGCAAACAGGGAATGTCGTCACCGCGAATATTGAGTAGCCAGGCAATGGAATCACAGGCGCTTATCAACGCCACATCCGCCCCGGCTTTAGCCACTAATTGCCCCACTCGCTGGCGCTTTTGCACGCTGTTAGCACCGGCTGCCGCATGAGAATAGAGCCGGATGGGGGCCTTGCCCGGCGCCGGCCGATCGGCCCAACTGGCGTCCACAGGGTTGCTGTCCATGGCTGATAGCGCTAATTTGCAGGGGCTCAGCGCACGCGCAGTGCGCTCCGCCCAGGCCAAGGTGTGCAGGCGCGGGTCGTAACCCACCTTTGCACCAGCGGGTAGTCGCTCCGCTAACCAGTCGGCCAAATTATCGTCGCTCATGCTGTGATAGCTGTAGCACTCGGCGGGCGCCTGATTGCGCACTTGAATGGTGTAGCGGCCATCGACAAAGATGCCCGCGCTGTCCGCCAACACCACCACAAAGCCCGCAGAGCCGGTATAACCCGACAACCACAGCAGTCGCTCGTTGCAAGCCGGCACATACTCGCCCAGATATTCATCGGCGCGAGGTTGAATGTAGGCCTGCACGCCGGCATTGGCCATCTGACCGCGCACGGCCTCTAGACGGGCGTGAATGTCGGTCGGCGTAGGTGCTGAATGGGGCATGTGAGACTCCTAATTACCCAAAATAAGATGGCAGTGTAACGAACCGCGACGGGCTTTACACAACCCTCACCCCGATTGCGCCTTGCATATGGCTCTAGGGCCGTTAAAATTCGCTTCCTTTTTCCAGTCATCTCAGCGCGGGCGCAGGCCTGCAACGGACCCTATGAATATCCGCGAATTACTTACCCAGAAAGCGCAATCGGCCATGACCGCCGTCGGCATCCCAGAGGGCGTCAATCCCAACGTGGCGCCGGCCAAGAAAGCCGGCTTTGGCGACTACCAAATCAATGGCGCCATGGCCGCCGCTAAACAGATGAAAACCAACCCGCGCGCGCTGGCTGAGCAAATCGTGGGTGCCTTAGCGCTCGATGACATTGCTGAGAAACTGGAAGTGGCTGGCCCTGGTTTTATCAACATTCATCTAAAGCCCGAGTGGTTAGCGGCGCAAGTGGACGCGGTCTTGAAGGACGCGCGCCTAGCGCTCGCGCCAGTGACCAAACCCGATACCGTGGTGGTGGACTACTCCTCCCCCAACCTCGCCAAGGAAATGCACGTCGGCCACATTCGCTCCACCATTATCGGTGACGCTTTAGCGCGCCTACTGGAGTTTCAAGGCCACACCGTGCTGCGCCAGAACCACGTGGGCGACTGGGGCACCCAGTTCGGCATGCTAATTGCGGAACTTGAAGAACAGTTGGCCACCCAAGACAGTGCCGGCTTTGCCTTAAAAGACTTAGAGCAGTTCTACCAGCAAGCCAAAAAACACTTCGACGACGACGAGGCCTTTGCCCACAAGGCGCGCGATTACGTGGTCAAACTGCAAGGTGGCGATGCCCACATTTTGGGTCTGTGGGAGAAGTTCAAAGACATCTCGCTGCAACACGGTGAAGACAACTATCGCACGTTAAACGTAACCCTGAACCGCTCACACGTCATGGGCGAGAGCAGCTACAACGACGATCTGCCAGTGCTGGTAAAGGATTTATTGGCGCGCGGCATCGCCGTTGAAGATCAGGGCGCCGTGGTAGCCTTCTTAGATGAAATGAAAGACAAAGAGGGCAACCCCTCGGTGGTCATTATTCAAAAACAAGGTGGCGGCTACCTCTATGCCACCACCGATTTGGCCGCCATGCGCTATCGCGTCAATCACCTGGGCGCCAATCGCATTATGTACTTCATTGATGCACGACAGTCACTGCACATGCAGCAAGTGTTCACGCTCTCGCGCAAAGCCGGTTACGTCAGCGATCAGGTGAGCTTGGAGCACCACGCCTTCGGCACCATGATGGGAACCGACGGCAAGCCCTTTAAAACACGCTCTGGTGGCACAGTAAAGTTGGCCGAGCTGTTGGACGAAGCCATTGAGCGGGCCACCGCTGTGGTATCTGAAAAAAATCCAGAGCTGTCGCAGGCCGAAGCGAAAGAGATTGGGCGCAAAGTGGGCATTGGCGCGGTGAAATACTCCGACCTGTCAAAAACGCGCACCAACGATTACATTTTTAATTGGGACGCCATGCTAGCCTTCGAAGGCAACACCGGCCCCTACCTGCAGTACGCCTACACCCGCATTCAAAGTATCTTCCGCAAGGCCGGCGAACTGCCCGCGGATGCGCCCATCGTACTGGCAGCGGACCAAGAAAAAGCGCTGGCGCTGCGCCTGCTGCAATTCGGAGAGGCCTTAAACCAAGTGGCCGCCGAAGCCCTACCGCACGTGCTGTGTACCTATCTATACGAGTTGGCCAGCCAGTTTATGAGTTTCTACGAAGCCTGCCCAATTCTAAAAGACGGCATTGACGCGCCCATGCGCGCCAGTCGCTTGCAGCTGAGTCAGACCACTGCGCGCACCTTGGCGCAAGGTTTGGAGTTATTGGGTATAGAAGTTAGCGACAAGATGTAACGCGAGCGCGTTGCGCGCTCAATTGTCCGTCGAAAAATCTGGCGGCAAATCGCCCTCCTCCACATCGGCCTCCCAAGGGGCCGATGCATACCACTCAGGTACCGCCGATGGCGGCATAGGCCGACCTAAAAAATAGCCCTGCGCCTGATTGCAGCCCATATCAATTAAACAATCTAATGTCGGTTGATCCTCTACGCCCTCTGCCACCACATGCAAACCTAAGTTGTGGCCAAGATTCACCGTGGAGCGCACGATCACTTCATCTTGCTTATCTTCGAGTAGCAATCGTACAAAGGAATAATCAATTTTAAGCGCTTGAACTGGCAATCGCTTAAGGTAAGCCAGCGAGGAGTAGCCAGTACCGAAGTCATCAATGGACAATTTAATGCCGAGATCACTGATTTGCTGCAAAAGTAGAAGCGCTCGCTCAGGATCTTCCATGATGGCGCTTTCCGTAATTTCCAACTCCAGGGCCGACGCAGGCAAATCATTTTTGGTCAATAAATCTGCCAGCTTTTTGGGCAGACGCTCATCCATTAAATTGCGCGTCGATAGATTCACTGCCACCGACACGTAGAAACGCTGCTGGTGCCACTGCCGGCACTGGCGAATGCTCGCCTCCAAGACCCATTCAGTGAGCGGGTGAATAATATCCGTGGCCTCGGCCATAGGAATAAAATCACCGGGCGGCACAAAGCCAAGGGTTGGGTGATTCCAGCGCAGCAACGCTTCAAAACCGTGCAAGCGCCCAGTGTGCAACTCCACTTTCGGCTGGAAATGCATCATCAATTCATCTTCGCGAATAGCGCGCCGCAAGTCGCTCATGAGCGAAAAACGCTTGGGGGAATGCGGATCTATTTCTGGGCTGTAGATGGCAACGCCCGAGTATTGTGACTTAGCATTGCTCATCGCCACATCGGCAAAGCGCATTAATGCACTGATATCTTTGGCTTGCTGGGGCCGCAAAGAAATGCCAATCGCGGCGCCAATTTCGCTAGTAAACCCCTTCAAATCGTAGGGTTCACGAATCACTTCCATCAACCGATGCGCTACGACCACGGCCTGCTGTTCATTGCGAATTTGCGGCAAAAACACCGCAAACTCATCCCCGCCCAAACGCGCCACAAAGGACTCCACGTCGCGCAGCTCTTCTTGCAGCCGCGGGCCTATCTGTTTTAATAATCTATCGCCAACCTGGTGCCCAAGGGTATCGTTTAGATCTTTAAAGCGATTCAAATCAATCAACAGCAGTGCCATCTTCTGGCTTTCCGGACATTCGCTAAAGTGTTCGCGCAATGTTCTGTAGAGAAAATTTCGGTTGGGCAATCCCGTGAGTGCATCGTGTTGCGCTTGATACTCCATTTCGGCCAAATAGCGGCGCTTCTCAGTGACGTCGCGAGTGATTCCCCAAACATGTTTTAAGGCATGTCCCTCCAAAATCCCCAAGGTCGAGACCGTTAGCTCAATACGCTCACCGTTGGCCCGCTCGCGAAAGGTGTTAATGTCGCGCAGTCGGTAGCCGGATTCCACAAACTGACACATCGCACTGCGATGGGTTTCAATACCGTGATCAAACATGGGCACCCCGAGCAGTGCATCGGCACTTTCACAATCGCGAAGTTCGGCCATCACCTGATTGCACTCGGTAAACACCGCCCGTTCACCCAACTGTTTTACCTGCTCTTCAACCGGCAGGCGCGTATCGATGGGGGGTTCAATACGGCAGCACCAAATGCCATCCATACTGTTAGCAATGAAGGCTCGGTAGCGGTGCTCACTGTCTTGCAATTCTTGCTCAATGACTTTTTCTTTGGTGATGTCGCGCATCACTAGTAGCACGCCATTAACGATTCCGTCGGTATCAGTGGTAGGCGCTTTATCAAGGGAGAACCAATACTGTCGATCGCCAAAATGCAGTGCTTCTGTCACCCCGACTTCTGCAATGTTTGTGCGCACCACCTGCATCACTTCACGCTGCAATTGCGCCATTTGATGGCAGTCTCGAAACACTTCAACCAGTGTTTTACCGATCAGATGAGTACCTTTAAAAAAGGCACTGGCCGCAGTATTTGCGTGTTTAACGCGCCCCCATTGATCTAAATAAAGAATAATGTCTTGAACATTGTCCAACAGTAACTGCAATTCTTGGCGTTGATTAGCGATGACAAGCCGCTGCTCGTGCAAATGGGTAATTTCGGTAAACAGGTGCCCGATCGAAAACACGCTGTCGTGTTCGTCGCGCACAGGAAAGCTAGACCAAATGAATCGCGCCGGGTGATCTGCAAAAAGTGGCAAACTTTGCTCCGAGGTAATGGCTCTATCTTGCTCCATCACCTGCCGCTCGCGCAGCGCCAACAAGTTTGCGGTGGCGGCGTCCACCAAGTGTTCATCACGCAAACCCTGAACTTTAGTGGCCGCGCCCATAAACAATTGCTGATATAACTTATTGGCAAAAAGGTAATTGCCTTCCAGATCCTTAACGGCCACCGGCGGTGCACTGCGCTGACCCAGCACACCGGTTAATAGCTGAGTATTGCGCGCCAGATCATTACTTGCGCGCAGCTCTTCCGAGCGGTTTTCATACACCACCAATACACAGCGCAATTGACCATCATAATCCAACAATGGCGCGTGAGTGGCACGCAAGTGAAGGGTGGGCGCCTCGGCGGGTTGAATGTCCAACAAATTCGCCAGCGCAAATGAAAAGTTAAAGGTTTGTGGCTGACCAGCGGCAAGGCCCGCCTGAATCGCCGCCTTTTCGTCATCGGTAAGCGAGCAACCGGGGCTTGCCAACAGATTAAAATGCGCATGGCGCTGTAAAAACTGACCGGGTATTTGCTGAAACATCCGCTCCCACGCGGGATTGACGCGCATCATACAACCACGGGCATCTAGTAGCGCCTTGGGGACGTGACTGTGTTGAAATAAACTATCAAATAACTGCGCGTAATTGTCGCTCTCTAGCGGCTCGGCAAGCAGCGCGGGCGCCACGAGTCCCGTGGCAGATTTGCGTTCTGGATCAAAGGTGCCAAGGAACACTAACTGGCGTCCATTGTGCAATGTGAGCGGACATTCAAAGCGCGTGTGTGCGCCTTTGAGCATGCGCCCCACCTGCGCCAACAATACCCCTTGATGCTGGAGCGACACCAAACGCAGAAAGTCATCCAAGCGTTGAATCGGCTGGCGGGTCGGCAATTGGGCCAGCGCGATAAATTGGGGGGACAACTGAAATTCACCCGAGGGAATCGTCCAGTGCCACAGCGCTACGTCATTGTCTGTCATCACCCGCCAGCACAAAGCCGCTGCCGCACTCGAGTCGAGGGTCGACCAATTATCGTCTAGTTGTGACCGGGTGGGGTGGGCTGACATTGCGAGCCTGCATCTCCATGCGTAGACATCTCCACCATGAGTTTAGCCGACGCATGAAGCTCTGCTGCTCGATCTAGCCTTTTTGCTGATATTCAGCGCACAAATTTAATGACCAAAGTACTAGAAAGTGCCTTTTGACCGATTTCGTTGTTGGCCGCTAGTAATGAGGGGGGCGCTCATCGCCAGCTTCACTGCCTTGGTCAACGCGGTATTGCAGGTCCAAGTGTTTTTCACTGAGGGTTCTCACCTGCTCGCGCAGGCGCAGGAGCTCAGTATCTTGGCGCGACAGGACAGTATTGAGTTCAGACAGCATATCCTCCTGAAACGCCAGCCTGATTTCCAGTTCTTCTAACCGAGCGACACAGGCCGCCATGGATTCTTCTGACATATGCCAAACTCCTCTAGATGACCTGATATAAGGCGTTGATTAGCCGCTCCGCGCGGCTATCGATGAGTAGACTTTGCGCCATTTGATTGGACACAAATGCAAAACTTAGATTGTAGTCTGGATCGGCGAAGCCCAAGCAGCCACCGGCACCGGCATGGCCGAATGCGCGCGCGCCGCGCCCCAAGCGCCGATCGCCGCCCTCTTGGGTAAGCATAAAGCCCAGGGAAAACCGCATTGGCGTTTGCAATACCCGATCATCGCCGGATGATCGCTCTAACCAACAGGCCTCGCGCTGGGCCAACGGCAGCAATTGTTCGCCGCTGATCAAGGCATCGTAGACACGGGCCAAATCTCGCGCCGAAGCATGGCCGTTAGCCGCGGGAATTTCGGCCCCGCGCCACGCTGCGCCATTAGTTCCCACCATCAAACTCATGGGGTTAGTGAAGGCTTTATTGACCACCCCTTGCGGGTCGTCCTTCATGGCGCGCCCTAATTGCAATACGCCCTGCTCGGCTTTGGCGCCGCGAATTGCGCCCACCTCGGCGAGCAAGGATTGCTCTGCTTCAGGCACACCAAAGGCGATGCCCAGCGCCAGCGGAGCTGCGATCTGTTGCTGAAAGTATTCATTGAAATTGGCTGCACCACTGGCGCGCCGCACCAATTCGGCCAATATCCAGCCATACAGAATGGGCGAATAGCCTTGGGCTTCACCCGGGGTCCACCAGGGTTGCTCGGCCGCGACCAATGCGCGCACCTGCGCCGGATCAAAAATGGCGGCATCGGCAACCCGAGTATGAAACGCGTTGACACCCGATCGGTGGCACAACACCTGCTCAATTGTGACGGAGGCCTTGCCGTTGGCGCCAAATTCCGGCCAAAAATCCGCTATGGGTTGGTTCAACGACAAAACGCCCTTAGCGGCGAGCTGCAATACCGCGATGGCCACCAAGGGCTTGCCCGCTGAAAAGATATTGACCCGCGTATCGGCCACCCACGGCAGCTCGCCGGCCTTGTCGCGCGCGCCGGCCCAAATATCGAGCAACGGCTCGCCGTCGCGGTAGACTGCGAGCGCCGCGCCCTGAGGCAATGCTCGCTGAAGGTCGGCGAAAACCTCGGCCACGGGCTCAAAACCGGGCGCGATATCACCCTGCACTGAAAATTCCGGCATAACGATTGGCTCTGTGCAAAAGCTGGCAATTGTACCGTGAAATCTGCACACTCCGTGGCCATTGCGCACGAATAATTACGAGGAATTTGGACATGTTGTTAAGCAGTTGGCTCGCGGTGGCTGGAATTTGCACGCTCGGCGCTATGTCACCGGGGCCGAGTTTAGCCGTGGTCATGAACAACACTGTCAATCACGGTCGTCGGGCCGGCATGCTGACCGCCATCGGACACGGGCTGGGCGTCACGGGTTATGCGGCGGCCACGGCGCTGGGCCTGGCAGTTATCATCGCCAGCTCGCCCCTGGTGTTCGATGCCATTCGCTATGCGGGCGCGGCATTTTTACTGTACCTGGCCTACAAAAGTTTTACCGCGCCGGCGGGCACCACCCAACAACACCCTCAAAAAGGCTCACAGGGATTCGTCAGCGGGCTGCTCATCGCGGCGCTAAATCCGAAGATGGCCATTTTCTTTTTGGCGCTGTTTAGTCAGTTCATCGACGTGGATGCCAACCTGCAAGACAAATTGATTTTGGCGTTGACTGCCGGCGTTATCGACACCGTTTGGTACCTACTGGTGGCGTGGGGGCTGGCGACCCCTGCCGTACTCGCATGGCTCAAGCGCCATCAACAAAGCCTGAACCGCGTGTTCGCCGTTGTGATTGCACTATTGGCTATCAGCATAGTTTGGCAATGAATCTGGCTTCGACTCTGATAGCGACAATGGTCGCTACTCGGGCAGCGCGGCACCGCAATATTTACAAAAGCGTGCATCCGATTCGTGATTGCCTTTGTCACACTGACCGCAGCGCGCTTGCTGCCGCTGCTGGGTCACCTGCTGCACCAATTCAGCGGTAAAAATGCCCGTGGGAATGGCAATTATTGAGTAGCCCGTGAGCATCACTAGTGCCGCCAAAAATTGCCCGATGGGCGTTTGCGGCGTGATGTCGCCGTAGCCCACAGTGGTAATACTGACAATGGCCCAATAAATACTTTTGGGAATACTGGTAAAGCCATTGTGCGGCCCTTCCACCACATACATCAGCGAACCGAAGACCGTGGTCAGCACCAATACAGAGCTAAAAAACACCAAGATTTTACGGCGCGCCATCATCATTGAGCGCACCAGCACATTGGCTTCTTTCAGGTAGCGCACGAGTTTTAAAATGCGGAAAATGCGCAGCACGCGTAGTAATCGAATGGTGAGTAGGTAGTTGAGATCGCCGAAAAACAAACCGAGATAGCTCGGCAAAATCGACAGCAGATCCACCAAGCCGTAATAACTTTTTATATAGCGCCAGCGGTCGGAGGATACATACACCCGCACGCCATACTCGAGCGTGAAAATCAGGGTAAACACCCACTCCGCCACTGACATCGCCAGCGCCCACTGCTCGCCTAGGCCCTTGAGGGTTTCCAGCATCATCACCGCCACACTCAACAAAATCAGCGCGATGAGCACCAAATCAAAGGCGCGACCGGCGGGCGTGTCATAGCCAAAAATGATGTCGGATATGCGCGTGCGTAGCGTCGCTGGGCTCTGATTCTGAGCATCGTTCATGGGGTGTAACCCTATTCTGACGGAATGGTTGATACGAGGCCGCCAAGGATTACAATAGCCCGATCATTTTGCAATGCCCAATCGCGCTGGCGCGAAGGCAACTGCACCCCACTACAGGATGTCACCGCCATGTCGCTTATTTTGTCCCGCCTTAAATGCCCTTGGTGCCAAACCCCGGTCACCAAGGCCCAATTGAAGGAGCAGAACCTGCTGCAAGTCTATTTAAAGCGGCAAGCCTTTCCGTGCCCACACTGCCAACAACAGATCACCCTCCCCGAACGCGCTGAAAAGCTCATCAGCAGCGGTTTATTTGTGTCGGTTTTTTTAGCGCCTATATTCGCCTACAGCGGCTGGCTCGGCATTAATCCCGCCCTGCTCTTTTCGCTCGGCGTGTCCATGGTGCTCACCGGCATCTATTTTCAAAAACTGCAAAAAGTCGATGCTGCAGAGGAGCCCCAACATGAGCAAAAATAGCCGGTTGGTATACTCGACGGAGTCCGGTCGTATAGACGCGCCCAGCCAGAGCTTAGCGCCGCCAGACAGCGACGGGATCGTGCGCATACAGCGCAGTTCGAAAGGGCGTGGGGGCAAATCCGTGAGCGTGATCACCGGCCTCGGGCTCGGCAAAGGTGAACTCAAAACACTGGCCAAAGCACTGAAGCAGGTCTGCGGTGTGGGCGGATCCGTCAAAGATTGGGACATCGAAATCCAAGGTGACATGCGCGACAAGCTCAAAACCGAGCTGGAAAAGCGCGGCTATACCGTCAAATTGGCAGGTGGCTAAGCATGAACGACGCACCCTTCCCGCCCGAGTATTTAAAATTGTTGGTCACCACGCCCATGCCCTTCGGAAAATACCAAGGCCAAATGCTGGCCGACTTGCCGGAGCCCTATCTGGTGTGGTTTAGCGGTCAGGGGTTCCCCAAGGGAAAACTGGGCGAGCTGTTGGCGCTCATCTTCGAAATCAAGGTCAACGGCCTTGAACCCATTTTGGAACCGCTGCGCAACCGCCCCGCCCACTTTAACCCCCACGCATAAATTCACGCTGGCCCAACTTTTGCTCTACCCCTCCCATGAACAGTTAACGCGAGCGAACCGTCAATTAATTGACGTCGCGCTCAGTTTCCAGAGGGTTTTACCATGGATCAAGCAACATTTTGGTCACTACTCGATACACTGGCAAAAATCGGCATGGGTGCCTTACTGCTGGCCATAGGCCTATGGTTTGCCCACTATCGCAAGCCCAGCCAACCGGCCTCACCGGAGTCTATTGCCGCTAAACGCAAGCTCAAAATATACGAGGAAGTCTCTCGCCAAATGGGCAACGTCAGCCACAGCTTCGCCAAATATTCGGCGCTGGTGATTGAGTCGGTGCGCTTTGGCGCGCGCTGGCCACAGGCGCGTCGGGCTGAGCTGGACAATATCAACAACGAGCTGGTGCAGGAATTTCGGCGCATGGCTGACGCCGAGGCCAACCTATTATTGATCGGCGAAAAGGGGCTGGAGAAAAACTTGCGCTTGTACGGTGCTCAAATCGCCCTGTTCCGCAAACAGGTGTACGTAGGCCGGCGGGATATCAGCAATCAAGAGATTGCCGACCTCAAGCAAGACATCTACAAATTGCGCGAACAGTTTTACGATGTGCTCAGCAAAAAATACGACGATAACGTGCGTAAATCTGCCTGACCCTGCGCCTACTTCGCAAGACTATTTGGCGTTTGCCGCCAGATAGTCTTTTGCGTTAGCACCGAGTTTCGATAGCAATTTACTATGCGTCGGACTCAGCATCTTCCAAGGCTTTTAACCTCGTCTTCACTTCAATCCAGCGCGACATGAACTCCGTGCTGCGGTAATGCTGTTGTTGTAACAAGGCGCCCGTAATATTGCGCAGTCTGTGTGCCTTGAGATTGTGTTGTATCTGCGCAAGGCGCTCGCTCAACGCTTGCTCTACGCGCGCACGATCAAACAGCGCATTAAACACCGGAGCACAGTGCGATTGCGCGGTGCGCCAGCAATCCGGCTGTTCATACAAATCCACCGCCGCCTTGATCACATCCGCATCGGACTCTGCCACCTTACCAGGCCAGGCTAAGCGCCCCATTGCCGTCATGCCTTCAGCACCGATGGCAGTGGTGACACTGGGCGTGCCACAGGCCATGGCCTCCGCTAGCTTGCCTTTAATACCCGCGCCAAAACGTAGCGGCGCTAAACACACCCGCGCCTGTGCCAACACGGTGTAGGCATTGGGTGCCCAACCCAAGACTCGAAAACCCAGGGCAGGATTGTCTAACTGCATGGCTTTTTTAGGGGGATAAGCACCGTAGAGATGCAACTCGGCCTCGGGCAACTGCTGCCGTATGGCGGGCCAGAGTTCCCGCAGATAGCGCACGGCGTCCCAGTTGGGGGCGTGACGATAATTGCCGATGAACACGAAATGCTGACGCTCAGTGAGGGGCGTCCAATGGGCGGGATCGATCGGCTCAAACATGAAGGGGCAGTGGTGTAACAGCGCCGCCGGCACGTTAAATTCTTGTCGCAATATGGCCAGCTCAGCATCGGAAATCACCAGAGTGATATCGCATCGGTAGATACTGGCCAGCTCGCGCTGCGCCATATCGCTAAACAAATCGTCATCCACGGGCGTCAACACCGGTCTGCCGGCCTTGTGGGCGCGTTCGCGGGCGTCGCGCAGGCAGTGCAGGTCTTCGGAATCCAACACTCGCAGAGCCTGCGGGCAGGCGCTGGCAACGCGCCAACCGAACTGCTCTTCGCAGATAAATCGATCGAATATAACCAGCTCCGGCGCCAGCTCACGCACAAAGTCGTCAAAACTGCTGCAATTAAGCCTTACCGAATGGCACTCGACGGCCAGCGCAGTGAGATCCTCTGCCGCCTCTCCGGGTTCAGAGGCCGATGCAAAGGTCACGGTATAGCCCGCGCTCTGCGCCCAGCGAATGAGCTGCACAATGCGTGTGCCAGCGGCAGATGATCGGGGTTCGGGCCACACATAGCCCACTATTAACACTGTTTTCGCCATGACCTTGCTGTACCCTTGCGTGGGCGCGCATTGTACCCGACTCTCGCTACCGCGCGCAGGCACAACAAGCCCTCGGGTTTTTGCCATACTGTTCGTCACACCTGTTCGCACAAATGGCAACCATAGGTTAGCCCTTTGGTATTATTGCCCGCACCACCAGCTATTGAGGTTTATATGAGCGTCACCATCATCACCACCGGCGGCACCATCGACAAAATTTACTACGACGCCAAGAACGACTATCACATTGGCCAGCCACAGGCACCTAAAATTCTGGAGCGCGCGGGCGTAACATTAGACACGGCCATCATCCCGCTGTTTCGCAAAGACAGCCTGGATATTAGCGAGGAAGACCGAGCACTCGTGCGCAAAACCGTAGAGCAACAAACCGGCCACAACATCGTTATCACACACGGCACTGATACGCTCACCAAAACCGGCATGGCACTGCAGGGCATTGAAGGCAAAACCATTGTTTTGATGGGCGCCATGTACCCCGCGGAATTTCGCGACTCCGACGCCGTATTTAACTTAGGTGCAGCCGTCATGGCGGCACAGACCCTGCCTGAAGGCGTATACATCGCCATGAATGGTCGCGTATTTGATCCGGCAAAATGCGTAAAAAACGTCGAGGAAAATCGATTCGAAGAAATCTAACCCCTGGGGTGCTACCCCAAGAAAGAGCCGCAATGCCGCGCACGCATTGCGGCTCATGCTGATACCCGGCTGACAAGGCCTTCGGCAGTCCAAGGAATGACGGTGACGCACATACTGACCACGCCCATCGCACAGCAATTTCTCGACACCTCTGCACCGCATTTTGACGCGCTGCTGCGACACCTTGCCCGAGTCACCAAGCCCTTCGTATTGGGCATTAATGGTTGTCAGGGCTCCGGCAAGTCCACCCTGGCAGCATTTTTAGCACAGCAACTCAACGCTAAAAACATTGCCACATTGAGCCTATCCCAAGACGATTTTTACCTCACGCGCGCCGAGCGCCAACAGCTGGCGCACCGCATACATCCACTGCTAGCCACCCGCGGAGTGCCGGGTACTCACGATGTATCACTCGCCATAGCAGTGTTAGATAAACTCGCTCGCGGTGAGCCCACGGCAGTTCCGCACTTTGACAAGCACCGCGACGACCGCGCCCCCAGCGATCAATGGCATCAACAAACACAACCGCTAGCAGTAATCATTATCGAAGGCTGGTGCATGGGGTGCCCACCGCAATCTGCAGCTGAGCTTGCACAGCCGGTCAATGAATTAGAGGCCAGAGATGACGCGAGCGGCCACTGGCGACAGTTCGTTAACGACGCCCTCGCAAACACATACCCACATTGGTTTGCACGCGTGGATGAATGGGTGATGTTACAAGCGCCAAACTTCAGTTGCGTTCAACGCTGGCGCAGCGAGCAGGAGCGACAACTGCTCGCGCAGTGGCGCGCCAGCCATGAACACACGCAAGTTGAATCGCCTATCGGCATTATGTCGGCAGAGCAATTAGCGCGTTTCATCGCCCATTACCAGCGCTTGACTGAACACATGCTGCGCACCCTGCCCGCGCGCGTCGACCACTTAGTGACATTAAATGATCAACGAGACATTACCGCAGTAAGAAGTTCGCGCTAATTGACTCGCGCAACAATATTTCTATTGCAGTGATTGAAATGGCATAGGCGAAGTGTTCGCCATGGGTGCCACTCCATCACCCAATCCAATCACCCCATCCCATCACCCAGCCGGCGATGGGATGGGCAACACATTGCGTGCTGTCCCTCGGATTACGCTGCAAATTAGAACAATTGACGCTCGCCCTCTGCATCCTGCATAAAAGTGGTTAAACCCAGCTCGCTCAATTTTGTTAAGAAAGGCTTAGGCGGCAGCTCTTCCACATTCACCATTTTACCCACGTCCCAGGTGCCATCGGCAATTAGCAGGGCCGCAGCCACCGCGGGCACGCCAGCGGTGTAGGAAATGGCTTGGCTTTCCACTTCTGCGTAGTTTTCTGCGTGATCGCAAATATTGTAGAAGAAGGCTTCTTTGGGCTGACCATCTTTGACACCTTTCACCAAATCACCGATGCAGGTTTTGCCCGTGTAGGCAGGCGCCAAGGACGCGGGATCTGGCAACACCGCTTTAACCACTTTTAACGGCACTATGCTTTGGCCCTCGGCCGTGGTCACCGGTTTTTCAGACAACAAGCCCAGATTTTTCAAAACGGTGAATACGTTGATGTAGTGCTCGCCAAAGCCCATCCAAAAGCGCACATTGGGCACGTCTAAATTTTGGCTTAGCGAATGAATTTCATCGTGGCCGGTGAGGTACAGCGACTGCTCGCCCACGACGGGAAAATCGCGCGTAAGCTTTACTTCGAACATGGAATTTGAGGTCCACTCGCGATTCTGCCAGGTCCACACCTGGCCGGTAAATTCGCGAAAATTAATTTCAGGATCGAAATTGGTTGCGAAATATTTTCCGTGACTGCCCGCGTTCACATCCAGAATATCAATGGAATCCACGCTGTCGAAATACTCACTACAGGCCAGCGCGGCGTAGGCGTTGACCACGCCCGGATCAAAGCCCGCACCCAAAATAGCGGTTACACCCTTCTCGGCACAAGCATCTTTGTGCTTCCACTCATAATTCGCATACCATGGCGGCGTTTCGCAAATTTTTTCAGGGTCTTCGTGGATGGCGGTATCCAAATAGGCTACGCCCGCTTCTATGCACGCCTTCAATACCGTTTGGTTGACAAAACTAGAACCCAAATTAAGCACCATGGACACGCCGATTTTCTGAATCAACGCCACAAGCGCAGGCACATCGAGTGCATCAACCGCGTGCGCTTGCAAGGTGCCCGGAACTTTTAAGTTTTGCTTGCGCGCAATGCTTCCAATAATCGCTTCACACTTTGCAATATTGCGCGAGGCAATGTGTATTTCACCGAGTACATCATTGTGTTGGGCACATTTGTGCGCCACCACTTTTGCCACGCCACCGGCGCCGATAATCAGTACGTTTTTTTTGGACATAATAAACTCCTCGAAAACGGCGATCAGTGCCCTTTTCCTTCAGTTGTGAAACAGTGATTTAAATTACGATTGATTGCCAAAGCTCGCCAGGTAATCGGCAAACTCATATTTCTGCACCTGCTCTAAGCGCCCATCACGGCGCTTGATCACAATGCTCGGCATGGTCAGACCATTGAACCAATTTTTCTTCACCATGGTGTAACCGGCCACATCTTGAATGCTTAACCGATCGCCCACGTGCAGCGGCGCCGGGAAATCAAACTCGCCAAATATGTCGCCCGCCAAGCACGACTTGCCGCACACTTGATAACGGTGACTACCCTGCTCGTTCAATTTTGCGGGCAGGCGATAGATCAATAGATCGAGCATGTGCGCTTCGATGGAGCTATCGACGATGGCAATGTCTTTATCGTTGTGCACGATATCCAAAACCGTCACTTCGAGACTGGCGGTGTTGGTGATGGAGGCCTCGCCCGGCTCAAGATACACCTGTACATGGTAGGTGTCGGCAAAGCGCTTTAAGCGCGCGCAGAAGGCATCGAGCGGGTAATCGTTACCGGTGAAATGTATGCCGCCGCCGAGGCTTACCCAAGACACTTTATGCAATAGTTCGCCATAGGTGGATTCTATGTGGTCAAGCATTTTTGAGAACAGCGCAAAATCGCCGTTCTCGCAATTATTGTGAAACATAAAACCAGAAATTTGATCAAGCACCGCCGCAATTTTTGCGGGATCGCTCTCGCCCAAGCGGCTGTGGGGGCGTGCTGGATCGGCCAATATGAAGTCGGAGCTGCTGACCCGTGGGTTGACCCGCAGGCCTCGCGCGCAGCCTTCGGAACGTTCGCGAAACCGTGCTAATTGAGTCAAGGAATTAAAAATAATCTTGTCAGAGTTTTGCAGTACGTCGTCAATTTCGTGATCCGCCCACGCCACGCTGTAGGCGTGGGTTTCACCGGCAAACTTCTCCCGCCCCAACTTCACTTCGTACAAACTCGACGAAGTGGTGCCCGCCATATAGTCCTGCATCAGATCGAACACCGGCCAGGTGGCAAAACATTTGAGCGCCAGTAAACATTTGGCGCCGGAGTGCTGCGCAACAAATGCCATTTTTTCCATGTTTTTCAGCAGCGCTGCTTCATCAATCTGGTAAAAAGGCGTGTTAAATGTCGACATGAGCAGAAAACCTATGGTTGGCAGCGGAGCCCGTAATTTTGGCGGGCCGCGGATTCTAGCGCCATAGTGCAAAACCTGTAAACAATTGATTTTACTGCAATTTTTACGAACAATTATTCAACTTATACCGAACAATCATTCCGCTTAACCGGTGATGGGCAAATCCCTGCAACCACACAAACACCCATAAAAAAACCGGCGCAGCTGCCTGCACCGGTTTTAAACGTAAAACTAAAAAGGCACTACCACTGCGCTAACAGCTGCTCCAATTTCACTTGGTCGGCGGCAAACTTTCGAATGCCTTCGGCCAATTTTTCAGTGGCCATGGCGTCTTCATTGTGATGCCAACGAAAATCGGCTTGCGTTAATTGCAGCTTGGCTTCCGCAGGGCCTTCACCGGCAGATAACTGACGGGGTAAGACCGCCTGATCTTCAGCGAGCTCCTGTAATAAACCGGGGCTGATCGTCAGTCGATCACAACCGGCCAAGGCTTTAATTTGATCGACGTTGCGAAAACTCGCGCCCATCACAACGGTGTTATAGCCGTGCGTCTTGTAGTAGTGATAGATGCGCTGAACTGAGCGCACGCCCTCGTCCTCTGCAGGCGTGGCCGGCAACTGGCCCTGCGCTTTATACCAATCGTAAATGCGCCCCACAAACGGTGAAATTAAATACACCCCGGCCTCCGCGCAAGCTACAGCTTGGGCGAAAGAAAACAGCAGCGTCAGATTGCAATTGATGCCCTCGCGCTCCAACACCTCGGCAGCCTTAATACCTTCCCAGGTAGACGCAATTTTTATCAGTACGCGCTCGCGGTTTACGCCCGCGGCCTCATAGGCGCTGATCAGATCATGGGCCTTGTTAATCATTGCCGCGCTATCGAACGACAGACGCGCATCCACCTCCGTGGATATGCGGCCGGGAATTTTCGTAAGAATGTGTTGACCAATGGCCACTGCCAGCGCATCGACGGCGGCTCTCACATCACCCTTGGCTCTGGCCAAGGCGTCATCGACCAGCGACTTATAGGCGGGCAGCTGCGCGGCGGCCAAAATCAAGCTGGGATTAGTGGTGGCATCCATGGGCTTAAAACGGCTGATGGCATCTATGTCACCGGTGTCTGCCACCACATCGGTCATGCCAGTGAGTTGTTCTAATACACTTGTCATTACTACACCTTTTTACATCACTATGTTGCTTCCTTGTCCGTCGATCATACCCCAATCCCCACGCCTTTGTTCAAGGCTGGCTCAGATGACGCCCCATGAATTACACTCGAACCAAAACGCATAAACGGGACTTCCACATGTCTTCAGAATATCTGTTGGCCATTGATCAAGGCACCACCAGCTCAAGGGCCTTGGTGTTTAACCGAAAGTTTGAGGTACTGGCCTGTGCTCAGGCACCGTTCGCACAGCACTTTCCCGACGACGGCTGGGTGGAACACGACGCAGAGGAAATTTGGCAATCGGTGCTATCCACTTGCCGCGACGCGCTTCAGCAGGCCGGCATCGGCGCCGATCAAGTGGCGGGCATTGGCATTACCAATCAACGGGAAACCACGGTGGTGTGGCACAGAGACACCGGCCAGCCCATTGCGCCCGCCATTGTCTGGCAGGACCGCCGCACGCAGCCGCGCTGCGCCCAATTGCGCGAGCAGGGCCTGGAGCCACAGATTCAAGCTAAAACCGGCCTGCTGCTAGACCCCTACTTTTCCGCCACCAAAATTCAATGGCTATTGGACAACACCGACGGTGCTCGAGCACTCGCGGCACAGGGCAAGCTGGCCTGCGGCACCATCGACAGCTGGCTGCTGTGGCGACTCACCGAGGGGCAAGCACACAAAACCGATGCCACCAATGCCTCGCGCACGCAACTGTACAACTTGACCTCGGGCCAATGGGATGACGATTTGCTGGATCAATTTGATGTGCCCCGCAGCCTGCTGCCCGAAGTGGCGGACAATACCGCGGAATTTGGGCGCTGTGCGAGCCATTGGTTCGGGGCCGCAATTCCCGTACTGGCCATGGTGGGCGATCAACAGGCTGCACTACTGGGACAAGCCTGTATAGCCAAGGGGCAGGCTAAATGCACCTTCGGCACCGGTGCGTTTTTAATGGTCAATGCGGGCCGCGATATACCCCAATCGCAACACCGCCTACTCACCACCTTGGCCTACCGAATCAATGGCGAAAGTACCTTCGCCAACGAAGGCTCCCTGTTTGTGGCCGGCGCCGCAGTGCAATGGCTACGCGACGGCGCGGGCTTAATAGACAGCGCCCATGCGTGTAACCAATTGATGGCCGACTACGCCGGCAAACTCAGTCCAGTAACATGGGTACCTGCGTTTACGGGTTTAGGAGCCCCCTACTGGGACCCCGCGGCACGTGGCGCAGTCTTCGGTCTGACCCGTGACACCAGCCGGGCCGACCTGGTGGTTGGGGCCTTGCAATCCATCGCCCTGCAAACACACGATTTGCTCAGCGCGTTGCATGCCGACGGCGTGGCAATTTCCGAGTTGCGCACCGATGGCGGCATGACCAACAATGCTGCGTTTTTGCAATGCCTGGCGGATGTTCTACAGCTATCAATCTATCGGCCGGCGCAGGAGGAAATGACTGTCTTAGGCGCAGCCTATTTAACAGCGTTGCAATTGGGGTGGCTCAACACGCTGACGGATATTCATTCGCTTTGGCACGCGCACTCCTCCTGCAACCCAGCACTGTCTGACAAACAGCATAAAACGCTACTGCAACGCTGGCATCGCGCTGTCGCAGCAACACAATTATTTGCAAAGGTTGATCAATCGGAGCCCTGAATCATTGGCGTTCAGGTGACCTGCGCGCCTTTATTGTTTTCTAAATAGCCACGCATTGTGGCGGTGAGTTGCGTCACACTGTCATTGATCATCGACCACTCATATTCGAGCGCTGCTCTGGTCTCTGTGTCTTTGGGATTTGACTGCAACTTGCGTGCAGCATCTTCAATGCGACTAACGCGACGTTGCAATTCTACCGCACCCAAATTCGCGGAAGAGCCCTTCAGGGTGTGCGCCGCAAAAATCAACTCCGAATATTCGGCCGCCGTCACTAATGCCGCCATATTATTTACAGAATCGGGCAGCGACGCCAAAAAGGATTGAACCAACTCAGACATACGATCATAGCGGCCGCGCACGCGACGCAACAGCGCCTCGTGATCAAATATAGGATCCTCTGACCTACTGGCATCAATTGGTTTTACATCAGCAGCGCTGGCCGCACCTTGCGCAGCGTTGTTCTGCGCAAGCTTTTCCGGAGCGGCGACCGATTGATTAGCGGCAACACTGCGCGCCATCAGAGTCTGCGTTGCGGGATGTGATCCATTTTCCGGACTGTCGTCAACCGGGAAGTATTTAGCCAGCAACTCAACGAGATCCTCTTCCTCGAAGGGCTTTGGCAGATAACCATTCATCCCTACTTCGGTAATTTTAACGCGAGTATCTACCAGCACATCGGCCGTCATAGCAACAATGGGCATGGCGGGTAAGCAGGCAACTTGTTCCAGCTCACGGATTTGACGCGTGGCATCCAGGCCATTGAGCTCTGGCATATGTAAATCCATGAGCACCAACTTAACGGGTAGCTCATCACTTTCCGGTTGATTGTAATAGCTGCGAATAAATCGAACTGCTTGCGCGCCATCATTGACACAATCCACTGTTAAGCCACAGGCCTCAAGTATTTCACAGGCAATAATACGATTAAACTCCACGTCTTCCGCCAGTAACACGCGGCCTTTAAAGCGAGTGCCCTGCACATCGCTCTCGGTTTGCATCCAGTCAACAGCCGGGCCGTCAGAGCGCTCAGCGGCATAGTGAATAGCCTCTCGCAACTTGCTCCCTTTGCTGAGCATAGGCAATTGCACATTGGGCCCGAGTTGCTGAAGAAATTCTTGCAGATGCTGGCCGTCATCATTGTCGATAGCGTTTTGGTTCGTTAGCAGTACCCAAGGGACCTCGAGCTTCATCGCCTGCAATTGAGGCTCATTCCCTTGCCACCGATCCTGATCTCGTAACAATGCCGTACTTTCAGCCACCACCACCAAATTTTCATTCTTGGACGGGGATAGCTGATCCAAATATTGCCGCAGAGCCAAGGCACTTTCGACGACGTGCAGGCGCCCATACCACTGCCGCAATTGGCGCTCTAGCTCAGGGGCCTGGCACAGCAAACAAATTTTTAACTGCTCGTGGGGTGCGAGCGCTTCCGGCATCGTTTTATGCTTTAACGGCAGCGCCACCACAAAGGTGGAGCCCTTGCCCAGCGTACTCACCACAGAAATATTACCGCCGTGCATTTCCGCCAAACGCTTGCTAATGGATAAACCTAACCCCGTACCACCGTATTTTCGAGTGGTAGAACTATCGCTTTGTACGAAGGCCTCAAACAGGCTGTTGAGCTGCTCCGTTCGGATACCTATCCCAGTGTCCTCTACGCTAATTAGCAAATGCTGCTCGTCCGACAAAGTCGCGCGCAATGCGATGCTGCCTTGGGCGGTAAACTTGACGGCATTGCTGAGCAAATTTATAACGATTTGCTTAATCCGCAACGCGTCGCCTATCCACTCCCCTTCACATCGACTGTCGAAAAACAAACTCAGCTCAATATCCTTTTCACGCGCCTTCAGTGTGAACATGCCAATAATTTCAAGCAATTGCTGTTCTAGATCAAACGGGGCTGACTCCAATTCCAATTGATTGGCCTCAATTTTGGAAAAGTCCAATATTTCGTTAATGAGCTCCAGTAACGTTTTTCCCGACTGGGTAATGAGTGTCAATATCCCTTTTTGTCGATCATCTAATTTCGACTTACTAAGAATATTGGCCCCACCTAAGACTGCATTCAGTGGCGTTCGAATTTCATGACTCATGGCCGCCAAAAACAGGCTTTTGGCCGAGCTTGCCATTTCAGCTTTGCGGGCCAGCTCAGTAGATATTTGAGTTTGTTTACCCAATATCCGATTGAGCTGCTCCGCTTCATTTTTTGCGGATATAATTTCCTGGGTTCTCGATTTTACGCGCGCTTCAAGCATTTGATTTTCTTCATCGAGAAAAATCTGCGTGCCGCGAATATTCACTACAACGTAACCACCCAACACAACGGCCGATATAATTAACAGACCAACCCAAAACATCACTACCAAGCGCCATTGTCGCTCGCGCTCCAGTGCGCCATTGAGCTTTTGACTTAACTGACCGGCAATCTGCAATTGAACCCGATTAAGCTCACTGTACTTATCCCAAGTAAGGCCTCGGAGCTTTTCAACGTCCAGCGCCAATCCCATGTCTTCTGCTGAGCCTGCAACGACACTCAAAAAATCAAGCCTGCGCTTTTTCTTTAATACCTTTTGCGCAAATTCGATGATGTTTCCATAGGCAATGTGTTGGGTATCGATGCCTTCTGGCACACTGAACTCACCCTCACGCTCTAGATTAGCCAGCTGCATCAGCATTAATTGCAGCTGTTGATAGGCCTCTTCCCTGTTGCCCTCAACACTGCTATGGACGTATTGCGCTATAGATTCGGTAGTGAGCAACAACGATTGCTTAGCCGTGGTCAAATCCATGAACAGCATTTTTGCTTGTTCGCGCACGGATTGCTCTGGGCTCCAGATAAGGTTTGCCGCCACCATCAAACGCTGGGTAAATTCTGTGGAGGGTACGTCAAGCGCGCGAATGTTGGCCAATTGTTGATGCCAATTCTGACTCTCCCAAAGCGGTACCATTTGTGCACGCAGAGCGTCCCACCCCAAATCTTGGTTGAAATTGGCCTGTAAGACATCATCCATTGCATTCAATTGAAACTGCCACAACGCCAAGTCACCACTCGTGCTTTTTGTTTTTATCTGCGCCGGCTTGTGAACGAGCAATTCAACGGCTCGAGGGCTGGGGTAATATCGGCTGTAGTATTCATCCGTCAAGTGAATCTGTAGGGCCACCAGCTGCTGTAGCACACTGATACTGCCTATCTGCTTCTCTAGGGTCTTGAGTTCGCGGTTAATTTCGCTCAAATAGAGGTAGACCAAGACTAACAGCGGGACAACGAGAATGACCGCCGACGCGAACAGCCCCGCACTCATGCGACTGATGTTATGCGCCGATGCCGGCGTCTGCGCTAGTGCGCTATCTGGTTTTCCGTTAGCCATAATTACCCGAATCTGGCGAAAGTACAGGAAGTGAGCAGGAATTTTCTGGGCCACCGTCCGCGCAGCCGCTATGGTATGCAACTACAATGACAGGTTAGTAGATAGCTGAATAAATTACCGCCTATGATCTTCCTAATATTCACTACAGGGCTGCATCAATTTGCGCAGGCGCGAGACCAGTGCAAATGATGCCCCGTCGAAGCCAAGCGCGCTGGTTGGCGCTAATCGCGAGCCTTCCGTTGGCTGGCGCGCATGCGCAGTCTAGCGACGGCACGCTGGACGGCATGACCCTGGATCAACTGTTAAACCAACGCTCGGCGCTGTACGACGACAGCCAGACCACCTCAACGATTAAAGAAACCGTGCGCGATGCGCCGGGGACGCTGGTGGTGGTTGACGCGCAAGAGATTGAACGCCGAGGTTATGACAGCCTGGAGGAGCTGGTTGCCGACCTGCCCGGCTTCGACACGATAATCACCAATGGCACACAGCAAGTGGTGACCTATCAACGCGGCTACCGCACGCCGTGGACGCAGCGTACGCTCCTGCTCGTCAATGGGCGCGTTGACAACCACCTGTGGAACCATGCAGCCCAGTTTTCACGGCAATACCCCATGCAGATTATCGACCGGGTCGAGGTGCTCTATGGCCCGTCGGGGGCGGTCTACGGCCCCAACGCATTTCTGGGCGTGATCAATATCATTACCCGCAAGGGCGCTCAATTGAGCGCCGACAGCAACCAGCTGACGGCCTCGATCAATATGGGTAGCTATCAGTCGCGCAGTGTGGACCTCGCGTGGCTGGGTAACTACAGCGACATCAGCTGGAGCCTGGGCGCGCGCTTATTTTCCAGCGATGAGGCCCCCATTGAAGACTACAGCGCTTGGGGTTATACCGAGCAGCGCTGGCTGGCTGATCCTGGAACCTGGGGCGCTGGCATCGGCGCCGGCCTAGACCCTGCGACGGGCAATGTGAGCCCCTCGGGAGACATCAATGTCGATGGCCAAGTCTCTGACGCCGAGTTGATGAACGGCGCACCACTGGGTCGCTACCAAGACCCCAGCGACAATCGCGGTATCTACGCCGAAGTCGAGGGCAGTGTCTGGCTGCTGGGTGCAAGTTATTGGCAAACTGAGGAGGGCTACGGCCCCTACTATTCATTTGCAGATAGCCAACCCAACGCCTTGTGGGTACACGAATCCACTCAATTGTTTGGCCGCTATCAAGACCAGTGGAGCGATCGCTGGCAGGGCCGCACCGATTTGGTATACCGAGAAAGCCGAGTGGGGGGCGACTGGGTAGAATCCTTTGCAGGCGATGTAAGCTTGAGCACTTGGAACAACTTTAACAGCGCTTGGCGACTGGAGCAGTCGCTGACCTATCGCGCCAGTGAGCGCACCACCTGGAGTGCCGGCATCAAGTACGAACGCAAGACCCTGGCCAAACTCTACATGATTTGCAACTATTTCAATGGCACGGGGGTTTGCCCTGCGCAGGCCGCAAATTCCATCGACGGTCGAACCTCAGACGGCAGCGGCATTCGCGCAGCCGACAGCATCAGCTCCGACAACCCGTCACCCCTCCCGCCCTCACTGGCAGACCGTCAAATTCCAAAACACAACCGCGCCGAAACCACCGACACCGGCATCTACACCCAATGGCGCTACGATCTGGGCCAATGGCGCTTTAATGCAGGCTTGCGGTGGGATCAAAACAGCGACTATGGCAGTGATGTTAATCCCCGCCTCGCGGCAATCTTTCACTACCGCACCGACACCACCTTTAAACTGGTATACGGGGAGGCGTTTCAAGAGCCCTCGCCTAAAGAGTTGTACGGAGAATTCAGTGGGCGCCCCGCTAACGAGCGGTTAATTCCCGAAAAAGCACATAACTTGGAAGCCATTGGCATCTATCAAGGTGCGCTGGCGCTACACGAAACATCGCTGTTTCTCGCACACTATGAAAACGCCATTGCCGGCGCTCAGAATGTGGGACAGCGGCGCATTTATGGGTTGGAATATCGCGCCAGCGCACGCTTTAAAAACCCCTTCACCCAATACTCACCGCTGACTGCCAAAGTGTTTTACACCTTTACACGCGCACGCGCCGAGCAGCAGTACGACCCACTCGCCAGTAACTGGATCACCCGTTGGGATGATCAGGGCGATATCGCACCCCACAAAATAACGGCCATTGTGAATCTGCCCTTGTCAGAACACTGGAATATCAATGTACGCGGTCACTGGCGCTCTGCGCGCAAGTTATTCTCAGAAAACCCACTGCGCACGCAGGGTATAAAAGCCAAAGCCTACAGCCAATTTGACGCCACGTTACTGTATCGCCATTCCGCCTGGCAGCTGGGGCTAAAAGTGCGCAACGTGCTGGGCGCAGACTATTTGCAGCCCGGGGTTGAGTCGGCCGCCAGCGGTAATGATTTCGATACAGACCACGACGGCTTCCAAAATTCGCTGATACCCCAGGTCAACCGCCCGGTTGTCAGCCTGCATGTACGGGCGGTGTTTTGATATGAAAAACGCCTGCCGATCTATGCTGCTAGGAGTTGCCCTCCTGTCGTCACTGGCTAGCGCTAAACCGCTGCCCGCGGCACTGAACAGTGTGCTGTTACTTAAATTGCTGGCCTTTGAGGCCTCGGTGAGCCAGCAGCAAGCCGTGCACATATTGGTCGTCAATGACGACGCCCTTGCCGACGCGCTCACTAAAAAAATTGGCTCACCCATTGGCGCTGGAAAATTAGCCGCGGTATACCGAAATCGCGCGCCAGATAACACAAAACTGCACGCGATTTACATCAACGGGGAGCGCGAGCCAGCATCACTAAGCACCTACGCGCAAAGCCAACACGCTGTCACCGTCGGCAATAACTTGAAGCAAGCGCACCACGGCGTGGCGCTCATTTTGTACGACGACGAGGGCCTGCCGGGTATCAGTATCAGCATGTCGCCCTCTAAAAGCTTAGGTTTGTCTTGGGATCCAAAAGTGCTTGAAGTTTCTACCCTTATCTATTGATTCTGCTGCTTTTCAAATTGTTCCAAACCCACGCTTGACGAGCGACCTCAGCCGCAACACACTAGCGCTTTGCAACAATAATCATTACAGGGACCTGTTATGAATGAAGTGTCAGCACCATCCCAATCATTAGATAACGTTAAATTAATCTACGTTCTGTATCTCGCCTCCATACTACTGGGCATTACCTCCATCATCGGCTTGATCATGGCCTACGTGAATAAAAATGGCGATGAGGGCCTGAGTAATAACCACTACCGCTTTCAGATTCGCACGTTTTGGATCAGCTTGCTGTACGGGGTAATTTGTATTGTTACCATGCCGCTATTTGGTTTGGGCATTTTGCTGACACTGGCACTGCTCGTTTGGTTCATCGTGCGCTGCGTGAAAGGATTGAAAGCCGTTGGCGAACAGCGAGAAATTGAAGATGTGACCACTTGGTTGGTCTAATTGTGTGATTCACGCAAAAAAAGCCCGCATACGCGGGCTTTTTTGTGGCCGCAATTAGGACGGAGGCATGGGCAAGTTGCCGCCCACTAAAAAATCCTCGCGCTTAAAGGCAAATATTTCCCGACCGGGCGTCGCCCCCGGTGCCGCCACAAAACGCACCGATTCATTGGTCGCGTGACACGTCCACGCTTGAAACCGTTGTGGCTGATTGTTGGTAAACACCGCCGGATCAAACACCGCAGCGTTCAGTGCACTGGCCCGTCGATCACGCGCAGAAAGGTAGATGATAACCTGCACACCCGCCTCGCGCATGGCGCTCCCCAACGCTTGCGATAGCTGATATTGCGCTGGCGAACGCAGCGCTTCTGCGTGCGCCGAAAAAGGTGGCAGCGTGAGATTGACCCCACGCTCACCGTGGCCACGCACGCGAAAACTCGTGTGCTGCGATACCACGCCTTTTGCAAAAGGCTGCTCTACGCCATCGAGAAAAACGAAGCGGTAGAATGCGCACTCGGTCAGTGCCGTTTCAATATTGAGCGAACCATAAAACAGTGACGGCTCATGGGTGCGGCCAAAGCGACTGCCCCACTGCAGCGGCGGGTAACGAAAAGGGCTGGCAAGCAGATAATGCAATTGCGCCGGCAGGTGACCCGGCTTACTCAGTTCGAGCAGTGACTCTAGAATGTCCTGCTCTTCCATGCTGTCCACGAGTGACAGCGTGGCAATCTCCTCTTGCGATTCCACCACCCGCACCAGCTCAACGGTTAGCGGACCTACGCTCTCTGGGCCGTCTAACTCGGTCCACAAATCCATTACACCCGCCCGCGCATGGCATCCAGGTAGGCCACTAGATTCACCAACCCCTGTACATTGGTCATCAACGCACGGGGCTCGCCCTGCAGATGTTTATTGGCGGTATTGAGCCAGTGCTGCATTTGGCTCTGGCTGCCCCCCAGTAGCGCAAATAAGCTGCGGTAAACCCGCACCAATAGCAAGGCCAGCTCCCCCTCCTTAGAGGTAGGTGATAAGTGTCCCTTATCAAACATGCGCCCCACGGTCGTGCGATCTTTGCCAATCACACGGCCCAGCTCTTCGTTGGACAAGCCAAAAGCTTGCTGGGTTTTGTGCAATGCCTTACACAAAACGGCAGCTGCCTCGGGTTGATTCATTTGCAAGGCTGACATTGAATTTCACCTCCAGTTGGCTAGTGATCACATTCTAACCTGAAGCATATGCACAATAAAGCGATTTTTTGTGCATGCGCACTATTAGCGACCATCGGCAACACTACTCAAACGGTACATCAGTAGCGCTGCGCGACGGGCCTGGCTGGTTAACGTGTGCATATCCGCCACTTCATTGTCGGTGTGGCCGCCGGTCCCCATGAGCCCCAATCCATCTAAAGCCTGGGCGACATCACCCGCCACAAAGGAGATATCGGCCGCGCCGGCGCGGCGCGGATCCACGGCGCGCACAGGCCCATAACCCAAATCCTCGCTGGCTTGGCTGTACATCGCCAAAAGCGATGTATTGCCGGCGGTTGGCGCCATGGCTGGATATCGATCCGCATAGGTAAAGCGCGATGTCGTGTGCGCCAAGCTAGCGTCAGCGACGCGCTGCATAACGCTCCACGCTCTGGCTTGCTGCTCAGGCGTCAGTGCGCGCAGGTCGCCCTCCACTATCGCCTTGCGGGCAATGACGTTGGTCTTGCCAAAGGCACTGCCACGGTTGTCATCCGACAACTGAACGTCGGTTCCCGCCACGACGACTCCGGGATTGAAGGTTAGCAACTGCTCACCCTTGAGCGCCTCACGAAACCCTGCCAACACCCGCGCCATTTCGTAAACCGCGCCAAAGCCAATATCTTCTCGAAAAATTTGTGAGGAGTGGGCGGGCTGACCGGTGACCTCTAAGCGCCAGTTAGCAGAGCTGCGACGCGCCACCACCGCAGTGGCTGGATCGCCATCGCCGTCCTCAAAGCCCAAGGCGATGTCCGCCCAACGCCCCGCTTGCCGCAGCGGTTCAGTGGCCAGCAACAGCGGGTCGCCTCGATCTTCTTCGTCGCCCGTGAGCACGACTTGCACCTGCAACTGATCCAACAGCCCCGCATCGTGCAAAGCCTGCAGCGCTAACAGCATCACCACATTACCGCCCTTCATATCGGTAATGCCCGGTCCTTTGACATAGCGCTCATCGATCACTTGGTAGCGCTGAAATTTACTATCGGCGGCAAACACGGTATCGAGATGGCCAATCAAAAGTAGCTTAGGGCCACGCGTGCCGAAGCGCGCCACTAAATGACCGGCGCGCTTAAAGGCCCGGCCATCCACCCAGGCGACGCTAAAACCTAAGGCCTCAAACGCCGGCGCCAACTGATCACCTACCGCTTTAACACCGGCGTGATTGCGAGTGCCACTGTTAATATTTACGAGGGTCTCTAGGAGTTGTCGCCCCGCGGGCTCTCGCGCTGCCACCGCCTGGGTTAACACCTGCTCGACCTCCGTTAAGGGCGCAGCCTGCGCCGCCGCGCCGAGCAGCACCAAACCTAAAATCAAACTTTTCATCGTTGCCTCCGCCAATTTCTGAATACGCATACTGGCGCAACACGCGGCCAAAAAAAAGCCGGCAGTGCCGGCTTTATCTTATGGGTATCTCAAAGAAACCACTATTCAGCGTCCACCGCCACTTGATAGCTAGGATCTTCCAAGACATTTACCTCCACCAGATCGCCCGCTTTGCGCAATAATCTGCGACAGTCTTTGCTCAAATGGCGCAGGTGCAAGGTTTTGCCTGCAGCACGGTATTTTTCCGCCAAGCCATCGATGGCCTCAAGCGCAGAGTGATCAGCCACCCGAGAGCGTTGAAATTCAATCACCACATGCTCTGGGTCACCGGCAGGATCAAACAATTCTTTAAAGTTAGATACTGAGCCAAAGAAAATTGGACCGCGCAATTCGTAGACTTTATAGCCCTGCTCATCCACATAGGCGTGAACATGAATGCGCTTGGCGTGCTGCCATGCGAATACCAACGCCGACACAATTACACCCACAATCACCGCGATCGCGAGATCGAAAAACACCGTGACTGCCGAAACCAATATCAGAATGAGTGCATCAGAACGTGGAATCTTGCCAATAATCCGCAGCGACGACCACTCAAACGTACCCAATACCACCATGAACATAATCCCCACCAGCGCCGCCAGTGGAATCATTTCAATGTATTGCGCGCCAAACAAAATAAATAGCAACAGCACCACCGCTGCAGTGACGCCCGAAAGGCGCCCGCGACCGCCAGAGTTAATGTTGATCATGCTCTGGCCGATCATGGCGCAACCGCCCATACCGCCAAAGAAGCCATTGACGGTATTGGCGACGCCCTGCCCCAGGCATTCGCGATTGCCGCTGCCGCGGGTATCGGTAATTTCGTCAATCAACGACAGGGTTAATAGCGATTCAATCAAACCCACTGCCGCGATAATCAGCGCGTAAGGAAAAATAATGCGCAGGGTTTCCCAGCTAAACGGCACCTCGGGAATGGCAAAGCTCGGCAACTGGCCCGTCAAAGTAGCGGTAGCAGCTTGCTCTGCGGGCAACATGTCGCGCACAAAGTCGATGACGGTGCGCGCTTCTAAATCCAGCCCCAAGACCGCCAAGGTAACGGCCACAATGGCCACTAGCCCCGCCGGTACCGCCTGCGTAATTTTGGGCAAAAAATGCATAATTGCCATAGTCACAGCGATCAATATGCCCATGGTATAGAGCATTTCACCCTGCAACCAGGTCATGGTGCCTTCAGTTACTTCGTATTTAAATTGCCCCATTTGCGCGAGAAAAATCACAATGGCCAGGCCATTTACGAAGCCCAGCATCACCGGATAGGGCACCATGCGAATGAATTTTCCAAGCTTGAAAATACCCGCCAACATCTGCAATACACCGGCCAGCACCACCATCGCAAACAGATACTGCACGCCGTGTTGCGCAACCAGTGAAACCATCACCACCGCCGTCGCACCCGTCGCCCCAGAAATCATCCCGGGACGGCCGCCAAATAATGACGTCAACAGGCCCATCATAAAGGCAGCATACAGCCCCACCATGGGCTCGACGCCCGCCACAAAGGCAAAAGCCACCGCCTCTGGCACCAACGCCAAGGCCACCGTGGTGCCCGAGAGGATGTCATTTTTAACGTTCGACTCTGCGCCGTTTATCAGATTAAACATGGCTCATTCCAGAAATTTTGATACAGCTTAGCACTGCGCGAAAAGGGCGCGCATACTAGCAGAAGTGGCCCCACAGACCAAGAATACCGAGTGGCTCGCCCCAATAAAAAAGCCGCCCTCGGGCGGCTTAACCATAGAACATGGATATCGATTACGCTTGCGCGCGCGCCTCGATGCGATCCAAGTGCGGGTAAATAGCCGCCAGCGCCTGCTGGGGCAGCAGATCCTTCACGCAGCGATTATCCACGCAATCCGTTTTGCGATGATTGGCCGCGCTCACACAGGGCGAGCACGCCAAACCTAAGTACAGGGCGGTGGAGTTGCCCAACGAACTGTAGAGTGCGGGGGTCTCTGGACCAAAAATGACAAATGTGCGCAAGGGCGTCACCGCAGAGAAATGGCCGGGGCCAGAATCATTGGTTAGCATCATGTCGGCCACAAAATACAGAGGCACCAACTGTCTGAAAGCAAATTTACCCGCAGAATTTACACAGCGCGGATTGTCTACAGCCTCACACAGCGCTTGTGCACCCGGAAACTCTCCTGGCGCACCGGTAATTACCACTAAAATATCTTCATAGCGTGCCAACAGGTCCTCAATCACCGCCTGAAAATGCTCCGCGGGCCAGCGCCGCTGCGGCAATAAATCGCTCGCATTGGGATTGATAAGCACCACGCGCTGGCCCACTTCGTAAGACCCGTACAGCGATTTCAAAATCGCCTGCACCGCTGCAATGGCGGTATCATCGCGGCGCGCCTGAGCCAATTGCACTTGATCGTCGGTAATCAAACTCTTACAGAACGGCACCTGCTCCTCTTCCATCATGGCGGAGTGCGAAAGGGCCATAAAGTTCTTGGCAATATGTTGGTGGGCGTTGTACACCACCGGCCGTGTTAAAAAGTTACCGCGGTAGAGCCCCTCGCTGTGATAGGCCACAAAACCCACTCGATTCACGGCGCCGGTCACGCGCGACAACAGCGCCGAAACGCGCGAAAACATTTCCATGTCAATGACAGTGTCTATGCCCTTGCGCCGACACCAAACCATAAACCGCAAAGTGTCCCACACTAAGGTCAATAAATTGTCTTCGCGAAAGGTGTATAAATTGTCGCTGGGAATAGTGTTTAACAAATGCAAACTGCTGACATTTTTCTTAAAAATCGCAAAGAAAACCTCGGCATCTGGCTGCGCTTTAACATAGCGCAATGCAGGGTCTGCAATGATCGCACTGCCCATCTCTGAAAGTTCCAAGAACAATACTTTTTGCGCGCGCTGCTGCTTCGGCTTAAACACTAGCTCCCACAGCCAAAACCACACCGACAGCAAAAAACACAAGGGCATGCCTGCCCAACGGTCAATTTTGCGCATGGTATCTACTTTCATTGTTTTGCACTCTCTGCCTTTGCGACGGTCTCGGCAGCTCTGTCTTCTTGCCCATAGACCTTAAAAATTAAAAAGCCGGCCACCACATAATTAAATAGCGCGCCGGCCAGTACGCCGGCAATTAATGCCAGCTGACTGTGTTCCATGAAAAACTGTGAGGTGTGAGTCAGCCCATAAAACGTGCCCATGCTGGGCGCAAAGCTGATCAAGCACATCAAAATATATTTGGCCCATTGATCGCGCTTGCGACCATTGTCGGCATCTTTAAAGGTGAATATGCGGTTTAAATACCAATTCCACGAAGACGTTAACCAGTAGGCAATGGCTCGCGCCAGCAATAAATTCATGCCTAGTACCGAGTGAAATAGGGCATAGAGGCTCATATCAACAACAAAACCACTGCCGCCCACCATGCCGAATTTAAACACGCGCGTGAGCGATTGGCGGGCCGACTCACGGAATAATTTCTGAGCCAACCAATCGGCCACCGGCCACAACAACACCGCGAACCAATAGAGCGCCACACCCGCCGCCATGCCCGAGGAAATCCACCGCAAGCCGGTGACGCCGGCATACTGTTCATAGCCCGTGTCGTGCATGAAGCCATTTAAACTGACCACCAGCAGCGCCAATGTAAGCAGCCAGGCACCCCAGCGCGGCAGCTGCACTGGGCGGTCGGCAAAACCGCGAAACATCAGCACTGCCACCAGGATACCGATGGCGGAACCGGCCAATACGTCGGCCGGCCAATGCACGCCCACGGCGATGCGTGAAAATGCAGCCAGTGCACCGGCTGCAATTAAACACACGGCCAACCACACGCGCCCACAGGCCAGGCCCACCAGCGTCGCGGCAACCAGTGCCGTAGCGCTGTGCCCCGATGGAAAGCTGTTGGATTTATGAGCTTTGCCCACCACAGAAAACAGATCCAGAGCCAACACGCCTGGCGGGCGCGATGCATCGAACACATGCTTAGGCACTTGAATCAAAATACCGGCAACCACAGCGGCCAAAAAAATGTAGGCCAGTGCCCTCGGGTTGCGAATAAAAACGCCAATGGCCAAACAAGCCGCGATGGATCCATCCCCAAAGACAGTGGCGAAGGCGCGCAGATCCGCGGGGATTGCCGCGCTCGCCTGATTAGCTGACAGAAATAGCGACTGATTCAACGCGGGCAAACTGTGCAGTGCCGCACCCATCGCCAAACACACTAACGCCACTGCTATGAGCGCGTTTTCAAACACAGGATTTCGACTGGGTGCCTTGGCATCCTGTAACAACCCAAATAGATTGGCCGGGCTGGGTTGGCTCATCATTGTGCAGCTTCCTTTTGATCCGCAAGATTAGCGCTAGATTCACAGCGGTAAAACACATAGTAATTCAGCGTTACGCCCTGCAACTGGTAATCCAGTTCGTCTACCAACTGGCATTCGACGCCAACCGGTGCAGCGACGGCGCGCGGCTTTGATGCCTTGCGCTGGGCGCGCACCAAAAGTCCGGGTGCCTGTGGACGTCCCCACCACAACGAAAACTGACTGGGTTTTTCCGACACCACCTGAACTGGATGACCGCTGTACCAAGCGAGGCGACTGCCCTGCGTCCAATTGCCAACCCACAACTGCACGCGCCCTAGGCGCTGCTCGAACTGCCACTCTGCACGCAGTTGATTGGCGCGCGCCGCCGCCTCCGGCCAGCCGTGTAAATCGCGCACGGCCGCCGCCGATTGGGGCAGCCACTGTAACGGGGGAGCAACCAGCAACCACCACACGAGGCCGCTGAGTATAAACGACAAGCCGCCAACTACACCCACAAACCAGCGCTTAGCGGTGCCAGCGCGGCCATACAACCAATTTGCCGCGGACGGCGCCAACAATACCCAAGTCAAAACCGTCCAATGGGGCAAGTTTTCGCCATTGCCCGCCGACCAGAGCGCCACCAGCAACAAGAGTCCCGCCAACCAGTGGCTAGCCTGCCGGCCAATGGACGGCCGATTGCCCTCGGGGCGCACCAAGGCAATACAAGCCGCGAGCGTCAATAGCGGGCCATAACTGAAGATCAATACCAGACCGTAGCGCAGGGACTTGACCGCTGCCCAATCGCCTTCAGCGCCGTGATCGACTTGGTAGTTGAAGGATAACCAGTCGTGCTGCCAGTTCCAGTAAAACACCGGCGCCACCATCAACGCGGCAATGATCACGGCCAGCCATGGGCCCGGTCTGCGCAGCCAGTGCCAGCGGCGATTCAAGACCATGACAATCAATAACGACGCCGCCAAAAACACCGCTGTGTATTTGCTCAGACCCGCGACACCCAGCAACACCCCAAGGCCGAGCCAATGGCCGAGCTTGCGCCCCTCTGCGGCATCCAGTCGATCGATTAAGGTCAAGGCCAACAATACCGCGAGCATTAACGGAGTATCGGGCACCAGGCCAAAACCCAATACCACTACCACGGGCGAAAACACCAAGAGCGCCACGGCTAAATTGGCCACCGTTAACGCGCCATACCAACGCCGGGCCAAACGCCACACCATCAATAGAATGAGCGGCCAAAGGATCATCGCCGGCAGCCGAACGAAGAACTCTGAGCTGCCAAATTGCAGGCCCGCCCAGTGGAGCCAGCCCACCATCGGAGGGTGATCAAAATAGCTCCAATCGGGACGCTGACCGTATAAGGCGTAGTGAGCCTCATCCACACCCAGCCCAAGCCAGGGCGCAAGCAACAGATGAGCGCCGGCAAAGCCAATGATTAATACATAGAGCGCTGAGTGGTGGCTCAGCCATCGGAAAGGAAATTGCAAGTATTTGCCCGCTTATTTAATCGCCAAAGCCGCGCATTATCCCAGCCACCCGAGCTTGCAGCAACACAAGGGCCCCGCTTAGAGCGCAGATTTACTGGAAAGATTGCATTTTAAAGGCACTCGATTGCCCACCGTGTGACACACCGCCCTGCTTGCGGTCAGTATCAAGCGCCCACTAATGACTTAACGAAATGGAAACTCGCGATGGTAAACCCCTGCGAAAAATAGAACTTATGGGCCTGATCGCGCTGACAGCCACTGTCGAGATGCAAGGTGACACAGCCCTGCACCTTGCCAAAGGCTTCTAGCCACGCCACCATTTCCTCGCCATAGCCCTGCGATCGACACGCGGCGTCGGTCACCAGATCATCCACATATAAGTTCTTACCGTGGTGCAGATTGGTGGTAATGCGAAACCCGGCCACGGCGACCACTTGGTTCTCTGCCTGCGCCATCGCCAGCTGAAAGCCCTCCGACTGCATCTGCCGCACCAAGGGTACGAAGCGATCGGCGATCAAATGCGGCCTTAATTGACGCATTACGGGCAAACACGCCTGAATTTCGGCATCTGAAGCTGCTAATTTAATCACGTGATGTCTCTCCCTATTGTCGTACATCCACCGGCAGCGCCATTCTGCACCGCCGCAGCAAACGGGTAAAGTTGCTGTCTACGGCCCCCGTGTACTAATCTATCCAGTCGAGTTGTATTTAGAGGCGCGCCAAGCGTACCCAAGGCCGGCATGAAACCCGTAAAGACAAAAGCCCAAATCCGCGATGAAATTGATAGCCAAATTGCGGCCTATTTAACCCAAGGCGGCGAAGTGCTTGCGGTGCCGCGCGGCACCAGCGGGCGCGAGCCCACGTCCCACCCACCACTGCCTATCAGCTTCGATCGCGACCAGCAGCATCGCACGCTGGTCACCGAGGTCATCAGCGCCATTGAGGAGCGCCGGCAGCACAAAGGCCAGCACAAACCCCTCCGGCGGGCACCCAAACCCCGCAAAAAGCTCATCTACGACGATTTTGGCCAACCGCTGCGTTGGCAGTGGGTAGAGGAATAAGCACAGCGCTGGACATGGCGATTTTCACCTAAGGCAACTAACCTTTAGGGCAGGCGCGCCCTTTGCATAACTTCAACGTCACGGCGGCCCATAAACTTCACTGTGCCAGGGGCTTCAGAACGCCAGATGTCAGACCTGTTTTATATCGTCATCATTGCGGAACTGCTGTTCGTATGCGCCCTGTGCGGGTACATGGTGTACCGCCTCAAACGACGCTTAACCCGGCTCGCCAAACGCCTCAATCCGAGCATTGCCGGCGCCAGCGAAGAAACCCAAACAGACGTCAGCGTCATCTCCTACTTTGTCGGGCAACTCAAGCGCACTCGCGCGCTATCAGAAACCGAGCTTGGCAAGGAGCTCAATTTAAGCCCCCTGATTACCAGCGTTCGCTGCGCCTACCTGAACGCCGAGCGGCGCGCGCTCAAAAACCCTGAAAACAGCAAGGACTACTGGCTCGCGCTCAAAGAAGAGATCGATAAACTCATCGGCATTCTATCTACCGAAGCCAAGCGCACCGGCAAAGAAAACACCGCCCTGCGTCAGAAACTTAAACTGCTGAAAGACCGCCTTGAAAAGTTAGGCGACAAAGATTGGGCTGATCAAAACAGCGTCCTCGAAGGCGAGATTACAAAACCACCCGGCTATGTACTGCGCTTCGCCCGCGATGTCGACGTTACCCATCAGTCGGCCAAGAAGGCCACCGGCAGTGGCATCGAACTGTTCGATCAACTGGAGAAGCAAAAGCAGCACACCCAGAACCTCACCATGATGATTAAGGAGGGCAAAAACACCGGCGACCTCGAGCAGCGAGTCGCCGAGTACGAGCGCATGCTGTACAAAATGGAGCACGAATCTGCCAGCCTGCAAAAGGCCTTGCGCGACGCCCAGAAAAAATTAAATCAAGTTGATGAAGCTTTTAATTCTGTGCCGGTCAGCGAACGCCAAAGCGAGACCTTGCTGAGCGTCATCCGCGCCAACAAAGACTCCGACGACAGCAGCAGTAATATTTTCGATGACCTAGTAGCCGATACACAAAATATCGGCACCCAAAGCCGGAAAAATTTAGACGGCCTACAAAAAACCATTTTCGATCAACGCAAATCTATTCTTTCGATGGAGAACACCATCGCCGCGCTAGAAGCGGAACTCACAGGCGACAGCGCAGAAGACGACGCCAAACGCACGGAACTTGAAAAGCTAAAGCGCGCACTTATGGAGTCGGAAGGTTGCATAAAGATCCTAGAAGACGAAGTGGACAACCTCCACACGCACCTAAAGGAGCTACAAGTACAGCGCGAAGAACTACAAGAGCAATACCAGAATCAATCTGATGAAGAGATTCTCGAAAATTTATCTAGCGAATTTGAAGCGCAGGCCAACGCGCAAGAAACGGGCCTACTCGCGAACAACAGCAGCGCTGAATTCCTCACTGAATTTATGATAAACGCCATCGAGTCCGGCTCCCTTGAAGACCTCATTACCGTATTGCAGCACGCCGTCAGCGAAATGAGTTTTCAATCGTTGATTCGCGTCATGGTGGGTACTAACAAGGTGGATATTGCCGCCATGGGCAAGCTGACCAAAGAAGACAAGCTGCTCATTGAACATTTAAATTTCGAGCCGGATCTGCCCATTAAAGACGTTGGCAAACACATCACCCTTCACTTTCGCAATGTGCGCGCCATTCTAAAACACCAAGACCGGGCCAAGCCCTTAACGCAAAATCAACGGCAGGTACTGACACAGGTATTCAGCTTTGCCTCGAGCTTGGCTGAAAAGGTCGCCCTCCAAAAAGGCATGAAAAAGCGGCTCACCAATTATGAACAACTCAATGACATGATGCAGACCATCAGCAAAAATCTAGACGCCCAGTACAAGTACCAAAAAGATGAAACCGTCAGCATCATTCAAAGCATTGTGGACCAATCGCACATGTTAGCGGGCGAAAAGGTCACGCCGGGCCAACAGCAAGTGCTCAAAGCCATGGAGGATGAGGCCATGCAACGAACAGAGCTATTGGAAGCCAACCGCGCCATTGTGCGCAAGCAATTCAACAAGATCATGGAACGGCTCACGTCCATGACCAAGGAATAGCCTAAAAAGGCGCCATCCCTGCAATTTCCTTTGGCAAAGCGCCATCGACCGCCTCCCCCTGTAACGCCCTGTAACGCCCTGTAACGCCCTATAACACCCCAAAAACACCTCGCCACCCCTTTGTCCTCATCTACCACCATAAGCCAAAAATCCGTAACCAATTGTTTTTTATAAGAATTTTTTGTCGCCGCAAAAATTTTGCGCGTTAAATGCACAAATTTGTTGCGCTATACAAATCTAGTGTTATAGTTACGTATAACACCGGATCAGCAAGGAAGATTTCTGCGATCCACCCGCAGACACATATATTTTGAGGAATACAGACATGAACACATTGCGCAGCCTTTGCCTTTCCGCCCTAACCCTCGTCGCCAGCGCCAGCGCTATGGCAGCGACCCCTAGCATTCAAGCGCCCACGCCCAGCATTGATACCCAATGGGCATTGGCCGCAGTTGAAGAAGCGCCTAGTCAGTACGATGCCGCGCCGGTTGCTCAGCCGGTACTTGTCGCTCAAGACGCAAACAGCTGGAAGTTTACCGATGTCATCAATGGCCAACTGATTGAAATTCAAGTAACTGAAATCGTTGCCACTATGGCCCAAAAAATTGCACAACACACCGCAAAATCAGCACTTGATTTAGCCGGTCTTTAATTTCAAACATAAAAACACTGGGAGATACCATGAAAACTACGCACCTACTCACTAACTGTTGCCTCGCCGTCGCGCTGCTGTTTAGTGCCACCCTGCAGGCGGAAGCGATTCAAAAGAAAAGTGTCGCCATCGAAGACATTGATCAAGTGGAAGTGGCCGGCCCTGGCCTGCTGACCATCACACAGGGCGACAGTGAAAGCCTCGAGATCATTGCCAGTGAAAAAATCATGGATCGAATTGAAGTCGATGCCCATGGCAGCACGCTGCGCTTGCGGTTAAAGGAAGGCAGTCAGTGGGGCTTTTTCCGCATTGACGACGGCATCCAATATAAGTTGACCGTTAAGCAGCTCAACAAAATTAAGTCCATGGGCTCAGTGGATGTTGAACTGGCCAGCGACCTAAACGCAGATCACCTTAAGCTCGACAGCGCGGGCTCCGGAGACATGCGTTTTAAAGACATTACCGTGCGGGAACTCGACATGAGTTCTGCGGGCTCCGGTGACTTTACGGCCGGCACTGTACAAGCGCACGCCGTGGAGTTGAGCTCCGCAGGCTCTGGCGACCTCAACATTGGCGCACTAAAGGTAGCAACCACAATCGAAATCAGCTCTGCCGGTTCGGGCGATGCACGCATCGATAGCCTGAATGCCGAGCGCTTAGAGCTATCAATGGCGGGCTCAGGTGACACCGCTATCGGCAACGGTGAAGTCACTAGTCAGTCGGTAGATATCGGAGGCTCTGGTGATTACTCGGCATCTGGCCTCAAAAGTAAAATGGCGGAAATGGATTTAAGCGGCTCTGCAGACGCAACAGTTTGGGTAACTGAAGAGTTGCGTGTAGATGCCAGCGGCGCCTCAGACGTGCAGTACTTCGGCCAGCCACTAGTCAAAGTTGACACCAGCGGTGCTAGCAGCGTGAAGAGCTTGGGAGCTTCTCCCAAGTGATTTTCTAAGCCCTCCACACAAGGTAAGAATTATGCAACAGCAGTGGAATGATGATCAGCCTATCTACCGTCAACTACGTGACCGTATGGTAGGACTGATAATGGAAGGCGCCTACGCAGAAGGGGATTCAATCCCCTCGGTTCGAGCAGTCTCCGCAGAATATCAAATTAATCACCTGACCGTGTCTAAAGCCTATCAAGAATTAGTAGACGAGGGTCTGGTAGAAAAAAGAAGAGGATTGGGTATGTTTGTTATCGAAGGTGCGAGAGAGAACATCTTGAAAGCCGAAAAGGAAAAATTCTTGAACGTTGAATTTCCACAGTTACTTCAACGCATCATGCAATTAGGTATCAGCAAGGATGAGCTGATCGAGCGCATTACTCAGGCCGAGGAAAACATCTAATGGAACCGATCATTCAAGCCCGTGGCCTCGCCAAGCGCTACGGCAATCACCAGGCCCTAAACCAAGTGTCATTTGATATTGCCCCTGGGCGAATCGTGGGTCTCATCGGTCCCAATGGCGCGGGTAAGACCACTGCGTTAAAGGGCATCTTAGGTCTAGCTGAAGTCGAGGGCGAACTGAGCGTACTGGGCATGAACCCCGTCAAACAGCGCCGTGAATTGCTGGAGCAAGTGAGCTTTATCGCAGATACCGCGATATTGCCCCGCTGGTTAAAAGTTTCAGAGGCAGTGGAATACGCCGCCAGCGTACACCCAAAATTCAATCGCGCGAAAGCCGAGGCATTTTTAGCAAAAACAAAGATCAATCCGAAATCGAAAATCAGCAGTCTGTCCAAGGGCATGATCACCCAACTGCACCTTTCACTGATCATGGCCATTGACAGCAAATTATTGGTATTGGATGAACCCACGCTTGGGCTGGACATCTTGTACCGCAAGCAATTTTACACGTCGCTGTTAAACGACTATTTCGACGCTGAGAAAACCATTTTAATTACCACGCACCAAGTGGAAGAAGTGGAGACCATCCTCACCGATTTGGTGTTTATCAACGACGGCCAGCTGGTGCTCAACGTCGCCATGGAAGACATCGCCGAGCGCTTTGTGGAAGTTCACATCAACAAACAGCAACAGGATCAGGCTGCGGCATTAAAGCCCATTCACGTCAGTCCGCGCCTTGGTGGTCACACGGCGATTTTTGAGAATGCAGAGCGCGCGCAATTGGAAGCATTGGGTAGTTTGCATACACCGAGCATTACCGATTTGTTTGTCGCAAAAATTCAGCCGAACGTAGCATGGGGGCACGCACAATGAATAACTACATCACACCCATCAAACGTGAATTTTGGGAATTTAGGGGCACCTTTACCTGGCTGCCGGTGATAAGTGCAGCACTCATCTCGCTGTGCATGATTGCCGCGTTAGCACTCTACGCAAGCGGTGTTATCAACTACTCGATAACCGATGATGATTTTCACATCACCACCGATAGCCACAAAACCCACAGCCATGAAGAGCGCCTAATCATCGAGCGCGACGCACTCGTAGAAGCGCGCAAAGATCTTCAACAAGCGAGTGATGAAGTACACCAGCGCTTTACCGAAGACATGAGCGTGGACATTGAAAAAGAGTTGGACAAGGCGCAAAAAGAACTGGATCGCCAAGGCATCGACATCACCATTAAGCGCACTGAGCTTCGCATTGATCACGGGAAAATCCGTGAAGAGGTGGGTCGCCAAATAAATCGCGAAATTGAGCGCATCGACACCAAGATAGCGCGCATCGATGCCGAATTGGCGCAGCAACCGATGCACCGGGTACCGCCAGTGGCACCTGTCGCACCGGCAGCCCCCGCTGCAGATGGCGCCATCGCTGACGCGCCCGAACCGGCGGCACCAAAAGCCAGCGAGATTCGCCGCTTTCCTGAAACGGTGACGGTAATCGAGCGCTCCGAAGATGTCGGCTTTACCGATGACAACATTGAAAGCGTTAACGATGTGTTAACGGGATTTAATGCCTTGTTTTCTGGACTGATGTTAATGGTGAGCATTTATTATTTGCTGTCTTGCCTGTACACCGATCGCAAGGACAACAGCATTCTGTTCTGGAAGTCCATGCCCGTATCGGAAACACAGCAAGTACTGACCAAGCTCGGTGTCGCACTGGTGGCCCTGCCAACCATTGCCTCCCTGTGCGCGCTGGTGGTCGGCATCGTATTTGTCATACTCACCATGCTCTATGTCGCCGGCTATGCCGCCAGCACGTCGCCCTGGGATATCTTGATGGGTGTCGAGTTATTCAGCGTGGCGATTGGCCACTGGTTTACCGCCATGGGCGTTGCACTGTGGAGCCTCCCGTTCTTCGCGTGGTTAATCTTCTGCTCAGCGGCCGCCAAACGCTCGCCCTTTATGCTGGCAATACTGCCACCTGCCGTACTGATGATTGCCGAAGAGATTATTTTCGACAGCAACCTGCTACTGGAACTGGTCAGTGATCGCATTCCCGGTATCGCCGTGGATGACAATGGCTTCAGCGGCTACGTGCGCTTTAGCGAGTCAGGTATCAGCCCGCTGGGTGAATTCATTGCCAGCCCAGCTCTATGGGTGGGCTTGATTGTCGCCGCCGGAATTACCTACGCCGCCATTTGGCTGCGCAACAACCGCTACGAAATCTAAAGGACGCGAACGTGAAAATTGCAACAGCTTTGCTTTTGACAATTTCCGCACTGAGCATGTGGGTAGGTGCGGCGGGCAACTTCCGCCACACCTACCCGCTCGACGCCGTATCGCAGGTGCAGCTCGATGCCTATGGCCACGTCGAGCTGACGCAGGGTACCGCGGACAATTTGGAAGTCATCGCAGGGGAAGATATCACCCCCTACCTTCAATTCACGCACCAGAACGACACGCTCAACGTCGTCGATACCCGCACCCATTCCACTTGGTACAAAACCAAGCAGTGGTGGCAGCAAATGATTGGCGATCACGTGGGCGACCAGGAGGTGCGCTATCACGTCACGCTCAAGAATCCCCAAGCGCTGACATTAAACGGCCACTTCGCGGCCCATGTGCACCACATTAACCAACCCTCCCTCGACGTCACCTTCAATGGCTTGGGCGAACTGCGCGCTGAACACCTGAAACACGAAGCGCTGGCACTAACAGCCAACGGCACGGTGGATTTGCACACAGATGATCTCGGTACCAAGTCGTTTAAATTAACGTTCAATGGCACCGGCGATCTGGAAGCGCTCGGCATGGATGTGCAACAGTTAACGGGCCACCTCAACGGGCTGATTAGCTGCACACTGGCCGGTAAAGCCCAATCCATTAAATGGGTTTTGGAAGGCAGTGGCGACTGTTCGGCAACGCGCTTGCAGGCTCACACGGCGCAATTGCATGTGGCCGGCGACGCGCATATGACAGTCAATGTCAAAGCAAAGCTCGCCGCCCATACCGAGGGACAGGGCCGTATTACCTACCACGGCCACCCAAAAACCGCCATCAAGGGCAACGGCATTCGCGCCATTACCGGCGGCTACCAAGCTCGCACCTACTACTGAATCACGCCCTGCTGGCGTGATTCAGTCCCCTCTTTGCTGACACCTAAAGCCCCGCCGTTGCGCCCAAACGCCGCCGGCGTAGCACTGCTCTTTGGCACCCAAAAAGCGGGCATAAAAAAGCCGCACCAAAAGGCGCGGCCAAGCAATATTCAATGAGGAGACAATATGAAACACACACCAGAGCCGTTCATATAGTGCTTTGATGCGTTCAATCGCCCCAAGTTCCATTTAATTTCACTTTATTTGTTCTCACCCAGCCATCAGCGAAATAAATATCAATCGGCCGTTGACACCATACTGTGTGATGCATAGTATTTACTGTGTATCACACAGTAATAGTTGGATGACACGGAAACCGTCATGGACACAGACACGCTGCTTCACAAGATGACCCAGGAACTGCGCCGCGGCAGCCTTTCGCTCGCCGTCATGCTGGCATTCCGCGAGGAACACTACGCCTATTCGCTGCGCAAATACCTCGGCGAACACGGGCTGGCGGTGGATGAAGGCACCCTTTATCCACTGGTGCGTCGGTTGGAGAAAGATGCGTTGCTTGAAAGCGAGTGGCGCGAGTCGTCAGGTCGCAAGCGACGATTCTACCAACTCTCGGAGCTTGGACACGCCCTACTACCTCAACTAGAAGCCGAGTGGCGCAGCTTAGCTGACTCGGTGGACCGTATTCGAAACGCCCCAAAGGAGAACCACGAATGAATTGGATTCAACGCTACATTCAGGCCGCACGCCCCTACTTCCCCGCATCACAACGCGACGATCTCTGCGACGAACTGCTGGCACAAATGAACGATCAATGGGATGAGGTCGAAGCCGACCCCAATAGCCCCACCAGAGACGCGCAAGCCAAGGCCCTGGTGCAATCCTTTGGCCACCCGATGCGCTATGCCAGCGGCTTTCATACTCAACAAGCCCTGATTAGCCAACCGCTGTTTGAAGTCTATAAATTGGTGCTGCGCAACATTTGCTGGGTGTTGCTGGGGGTCTTTTCTGGCTACGCACTGCTGCATGGGCTGTCGCACAGCGAAGTTCACCCAGTGGGCATGGTGCTGTTCATCATCACCAACACCGTTGAACACTTCGTGTGGTTTTTCACAGCCATCACTGCCGTGTTCTATTTCGCCGAGAACCAGCTGCGCAAGATGCTGGATTTAGACAGCTGGCGGGCCGATCAACTGCCCCCACTGAGACCCGAATGGAGCACTTGTTCACGGGGCGAAAGTGCCTTTAATTTAGTCATGAATGTGGTTTTCGCTGGCATGGTATTTGGCTGGTTTCCAGCGCTAGAAACCTTGGCACTGGAATACCCGAGTGCCCGCACTATGCAATTGATGGCCGTATTGACCCCCATCATTGGCAGTCTTCTCATTTCATTCGCCGGTCTACACCTCTACCACTGTCTGCGCCCACACTGGGATGCCAACAGTCTTGTGGCTAATCTGCTGTTAAACGCCGCAGTCATTGGCGTCACTGCGCTCCTGCTGACAGTTCCAGAAGGCGGCCTTCCTCAAATCATTGGTACCAAGCCGGAAAGCGAGGTGGTAGTGACTGTTTTCAACCGGGCTCTCAACAGTATATTGCTAGTCATTGGCTTGTGGTCGGCGTATGAAATATGGCGCGACAGTCGCCGCTGGTGGCAACTGCGCCAACTCACACAAGGCGGTTAATAGGGGCACAATTTCTTAAACTTGATCGAAAAAAAAATGCCGCTTTTAAAGCGGCATAATAAGCATAACGTTGGGGAGAGAGATGAATGCCAGTAAGCGTTCATGGTACTTAGAAGGCGCCCTGCGTAAAAAGTTCAATAGGATTATCGATCTTTAACAGCATTTGTCATATTACTCACCCAGCCCCAGCACAACCCCAGCCAGGCAAGTGCGCAGGGGCCTGAGATATTGTAGAGTTGGCGGCACTCGCGTACTAATCCCAATCTACCGTTGGTGCGTATCCGTTTTTTCATATCACAATTCTCGATGCGTTTTTGGAGATGCCCATGCGCCTACTTCCCCTGCTCCTATTAACCATTTCCCTCGGCGCCGTCGCTGCGCCTACTGGGGTTTACGTCCAGCGCGTGCAAGTATCCGAATTCGCCGACCGCGTTGAAGCGCTTGGGACCTTGCGCGCAAATGAGTCCGTCACGCTCACCACCAGCGTCACTGATCGAATTACCCAATTGCACTTTAACGATGGCCAGCGCGTGCAGGCTGGCGATCTATTAGTTGAACTCAATAACCTAGAGGAAAAGGCCGATCGGCAGGCACAATTTTTAGTGGTCGATGAAGCCAAAAGGCAATTTGATCGCGTGCAAAAACTAGCCAAAGATGGCCTCGCGCCACAATCGCAACTGGACGAACAGCGGCGCACCTTTCAAGCCGCGCAAGCCCGTCTGGATGCCTTGGATGCGCGCATGCAAGAGCTGCAAATCGTCGCGCCCTTTGCCGGCGTACTGGGCTTGCGCACGGTCAGTGTGGGCACCCTATTGTCTGCCGGTCAGGTGATTACCACGCTAGACGACGACACGGTAATGAAACTGGATTTTTCGGTACCATCGACCTACCTGCCCTTTCTTAAAGTTGGCCTGCCCATTAGTGCGCAGGCCAAGGCTTTGGATAACACCCCGTTTAACGGCTCCATTGCCAGCATCGACTCCCGCGTCGACCCGATCACCCGCTCTGTGCGTGTGCGCGCCCTGCTCGACAACCCAAATTTCGTGTTGCGCCCAGGCTTATTGATGAGCGTAGAACTCTACAAAAATTCTCGGCAAACCCTGGTCATTGCCGAAGAAGCATTGATCCCAGAAGGCCGCTCGCAATCGGTGATGCGCGTCAATACCCAGCAGAATCCCGCCACGATCGAACAAGTCGTCGTCACGGTGGGCAGCCGCATTCCAGGTCAGGTGGAAATTCTGAGCGGGTTGGCGCCGAACGATTTAGTCGTGACCCACGGCACCGTTAAAATTCGACACGGCTCCGAGGTGAAAATTTTAGCGCAACAGCAATACGGCGAGCGCTTGCCCCAACTCCTCGAGCAAGCGGCGGAGCAATAAATCATGTTGTTATCCGACCTCTCCATTCGCCGGCCCGTGCTGGCTACAGTGTTTTCCCTTTTGCTAGTGGCCTTCGGACTAGTGGCCTTCGATCGTTTGCCACTGCGCGAATATCCGGATATTGATCCGCCCGTGGTGTCCATCGACACCCGCTACCCCGGGGCCAGCGCCACGGTGGTGGAAACCCGCATAACCAAGGTGATTGAAGATCGGATCTCCGGTGTGGAGGGTATCAAGTTTATCCAGTCTTCCAGCGAAGACGGTCGCTCTCGCGTAACGGTGGAGTTTGACGTCACGCGCGACATTGACGCCGCCGCAAACGATATCCGCGATCGGGTGTCCCGTGTGCGCGATAGCTTGCCAAGGGAGGCAGATGCACCCGACATTCAAAAAGTGGACGCCGACGATTCGCCCATTATCTGGCTAAATTTGGTGAGCACAAAAATGTCGCTGCCAGAGCTAACCGATTACGCCGAACGCTATCTAGTGGATCGATTCAGCGTGCTACCCGGAGTCGCGCGGGTGCGCATTGGTGGCGCACAAAGCTACGCACTGCGCATATGGCTCAATCGACAAGCATTGGCAGCCCAGAATCTCACCGTCGCCGATGTGGAAGCCGCACTGCGCTCCGAAAATGTGGAGTTGCCCGCCGGATCAATCGAATCCTTGGAGCGCCAATTTACCGTGCGCGTCGAACGCAGCTTTAGAACCGCCGATGATTTTAAAAAGCTGGTGCTGCGCCAAGGCGAAAGCGGATACCTAGTGCGCTTGGCCGATGTGGCGCGCGTTGAAATGGGCACGGTAGAAAGCCGCACGCTGTTTCGCGGCAACGGCGAACCCATGGTGGGCTTGGGTATATCCAAGCAAAGTACCGCCAACACCATCGATGTAGCGCGCAATGCCCGCGAGGCCATGGAACGTATCAATCCCACGTTGCCAGAGGGCATGGCCATTAAACCCAGTTACGATTCTTCAGTATTTATTGAGGCGTCGATTAACGAAGTGTACAAGACCCTGTTCATCGCCATCGGGTTGGTAGTGTTGGTTATCTATTTGTTTTTAGGCAGCCTGCGCGCAATGTTGATACCGGCCATTACGGTACCCGTATCACTGATTGCCACCGCTATCATTTTGTTTGCCTTGGGCTTCACCATCAATCTACTCACGCTCTTGGCATTGGTGTTGGCCATCGGCTTGGTGGTAGACGACTCCATTGTGGTCCTGGAAAATATTCATCGGCGCATCGAGGAAAAACACGAACACCCCTTGTTGGCCGCCTTTAAAGGCACCCGTCAGGTGGGCTTTGCCGTTATCGCCACCACCCTGTTGCTGGTGGCGGTGTTCATTCCCATTACCTTTTTAGAAGGTGATTTAGGTCAACTGTTTACCGAGTTTGCCCTGACCCTGTCGGCGGCGGTGATTTTTTCCAGCTTTGTTGCGTTGACATTATCGCCGGTCATGGCCGCGCAGCTGTTAAAGAAAAACTCCACGCCATCGCCCCTAGTGCACGCCATGGATAGCGTGTTTACCCGCCTGCAACAGCGCTATCAAAAGCTGCTGGATGTCAGCCTGCGCAAACCCTGGATCGCGGGGTTAGCAGCCCTATTGCTCCTCATCTTCGCCGGCTGGTTGCACCAACAGATCCCCAATGAATATGTTCCAAAAGAAGATCGCGGTTCATTTTTTGTCATCGTCAGCGGGCCCGAGGGCGCCAGTTACGCGCACACGGTGGACTACATGAACGAAATTGAACAGCGCCTACAATTTCTCATCGAATCCGGTGAGGCACAGCGGGTATTGGTGCGCGCGCCGCGAAGCTTTGGCAACCTCACGGACTTCTCCGGCGGCGTGGTCATTCTTTCGCTCAGCGATTGGAGCGAGCGCCGCTCAGCCTGGGATATTATGGCAGAGCTGCGCGCGAAGCTCGGTGATTTACCCGGCGTGCGCGCTTTTCCTATCATGCGCCAAGGCATACGCGGCGGCACCAGTAAGCCCATACAGTTTGTGCTGGGCGGCGCCACCTACGAGGAATTGGCGGCTTGGCGCGATCAAATTAACACCCATTTGGCCGAACACAACCCCGGCCTGACGGACATTGATTGGGACTACAAAGAGACAAAACCCCAATACAAGGTGATCATCAACTACGATCGAGCCGCGGAGCTGGGCGTCACGGTCAACGCCATCGGCACGACGCTCGAAAGCCTTTTGGGGTCACGCCGCGTTACCACGTTTATTGACGATGGCGAAGAATACGATGTCATCATTGAAGGCGAGCGCGCCGATAAACGCAGCCCCACGGATTTGCAAAATATTTATGTGCGCTCCCAGCGCAGCCAACAGTTGATTCCGCTGGCCAACCTCGTGAGCCTCGAAGCCTTTGCGGACGCCGGCACGTTGAATCGCTATAACCGCATCCGCGCCATCACCCTCGAAGCCAATGTAAACGGCATCTCGCTGGGTGAAGCACTCGCGTTTCTGGATCAATTGGTAGCCGACCAACTGCCGGAGTACGCGCAGATCGATTACAAAGGGGATTCACTCGACTATAAATCCAGCGGACAGTCCATCGCCTTTATTTTCGCCTTGGGCTTGGTGGTTGTGTTCTTGGTATTGGCGGCTCAATTTGAAAGTTTTATCCACCCCATGATCATCATGTTGACCGTACCTCTGGCCATGGCGGGCGGCCTGTTTGGGCTCTGGTCCACAGGCAACTCTCTCAACATTTACAGTCAAATCGCACTGCTAATGCTCATCGGTTTGGCCGCCAAAAACGGCATTCTAATTGTCGAGTTCGCCAACCAACTGCGCACCGCCGGTCGTGACATTGGCGGCGCGATTCGCGAGGCTGCGGCGATTCGTTTGCGACCCATTATAATGACCAGCATTACAACGATGGCTGGCGCAGTACCCCTTATACTGTCATTTGGCGCGGGAGCAGAAACGCGCACTATGATCGGAGTCACACTGTTTTATGGTGTGTTGGCAGCCACATTGTTTACCTTGTTTATTGTGCCCGCTGCCTATAATTTATTTGCACACCGCGCAGCCACACCCGGCGAGCGCGCCCACAAACTTGAGGCTGCGCTAGCGGGCGCAACGACATCTCATGAAGCCAAGGTGAATAAAACCCATGACTGACAAGCAAAAAAAGTCCGTTTCACTGGTATTGGGTAGCGGCGGTGCACGCGGCATGGCGCACATTGGGGTGATTAAATGGCTGGAGGAAAATAATTACAAGATTGTGTCCGTTAGTGGCGCCAGTATTGGCGCGTTGATAGGTGGCGTTTATGCCTGCGGAAAATTGCCGGACTTTGAGAAGTGGATTACCGCCCTCAATCGCATGGATATTGTACGGCTCATGGATTTTTCCTGGCAACGCAGTGGTCTGCTCAAAGGCGACAAAATTATTAACGCACTGATTGAAAAAGTGGGCAATCACGACATTGAAAATCTGGCGATTAAATTCACGGCAGTGGCGGCAAATTTGAAAACTGAAAAGGAGGTTTGGATTCAAAGTGGCCCCTTATTCGACGCCATTCGCGCATCCATTTCACTGCCGTTATTTTTTACCCCCTATACCTTAAATGGCAAAACCCTTGTGGACGGCGGCGTGCTCAATCCAGTGCCCATTGCACCCACCTTTGGGGATCATTCGGACATAACATTGGCGGTCAACCTAGGCGGTGAACCAGAGCCGAGTCAGCCAAAAAAACCTGCCAAACAAGAGCAGGAGTCCAACCTTCTACACCCCAAAATTCAGCAATTTATTGATCACATTACCGACAATTGGCTACCGGGCGACAACCCCAACGATGATCGTCGAAGTGCCCACGATATCGCCGATCAGGCATTTGACGCCATGCAGGCCAGTATCGCGCGGCAAATGCTGGCCGCCTATCCACCGGATATCACCATAACGCTGCCGCGCAATGCCTGTGGCACTATGGATTTTGATCGGGCAAAAGAACTCATTGAACGGGGCTATGCACTGGCCGAGCAGACCATGGGGAAAAAAGAAGCCAATGAAAAATAATCCTTCACTGGCCTGTTATTGCATCAATCCATCGGAACAAATCCGGGCAAACTCGCCACGCGGCTAATCCAGCGCTGAATTGCGGGAAAGGAGGTGAGCTCAAAGCCGCCTTCATGGGCCACCGGGGTATAGCCGTAAAGTGCAATATCCGCCGTGGTGCACTGGCCTCCCACCAAGAAAGGCGTGCGGGATAACTGCTGCTCCATGACCTCCAATGCCTTGTAGCCACCGACCTGTTTGGCCTCATATTCCGCGCGGCGCGACTCAGGTAGCCCCAAATATTTATTAATAAATCGCGCAACGGCAATAAACGGCTCGTGGCTATATTGCTCAAAAAACTGCCACTGCTGAACTTTGGCAAGGGCAAACGCATCGGTCGGCAACAGGGGCGTACCCGCTGCCAAAAAATTAATGATGGCGTTGGACTCCCACAAAAATTGACCCGCTGGCAACGCCAAAAGCGGAATCTTTCCGTTGGGATTTTTTTGCAAAAAGTCAGGGGTTTTTGTGTCACCCGCCAATATATCGATATCAACCCACTCGTGTTCTTTGGCAAGCAACGCAAGTACCAACTGCACTTTATAGCAATTGCCGGAACGGCGATCACCGTAGACCGTCAAGCGGGATGTTTCCACGGCGAGCCCTTAAAACTTACCGATCAATGACACACCGATTTGCGTGATATCTTTGTCGACATAAGTGTATTCGGCCTCAAGTAACAGCGTGCCAAAATCATACCCGCCGCCAATGCCGCCGCCGAAGCCCGTTTTATTGGTTGAATCATTGCCCACGCTGATTCGCTTCCACAATAGACCGCCCCGCACCTTCACATAAAGCGCGCCGGGCGAGCGATAGACGCCATAAAGGCCGGCTGTATCCAAGGTGTAATCGGTGTTGAGGTCGAGCAAATTAACATCCGCTTGACTCCGGTTGAGCTCGACTTCAACGCCCAAACCATTGGCGTAATGCTCGGCCATTAAGACTCCCAAACCACCCGCATTTTCGGTGGCCTCGGGCGCGAGATCGGTGTAGATACCTTTGATACCTAAGTAGATTCCCGCTTTATTCGTGGCACTTTTACTGGCTTTTTGATCGGCCATTGCCAGCGTCGAAAGGCCGGCTAAGCACATTACCGAGAACATCAGGTGCAGTGTGCGCGTTATATTTTGCATGAGTTAATCTTCCTTATTGGGGTCAAAAGCGCCAAATAAATGGTTAGGGCGCCGGCACAGTATAGCGTTTATGAATGGCCTCAATCTCCGCCAGCAATACTTCGCTCAAGGTTATGTCAGCACTATCAATGTTTTCTTTCAATTGTTCGAGGCTGGTGGCCCCAATGATATTACTACCCAAAAACACCTGTTGGTTGACGAACGCCAAGGCCATTTGCGTCAAACTCATCCCATGTTGCTGGGCGAGGTTCGCGTAGGCTTCAGTTGCCGCGCGGGCCTCGGCATTGTCGTAGCGCACAAAGCGATCAAACAGTGTCAGTCTGGCACCGGCGGGCTTAGCGCCCCGCAAATACTTGCCGGTAAGCATCCCAAAGGCGAGTGGAGAATAGGCCAATAAGTCCACCTGTTCGCGCAGGGCCATTTCGGCCAAGCCCACTTCAAAACTGCGATTGAGCAAATTGTAGGGGTTCTGAATGGACGCGATGCGCGGCAGGTCGTGCTCGCGCGCCAAACGCAAATATTCCATGACGCCCCACGGGGTTTCATTGGAAATACCAATATGGCGCACCATGCCCCAGTCGACCAATTCTTGCAGTGCCGTCAAAGTGTCTTCAATGGCTACCCCGTCATCTTCGCGATGCTGGTAGCCCAGCTGGCCAAAAAAATTTGTGCGCCGCTCCGGCCAATGTACCTGATAGAGATCGATGTAGTCGGTCTGCAAGCGTTCCAGTGAATCTTCCACGGCCCGACGGATGTGATCGCCAGACAGGCGTGGCCCCTGTCGAATATGGCCCACACCGGAATTGGCATCACCGCGACCCGCCACTTTAGTGGCGAGCACTATGTCTTTGCGCTTGCCAGTGGCCGCCAGCCAATGACCCACGATGGTTTCCGTGCTGCCCTGCGTATCGGCCTTAGGTGGCACGGGATAGAGTTCAGCCGTATCAAAAAAATTTATGCCTCGACTCACGGCGTAATCCATTTGAGCGAAGGCATCGTCTTGAGAGTTTTGTTCGCCATAGGTCATAGTGCCCAGGCAAATATGACTGACCGATAAATCGGAGCGACCCAATGTTTTGTAGCGCATAGTCACGGCTTATACACTCCTGTGCCGGAAATTTTTATTTATCATTTGCATGCAATCCACTGCCACGACGACAGCGATTCTGGCCTTGGCAGGCACTGTTGTGCCCGCCCCTCTTTTTCAAGCTTGACCAAATGTGCCCACAGCGAATAGATGGCCCACGTGTGCAGCGACGCGTCCACATCGTCATAGGCCAATGCAGTCAAGGCGGCCATGGTTTGCGGTTCGCGCTGACGCAGCAACGCCTGCCAAACCTTTTCTTCCCGCCCGAGTCGGTGTTTAACCAACTCACTGAGGTAGGCGGGTACGTCACCCAATAAATGACCATGGCCCGGTGCCAACGCCTGCAAGGGCAGACGCGCCAACTGTTCAACGCTGCGAATATAGGCTTGCATATCGCCGCTGGGTGGGATGATCACCACCGTAGAGCCTTGCATGACGTGATCACCGGTAAACAACACACGGGAATTTTCGTGTAAAAAACAAAAGTGGTTGCCCACGTGGCCCGGCGTATGGATCGCCGTCAGTGTGAACTCATCGGTCGCGAGTTGGTGGCCATCAGTAAGCGCCACGTCGGGGCACATGCTGTCATCTTGGTGACCGTCCTGCGGGCCGATAGCGCCGAGCAACCGAGCGCCGGTGCGTGCCGCCAGCACGCGGGCCGCCGGTGAGTGATCACGGTGCGTGTGCGTCACTAAGACCCAGCCGATATCGCCAAGCGCACACAGGCGCGCCAGATGGTGTTCGTCTAATGGGCCGGGATCAATAACCGCCAAGCGGCGCTCACCGACTATGTAAGTATTGGTGCCGGGCCCTGTCATCATGCCGGGGTTATTGCATACGAGGCGGCGCACACCGGGGGCCACGGACACCGCCGTGTCATGGGAGAGTGGAAATTCAATAAGCTGTTGCGGCAAAGCGGCCATGGACTCGTTAATTCCTTTTTAACAGGGGCCCAGTTTACGCGCTGATGGGCAGCTTCTAAAGTAAAAATAGACCCACAAAAAAGGCGACCCAGGGCCGCCTTGTCTGCTAACAATCGGTGCATCACCGAACGCCGTTAGTCCACGAAGGGCGCTGGCACCATGGGGTCGGTTTCAGCGTCATAGTCTACGCCCTTCAACCCAAACCCAAACAGCTTGAGGAAGTCGTCGTTATAGCCCTTGTAGTCGGTAATATCGAACAAGTTTTCTTCAGTGACCTGGGGCCAGAGCGCTTCAATTTTCGCCTGTGTTTCGGGCGTTAACTCGAGATTGTCCATGCGCAACCGATTGCTGTCATCCAGGCGCGGCTGGTCGGTATACAAGCCCTCCGTGAACAAGCGATACAGCTGCTCTATGCAACCCTCGTGGGTCCCCTCTTCCTTCATGACCTTGTACACCAATGAAATGTACAGCGGCATAATCGGAATAGCCGAAGAAGATTGCGTTACCAGTGCTTTCAACACCGAGACATTGGCTTGGCCCTGCTTAGCTGCCAAGCGCTCATTGATTGCGCGCGAGGCGCGGTCCAGATCTTCTTTGGCCTTGCCGATAGTGGCGTGACCGTAGATGGGCCAGGTAAGTTTTTCACCCAGATAGGTGTAGGCCACAGTGCGGCAATTATCGGCCAGCAGATCCGCCTGCTGCAGGGCATCGATCCAGAGTTCCCAGTCTTCGCCACCCATAACCTTAACGGTGTTGGCAATCTCTTCTTCATTCGCCGGTTCAACGGTAATGTCAGAAATTTTCAAGGTATCGGTATTGAGATTCTTGGCGGTATAACCTTCACCAATGGGCTTCAATACGGAGGAATGCATGATGCCGGTCTTGGGGTCTGTGCGACGTGGCGAGGCCAAGGAGTAAACCACCAAGTCCACCTTACCGAGGTGCTGTTTCACCAAAGCCAAGGTTTTATCTTTGATTTCATCGCTGAAGGCATCGCCATTCACGCTGGCCGCAAACAGGCCTTCGGCCTCGGCGGCGGCGTGAAATGCTGCGGTATTGTAGTAGCCCGCAGAGCCAGTTTTGCGATCGGTTGGCGCTTTTTCAAAGGCCACACCAACGGTTTTTGCCTGGCTGCCAAAAGCCGCAGTAATGCGTGATGCCAAGCCGTAACCGGTAGAACAGCCGATGACCAATACGTTTTTAGGTCCGCCAGCAATGGGACCCTTCGCTTTAATAAAGTCAATCTGTTCGCGCACGTGAGCGGCGCAACCTTGTGGGTGAGCATTGGTACAAATAAATCCGCGTACCTTGGGTTTAATGATCATGGCGTTTTTCCTGTCTAGCCTAAATAGCAGTGAGCATAGTTGGCAGTGAATACAGCAGCCCTAACAACAGAGCACAAATTCAGCGGGCTATTATAATGACCAACCAGCCATAAAACATGGTTTTTTCCACAATGCGCGCATCGAACAAAAAATGCACAATAGCCGCTGCGCGTTGAGGCAGGGCCACGGGTACTCGTCAAAACACTAGATAAGCTGCTGGCCGACCCCGAACAATAACATCACTCGACAACACAGGACTCACCCATGTTGAAAACGACCATAACCGCTGCACTGCTCTATATGGCAGCCACCAGTGCCGCTCTGGCCGACACATTGATTCACGCCGGGCAATTGATCGACACCCTGCAGGGCAAAGTGCTCAAGCAGCAGACCGTGCGCATCCACGATGGCGAAATTGCCGGTATTACCGCGGGCTTCGAGGCACCAGAGGCAGGCGATGAGGTCATCGATTTGTCTGAACACACCGTGATGCCAGGCCTGATGGATATGCACACCCATCTCGACCATGAAATGAATCCCAAGGCTTACTCCGAGGGATTCCAACTCAATGCTGCCGACTACGCCTACCGCTCAGTGGGCTATGCCCATAAAACCTTGTTGGCAGGCTTTACCACCGTGCGCAATCTGGGTGACAACTTTTTAGTGACCGTGTCATTGCGCAATGCCGTGAATCAGGGACTGTTGCCCGGCCCGCGCGTTTACACCGCCGGTAAATCTATTGCCACCACTGGCGGTCACGCCGATCCCACCAATGGTCACAGCCAGCACTTGATGGGGCACCCGGGTCCTAAAGAAGGGGTTATCAATGGCATTGCCGATGCCCGAGAAGCGGTGCGCCAACGCTACAAAGAAGGTTCAGATCTCATCAAAATCACCGCCACGGGTGGCGTATTGAGCATGGCTAAAAATGGCCAGAACCCACAATTTTTCGCAGATGAAATTGAGGCTATCGTAAAAACGGCGAAGGACTACGGTATGACTGTGGCCGTACACGCGCACGGGGTAGAAGGCATGCAACGGGCGATACGCGCCGGCGTCGACTCCATTGAGCACGGCACTTATATGGATAAGGAAACCTTCAAGTTGATGAAAAAGCATGACACTTGGTTTGTGCCCACCATCAGCGCAGGCAAATTTGTGGCGGAAAAAGCGGCCATCGACGGTTACTTTCCCGCGCTAGTGGCACCTAAAGCCGCCGCCATTGGGCCCTTGATTCAAGGCACTTTTGCGCGCGCCTACAAAAGCGGCGTCAACATCGCGTTCGGCACAGATGCCGGTGTTTTCCCCCACGGTGACAACGCCAGAGAATTTGAGTTTATGGTAGAGGCCGGCATGCCACCCATGGCCGCCATTCAGTCAGCCACGGTATCGGCGGCTAAGTTGCTCGGTATTGAGTCTCAAACTGGCGCCATTAGTGCTGGCATGTGGGCCGATATCATCGCCGTCAAAGGCGATCCACTCGCGGATATTCGCCTGCTACAGCAGGTGGATTTCGTGATGAAAGACGGTCGGATTTACAAGCGCGATGGGCGCGCTGTCATCCAATAGGCAGCGTCTAGATATCGCATTTCACGGCAATTTATCGCACACTGCAGGCCCGGCTTTCGCCGGGCTTATTTTTTTTAAGGCTGCACTGGATCTCTTGGACCAGGACCAATCGCTGTACGACGGATTGCCATGACCCCTATTTCATCGCCTAGAGCGGCGCTCCTCGCCGTCATGCTGGTATCCTTTATTGGCACAGTGGGTATCGCCCTGCCCTATCCAATTCTGGCACCCTACTTTCTCGATCCCGCAAGCAGCCCCGGCCTCACCCAATTTGGCGGCCTGCACCCGAAACTACTGCTGGGTATTGTCTTGGCGCTCTACCCATTGGGCCTGCTTATTGGCAGCTCTATCATTGGCGCCCTGTCAGATATTTACGGGCGCAAGCGGGTATTAAACATCACACTTTTCATTGCCGCCTTGAGTTACGGTGGCACCGTGTGGGCGCTGCTCGAAGAATCCTATCTGTGGTTCGCCGCCATGCGCCTGCTCACCGGTTTGTGCGAGGGCAACATCGCCATTGCCCGCGCCATTGCCGTGGACCTACACCCCGCCATAGACCGCAAACGCGCCCTGTCACTGGTGTTCGCCGCCACCTATGCAGGCTGGCTAGTGGGGCCCATTACCGGTGGTTACCTCATGTTGTACGGTGTGGAGGTCAGCTTTATCGCAGCGGCGGCCACGGTGGTGCTGTGTCTGGTGGTTGTCGCAGTGGGCATAAGCCCCGATACCAACACCCCCGCGCCGAGTGGATTTTGGCGCGCCTTGCGTCAAAGCAATTCCATTGGCTTATTAAAAGATGTCAGCATTCGCCCGCTCATTGTTTTCCACCTGTTATTTTCACTGGCCTTGAACACCTTTTACGAATATTTCCCGCTCTGGCTGGTAGAGGCCTTTGGTCATGGCCCCCAAGAAATTGCTTGGCTGTCGGTGAGCCTGTCGCTCACCATGATCATCACCAGTGCATTCTTTGTGGCGCGCTTGAGTCGCTTAGCCAGTGAGCGCCAAATGATTCTCGGCTGCGTAGTGATGCTGGGGCTGCTCACAGGACTGCTGCCCTGGTTAAATACGTGGGCCTGCCTGCTGGTCTTTACCCTGATGGGCGCAACTATCGCCCTGGAAAACGGAATTTTTCCCGCCTTTATGTCGGCAAATTACGGACATTACGGTCAGGGGCGCATCATGGGATTGCTGACCACAAACTTCTGCTTGGCCAACGTCATTATGGCGCTGGTGGGCGCAGCGCTGGCGTTGCTGGGCGGGCGCTGGGTTATCTGGTGTGCCAGCGTATTGTTTTTTATGGCCGCATTGTGGCTCTGGTGGCGCTTTCGCGCAGAACCCACTTAACAGTTTGTGAATAGCCCCCTCTTTTGAATTAAGCCCCTTCCTGTATACTCGTGCCCATTCTTAAAAAGGGTGATGTATGTCCAAAACCCGGCTATTTAGCCTGGCGATCAAAGCGCAACTGTTATTAGGTGCCCTCGTGGTGCTATCGATGTTTGTGCTCCTCTATTTTCATTGGCAGGAGCAAAACAAACTGACAGAAGCTGAACTCACCCAGAGCAAATTGAACCTTGCCCAGCAGCTCAATCGCACCTTGGATCAAGGCTTTCGCGCGCGCGTACATTTGCTCCAGGAGTGGGCCCAGCACCTGCCGTCTGAACCCAACAAAGACATTGCTTACCGATTGACCCATGATTGGAGCTTGTTACACGCGGCCGGTCAATTCAGCAACCTGCAAATTTTTGAACGCAACGGTCAACCGCTACTGAACCATGAGCCAAAGTGGCCCTCGTTGGTCGACGCGGAATGGATCAACACCCTCTATCGCAGCGACTCTGCCGATGCACTGCTGGCCTGTGAACAACGCTGTGCCCAGTATGTGGGCCTGCCCTTTAGACTGGCCGGACAACCCACGCGCCTGCTCGTAGGCGAAGTACCACTGATCAACTTAGTCGACCATTTTAATAACCAGCCCAACTTGCATGTATTGATGGTCCAGACAGACGCTCAAGACCGCTGGCAACACAGTTGGGTGCTCAGCCATGGCGGACACTTTCGAGACGCCGATGCCGCCACTGACTTGCGCGCCACCCTTAAAGAAACCCTGACGAATTGGAATTTACCGCGCTACCACTACAAACTATTGCCTATTAGCGGTGCGCGAAATTTACATTGGTTGGTGATCAGCGATGAACTCGCCAACTTAATGCAGCGGCTTGAACTGTTAAAATTGCAGACCATCATCGCCACGTGTGCGCTTATCGCTCTGCTATGCCTGAATTGGCTGATCAGCCGCCAACAATTGTTCCGCTTGCGCAGCCACACCAAAACGCTGCATTTACTGGCCGAACAGCAGTATGAAGTGGCGCGCCAACGACTGCCCAAAAAGCCAAAGCGCTCGCGCGATGAATTAGATTTACTTGCGGATGTGGCCTCTGAGCTCACATTTCAGCTCGAAGCCTCGGCGCGCTCCGCCGATCATCGCAATCGCGAAATGGAGCGCCTCGCGCTCTACGATCCGCTCACCAATCTGCCCAACCGCAATTTATTTATCTACGAAATCGAACAGCTGCTCGAAAACGGCGCCAATGTGTATAAGTCCACCGTGGTGGTTATCGACGTTGATAAGTTTCAACGCATCAACGACTCTTTGGGGCACCAAAGCGGCGACCTTCTGTTGTCTAAAGTGGCCGACCGCATCCGCGCCGCAGTTGGCGGCAAAGATTTTTGCGCGCGCCTAGCGGGCAATGTGTTTGGCGTATTGATTACCTGCCAGAATCCAGCCGACCTGAAAATCCGCATCAATAAAATCAATGAGATGATCCGTCAGCCAATGATCATCAAACAGCAAAAGTTGATCATTACCGCCAGCATGGGTCTGACTGGACTTGAGCACGGCACCGCCGCTGTTGAGTTGCTACGCAACGCCGAAATCGCCATGTATCGCGCCAAGCAAAAAGGCGGCAACAGTTATCTAGAATTTTCACCGGAATTTAAATCCATATCGCGTAGCCAGGTTTCCTTGGAAGCCGAAATTCACCGCGCACTGGAGCAAAAAGAGTTCAGGTTGTATCTGCAATCAAAAGTGGACATGTCCAGCACCATTCGTGGCTTCGAGGCGCTGTGCCGATGGGATCACCCAGATCGCGGCATATTGAATCCAGCCGAATTCGTGCCCATGATGGCCGACCTCGGGCTGCAAACCGAGCTGGACAACTGGATGTTGGAGGCGAGCTGTCGCCAACTTAAAACCTGGCAAAACCTCTACCCCGACATCAAAGTGTCGGTGAACGTGGCCAGCGACCATTTTTCCAGCAGCCACTTTCTGCCGTTCTTACAGCAAACCATCAACCGCTACGGCATACGCCCCGGCCAGCTGGAACTGGAAATTACCGAAACGCTATTGATGGATAACATCACGTTGGCGCTGCGCACCATTGAAAAAGTGAAAGCGCTCGGGGTCAGCATTGCTATCGACGATTTTGGCACTGGCTATTCGTCGCTCAGCTATTTGAAAAATCTGCCCGTGGATACACTAAAAATCGATCGGGAATTCATCAAGGATATTCCCTTCGACGAAAGCGACATGCACATCTCTGCGGTGATTATCTTTTTGGCGCGGCAGCTGGGCTTCCAAGTGGTGGCAGAAGGCGTTGAAACCCAAGAACAATTGGCATTTTTGCAAGCCAACCACTGCGACCTGGCCCAAGGCTACTTGTTCAGCAAGCCCATTCCCGCCCACAAGGCGATGATTGTGTTGGAAAGTCAGCGTGGCTCAACCGCCCAACCCATTCGGCAATAATTTGCAGCCCACAAAAAAGCCGCTCGTTGAGCGGCTTTTTTGTTTCTGGCGCTTTGCTATCGCGGTTGCATGCGTATGCCGCCGTCGAGGCGAATGGTTTCGCCGTTGATATAGCTATTGCTGGCCAAGTGCACCACCAAATCACCGTACTCTTTTGGCAGCCCCATGCGCTTTGGAAATTGAATGTTGGCCACCAACCCTTCCTGCACATTTTCAGGCATTGCCAACAACATGGGCGTACCCATAATGCCGGGCGCGATGGCGTTTACACGAATGCCCAACTTCGCTAGATCCCGTGCCATGGGCAGGGTCATGCCCACGATGCCGCCCTTGCTCGCCGAGTAGGCGCACTGGCCCAACTGCCCCTCAAAGGCCGCCACAGACGCCGTGTTGACGATCAAGCCGCGCTCGCCCGCCTCACCCATGGGTGCATTTTTCGCCATCAACGCCGCGGCCATGCGCGCCACATTAAAGCTGCCCACCAAGTTAACGTTGATGGTTTTGGCAAAGTCAGACAAGGGCAATGGGTTATTGTCGCGATCGAGAATTTTCCCGGCAGTGGCGATGCCCGCGCAATTGACACACAAATGTAGCTCGCCAAAGCGTTGCTCTAACGCGGCGAAGCCCGCCGCCACCGAGGCCTCGTCGGACACATTTACCGCCGCACTGGCAGCGTTATCCGTGCCCAGCATCGCCACAGTTTCTGCCGCCGCGGCTTCGTTCATATCAAAAATAAATACTTTAGCGCCCGCGGCAACCAATTGTTCACAGGTGGCGCGGCCCAGGCCCGAGCCGCCGCCCGTCACCAGTGCGATACGATTTGTCATTTCCATTATTTCGTCCCCTTTTGATTAGCCTTGGGCCAGCTCTTTGAGCAGTTCGCGCGCGATGACGATGCGCTGAATCTCGCTGGTGCCCTCATAAATGGTGGTGATGCGCACATCGCGCGCCATGCGCTCGAGTGGATACTCTTTGATATAGCCCGCACCGCCCAACAATTGCAGCGCCGTGTAGCAGGCATCATTTGCCTTTTCACTGGCAAATAATTTTGCCATAGACGCCGCCTTGGCGAACGGTTGTTGATTTTCTTTCAGCCACGCGGCCTGCATTAACAGCAAGCGCGCCGCCTCCAGTTCGGTGGCGCGATCGGCCATCATCCACTGCAGGCCCTGAAAATTAATCAGGGGTTGATTGAACTGTTCGCGCTCGGCAATGTAGCGCGCCGCGTAATCCATGGCCGCCTGACCGATCCCCAACGCCAAGGAGCCGATACCGATACGCCCGCCGGCCAACTCAGCCACGGCGATACGAAACCCGTCATTTTCTGTGCCCAACATTTGGCTGGCGGGAATTCGACACTCATTAAAGTGCACTTCATTAGTGGCGGAGGCCTTTTGGCCCATTTTCTCTTCTGCCTTACCAATGGTCAGCCCGGGGGTGTTTGCGTCCACCAAAAAGCAGCTGATGCCCTTGCCTTTTTTTGCACTGCTGTCGGTCACCGCCCACACCACGAACACGCCCGCATACTCAGCGCTGGTGATGTAAATCTTCGAACCCGATAAGACGTAGTGATCGCCGTCTTTCACGGCACGGGTTTTCATGCCCGCAGGGTCAGAGCCAGCATTACTCTCGGTGAGACAAAAACCACCGGCGGCAAATTCGCCGCTGCACAATTTGGGCAGATAATGCTGCTTTTGTGCATCGCTACCCACTGCCTGAATCACTTCGGCCACCATATTCGATACCGACACGGTGACAGCGGTAGACGCGCAGGCCTTGGCGAGTTCGGTAATGGCCAGACTAAACGCCGTAACACCGGCCTCAGTACCGCCGTATTGCGCGTCGATATTGAGCCCCATGAAACCCAGCTCAGCCAACTTCTTCAGGTGGCCCAGCAGCAGCCGGCGCCCGTTGGGGCCCTCTAGCTCCGCCGCTACCGGTGCTAATTCACTGGTGGCAAAAGCGCGCGCCGTATCGGCGATCATCTGTTGTTCTTCGGTCAACGCAAAATGCATGGCAATCTCCGCGATAATAAGGCCGATACAATAGCCTAGCTGAAGGGCAATATCCGACCTATTACTTCAAAAAATACTAATATGACGCAAACAATCGCTAATTGATTACGACTTTGGGACAGGAATTGCTGTTTCAGACTTAACTTCCTGAATCACCACATAGGTGTGGGTTTCCCGCACGCCCGGCAAGTTGGAAAACTTTTCCCCTAAAAATTTTCGGTAGTGGTTCATGCCCGATACGCGAATTTTCAGCATATAGTCAAAACCACCGGCCACCATGTGACACTCTTGAACCTCCGGCAGTCTGGCAGCCTCCTTGTTAAAGCGATCTAAATGTTCTGTCGCCGTGTTCTGCAAGGTGACCTGAATATAGGCAACCAGCGACATGTTAAGCCGCTCCGCATCCAGCAGCGCCACGTAGTTGCGGATATAGCCGTCGCGCTCAAGGCGCCGCACCCGCTCCAGGCACGGCGTGGGGCTTAAATTCACCTGCCGAGCCAGTTCTACATTGGACATTCGGCCGTCGGTTTGCAGCAGTGCCAGTATTTTCCGATCCGTGCGGTCAATATCGTGCTTTTCGGGCTTATTAGCCATAGTGTTTATCTCTTTAAATCGATTATTTTACAGCATTATATATCGGAAATAGGCAAAAAATGGAGACTAATACTCTTAATGTGTCCCGATAATGCGGGACATATGCTATCTCAACTATTGGTCAAATTGACCGCTTTTTATTGGAACCACAACGATGAATCACACCCTAGAAGCGCTGCGCGATAAAGCGCGCCTGTACACCTACGCCGACGAAGATCAGTGCGTGCGGGAATTGCTTGCTCAAGCCGATCTGCCCGCTCAAACCCGCGAGGGCATTTTGAGCTTTGGACGTGAGCTAGTGTTGCAATCGAGAAATCAGCGCAGCAAGCGCGGCACACTGGATGCATTTCTAGAGGAGTTTGGTCTGTCCAATCGAGAAGGCATCGCGCTGATGTGTTTGGCCGAAGCGCTACTGCGCATTCCCGACGGTGAAACCGCCGACAAACTCATTGCCGAAAAGGTGGCCAGCGGTAGCTGGAAAGACCACAAGGGCCAATCCGACTCCCTGTTTGTCAACGCCTCTACCTGGGGCTTGATGCTCACCGGTAAAGTCATCCGCTTGGGCAATGAAATCACCGGTCAAACGACTCACTGGTTTAAAGACTTAGTGGGCCGCATGGGCGAACCCGTGATTCGCACGGCCATGTTACAGGCCATGAAAATTATGGGCAGCCAGTACGTACTGGGCCGCTCAATCAAAGAGGGCATGAACCGCGGCGCCAGCCAAGCGGCGGCCACGCGCTTCTCCTTCGATATGCTCGGTGAAGGTGCGCGCACCCAACAGGATGCCGATCGCTATTTCGCCGACTACCAAAAAGCCATCACCGCCATTGCAAAACACAACAAAGCCAACAACTCGATCGATGCTGACGGCATCTCCATCAAGATTTCAGCCCTGCACGCCCGCTATCAATACTCGCAGAGCGATCGCGTGTTTAACGAGCTGCTGCCACGGGTCAAAAGTCTCGCCCTGCAAGCCAAGAACGCCAATATGGGCTTCAACATAGACGCGGAAGAAGCCGAGCGCTTAGACCTGTCATTGGACATTTTTGCGGCCCTCGCACGGGACCCAGAACTGGCCACCTGGGATGGTTTGGGCTTCGTATTGCAGGCCTACCAAAAGCGCGCACCCCACGTCGCCCATTGGTTGATTGAGCTGGCCCGCGAAACCCATCGCAGCTTTATGGTGCGGCTGGTGAAAGGTGCCTATTGGGACACCGAGATCAAGCACGCACAAGAATTGGGTCTGAGCGACTACCCCGTGTACACCCGCAAGGCCAACACCGACTTGAGCTATCAAGTGTGCGCACGCATTTTATTGAATGCACCCGACGCCATCTTCCCGCAATTTGCCACCCACAATGCCCACACAGTGGCCACCATTGTGCATCTGGTAAAACCCGGCCAAGCCTTCGAATTCCAGCGTTTACACGGCATGGGTCAACTGATGTTTGAGCAAGTGCAAGCGGCCCACCCCGGCACGTCTGTGCGCCTCTATGCCCCCATCGGCGCCCACCGGGATTTGCTGCCCTACTTAGTGCGCCGCCTATTGGAAAATGGCGCCAACTCTTCCTTCGTGAATCGTTTCATGGACGACGATACACCCGCCGAGTGGCTGGTGCCGGATATCGCCCTGAAAGTGGCCAGTTTCAATCCCTACCGCCACCCGGCCATTCCGGTGCCGGCGCAATTGTTTTCGCAAAGCGAAATGCCGCGCCCGAATGCTCCGGGTTTTAATCTGGAACACATCGAACACAGCAACTGGTTGCTCGAAAAGACCAACTTGTTGGTGGAAAAACAATACGAAGCGGCGCCCATCATCAACGGTGAGTTCGCTGAGGGCACCGCGCGCAAGCTGGTCAGCCCCGCCAACACCAGCATCGTAGTGGGCGACGTGATCGACGCAGATGCCCACACCATCGACGCCGCCCTTACCAGTGCCTGTAAAGCGCAGGCCGCTTGGAACAATTTAGGCGGCGAGCGCCGCGCGCTGATCCTCAACAAAATGGGCGAACTGATCGAGGCCAACTACGCCGAGTTGATCAGCCTGCTCAGCCGCGAGGCCGGGCGCACCCTCAACGACGGCATCAGCGAAGTGCGCGAAGCTATCGACTTCTGCCACTACTATGCCGCCAGCGCGCGCCAGCACTTCGTGGTGCCCAGTTCACTCACCGGCCCCACCGGCGAAGTCAACGAGCTGTCACTGCACGGCCGCGGTGTGTTTGTGTGCATCAGCCCGTGGAATTTCCCGCTCGCCATTTTTGTGGGTCAGGTGGCCGCCGCCTTGGTGGCCGGTAACGCCGTCATTGCCAAGCCCGCTGAACAAACACCACTGGTTGCCGCCTTCACCGTGGCACTGATGCATCAGGCGGGCGTGCCCAAAGAAGTACTCCACCTGCTCATCGGCGACGGCGCAGCCATCGGAAAACACCTGCTGAGCGATTCGCGCATCGGCGGCGTGGCGTTTACCGGCTCGACGGAAACCGCGCGCTTAATCAACTTGCAGCTGGCACAAAAGCCGGGCCCCATCGTGCCCTTCATTGCCGAAACGGGTGGTTTGAATGCCATGATCGCCTGCTCATCGGCACTGCCCGAGCAGCTGGTAGATGACGTGGTTACCTCGGCATTTCTAAGCGCCGGCCAACGCTGCTCAGCGCTGCGCGTGCTGTTTTTGCAGCAAGATATCGCCGATCGCACCCTTGAGCTGCTCACCGGTGCCTGCGATGAATTGCGCCTAGGCAATCCGTGGGAATTGAATACCGATATGGGCCCGGTAATCGACCAAGACGCCTTAACTCTGCTCACCGATCACATGGCGCGCATGGAGCAAGAGGCGAAAGTGCTCTATCGCTACCCAACAGAAAAAGTGCCCACCGAAGGTTCCTTTTTCGGTCCACACATCGTGGAACTCAAGGAGCTGGCGCAATTGGAGCGGGAAGTGTTCGGCCCAGTGCTGCACGTTATTCGCTACAAAACCGGTGAGCTGGATAAGGTATTGGCGCAAATCAATGCCAGCGGTTACGGCCTGACCCTGGGTGTGCATTCACGGGTCGAAGCTACGGCCAAAAAAGTGTTCCGCGAGGCGCGCGTCGGCAATACCTACATCAACCGCAACATGGTCGGTGCCGTGGTGGGCGTCAACCCCTTCGGCGGTCAAGGCCTGTCGGGTACTGGCCCCAAAGCGGGCGGCCCGCTGTACGTGCGCCGTTTTGCCACGGAGCGCACCTACACCAACAATGTGTCGGCCACTGGCGGCAATATTGCGCTGTTCAGTGTCGCCGGCAGCGACGAGCCACCGCTGCCAGTAAGGCAACTGTAATCGTTAGCATCGTTAGCAATGTCACAGGCGGCCACTGGGCCGCCTTTTTTATGGGCGCGATTTATTGGGCCCTTTTAACGGCCCACCATAGCCCTCTAAATAGGCAGAGTGGTAGGCTTAATTCTGTTAACACAACGAGCATTTTCCATGGCCGACATTCACTGGCAATGCCTGCGCTTTGATCAGCTATCGATACAATCCTTGTACCAGTTACTGCAAGCCCGCAGCGAGGTGTTTGTGGTAGAACAAGCCTGCGCCTACCAAGATGTAGATGGCAAAGATTTCGATGCCCTGCATCTATGCGCGTGGCGAGTCGACGATAAACATACCGAGCCAAAAACCAATGACAAGACACTGCTGGCCTATGCGCGCCTGCTGGCACCAAACGTCAGCTACCCCGAGGCATCAATTGGCCGGGTCATGACAACGAGTACAGGCCGCAAATTAAAACTAGGCCGCAAGTTAATGCACAAAGCGCTCGAAGCCATGGCGCAGCACTACCCCAATCACCCCATAAAAATCGGCGCCCAACACTATTTGCTCGACTTTTATGCGTCGCTGGGATTCACGCCCGTATCAGAAATTTATGACGAGGATGGCATCGACCACATCGACATGCTTTACACGCCATCAAATGGATAGCGAGCAAGGTCGGGAGCAAACTAGTAGCCGCGCGTAAAATCGACGGCGTGTAACAGCGGCTTGCCCGACACATAGCGCAGGTAATTGTCGGCGAAGACCTGTGCGATATCTCGGGCAAAGGTGACGGCAGAAATGTGTGGCGTAATGTGCACATTGGGCGCTTGCCACAATGGGTGCGATGGCGGCAACGGCTCTTGATCAAACACATCCAACACAGCGGCGGATAACTTACCGCTTTCTAACGCGTGCAATAATGCCGCTTCATCAATGACGGCGCCCCGCCCAACATTGATGACCACCGCCCCCGATTTTAATTGGGCAAAAAAATCGGCATCGCACCGACGCGCCAGTGCCGGGGTCGATGGCAGCGCCAATACCACGGCGTCCGCTCCGGCTAAGCCGCCCTCGGCCAGCGCCTGCGTTAAACTAAAGCATTGATCCAGCCCCGGCATCGAGTCGCCACTGCGATTGACACCGATAACTCGCATGCCAAAGTGCTTGGCCATCTGTGCGATTGCGCGACCGATTGACCCCAACCCAACCACCGCCAACGTCTGCCCCGCCAAACTTCGATAGGGCTGGGGTTGCCATTGGCGCTGCGACTGCGACGCGTGATAGTGGGCAAAGTGACGATTGATTTCGAGCAGTTTGCCAAACACATATTCACACATCAGCGGGCCGAAAATTCCCTTGACGCCCGTGAGCTGATAATCGCGCCGCAAATCCGGCGCCATCAGGGGCTCCACGCCAGCAAAGGTGGACTGCAACCATCGCAATCGGGTCGCACCGGCGAGCAAGGGGGCCGCCAACGACGGCTGGGCAAGCATGAAGTCGACATGGCCAATATGGGCCATTGCTGCGGTCGGTGTAGAGGCGCACAGCAAGTCAGGCATGGCCACAGGCGACGCCGCAAACGCGTCAGGCAATGCCTCGGCGATGGATTGCGCATCGCGCGCGAGAATCAAGCCAACGGATTCCATTGACGGGGTGCTATTCACAACAAAAGGACTCCAATAACATCTTGCATTTCATGCACATCGCGATTTACGCCTAAGCCTGCCGTGGCAGGCTTCGAAATACTACCAGTACCCAAGTCCAAATGAACGCTGGGCGGGCACACTGCCCCGCTAGGGTGCGTCACCAGCAATTAAAAAACTTGACCAAAAAGTTAAGAGATTGCATTGAAACGACACGATCTGGGGGGCAAAAGCTGACAAAATTGGCGGATTGGCCGCTGCGACCATATCTGACTAATAATTCATTTATTGCACCACTGAGGCGCTTTTCAACATTTTGTACTAAATTTTTAGCTAGAACGCTTTATTTCGTTCGCCAAAACGCCTAAAGTTGCCCGCTTGGCACCCATGGATCGATGCTTGCCGGCCCCACAATGGCCGAGCCCCTCCGCGCAGGCAACACCTTGACTCGCGACCAGTGGGCAATTCCAAGCGCGATCAACATCAGGGGCTTTCTCATAACACTAACGATCAAAAGTCGCACTATGGCCAATTACACTCCCGATGCAACCGACCGCAAAATCCTGGACATCCTTCAGGGTAATGCCACCATTCCAAACATTGAACTCGCCGACAAAGTTTGTCTGTCGCCCTCACCCTGTTCGCGCCGCGTCAAAAACTTGCGCGATGAAGGCTTCATTCGACAAGCTGTGACGCTGTTGGAACCCGCCAAAGTGGGTTTGCCGGTCAGTGTTTTCATTCAGGTGACCCTGAACCATCAAGTCAAAAGTGAATTGGAAACCTTCGAAAACACCGTCAATGAATGGCAGGAAGTCATGGAGTGCTACCTGATGACCGGTGACTTCGACTACCTGATTCGCGTGGTCGTGCCCGACCTGCAAACCTACCAGCGTTTCTTAGACGACAAATTGACGCAGATGCCTGGTATCGATCACATCAAGTCCAGCTTTTCGATCAAGCAAGTCCGCTATAAAACCGAATTGCCGCTGGAATTTATGCCGCGCTAAATCGCATCTTATGGGCGCCACTAGCCCGCTTGAGTTGTCATAAAAAAACGAGGCTTACGCCTCGTTTTTTATTTCTGCACCTCGCAAATTATCAACCAAAGACTGACACCGCTCAGCACAATAATCTTGCGCGATTCGACGCAAGTGGTTAACCTTGCGCCCACACTTGTCGGGGTGCCCTGCGAAATGCAAGGGCTGAGACCATGGCTTAGGCCAATAGACGGAACCCGCTGCACCTGATCAGGTTAGAACCTGCGTAGGAATCGAGTGATAAACGACGCACCCGTCGTTTGTTGTGGTTGATAGCAGCCCCGAAAGTTAACCCCTGCCCTGCGCAGACACTAACTGAGGGATGCTGTAATGCCAAACACCACCAACCACCCCCACGCCATTTCCACCGGTCCACTGACTGGCTCAAAAAAAATCTATTTGCAGGGCAGCCGACCCGATCTGCGCGTACCGGTGCGCGAAATTACACTCAGTGACACACGCCTTAAAGACGATGGCGTCGAACACAACCCACCGGTACGGGTGTACGACACCTCCGGCCCCTACACCGATGAAAACGCCCACATCGACGTCAGCGCAGGCCTGCCGAAAATGCGACAGGCGTGGATCGATGCGCGTGCCGACACCCAACCGCTGAGCGAACCAAGCGCGCCCTACAGCCGTCAACGGGCCCAGAATATCGCGCTGGAACAATTTCGGTTTAACGGCCAGCACCAGCCGCGCATTGCCCGCGCCAATGCCAATGTCACGCAAATGCACTACGCGCGCCAAGGCATCATCACGCCAGAAATGGAATTCATTGCACTGCGCGAAAACATGGCGCGCGCCGAACAACAAAACAACCCCGTGTACGACCACCAACACCCCGGCCAGCACTATGGTGCCAACATCGGGCCTGACATAACGCCGGAATTTGTGCGCCAGGAAGTGGCCGAGGGGCGCGCCATTATTCCCGCCAACATTAATCATCCGGAATTGGAACCGATGATTATTGGCCGCAACTTTCACATTAAAATTAACGCCAACATTGGCAACTCTGCGGTCACCTCTTCCATTGAAGAAGAAGTGGAAAAATTGGTGTGGGCCACCCGCTGGGGCGCCGACACCGTCATGGATTTATCCACCGGCCAACACATTCACGAAACCCGCGAGTGGATCATCCGCAATTCGCCGGTACCCATCGGCACCGTGCCCATTTACCAAGCCTTAGAAAAAGTGGGTGGCGTAGCCGAAGACTTGAGCTGGGAGATTTTTAAAGAAACCTTGATCGAACAAGCCGAACAGGGCGTCAGCTACTTCACCATTCACGCCGGCGTGCTGCTGCGCTACATCCCCATGACCGCCAAGCGGCTCACTGGCATTGTCTCGCGCGGCGGCTCGATCATGGCGAAGTGGTGTTTGGCGCACCACCAAGAAAACTTTTTGTACACCCACTTTGAAGACATCTGCGAAATCATGAAGCGCTACGATGTGTCCTTTTCATTGGGTGATGGCCTGCGCCCGGGCTGCCTGCAAGACGCCAACGACGAGGCCCAGTTTGCCGAACTGCGGACCTTGGGCGAGCTCACCGAAATTGCCTGGCGTCACGACGTGCAAACCATGATCGAAGGCCCCGGCCACGTGCCCATGCACTTGGTGCAGGCCAACATGGCCGAACAACTCAAACACTGTGGCGGCGCGCCGTTTTACACCTTGGGCCCACTGATCACCGACATCAGCCCCGGTTACGACCATTTTTCCTCCGGCATTGGCGCGGCCATGATCGGTTGGATGGGGTGCGCCATGCTGTGCTACGTCACCCCCAAGGAACACTTGGGTCTGCCCAATCGCGACGACGTCAAGCAGGGCATCATCGCCTACAAAATTGCCGCCCACGCCGGCGACCTCGCCAAGGGTATGCCCGGTGCACAAGTGCGCGACAACGCGTTGTCGAAAGCCCGCTTTGAATTTCGCTGGGAGGACCAGTTCAACCTCAGCCTAGATCCGGACACGGCGCGCGCCTATCACGATGAAACCCTGCCCAAGGAAGGCCACAAATTGGCGCACTTTTGCTCCATGTGCGGGCCCAAGTTTTGCTCCATGAAAATCACTCAAGAGGTGCGCGATTACGCCGCCGCGCAGGAGGCCGACTCCGGCATGGCGGAAAAATCTCGGGAATTTCGCCAGGCGGGCAGCGCCCTGTATCAGGAAGCCTGAGGTGAGTTTGCGCGTGGGAATTGCCGGTGCCGGTTTACTCGGGCGCCTGTGTGCCTGGCGGCTGGCCCTGGCTGGGCACCGGGTGCAATTATTTGAGGCGGGCAACCTGCATCAGAGTCAGGCTGCCGCCGTCACCGCGGCGGGTATGATCGCACCCCTGGCCGAGCTGGCCGACAGTGAACCGCTGATCCATCAACTCGGGCAGCACAGTTTAGCGCTCTGGCCTCAATGGTTGGCGCAACTCAGCCAACCGGTGGCCTACGCGCAGACAGGCTCTATCGTGGTGGCCCATCCTCAGGATCGCAGCCTGCTGGTGGAGTTCAATCGGCGCGTGCACCATCAACTGAACACACTCAGCGATAACCAGCGCTCGCCCACAACCCTCAATGGCGAGCAGTTGCGCGAACTCGAACCGCAATTGGCGGGCTTTAACCACGCACTCTTGCTGCCGAGCGAGGCCCATCTCGACAACCGCGCGCTCATGGCCCAGCTGCTGATCGAATTAAAGCACCTGGGTGTGGACATCTACGGCAACAGCAGCGTCGATGTCGCCCCCCAGCGCGTGGGTGAGAACACCGTCGATTGGGCGCTGGACTGTCGCGGTGTAGGCGCCAAGGGATCGCTACCGGGCCTGCGCGGGCAGCGCGGTGAACTGATGGAGATTGAATGCAAAGAGGTACAGATCAGCCGGCCAGTGCGCTGCCTGCACCCGCGCTACAAACTGTATCTGGTACCCAAACCCCATAACCGCTACGTGCTGGGAGCCACTGAAATCGAATCGGAAGACCGCTCCGCCATCAGTCTGCGCTCGCAGTGGGAATTGACCAGCGCGCTCTACGCGCTTAACCCCGCCTTCGCCGAGGCCCGCATCTTAGCCAGCCGCGTCAACCTACGCCCCGCCTTCACCGACCATCGACCACGGCTAGAAGTGATGCCCGGACTGGTGCGTCTCAACGGGCTCTATCGACACGGCTATCTGCTGGCACCGGCCATGGTGGAGGCGATGCTCTACCAACTGGACATTCATCGCGCCCCACTCACCCCCAGCCAAGAGGAGATCAGCCACCATGCTGTCGCTGCAGATTAACAATCAGCCGGTGCAGGCCCCCGCGCAGAGCCCGCTGGCCGAGGTGCTGGCCCAGTGGCCCGCGCTGCCAAGCCAATACGCGGTGGCCGTCAATGGCCAGTTTGTGCCCCGCCACCAATATTCTAACTTTCACTTGCACGACGGCGACCAGATCGACGTGGTGGTGCCGGTGAGCGGAGGATGAACATGGATCACTTAACCCTCTATGGCGAGCAATTTAATGCGCGCCTGCTGCTGGGCAGCGCGCTCTACCCGTCGCCGCAAATCATGCTCGACAGCCTGGCAGCCTCCGGCACCGAATGGGTGACCTTAAGCCTGCGCCGTCAAAACCCCGCCCACGCCCAAGGCGACAGCTTCTGGCAACTGCTGCGCGACAGCGGCTGCAAGCTACTGCCCAACACCGCCGGCTGCACCTCGGCGTCCGAAGCCGTCAACCTTGCCGAAATGTCGCGCGAATTGTTTGATACGCCGTGGATCAAGCTGGAGGTCATCGGCGATGACTACAATCTGCAACCCTGCCCCTTTGGCTTGGTGGCGGCGGCCCAGACCTTGATTGAGCGCGGTTTTAAGGTGTTGCCCTACACCACCGACGACCTGGTATTGGCGCGCAAATTACTGGACGTGGGCTGCCAGGCGCTGATGCCTTGGGGCGCGCCCATCGGCACCGGCCTGGGCTTGATGAACCCCTACAACCTGCGCACCCTGCGCGACCGCTTGCCCGACACGCCCCTGATCATCGACGCCGGGCTCGGCGCCCCGTCCCACGCGGCACACGCAATGGAAATGGGCTTTGACGCCGTACTGCTCAATTCTGCGGTGGCGCGCGCCTGCGACCCAGTGGCCATGGCGCGGGCCTTTGCACTCGCAGTAAGCGCGGGCCGAACCGCCTACTGCGCAGGCATCATGGCACCGAGCCAGACGGCGAGCCCGTCCACCCCCACCTTAGGTCAACCCTTGTTAGCGATGCCCCAATGACTAGCACCACTGCCAGCCAAGCGCGGCCAGTGGTTTACGCCATTGCCGGCATCGACCCCAGCGGCCACGCTGGGCTGTTGGCGGATCTGCGCACCCTGGCGGATTTGGGCTGCCACGGCATGGCGATCCCCACCAGCGTCACGCGGCAAAACTCGCGGCGTTGCGACGGGGCGGCAGCATTGGATACACCCAGTATTGACGCCTTGTGGCAGTGTCTGAGCAGCGACACCCTACCTGCGGTGGTCAAAGTGGGATTGGTGCCCAATGCTGCGCAATACGACGAACTGCGGCGCTGTCAGCAACAGCACCCTGAAGTAACGTGGATTCAGGACCCCGTCGCCAGTGCTAGCCAAGCGCGGCAACAGCTGTGCCGACCGCAGTGGTTAACGGGTGCCATCATCACCCCCAATTTGCCGGAGTTGGCGCTACAGTTGGGCGAATCTCCAGAGCGTTACAACTGCCCAGACGCCATCGCCGCAGCGGCTCAGCGGTGCCTTGCCATGGGTGCTCGGGCAATATGGATCAAGGGCGGGCACGGTGCCGACGCGCGCTGGATTGACGACTACTTTTGCGACGCTGAGCGCGCCTTTTGGATGCGCAAACCACGCCTTGCCACGCGCCATAGGCGCGGCACCGGTTGCGTGTTAAGCAGTGCGCTAGCGGCATTTCTAGCACAGGGAAAATCACTGCCCGACGCGGTCGTGCTGGCCTCGGCCTACGTACACCAAGGCGTGCGATTGGCGCAGCCAGTCGCCAAGGGCGCCGGCCCGGTGGCACAGGCGGGCTGGCCGCAGGCCCGCCAAGACTACCCGATGATTCGAGCGCCAAGGGCCGAGACACCGGCGTTTCCCTCCTGCGATCCGCAAGGGCTCTATCCCCTCGTGGATTCGGTATGCTGGCTTGAGCGAATGCTGAAAGCCGGCGTGAAAACCGTGCAATTGCGCATCAAACATTTGACGGGTGCACCCTTAAAACGGGCACTCGCCGAAGCCGTTGCCCTGGGTCGCGCCCACGAAGCCCAGGTATTTATCAACGACTACTGGCGCGAAGCAATGGCCCTCGGCGCCTACGGCGTCCACTTGGGCCAAGAAGATTTGGCCGATGCCGACCTCAAGGCACTGGCGCGCGCCGGCTTGCGACTGGGCATCAGTTGTCACAGCGAAGCCGAGTGGTGTCGCGCGCTCGCCTACAGCCCCAGCTATATCGCCCTGGGCGCCGCCTTTGCCAGCCCAAGTAAATCCGTGCCCACACTGGCGCAGGCCGATCTCCAGCGGTGGCTGACACTCCTGCAATCGGAATTGCCGGTGGTGGTGATCGGCGGCATCAATCGCAGCACGCTGCCGAGGCTTTTGCAGTGGGGCGCGCGTCACGTCGCCGTGATCAGCGCCGTGACAGAGGCCGCCAATCCAGAGGCAGAAGTGGCCCATTTACAGCGACTGCTGGCCAAGGCCAACGCCACCGAATAACCATTTGCCACTACAGAGGGGCGTGTTACCATCTGCGGTTAGGACATCTATCACGTAAAAAACCCCCAATTAGGACAGCCCCCATGCTCGATGAGTTTGATCGTAAAATCCTCCGGACCTTACAAGAAAACGCAGACTATTCCATGGCTGAGCTGGGTGACCGCGTGGGGTTGTCGCACACGCCCTGCTGGCGGCGCATTAAAAAACTGGAAGCCGATGGCATCATCAAACAAAAGGTTACCCTGCTGGATCCCAAACAACTGGGCTTAGGCGTGACTGTATACGCCTACATCACCATCAAAAGCCACGATGAAGATTCGCTCAATGGCTTTGAACAGGGCGTACAAGATATTCCGGAAATTGTGGAGTGCTACTCCACCAGCGGTGAAAAAGACTATGTCTTGCGGGTGGTGGTCGACAGCGTTGAACACTACGAGCAACTGTTGAAAAAGACCATCGTGCACCTGCCCAATGTGGCCTCCGTCAACTCGACCTTTGCGCTCAAGCAAGTGAAGTACACGACGTCACTGCCGCTTTAACTTCCCCCCTAGCCGGGTGCGCGACCATAGAGTTGCGCGGCCGGCTGAAACAACACCCAACTGGTCAAAATGTACTTATCTTCGGACGCCGGCACGCAGCCGCGGTGGGTGTGGGTGAAATCCGTGGGAAACAATACCAAACTGCCCGCGCTCGGGCGCACCTTGCGCGCCTGATACAAAAATTCAGTTTCACCGCCCTCCGCCACATCGTTCAAGTAATACATGAACACCAGCACCCGGTGCAGACTGTCCTGCCGTGGGTCGGCGGGATGCGGGTACACCTCTGAGTGCCAGTGATGATAGCCGCCCTTGCCCGCGCGGTACTTTTGCAGGTTGATATTGCCCAACCGAAACACCGCGCGAATCACTTGCAGTAACATGTCATCGTCAAACTCGGCCATGTTTTCCACGGTCAAGGGCGTGGGCTTGCCCGTTTTTGGGTGCACTAGTGAAGGCGCAATGGCCCCACAAATGAGGCTGGGAAATTGGCGTACATAGCGCAACAAGCCCTGCGCGGTGGCCCCGGCCAGCGCCGCCAACTCGGGCTGCCAATCGGGCGCGGTATTGAGCACTAGGTCCATACTGTCTTTCTTGGTGACGTCGACACCCTGCCCCGTCTGCCCGGGCGTGGCCAAGCCGCCGGATTCAAATTTTTCAATCAGGTGCTGGCAATCGCCTCGGCTGAGCATGTCGGGATAAATTTGAATGAAATCGGTCATGGCCTCTGGCTCGTTATTGTTGTTGGGCGAATTAGTTGTGGGCGCTAGTGCCCAAGCACCTGTTTGACGAAGGGGATGGTGAGCTTGCGTTTCTCTTGCAAGCTCGCACGGTCGAGTCGATCCAATACACTGAATAACAGATTCATATCCCGCGGTACGCGCTGAATAATAAAGCTGGCCACTTCATCGGGCAGTTGCAGGCCGCGCGCTTCAGCGCGACGCTGCAGCGCCTCCGTTTTTTCTGCGTCAGTGAGCGCATGCAATTGACAGCTCAAGCCCCACTGCAGGCGCGATTGCAAATCGGCTAAGCCAATATTCAAGTGCGCTGGATTTTCCTCAGAGGTAATCAGCAGCGGCACACCGGCATCGCGCAGGCGGTTAAATAAGTGAAACAGTCCCAACTCCCACGCACTCATGCCGGCGATGGCATCCACATCGTCTAGGCACACCAGATCCATGTGCTCTAACCCCGCCAGCAAACTGTGTACGGCATCGGGTTCGAAGGCGTAGTCGCGCACCGCGCGCAAGGGTAAATACTGTACCTGCCAACCCAGGTCGGCAGACTCCACGCACAGCGCTTGGGCGAGGTGACTTCGGCCGGGGCCACCCCACAGGGTGACGAATCGCTCACCCTCGGGGTTCAACAACTCGCGCACCGCGCACAACGCAAAGCGATTCGCCGAATGCTCAGACAAATAGAAGTTATCAAAACGGGCATCGTCGTTGAGCCCGATGCCCAGAGGCAATTGTTGCGGTATGGCCATTTGAATCTGCGTCACTCACCCGCCCATTGAAACATCAACGGATTGTTGGGCGAGCCGTCGGCCGGCACCAAGGTGGGCAGTGGCGCCAATTTTCGATCCAATTGAAACGCCCGCTGCATGTGCGCCAAATCGGACTCTGGCGCCAGCTGCAACCACAGGATGTCATCTTCAACCTGCACCAATTGGACGTCGCGCAGCGCTTCGTGCCGCTCTAGGTAATTCAGCACATTGCGGTAGCGATCGAATGCGGCCACGCCATGCACCTGCATTAGGAGGTGAGTGCCGTCATCTTGACCGGGCTTGATGGTGTAGCGCGCCGCCAGTGCATCGGCGATTTTATCGACCATAGGGGCAGCCAGCTCCTCCAGAGATTGGGCTTGCGCATCCAGCAGCTCGGTTTGGCCAGCATCCAACCACTGCCAGACCCCGCGCAATTCACCACTGCTGGTGCGACTAAAGCGCCCCACCACCATAACATCCGCCTGATAGCGGGCAGAAGCCGCTTGCAAGGCCGCGCGATCAAATTGCCATAGTTGCTCGGCGTTAATGGCCATTTGATCCTGCAAGTCCCAAATAGGGAACAGCAATGGCAAGCCGCGGGTCAAGGCCTGTGCGCGCAGCGCCGTCTGGGTTGCCTCATCGCGCAACAACACGCGCCCATCGGGCCACTGATCTTCCACCAACCAAATCAGCAAGGCGGGCCGATTATCGGGCCAAATCGGCAATTTTAATTTGCGTAGCAACTTGTTTATGGCCACTTCAGAAAAACTGAAATTGAGCTCGGTGGCCGCTACTTGCGATCCGTCCGCGCGCGTAATTTGCCGCTCGGTGCGGGTGTAGCCAAACTGCAACACGTAATTTTGTGCCCGCTGCAGATAGGGCAACAGCTCTTCATTTGCGGCGATATTGGGGTCGCCGGTAACGCGCACCAGAATCCGTGCCATCGCCTCCGACGCCGCCTGCTCGCGCTCCACCGCAGCCTGGCTCTCAACGAGCCGACTGACCTTGTATAAATCAACCAATTGCTCTGCCTGTGCCGGCAAGGCCACCCAAGCTGCGCTCACCAACAGCATGACGGCGTTTAACAATGATCTCATCTAGGTCTCCGGACAGTGATAAAGCGCGCCATTGTAGCAGCCCTCTGAAGGCTGAACAGCGCACCAATGCCTAAATTTACCGCGCGGCGACCTCGGTCACAGGTCCTCGGCAATCAAACCTCACCCTAGCTAGTGCCACCGAGGCCCACAGCTGCTAGAATGCTCGCCTTTTTTCCACCCTCGATTTGCGGAAAGCCCCTCATGAGCAGTGATAAGCCCCAATCCCTTAGCTACAAAGATGCCGGTGTCGACATTGATGCAGGCGATGCCTTGGTCGAACGCATAAAAAGCGTGGCCGTGCGCACCCGCCGTCCTGAAGTATTGGCGGGCTTGGGTGGCTTTGGCGCTCTGTGTGAAATTCCAGCGGGCTACACCCAGCCGGTGCTGGTGAGCGGCACCGACGGCGTGGGCACCAAGCTGCGCCTCGCAATGGATCTGGGCAATCACGATACCATCGGTGTGGATCTGGTCGGCATGTGCGTCAATGACCTGGTGGTCGCCGGCGCCGAGCCTCTGTTTTTCTTGGACTATTACGCCACCGGTAAGTTGAACGTCGATATCGCTGAAAAAGTCGTTATCGGTATCGGCGAAGGCTGCGATTTGGCAGGCTGCTCCTTGGTGGGCGGCGAAACGGCCGAAATGCCCGGCATGTATGAAGGCGAAGACTACGATCTGGCGGGCTTTTGCGTCGGCGTTGTGGAAAAAGCTGACATCATTGATGGCAGCAAGGTCAAAGCGGGCAACCTGCTGCTGGCACTGCCCTCATCGGGGCCCCACTCCAACGGCTACTCGCTGATTCGCAAAATTATTGAAGTGAGCCGCGCCGATGTGCAGGCCGAGCTAGACGGCAGTACCATTGCCGACTTGTTAATGGCCCCCACACGCATTTATGTCAAAGCCCTGCTGAGCCTGATCAAAGGCTCACAGGTGAACGCCATGGCACACATCACCGGCGGCGGCATCACAGAAAACATTCCTCGGGTGCTGCCAGCCAACACCAAAGCGGTCATCGACCTGGACAGCTGGCAGCTGCCTGCCATCTTTCAATGGCTGCAAGAAAAGGGCAACGTGCAAGCCCGTGAAATGTTCCGCACCTTTAACTGCGGCGTCGGCATGGTGATCGCCATCCCAGCCGAGTGCAAAGATGAAGCCCTCACCTTGCTGCGCAACGCCGGAGAAGCACCTTTCGTGATCGGCAGCATCGCCGAAGCCAATGACGGCGAAGCTCAGGTGGAACTGAAAGGCCTGTAATGACTAACCCTCTGCCGCGCATCGTGGTGCTGCTGTCTGGCAGCGGCACCAACCTGCAAGCCTTGATCGACGCCCAAGCCCGCGCCCAACTGGGTGGCGAAATCGTCGCGGTTATTAGCAATCGGCCAGCGGTGCTGGGGCTAGAGCGGGCGCAAAAAGCCGGCATTGAAACCCGCACACTCGACCACACAACCTTCGATTCACGCGCAGCCTTCGATACGGCATTAATGCAACAAATCGACGCCTTCCAACCCGATCTGGTTGTCTTGGCCGGTTTTATGCGCATCCTCACGCCGGCCTTCACCGAACACTACCTTGGAAAAATGTTGAACATTCACCCGTCGCTGCTGCCCAAATATCAGGGCCTGCACACGCACCAGCGCGCGCTGGAAGCCGGCGACGACTGCCACGGGGTAACCGTGCACTTTGTCACCGCTGAACTCGATGGTGGCCCTGCTGCCATACAGGCAGTGGTAGCCATCGAACCCGACGACACGCCCGAGTCGCTGGCTAAACGCGTGCAAGTGCAGGAACACATAATTTATCCCATGGCAGTCAACTGGTTTGCGCAGGGTCGACTCAGCTATCGCGATGGCAAAGCGTGGCTAGACGCTGCGCCCCTCGGCGCCGAGGGCTACCAGATCGACAGCCGTCGCTAACAGGTTTTTTATGCGTTTATTTATTTCGATTGGCATCTTGTTTTGCGCGCTTACCGGCTCCACAACGGTAGCCGAGACAATACCCGTGGCGGAACCCGCCGCTCAAATTCAAACCAGCACGGCATCGCAGGACGCCGTGATCGAAAATCAACCCCATTTACACGCGTTGCCAAAACCATTTAAAGCGATTTATAAAACCCGCTTGTACGGCATTAAATTGACGGCAACTCGCGAACTCAAACAGCTGGACGATGGTCAATGGTTTTTACGCTTTGATATCGACTCTTGGGTTGCCGGTCTCAAAGAGCGCAGCCGATTCGATTGGAACGAGCAGGGCCACGCCATTACGCACCACTACGAATACCACCGCACAGGCCTGGCGCCGGATCGCCATGTGGCAGTGGCATTTAATTGGGACACCCACCGCGTAGTCAACAAACTCAACAAGGAAGAAGACTGGAGCATGAGCATTCCAGACGGCACCTTGGACAAACTCAATGCCACCATGCAAATTCGCGCCGACCTCATTAACGGGCGCGACAAACTGGTATATAAGGTGGCCGATGGCGGCAAGCTCAAAACCTTTCGATTTGCCATCGACGGCGAGGAAACCATCGACACCCCCGTGGGCAAGTTAGACACAGTGGTTGTCAAACGACTGCGCAGCAATAAAAAACGCGAAACCTACACCTACTTCGCAAAAGACTGGGACTATGTGCTCGTGCGCATTACCCAAAAAGAACCCAATGGCGACAGTGCTTCTGTGGACATCCAGGAAGGCTGGATTGACGGTACCAAAATCACCGGTCGCTAACTTCAAGGGCGCTGCCACCAGTAGCCCCACCATTCACCTGCAAAACAGGATTCCCAATGAACATTGCCGACAAATCAGTTGCGAGCATTCACTACACCCTAAAAAATGACGAGGGCGAAGTGCTCGACTCCTCAGAGGGCCAAGCGCCACTCGATTACATTCAAGGTCTGGGCAACATTATTCCCGGTCTGGAAAACGCGCTGGCCGGCAAAGCCGCTGGCGACAAGGTACAAGTTGTCGTTGAAGCAGCAGACGGCTACGGCGAATACAACGCAGAAATGGTGCAAGAATTGCCGCGCACAATGTTTCAAGGCGTAGACACTATCGAAGTAGGCATGGCGTTCCAAGCGCAAACCCCTGCCGGTATGCAAGTGGTTGAAGTGATCGAAGTTGATGACGAAACCGTCACCATCGACGGCAATCATCAGCTGGCCGGTCAGCGTCTGCATTTCGACGTCGAAGTGGTTGGCGTACGCGCAGCATCTGACGATGAGCTGGCCCACGGCCACGTTCACGCCGAAGGCGGCTGCGGCCACGATCACTGAGTGATCAACCCATAAAAAAAGGCCAGCATATGCTGGCCTTTTTTTATGGGTGTGAAATTTTTTCGCTAACGCGTGCGGCCCATCAACCAAAATCCGATGCCAATGCATATGGCGATAGGAATAATGACAGCAATAAACGGCGCAAACCCAAACACCAAACTCGACGGCCCCAGCAAATCCTGCGCGAGGCGAAACACAATGGCGACGATAACTCCCGTGAACACGCGATAGCCCATGGTCACTTCCCGCAGCGGGCCGAAGATAAACGAGATGGCAATGAGCACCAAACCTGCGGTGGCCAGCGGCTGCAAACTTTTCTGCCAAAATGCCAGCCAGTAAGGTTCGCTTTTTTGTCCGTGCTCGTCCAAATAATTAGCGTAGGCGTAGAGCGTTTGAATGGCCAAGGTGCGCGGCGGCATCACCAACACATTCACCAAATCGGGCGACAAATTAGTATCCCAGCGGCGCGTCAAAAATTCGCTGCGCGTGAGCGTATCTGCGTCACTGTTGTCAGTGGGGAAATGGGTAATCACCCCCGACTCTTCCAACCAATAGCTGCCTTGATAGGTGGCCGACTGCGCAAAACTAACGGATTTTAAATTGCGCTCCTGGTCGTAGCTAAAGCGCGATACCCCTAAAATTTTTCCGTTGGGCATCACCACATTGAAATGCAGAAACTCGTCACCTTCACGCGACCAAAGACCCAACTGCCCCTCCTGCTCTTGGCGCTTGCCCTTCGCGATGGCCTTGCCACTCTCCGCCATTTGATCGGTCCAGGGCGTGACATACTCGCCCAGCATGGCAGCTAAAAAGATTAACACCCACACGGGCTTCATCACCGCCCACGCGATACGCGCCACACTCACCCCCGCGGCGCGCATGATGACCAGCTCGCTGGTGGCCGCCAACTGCCCAAGACCGATCAAGCAACCGGTCAACGCCGCCAGCGGAATACTGTTATACACGCGGGTCGGCAGCGTCAACGCCACGTACACCATCGCCTCGTTAAAAACGTATTCATTGTTGAGGTTGTCGATCTCATCAACCACAGCTGCGATAACGTCGAGCGCCAAGATGACTAAAAAAACCACCAAGATGGAGCCGATGACCGTGCGACCAATATAACTGTTTAATTTACGCATGGGCCTGTACCTCCGCGCTCGCGCGATGCTTCCACCATCGACGCACATTGCCCCAATTAAACAGCAGCAAGGCCAAGCCAAAAAACACCCCGTGCACCACCCACAAACCCAGTGCAGGATCTAATTTAGCGAGCTTGACTTGATCGCGAGCAGCATTGAGCGCCACGAGATAAATGATGTACAACAAAATCGCGGGAATCATGCCCAAGTAGCGACCTTGACGTGGACTGGTGCGCGATAGCGGCACCGCCAGCAAACACACAACCACCACCAAAATTGGCAGGCTTAAGCGCCACTGGAGCCCCGCGATCAACAGTGGCTCGCTCGAATTGATGAGGTTTGCGGTGGGCTCGGCATCCACCCGGTAGCGCACCTGCGCCTGACGCAAATTGCTTTCCATCAGCTGGCCAAAACTCGTAAAACTCACCTCGTGATAATCTAAATTACCGGCAATGCCGCTATAGCGCTTGCCATCGTCCAGCACGAAGTAGCGACGCTGGAAGTTCTCATCAAACCATTGTCGGGCACCCACGGCGCGCACCACAGCGGATTCGCCCCCGGTGACCACACTGGATGTGGATTTGTCGGCGATAAACACTTGCGACAAATCGGCCTTATCTTCACTGATGTGTTCGGTGTAGAAAGTGGCATTGCCTTTATTGAGCGGTTGAAATTGCTCGGGCATGATCAATTCAAATTCACCGCGCGAGCGCTGCTCAGCCATTAACGTTTCAACCGCCGCAACGCCTTTTGGACTCAGATATAAACTCAACACCGATACCGCAATGATCACCGGCGATGCCGCCAACAGGGTATACCCCAGCAGGCGACGCTGGCTCAAACCGCAGGCCGACAACACCACCATCTCACTTTCGACATACAGGCGGCCATAGGCCAGCAGCACGCCAATAAAAGTACCCAATGGCAAAATGAGCTCTAAAAAGCCGGGCAATCGATAGCCCATTATCACCAACAACGCCTGCGGGGAGAGGTCGCCAGCCGCCGCCGCGGACAGGTAGCGCACGAAGGTGCCGCTCATAAAGATCAGCAGCAAGACCCCGCTCACGGCCATCAGCGTGAAGAGTATTTCTTTGGCTAAATATCGAAAAATGATCACGTTCTGCTTTCAATCCTGAGGCAGTGGTTAAGTTCACCGTCAGACTAGACTAACGGTGTAACGCAGTGGGCGCAGATTGTTTCAACGCAGCCTGCTAGACTAGACGCCACAATAGCCGGCAGAAAACTGTCTGGCACCTACAATACGTACAAAGATTCGCGGCATTATCGCCAATTACGGCATACTTGTCTTGACGCTAAGGACACTATTTTGACCATGAAATTTTCCGCCAAACAATTTGACCTGATCACTCACAAAACACCCTGCCTCGTGGTGGGTCTGCTCGAGGGCAAGTTGACCCCAGCTGCTCAGGCCGTCGATGCCGCTTGTAGCAAGGCCATCAGCGAACTAGTGAAACGCAAAGATATCACGGGCAAAAGCGGACAAACCCTGCTGCTGCCAAAGGTCGATGGTATAGCCGCAGAGCGCTTAATGCTGGTAGGGCTTGGCAAAGCCGCCGATTTAAACGCCGACAGCCTGCGCAAAGCCGCCGCCAAATTGGCCGAAGCGCTTAAAGGTTTGAACGCCAAAACCGCGAGTATTGCACTGGACCCGATCGAAACCGTCGATGCCGGCACCCAAGCGCGCATCCTGGCTGAAAGCATTGGCTGGGCCACCTACCTCTACAGCACCACCAAAGGCAAAAAGCCCGACACCCCAACGCTGGCCAATGTGGAGCTGCACGCTGCCGATAAAAAAGACAAGTCAGCCAAAGATCGCGGCTTGACCATCGGCGCCGCTATTGCCGAAGGCAGCAACGTCACGCGCGAATTCGGCAACCTGCCCGCCAACGTGTGTACGCCAACTTATTTAGCGGAGCAAGGCAAAGCCTTGGCCAAAGCCCACAAGAACTTGAAAACCAACATCCTCGAAGCCGCCGACATGAAGAAGCTCGGCATGGGTTCGCTGCTGTCAGTGGCGGCCGGTTCCGATCAACCGCCCAAATTGATCGTGATGGAATACAACAATGGCAAGGCCGGTGCCAAGCCCATTGTGCTGGTGGGCAAGGGCGTGACCTTTGACACCGGTGGCATCAGCCTCAAGGCCGGCGAAGGCATGGACGAAATGAAGTACGACATGTGCGGCGCCGCGAGCGTGTTTGGTGCCCTGCATACCGTGCTGGCGCTGGAATTGAAAATCAACTTGGTGTGTATTGTTCCAGCCACGGAAAACATGCCCAATGGCAAAGCTACCAAACCCGGAGACGTCGTAACCTCCATGTCGGGCCAGACGATCGAAGTACTGAACACCGACGCCGAGGGCCGCCTCATTCTGTGTGATGCACTGACCTACGCCGAGCGCTACAAGCCCAAGGCCGTGGTCGACATCGCCACCCTCACCGGCGCCTGCGTCATCGCCTTGGGCCACCACGCCACAGGCCTATACGCCAACAAACAAGAGCTGGCCGACAAACTGTTAGAGGCCGGCCGCAGCGCCGCCGACAAAGCCTGGCAAATGCCCCTGTGGGACGAGTACCAGAGCCAATTGGATTCCAACTTTGCCGACATCGCCAACATCGGCGGCCGCCCCGGCGGCAGCGTCACCGCCGCGTGTTTCCTGTCGCGCTTCACCAAAAGCTACCCTTGGGCGCACCTGGACATCGCCGGCACCGCGTGGAAATCCGGTGCCGCTAAAGGCGCCACCGGTCGCCCCGTACCACTGCTGGCCCAGTTCCTGATCAATCAGGCCGGTTAATGACCAAGATCGACTTTCTTTCCAGCAATGAATCCGATCACGAGGCGCGCTTGCGCCTCGCGTGTCGGGTGGCACAAAAGGCGTTGCGCAGCGGCGCCGATGTGTTTATCGCTTGCGCGGATGACACCCAGCAGGCCCAGCTGAGCCCGCTGCTCTGGTCGTTCGAGCCAGAAAGTTTTCTACCCCATCGGGCCCTGCACGAGGACACTCCAGCCCCCATCACACTGGGCACAGCGGCGGATTGCGGTGAACATCACGATCTACTCATCAACCTGTGCGCCGAGGTGCCGCAATATTTTTCTCGCTTTGAACGCCTCTTTGAATTGGTGGTCCAAGTACCGGAAGTGTTGGCGTCAACCCGTGCGAACTGGAGCTATTACAAAAGCCGGGGCTATCCGTTAGACTTCAAAACCATCTAAATGCCATTGACGGAAGCACCCATGGCCGGCCCGGATCAGCCAAAAACAAAAGCCGAACTCCTGCGCGAGCTACAATCCATACAAAGTTTGCTCGATGAACAGGACTCAGATGACCTGCCCGACTTGGACGATGAAGACATCCCCATTCTCGATGAGTTCATCGAGCCGGATGACGACCACAGCCATCCACTCGCGGCCGACGACGAAAAAGATGAAACACTGGACGCCCTCAATGCCGCCTACGCCGCGCTGACGGGCGATATCGACGCGCACAGCGCTCTCGAAAAGGACAACCACAATGAAGAGGCCACAGAGCCGCCCCAAAAGTCGCTGCACCCGCAAGAAACAACTGCAAGCGCAGATGCGCCATCGGACGCTCAACAAGCAATCGAAGCGCCTGCGCATGCGCTGCTTAATGCTGAACCGAGTGCAGATGAGCCCGAAGATCGAGACCATCCTGGTGCGCACGAGGATCAACTCGGCAGACATGGATCTGTAGCGCCCCATTCAGACCCCGCCGCGCCGGCGCCCCTGCCCGGCCAGCAGAGCCTGTTTGACGGGCCAGCCAAGCCGTCTCACCACAGCTCCATTAGCCCGCGCCCAGCCCAAGTCACTAAGGCGTCTGGCGAAAATCCCTTTTTGCCGCAACACATCCGCGAGCGGCTGCGGGGCAATCAACCGCTACCCAAGGGCGAATTCATTCAGCCCGCCACGCCACCGGCGCATCTCGACCTGTCTGACCTCCCCAAACCGGAGGATGCTAAACCAGACGTGAGCACAGCAGAGGTCGCCACTGAGGTGGATATTCCGGAAACCCCAGCCGAACCCGAGGCTTCACCCGCTACCACAGACCCTGAGCCCGCAGCCCAGCCCGCCCTTAGCAACGACGAGGTCATGCAGCTGGTGGACGAATTGCTGGCCGAACACCTGCCCAAAATCGAACAACAACTGCGCGAACAGCTAATCGCCAAACTGACTCAACAAGCGTCAACTGAGCACTGACCACCCTCCCCGCATCAGGTATAATCGCCGCTTTTGCCAGCCCCGCTCTGGGGCCCAACGCGTTGAGAGCCAGATGGATAAGACTTACCAACCTGCCAACATCGAAACTCAGTGGTACCAGAAATGGGAATCCGAGGGCCATTTCAAACCTTCCGGTAAGGGTGACCCCTACTGCATCATGATTCCGCCGCCCAATGTCACGGGCAGCTTACACATGGGGCACGGTTTCCAAGAATCCATCATGGATGCCCTGGTGCGCTACAACCGCATGCTGGGTAAAAATACCCTGTGGCAAGTGGGCACCGACCACGCCGGCATCGCCACCCAGATGGTGGTTGAACGCTTGCTCGATGCCCAAGGCATATCGCGCCACGATTTGGGCCGCGAAAAATTCCTGGAAAAGGTCTGGGAGTGGAAAGAAGAATCGGGCGGCACCATTACTCGCCAGCTGCGCCGACTGGGCGCCAGCCCCGACTGGTCGCGCGAACGCTTCACCATGGATGACGGCTTCTACAAAGCCGTACAAGAAGTGTTCATTAAGCTCTACAAAGACAAATTGATCTATCGCGGCAAGCGCCTCGTTAATTGGGACCCAAAGCTGCACACCGCCGTGTCGGATTTGGAAGTGGTCAGTGAAGAGGAAAAAGGCTTTTTGTGGCACTTCCGCTACCCGCTCGCCTCCGGTGAAGGCCACATAGTTGTCGCCACCACGCGCCCAGAAACCATGCTGGGCGATTCGGCGGTTGCCGTGCACCCAGAGGATGAGCGCTACAAACATTTGGTGGGTCAGATGATCAAGCTGCCGCTCACCGACCGTGAAATCCCGATCATTGCCGACGACTACGTCGACAAAGACTTCGGCACCGGCTGCGTTAAAATCACGCCCGCGCACGATTTCAACGACTACGAAATGGGCAAGCGCCACAACCTGCCCATCATCAACATCCTCACCGACGACGCCGACCTCAACGACGAGGTGCCAGAAAAGTACCGCGGCATGGAGCGCTTCGCCGCCCGCAAACAAATTGTGGCCGACTTTGAAGCACTCGGCCTGCTAGAAAAAATCGACGATCACGTGCTCAAAGTGCCGCGCGGCGATCGCACCGGCGTGGTGATCGAACCCTACCTCACAGATCAGTGGTACGTAAAAACCGCGCCCTTGGCCGAAGAGGCCATCAAAGCGGTGGAAGACGGCCAAATTAAATTTGTGCCGCAGCAATATGAAAATATGTACTTCTCTTGGATGCGCGACATTCAAGACTGGTGCATCTCGCGCCAACTCTGGTGGGGCCATCGCATTCCTGCGTGGTACGACGCCGAGGGCAACATTTTTGTGGGCCGCTCGGAAGCCGAAGTGCGCGCCGAAAATAACATTCCCGACGACGTTGCCCTAAAGCAAGACGACGACGTACTGGATACCTGGTTTTCGTCCGGCCTGTGGACCTTCGGCACTCTGGGCTGGCCCATGGACACCGAAGAGCTGCGCACCTTCCACCCCACCGACGTACTGGTGACCGGCTTCGATATTATTTTCTTCTGGGTGGCGCGCATGATCATGCTGACGCTGCACTTCAGGAAAGAAATTCCGTTCCACACCGTGTACGTACACGGCTTGGTGCGCGACAGTCAGGGCCAGAAGATGTCCAAGTCCAAGGGCAACGTGTTAGACCCCATCGACCTCATCGACGGCATCGATTTGGAAACCCTGGTGACCAAACGCACCGCCGGTATGATGCAGCCACACCTGCGCGAAAAAATTGAAAAGCAAACGCGCAAGGAATTCCCGGAGGGCATCAACGCCTACGGTACCGACGCACTGCGCTACACCTACTACTCACTCGCCTCCACCGGCCGCGATATTAAATTTGATGTAGGCCGCATCGAAGGCTTCCGCAATTTCTGCAACAAAATTTGGAACGCCACCAACTACGTGTTGATGAACTGCGTACCCGAAGGCACTGATAGCACGGCACCCGATGCCGCCACGCTCGCCGCCTGCGGTGGCGACAACTCCACCGACTTCGAACTATCGCTGGCCGACAAGTGGATTATTTCAAAATTACAACTGGCCGAGCAGGCCGTGAAAGACGGCATCGACAACTACCGTTTAGACCTTGCCTCACAGGCGCTGTACGACTTCATCTGGAACGAGTACTGCGCTTGGTACCTAGAGCTGTCCAAGCCGGTGCTCTGGGATGAAAGTGCCAGCGCTGCACAGAAAAAAGGCACCCGCCGCACGCTGATTCGCGTACTGGAAACCACCCTGCGCTTAGCGCACCCCATGATGCCGTTCATCACCGAAGAAATCTGGCAAAAGGTTAAAACCCTGGCCGGCCAAACGGGTGACACTATCATGCACGCGCAGTTCCCGCTGGCCGATGAAACCAAAATTGATCAGCAAGCCATCGTGGATTTGGAATGGATTCAAAAAGTTGTCGAGAGCGTGCGCAATATTCGCGGCGAAATGAACATCAGTCCGGGCAAGGCGATTCCGCTCTTAGTCAATCTTGCCGACGCCGAGGAACAGCGCCGTATCGATGACAACCGCACCTTCATCACCAAGCTGGCCAACCTCGAGTCCATTACCCTGCTAGCGGGCGAAGAAGCGCCGCTTTCAGCCACCGCGCTGATTGGCAAAATGGAATTGCTAGTGCCCATGGCGGGCTTGATTGACAAACATGCAGAAATCGCACGCCTCGATAAAGCGCTCGACAAGCTCACCAAAGACATCCAGAAAACAGAGGGAAAATTGAACAACCCGAAATTTGTGGACAAGGCACCCGCCGAAGTCGTCGCCAAAGAACGCGATCACTTAACCGCGCTGAAGGAGCAGGCCGACAAGCTACAAGTGCAAAAGGAAAAAATGGCTGCATTGTAAAGCGCGATTGCTATCGCGCCCATAAAAAAGCCCCGCTGGTCGGGGCTTTTTTATGGGCGGCTATTTTTAACAGGCCTTGTACCGGTTAGGACCGCAAGCGAGCATCCAACTGATCCACGGCCTCGGCCCACTCGGCATCCTCTTCAATGGACTCTTTGATAAATTTCGCCTGCGAAGGCGACCAAAAAATAGCGCGGTACAACTCGCCATCTTCAGGGCGCAGTCTGTGGCTGGCAATAAACCGCTCCACGGCGGCATCGCCGTCCTCCAGACCAAGCTGCTGGAACAAGTCCTTTACATTATGGGTGTGGTGTAGATCCATCGGCGACCTCCGTCTGCGTTGAAATCTACCCCATCATAGCCGATCAGCCCCTTGGGCTTTATGGTAATAGGGCATAAGCACCCAGCTGCTAAGCCAATCTCGTTCCATTTGGCACATCCAGATCCGGTACTGCCAGCACCACACTGCCATCTTCACGATGAAAACCCGTCACCAAACATTCCGACATCATTGGTCCAATTTGCTTAGGCGGAAAATTCACCACCGCCACCACCTGCTTACCCACCAGCGCCTCCGGGTCATACAAATCAGCGATCTGGGCACTGGATTTTCGCTCACCGATTTCAGAACCAAAATCAACGCGCAATTTGTACGCAGGTTTGCGCGCCTCCGCAAACACTTCCGCCGCCACGACTGTACCCACGCACAACTGCACCTTTTGAAAATCTTGCCAACTAATTTCCGTCATAGCCAACGTCCTCACTCACAATTTCATCGAATCATACTGCTTGGCCAATACAGCGCCATCGGGGCACCTCTCGGATTCTAGCGCGCCGCGGGCATCGTAGGTGTAGCCTGTGGCGGCGCGTGGCGACGTCGGCCGTGGTGGCCGTTGCTATCGAATCTGCTTGGGGGAGTTTTTATACTGGCGCTAAACTCTCAACTATAAAGTCTTACGGTGAAAGTCCCAGTAGTGCTCTGAGTTTCAAGATGTCAGACCCCGTGATCCATAGAACACTCCTTAATTGCGACATTGTCGCCGATTAAAAGTGTCCGTCAAACTGTAGCAGGTTCACTCCGCCCCTTTTTCCCCTTTCTTTTTTAAATTAATTAACTCCGCCCCCCTTCTTCCCCTTTTCCCTCTTTTTCTTACTAGGCCAACACGACCCCGACAACTTTTCCCATCCAGAGAATGATATTTTCTCGCAAAACATAAGAAAAAAACAAAATCATAAAAAGCCAATGCAGATATAGTGAAACTTGCATTGACCTCAACACCGACTCAATACCGACATCATATTTTCCTTTGTACGCACCAAACGCAATACTTAAGAACAGTTTCACATCTAACATCTTGCTAATCTCGGCATTTGTGGATCCCGAGCTTTTCGATTTGACTTGTCCAGCGGACAACTGACTAAAATCATTCAAGTTCAAGTAAAATCCGATAAAGGGGTCGGAGTTAATTACCGCCCTAAGCATGGTACGCTCTGCTGACTAGCAATTGCCCAAGGATGGACTATGCCTAGAAAACCTCGCCTCTATGCTCTCAACATTCCATGCCATATCGTTCAACGTGGCAATAATCGATCAGCCTGTTTTTTCGCACCGTCAGATTTTGCCCTTTATATTAATGCGTTGTCGGAAGCGTTGGACAAACATCAAGTCAAGCTACACGCCTTCGTGCTAATGACTAACCACGTCCATCTACTAATGACACCTTGCGATTCTCAGGCTATTTCGAAAGTCATGCAAGACGTGGGACGAACTTACGTGCGAATCATTAACGGCATATATCGCCGCACAGGCACACTGTGGGAAGGCAGACACAAAGCGAGCCCTATTTGCAGTGAAGAATATCTCTTGGTATGCCAACGTTATATTGAACTCAATCCAGTGCGAGCCAAGATGGTGGAGCATCCAGGGGAATAGATGGTCAAGCTTTCAAGCCAATGGCGTCGGTAAGACTATTCAATGCCTAACACCGCACCCGACTTATCTCGCGCTTGGCTCTTCAGCACTTGATCGGCAGCATGCCTACCGTGCACTCTTCGACGTAGCAATACCCTCGCAACAATTACACACGTTGAGGAACTGCTTGCAACATAATTACCCCATGGGTAACGATCGCTTTAAGGCTGAAATAGAAGCCGCACTGCAACGTAAAATTGGACAACTAAAGCCAGGAAGGCCATGGTCGAAAGAATAGTAAAATTCTAATTCACTCCGACCCCTTTATCAGAAGCATTAAGAACCTCATCAAAAACCAAAAAATGCCCCTCACTGTGATGGTATTCGAATACCTTCTGGCTGAAATTATCGCCAATAGAAGAGTAAAGTACCGATGAATACGCTTGAAACCCAGCATGAATAATTTCCCAATACTTAAGTTCAGGAGCGCCTGAAAAGTAAGCCTGTGTATAGCAGTCAAGAGCTATATTTTTCAATTCTTTAATATCTGCAAGGGTTTCTTTCTGTTGGCTAATATCAAACTCCTCAAGCCTTGTCGTGATAGAAAATACATAAGAATGATCACTCTTAAAATTTTTAATTCTTACTTTAATGCTGCCGCACTCTTTCAGGCGGCTTAATGGCTCGCTGATGTTTTTGTCACTCTCGCATGCGCTTAGAAATACTAAGCAGATTGCAATTAGTGAAAATTTTTGTGTCTTCATATATTGTTATTTTCCCCAGGGATGACATGTGGCTTTAATAATAGGCAAGTTAATTCCGAAAGTGTTGAATCTCTGCCAATTTCATCAAGTTTACTTTTATACCAGTCATTTAGTTTTTGTTGTCTTTTTGTAATCCCTGAAATTACTTTCTTTAAATTTTCGATCTCTTTCAATATTATCATCGGTGTCTCGATATAGACCGCTGAGAAAGCGTGATAAAGGGGTCGGAGTGAATTACCGCCCGAAGCATGGTACGCTCTGCCGACTAGCAATTGCCCAAGGATGGACTATGCCTAGAAAACCTCGCCTCTATGCTCCCAACATTCCATGCCATATCGTTCAACGTGGCAATAATCGATCAGCCTGTTTTTTCGCACCGTCAGATTTTGCCCTTTATATTAATGCGTTGTCGGAAGCGTTGGACAAACATCAAGTCAAGCTACACGCCTTCGTGCTAATGACTAACCACGTCCATCTACTAATGACACCTTGCGATTCTCAGGGTATATCGAATGTCATGCAAGACGTGGGACGAACTTACGTGCGAATCATAAGAACTAACGGGACACCCACCCTAAGCGACAACTAACAGCACACCCAACCTAAGCGGCTTTGCCACGGAACCTTGGGTTTTGTCAGCGTAATTAATCGCGTAAAGTCCAATCACCGTTGTATCGTTGGGTACATTAACAACAAGACTGCATCGCTATAACCAAGGAGCCAATATATGAACCGAACGCTGTTAACCCAAATCGCCTGCATGGTGGCTGCAATTGTCACCAGCATGGTGAGCCTCGCAGAGGTCTCAACGCGCACAGCCAATAACGGCCAGGTGATTCTAGAAGACATCCCCGCTGTACCCGAATCGATCGTCGAGGACCTCAATCGCTACCAGAATGTGCGATCGGCGCCGGTATTGACCTGGACGGCCGACGGCAAAGCCCTGTATATCGCCACTCGGTTTGGCGATGTCGATCAATTACACCGCGTCGACAAGCCAGGCGGAGCGCGCCATCAACTGACGTTTTTCGAAGAGCCACTGGGAGGTGTATCGCGCCAGCCCAAGGGTAGCCTGATCGCATTTACCATGGATGCCGGCGGCAATGAGTACGCGCAGATTTTTCTGTTTGATCCCGCCACCGGCAAACACCGCATGCTCAGCGATGGTGAATCGCGCAACAGCCCGCCCGTTTGGAGCCGTGATGGCAAGCACATCGCGTTTCAGAGCACCCGTCGCAACGGCCGCTCTAACGATATCTGGGTCATGGACATATCCACTCCGGACATTGCCCGGATGATTTTGGAGAGTCCCGATGGAAGTTGGTGGGGCCCGGTGGATTTTTCCGCCGACGGCAAACGCCTGCTGGTACAGAACTACGTCAGCATTGCCGACTCTCGCGTGTATGAATTAAATCTGACCTCGGGTGAAAAAACATTGTTGGCGGGATCGCCGAGCAAACCCTCGCTGAATTTCGCCCATAAATATAACCGCGATGACAGCGGTTTTTACCTGTCATCCAACGACGGTTTCGAATTTGCACATTTGGTGCATCAGGGCATCGGTAAAAGCTATCGCAATATTCTAACCCAAGATATTGCCTGGGATGTGCGGGAGTTTTCCATGGACAACTCCCGTAAGCGCGCAGCATTTAGCGTGAATGAAAACGGCTATAACGCCATCTACCTGCTCGACACAACGCGAGACAAGTTCCAGAAGGTCAAGGGCTTGCCCATAGGTTTGGTGGGCGGCCTGAAGTTTAGCCCGAATGGCAAAAAGCTGAGTCTAACCTTGAATACAGCACAAACGCCAAGCGACACCTTTGTGCTGGACCTTAAACAAAACCCAACCAAACATGGTGCACTTACACGCTGGACACATTCCGAAGTTGGCGGCCTGAATACCGACGCCTTTATCGAACCGGAACTGGTGCACTACCCAACCTTCGACAAAGTGGACGGCAAACCCCGAGAAATTCCCGCGTTCGTCTATAAGCCCAAGACCAAGGGCCCGCACCCGGTGATCATTTCTATTCACGGTGGCCCTGAAGGCCAGTACCGCCCTGCTTTTTCCAGCACTTACCAACTGTGGCTGGAAAAACTGGGCGCCGCCGTTATCGCACCCAACGTGCGAGGCTCTGCCGGCTATGGCAATACCTACATCAATCTAGACAACGGCTATAAGCGTGAAGACTCGGTGAAGGACATCGGTGCCCTGCTCGACTGGATCGCCACCCAGCCCGATCTCGACGCGTCTCGCGTGGCCGTTTTTGGCGGCAGTTACGGGGGCTACATGGTATTGGCATCAGCCATGTACTACAGCGACCGATTGAAAGCGGCCGTTGACATTGTCGGCATCAGCAACTTTGTCACCTTCCTTAAAAACACCAAGAGCTACCGTCGGGATCTGCGCCGCGTAGAATATGGCGATGAACGCGATCCCAAAATGCACGATTTCCTGCAACGCATTTCACCCAGCAATAACGTCGAGAAAATAAAAGTCCCTATGCTAGTGGTGCAAGGTGAAAACGACCCCAGGGTTCCCGTTTCAGAAGCGGTACAAATCGTTAAAGCTCTGCGGGAACAGGGCCAACTGGTTTGGTATATGAACGCGCTCAACGAAGGCCACGGCTATCGAAAAAAAGAAAACCGTGACCTGTACCAGCAAGTCGTGGTCATGTTTTTCAATGAACATTTATTGAAGGATTAAAACTTGGGTGCCTAGCAGGCCCCATGGTCTAGCGCCGGGCCGTCGCAGCACATTGTCGAGGTGGCCGCGATACGCCCGCCAAGGATGGCGGTAGTGCCTAAAATGCAGGAGCATTTTTAGGCCCTACATCCTGTAGGCAAAAAACCGGCGCTTTTTAGGGCGCCGGTTTTAGAGGTCAAACGAAAAAAGTTGTAAAGCGCTAGATGCGCTCAATCACCGTAGAGATACCCTGCCCCAAGCCTACGCACATGGTTGAAACACCAATGGTGAAATCTTTTTGCTGCATGACGTTGAGCATGGTGGTAGTGATGCGCGTGCCCGAACAACCGAAGGGATGACCGAGGGCGATGGCGCCACCGTAGAGATTGACCATTTCGTCCATTTTATCGAGCAAACCCAAATCTTTTAACACGGGCAATGCCTGAGCGGCGAAGGCTTCGTTCAGCTCTAAATAGTTGACGTCGTCCATGGTCAGACCTGCGCGCTGCAAGGCTTTTTGCGTAGAGGGCACAGGGCCGTAACCCATGATGGATGGATCGACACCGGCCACCGCCATGGCGCGAATTTTCGCGATGGGAGTTACACCCAGAGCTTGCGCGCGTTCGGCACTCATCACGATCATGCAGCTGGCGCCGTCTGAAATTTGCGATGAGGTGCCCGCTGTCACGGTGCCACCTTTGGGGTTAAACGCAGGCTTTAATTGCGACAAACCTTCCACGGTAGTTTCGGGGCGAATGGTTTCGTCCTGAGATACCATGATTTTAAAACCGTTGGCATCGTGGCCTTCGCGGGCCAAAATTTCATTGGCAAATTTGCCCTCAACGGTGGCCTGGTGGGCCAAACGATGAGAGCGCGCACCAAATTCATCTTGCTGCTCGCGCGAAATGCCGTGCATTAACGCCAAAAATTCAGCCGTTAAACCCATCATGCCCGCCGCCTTGGCCGCGTGCTTGGAAAGGCGCGGGTTGGGATCGACACCGTGATCCATGGGCAGGTGACCCATGTGCTCAACGCCACCCACCACAAACATGTCGCCGTTGTTGGTCATGATCGCCTGCGCCGCTGTGTGCAGCGCGCTCATGGAGGAGCCACACAAACGACTCACGGTTTGACCCGCAGCTGAGTGGGGCACCACGGTCATCAAGCTCATCATGCGAGCGATGTTCCAACCCTGCTCTTTGGTTTGGTTCACACAGCCCCAAATCACATCCTCCACTTCGGCAGGATCTAACTTTGGGTTGCGCGCAAAAATGCTATTGACCAAATCAGCCGACAAATCTTCAGCGCGGGTGTTGCGAAATACGCCGCCCTTGGAGCGACCCATGGCCGTGCGGCCACAATCGACAATAACTGCATCTCTTGGATTAAGTTTCATGTTCAATACCCCTTAGGCAAAGTAGCTTTCGCCGGCTTCCGCCTTGGCGCGCAATTGATCGGTAACGGTGTAAAGACCGCCCAGATGTGCATATTTATCGGCGATGGCCACGAAATTGGCCAAGCCCAAACTTTCCATGTAGCGGATTGCACCACCGTGGAAGGGCGGGAAGCCTATGCCGTAAATAAGTGCCATATCTAACTCGGTGGCAGAATCGACGATGTTGTCTTCCAAACAGCGCACAGACTCTAAGCACAGTGAGACCATCAGGCGCTCGGTGATTTCTTCGTCTGAGAATTCTTTGCGATCAGCTACGTGCCCTTTCAACAAATCCCACACGGATTCGTCAGCCACTTTTTGCAAGCGACCGCGCTTGTCGGTTTCGTAGCTGTAGTAACCCTTGCCATTTTTCTGACCCAAACGCTTCGCGTCATACAGCAATTCGCTGGCAGTTTTGTAATCGTACTTCATGCGATCGGGGAAGCCTTCGCTCATTACCGCGCCGGCGTGTACACCCGTGTCGATACCCACTACGTCACACAAATAGGCGGGGCCCATGGGCCAGCCGAATTTTTCCATGACTTTATCAATGGCCGCAAAGTCTGCGCCTTCATGCACCATTTGCATGAAGCAACCCATGTAGGGCGACAGGATACGGTTGACCAAAAAGCCGGGGCAGTCGCGCACTACCACGGGCTTTTTGCCCATGGCCAAGGCGTAACCGACTGTCGCCGCAACGGCGGTATCCGACGTTTTCGCACCGCGAATCACTTCAACCAACGGCATTTTGTGAACGGGGTTAAAGAAGTGCATGCCGCAGAAATTTTCTGGGCGCTTCAAGGGCTGAGCTAAATAGTCGATTGAAATGGTAGAGGTGTTCGACGTCAAAATGGCGTCTGTGCGCATCTTGCCTTCCACCTCGGCCAACACCGCGTGCTTGACCTTGGGATTTTCCACCACGGCTTCCACAATCACATCGGCGCTATCGATACCGTCGTAGGACAAGGTGGGGGAAATTTTTGTTAACACGCCCGCCATTTCGCCAGCGGTCATACGCTTGCGATCAACCAGCTTAGATAACAACTTCGCTGCCTCACCCATACCCAAATCCAGACCCGCCTGCGCGATGTCTTTCATCATGATCGGCGTGCCCTTGTAGGCAGACTGGTAGGCAATGCCACCACCCATGATGCCCGCGCCCAGTACGGCACCCTTTTCCACTTTTTTGGCCGCCTTGGCTTGGGTTTTGCCCTTTTTCATGAGCATCTGATCGCCCAAGAACAAGTTCACTAAATTGGCGGCAACGGGTGTCTTGGCCAACTTCGCTATGCCGGCAGCTTCAACCTTGAGCGCGTCGTCGCGGCCAAAGGTGCTGTTCTTCTGCATCGACTTAACCGCAGTGACAGGTGCCGGGTAATGCTTGCCCGCTTGACCGGCCACAAAGCCCTTGGCAGTTTCGAATACCATCAGGGATTCGATGTCGTTAATCTTTAATTTTTCCAACTTTTCTTGACGCTTAGCCTTGTAATCCAGCTCGCCGCTGATGCAGCGCGCCAGTAGGTCCAAACCGGCTTCACGCAATTTATCTGCGCGCACGACAGCATCGACCACACCATCTGCAAGCGCTTTGTCTGCACGCTGCTCTTTACCGGCGGCAATCCACTCGATGGCGTTATCGGCACCGGCCACGCGCGGCAGGCGCACAGTGCCACCAAAGCCCGGCATGATGCCCAATTTAACTTCAGGCAAACCGATTTTGGCGCCTTCGGCCATCACGCGGTAGTCGGTGGCTAGCGCCATTTCCAAACCGCCGCCGAGGGCAACGCCATTGATGGCCGATACGGTGGGCATCGGCAAATCTTCAACGGCGTTAAAAATTTTATTGGTCTCGAATACGCCCGCGGCGATCTCTTCTTCAGAGCGACCGAAATTCGCACCGAATTCAGTGATATCTGCGCCCACGATAAAACCATCTTTGCCGCTGGTGACTAGCAGGCCTTTGACCTGGCCATCGGCCTGAATGGCTGCAGTAGCATCCTTGAGTTCATTGAGCGTCAGCTGATTAAATTTGTTAACGGAGTCGTCAGTCAGGTCAAAACATAGCTCAGCTATGCCCTGATCCAACGCGCGAACGGTAATCGCCTTTCCTGAATAGATCATGGGGGTTCCTCGTTGGATGCCAGCCGTTGGCGGGTCATTCGTTATTTGCGCTTTCAGTCCACGACCGTCTGGCTAGATGGGAATAGCCTACGGTGCAGCGCCGGGCAGCGGTGCCCAGACTTACTATAGACTCAAGCAAAGCCGCCGTACGCTCAATAGCAAAACAAACCACATTTGCTTGCAAATGTGCTCAGGCGCGATGAGGATTTTGGGGCAGACTGGACGGTCAGGCAGACCGCTCAAGGAGATACAACTCAACACCGTGTTGTGTTTCGGTGCCAATGGGCTGGAATTGAAAGCGATCGTATAGGGCCAGCGCGGGGCCATTAGCCTTGGCCACCTTGACCCGCACGGAAACGCCTTTCTTGGTATACAGATCTACCACGGTATGAATCAACTGGCTCGCATAGCCCTTGCGCTGAGCTTGGGCGTCAACACAGAGCCCGTCGATCTGGCACCAGCGCTGGTTAGCATTGGGCTCGATGAGCTCAATGGCGGCCAGCACCTCTCCGCGCCGGCTTTGCAGCCCTAAAATGCGGCTCGGCGCCAATCGAATGGCCGCGGCATCCCGTTGAAGCGGCAAAAAGTAACTGCTTGCAGCACCGCCGATTAAGCGCGCCTCCTGCCGATACGCATTTTGAAACAAGAAGTACAACTGTTCAGCCGTGCGACTGGCACGGTGATTGATGACTTGTGGTTTTAGCGTGTCAATGGACATAGAAGAGGCAACTACAGAGCGAATCATAAAGAGTAATACAACCAAGATACTGCGCAATCGTGCAGTGTACCCAGTCTGCTCGCAAGTTAAAAACGGCCGAAAGCACTATTTCAGATTTTTGTGGCCAGCTCCGCTAAAATAGCGAACTTTTAAGGAGATTAGACGTTGCCACCGATGTACAGCCCCCGCCGTTTCAGCCTGGCCCCCATGATGGATTGGTCGGATCGCCATTGCCGGTACTTTTGGCGCCTGCTCAGTAAGCGCGCATTCTTGTACACCGAAATGGTGACCACCGGCGCCCTGATTCACGGCGATAGAGACCGCTTTCTAAACTTCAATCCCGAGGAGCACCCCGTCGCACTGCAGGTGGGCGGCAGCAACCCCAAAGAATTGGCCGCCTGCGCGCAGATGGCAGAAAGCTGGGGCTACGATGAAATCAACCTCAACTGCGGCTGCCCTTCCGACCGCGTACAGAGCGGCATGATTGGCGCCTGCTTAATGGGGCACCCCCAGCTTGTGGCCGATTGCATCAAGGCCATGCAAGATGCCGTTAGCATTCCGGTCACCGTAAAACACCGCATTGGCATCGACGACATGGACGACGACGCCGGCCTCGCCGAGTTTGTGACGCCTATTGCCGCCACCGGCTGTGCCACGTTTATTGTGCATGCCCGCAAAGCGTGGTTGCAGGGGCTCAGCCCCAAAGAGAATCGCGAAGTGCCGCCGCTCAACTACGGGCGCGTGCACCGCCTAAAGCAGGAGCACCCCGAGCTGGAAATTATCCTCAACGGTGGCCTGACCACGCTGGCCGAATGCCAAGCGCAACTCGATCACGTCGACGGCGTCATGGTAGGGCGCGAGGCGTATCACAATCCCTGGCTGCTCACTGAGGTGGACAGCGCCCTTTACGGTGAGGCGCCGGTGCCGCGCGACCGACTCGCCATTATGAACGAGATGCTGAGTTATATTGATCAGCAGCTGAGTCAGGGTATGCGGCTACACCACATTACGCGCCATCTGCTAGGCCTCTTTCACGGCCAGCCGGGCGGCAAGCAATTTCGTCGCGTGATCAGCGCTGAAGCACACAAGCCCGGCGCCGGTGCCGAATTGGTAGACCGCGCACTCGACGAAATCAGGAGTCGCATGTGATAGTTGAGTTACTCAAAAATCTGTTTGACGCCCCCACCATTGAGGCTCGCCCCTGCCAACAATTGGCAGGTATCGCGCTGCTGGTAGAGGTGGCGATGGCCGATGGTCATATGGATTCGACAGAGCGAGCCGAACTGCAGACTGCCATTGCTCGCAGCCAGCAGATGAGCGAAGCCGCCGTCGGTCAGTTGCTTGAGCGCGCCACACGCCAGCAGCGTGAAGCCACATCGGTGTACGAATTCACGCGGGTTATCAATGATGAATTTACTGCAGCAGAGAAATTTGAGCTGGTGCAAGCGATGTGGGCGGTCGCCTATGCCGATGGCAATCTGGACAAATACGAAGAGCACACCATCCGCAAACTGGCGGATTTAATTCACCTGCCACACAGTGAGTTTATTCGGGCGAAATTGTCCGTGCGCCAAGGGTGAGCGGCTAGCAATCTTGCTCTAGGGTGGCAATCAAATCTTTAAAGGCATCGCGATTGGCGGCGTTGAGCCCAACCAAAATGCGGTGGGCCTCCAGCACTCGCGCTTTCACATCGCCTTCATCGGCGCAATCCACGCACAGCGCCTCGGCCTCTGGGACGTCGGTATCGCCGTCTTTCACGATACAAAAAATTTCCGCAAACCCCATGGTTTGTAAGATGCGGTCAATGCCGGGATTGTTGCTCACCACCGTGGGCACTAAGCCGTGCCGCTCTTGGGCGAGCAGTGAAATCTTGGCCATTAAACCGAGCGTAGTTGAGTCGATAGCCTCAGCGGCGGTGAGATCAAATACCACCGAAATAAAGTTGGCGTCGCTAAACATTCGATCGATAAAGGCGTCGAACGAGATACACAGGGTCAGGCGCACATCGCCCACCAGCTTAATAACGTATACCCCCTGGTGATCAGCCACCAGGATTTGCCCTTCACGCACCCGCTAATCCTCGAGAAATCGACAAGACGGCGATATCATCTGGCGCATCTTCAACTTGATCCAAGTTCAACGCCTGACACACAGCCTCGACAGTGCGCGGCATATTACCGAGCCTTGATAGCAATTCAACCTCTTTATCTGCCAAATTGTCAGCCTCCAATACTTCGAGCACGCCGTCTGAAAACGCGAATAAGCTGAATTGGGGTGGTAGATCCGCACACCACACCTGCCAAGTTGCCTCCTTGAAAATGCCTACGGCTTTGCCCTCACCGGGCATAAAGTGCGCGCCATCCTCATCTATCATGACGGGCATGGGCAGGTGGCCCGCAACACTGTAGCGCAATTGATTGGTGTCCGTGTCGATGACCCCAGTGAAAAGCGTCAGGTGATGCCCGAGCGCGGTATCCAGCAACTCGCGATTGATAACCGACAATAACTCCGCCGGCCCCTGCTCAAATGAACCGGCGTCGGCGAATAGGCCCTCTTCACGCACCAGCCGCGTCACTAGATGCTTGAGCCAAACCGTCACAAAGGCCGAGCTGGCCCCGTGGCCTGAGACATCGGCCAAATAAAATGCCAGATAGCGTTGGCCCAAATAGGCGTAATCAATAAAGTCGCCGCTCAAAAACAATGAGGGCTCGATATGGTGCGCAATGTGATATTCACCGCGCGTTTGCGGGTATTGCGGCAACAATCGGCGCTGAACTTGGCGCCCGGCCTGCTGATCCCGCTCAAGTACGCGCAAGTGCTCCCGCAAATTGCGATTGGCGGCCTCAAGTTCTTGCCGATAGCGTTGATTTTCGGCCAACAACGCCTGTCGCTCCAGCGACTTGTCGATGGAGTGTACCAACATCTCCATGTCGACCACCGGCTTGATCATGTAATCACTGGCACCAAGGCGCAGGGCCTCTACCACATCGGTTACGACGCCGGCACCGGAGATCACCATAACGGGGGTGTCGGGGCAGACTTCGTGGATTTGGCCGAGCACCTGCAAGCCATCGATGCCGGGCATGCGCAAGTCGGTTAAGACGATATCGGGTTTTTCTTGGAAGAAGAGGTCTAGGCCCTGCTGGCCATTACTCGCCTCCAACACGTCAAATCCGCTGTCGGCGAGGTACACCACAATGCTCTGGCGAACGATGGTGTCATCGTCAATGATTAGAAGCCGGCGTCGGCTCTCGGCGTTGTGCATTTCCACCCTTAAAACACTGTGCAAGATGCCCAGTCAAACCTTAGCCTGTGAACCGCTAACCCTACTCCCATAAAGTTGCTCCTGCAAGCTGTTCAAAGCCTCTGAATTGGCGTATCTTTTATGTCCAAGTTGCACGTATTGTGCACTTGGCGCACCGAGTTTTCGACCCCGCGCCTGCCATTAACTCACACAACGCTAGATGCACCTGATCGGGGTTTGCCACCGGCCCGCACAACGCTCAAGCCAACGGCAATCCACCATAATAACAACGCCTAAACACGCCGTTTGAGCGATACAAACTACACAGGAAGCACATTATGAGTCTTGCCAACCGCGCCTACAGTGAAAAGCGTAACTTCATTCGCATGCGGATCGATACGCCGGTGGAAATTACCCTGGACGAAGATCAAACCCTCAACGGCCTGTGCTGCGACCTCAGTGGCGGCGGCATGGCAGTAGAAGTGGACCGCGCCCTGCCCGTGGGCACCCAGTTGACCATTAGCCTCAGCTCTAGCCATGGCCACAACCCAATGTTGCGCGCTAAGGCACACGTCGCACGGGTGTTGTCCGGTCCCAATGAACGCTGTCAGTTAGGCCTAGAAATCGACGAACTGCTCGACTAAAAAAGCCCGCAATTGCGGGCTTTTTATTGAATTGTGAAAGCCCGCGCAACTTGCGCAGGCTTCCATCCTCACACTCGGTGATTAATAATCGTAATCGCCGTAATCGTCCGACGCTCCACCAAAATCATCTTCGACGACTCCATCGTTGATCAAAAACTGGCGGTTCTGTAGATATGCGGAACGTATAAACACATAGTGATCGCCACTCATGGATTTCTCCAACGGCAACAACTGCGCCCGCATCGACACCAAACGCAAACCAAGCACTCCATAGCGAGCACCGGCATCTTCAATCTGTGCCACCGGCACCGTATCTAAATCCATGGGTATCGACAGGGTGCGGGTTACTGTAGATGGTCCTAAAAAGGGCAATATCACATAGGGACCTTCCGGCACACCCCACACCGCCAGTGTTTGACCAAAGTCCTCACCGTCGCTGCGGCGCAAGCCAAAATGGCCCGCCACATCGAATACGCCCGCTAGCCCGACGGTGGAATTGATGAGAAAGCGCGCCGTATCGTTGGCAGCCGCATCCCACTTCCATTGCAACACATCGTTAAACACGTTGGTCAATTCACGCAGATTCGCGAACACATTATCGACCCCCACTTCCACAGGGTCGGGCAACACTGCGGTATAGCCAATGGCTAAGGGCCGCATAAAATAGCGGTCTAGGGTCGAGTTAAAGGTAAACATTGTGCGGTTGAACCCCTCCCAGGGATCTTCCGAAGTGGCATCGTCTGCGGCCAGAACGGGGGTGGACATCAAGAGCGCCAAAGCCAGCAATCCTTGACGCACTGATAAATAGATAAGTCTCACGGTAATCTCCCTTGCAAGCCGTGGGGCGAGTAAATGGCGGCATTGTACGTGCCCACTGGCGTCGCGTCAGCTACTTAAGGCTAGGTTTCCAATAAACCTTGCTAGCTGCAGGTCAGGCGAATATGCAGATACAACTGCTGTTGATCACGCGCCGCCCACTCGTTATTTTTATCCCAACCATTGGGGCAGTGCTGGCGCATCTGCTGGTACAGCTGGTCGAGCGCCTTAAGGACACTGCCTGTTTCAGGTAGCGGTGCGCGAATTAACACTTCGGTGCCGGCGCCGGTGGCCACTTGGGCGCGGTCATGGGTTGCGACCTTATTTTGCCCAGCGGGCGTAGATGCACCGGATGGCTGCGCCTCATAGGCGGTTACCACCTTTGGTTTTTTATCGCATTCAAAATGCAGCCGATGAAAATCCCCAGCTTCCGATAAATCCACCAGGGATTCGCAGGGCTTACCCTCATCATCCAGCTGTGTTTCCGCAAATACTTGGCTGCCCATCAATGCCAACAGCAACGCTATCCAACGCATCATTCTCTCCCTCTCCACTGCAATACCTACACCGCAAAACCAAAAAAGGGTGCCGATGCACCCTTTTCGCAAAACTGCCTCAAGGCATACGCTTAGAACTTGTGCTCCATGCCCAAGCCTAAGTAGCTGCCCTCAATGGCGTTGTCGTCAGCGGACTTGTCGGTGTAAAAACCAAACACCTTGGTATTTTTTGCCAATTTATAATCGGCACCCAGCGAAAAGGTTTCACCGCCATCCTTTTTGATATCAGACTGCCCGGCCTGCGCCTTAAACGCCCAGCTGCCCATTTTGTACTGACCGCTCAACATCCAGCCATCATTCGTGGCGCCGTTGGTATCATCGGTTTCGTAGAGCGCGCCAATTTGAAAGTCACCCACGTTGGCCTGCACGACACCGCGCAGAACGTTGGAATCTTCTGCTCGCACGGCGTCATCATAGGCAAGGCCCGCATAGATCACGTCATTCTGCCAACCGGCAGACAGTGACATCGCATTATCTACCTCGCTGTCTTCACTCATGATGTAGGCGCCTTTGGCGAAGAAACCGCCCATGTCTGGCGTGGAGTACATCACCATGTTGCTTTCACGGTTTTCGTTGGCAGTGATGACATGCTTGATGTCACCTTGCAGGTCATTAAACAGGTCTATTTTATTCTGCAGCAATTTGGTGGGGGTATCGTGCTTACCGGCAATGACGGCACCAAAGTCACCTGCTAGCCCCACATAGATGTTGCGTTGCTTAAACACTGCATCGCCATCGTCGGCGGCAACTTCATACTCCAACTGGTAAATGGCTGACAGCGAATCATTGATCTTTGTCTTGCCTTTGAAACCCAAGCGCGACGCGTTGCTTTCCAGCGCCATGACGTTGCCGTCACCTTCATCTTGACTTTCAACGGTCACGTTCACTTTGCCGTACACAGTTCCGTCGATGGGGCCTTCGGCGTGAGCGGCAACTGGCAATACGGCTGCAATGGCAAACGGCAGCATTTTGTTCATTGGAGTTTTCATGTGTGTCCCCTTGGCGTTATAGGCTATTCAGTTCATCGGGTGACTCGTTCACCGGATGCGCTGCATTCTGGCGGCGAAATATTGCAGAAAAATGACAGGGAGATCGAGAAAATAATTATTTATAATTAAAAATTGTTCACTAATACTCAAAAGTACACAACTGAACGCAAGAAACCGCCAAAGTGTCATTTTTCTGTAGCATTACTGCTAAAAAACAAGCATAGACGGGCGCGGCTTATACGCAAATGAGCAGAATATCCTGATCCACAAAATGCTGTAGGGTGACGCGCAGCTGCTCCACAAACTGCGGCGAGGGTGGCTCCGGCATTTGGGCCGCAAACGCCGCGGCTAAATCCGCCAGCGTCCATTGCTCCACTTCATCAAACCGCAGTAACAAGGCGTAGCTCATGGAATTGAGCGCCATGAATCGCACCTGCTGCTGGCGATCGCGGTGCACGACAAACAAACTGGGCGCCTCGGGTGCCGCAGTGGGCTGGTAATCGGGGCCAATGCGGTGCACCGGAAAGCGGTAGGCCAGCGGCCATGCCAGGGGTGAACGCTGCAAGCGCGTGGCTTCGGCAACCACGCCATCAACTGCCGGTGGCAGTTGGTCGGGCGCCACGTCGAGCGCCAACTCCACCCATTCGTAGTGCATTAATTCCAGTGTAAATTCGGGCAGGGCGAGATGCTCCGCCTGACTGACAAACTGATAAAACTCCTGCCCGATTTCTAAAAAATATGGCGACTGGGCGCGGTATTCGCGCACAAATGCACGCACTAATGCCAGCCACTCCGCCTCGTTGAGCAGGCTATGCATGATTGGAAAACCACTGCTCAGAAATCCTTCAATATTATTGAACACCAGCTCTTGGTACACCTTGAGTCGGCGCATTTCCACACCCGTGGGTGCGGGAATCTGCTCGGGATCGCGCAGATGGCGCGTCAATGCAAATTGCTGCTCGGCCACTGAGTTCATGATGGCACCGCCAACAGTGCGCCACGATAATCCTGCGCCCCCTGCGCCAAGGCCTGTGCCTGAATTTGTTTTACTTGATTCACTTCCTTCAGCAGCTCGGCCACCGGCGGAATATTAAAATCCCGCTCCAACAAGGTCGGCCGGACACCGTATAAATCATAGGCCTCTGATAACAGTTCCCAAACCGGCTCGATAACATCGGCGCCATGGGTGTCCACCTTTAAGTCTTCGGCCTCATCGTAATGGCCAGCAACGTGGTAATAGCGGGTCCGGTGGCCGGGCAGCGCGCGCAAAAATTCGTGGGGATCATAGCCGTGATTGATGCTGTTCACGAAAATATTGTTAACGTCCAACAGCAAATCACAGTCGGCTTCTGCCAGCACCGCATTGATAAATTCACTCTCGGTTAAGTCCTGAGCCGCGGTCAGATAATAGGAGACATTCTCCAGCGCAATGCGTCGCTCAAGTTGGTCCTGCACTTGCCGCACGCGAGCCGCTACGTAGTGTACGGCCTCTTCGGTAAAGGGGATGGGCAAGAGATCGTAGAGGTGGCCGTCGTCACTGCAATAGCTTAAGTGTTCGCTATAGGCGCACACCTGATGCGCATCTAAAAATTGTTTGATATTGCCCACCAGCTGCGTATCCAGTGGTGATGGGCCACCGATGGAAAGCGACAAGCCATGGCAAAAAAGTGGAAAGCGCCGCGTATATTCACGCAGCTGGTCGCCAAATCGGCCACCGACGCCAATCCAATTTTCGGGAGCCACTTCCATAAAATCGATGTGTTCATGGGTCAGCGCGTTAAAGGTTTGCATTTCGCTGCGCCGTAAACCCAAACCGGCGCCAAGCGCCGGTCGGGATACATCGGTATCAGTTTGCACGGTCATGAATGCAATCCTGCTTAGGCTACGCCACCGCACTTGCCTTCTTTATCGGCCTTGTCACCGCCGCACTTACCGTCTTTTTTAGCTTTCTCGCCGCCGCACTTGCCTTCACCGCACTTACCGTCGCGCTTGGCTTTTTCGCCGCCGCACTTACCTTCACCACACTTGCCATCGTGCTTGGCTTTGTCGGCACCACACTTGGCTTCGCCGCACTTGCCATCTTTCTTGGCTTTGTCTTTCGCTTTATCGCCGCACTTACCTTCGCCACACTTTCCTTCGCCGTGGTTGTCGGCCAAATTGTAGCCAGTGCTTAATTCTTGTGCAGAAAATGGATTGTCAGCAGCAAACGCAGAACCAGACATTGCCGCCGATGCCAATACCGCAGCACCAATGGCCGCTGCGAACGGGGTTTTCATTGATTTGGACATAGGATTCTCCTTAACGAGCCCTTACTTGCTTTTATTGTGGACAACGCCAACTGGTGCCGCCCGTGTTGAATCAGTGACTTAGAGCTCTGCCACTCATCGACGTTACAGTATAGACACAAGTTTTTTAGCGGCGCCGATCACAGCTGCGATCAATGGAGTCTTTTAAACGCTCAAGCGCGGCAAGTGCGCCGCGTTACCGCTTGGGCTAATCCAAGCCGCATGCAGCCTAGTGCAACCCCAATGCCTGCTTTGCATCTTGCAGCTGTTTGCGCAGGCGCTTAGCTGACACGGGCGTCAGGGTTTTGATGGTCTGTGCAAACAGTGAAATGCGAAACTCTTCGAGCAACCAGCGCATATCACTCAACTGCGGCGTCAGTAGCGCCCGATACTCGCCGGCTTGTTCACACAGGGCCTGCCACTGTTCCGCCACCGCCGACCACTCCGCCATGGCCAGCTTATCGCGCTGGACATTTTGCGGGGCCTTTTCCAAACGCAGTAAGATCGCCTTTAGGTAGCGCTGATAGTGCCTGAGTGTGTCGACCGGCATATGAACCAATACGCCTTTACCAAACAGTTGATCGAGCTGCTGCTTTATGTCCGACAGCGTGAACGCCAGCATTAACGCGTTGCGATTACTTTTGAGGATCTTGCGCACCTCCACTAACAGCACCAAGGCTTTGTAGAGTTGATCGGCCAAATCCGTTGCGCGCGGCACCAGTGCCGTGCGCACCGACTCCACCAGCGCATCAAAGGCCTGTTGATTGCGCACATTGGCATCCGGCCACTGCTCAGTCATCAATTGCACCATGGCCGCCAGCGTTAAATCACTGGCCACCTGCTCGCGACTGCCTAAGCTCGCCATGGTCAAACCGATGTCTTTGCCACGCAACAGCTCCTTGTGCAAATAGCGCACTGGCTCGCCCATTTGCAACAGCGCCAAGCGGGCCACCCCTGTACGGTGCAGCCAACGCGCGGCCTCGGGGTTATCCTGCATGCGCAACGCCACACTGTCACCCTCATCCACCAGCGAGGGATAGACGCGAATGGCGATACCGCCGCGCTTAAACTGGGTTTGCTCAGGCAGCTCCCCCAGCGTCCACTGGGTAATCCCGGTCTGCTCGAGGTCGGGGCCAGCGGATTCAATACTGGCCTGAAGGCGGTCGCGATAGCGCTCGCGCAATTGCGGTAAATCTCGACCGCTGTCCAACCGCTTGCCCTGCTCGTCCAGCACAATAATGTTCATGCGGTAGTAGTCATCCAGCTGTACTTCTTGCCACAGCTCGGGGGCGATGCGGTTGCCTGAGGTGCGAAACAGCTGTTCGCCGAGCGTCAGTGCCAGCGGCTCATTGGCGGGCGTCATCCGCGCCAGCGCCTTATCCACGTATTCGGGCACCGGCACAAATTGCTTTCGGGCCTGCTTCGGCAGCGCCTTGACCAGGGCCACGCACTTTTCCTTCAATATGCCTGGCACCAACCACTCCAACCGATGCTCTGGCAACTGGTGCAAAATACTCACCGGCACCAACACACTGACGCCATCGTCTGTGTGGTTCGGCTCAAAGTGGTATTGCAGGGGCAGCTCCATACCGCCGACCGACAATAGATCGGGAAACTGGGCCTCGGTAACCGCACTGGCGTCATGCTGCATAAGATAGTCGCGGGTGAGGTACAGCAATTTCGGTGTTGTTTGTTCCGCTGCTTTGCGCCAGTGCTCAAAGCCCGCCAAATTGACCATACCCTCTGGCAAGCGCTCATCAAAAAACCGAAACAGCGCTTCGTCGTCCACCAGAATATCGCGTCGGCGCGATTTCGCCTCCAGTTCTCCCAGACTGTCTATGAGTTTGCGATTGGCTTTAAAAAACGCGCCCTTGCCGCGGTAATTTCCCTCCACCAAGGCGCTGCGAATAAACACCTCGCGCGCCGTTATCGGGTCGATGGTGCCGTAGGCCACGCGCTTGCGCTCAATGAGCACCAACCCATAAAGACTGATCTTTTCGAAGGCCATGACCTGGCCGCTTTTGACGTGGTAGTGGGGCTCAAAATGCTCGCGCTTGACCAAGTGACCAGCCACCTTGAGCACCCACTCGGGCTCTATTTTTGCAACCGTGTGCGCAAATAGCTTAGAGGTTTCCAACAGCTCGCCAGCCACCAGCCACTTGGGTGATTTTTTGGCGAGTCCGGAGCCCGGAAATATTTGAAATTTACGTGAACGCGCACCCAAGTATTCGCGATCTTCCGCCTTGGTGCCCAGATTATTTAGCAAACCAGGCAGCAGCGACTGATGCACCGCCGCGTAATCAGCAGGTGCTTTGTTTAGGGTAAATTTCAGGTCGCGCAGCGCCAATCGCAATTGCAAGTGAATATCGCGCCACTCTTTAATGCGCAGCCAAGATAGAAATTCGCGCTTGCACAGCTTGGCGAACTGACTGCTAGATAGCGCTTGTCGCTGTTCTTCTATATAGCGCCATAGATTAACCCACGCCACAAAGTCTGAATTGTCGTCGCGAAAGCGGCGGTGTTTTTCATCGGCGGCTTGCTGTTTTTCCGCCGGACGCTCACGCGGGTCTTGCACTGATAAGCCAGAAACAATAATTAGCACTTCATCCAATGCATTGGCGTCTGCTGCGGCGACCAACATACGCCCCAATGTGGGGTCTACCGGCAATTTCGCCAGTTGCCGCCCCATGGCCGTGAGGTTGCGCTGACCATCAATCGCCTGCAGCTCTTCGAGCAAGCGCATACCGTCGTTAATCAGGCGCGAGTCTGGCGCATCGACAAACGGAAATTGTTCGATATCCCCCATGCGCATGGACAGCATTTGCAAAATCACCGCCGCCAAATTGGTGCGCAATATTTCTGCATCGGTATAGGCGGGTCGGCCCATAAAATCTTGCTCGCTGTAGAGCCGAATGCAGATTCCTTCACTCACTCGACCACAGCGGCCCGCGCGTTGATTAGCGCTGGCCTGAGAGATCGGCTCTATGGGCAGGCGTTGAATTTTGGTGCGATAGGAATAGCGACTGATTCGCGCCAACCCAGGATCAATCACATAGCGAATGCCGGGTACGGTGATGGAGGTTTCCGCCACGTTGGTGGCCAGCACAATACGGCGCCCCGCATGTGGCGCAAACACGCGCGTTTGCTCCGCTAAACTCAAGCGCGCGTAGAGTGGCAGCACCTCCACATGGGCCAAATTCGCTTTGCGCAGTGCCTGCGCCGTTTCGCGAATTTCTCGCTCACCGGCCAAGAACACCAGAATATCGCCACCGCGTCGGCCGCCGCCCTTTTCTGCCGCCAGCAACTCATTGACGGCGTCTGCAATTTGATCGGCCAGATCGCCCTCTTCATCTTCAGCGGGGCGATAGCGAATTTCTACGGGATAGGTGCGGCCCGATACTTCAATAATCGGGGCATGATTAAAGTGCTCAGAAAAGCGCGCAAGATCAATGGTGGCCGAGGTGATAATCAATTTTAAATCGGGCCGCTTGGGCAGCAGCTGCTTAAGGTAGCCCAACAAAAAATCGATGTTTAGCGAGCGTTCGTGGGCTTCATCGATAATCAAGGTATCGTAGCGACTGAGTAAGGGGTCCTGCTGAATCTCAGCCAGCAGTATGCCGTCGGTCATTAATTTAATGAGTGTACTGTCGCTGCTTTGGTCGTTGAAGCGCACCTGATAACCCACGCGGTCACCCAGCGTGGTATTGAGCTCTTCCGCTATGCGCGCAGCCACAGTGCGTGCAGCCAGCCGACGAGGTTGAGTGTGGCCGATCAATCCGCGCAACCCGCGCCCCAATTGCAGGCATATTTTCGGCAATTGTGTCGTTTTTCCAGAACCCGTTTCACCCGCCAAAATAACCACTTGATGTTGCGCTACCAGTTTGGCGATTTCGTCGGCGCGCTGACTCACGGGCAGCGCCTCGGGCAATTGAATGTCGGGCACCAACGCCGCGCGCGATTGCCGGCGCACTTGCGCTGCGTCCAAGTTCTGCTGAATCTCCGCCAGCAGCTTATCAATCGGTTGCTTGCGCTCTTGGCGGCGGCGCACAGCGCGCAAGCGTTTGCGCAAGGCCATGGCGTCGGCGATCATTAATTGATCAAGCTCGGCATACATTGCAGAAAAATCAGGTGCAGACATCAATTCGACCAGTGGGTAAAAGTGGCCGAATTATAAGTGCTAGCCCAGCATCGCGATAGTTTCGCCGCAGGCTAATGGTCAGCTATATTGATATTTGCAATTGGTGGTGACCCACATCAATTCGCTACGAGAAAGAATCGGCGGATTGTGCATGATTCCCTCGTCAACGGGGCGCGCGCCGGGTTTTGCAGGCGTTACCCGTTTTGGTCGATCGCCGCTTACACCAGAACTCTTACCATTGCGTAGACTGGCGCCTGCACCGGCCGACGGAAGTTCATCGACACTGGGTACCGCTTTCCTGCCAATAACACACAATATTTTTGCGCCGTCTCGACGACCTTCTTTCACTTGTGTGTCAATGCTATAAAACGACGGGCAGTTGCCGTCTAATTGAGGGTGCCTTTCGGCGAACTGCGAAGCACTTATAAAAAAATACAGGGCGTAGTATTGCACTGACAAACCCCACATCCCTGCCAATACCGCTAGATGGCTTTCCATAGAAAGTCCCTATCCTCCGTGATGCCATTCCTCCAATAGGGTATTTATACTAGCGTACTACTTTTGCGCACTGAAATAATTTAATTGCCTCAAGCAACTATTCAATAGATAGATTTAAATTAAAGAGAGATTGGATGCAAAACGAGAAGTACTTAGATTATTCTAAAATAAAATTCTAGGCGACAATTACCGACCGCCTTAGACGCCACTATTTGGCTAAATACTTAATGCCGCGATCCAATCCGTCGAGCGTCAGCGGGTACATCTTGTCATCAATCAATTCGCGCGTCATGCCAATGGACTGGGTGTAATCCCAATATTTTTCCGCTACAGGATTAAGCCAAATCACCTTTTCGAAGGTATCGGTTAAGCGCTGCATCCACTTGTAACCCGGCTCCTCATTCATGTGCTCGACACTGCCGTATTGACTGGCAATTTCATAGGGTGCCATGGACGCATCGCCCACAAAAATCACCCGGTAATCGCTGGAGTACTTATGCATGACATCAAACAGTGAAAGCGTTTCTTGGTGACGCCGCTGGTTATCCTGCCACACGCGCTCGTAAATAAAATTGTGGAAATAGAAATATTCCAGATGTTTAAACTCCGTTTTACAGGCGGAGAACAACTCCTCACACAGCGTGATATAGGGGTCCATAGAACCACCCACATCCAAAAACAGTAGCACCTTGACGGCATTGTGACGCTCGGGCACCATTTTGATATCCAATAAGCCCGCATTGCGCGCGGTCGATCGAATAGTATCGTTTAGGTCCAGCTCATCGGCGGCGCCAGTGCGCGCGAATTTTCGCAGCTTGCGCAACGCCATTTTTATGTTGCGCGTACCCAGTTCAACACTGTCATCCAGGTTTTTGAATTCGCGTTTATCCCATACTTTCACCGCGCTTTTATTGCGCGATTCGCCACCCACGCGGATTCCCTCTGGATTGTATCCACTGTTGCCGAAGGGCGAGGTGCCGCCTGTGCCAATCCAACGATTGCCGCCCTGATGGCGTTTTTCTTGCTCCTCTAAGCGCTTTTTGAATTCCTCGATCAACTTTTCCAGCCCACCCAAGGATTCGATTTTCGCCTTTTCTTCATCAGTGAGCTGCTTTAAAAATTCACTGCGAATCCAATCGTCGGGAATCAGCGCCTCGAATATATCGTCGATACTTTCAAGACCCTTAAAGTAAGCGCCAAAGGCACGATCGAAGCGATCGTAGTACTTCTCGTCTTTTATTAGAATTGTGCGTGACAGCAAATAGAAGTCGTCGAGCGAACCAAACGCCAAACGATGCTGTAGCGCCTCCAACAAAGCCAGTAGTTCCTTGAGGGATACGGGCACATTGTGCGCCCGCAAGCCGCTGAAAAAATTAAGCAGCATTAGCGGTTTTCCCGACGACTCATAAAGGCCAAGCGCTCCAGCATGTGCACATCCTGCTCGTTCTTCAACAGTGCGCCGTAGAGTGGGGGAATGGCCTTGGTGGTATCGCGGTTTTTCAAAATTTCATCGGGAATATCATCGGCCAACAACAACTTCAACCAGTCCACTAATTCACTGGTGGACGGCTTTTTCTTCAAACCCGGCACCTTGCGCACATCGAAGAAAATATCCATGGCGTCTTTAACCAGTTCCTGCTTAATGTTAGGAAAGTGGACATCGATGATTTTCTGCATGGTCTCCCGATCGGGAAACGTAATGTAGTGAAAGAAGCAGCGACGCAAAAAGGCGTCCGGTAGTTCTTTTTCGTTGTTGCTGGTAATGATGACGATGGGCCGGTGCTTGGCCTTAATGGTCTCGCCGGTTTCGTAAACAAAGAACTCCATTTTGTCGATTTCAACCAACAGATCGTTGGGAAATTCGATATCGGCCTTGTCGATTTCGTCGATCAACAGCACCAACTGCTCGTCGGCATCGAAGGCCTCCCAGAGTTTGCCTTTTTTGATGTAGTTTTTGATATCGTGCACGCGATCGTCGCCCAGCTGCGAATCTCGCAAGCGCGATACGGCGTCGTATTCGTAGAGGCCCTGCTGGGCTTTGGTGGTGGATTTTATGTGCCACTGGATCAACTTCAGACCCAAACTTTGCGCCACCTGTTCGGCCAACATGGTTTTGCCGGTGCCCGGCTCACCTTTCACTAGCAGCGGGCGCTGCAGCGTCACGGCGGCATCAACCGCCATGCGTAAATCATCGGTGGCAACGTATTGATCAGTACCTTTAAAGGCCATGCCTTACTCCAAGCGTTAACTTCTCAAAACGCCCAGTGTAACAATCGACGGCGGCCCTGTGTACGACGCCGCCGGACTCGCGAGTCAGCTAACCCCGCAGCCTTTGTTGGCCGGCACGGCCACATCCATCATTTTCGGGTTGGGGAGCTTGAGATTGGCCATGAGTTCTACGTAGGCCTCCACATCGCTCACCTGCAGACGCGGGTTGTGGGCCTGCTCTTCCGCTAAGCTGCTCGACGTCCAGCCCTTGTAGTCGTGCGCAGGCCACACTTGCGTATCACCGGGCATTGCCAACAGGCGTTGCAAACTTTGGTACTGAGCGCGCGCATCGCCGTTTTGGAAATCCGTGCGCCCTGTACCCCGGATTAGCAGTGTATCGCCTGTAAACAACATCTTCTGTTCAGGTAGATAAAAACAGTAGGAGTCGTCAGTGTGGCCCGGCGTGAACAGCGCCGTCACGCGCAGGCCACCGACCACGAGTGTGTCACCGTCGCTAAACCAACCCGAGGCGCAGGCAACATCGCTTTGTTTACCCATCATAGACTTTGCCCCTGTGACGTCGCGCAAGCGCCCCAAGGCCGTAACGTGATCGGCGTGCACATGTGTGTCTAGCGCATATTTCAGGGTTAAATCGAGCTCTTTCAACAACCGCAAATAGCTATCGGTTTGCTCCAACACAGGGTCGATCAATATCGCCTCACGGGTTTCCGCATCGGCGAGCAAATAAGTGTAAGTCGAACTTTTATGCTCGAATAATTGGCGAAAAATCATGGTATCACCTCGCAACATCGGTTAAACCGCGCGCCACTGCAACCACAGTGCGCAAGCAGTCAAAATGAGCATCATGAAAACAAATAGCCGCTGCAGCTTGGGCCCCGCCAAGCGCTGCGCCAGCAGTGAACCCGCGATCATGCCCAGCACACCACCACCAGAAAGCCATAGCAACAGCTCGTAATTAACGGCCGCGCCAAACCAGAGGTAACTGGCAAAACCACTGGTGCTCACCACGGCAATCACCGCTAGCGAAGTGGCCACTGCCGCCCCCATCGAAAGCCCCGTGAGCAAGACCAGCAATGGGACGATAATAAACCCGCCGCCCACGCCAAACAGGCCCGACAATATGCCGGTGATGGCGCCGCCCAATAGCACACCCATAAGGCACGTGGGCCGCAATTCCATGCGACCACTGTCGCTGAATTGACACAACGGCTGCTCACCGGTCGCCACTGCGCCGCCTACGCGCGCGCGGGTCACGCTGGCAGAATCCGGCTCACGCTGGGCTTGGCGCCACATGCGCGCAGCCACCCAAATAACCAAACCGACGAAACCCAGCATCAAAAGGTGGTCGGGAATTTGCACTGCCAGCCAGCGGCCAGCGGGCGCAAAGAGCGCCCCACTCAGTGCCAAGACGATGGCGGGCAACCACACCACCTCTTTGCGTGGCAAGCGGCTCACCACGCCCCATATGGCGCTCACCGCCACTGCCCCTAGCGCCAAACCGGTGGCTTCGCCGGTGGCCAAACCCAAGCCCAGCATCAGTAGCGGCACGGCAAACAACGAACCGCCGGCACCGGTCAAGCCAAGCACCAGCCCCACAGCTGCACCGATGAGCAATGGCGTTAGCATTAGGCTTTATTCCACGGCATGCGCGCTAAAACCATCAGCATCGGGCAGGCATCGGTAATGCCAGAAAACATCAAGCCCGCGCCCACAAAACCGCTTAAACCAAACCACGCAGGGTGAATAAAGAAACCACCCAATACCCCAATCAGCACCATTAAACCCGCAGTGATGCGCATTTGACGATCGAGTGCGATGGTTTTGCGTTCGCCCTGCTTGAGCAATTTGGGATCGACATTTTCAATACCACCCTCAATCACCACCAGATCACAGGTGACCTGATCACCAATTTTTTCGCAGGCCATTTCGGCGCGTTTCTGGGTGCGGCACATCAAATAAACGGGGCCGTCTTTAGCCACCGAATGCACCGCCTCAACGGTGATGTCACTCACCGGCACGTTGGTGCTGCCAGGCAAAAACACTGAATTAAATTCCGCAGGGGTGCGCACATCCACCACGCACAGGGATGAATCTGCGGCCCACTTTTGGGAAAACTCTTGTGCACTCATGCGTTTCATAGGACCACCTCAAAAATTAAATTAACTGCAATACAACTGTTTTAGTACTTCAATAATGCGAACGGCCTCACTGCCCTGCAGTCGATAAAACACCGACTGCCGCTCCTTCCTCGTTGCCACGAGGCCAGCCTCCCGCAAACCCGCCAAGTGCTGCGACAGCGCAGACTGGCTGAGTGGCACGCGGGCATTCAACTCGCCCACCGACAACTCACCCTCGATGAGGGTGCACAAAATCATCAACCGGTGCGGATTGGCGAGCTGTTTGAGCAACCCCGCTGCGTCACCGGCATGGCGTGCCAGCGCCGCTAAATCGGCATCATTCATTGGCCTCGCCCTGCACTCGCGCGCGAATCGCCTGCTCAAAGCCCGCCTTCATACCCATTGCGCGCCCTTCGGCTAAGGCCGCTTCGAGATCCACACCTTGGGAGATCTGCCACAGGGCCCAGGTCATGCCCACGCGATTGCCCGACCGGCAATGCACTAAGGTTTTACCGCCTTGCAACAATTCACCGAATGCCTGAATGCGCGCAGCACTAGGCAGCTCACCGCCCGTGGGCAGGTTGTGCCAGCTCAACCCCAAGGCGTCTGCCGCTTGTTGCTCTGTTTCAACGCCCTCGTCTAGCCCACGCAGATCGATAATCTGGGTGTATCCCTGCGCCTTCAATTGTTTCAGGGCATCAGGCTCTACCAGCCCTCCAGTGGCTAACATCGCACTGTGCTGGTGGAAGTTTTTAATACCGACCAAGGGCTCAGCCGCAGTCGAGGACAACGCAAACAGCAACCCGAACAATGCAAAACCTAAGTATTTAAAGGACATATAGCTCTCCTGCACATGATCGTTAAGGGGGTTCACACTACCGCACACGCCATACCACCCCACTAAGAGTAACCATTAAATTAGATTTAGTTAATTTAGTCAAGACTAATATATAAAAACTGAGCGCGACCAAGGCGGTCGCACTGTTTCTCAAGCAGGATATGGGTCAGTGATGGGTCGCCAGTGGCCGCCAGATTTAACAGCCAGTGCCGGCGTAATTAAACATCCGAGATATCAATATCAGACGCCACTAAATCAGACGCCTCTAAGTTTTCTCTTCACCCTCCGAGGGCTCATCGTCGGCATCTTTGCCTGGGGCTAGATCGTCGAGCGTAAACTCAGGGGCGGGCTCCGTGGGCGCCTCACTTGCGCTGGCCAAATCTTCAGCGGCCGACTCGCTCTCCAGGTCTACTGCAGGGGTGTCTTCCATCGACATGGCCGGCGCCTCTTCCGCCAAATCTTCCAACTTAGGCGCCTCGCTCAATTCCGCCTCGATCTCAGCGTCTAAGGACTCATCCTCAATGTCATCGTCTTCTATGACCTTTTTGCCACCCATCACTGCGCGCCACGCAAAATACGCCAAACCAAGCACCAATAGATTGCCAAAGGCGAGTGCGCCATAAAGCAACCACTTTTTAGTTTGCCCTGTATCAGCTTCTGGTGCAGGCGCCTCAGCCACCTCGGGTTCAGGTTCGGGTTCGGGTTCCGGCTCAACAGTGGGCTCTGGCGTTGGCTCCACCACCGGCGTCTTCTGCGCAAAAGGATCGCCACCTTCAGGGTGTTGGAACTTCACGGGGTCGGGGTGGTGGTCAAATTTTCCACCCTCCGTATCCACGGCACTGATGCGCAGGTCCACCTCGTAGTCGCCGTCTCGATCAGGACTGAGTAACAACTCCCAATTGTCCGTGGGCGTTAGTACCAGTGGCTGAATACTCGAACGACCTCCCGGCTCGCGCACCTTGGCCACTACCACGGTTCGGGTTTTGTCGAGGGTCTGGCCGTTAGCGCTAACTGAAATCAATTGGTCGCCGTTGTCTTGTCGCTCACGGGCCACGCGAAATGGCGGGCGCACGGCAAAGTTGTGGGTGAATTCACGACTAAAGCTTTTTCCATCCACTTTCAAGCGCAGCAGGTACTGCCCTTCCGAATTAAACTGATCCAGCCTGCGGCGATAAATCCCATTGCCCGGAGGCAGTGCGTCCGATAATTTTTCGCGCCACAGCGATTGATCGCCCTGGGTTAACTCCGCTTCAATATTTAACAGCCGCAAGAAGCGCGCGTCCGACAAGGTTTTGCCCGTGTCCTGCAACAAAAATTGCAGCTCGGCTTGCTCGCCCTCAAACAAATTATTCACCATTGGCTTCACCAACAGCTTTAGGTTGCTGACGATGGTGATTTTACTGTCGGGATCTAAGTCGGCGCGCACCAGCCATTCGCCCTCTATAGGCTGCTTAATGGTGACCAGGTCGTGATCGCTCGCGCGATACCACGCGATGTACGGGTCTTTCGTATCGGCTTGATAAAATTTTTGGTCGGGTGAGAGCAATTGGGTTTGCTGGTCGGGCACCGCCCGAAAAATCAACGCGGTAAATTCCTCGATACTAGAATCCACGAGAAATTTATTTTCATCCAGCGCCACTTCATCTGCCGGCGCAGACTGTGCTAGAGCACGCATGAATATCTTGGTGAGCTCGCTGGCGTTATTGGCCACCGCGGCAATGCCGTCGGTGCCCAGCGAGAGTGCGTTCATCAACTCCTGATCGGCATTGTCAGACAGCGCAACGGTGTGGATTTTCACCTGTTCGCCCTTGAGTGACGGCAGCACTAAATCCACGATGCGGCGCCACTCTTTGGCGTTTTCTGCAGGATCGCGCGATACGTCTACCATGCCATCGGTGAGCAAAATGATATTGGTTTTAAAGCCCGGTTCTGGCTTACCACCATCTTTTGCCGCCCGCTCAAGTGCGCCGCCAATATTGGTGAACAACCCCACGGAATTGACCTGCGCGACCTTTGCCGTGGCATCTTTGCGCCACTGATCATCGACGACGCGATGCGGCACTAACATGTTCACGTACTGACCAAAGGTCCAAACGCCCGCCTTGCTACCGGCGGGAATCATGTTGATCAACAACTCTAACGCCGGCCTGCGCAGGTTTTCTGGATCGTTTTGCTTCATGCTGCCGGAGATGTCGATAATGACTCTCACATCCGCCTGCTGCGTTTCGATTTGGGCCTGCGCAACCGGCGACACGAGTGCCGCCAGCAACAACCAAAGTACCGGCATCTGCTTCATAAGTGTGGCGCCCGATTTAGACGATCATGTCCATCACGCGGCGACCTTTTTCGGTCACGTACCAACGCACCCCTTTTGACCCGCTGACCTTGCCGGCCAAATTGCGCGCCACCAACACATTGAGTGTTTTGGCCATGGTGGTCTCGTCGGCGGTGGCCTCATGGCACAAACCCGCCATTGACCGGAAGATGTAGCGCCCGCGCCCCAGCGTCTTCAACACTTTGGCAGAGGTCACATCCAATTCGATTTCCGCCTCCATGGGCCCCTGGTTGCCATCGGCCTCCGGGTCTTGCTCGGTTTCCGTGGCAATGAGCGGCATCAACTCTTCCTGCATCATGCGCAGGTCGTGGTGCACATTGTCCGAAATGGCGCGCGCCTGTGCCGCTTCACGCAGTATGCGCTCGCCCATGTTGACGATAACCAACCGCGACGCCACCGCGGCAATCAAACAGTAGCCGGTATAGATGAGCAGCCGCGAGGGGTCGCCCTGAATTTCCAAGATCAAATCACTGTTGACCAAATTCAAGACCACCGGCACCAAAAATGCTGCGCCCACGCCCATGACAATGCAGCGCGGCAAGCTCGCTGGGTCGTTATCGTTTTGATTCATTTGATAAAAATTGATCAGTCCGCCGAATACCCCAGCGAACAACATGACAAAAGCCAGTATAAAGATGTGGTTGGCCATGACGCTCTCCCTGATTATGGTTGCCAACGGCTGCTCACTGATCTACGACAAGGCAGCAGTTAGTCACTTTAGTTATAGCAGCTATCGCCTTATGCGCAATTTTGCGAAGATGCTTTAATCGCCGTCACATGGCGACCAATAACCCTATTAATGAATATTCAAGGAGCCAATGTCATGAATCGCCAATCTGTCGATAACGTCACTTACGCCAACAAAGGCACAGTATCTGGCGGCGCGATTACTGACATTATTGAGTCCCAGCGCATTGGTGCCCTGCGCGGCGCGCAGCTGCTCGCCAAAGCACTGCAGGCCGAAGGCGTGGAACTGCTGTTTGGCTACCCGGGCGGCGCCAATCTAGAAATCTTTGATGTACTGGCAGAGTTCGGCATCCGCTGCATCCGCACTGAGCACGAGCAAGGCGCCGTGCACGCGGCTCAAGGCTATGCCCGCGCCACGGGCAAAGTGGGCGTGTGCTTGGCCACCTCCGGCCCGGGCGCCACCAATTTGGTCACCGGCATCGCCGATGCCATGAGCGACTCCATCGGCATTGTCTGCATCACCGGCAATGTGCCCTCGCACCTGCTCGGCAAAAACGCCTTTCAGGAAGTGGACATAGTGGCGGTCACCAAGCCCATCACCAAAAAGAACTATTTGGTGCATAAGGTCACTGACATTCCTGAAATTGTGCGCGAGAGCTTCGCACTGGCCGGTGGCCGTAGGCCGGGCCCTGTGCTGATCGACATCCCGAAAGATATCCAACAACACTACCCGCGCGACCCCGAGGGCAACTACACCCCGCCGCGCGTGCCCGCCGTCATCGAGCCGCCCGAACCGCCGGCCAGCGGCATGACCGCCAACCAACTGGAACAGGCTTTACGCTTATTGAACGAAGCTGAGCGTCCCGTCATCTATGCCGGTGGCGGTATCGTCGCCGCCGGCGCCCACGATGAACTGCTGCACCTGGCCCAGCGCGCGCAAATTCCCGTGACGACCACGCTCATGGGCCACGGCTGCTTCCCGCCCGCGCACCCCTTGGCGCTGCACACGCTGGGCATGCACGGCGCCAAATACGCCAACGTCGCCATCAACGAGGCAGACCTGGTGATTGCCGCCGGCGTGCGCTTTGACGATCGCGTCACCGGCAAGGTGAGCGAATTCATCAAGCACGGGCGCATCATTCACATCGACATTGATCGCGACGAGCTCAACAAAAACAAAGACGTCACCTTGCCGGTGTGCGCCGACATTAAATTGGCCTTAGAACAATTGTTGTCTGCCTGTGCGAGTGTCACCGCCCGTCCGTGGGTGGATCAAATTCAACAATGGAAAACCGCGTGGCCCTACCCCACGCCCGATTGCGACACCATCAGCCCGCAACACGCCATCGGCTTGCTCTCGGACATGACCAAAGGTGAAGCCATAGTGAGCTTGGGTGTGGGCCAACACCAGATGTGGGCCATGCAGCATTACCAAAGCACCAAAACCCGCTCCTTTTTAAGCAGCTCCGGTTTTGGCACCATGGGCTACGGTCTGCCTGCCGCCATCGGCGCCAAGGCCGCCTACCCGGCGCGCACCGTCATCGATATCGACGGCGACGGTTCGCTCAACATGACCGTGCACGAACTCGCCACCTGTCACCGTTTTAAACTCGGTGTCAAAGTGGTGGTGATTAACAACCAATGGTTGGGCATGGTGCGCCAGTGGCAAGACATGATCTACAACAAGAATCGCGCCGGCTCGTCGCTGTCAGACCCACTCACTCGCGTTAAAGCCGATAGCGACATGGACATCTACCCGAACTTTCTCGCCATCGCCGACGGCTACCGCGTCACCGCCGAACGGGTGGTTAGAAAGGAAGACCTGCCCGCCGCCTTCGAGCGCATGCTCGCCGATCCCGACCAGCCGTATCTGTTAGACGTCATCGTCGCGCGTGAAGAAAATGTTTATCCCATGATCCCCGCCGGCGGCAGCTACCAAGATATTTTAATGTCGGATGCGGATTTAAAAGGCGTTAAGCGCGAACAGCAAGGGAGTAATATTTAACAGTTCACATGTAATTCGATGTGAGACCTTGAGAGTTTCCGCGAAGGAGGTGGGCCACTGGTGCAGCGACACCAAGCCCACAACCAAAGTAAAAGCCCGAGTAATACCTCTGCCGAGCCCCAACCGGAACTGCACCGGGTGGGTAAACATCAATGCCACAATGGGCATCCACGCTGATGACGATACACTGGCATTCCCTCAAAAAACTTTGTGCCACTGACTTAATTGATTTCCTCCTCTAGACCGACGGGTCACCCTTTCGCAGGGTTACGCATCACGGTGAGTGACGGCAAGGCGATCAAAAAACGATCAGCCTTGGTTAAATAGTATGAAAATATATTGAACCGCATGCACAAATTCGCCAATATTCGCGCAATCAAGGATGTCGCTTGGTTCAGGATGAACAACAGGTCTAATTTAGGGCCACCTTTCGTGTACACCTCCTAACCTCCACAGCCTCCTTGCATAACCATTTTATATTCGTTTAGGGCGCTGGGGGGTGCTATGAAATCTTATTCAATTTGGCTGTTTTTGGGGTTATTTCTAACCGCATGTGGCGGCGGGGGCGGTGGTTCGGCTGACACGCCTGTCAATCCAATTACAGCACCGGCACCGACGCCAACGCCCGCGCCAGAACCAACACCGGAAGGCTTTACGGGCATTTTCGTAGATTCCCCCGTACAGGGGCTGGCATTTTCTACCAGCACCGGCGAAACAGGGAAAACCGGCGCCACTGGAGAATTTCAATATCAGGAAGATGCGCGGATAACATTTTCTTTGGGCGCGCTCCAACTACCTGAAGTGCCTGCCTACAGTGTGCTGACACCCTTAGATTTGTTCGCCACCCAAAATATTCGCACTCCGGCCGTCAGTAATTTTGTGCGCCTGCTCCAAACCTTGGACGCCGACCAAAACCCAGACAATGGCATTGAACTCGATAGCGCATCTATCGATGCCCTGGACGCCGCCGGCTTTACCCTAGCCGACCTGCAACTGCCCACCAAAGAATTTGAGCAGTCAACGAAGTTTGGCACTTTGTTTACCGCCCTGACTCGAATCACTTCACTGCTGCCAGAGCATCAGGCGCTCGCACATTTTGCTAAAACACTGGCCAATTCCAATGCCATAGATAGCGATGGCGACCGCGTCGTAAATGCATTAGACCCCGATGATGATAATGATGGCGTTGCCGATGAACTCGATGCCTTCCCTTGGGATGCCACCGAAGCGTTTGACTTTGACCACGATGGCGTAGGCGACAACGCAGACACCGACGACGACAACGACGGTATTCCCGATGTAGAAGATTCAATATTGGAATTGCTGTCCGAGCTGCCTGATGTGGGCATTGGTGCATTTGATAAGCTCTCTCACTCGGATTATGGCTATTTGTTCCTGACCTATCGCAATGCGCAAAAACTCGATGTGCTCGACCTAAGCACCGGGGAATTGATAACGTCATTTAGCTTTGACGCATTTCCAGAGCGAATGAATCTAAGCCCCGACGGCCAGCACCTTTACGTTGCGCTGCCAATTCAAGCGCATAGCTACTACTGGTGGGATGAGGATCAAACCGGCAAAGTTGCTCGAATCAATCTCGCTACGCTGGCCGTAGATAAAACTTACGAGCTGGCTACTGACCCCTATGACTTAGTGGTAACCAGCAGTGACCGACTGGTGGTGGCGTCCGGATCCGGGCAATGGACCAATATTAATCTGTACCGCGCGAGCACCGGAGAATTTCTCGATAGCGCAGGTATTCGCCATGCGTCTTTGCTGGTGCTAAGTCCCGATGGAAAAACCATCTACGCAACGGACACCGACTCCTCAGCCAACTCCTATCAGATTTACCGTTTAGAAGGCGACACAATTACCCAGATTTCACACTCAAGTTATTTGGATTACCACGCCGAAGGTGATAGCTGGATAACGCCAGATGGTAAATACAGTTTTACCGGTTGGGGACATGTGGTGCAGTTGTCGGATGTCACATTATTCAAAACCTTAGTAACCGGCGCCAGAATTACACAAGTCACTTTCGACGAAGCCTATAACTTGGCTGTGATTAGCCTCAATGACGACCGAATACTTACAGTCAACCTAACCAGTATGGAGATAATTTCTGAATTAGCGCCGATCGGCTCGTTGGTACATGCGGAAGTGTACAATGGCTATTTGCATGTGTATTCGGAATTGTCTGGCCAGATAATAAAAAGCCAGCAGCCCCACCCCTGTTTAGAGTGCCGCACCAATACGCCCCCGAAAGCAAGCTTTTCTTTTAGCTCAGACGACGGAAATATTCAATCCCCCTATTATTTTGACGCAGCGTCTAGCATAGACAGCGAGGATGGCACGCAACTTTCTTACCGCTGGGATTTTCAAGCAGATGGCGTGTGGGATACCGAATTTTCTACCACCGCGGCGATTGAATTTCAGTTTAACGTGCCCGGCAAAAAGCACGTACGGCTACAGGTAAAAGATCCACAAGGACTCGTCAACAGTGTTACTCGAAATTTCGACGTAGCTCACGGAGTCGGCCTGCCAATTGCCTACACAGGCGGTGCAGCGAATCAATTAGCCTATGGCATTGGCTTTACCGTGCACGACGCCAGTCGCGGCAAACTCTACCTAACTAACGCGGCGGAAAAGCGACTCTATATCGTTGACCTTGCAACCGGGAAAACTGAAAAATACTTTCAGTTCGCCTTCGATCCGGAGCGCATGACTCTATCTGCAGATAGCAACACACTCTATGTTGCCCTGCTGTCCCAACCACGCACTAATTATTTTAGTGGCGATGAATCGGAGATCGCCGGACTGATTGGAACCATTGACCTGCAGTCGCAAACGCATACCAATACCTACCGCATCAAAAATGACCCTTGGGATATCAAAGTCACTGCTAGCGACAAGTTAATTGTAAGCCCAGGTCGAGGCTGGAATCGCCATCTTTCTACCTACAACGCTGGCTCCGGCGCCCTACTTGGCAGTATCTCTTACTACGGGACCGTGAATTTATTGCTGAGCGATACGGGCAACGGTTTTTATACTGTGGATGAAAATTATATTCACCTCTATACCCTAGAGGGATCTACGCCCGTTCAAACATTAAGCAGTCCTTATGACTATTACAGCCGCCCAAAAGGTGGAGTTTGGTCGCTGGGCGCCAGCAAGGATATATTGGGTGCCGGAGGGGCTACCTACAACCCCGCTACCCTGGTTAAAACCGGGGCACTTGCCGGCTGGTCAGGGACCATTGCAAAAGCGCTAATCGATGAAACCCAAAAATTGATTTTTGTGTTATCAACCTCGGGATCGCTGAGCTATTACCATCTAGAAACACTGGAATTCATTGGCAACATTCCAGTAACGGGCACGGTTCGCGATGTGATATTGCACGAAGGCAATCTCATTGTGCGCATTGCACAATCGGATTATTTGCATCAACTAGAGCTAATCGATCACCCCTGCGATACCTGCGGTGTCAATACTCAACCCACCTCACAACTTAGTGTTTCACCCGATGCCAGTGGTGACACTGAAGACCTATATGTTTTCGACGCCAGCGCCAGCAGTGATACTGAAACAACGGATGCCTTGTTGTTTCGTTGGGACCTGGATGGCGACGGTCAATGGGACGGCGACTTCAGTGCCACCAGTGTTGTAAATCGCAGATTCTATGTGCCGGGTGACTATGATGTCTCGGTGCAGGTAAAAGACGAGGGTGGTTTAACGAATACCTCCACGGTTAGCTTTACCGTGTCACAGGCAATTGTTGCCGCTGAAGCCGTCTCAGATACCGAGGCCAATGCACTTAACTTCACCGCGGTTCAAACGCTTTACCACTCCACTACCGGAAAGTTTTACAGCCTCGATAGTGCAGCCAAAAGGCTTTATCAAACGGATCAGGCAACGGGCTTAACGGAATCCTTTATTCCATTCATCTATGAACCCGTACGCATGGCGCTCTCGCAGGACGGTGCATCGCTTTATGTAAGCCTTATCACGCAACCCTTTAGTGATACACGTGCCATTGCAGAGCAAGGCGGTTTTATTGCCCGCATTGATTTGGTTAGTTTCACACACACTCAAACCCTGCCGGCGCCGTTTGATCCCTTTGATCTTGTGGAAGCCAGTGCAGACAAATTGATAGTCAGCTCAGGCTCTGGCGCCTACGGCAGCCGCATCTATGCCATTAGCACAGTAGATGGCATGATCATTGAGTACCTAAGCTGCAGCTATCATTGCACCTTAAGCCTGGATGCAGCCACCAATGTGGTGTATGCCACCGGCACAAGCGTCGACGGATACGCCTATAGCTATAAATATTCCACGAGCGGTGTAGGTTTATCTCAAGTCGCTTACCAATATTATGGCTACGGCAATAACAACGGTCCTGCTGGGCGCATGTGGCTAGTGGCCAACGGCACAATATTAGTGGGCGCGCGCGGGGATCTGTACGACACACTGAACCTCAGCCATTTAGGCAATCTGTACGATTCAGGTAATCTCCACGATGTCGCCTACGATGCAGAAGAAAATTTACTTTTCACGCTCGATGATGCCGGCAGCTTAACCTATTACAACGCCAGCACGCTGGAATACATTGGCGTGGCAACCGTATCGGCGAATGCACGCGCACTGTTTGTCATTAACGATAGCTTGGTTGTGTATTCGGAGTCCGATGGCTCAGCGCAGCTGCAATATCCGGCCCACCCCTGCTCAACTTGCGGTGAGAATACTGCGCCAGTTGCTAGCTTTAGCTTCAGCTCAGACAACAACGAAACATCAGATGTATTTACGTTTGATGCATCTGCTTCTTCTGACGCTGAAGATTTTGCAGACCTGCAATACCGCTGGGATATGGATAACGACGGCGAATGGGACAGTGTGTTCACCACCAATGCCATCACTGAATCAACCTTTTTCTTGCCCGGCAACTATGTCATTCGCCTGCAGGTAAAAGACAGCGGCGGTCTTTATCACGAAACCAATCAAACAATCGCGGTGACCCAGGGCATCGACACGGGCGAAGCAGTCACGAGCTCATCGCCCAATGTATTGAATTTTGTGGTAACCGATCACGTTGTAGACGCTAGCCGAAATTCGCTATGGGCGTCCGACAAAGGCGGCAAGCGCGTCTATAAAGTGAATTTAGATACCGGTCTAACGGAGCGATATTTTGATTTCCCCTATGCGCCCGAGTCACTGGCGTTGTCGGCCGACTCCAGCAAACTGTACGTGGCATTACTCGGTCAAGAGCACAGTTCCTACTGGTGGGAGGAAGACCAATTTGGTTTTATCGGAACCTTTGATCTCGAAACATCTGCTTTTGTTTCTGTGTATCGCATTAGCACCGACCCCTATGACATGGTGGTAACCGCTGGTGGCAAGCTAGTAGTCGCTTCAGGCTCCGGCCAGTGGACAGATATTTTTGCGTACGCTGCTGATACTGGCACAGTATTGGGTCAATCGTTTATACGGCAAAGATCTCGCCTGTCGCTGCACCCGAGTGGAAACTGGGTCTTTGCCGCCGATACAGATAGCTCGCCATCAGATATTGAAAAGTTCGATATCTCCGGCACAGGCATTGGCAGTGGTGTCGATTCACCCTACCACGGCCACCACAGAATGTCGGGTAATGTCTGGGCCTTGGCCACCGGTGTGCATCTGCTAACCCGTGGTGGCGACGTGTTCCTCGCATCAGACATGTCTTACGTGTTCGGGTTAACGCCCAATGGCGTTAGCGTTAAGTCGGCCGTAAACACCACAAGCAGTGCGCCCCTGTGGGTACTTGATAGCAATAATGTGGTGTCACGTTACGATGCTTCGAGCTTCAGCCTGCACTCAAGTAGCGTTGCCTATACCAACGCCACGGGATTGTTTGAACTCGATGGAATTGTTTACGTAATCAGACAAAGTGGTGCTACCTATGTGTATGAGCAGGTAGTCACTGAATAAATTTGTTCACATGCTCCATAAAAAAGCCCCGTTAATTCGGGGCTTTTTTATGGTCTTCGGAAAACCTATTAAGCAATGCATTGCGCAATGAAACACGTTAATAACCACCGACCTTGAAATGCACCACAATTGTAGGTTCAAAAGCCTACAAAAGATCAAATTTAGTAATAACGCAACCCTTCGCTCTTGCCCCAAAACACCCGATAAGAATACACCGTGTATGCCAGTATCACCGGCAACACAAAAATCACGCCCACTAAAATAAATTCCAAAGATGCCGCGGCGCTGGCGGCTTCGGTGGCCAGCATCTTGCCGGGCACTACGTAGGGAAAGAAACTGAACGCCAAGGCCACAAAGCTGAGTAAAAACAGCACAACTACGCCTATAAAAGGGCGGCGTGATAAATGTTCTTCACCTTGGTAGAGCCGCAGCACTGTTTGTTCTATGTAGTACAAAGCGGCCGCACCAATCATCGGAATTAACACTAAAAGCGCTTTGCCTGTAGGCGTAAACCAACGGCTGACCACTTCCGGCACCAGGGTTAAATTGGCCGCCGACACAAACACCAAACCCAGCAAGGTCACCGCGCCCGCCAACCGCAGCCAACCCAGTGCACGGCTTTGTAGTTCACCTTCGGTCTTCATGACCAACCAGGCACTGCCGATGTACACATAGGCCGCGGCCACACAAAGTGCACTTAATAACGCAAAACCGTAGGCAAAGCCGGTATGCAAAAAACCGGTAACGAAGCGACCCAACATATAGCCCTGCGCCAAAGCCGCGGTTAGCGAGCCAAATTTAAAGGCCCAATCCCATGCGCGCTGGTAATCGCTAATGGCTTTGGCGCGCATGTCAAAGGCCACGCCGCGGGCAATCAAACCAATGAGCAGTATCAACGCCGGCAGGTACAGCTCATACAACACCAAACTATGAGCCTTGGGAAATGCAATGAGTAATATGCCCACCGCCAACACCAGCCAAGTTTCATTGGCATCCCAAAACGGGCCGATAGATGCTAGCAGGGTGTTGCGCTGCTCAAGATCGTTCATAGGCAACAACATGCCCACACCCAAATCGTAACCATCGAGCACGGCGTAAATCATCACGGCCAGCCCTAAAAGCCCAAGGAAGATATACGCCAACATGTCCGGTGATAAATTCATAGCATGGCTCCAGAGTGCGCAGGTTTAACGACAGGTGCGTTGGCAATGGCCGACATTTCTTGCAAACTTTTGGTTTCGTATTCCTCCACCGCCACCGACTTTTTGGCCATGTGAAAAACTGTGTGTAAATAGGCCCACAACAAAAATGCGTAAACGATCAAATACGCCGCCAACGACAGGGCCACATGCGCGCTGGGTTGAGTGGTGACAGCATCGGCTGTTCGCAACACCCCGGTCACCAACCAGGGTTGACGCCCCATTTCGGTCACATACCAGCCTGCCAGAGTGGCCACCCAGCCAGAAAATGTCATAGCTACTAGCCCTTTGAGCAGCCAAGCCGGAAGATTGCCCCTCCGCCAAAGGTGCCACACCGACAGCCACGCCAGCGTCAACATCAACAACCCCACAGCCACCATAATGCGAAAACCAAAAAACAACGGCTTTACTGGTGGATGGTTCAGGGCAAAATCATTCAAACCGACAATTTCGCCGTCTGGGTCGTGGGTTAAAATCACACTCGCCAATTTCGGCACACCGACTTCGTACCGATTTGCACGGGTTGTTTCATCGGGCCACGCAAATAGCAACAAGGGGGCGCCCCGCTCCGTGTCCCACACCCCCTCCATGGCGGCGATTTTTTGCGGCTGGTGTTCAAGGGTATTTAATCCGTGCAGATCGCCCACGAACATTTGCAGTGGCGCCACCACAGCCGCTAACACAACAGCGGTTGTTAGCGCCAAACGCGGTGCCCGTTTGCTATCACCCTTCAATATCCGATAGGCCGAGATGCCCGCCACAAAAAAGCTTGCGGTTAAGAATGATGCCAACATCATGTGCGCCAATCGGTACGGCATCGACGGGTTAAAGATAATGGCCAACCAGCTCTCGGGCATGGCTACGCCGTGCTCCAGATAAAAACCAGCGGGCGTGTGCATCCAAGAATTGAGCGCAATAATCCAAAAGGCCGACATGCTGGTGCCAACGGCCACCAATAAGGTCGCCAGCGTGTGCACCCATTGGGGCACGCGATTGATGCCGAACAACATAATCCCTAAGAAGGTAGCCTCTAGAAAAAAAGCCGTTAGCACTTCGTAGCCCAGCAGTGGTCCGGCAATGTTGCCCACCCGCTCCATAAACAGCGGCCAATTGGTGCCAAACTGAAAGCTCATGGTGATGCCCGTCACCACTCCGAGCGCAAAGGTCAGTGCAAAAATTTTCACCCAAAATCGATACACCCGCATCCACACCGGGTGTTGCGTGCGCTGGAAGCGCCACTTAAAAAAGAACAGCAACCACGCCAGTGCGATGGTGATCGTGGGGAATAAAATATGGAAACTGATGTTGGCGGCAAACTGAATACGTGACAGGACTAACGTGCTTTCTAAAACCTCCTGCATGACAACCTCCGATGCGGGATGGAAAATGCCCGCCTCTGCGGGCCGAGAGTTTGATCAAATCGGGCTACTTAAAAATCTTGCCCTTTAGTTCCAAGACTTTGCCCACCCCAGCACCGAGTTTTAGCAATGCTTTTAACTGCTCGGGCTTGAGTCGCTGAACGTCGTCTAACCAACCGGTAAACAGCTCCAGTAAATCGTGAATTTCTTGCATGCGCTCGGTGGCGTAATCGGGCGTCTGTCCATCCACTTGCATTAACTGACTGCGCAACACGCTCAAGGTGGGGTCCACTTCGCGCTTGCGTCGCTCACTGAGCACCTGCTGGGCCAAATCCCACAAGCTGCCGTTCGGGCCGTAGTAGTCCTTGCGATCACCCGGCTCACGCACCACGCGAATCAAGCGCCAGCTCTGCAACTCTTTAGCGGCCATGCTGACATTGCCACGCGAGATGCCCAGCGATTCACTGATATCGTCGGCGCTTAGCGGTACTTCGCTAAACACAATCACCGCCAACACCTGCCCCACAGAGCGGTTAAAGCCCCAGCGGCTGGCCATTTCGCCAAAATGCAGAACACAATCTTTAAGGTGGGGATTATTCATAGGTCAACTTCTAAACTTTCAATAATTTCTGAAAGTTTATGATAGTGTTACTCAAAGTGCAATGCTGGCCAGTGAAAATCACTTATTTGTCGGGGAAAATCACCGCCAATGTGGCCTCTGAATAAGGCACGTGCAATAGTTGGGGCCCCAAAAATAGCTAAAAAGGATGTTCCATGACGGCCGGCCACACCCACCCAAAACGACCCATCTTAAAGGTGTTATTGCTGGGCACCGCGCTCACATTCGCCATAGCACTGGGCGTGCTGTTGCTACTGGCCCCCGGGCTTGCCGAGCGCGGCATGAACACCGTAAAACCACTGGCAGATACTTCCCTTAGCGCAGACGCCCAGCGGTTACACCAGCGCCTGTGGGTCGCCGACCTACACGCCGACTCGCTCCTATGGCAACGCGATTTAACGGAGCGCAGTGAGCGCGGCCATGTGGACTTCCCCCGTTTGCAGGCGGGCAATGTGGCACTGCAGATGTTTACCGTGGTCACCAAAACCCCGGCCGGCCTCAACTATCACCAAAACCCTGCCGATGCTCGCGACAACATCACCCTGCTGGCACTGGCACAGGCTTGGCCGCCGGCCACGTGGCACAGCCTCACCGCCCGCGCGCTCTACCAAGCCGACAAACTGAACGGGTTCATTGCGCGCGCGCCCAAGCAGGCCATGCTGGTTACAAGCCAAGCGGATCTGCAAACCCTGCAGGAACGCCGCAACGCCGGTGAGCCCGTGGTGGGTGCCCTCTTAGGCACCGAGGGCTCGCACGCGCTCGACGGCGACATCGCCAATATTCAACGCCTCTACGATGCAGGCTTCCGCATGATGAGCTTGCAACACTTTTTTGATAACGCTCTGGGCGGCTCACTGCACGGCAATAGCGGCAGTGGCTTAACGGAGTTTGGACGCCGGGCCCTCGCAGAAATGGACCGGCTAAATATAATGATTGACGTCTCGCACTCGGCCCCGCAAGTGGTGCGCGACACCCTGGCCATCGCCACTCGACCATTGATCGTGAGCCACACCGGCACCTATGGCCACTGCCCCAGCCCGCGCAATGTGTCCGATGAGCTCATGCAAGCCATTGCGGCCAAGGGTGGTTTGATCGGCATTGGTTTTTGGAAGAGCGCGGTATGCGACGACACACCCGCCGGTATCGCCAGCGCCATTGTGGCCGCCGTGGCGCTGCTGGGTGAAGACGCCGTGGCCCTGGGTTCCGATTTTGATGGCGCTGTGCAAACCCGCATCGACGCCAGCCAACTGGCGCTGATCACTCAAGCGCTACTCGATAAAGGAGTGCCCGAAGCGGTAATCGCCAAGGTGATGGGTGGCAATCAATTGCGGTTTTTTATGGCTAACTTACCCGCGCAGTAAGCTGATACGACGGATAATCGGGATCAAACCAACGCCCCGCATTGGGGCTTTGCACCCACCAGCCGTCTAATAGTCACCCGTACGCCCAAGTAGGACACGCTGGGGCGGCGCATAAACAATAAGACAGAAGAGGATTCGACCATGATTTCCCGATCTCCCCTGCTATTGGCCACGGCCATCGCAGTCCTGGCCGCAGGTTGCAGCCAAAAAGACGCTCCTAGCACCGACGACGCTATGGCCAAAACCCAGGCAGAAATGCCCGCCAAGGCGCCCGCTGAAGCCAGCAACCCGTTTTTCACAGAGAGCAGCCTCTACTTCAAGCTGCCGCCATTCGACAAAATCCAAGACACCGATTATGCACCCGCTTTCGAGCGTGGCATGGCCGACAATCTTGCTGAAATCGAGGCGATCGCCAACAACACCGAAGCGCCCACCTTTGAAAACACCTTGGTCGCCATGGAGCGCAGCGGCGACATATTGAACCGCGTGGCTCGGGTCTTTTTCGCCATGACCTCCGCCAACACCAACGATACGCTGGAAGCCATCCGCTCCGATGTTGCACCCAAGCTGTCGGCGCACAACGATGCCATCCTGCTGAACGACAAACTGTTCCAGCGCGTGAAGGCTGTGTACGAGCAGCGCATGGATTTGAACCTCGATCCAGAATCACTGCGCTTAGTTGAGATTTACTACCGCGACTTCGTGCGCGCCGGTGCCAACTTGTCGGATGCCGACAAAGAAAAGCTCAAGGCCTACAACAGCAAGCTAGCCACCCTGTCTACTACCTTCAGCCAGAACGTGCTGAAAGAAGTTAATGACTCCGCCGTCGTGGTAGACACCGCCGAAGAGCTGGCCGGCCTGTCTGACAGCGCCATCGCCGGTGCCGCCGAAGAGGCGAAGTCCCGCGGCCTGGAAGGTAAGTACGTCATCACCCTTATGAACACCAGCGGCCAACCGCCACTGACTTCATTGACCAATCGCGCCGTGCGCGAGCGCATCATGAAAGCGTCCTTGGCACGCGGTTCACGGGGCGGTGAGTTCGACAACCGCGCCGTTTTGGCAGAAGTGGTTAAGCTGCGCGCCGAACGCGCTCAGCTGCTGGGTTACCCCAACCACGCAGCCTATGGCCTAGAAACGCAAACAGCGCAAACCACCGCTGCGGTCAACAAGCGCTTGGCAACCCTAACCCCTAAAGCCGTAGCAAACGCCAAGCGCGAGCAGGCCGACCTACAGAAGATGGTAGCGGCAGAAGGTGGCAAGTTCAGTGTTGCCGCATGGGATTGGGCCCACTACGCCGAAAAAGTGCGCTCACAGCGCTACAACTTTGACGCCGACCAGTTGAAGCCCTACTTCGAAATGGACAGCGTGCTGCAAAACGGTGTTTTCTACGCCGCCACTCGGCTGTACGGCATCACCTTCAAAGAGCGCAAAGATTTGCCCGTCTACCACCCGGACGTGCGCATCTTCGAAGTGTTTGAAGAAAACGGCGACACCTTGGCCCTGTTCCTATTCGACCCCTATGCGCGCAGCTCTAAGCGCGGCGGTGCGTGGATGAACGCCTACGTGTCACAGAGCCACCTCATGGGCACCAAGCCCGTGGTAGCCAACCACCAGAACATCCCCAAGCCACCCGCGGGCGAGCCCACGCTGCTCACCTACGACGAAGCCAACACCATGTTCCATGAGTTTGGCCACGCGCTGCACGGCATGTTCTCAGACGTGAAGTACCCCTACTTCTCCGGCACCTCTGTGCCCCGTGATTTCGTAGAGTACCCTTCACAGGTCAATGAAATGTGGACCTCTGATCCGGAAATTTTGGCCAACTACGCCAAGCACTACAAAACCGGCGAGCCCATGCCAAAAGCACTGCTAGACAAGGTGCTGGCCACCGAGAAGTTCAACCAAGGCTTCGCCACAACCGAGTACTTGGCGGCCTCGTTGATCGACCAAGCCTGGCACCAACTCACGCCCGAGCAGGTTCCCGCAGCCGACAAAGTCACCGACTTTGAAGCCGCGGCCCTGACCAAGGCTGGCGCCAAGCTCGATACCGTGCCCCCGCGTTATCGCTCCACCTACTTCTCGCACATCATGGGCGGCTACTCCGCGGGCTACTACGCCTACATTTGGAGTGAAGTTCTGGATGCCGACACCGTGGAATGGTTTAAGGAAAACGGCGGTCTGAAGCGTGAAAACGGCGATCACTTCCGTAAAACCCTGCTGTCTCGCGGCGGTAGCGAAGACGCCATGCGCGTGTTCAAAACCTTCCGTGGCGCAGAGCCCAATATCGAACCACTGCTGGAGCGTCGCGGTTTGAACTAAACCCCGCGCACTGCAGTTTTTCGATCCCTCACAGCCGGCGCCAGCCGGCTGTGTTGTTTCTGCTAAGCTCTATTACACCCCAAGCACGAACGATAGAGCCCCCATGACGGTACAGTCGCCGGAATTTGCCATCTACAGCAACGTCATTCAGCAGGTGATGAAAGGCGAAGAACAATTGCCCAGCCTACCTGCCATCACGCTGCGCATTCGCAAGGCACTGGCCGACCCGCACACTAGCCACAACCAGCTCGCCAACCTGCTCATGCAAGACCCGAGCTTGGCCGCACTGGTGATGAAAACCGCCAATTCAGCACTCTACAAAACCGTGGCCCCCGCCAAAACACTGAACGACGCCGTGCGCCTATTGGGCCGTGAAATCATTGATCAAATCGTCATGTCGCACAGTGTGAAAAGTTTATTCGTGATGAAAAGCGCGGGCCTTAAGCGCCTGTTTATGATGAGTTGGCAGCGCCAGGCCGTGAAAACCGCCATCTGTATTTTGCTCACCCAAGCCACCCAATTTAAACCCACCTTTCAACCCGTTACGGGGTGTTTCCTCTGTGAAATAGGCACTCTGGCAATTCTCTCCGCCTTTAACAATCAACCCCTAGAACCCTCGGAACAGGACTACATCAAACTGTGCAAAAGCTACAGTAAATCGCTAGGCCTAATTCTGATCAAAAAGTGGCAGCTCGACGACGTCTACACCGACATGATTCGAAATGCCGGCAATTGGCAACTGCCGCAAGCACCCACTATTTCAGCCATGGAAATTATCAACCTCGCGCTCTATCACTCGCTGGTGATTTTTTCGCACGCCGAAGACCTGCCGCCACTACCGGCGCTACCGGCCTACAAAAATTTACCAAAAAAATATCAACAACTAGACGATTATGGCCTGCTGCAATTGATCAGCCAGCACGAAGATGCCATTGCTGAATACATCGACACCCTGCGTTAAGCGCACCCACAGCCATGGAAACTTCCGCACGCGGTTCCGACTATCAAATTTACCGACAGGTGATCTCGCAGGTCATGCAGAACCAAGAGCAACTGCCCAGCCTGCCCTCCATCACCCTGCAATTACGCGCAGCGCTGCGCGATGCAAACTGCTCGCCCGCACGGCTCACGCAAATGGTGATGCAAGACCCTAGCCTTGCTGCAATGATCATGAAAACCGCCAACAGCGCGCTCTACACCCGCCCAGCACAGGCGCACACACTGAGCGATGCCATGCGCATGCTCGGTACCGAAACGCTGCACGACCTGGTCATGTTTCACAGTGTGAAAAGCTTGTTTGTGATGCGCACACCCGGGCTCAAAAAACTATTTGTACTGGGCTGGCAGCGCCAAGCGCAAAAAACCGCTGTGTGTATTTTGCTCACGCACCTCACCCACTTTAAACCCGCCTACTTACCCGTAACCGCCTGCTTTTTAGGTGAACTGGGTTCACTGGCAGTTCTCTCAGCCTTCAAAGACCAAGCACAAGTACCCAATGTGACCGACTACATTGCCCTGTGTAAAGAATTTAACAAACCCCTAGCCACCGTGCTCATGCGCAAATGGCAACTCGACACACTCTACATCGACATTACTCGTCAAACCGGCGACTGGACTCTCAATACCGGGCCCGTGCTCACACCGCAAGATTTAGTGCACCTAGCGCTCTACCACGCGCTGTCACTGTTTAGCAAAGTCGACGACCTACCGCCCCTCACCGCCATGCAAGCCTACGAGAAATTGCCCGACGCCTTAAAACCACTCGATAAAAAGGGCTTGCTCGCCTGTGTCAGTGAACGCGAAAATGCGATTCGCGAGTACCTTGGGCAGGTTTAGTTGGGAAGCATGCAAAGGGAGTGATGGGAATATCCTGAAACGTAGATGCACAAACATTGACTGAAACAAGTGTGTGAATCATTGGGATATCGTCGCAGCCCAGGGCTTACGCAAGCAAAACTTCTTAGCTGACTTGAGGCCCTAATTGCAAACTCATGCTCGTCACTGTAATCGAAAAGCTTTACGGTGGTTCGAATCACGTTTTTTTGGCATTAGATCCAGAAAACATCCAATCTTTCCAAACAGCGCTACCAAGACAACCGCCAGAATGAGCCTTCTACTATGGTTGCTACTCTTTACATTGTGTCACACTACAGTGGGTGTTTTTAATCTCGCCGACACTAGCAAGGGCGACATTTCATTTTTTATTGAAAAAGTAGAGAGTTTGGCTGATTTATTTTTAATTCATTTAACTAGCCTATTTTCGTGTGCAAGTCCCTGTTTATGCTCAGCATTATATTAGCAGCCCACTTTGACCGTGCTGTAAGTCAGACGCTTTAATCTGACAGATCACGAAATATTTCACCCAATTGACCCAATTAAGCGCATAGTGGCCTCTTCTCCTCACGCCTGAGGTCAAGCGCAAGGCGTAACCGTTTGCAGTAAGTATCCCAGTACTCGTCGTAAAACGTAGTTTGTCAGCTCCTCCGATGGATATATGACGCAGTGTTTAACCCGCTGAACCGTCAAGTGAATCCCAGCTCAAGTTGTAGTAACAAAATCGAAGAGTAAAGCGCACACCATAAGTATTTTCTTATACGTGCTGACGGCCGCCTCTATGTTTATCTGTGGCCCTACTAATTGGATAAAAAATGAATATTACCAAACAAACCATCAGTCGATTTTTATGGCTGAGTACATTTCTGTTGCTCACCGCTTTAGCCGGCTGTAGTAAAAACGATAGCAGATCTAGCCAACCTGTACCCACACCATCGCCGGCCCCTGATCCCGTGGTGCTGACACCACCTACGGTAGTGTCTAGCTTTCCCATCGACGCGTCTATTGGTGTAGCAATTAATTCCACCGTCACTGCCACTTTTAGCGAAGCCGTTGACGCTGCTACAGTGACTGCCTCTAGCTTTACCGTAACCGGCGCTGCACAAGCCGCGGTGGTGGGTACTGTGACGTTAAACAGCGCTGGTAATGTGGCAACTTTTGTTCCCGGTAGCAACTTTGGTGCGACAACGGCTTATACCGCCACCATTACTACAGCGGTAACAAATATCGAGGGCACGGCACTTGCTGCTGACTTCGTGTGGACCTTTACTACGTCAGCGACAGCTGATACCACAGCGCCCACGGTTGATTCGACTGATCCACTCGATGGCGCGACAGCTTTTGCACTAAACCGCAGCGTCAGTGCGAACTTTAGCGAGGAGTTAAATCCAGATACTGTTAATGGGACTAGTTTCAGTCTGAGCGATGGCACAAACGCAGTCGATGGCATAGTAACTTACAGTAACAAGACTGCAACTTTTAATCCTGATACTGACTTGCTCGCGAGTACGATTTATACCGCAACGTTATCCACTGCGATTGCTGATTTAGCGTCGCCAGCCAATACCCTGGCAACAGTGGTTTGGAGTTTTACAACTGGTGAGTCTGCAGCACAAGGTCCTGCGGCCGTTAACCTGCGTACCGCTGGTAATTTTGTGATTCTCACCAAAACCGGCATTACCAACGTACACACATCGGCCATTACCGGCAACATAGGTGCCAGCCCGATCACCGCTGCGGCGATGGACAATGTGTTTTGTAGCGAAATTGTTGGCACCATTTATGGCTCTGACGCTGGTTATACTGGCAGTGGCGCAATCACTTGTTTTGCTGGCGCAGCGCCAGACAATACTTTAGTGGCTAACGCTGTTCTCGACATGGGCACTGCTTATACCGATGCTGCGGGTCGTACCACCCCTGACTTTACCGAACTGCACGCGGGTGATATCAGTGGTCAAACACTGGCGCCTGGTTTGTACAAGTGGGGCACGGGTGTGCTGATCTCTACCGATGTAACCCTGTCTGGCGGTGCAAATGACGTTTGGATTTTCCAAGTGGCCGGTGATATCACTCAGGCCGACGGCAGCAGTATTGTGCTTGCCGGTGGTGCCTTGGCGAAAAATATCTTCTGGCAAGTAGGTGGCGGCACTGGTGTTGCGATAGGAACAACCGCACATTTCGCGGGCATTATTCTCGCTGAGAAAGGCATTACCGTGAATACTGGCGCTTCAGTAGATGGCCGCTTGCTTTCTCAAACTGCGGTTACTCTAGACCAAAATGCGGTGACTCAACCAGCTCCATAGAAATACGTAATATACTAAAAATACACTTTTAGGGCCCCATTAGGGCCCTTTTTTGTGGCTAAATATCGACGCTACAGTGGATGTTCTCTTTATTTTGCGTTTATTAATCTGCGTCGACGCTATAGTGGATGTCCTCTTTATTTACTTTATTTTGCGTCGGCAATAGAGTGGGCGTACTTTCTATCTCTCCTCTTTATCACTTTATTTTTAATGTGCCGCTGCCACCCCATCGCGCCGGGAGTCTGAACCAGCGATATAACCTTTGGAAGATTTCATAACGCCCTGTCCACCACCAAATACTAGCCCAGGGTTATTGCCGTGAAAAAAACCCTGTACAGTAGCCATTACTGGGTTTTGAGGTGCATGTCCGAGTGCATAAAGCTCGTCCACCGTACTTTTCGGAATACCTTGTTCAAAGCTCACTCTATTTCCTTCCCAATGCCGAAACCTCGGCGCGTCAATAGCTTCCTGCACATCCATCCCGAACACCACCATATTCAAAAACATCTGAACATGTGCTTGAGGCTGTTGCGGGCCGCCGACAATACCAAAACTCAACCAAGGCTGTTGCTTTCCTTGAGCGTCTGCTTTGGTGACAAAACCGGGAATGATAGTATGAAAAGGTTTTCTGCCAGGGGCCACAGTGTTAGCCCTGCCTGTTTGCATAGAAAGACCAACCCCGCGATTTTGTAACGCAAATCCAGTCCCGGGAACAACAACTCCTGAACCAAAAGGTCCTGCGATACTGTTAATTAAAGACACCATATTGCCGTCTTTATCCGCCACACTTAAATAAGTGGTGTCACTAGCGCTTAATGACGCGTCTGGATTAGCTCGCTGCATAGCGTGATCGGGATTTATCAAAGCGCGCCGCTTGGCGATAACCGTGTCGCTTAGCAACTGTTCAGCTTCTATCTGCATGAGCTCAGGGTCACCGACAAAATACTCGAGGTCAGCATAAGCCAATTTTTTAGCTTCAATAAGATGATGTAAATAGTTTGGTGAATTATGTTGCATTGCTTTTAAATCATAAGGCTCTAGGATCTTCAGCATTTCAAGCGCAGCAATCCCTTGGCCATTCGGTGGCAACTCCCACAAACGATACTCTTTGTAGGAAACCGCCATCGGTTCAACCCATTCTGCCTGATAATTAGCAAAGTCGCTCTGGGTTAAAAAACCACCGTACTGCTGCACGCTTGCAGCAATTTTCTTACCCAGTTCACCTCCATACATAACCGCTGGCCCCTGCGCGGCTATTAGTTTCAACGTGTTAGCATAGTCTGGATTAACAAACCATTCGCCGGCAATGGGAGTCCGGCTGCCATCGATTAGGAACGTGTTTTTTGCACCAGAATCATAATTGATTTTACTTTCAAAAAGACCCCACTCCTCCGCCGTTGTTTTCGAGATTGGAAATCCTTCTTCAGCCAACTCAATCGCCGGTGCCAGCGCTTGAGCCAGACTGATAGTTCCATAGGTTTCCAACAACTTCGCCCAACCACTAAGCGCCCCAGGCAAGGTAATAGATTGAGCGCCGTCATCTGGCACACGACTGCGTTTCGCCATTTTGTCCAGTGCCATTAGCGCACCGGCATGCCCACTGCCATTAATGCCGATCAAACGCTGCTCACGCTCCAACCAGAGCATCGCAAACATATCGCCACCAATACCAGACATATAAGGTTCTACAACACTCAACACCGCTGCGGCGGTAACTGCAGCATCCACCGCGTTTCCACCGTTTTGCAATACGGCCAACCCTGCCTGACTGGCTAAAGGTTGGCTGGTGGCCAATACGCCATGCGGTGCATACACTGCTTTTTCTTTAAATTCAGCTGTTGGTGTACCTAAACCCGTTCGAAACGAAAGCCCCGCCACAAGCGACACAACGGCAACCACCGACACAACGGCTAGCATCCACTTGAAAAACCTAATCACTGCAGTCATAAACTTTCAATACACGTATATTTTTTTAAAGTTAGCACTTTAGATTCTAAAGGCGTGGAATTTTCGAAAGCTGTAAGGCTCTATTTACCTTCTTGCGAACGCCGCGCTCTGCGGCAAATTTGAAGCGCAGCGGAAAATTTGCCGACAGCAGCGGTTTGTTAGAGCTATTGCTGGAGCACATCAACGTAGCTAACAGTAAACCGTTCTTGGTTGTGGGGATACTCATCTAGCCAAAAAAATCTTGCCTTCATTCTTTCAAAAGCAGGCTCCTGTTCATTTTTAAACCATTCTTTTGCTTGATTTCTTGCCCAGTTGACGCCATTTCGGCTCACCTCCGGCATGACCATTGCTTTAGTGACTAAATCCTCTAAGCGAGATTGTTTGGCTTTTCCAATACAATGATCCCGGTGATATTTTCTAAATGCCTTTAGAAATAGAACTTCTGCTCCAACAAAATGATAAAGTCGATTTGTTTTTTTAGCTTGCCTATTGAGTGATTCGATTGCTTTATTGCCGTTTAATGACAGGAAAAATGATTTATAGAATTCAGTAAAATCAGCTTGTAATTCTCCGGCCTTTACTTCTTGTTCGGAACCTACTATTGCATAAAATGGAGCTCGATCTAACTGAGTTGCAGTGTGAATTAAATAAGCTCCCTTGCAAGCGGCAACCACAACAAGTAAGTTCACTTCGCAAGCAAAATTAATCTGGATAAGTAAATCTCTAATTTCATTCCACTCAACAATTTCCTTATTTGCAAGGCCTAGGCCTTTCTCGCATCCATGGCACTCTAGGTGAATCAATGGATAGTTCCTATTTTCAACTACATCTTTATAAATAGTTTCCAGACAATACAGAAACTCGTCTTTCGAGTTTGGCTGTTCAAGTGAAACAATTAATTCTGGTTGCTCCTTTTTGATGCTTGGAAATAGGCCTTCATAGAGGTGTAATCCAGTTTTCAATTCTCCATCAGATAAGGACTCAATTATCCAGAGTTTGTTAAATATATTTCTCGATTTCATCTGGTTTTAGGCCCTAACGCCAGCCGTAACCGGCATATATGTAGTGAGCAGCGCGAACGAAATATACGTCCGCGTTGACGGCCTTGCTAGCCATAAATGCTCTTGCGATGAAGATGCGATAGCAGCAAGACCTCTCCTTCTTCACGCGAATCGGCAAGATTTTGTGACAAATCATCATCAAGATTATCGGATGGGTAAAGCTGTCGCTGTGCCTCAATGATCTGCGGCGAATCTGGAAAGTACGTATTGGAGAAGTCTTGAAGCAGGTCTAAATAAGCGTTGACGCGTTCTATCGATTCGGCAAGAGACCGACCAAAAGGCAAAAAACCCTCGTAGATTTTTGATCCTACCAAGACACGAAGGTCAAGCTTAGCTGACTCATAGCGTTTTAATTCCTCTGCGAATTTTTCGATTTTTGCCTTATAACCTTCTGCTTCGGATAGACGCCACCTTTCACTTTCTGTGGTGTGCTCGATTTCTTCATCTGTGAATTGACGCTTGTCGTAAGCCCAAAGGGGTTGCCGGAGTGTGCGGGCGGCCCTACAGACTAGATGACTTTCTTTCACGAGCTTTCTTGCCGCTGCGTAGACTTCCTTTCCAACCAAATCCCTCTTCCAAGCCCTCACCCCGTAAACGCCAACGAAGATCGTCACGATTGCAGCCAACCCCAGCAGGGCATCTTTGAGCAATGCAATCCATTCCTTGAGTTCTGGATCCGGCAAGATTTTTTCCTCTTTTGGCTAACAGTCTTATTAAACAGCGAGTCTATATCTGTCTCGCTGGCCATATCTAGACATGCCAGTGCCTACGTCTAGACATGCCCCCCTTTCAAACCTGAATAATGCCACATCTAGACTAGGTCTTGTCTATATCTAGCCGAAGGCAAGTCTATATCTAGCCACTCAGACTTTCGTTGAGTACACACCTAGGCATACCCATATCTAGGCATGTCTAAATATAGACCCGCTGTGTATTTTTCAGTCGATCTTTTTGGATAGCCGCACAGCAAATTTGAAAGCGTTATTGCTAGGGAGCCAGCATCGAAACAGCTATTGCACTGAGCAATTGTTGCTAGGTTAATGGCTGCACTAAAACCGTGTGAGTTTTAGCGAGATAGGGGCTATTCGCAGCGTGAGTTAAGCAACCTCACTTTAGGCAGCCGTTTCACAGTGACGTTACGCCAGCCCGCGACAGCTCTGCAATCTCATCCGCAGACAACCCCAACAGCTCCGCCAACACTTCCTGGTTGTGACTGCCCACTGCCCCACCCGGCCATTCGGTAGCACCCGGCGTGCCGGTGAGCTTGGGCATGAGTGCGGGAATATCCAGGGGCTTGCCGTTGATTTCGACGCGCTCGAATAATCCGCGCGCTTGAAAGTGGGGGTCGGTCATTTGATCGGCGACATTGTAGATAGGGCCCACCGGTACGCGCTCGGCTTCGAGATGCGCGATTACCGCATCGCTATCGCGATCTAAACACCACTTGGCGATGGCGTTGTCGATGGCCACTTGGTGTTCGACGCGGCCGGCATTGTCGGCCATGCGCGGGTCATGTGCCATGTCGGCGCGGTCGATGGCGGTCATTAAGCGTTTGAAAATGGAATCGCCGTTGCCGCCGATAACCACAAATTTGCCGTTGCCACAGCGGTAGGTGTTGGTGGGCACAATGCCGGTGACGGTGGTGCCCGAGGCCTCGCGCACCAAGCCGGCGCCGGAAAACTCGGGCACTACGCCCTCCATTAAATTGAACATGGATTCCACCAGTGACACATCCACCACCTGCCCCGCTTGGTCGCCATTGCGTTGCGCCAACAGCGCTAGCGCAATACCGAGCGCGGCGTGGATGCCGGCGATGGTGTCACCAATGGATAAGTTGGGGCGCACCGGTGCTTCGCCAGGAAAGCCATTGAGGTGACGAAAGCCACTCATGCCCTCGCACACCGAGGCAAAGCCAGGTTTGTGCGCGTAGGGGCCGGTTTGACCAAAGCCCGAGATGCGCGCATACACCAGCTTGGGGTTGCAGCTTGTAAACTGCTCGGGTCCCAAGCCCCACTGCTCCATCACGCCCGGTCGAAAGTTTTCTATCAACACATCGGCGCTATCGATGAGCTTGGCGGCCAAGGCTTGGCCCTGCACCTGCCGTAAATCTAAGGTCACGGATTTTTTATTACGACCCAGCGAGCGCCACCAATACGAGGTGCCAGTGTCATCGAGCTGGCGCCAATTGCGCAGCGGATCACCACCGCCCGGCGCTTCAATTTTAATAACCTCGGCGCCGAAGTAGCCGAGCAGGCATCCGGTAAACGGGCCCGCCAGCAGCTGGCCCATTTCAATGACGCGAATTCCTGCGAGCGGCTTGGTCACAGTAGTCTCCCGTGCAACCGATTTAGTGCTTGGTGATTTTATCCAGATAACCCATGGCAAATGCCGAGGCCACAAAGGTCATGTGAATCAGCACGTACCACATCAGTTGCATGTCGTCGTAGTTTTTCACACCCATGAATACTTTGAGCAGGTGAATCGACGAAATCGCCACGATGCTGGCGGCAATTTTGGCTTTGAGCGAGGACGAATCCATTTTGCCCAGCCAATTTAATTTTTCTTCGTCTTCGGCAATGTCTAGTTGCGATACAAAATTTTCGTAGCCGCTCATCATCACCATCACCAGCAGGCCGCCCACCATGGCCAAGTCGATGAGGCTTAGCACCATTAACACCATGTTGGCTTCGGCGATAGTGGGTATCTCTACGATGAGATGAAACAACTCCCGAAAAAACATGATACCCAGCGCCAGCACCGCCAAACTCAAGCCTAGGTAAATGGGCGCCAACAACCAGCGCGAGCGGTACATCAATGTCTCAATAAAACGTTCCACTTAAAACCTCATTCATCAAACGTTAAAACAATTTTGCCGATGTGTGCACTCGACTCCATGAGCCGGTGCGCGGCCTCCACCTCCGCGAGGGGGAATTCAGCGGCGATCACGGGCGCTATGTTACCTGACTCGATCAGCGGCCACACCTGTTCGCGCAAACCTTGAGCGAGCGCGGCTTTCGCCTGATCGGATTGCGCGCGCAGCGTCGAGCCGGTAAGGGTTAAGCGCTTGAGCATGACCGGCAGTAAATTCAATTGCACCTCTGGCCCCTGCAAAAATGCGATGCTCACCAAGCGCCCCTCCATAGCCGCCAAGTCGATATTTTTGGCCACGTAATCGCCGCCCACCATATCTAAAATCACATCCACACCGCGCTGTTCTGTGGCGTGTTTGAGTTCAGCCACAAAATCTGCGGTGCGGTAGTTGATGGCCTTTTGCGCGCCCAGCGCGACGCAGGCGTCACATTTTTCATCGCTGCCGGCGGTGGCATACACAGTGGCTCCCAAGGCGCGCGCCAATTGAATGGCCGTGGTGCCAATGCCGCTGCTGCCACCGTGCACCAACAAGCTTTCACCGGCCTGCAAGCGCCCGCGCACAAACACATTGCCCCACACAGTAAACAGGGTTTCCGGCAGCGCGGCGGCCTGCACAAAGGAAAGGTTTGCAGGTTTGGGCAAACACTGCCCGGCCGGTACGCACACGGTGTCGGCGTAGCCACCACCATTGCACAGGGCGCACACCTGATCGCCCACCGCCCACTCGGTTACGCCCTCACCGAGGGCTGTGATCACGCCCGCCACTTCCAATCCCAAAATGGTGGAGTGGCCCTTGGGCGCAGGGTAGCGACCCAGCCGCTGCACCACGTCCGGTCGATTGACACCGGCGGCGCGCACATCAATTTGCACCTCGCCGGCAGCGGGATGAGGCGCAGTGCCCAGGGCCAGCGTCATCACGCTGGCGTCGCCATACTGAGGCAGGTCAATGTATTTCATCGCGAATCACCTGTTGAGGGGTTGCCAATTGAAAGCTGCAGTATGGCATAGGATTGCGCCCAGCTTACACGCTCACCCCTTGCGCAGTCGGACACGACTTGCCAAACGCCCCCCGCAGCGCCGAAAATTGCGGCCATTGCTATTTCTTGATGGGAAACACCATGAGTGAACAACACCCGCAGGAGGTGAACCCAGCCTGCCGCGCCGACAACGGCTGTGCATCGGCGTCGACACAGGCTGCAACCGCGCGCGCAGTGACGCTGTCTTTCTGGCAGAAAGCGGCTTGCGGGCTCTTGATTGTGGGTTTGGCGGTGATGGGTTACGCCCTGAGGCAAAACTGGCAACGCGCACAGCTGACTGAGGCGCTCACCACCGAGCTAGTGGCACTGCACCTTGCGCAGCAGCCGCTGGAATTTACCGCCAACAGTCTCGATGAACTGGACCCACAGTTCGCCCAATTGGACTTCACCTTGGTGGACAGCATTCAGCTGCCCGCCCTGAACGATCAACTGCTGGGCGGTCGCTACAGCGACGTCCTAGGTCACACCGCCGCGCAGTTGCGACTGGCCCAAGGGAACCAATGGCGCACGCTGTTCCAGCTGCCCTTTCACAAAGGCGGCTTTGCGATTCTTGGCAATATCCATGTGGATGAGCGGCCGCTGTTGCGCTTTGCGCGCGGCTTACAGGTAACTGTGTGGGAAGAAAACGGCGTGTTGTTGGCGCTGGTACAGGTGCCGGACACCGAGGCCGGCACCCTTGAGATCAGCAAGCCCCAGCTGCCCGCGCCGCCAACCTCGGCCAAGGACCAGTAACCGCCTAGGGCGCGAGCCGCGTGCGCGCCCAACCGCTGTCGGTGCGCGTGTATTGAAAGCGATCGTGCAGCCGGTTGGCGCCGCCCTGCCAAAATTCAATTTCCGTGGGCACCACGCGAAAGCCACCCCAGAAGTCTGGTGCGGGCATTTCGCCATTGGCGAATTTTTCTTTCATGCGCGCCACCTGTTGCATCAGCAGTTGCCGCGTAGATACCGGGTGGCTTTGGTGCGAAGCCCAAGCGGCCAACTGACTCTCTTTGGGGCGCGATAAAAAATACTTGGCCGATTCCGCGGCGCTAATTTTTTCTGCCACGCCGCACACTTTCACCTGCCGCTCGATGTCATGCCATGGAAAGTGCAGGCTCACCTTGGGGTTCACGGCCAACTCCTGCGCTTTACGCGAACCGTAGTTGGTGTAAAACACAAACCCGTGGTCCACCTTTTTTAATAGCACGATGCGCTGTGAGGGCTGGCCGCTGGCATCTACCGTGGCCACGGTCATGGCGGTGGGGTCTTTTAACTGCAAGTCGATGGCCTGTTGCAGCCAGCGTTCAAATTGGGCGATGGGGTCGTCGTCCAAATCTGCGTGATCTAGACCACCCATCAAATAATCGCGCCGCAAATCTTCCAAATTCAAACTCATGGGGCAACTCTGCGTAAGACATTTCGGGCTATTATACGGCCATCTCTCGGCAACAGACGACTGACCATGAACATCCCCAAGGAAAATATTGCCGGCCTGATCATTGCCGGCGGCACCGGCCAGCGCATGGGCGGCGTCGACAAATGTTTGCTGACGTTGCAGGGCAAGCCACTCTTGCATTACTGCCACCAACGGCTCGCGAGCCAAGTGGACACACTGGCGCTCAATGCCAACGGTTCACTAAACCGATTTAGCCACGCGCTGGCAGATTTGCCGCTCATGCCGATGCTGCCCGACAGCCCGCCGAGTGCCGGCCCATTAAGTGGCATCATCGCCGGCTTGACCTGGCTGCAAAGCCTGCCTCACTGCTGGCTCTTGACCGCGCCCGCCGATTCACCCTTTTTTCCAGACGATCTGGCAGCGCGCTTGAGTGCGGGCCTGGGCATGAAATCGACGCTGGCGGTGGCCTCTGAACAGGGGCAAATGCACCCACTGTTTGGCCTGTGGCACAAAAGCCTACTGCCCGCACTGCAAGAGGCCTACCGCGACGATCAACACAAGCTGCAACACTTGGTGCGCGAATTAGGTGGCATACAGGTGGATATTGCCGATGCTGGCCATGGATTTTTTAACATCAACACGGCCGAAGATTTAGCGCGCGCCAAGGCGCTGATGCACTAACACCAACGCAAAGATGGCTGCCTACAGTGCTAGCTACAGCAAAATCAGGTAGTGATAAAAGCCAATACCTAACAACACGTTGAGCGGAAAGGTCAGCCCCAGAGACGCCAACATCGCAAGCCCAATATCGGCCTTGGGTATAGCCCCTTTAATGGCCACGGGTGCAGCAATATAAGACGCACTGGCGGTCAGTGACGCGAGAATCACCTGAGTGCCCTCGCTCATACCCAAAAATTTACCGGCGGCAATGCCCACCAGCGCCAGCAGCGGCGGCGCGATCAAGGCAAAGCTCAACAAGCGCCAATGCACCCAGGGAAAAGGCCGCAAGGTGGCTGCCGCCATCAAGCCCATCTCCAATAGAAACAGGGCCAACACCGCCTTAAAGGCGCCCGTGTACAGATCGGTTACCGCCGCGCCTTGAATGGGCCCGTACATGACCCCGATGATGACGCCACCGAGCAGCAGAATGACACCCTGATTCGTGAACGCCTCGTGCCACAATTTACCCATGGTGGGCTGCACTGTGCCGTCAGTCTGAAAACGACGGTACAGCAGCAAACCTACCACAATGGCAGGCAGCTCCATGGCCACCAGATAGAGCGTCACTTCCGGCGACACCACGAGTGCGTGCGTTTCCACATAGGCCAGCGCCACGGCAAAGGTGCCCGCACTGACCGAGCCATAGTGCGCCGCAATGCTGGCGCTGTCGGCCAAATTTAACCCCACAAGCTTGCGCAGCAGCGGGAACAACACCAGGGGAATAACCGCGCCCAAGGCCATCACCGTTAATAGCTCGGGCACCAATTGCCAATGGAGATTGCCGTACAGCGCCATGCCGCCCTTGAGGCCGATGGTGAGCATAAGTAACAAACTCAGGGTTTCGTAGGCGGCTTTCGGCACAGTGAGATCGGAACGCACCAAACCGGCAATCATGCCCAACAGAAAAAACATCACGACGATATCTGGCAAGGTATTCACTCCCAAGGTTGATGGGGGCATTGTAGCGACAACGCAAAAAAATCACAGGGCCAGGTGCACTTTGACGCCCCAAGACCTGCGATGCACAATATCGCCACCCTCTTCGCAGCCGCGCGCCTGTCTATGCCGTTTTTTATGTTCACAATTCCCCTCAAAGCACTGGCGCTGATGCTCACACTGGGGCTTGCGCTCGCCCAGAACACCGCCAGTGCCGATGAAACTTGGCCACAAGACCATCGGGTGGCCATTAGCCTGAACTACGACGACGCTTTAAATAGCCAGTTAGACAATGCGCTGCCAGCGCTCAATCGCTTCAACCACAAGGCCAGCTTTTACCTCACACTATCGTCACCCGTAGTTGCGCAGCGCATCGCCGAATGGCGCGCACTGGCGGCTGAGGGTCACGAGCTGGGCAACCACACGCTATTTCACCACTGCCGCGCATCCCTTGCCGAGCGCGACTGGGTGGCGCCTCATCAAGATTTAGATCAGCGCAGCCCGGAACAACTACGTGACGAAATCATCACCGCCAACCATTTTCTGACGGCCATAGACGGGCGCCGCCAGCGCACCTTTACACCACCCTGTGGCGACACACAGGCGGGTGGCAAAGATTTTTTGCCATTGATTCGCCCGCACCTGCTCGCCATTAAAGGGCAGGAACCGAAATACCTAAATGCCGTCTGGTTATCACCCACGAATGTGGATGGCGCGGCGTTGATAACGCTAGTGCAACAGCACGCGCAAGGGAGTTTGTTGATAAATCTGACATTCCACGGCGTGGGCGGCGACTATCTATCAATATCGTCGGAAGCTCACGAACAACTGCTGCGTTACCTGGCAGCGCATCCCGATAAATTCTATGTTGCCACCTACCAAGAGCTTGCCCGAGGTTTTTAACTCGCCACTTACAGCTCACTCGTATAGGTCAAGGTGCTAATGCACATCAAGTCACTAAACGATTGTGGCGGCAACAACTAATGTCTGTGCGCCAGCGTACAGTCACTTTTTCTGCTATCGACATTCCCACGGCCTCTGTACCTATCCAGCTATTTACTTATCTACCTATTTATTAGCTACCTATGGGTGCAATGATAGCTATGTGAGATAGCGTACCGACCCCAAACGCCCGCTTCTTTAAGGTTGCCATTCGTGAATGCTCCGTTGAATTGCAATGACGCGCAAAGGTGCGAAATCTGGCGCCAACAGCAAGCTCACGAATCACTCGCCACTTCACTTTGATTTGGCGACCATTGCTTAGCGCATTAGCACTCCCAACGTTTAAACAGTGCGCCGACATGACTGGAGTAATACCATGAAAAATTTTATCGGCAAGGCTCTTCCCTTTGCGTTGCTCTTATCAGCTATTGCGGTAACTGGCAGCGCGCTGGCAAAAGATTCTGTGTCACAGGATATTTTAGAAGCGCGACAGGAAACGCAAATCTGGACCACCTATGCCCTAAGCCCCTACCTGCGATCCAATGACATTCAGGTATCCGTTGACAACGGTACGGCGACACTCACCGGCGGCGTTGCCGAAGACATCGATAAAGATCTAGCCAAGCAAATTGCGCTGGGTGTTGAAGGCATTAAATCCGTCGACAACAAAATTACCGTCAATGCCGAACAAAAACCTAAGAGTGACGCTCAGCTCGACCAAAGCTATGGACAATACATTGATGATGCATCAATCACTGCGGCGGTCAAATCAAAATTATTGTGGAGTAAAAATTCTGACGGCCTTGCCACCAATGTCATCACGAAATTTGGCAAGGTAACGCTCACTGGGCATTCCGATTCTGCTACAGCCAAGGAACTTGCCGGGCGTTTGGCAAAAAATACCCGGGGCGTAAAATCGGTCAACAATCAACTTATTGTTAAAGAACAAAGAACCACGCCAATGCTCGAAAGCGGTAAAGCGATCGCTGCCAAATCAGGCACCACCGTATCGGATAGCTGGATAACGACCAAGGTAAAATCAACCTACATCTACTCTAGTAACGTCGACAGTTCGGACATTTCAGTCACCACCAAGGAAGGGCTCGTCACACTCACAGGCAAAGTGAGCAGTGGCGCGGAGCGGGAACTCGCCATCGAACTGGCACAAAATATTCGCGGCGTTAAACGCGTCCAAACGGAAGAATTAACCTTTAAATAGAGCAGCTAATTGTGCTTGCTGGCAGCCTGATCGCTGCCATTTTTTTCCGCGCACACAACCCGAGGCCGCTGTTGCAGCCTTGATGCTGCACTGCATGCACCAACAGTACAGGTGTAGATGACATGAAAGCCGCGATAAATTCTAAAAGAGGTCGCCTGCTAGACCCATGGCAACTAGTCAGCAATAGCGCCCGCATCCTGGCACCACAATTAGCACGCCTGCTAGAGACATTGCGATCAGCGGCTATCCTCTACCACAATCAATATGCCGCGCAACATAGCAGCACACACAGCCCCGCAGCACATCGACCCGCAACTGCACCTTGGATTACATCACCTGACCACAAGGCCGGAACCGCACCCGCGCTCGAAGCGAAATCAAACATTCCAAACGGCAAGCTATTTGATGCCATTGCTCAATGCTTCGGTAGTTTTGATCAATTCAAACAACGGCTAGAACAAGAAAATGCAAAGTCTGACAACGAAAGTTGCGTTTGGCTAGTATCCAACACCGATAATTCCGTGCAGTTGATAACGACACCCCGCCATATGGATCCGTCAATCTTTGGTTGCGAGACTCTATTAGCGATTGATATTTGTGAAACATCCTCACCCTCTCAAACCGCTAGTCGACAACTGTTATACATACGCGCTTGGTGGCAGGTCGTAAGCTGGGCCAGCATTGAACAAAAATATGAACAAGGCCTTTATCACAACCCAAGCGCCTATCGCACAGCGGCTACCAAAAGACCGCAGGTCAAACGCTCCCCATCGAGTAGTGTCGAACACATACAGACAACAATGAGGATGTAAACCATGGTGTTAAAATTTGAAAAATTCAACGTCAACACTACACGGCCCACAATTAATGGATCTACAACTTCGCGCTATAAGGAAGATCTCCTGCGCGATACTATAAAAATACTTACCCACAAAGTGCTGGGCCTAGAAAGAGAGTTATTGAAAGCCCTCCACTTTGCCAATCACGACCTGCTCACCGGGCTTGCCAATAGGAGCCTACTGAGAGATAGACTACTGCAAGCAATGCATCAGGCCAATCGACAACACAAGCAGGTTGGCCTACTGATACTCGATCTAAATGGGTTTAAATCCATTAACGATACCCATGGCCATAACGTTGGCGACGAGATACTGATCCAGGTCGCAAAGCGCTTATCATCGTGCATTCGTGCAGAGGACTCCGCCTATCGGTACGGCGGCGATGAGTTCGTGATACTACTGCCCGAAGTAGATGGCACGAGTGGTGCCAACGAATTAAGGAGCAAGCTCAATATTAAATTGACCAGACTGTATAGGATTGGCATGCGCCGAATTTCAGCGTCGGCAAGCATAGGCATAGCCGTGTACCCGTCCGATGGAAAGGATCAAAAAGAACTGATCAAACACGCGGATGAAAACATGTACTGCGCCAAAACTGACGGGAAAGGAAAACTACAGAATCTACCACACTAGAATGAAACGCCGTTTTAGGAAATTATCAATCATGCCGCCGCCAGGTAACAGTCGCATGACTTTTCAATAAGACCCTTCCGATTAAGAATGAGCAGCTTACCGCGAGCGTAACTTATGAGTGACTGGGATCTAAAATTGTGTGCAGCAATGCTCACGCCGCTGCGCCTAACACCCATCAATTGAGCAATTGCCACATGGGTAAAATGCAACTCCTCACCTGGACACTGATCACTGGCTTCAAGCAACCACCGAGCGAACCTAGCCTCTACACTGTGATACTGAACACATACGATTGACTGACCCAATTCATTCATCAATTGAGAAATGTAGTGCTTTATTGATTTATCTAAGCCAAAATTTTCGAGCAACGTTTTCCTAAAGCGACTGACTGAGATACGCATGGCTTCTCCAGAAACCAAGGCAATGCATTGAAAGCGCGCGTCGCAAACTCCCAATACCACAGCGGCACCTAACATACCTTCCCGACCGATCAGTTCAATACTCATAGGCCGATGGTCAGCGTCTGTCGCATTGAAGGAGGACATGCCAGAGAGGGGAAAATACACATATTGATAGGGAGTATCGGGCTCGTAGATCACAGTGCCTCGCACCAACGTCACTCGAACGCATTGGGTTAGCAGCCGATCTTTTACCTTTCGCGACAGTGCATCGATTAAATGATTGTTTGCTGGGGGTATTAAATTCTCCATACTGAGCCTATACATAGAAAACTTGAACCCCAAGGAATTCAACATTTTCATACAAGGAATGTAGATTCAGTATGCGTTACCGATACAAGGGCATCTGTACGATGGCACACCTCTCCCAGCCATCGTTTTACTGGCGCCGTTTTACTGGCCCCATTTTGCTGATTTAGTTAAGCACATGCCCGTTTTTTCTTGGTACCTGCCGCGGCAGTAATCGGTCTGTTTCTTTTTTCACTACCGCGTAACATTCACACGACAGCGCCTCCAATTTATTTCTATGCAACACTTTAATATGGCCGCGATGGTAGGCGATGACACCAAGCTTTTGCAATTTGCCAGCGGCCTCGGTCACACTCTCACGACGCACACCCAACATATTGGCGATTAACTCCTGCGTCATAATGAGGTTGTTGCTGGGCAGTCTGTCTAGTGACAATAGCATCCAGCGGCACAGCTGCTGATCCACTGAATGGTGACGGTTGCACACCGCCGTTTGCGCCATCTGGGTAATTAGCGCCTGGGTGTATCTCAATAACAACATGAGCATTTCAGTGTGCCGATCGAACTCGTCCTTAAATCGGTGACCCACCATGCGATACGCATAGCCGGCACTCTGCACGATCGCTCGGCTGGGCGTGCTATCGCCCCCCATAAATAACGCAGTGCCTAGAATACCCTCATTGCCCACCACGGAAATTTCCGCCGAAGCGCCATCCTCCATGACGTACAACATGGAGATAATGCAATCAATGGGGAAATAGGCGTAGCGCAGTGTATCCCCCGATTCATAGAGAACCTTGCCCAGGGGCAAATGAACCAGCTCCAGATTTTTCGTCAAACGCCGCTGAACGTCCAGCGGCAGCGCGGCAACAAGATGATTTTCGGTTGGGCAGTGCTGCACTGATGTGTCGATGAATGTCATAGCGTTATTAACTAAAGGGCCATATCGATGAATTAACGCGCACATAGCGTAAATCATACGCTCATTTAGCCACGGCAGTTATCCAATCAGCGAAAAACACCACGCTTTAATGATTGACGCGACAGCAATTTGAATTTAACGAAGCAAAGAATATAGCCATCACTCCGCATGTTAATAAAAGGCAGCTGCTGAAATACACAGTGGCAATCTCCAACGTCGACCACGGGAAGGCCCTATAGATCACATAGCCTTCCCATGGTAATGACCCACTCAATCGCTAGAATTTTTTCTTCACAGTTAGCAATAGGCCACCCACCACAATAAAGGCAATACCCGCCCATATTGGAATATTGACATGTTCACTTTCTGAAAATGACATGCGCAGGGAGCCTATGTTTGCGTCGTGCACATCACTGGTATAGCTGAACCCTCCGTAAGCTAGCCCCAACACACCCAGTACAATTAGAATGACGGCAAGTAGTTTTAGTGGACTCATGCTAAAGCCTCCTGCCTTCAATAACTCTAATCGCCAGCACCACGATCGCCACAACCACCAAGATGTGAATCAACCCACCCATGGTATAAGAAGAAACCAACCCCAACGCCCAAAGCAATAGCAATGTAATCGCTAGAATATCTAACATCACCCTCTCCTTTTTCAATTAAAAATCGAGTGTATCCAGCGCATGCCAAAAGGGTCTGTACGCTATGCAACCGACGAAGACACCACACTAGGTTATATTCCCGCTCTACCAGCAGCTCACTAATAGAGCGTCAGAAGGGGCATTGAAAATGAAACGATTAGAGAACTCGCAATTCAAGTGTGTTTTATCACCCAAGTTGCGTCGCTCGCTTACAACTTTTGTGGGGGCATCGACCATTGCAACCGCATTGGCGTTGACTGCCTGTACAGCAAGCTCACCTTATCCCTACCAAGCATTGCACAACGCGGAGTCCGCCATTGGCAACGCAGATCAGGAACGAGTGTCAGATTATGCACTGCCCGAGCTCAGTCAGGCGCGCAAAAAACTCACCGAAGCGCGTGCAGCTGCTCAAGCAAAAGATATGGCAGCAGCTAAGCGACTTGCCAATGAATCAGAAGTGAGTGCGCAATTAGCCTCTGCGCGAGCGACACAGATTAAAGCCAGTCTGGTCAACGATGACATGATCCAAAACATAGACATGTTAGAACAAGAAATGCAGCGCAACCAAGGAGACAACCCATGAATACACCACTGCTAAAATACTCGAAATTGGCGGTGCCCACAGCCGTAATTCTACTCACCATGGCCTGCTCTAGCCCGGCAACCAAACCCGATGGCGCAGTCGGTGTGCGTGAAAAACTCACAGACTTGCAATCGGATCAAAAGCTTGCCAGCCGCGCACAGCTGGCCATTAAGGAAGCAGAATCCGCCACGCGCATGGCAGAGCGGCCAGAGCGGGAGCAGGCCGTCGCGCAACACCGAATATATATGGCGGATCACAAGGTTGAGATTGCCATTGCCATTGCGCAAAGCCGACTACTGGAAGATCAACGCAAAGCGCTGATTGATCAACGGGACGCATCGCGCTTGAGCGCCCGCACAACAGAGGCCAATTTCGCCCGCCAAAAAATGCAGGATGCAAAGCGACGCAATGCCAAACTCGAACAGGAGCTGGCCGACCTCAATGCGAAAAAAAGCGACCGAGGTATGGTGTTGACGCTCGGCGATCTATTGTTTGAGACTGGAAAATCAGATTTAAAGTTTGGCATTGCAGATAATCTCGACAAGCTATCACTGTTTCTCAATCAAAACCAAGATCGCCAACTGATCATTGAGGGCTACACAGATAACATAGGCAGTGACGCCTTTAATCTAAGTCTCTCACAGGATCGCGCCGACTCAGTGAAATCCTATCTGCTAAAACAGGGCATCGCGAGTTATCGCATGCAGTCATCAGGCAAAGGGGAAGGCACGCCCATCGCCAGCAACGATTCTGCGCAAGGGCGCCAGAGAAATCGCCGCGTAGAAATTATTATTCCAAACGAGGCCTACTGAAAATCTGGATGCCACCTAATGCAGCCTACTCAGGAGGCCATGCCATCAGACTTTTAGGTACTGATAGAAGCTGAAACAATGTGAGCCGCTGCGGCTAAATAGTTAAATAAAAACTGAAAGCGTAACGCCGGTGATTGATAAAAGCTCACCGGCTTTTTTATGCGCTACTCTTCACCCTTTACTGCGACTTGCTGACTGCACCGCCACTTCCGCCACGCAATGCACAGCGACAGGAATTTCTCTGTCTGAGGGCAACAGCGCGGGCATGCAGACGGCACTGCTTGCACACGGCTACCTGCATCCCAGCCAACCCAAGCGGATCGGGCGCTTATTCAAGCCATTGCCGCGCGGATAACCGACGCCGGCCTTGTTGTTGAGGCCAGTTACGATCAATCCGAACTCACCAGCACCTAGCCGTTCGCGGCACGGAGGATTTGTACTTTAGGCTTGGGACTTTAACCGACAGCCACCGACACTACACCACTCAGTATGTCATCGAGTGCTACCATACTCCCGCTAGTGTTCAGCAAGGCTTTGGTTGGAAAATGTATTTTGTGCTCGCCAAAGACTGGTATAGATTTGCTGACGCCTTGCCGCCCGCTTCTAAAATCAGCCTGACATTGCGGCAATCGGCCACTGAAACCACCCTAATTCCTAGCATTGCAGTGACCATTCTTAGACAGCCCCGCGCGGCCTACTCTGGGCCGCCGAAAATAAATGAAAAAAGTTGCATCCAAAATACTGGTTCAATCGTAAAACTAGGACACCGTACCTGTACCCACCTTACTTGAGCCGCTATGCAGACTACAGAAGAACAACATTTACAACTACTGAGCGCCACCTCACTGGGCGACAGACGGGCTTTCGAGCAACTTTATCAACTCACCAGCGGTCGTCTTTACGCCGTGGCACTGCAGCTATTGCGCCAGCGCGACAAGGCCGATGACGCAGTGCAAGAGGCCTTCGTTAAAATTTGGCACAACGCCGGCGAGTACCACCACCAAAAGGGATGCGTGCTGGCTTGGATGATTAGCATCGTCCGCTACCGTGCACTGGATATGCTGCGTGCCAGCAAGCGCCGGCGCGAAGACAGCAGCACTTTGTTGCCCGAGATCGCCGACCACAGCTCACCGGATGGGGTATTCACTCAGCGGCAAGATAAGGCGCGCATCGATCACTGCATGGAGCGCTTGGATCAGCAACAGCGACAAGCCATCGCCCTAGCCTATTTTAACGGCTACACCCACCACGAAATGTGTGACTACTTAGCCTCGCCATTGGGCTCGGTGAAAAGCTGGGTCCGGCGAGGACTGGAAAAATTAAAGAGGTGCCTTGGCGCATGAATTACTTACTGCCTGAACGCCGCGAGGCACTCGCTGCAGAATACGCCTTGGGAACACTGTCGGGGCTGGCGCGTGCTCGCTTTCAGCGCCTGATGATGCAACATGCCGAGCTTCGCAGCGCCGTTTGGCGCTGGGAAAATTATTTCAATGAATTAGGCGCGACGCTGCCCGAACAAACGCCCGCTGCACATGTGTGGCAAGGTATCGCTCAACGACTGGGCTTTGTGCCAGCCAAATCTGAAAAGTCCCATTGGTCCCTTGCGCGCTGGCTTTCGGGGGCGATAGTCGCGGCGGCTCTGGTGCTGGCCGTTCTCGTAGCGCCGAACCAGCACCAACCGATGCCCAGTCAGCTGGCGCTGTTCCAAAACGCAGACTCGCAACCACTCTGGCTGGTGCAGCTACAAAGCGATCTCATCAAAGCGCGCGCCACACCCAACGTGACGCCCAGCTTAACCGCCGACTTTGAATTGTGGATGGTGCCGAGCGACGGATCGGCGCCGATCTCTCTGGGCCTTCTGCCCGAGTCCGGCAGCCGGGAGCTACTCAGCGCACACAGGTTGGTCAACGTCGCCTTTAACGCCTTGGCCATTAGCCAAGAGCCGCCGGGCGGCTCGCCAACGGGTCAACCTACTCAAGTGCTGTACGTGGCCCAGCTGGTGGCCATCTAGACGCCGAAACCTAAAAAACCTAACACCCTTTGCGCCCTCACTTGAGGGCTTTTTTTTACCTGATCTGTAAAAAAATGCATCCAAATCATCGGCAGCGGCGTTAGTAGAGTGAACGTACTCATTCACAAAAGGTTTTATCATGAAAAGAAGCACCCTTGCTTTGATGATCTGTAGCAGCTTGCTGTGCGCCAGTAGCCATGCCTCAAGCCATCGGGAAGCACCCAACGTAACGCGTCTACCGACTCTCGACTCCACCGATTTCTATGCCTTTAACAGCTATCAACCCGGCCGCGCCGAATTTGTGACTTTAATAGCCAACTATATTCCGCTTCAAGATGCCTACGGCGGTCCCAACTATTTTGCGATGGATCCAGCCGCGGTTTACAGCATCCACGTCGACAATGACGGTGATGCACAAGAAGATTTAACCTTCGAATTTCGCTTTAGCCAAAGTCTGGCCGGCGGTGAAGGCATTAAACTCAGCGTCGGCCCCAGCGACAACCAACGACAAGTTGCCGTACCGCTTAAAAATGTAGGTGGCATTTCCGCCGCCAACCAAGACAACGCCAATTTTAGTGAAAGCTACAAGCTAAGTTTAGTGACAGGGGATCGTAAAAGCGGCTCGTCCATAACAGTGACCAACGCCACCAGCGGCGCTGACAGTTTTGCCAAGCCACTTGACTTTATTGGCACCAAATCTTTCAGCTCGCGGGCGGATTATGCAACCTATGCGCAGTCGTTTATCTATGACATCAGCATACCGGGTTGCAACATTAATGGTCGTGCTTTCGTCGGCCAGCGCAAAGACCCCTTTGTGGTTAACCTGGGAAAAACCTTCGATTTAGTTAACTATGTGCCGGTTGAAGGTGACAGCAGCGCCAGCGCGGGCGATGGTGGTGGTTTCCCTGGCGGTATCACTCAAAACCCTGGCAACGATGATTTGCAGGACAAAAACGTCACCACTTTGGCACTGGAAATCCCAAAACCCTGCTTGACGGGAGCCGGTAGCGGCAGCATCGGAGCCTGGACCACCGCCAGCTTGCCGCAAGCGCGTATTTTAAATCCCAATGCCGGCTTTAATAACACTGAGGTCAACGGTGGCGCACTGACGCAGGTGTCGCGCCTGGGCAATCCACTGGTGAACGAATTGGTTATTGGTTTAAAAGATAAAGACCGATTTTCATCGGCGGAGCCAAAAGATGACGGCCAGTTTTTAGATTATGTAAGTCATCCTGCCCTGCCAGAATTGTTGAACATTTTGTTTAAAGATGCGGTTAATTCTACGCTCGGCACCAGCTTCGACACATTGGCGCCCACCCACTTTCCTCGCAACGATTTAATCACGGCGTTTCTAACAGGTTTTGCAGGTGTCAATCAGCTCGCCACAGTGACGCCGTCTGAAATGCTGCGTTTAAATACCGCCATAGCGGCCACACCGCTGGATTCGCAATCCACATTCGGCGTAGTCGGCGATGATTTGGCGGGCTTTCCCAATGGCAGACGCCCCGGTGATGATGTAGTCGACATTGCCTTGCGAGTTGTGATGGGTCGTCTGTGCTATCCGATACCCATTAATGGTACTAACACGGATTTAGGTTTATGCGCTCCGGAAGATGCGAACACAGGTGAAGTGGCCTTTACCGACGGGGCACCAATCAGTGCGGCCGATATGGGCGACAGCTTTCCCTACCTTGCAGCGCCGCTGCCGGGCTCAGAGTAAGGAGCGCAGTTATGCAAATTAAACCGATTATAATTTTCGTGATTGCAGCTGGACTGTTGGTAGGTTGCGGGAGCGAGAAAACCAAAAATCGAGCACCCGTCGCCACCAGCTCAAGCTTTACCACAGAGGTCGACTCAACCTTAACCGGCCAACTCAGCGCTAGCGATCAGAATCGTGACATGCTGATGTACAGGCTGACAACAGAACCCACACAAGGAATTGTAATACTCGAATCAACGGGTGCTTTTAGCTACACGCCAAAGGCTGAGTACACTGGCCTAGATAGCTTCAGCTTCAGCGTTTCGGACGGCAAAGTGGAATCAACTAAGGCTATTGTTTCGATCGAGATCAATCCACAGCAGGTGCTGTTCTCCAGCTACAGCCGTAGTGCTTTTTCACAAAGCGCTGACGCTAAACCGCTGTCTACCAACGGCCGGGAGTTTGAGCAGGATGTTGTTTCAGAGCAGGCCTACGACGACTTGCTGAGCAACTAGGACTGTCATCGGCAAGCTGCCATGGACGGCAGCGCTTTCGTAACCTGGCTATGACCGGAATTTTTAAATGACAAAAATGTACGCACCATTTTATACCCGCATCGGCACACTGCTGCTCACTTTTTCGACGCTTATCGCTGACTGTTTTGCCGAGCCCTTTCAACCGACGCAATCCGATCAGGTTATTGCACGCTGGCCCGCAGTGGCGATACGGCAGCACGAGCTCTCAAGCGAAGACAGACTGGCACAGGCACAGCAACTGTTACAAACAGCCAACCAGCCAGGTCAGTCGTTTCGCTACGGTCTTGCAGAAGCACTAGTCGCACCGGTAGTAAACAATCTTGCTGAAAAAAAAGCCATTACTACAGCCGGCTGGTATATCTGGGCGACAATTCGACAACAACAGCACGAATTCGACACCGCGCTTGAGGCGCTGCAAGAAATTACCAGCCCGGCACCCGAATATGAATCAGCGCAACTCATGCGGGCGCGTATTTTTTTGACTCAGGGCAATACCCGCGCGGCACAAAAATCCTGTTTATCCTTGGTTGGCATCACAGACCTGCTGACGTTATCGGCCTGCACGCTAGAGGCGACGCCCGACAATCTAGCGGCCAACTACCAACACCTCAGCGGATTGATCGATTCACACGGCTTGCCGGCAGAACCCAAGCGCAGCTGGATCATGCAGTTAATGGCACAAATGGCGATGCAGTTAAACAGGCCTGAGCAAGCGGTTCAGTGGCTCGGTGCACCCACCACAACCGCTAGCGTCAGCTGGCTGAGTCAGTGGGCTGACCTGCACTTTGCGCTGCAAGATCCAGCCACTGTGTATCGCCACCTTGACCAACTTGCCCAGATGCTAGCGGCCCAACAGTTATCTTTGGAAGACGGCCTGTTGTTGCGTCTGGCTCACGCTGGCCAGTTGCTAAATAAGCTCAGCTGGCAGTCGTTAGTAGAGGCCCGTATGGCCCTGCGCGAGACCCGATCTGACCTACAACACGCCAGCGACTTGGCCTATTACTTTATTTACCTTGCACCAAACCCCAACAAGGCTCTGCACTGGGCTGGCGTTAATTTGCAATCCGCCAACGAAGCCGCTGACCAGCAACTGATGCAACGGGCCTTAGCACTTGGTTTGCCACCGGCCCGGAGGTCAGAATGAAACTGTGGTTTTTTCTTGTGGCCCTGCTGTTGTGCTTGAACTCACCCGCTGGCAGTGCACACCAACTTTCTACTGGCTATCTACAAATATCTAATAGCCAGGAGCACAGCACCCAAGGCGTGCTGCAATTGCGGCTCTACGATTTACACCTAGCCATAGGTCTAGATCAAAACAACGACGGCGCCTTAACCTGGCAGGAACTGTTGCTTCGGCGCCCTGCTTTATTGCAGTATTTACAAAGTAGCCTGACATTTGAAAACCAAAATGGCCAGTGCCCTTGGCAGGCGTCAGAACAATTTTCGCTCGACAACTATTTTAACGAAACCTATTTACACCTGCCGCTACAGGTGCAGTGTGCAGACCTACTTTCAATTAATTATCGAGCATTGTTTGACGTAGATTCGCACCACAAATTAATTGTCACCGGCCAAATCAGCAGTCAAGTTGCCAGCCATCAACAACGTACCTTGCTGCTGGGTGAGAACAACTTGTGGCGCACTGCGGTCAACTACTTAGGGCTTGGGGTTAGCCATATCTGGATGGGTTGGGATCACCTGTTATTTCTGGTTACCCTGTTGATGAGCATTTTTATTCTAGCGCTGCGCCAACCCGGTTCAAACCACGCCAGTTTGCCCACGCTACTCGCGCGCACGGCGTGGCTGGTGACGAGTTTTACACTGGCTCACTCCATCACCTTGACAGCCACTGCCTTGGGATTACTCAGCACTTCTACCCGCTGGGTAGAAGTGATCATCGCCGCCTCTGTCTTGCTGGCAGCACTTAACAACGTGTGGCCCATGGTCACCCGTCTTGGCTGGCTGACGTTCGGCTTTGGACTAGTTCACGGGATGGGATTTGCCAGCGTTTTGCAAGAAATCGGGCTAGACCCGCAGCACCAATTGCTTACGGTGCTGGCCTTTAACTTAGGCGTGGAAGTAGGCCAGTTACTATTTCTGGCGTTACTGATACCGATCTTGTATGGCCTGCAACAAACGCGGCTCAGTTCGCGCCTGAGCTACAACGCAGTGTCGCTTGTCATTGCGGCCATTTCCATTCAATGGATTGTGCAACGCGTGTGACGGTTGCCGGATTTGCACCCGGCGCCACTAAGCGCCAGTCTCACCTGGGCTTTCAGCCGCGCTGTTTTTTGCCTGGCGCCATTTAAGCCAACCGATGCGCACCAGCACACTCAGCACTAAGGCCGCCACCCACACAAAGGCCATCGGCCAGACCACGCGCATGACAGGCTGATCGGTAAACAACCCATCGAGCACCAATACAAAAAAGGCCGGTGCCCATTGGCGGAGTCTTCACGCACCCATTCCAGGCGACCTAAGGCCTTTAACTCGGCTAAAATTTTTCCGTAGGCTACCAGCAAATAGGCCACATCGAGTGCCGCGTAGTGCAATTGCGACTGACTCAGCGGGCGCTGCATCCAATCGGAGCGCGTCTCACCCTTTTCTAAGCTCACCGACAGCAACTGCTGAATTAACGCGGCATAGCCCTGCGAAAAACCAAAATTTGCAAACGCCGCGGCATTTTGTGTATCGAACATCGGCTTGGGTACAACATCTAACAGGTAGCGAAATACTTCCAAGTCTTCAGAGCAGGAGTGAATCACTTTGACGGTGCCGGGGTGCGTCATTAACGTGGCCAGCGCCGACAAATCATCAATGGCCAGAGGATCAATGAGGTAGCACCCCTGACCATCGCCCACTTGAATCAAACCCGCGTGTGGATAATAGGTTTGACTGCGCATGAATTCCGTATCAATGGCAATGGCGGCCTGTTGCTGCCAGCGTGCGCACAGTGATTCCAACTCTGCCTGTGTATCCACCCAGATGGGTGTCGTTGCAATGGTCATTAAATTTTTTGCCTGCTTGAAAAGGCGTGCGCCAGTGTGCCGCCATCAATAAATTCGAGTTCGCCACCCAAAGGCACGCCATGGGCAATGCGCGACACGGACACGTCGGCTCGCTTGGCGCGCTCGGAAATGTAGTGGGCCGTGGCCTCACCCTCAATGGTGGGGTTGGTGGCCAAAATGACTTCTTCTATATCGCCCTCGGCCAACAGTGTTTGCAGCTGATCTAAGCCGAGATCGCTGGGGCCAATGCCGTCGATGGGTGACAAGTGCCCGTGCAACACAAAGTAGGTGCCTTGATAGGTGCCCGCCTGCTCAATGGCGAGCACATCCGCGGGCGTCTCCACCACACACAACATGGATTTGGTGCGCCGCTGGTTGTTGCAAATACTGCATTGATGTTGCTCGGTGAGGGTGCGACAGCGGCTGCACTCGCCCACTGAAGATTGATTCAACGTTTCCCGAACATCCCGCCGCTGCACCCACTTTTGAGACTATCAGCACCTAGGAATTCATTCTCATAAGATCCTTAACAGTACTGCAAAGGTTAGGTACACTCTTCGATTCATTGGAATTCTTGTCAGTGGCTAAAGTGGAGTTAATTTTGGACCGGAGCGATCAAACTGCCCGCGCACTGGCGCCGCTTCCCTACCATCGTGCTATCTGCGAATTCTTGCAAGCGCAAGAGCCAGATTTATGGAAATGGTTTTCCTCAGACAACTATAGCGACCAATTGATCGAGTCACAAAAGCTAGAGCTTCTTAAATCAACCGTACGGCTTTCATCAGACAACCACCCGCAATTGTATGCGCGCGCCATACAAGCGCGAGACGCCTTGGGCATTTCGCTACCTTTAACCCTGTACCAAGCACAAGCCAGCGGCAACGGACTGAATGCCATGTTGTCGTTTTTCCCAAACGAGCTCGTCATCGTACTACAGGGAGATTGGGCCAAACATCACAGCGAGCAAGAACTGCTAGCCGTATTCGGCCACGAGATCGCGCACCATAAACTCTACACTGAACAAGATGGCCAATTTTTCACCACCATGCGCATTCTCTCTTGGTGCCAGCAGCAACCAGATTGCTCCGCACCTTATGTGGAAAGCTACCGGCGCTACCAACTGTTTACCGAGGTATACGCCGATTTAGGTTCACAGGTGGTGACCGGAGAATGGCAATCAAGCGTGGCGAATTTAATCAAAGTCACCACGGGCGTTAGTGAAGTATCCGTGGACGACTATGTGGCGCAAGCCGACGAGGTACTCGCCAAACACAAGATTGGCTCGCAGCAAACCAGCCATCCAGAAATTTTTCTGCGCGCAAAAATTTTACACAGTTTACACCAAGCACAACATAAGAATAGCTGGAACGCCAAAGCATGGCAGACAGAAACTCAACAGCTAGTTATTGGACCACTGGACGTTGTGAGTCTGGATTTGTTAGATCAACAGCTGCTCACAGAGGCAAGCTTACAGCTGATAAACCTGTATACCGCAAACACCTGTTTCCAAACCGATACAATCGAAGCGCTGGCACAAGAATTTTTTCCAGAATTTACGTGGCCAACACCAGCGTTAAAGCAAGCACTCGACACCGTCGAAGCGAGCAACTCCGAGCCATCCTATCGCGATACGCTAACAAAGGTACTCGACCACTGCAGCGACAACACCCGTGAGTATCTGTCGTTTGTACTACTGGATTTTGCTTGCGCAGACCCCGACTGCCAACCCGACAGCTATAGCCACGCTTTACGTCTCGCTCAACAACTAGGCTTCGAGAACAACTTCGAACCGCTGTTTCGCAAAGAACTTAAAATGAAAAAAGAAGAGGTTGCCAAATTACTCGCGAACTCTATATCCACGGCAGAAGAAGCAGACGATCATGAGTGAGCAATCGGATACCCAAACCTTTTTCCAGCAGTTGGCCCAGTGGCAGACCCTGGGGCACATAAGCACCGACGATTTATTAGGTATGGTGCTGCCCTTGGTGGAACAGACTGCCGAATTGCACGCACAAGGCTTGATTGCTCCGCTCAACGGAGTAGATGCGCTATCGGTTTCTATGGGCCATCTGTGGTTCTTTAATGGCGACGCCTGCGACCCTAGAATTCAAACAGCCGCGCTAAAAGACATAGATGTTCACGACGCTAATTCTGCATTGGCAATTACCGGTCACTACAGCGAAATGCGCACAGACCATGGAATTGCAACATTTAACAAACATCTCGCCCAGCGTGATGAGCCAGCCCGACTGGCCTACTACCCAGATTACTGTGCATGGGAAGAAAAGTGTGACCACCACGATGCATTAACCGATGTTCACGTCTTAGGGTTAATCATGGCAAGCCTCGCCACTGGTCTCGACTTCACCGACCCAGAGTCTTTGGCACAGTTTGTTAATCAGCGGGATGATCTGTCTCGATTGAACCCAAGGTTGCATCCCTTAGTTTCGAAAATCATTACAGAAATGACTGCGCTTGAACGCCACAGGCGACCACAGGATTTACAGACATTACTGCAAACCCTACGCCACTATCGCGAACAGGATCAAGACACAACAAACGAAGATTATTTGATAGAAGCGGACGGTGACCAACAGGCCATTCAAAAACATCTACGCAACAAGCTTTTTGAAATAAGTCGGCGCAACCGGCTACTATATTTTCGCGATACCGGCAGCAGTGCAAATCTGACACTGGCATCAGTACCGCACGTATTAGATTACCGAAATATTCGCATTGAGCAATTAATGCTGTGCAATGAATATTTAGTGCGGACATTTTCGAGTGATAAACCGGTCGCTCTGTCGCGCTGGCTGCGTTTTGAAGACTACCCCTTTTTGAGCAATCAACTGGATAAAATCAGGTTGCAAGCGGGGCGCGACGAAAAAGAATACGGCTTTTCACAGCTACGACTGGTACTGGCTTTTTTCCGCTGGCACAATTTAAAAGAGACACCGCAAGAGCGAATCAATAGCCCGTTGATTCTCGTACCCGCGAAAGTCCAAAAGAAAAAAGGTGTGAAAGACAGCTACACCCTAACGGCAGACTTAAGTCAGGCAGAAATCAACCCCGTACTTCGCTACCAATTACAACAAGTATTCGATATTAGATTACCCGAACGTATTGATGCCACAGATGCTTCGGCCATCGTTAATTTACACACCCATCTGCAGCAGCAGATAAATCAATCGGCACGCGGTGTAGAGCTGACACTGGTAGACCGTCCACGTATACAGCTGATTGCCCGTAAAGCTAAGCGCAAACTTGATGATTTTAAACGCAAAAGGCGAATTACCGGTCGCGGCATCAGTGACTACAATGGCATTCCCTACAGCTACAATCGCGATAAATTTGAGCCTCTGGGCGTACAAATCTTTACCCGCAATGTCAGGTTGGCCGAAGCGCCGGCGAGAGACACCATTGCCGCTGTCAATCGAAGCGCAGTGTTTAAAGCTATGGTTGACGAAGAAACCAGCGTGGAGCAAGACTTCTATGCCATTGATCAAGGTCAACAGGGCGGCGAAAACCATTGGGAGCTAGACTTATGCTCGCTTACGCTAGCTAATTTTAGCTACCGAAAAATGACCTTGGTAGGCGACTACACAGAGCTTTTACAAGCTAACAATAGCGGCGAAAATTTCAACGCCCTATTTAGCCACAAGGCAAAACCTGTACTGCAAATAGATAAACAGGTAGCGCTAGCGGACCAATTTCATTTACTACCAGCTGATCCAAGTCAGTCTGCTTCGGTATGGACCAGCCGAAGCAACCAAAGCTACGTAATTCAAGGCCCGCCAGGTACCGGTAAATCGCAAACTATTACCAATCTTATTGCAGACTATATGGCGCGCAATAAATCGGTGTTATTTGTGTGCGAAAAACGCGTGGCATTGGACGTGGTATACCATCGCCTAAAGCAAGTGGGCATTGAAGACCTATGCGCTTTGATACATGACTCGCAAGGCGATAAGAAGGCCTTCATCGACGACTTGGAAACGCTGTATCTGCGCTGGCAGACCACCGACCACCACAAAGATGACCCACACAGATCTTCGCTGCTTGCAGACATCGCAACGCTGCTGACCGAACTGGAGTCCTTTGCCAACGCGATGCAATTGCCAGTCTACGACGCGCAAGAAAATCCGGACACGTCGTTAGACACACCGGCCGAACAGGATTCATCCATTGCTGGCCCCAGCTTACGTCAACTACTACAGCGCTGGGTGGCGGCCGGCGGCAGCAATACACAACTAACCACACAGCAACGGGCGCAATTACCAAGCTTAGAAAGCTACGAAAAACAGCGTAAAATCCTATCTCACATTATTGACAGTCTTAACAGCACCTTATCGCAATCGTGCGGCGCTAATTCCTTGGCAGAGTCACCGCTATGGTGTCTGAAAGGTAACCTTGCCGATAGCGTAAACCCCGAGGCAGATCTTGATAATTTCTGCGCGCGAATTATCCAAGCGTGGCCCGAAACCATGTCCGATGCGGAAAGATTGGGCCAGCTTTTAAACCTTGATAACTCAAGCTGGCAAGACCTATTGACCGCCCACACACTGATAAAGCCGCTGACGCCGCTAATTTTGGACGATCAAGTAAAGCTGCTAGACCCAGACAGCATTGGTGCGCAAAAACTTAAGAAGCACTTAGCGCTATGGCAAACTTTAGCCGAGGATGCCGAGCGCACACGCGCACTCGCCACCGGCTGGCAACTTGACAAGGTGAGCCTAGAATCCGTCCACAATGCTGCCGCTGCAGCCCGGGATTGCGAAGGAAAATGGTGGCTATTTTTAAGTGGCCGGTGGCGTCAAGCCAAGCAGTTGGTGCGCGATTTTGGGCCAAAAACATTCGACTCTTACACCCTTACACTGCAACACGCAGCCGACGCCCTGAGCGCAGCCGAACATTTTTCGGAGAAGCAGCTCGCACTAGAGAGCCAGTTTGGCGTGGACGATCTTGGCGCCATAGCGCCCATTCTAGCAAACGCTTGGCGCCCACCAAAAACCATGCTGGCGTTAGAACGGCAAATTTATCGCGCCTGTATCGCAGAGGCCAGCAACCCTGAGCTGCTGGCAAAAATCGCACAAAGCAACCACCTACAGTCTACAGAAGTAGAGCTAGCGGGCTGGCTAACGGCGTACCAGTTAAAGTCACCCAGAGAAATTCGCGCAGCAATAGATGCACTCAAGGGTCAGGGCCAGCTGGCCTATGAAGTAGCCGACCTGCTGGTACAACTCGACAACCTTGATACACCAATAGGCACAACGCTGCGCTGCCTACCGCTACCACTCATCGATATTGAAAACGCCATTACCACCGAAACACTCAACCAGAAATTTCGCCGAAATCGCACCCTATCGCGCTTTGATGGCAACCGCCTACAGCAATTGTTTGGTGAGCTCGATGCAAAATTAGCTCAATTGCGCGAAGCTAACGCCGAAGCCATTACCAATACCACGAGATCGAAATTCTTAGCAAATATACAGCGCGCTTCAGGCTCAATGGCAAATACAACACAGGAAGAAAAGGATTGGCGCAGAGCCTTTAACCGAGGCCGAAAACTATTAGAGCGTGAATTCGAAAAATCCCGCGCCTACAAATCTATTAGGGAACTCTTCACCTCAGAGGCGGGTGAATTACTTCGCAATCTAAAGCCTGTGTGGATGATGAGCCCCCTCAGTGTTTCAGATGTTTTACCGCTTAGCGAAACTTTGTTCGACGTGGTGATATTTGACGAGGCGAGCCAAATACCCTTAGAAGATGCCGTGCCAACGCTCTATCGCGCACGGCAAATGATTGTGGTGGGCGACGAAATGCAATTGCCACCGTCTCAGTTCTTTGCCAGCCAATCTGCAGATGATGATGAACAAACGCAAAATTTGCACATCTATAATCTAAACGCCGACTCTTTTCTAAACCGTGCCTCCGGCGCGCTGCCTACCACCCTACTTAGCTGGCACTACCGGAGCCGGCACGAGAGTTTGATTGGGTTTTGCAATCAGGCATTCTACAGCGGTCAACTGCAGACGGTGCCCAGCACTCAGTCGCTATTGCCACAGCCACCTATTGTGGTAAATCCCAGCGATAGCGACGATCAATCATCCGGTCAAACGCTTGCCGTCGAAGCACAGGTTTACCAGCGGCCAATCAGCTATCACAAGTTGGAAAACAGCCCTTACAGCCAACAACGCAACACCGGTGAGGCCAATTATATTGCCCAGCTGGTGCGCCAACTGCTGCTGGATCAGCGCCGAGAAACCGTAGGTATTGTGGCATTTTCACAAGCGCAACAGACGGAAATCGAGGCAGCGCTCGCGCGTCTTGCGAGCGACGATAAACGTTTCGCAGAGGCACTAGAAGCAGAGGAAGAACGCGAGGACGAAGATCAGTTTGTCGGTTTATTTGTTAAAAACCTTGAAAATGTTCAAGGTGATGAGCGCGACATCATCATTCTCAGCGTGTGCTACGGCCCGAATATTCAGGGCAAGATGTTGATGAATTTTGGACCCATCAATCAAAACGGCGGCGAGAAAAGACTGAACGTAATTTTTTCACGGGCAAAAAAGCACATGGTAGTGGTCACTTCCATCGAAGCCTCGCAAATCACCAACACCTACAACACGGGCGCCAACGCATTGCGCCAGTATTTACGCTATGCACGGGCTGTATCTGAGGGCAATACCACCGGCATGCAAACAGCGCTACTGGAATACGGCTACTCACAACCCCAGCAAACTCAAGAAGATCGCGCGCTGGTACAGGTGATCGCCGAACGATTACGAGGCGTAGGGCTAGTGGTTGAAACCGGTTACGGGCAGTCTGAACTCACTTGCGATCTAGCCGTGCGGCGCAAACAAGACGTACATTTTAGGCTAGGCATCTTAACTGACAGCCGCCAACATTACGCCACAGAGGATTTAATTGAACGCTACCATACACCGGCCAGCGTTCTGCAAGCGTTTGGCTGGAATATTTGTTTTGTGCTGGCCAAAGATTGGTATCGAGATGCCGACGCAGTCATCGCTCGCATACTTGCGAGCCTAACTGATCGCGAATCTTGATACTCAAGTGACACAAACTTTGGTCAATGGGGGCGCACAACGCAATCGGCCTAACCCGATCATAAGCACTGTTTGGGGTGTGTTTGCTAGGGATATTAAAGGCGCTACCCATCCCTTAACAGGCAGTGCTTTTACTAAATTGGAATTGGTTTAGCTTTCCAGTTCTGGCTCTGGTTCTGGCGTAGGCACTTTGCCAGAGCGCCACTTCTGCCAAGCAAAGCGAGCTAACAAACTCAATATCAGTGCCGCTACCCAAACAAATGCCATCGGCCATAAAACTCGCATGACAGGCTGATCGGTAAACAACCCATCGAGCACCAACACAAAAAAGGCCGGTGCCCATTGGGGAATGTCCGGCGTCAGCGCCACGGGCGTGAGCAACCAAGCGCCCACTGTGACCGTGGCGAACTGCGCCAACTCGCTGCGCTGTCGAAACATCCACCAAGTTGAAATCATTAACCCCACCACGCCAACCAAGTAGGCGTACCACATCAGGGGAATCGTTGGATCTTGCATTGTTTCTCTCCAAACATTTATCTAATCAGCACAACGTTCGCGCTTACAAATCGACCCAGTGCACGACTTCTTCTTGCCAATCATCTTCGGGCACAGTGTGCAGTGGTTGAGCGCGACCGCGCACCGAGATACCGGCGGCGTGAATAGACTCGGGCGAGCCCGAAATCAGCGGGTGCCAATCGGGCAAGTCCTGCCCTTCAGCAATTAACCGGTAAGCGCAGGTCACGGGTAGCCAATGAAACTCGGTAATTTTTTCAGCGCGCAACTGCAAACAGTCGGGCACTTTTGCCACTCGGTTGGGGTAGTCGGTACAGCGACAGGAATGCAAATCTAATAGATTGCAAGCCAATCGCGTGTAATAGACCTCGCCGTCGTCGTCATCTTCCAATTTTTGCAAGCAGCACTTGCCACAGCCATCACAGAGCGCCTCCCACTGGCTGTCGCTCATGTCTGCCAGCGGGATTTCTCGCCAGTAGTCTCGATGCCAGGCCAAGGATTAAACCAACTTTGAGTTTTGTTGGTTGATATCTGTCATGTAACCCTCTTTCGGCGGCGGCAATTGCAAATAGTAACCACGCTCAGTGAGCGCTTCGCGCACTTTATCCACATCCACGCGTGCCAATTTCCGACCGTCGCGCAGCAGGAGTGTCATCACGTGTGCGGGCTTGCCAAATTTTTCCAACAACGCCTCGGGCACTCGCGCCAACCCCTCGGTTTTTCGCACATACAAATACATCTCCGAATCCTTTGGGCTTCGATAGATGTCACATAGGTTTTGAATGGCATCAGACATGTGGGGTCTCTTGTTGATCTTCGGGTGCATAATCAGGAGCATATTCGGGAACCAGAGCCTGTGCCTCACTGTGCAATAGTTCACCGATAATAGGATAGCGCCAGCCGGTGAAACTGTCAGGTAATTGCGGCTGCCCCGCCAACACTGAGCGCGCCAACGCCTCTAAATCTTTTTTACGGGTCAATATTTCCGGAGTGATGCGCTGGGCGTCCGACACCGATTGTGCAATGGCCTTAAAGCGTTTCAAGACTTCACCCTGACGCGGCGTAAAGGGTTTGGGCATCCGGTCCGGCAGGCCGTTGGCTTCGGCCTTGGCTATCAATGCCAACAGGGTGTCGCTGTATTCGCGCAGAGCACGGCTGCCCATGCCCTCTATATTTGCAAGCTGCTTTGCACTGGTTGGCTTGCGGCGCGCCAATTCCCAAGCGGCGCCCTCTTTCATTAGCCGATTGCGCGGAATATCCAATTCGCGGGCCGTGCGCTCACGCCACACACAGACGTCCCGCAAGATCGCCAACTGATCGGGGTACAACTTCCACGCGAGCTTTATTTTGGTGTAAGCGTCATCAAATTCTGTTGGCTGCTCTGCAGCCGCTACCAGTATGGCGCACTCTTCACGCACCCATTCCAGGCGACCTAAGGCCTTTAACTCGGCTAAAATTTTTCCGTAGGCCACCAGCAAATAGGCCACATCGAGTGCCGCGTAGTGCAATTGCGACTGACTCAGCGGGCGCTGCATCCAATCGGAACGCGTCTCACCTTTCTCTAAGCCCACCGACAGCAACTGCTGAATTAACGCGGCATAGCCCTGCGAAAAACCAAAATTCGCAAACGCCGCGGCAATTTGTGTATCGAACATCGGCTTGGGTACAACATCTAACAGGTAGCGAAATACTTCCAAGTCTTCAGAGCAGGAGTGAATCACTTTGACGGTGCCGGGGTGCGTCATTAACGTGGCCAGCGCCGACAAATCATCAATGGCCAGAGGATCGATGAGGTAGCACCCCTGACCATCGCCCACTTGGATCAAACCCGCGTGTGGATAATAGGTTTGACTGCGCATGAATTCCGTATCAATGGCAATGGCGGCCTGTTGCTGCCAGCGTGCGCACAGTGATTCCAACTCTGCCTGTGTATCCACCCAGATGGGTGTCGTTGCAATGGTCATTAAATTTTTTGCCTGCTTGAAAAGGCGTGCGCCAGTGTGCCGCCATCAATAAATTCGAGTTCGCCACCCAAAGGCACGCCGTGGGCAATGCGCGACACGGACACGTCGGCTCGCTTGGCGCGCTCGGAAATGTAGTGGGCCGTGGCCTCACCCTCAATGGTGGGGTTGGTGGCCAAAATGACTTCTTCTATATCGCCCTCGGCCAACAGTGTTTGCAGCTGATCTAAGCCGAGATCGCTGGGGCCAATGCCGTCGATGGGTGACAAGTGCCCGTGCAACACAAAGTAGGTGCCTTGATAGGTGCCCGCCTGCTCAATGGCGAGCACATCCGCGGGCGTCTCAACCACACACAACATGGATTTGGTGCGCCGCTGGTTGTTGCAAATACTGCATTGATGTTGCTCGGTAAGGGTGCGACAGCGGTTGCACTCGCCCACCCCGGCGACGGACGCCGACAAGGCCTTAGCCAATCGATCGGCACCCTCGCGGTCGCGCTCTAGTAGATGCAGCGCCATGCGCTGGGCCGACTTGGGCCCGACGCCGGGCAAACAGCGCAAGGCACTCATTAATTCGTCAATTAGCGGGCTAAACATTCAGACAGCAACTCGGGCAGGCTCAATTAAAAGGGCATCTTAAAACCGGGTGGCATAGGCATGCCGCCGGTGATTGCGCCCATCATTTCTTTGTTTTTCTCTTCGACTTTGCGCACCGCATCGTTCACAGCGGCGGCCAATAGATCTTCCAGCATTTCTTTATCTTCGCTCAGCAAGCTGGGATCAATGGTCACATTGCGCACGTCGTGACGGCCATTCATAACCACCGACACAAGGCCGGCACCGGCGGCGCCCGTCACTTCGGCGCTGGCCAAATCCTCTTGCATCTTTTGCATTTTTTCTTGCATTTGTTGCGCCTGTTTCATCAGGTCGCCCATATTGCCAAACATCGTATTACCTCGTTGTTACGTGCACCGATTTGCTACTGCTCGCCGGTGCAGATCATTACTCGTGTAGTTAAAGGGGCTCAACCGTGGACTCATCGAGCCGCGCCTGAAACGTGGCCTCTAGGCGTTTGAGCAGCGGATGATTTTTGACACTGTCGAGCGCCTGCGCCTGCTTTTCTGCCCGCAGTCGAATGGCGGTAGCCGAGGGCGTTTCGCGGGTGACGGTGCCCGCGCTGATTTCCACCGTCACCGGCTCATTAAAATACGCAGTCAGCGCATCGGCCAAGCGCTGTTGATGGCTGACATCAAACAGATTGGCATTGGCTTGATCGAGTGTGAAGCGCAAATGGTTGCCCGACACCGCGTCCAAACAACTATTGGCGGCGGTACTTTGCAACACGCCCCCCACCTTGAGCGCCAAATACAATTCCACCCAGTGCTCCGGTGTGAGCGAAGACAAATTCATGCTTGGCGGTGACTCGGCCGGCGCAGCTTGCTGTTGCGGGGCCACCACAGCTGCAGGCTCTGGGGCGGACACCTGCGGTGCGGGCGGCGCTGATTGGACTTTGGCAGTTGGTGTTTGCGCCGCAACAGCAGGTTCAACCGCGGACGGGCGCGGCTGAGGCTTTTGTGAAAAGCTAGGCTGAGGCTCTTGCGACAGGCTAGGCTGAGGCTCTTGTGACAGGCTGGGCTGAGGCTCTGAAACCACCGAAGGCGCGGGTTCATCGTCGGCATACAGGTTGGAACTTGCCTCATCGTCGTCTGCCCACGGCGGCGTGTCGTGCGCGGGCGCCTGGCACTCCGCTGCGTTCGCAGGGGCAAGATTTTCAACAGACGTATTTTCGTGCACCGCTACCTCTGCCACTTGAGCGACAGGTTGCGCGGGCGCAGCAGTAGGCTCTGCCGACATGGCTGCTGGCTGTGGAGGAGCGGCTTGTGAAACAGGTTGCTGAGGCTCACTCGACGGCATCGCTGCCGAGGCGACAGCCGCAGTTTGGCTAGCCTCGGGAGCCTCGGGAGCCGCGGGCTGTGGCGGTATCGGCGCGGGTGCTGGCGCGGCTGCAGGCGCAGATGCGGTAGCAGGCGTAGATGTAGTAGTTGCTGCAACCGGTGCCGGCGCGGCAGACGCTGGGGTGCCGGCGGGCGGCGCACTTAGGGCCGCTTTTGGCAGGTCGGCAACACCTTGGGGCTTAAAGGCCATCATGCGCAACAGCACCATGTCGAAGCCCGAGCGCGGGTCGGGCGCCAAGGGTAAATCGCGCCGCCCCAACAATGCCGTTTGGTAAAAGAGCTGCACATCCTCGGCGGGCATCTGTGCCGCCAACGCCACGATGCGCTCGCGATCGCCAAAGCTGTTGTCGATGGCTTCAGGCATGGCCTGCGCGATGGCAATGCGGTGCAGTACCGACAAGATTTCCGCCAACGCGCCTTGATAATCGGGCGCATGCTCGGCCAAATGATTCACCGCGGCAAACAAGGCCGGCCCATCACTGGCGGCCAGTGCGTTGAGCATGTCGTACACCAAGCCCTGATCGATGGCGCCCAGCATGGCCCGCACATCGGCGTCTTGCACCTTGCCGTTGCCAAAAGCGATGGCCTGATCGGTGAGCGATAACGCATCGCGCATGGAGCCATCGGCGGCCCGTCCCAGCTGCCAGAGCGCGCTGTCGTCAAAGGGCACCAGCTCTTTTTCGAGCACAAAGGCCAAGTGGCCCACGATGCGCTCTGGGTTCATGTTTTTTAAATTAAATTGCAAGCAGCGCGACAAGACCGTCACCGGCAGCTTTTGCGGATCGGTGGTGGCCAACAAAAATTTAACGTGCGGCGGCGGCTCTTCCAGGGTTTTGAGCAGCGCGTTAAAACTGCTGGTAGATAGCATGTGCACCTCATCGATGAGGTAGACCTTGTAGCGGCCGCGCGTGGGCGCGTATTGCACGTTTTCCAGCAATTCGCGGGTGTCTTCCACCTTGGTGCGACTGGCGGCATCCACTTCGATTAGGTCAACAAAGCGACCCTCGGCAATTTCCTGACAGGCGCCGCACTGACCGCACGGCTCGGAGCTGACGCCCGTCTCACAGTTCAGGCACTTGGCCAAAATGCGCGCAATGGTGGTTTTGCCCACACCGCGGGTGCCGGTGAACAAATAGGCGTGGTGCAAGCGGTTGTGGTCCAGGGCATTGATCAATGCCTGTAGCACATGCTCTTGGCCCACCATTTCTCGGAAGATGCGGGGCCGCCATTTGCGGGCGAGTACCTGATAGCTCATGGGCGCTAAACTGCCTGTGTCGTCGTTATAAGTGGCTGAATTGCCGACCAATTCATTCAAACGAACTAGTATATCCCAGTGCCCGCACAGAAACACTGACGGCGCACCACACGGGGCAAATTGATCGGTGTCACGGCGTCAGGGTGCCGCTATCTGGTAAACTTCGGCCACCTGATACCGAAGCCTCTAACCCTATGAAAATCATCGGCATTACCGGCTGGAAAAACAGTGGCAAAACCACCTTAGTGACGCGCTTGGTGGCCGAACTGTGCGCCCGCGGCCTGCGCGTCTCTACGGTGAAGCACGCCCACCACAACTGCGATGTGGATCAACCGGGGCGCGACAGCTACCAGCACCGCGAGGCCGGTGCGCACGAAGTGCTTTTGGCGTCGGGCAAGCGCTGGGCCTTGATGCGTGAACTGCGCGACGAACCGGAGCCAGAACTGGGCGATCTGCTGCCCCATTTGGCGCCGGTGGATATCGTCGTAGTGGAGGGCTTTAAGTTGGCCCAGCACCCTAAAATTCAGGTGATTCGGGCTGCCAACACCCTAGCCCCTCTGCCCGAACAGGCAAGAAATTTAGTGGCCATCGCCACCGACGACCCCGCCCTGGTGCCCGCCGACTACGGCTGTGAAGGGCCCCGATTGGCCATAGACGACATTGGCCAAGTGGCGGATTTTGTACTGGCCCACACAGGCCTTGCGGCCCCGTTAACCCAAGGACACCCCCATGACTGATTTCCACCCTCTCAACATTGCCGTACTCACAGTGTCAGATACGCGCACCGAAGATACTGACAGCTCGGGGCGCACCCTGGTGGATCAACTCACTGCTGCCGGCCATCAGCTGGCCCACAAAGCCATTGTCAAAGACGACATCTATCAAATTCGCGCCGCCTGCTCAGCCTGGATCGCCGAGGTGGAGGTCAACGCTATTTTGATTACCGGCGGTACAGGATTTGCCGGGCGCGACTCCACCCCCGAAGCGGTGACGCCGCTGTTAGATAAAGAAGTGACCGGGTTTGGCGAGCTGTTTCGGCAGGTGTCTTACCGCGATATTGGCACCTCCACCATACAATCGCGCGCGCTGGCTGGGCTGGCCAACTATACGGTGATCTTTTGTTTGCCAGGCTCCACCAATGCCTGCAAAACGGGCTGGCAGCTCATTGCCGAGCAATTGGACGCCCGCCACAAGCCCTGCAATTTTGTAGCGTTGCTGCAACAAAAGGCGAGCCCACTGTGAGGGCCGATCTGACGCCCGTAGACGTCGCGCTCGACCGCATACTGCGCCACGCACTGCCTTTGACCGAGCGTGAATCGCGCCCGCTGGCCAGTTGTCTTGGCCGCACGCTGGCCGGCGATCTGCACGCCCCCATCAACGTGCCCTACGAAGACAACAGCGCCATGGATGGCTATGCCATCAACACCCGCGACCTGCTGGAATCACCGCTGGCAATTAGCCAGCGCATCGCCGCCGGCCAAGCCGCACAACCCTTGGCGCTCGGCAGTTGTGCACGCATTTTTACTGGCGCCCCGATTCCAGAGGGGGCCGATGCGGTGGTCATGCAAGAGCAATGTGAAACCGAGGGCGAGCGCGTGCGCTTTCCACTGCAGGTGGAGCCGGGCAACAACATTCGCCGAGCGGGCTCTGATTTGCGCGCCGGCGAGCGGGTGCTGGCCGCCGGCCACACATTGCAGCCACAGGATCTGGGGCTGCTGGCATCCCTTGGCTTAACCCATGCCGAGGTGGTGCGCCCGCTCTCAGTCGCCATTATTTCCACTGGCGATGAACTGACGCCTGCCGGCGAGCCGCTCGCGCCAGGTAAAATTTATAACTCCAACGGCCCACTGCTCACAGGGTTGCTGGCAAAGCTGGGCATAGCCGCGCGTCACACTCAGCTGCCCGACGATGCGGCCGCCATTCGCGCGGGCCTGCAGGCGGCGGCACAATCAGCGGATCTCGTCATTACCAGCGGTGGCGTGTCCGTAGGTGAGGCAGACCACGTTAAACAATGCATTGCTGAGCTGGGTGAGTTGTCCGTGTGGAAGCTGGCCCTCAAACCTGGCAAGCCGCTGGCCTTCGGACGCATTGGCGAGACGCCATTCTTTGGCCTGCCGGGCAACCCCGTGGCGGTTTTTGTGACCTTCCTCTTGTTTGTGCGGCCGTTTATTAAACGCCAGCAGGGCCAGGTCAACGTGCAGCCCCTGTGCATAAAAGGTCGCACCAACTTCACGCGCCCGGCCTCAAATGTTCGCCAAGAATATCTACGCGTGCGTCTCCAAACGGACAACGGCATTACCGCTTACCCCGATCAAAACTCCGGTGTCTTGTCGTCCACCAGCTGGGCCAACGCGCTCGCCATCGTGCCGCCGCACACCCAAATTAACGAGGGTGATACACTGGACACCCTGCTATTTTCAGAGTTGTTATCGTGACTAAAATTACTGACCTCGACGCCCAAACCCAATTGGAATTGGAAGCCGCCGCCTTTCGCCGCCTACTGGCACATTTGGATGAGCGCAAAGACGCCCAAAATATTGACCTGATGAATTTGGCGGGCTTTTGCCGCAACTGCTTAAGTAAATGGTATGCCGCAGCTGCCGAGGAAAAGGGCATTAACATCGATTATGACGAGGCCCGCGAGCGCGTGTACGGCATGCCCTACAGCGAGTGGAAAGCCAAGCACCAGCAACCGGCCAGTGCCGAACAGCTCGCCGCCTTCGACAATAAATCCAAAGGCTGATTGCACCCGTGGCCATCACTGTCACCGACTTGTTCATCTACCCCGTCAAAAGTTTGCGCGGCCTGCGACTCGAACGCGCCAGCCTCGATATTCGCGGACTAGCTGACGATCGCCGCTGGATGATCATCGACCAACACCAGCGCTTCGTCACCCAGCGCACACTGCCTGCGCTGGTAACCATACACACGCACCTCACCGACGATGGCCTTTGGCTGCAAAGTCCTGACAGTGAATGTCGCGTTTCGAAAATTTTTTCGGGCGACCCGACCCCTATCACCGCCCACATTTGGTCTGACGAGGTGCAGGTGCTGGACGAGGGCCCCGCCGTCGGCCAGTGGTTAACCGAGGTACTCAAGCACACGTCGCCGCTGCGATTGGTGCGCCTGAGCGACCAACCGCGACCGCGCGCCAAACCCGAGTACTTAGGGCCGGCGCACACCGTGTTCGCCGACATGGCGCCGCTGCTCATCGCCAATCAGGCAAGCCTCGATGCGCTAAATCACGCCCTCGTCGACGGCACTGAAGCGCCGGTACCTATGGATCGGTTTCGCCCCAACATCGTTCTCACGGGCCTCAACGCTTTTAGCGAGCACCGCATTGCGCGCTTGCGCCACAGTGATTTTTCGCTCGCGCTGGCCTATCCCTGTGAACGCTGCGTGGTCACTACCGTGGATCAAACGACGGGGCAACGGCACCCGCAGGGCGAGCCCTTCCCCACCCTCACCCGCCTCAACCCCATGCCCGCCTACGGCAGCGGCGCGCACGCCAAACCGGCCAATCTCAAGGCCCCAGCCTTTGCCGAAAACGCCTATTTAACGGGCGCTGAACGCGGACTGCTGATGGTGGGCGATCGCCTGTGGGTGGATGAACTGCGCACTCTTGAGTCCCCGCCCAATGCCCTCGGATAATCCGCTGTCGCCCCTGCTGCTGGAAAAAAATCGACCCCAGCAGGCGCGCGCCATTGCCACCTATGAGCGCATTTTGGCAGCGGCGGCGCAGTTGCTTAGCGAGGTCGGTGTGGACAACATTTCTACCAATCTCATCGCCGAACAAGCGGGCATTACGGCGCCCGCGCTGTACCGCTACTTTCCCAACAAATATGCCCTGCTCTATACCTTGGGCGCGCGCCTCATGGACCGACAAAATCAAGTGCTGATCGCTTGGTCTGAACGGCATCAACACCATCAAACAGCGCTGATTGACCATATGCTGCCACTGCTGGAGGAAACCTACGCGGTCACTGCAAATACGCCGGCGGGGCTGGTACTGATGCGCGCCTTGCGCGCCCTGCCGGTGATGCAAGATGTACTGCTGGAATCCCACCGCGCCATGAGTGAATGGGCACTGGCACACTGGCCCCTGACCCGCGCCAAAGACAACCTGCGCCGCCTGCGCCTGACGCTGCAGATGGCCACAAGCGCGATCGAGCTGGCTTTGGAAGATCCAGACATGCCGGCAGAGTTCGCCCTGCGGGAAGCCGCGACCATGCTGCAGAGCTACTGGCGCCAGCAAATATAACGCAGCGCATTCCAGCCCATCGCCCACCGATATTTCATGGCCATTGCCAAAGGGCCTCATTGCCCGCTAGTATTCGAAAAGTTAATCATGACTATCTTTTTAAATTGCTCAGTTACTATCACCGCTGACCCACATGAGCGGAAGCGCACAAAGAGGCGCACAAAATGGAGAAAAACCATGCAACGACAGCTAGGCTTGCGCCAAATCCTCCCAGTAATCCTCTGCGTGATCTCACTCAGCGCCTGCGACAATGCCAACCAACCTGCGCCGCGCAAGCTACAGCCCCAAGATCCCGACCTCGCCACTTTGTACCAGCGCAGTTGCTTTGCCTGCCACGGCACCGGCAACCCCACCGCGCCGCAAACTGGCGACCTGCACAACTGGGCACCGCGCATGGCGCAAGGTATGGACACGATGATTGATCACGTCGTGGAAGGCTATCGCGGCATGCCACCCATGGGGCTGTGCATGGATTGCTCTGCGGAAGATTTTGAACGGCTAATTGAATTTATGGCCACGGGGGCGGAATAGCTGTGGGTTCCCTCGGCCGCCGCGCGCTACTGCGACAATTGGTGCATCTAAGTCTGGCAGCGAGCCTAGCACCGTGGCAGCTCGCGCAGGCGCGCAAACCCATCGGCTGGAAAAACTGGTCGGGTTCACAATCCTGCCTGCCGCAGCGACGCGTAGCGCCCGACACTATTGTCGCGCTGCAGCAGCTAGTGGCCGATGCCCGCGGCACCCTTCGGCCCGTGGGATCCGGTCACTCTTTCTCAGCTTTAGTGCCTACAGACGACACGCTGATTTCACTCGCGCGACTGCCGCAATTCGTCAATTGCCACGCCGACGGGAGCGCCACCATTAGCGCCGGCAGCAGACTCGGCGATCTAGGCGCACCCCTGGCCGAACAGGGTCAGGCGCTCATTAACATGCCCGACATTGACGAGCAAAGCTTGGCCGGCGCGCTGGCCACGGCCACCCACGGCACCGGCGCCACTATCGGCTGCCTGTCGAGCTTTATCCAACGCCTGACCCTAGTCAAAGCCGACGGCGAGCTTCTGCAATGCAGCGCCACCGAGCAGCCTGACATTTTTAATGCGGCGCGGGTACATTTGGGCGCCCTGGGCTTGGTGACGGACTTTCGTCTGCAAAACACCCAGCCCTACCACCTCGTACGCACCACCGAATGGCGCCCCATAGAAGACATTCTGGCGACCATCGACGGCCTTGCCGATCGACATCGCAATGTTGAGTTTTACTACATTCCCTTTTCCGGCATGGGCTTTACCGATGTACAAGACATCACCGATGCGCACACCAGCAGTACCGATAAGCTCGATCAAAACGATGGCGCAGAAACACTCAAACAAATCCGCGACTGGCTAAGCGCCACGCCCCGCATACGCGAATTGGTATTGAGCAGCTACATGAAATCGCTCGACAAAGAAGTCAGCGTTGCACCCAGCTGGCAAAACTATGCCACCGAGCGCAACGTGCGTTTTAACGAAATGGAATATCACCTACCGCGCGCCACGGGGCTAAACGCCGTTGCGGAAATTCGCGCGGTGCTCGAGCGACATTTTCCCGAGGTGTTTTTTCCCATTGAAGTTCGCTTCGTCAAAGGCGACGACATCTGGCTGAGCCCCTTCCACCAGCAAGACAGTATTTCCATTGCCGTACACCGTTTTTTCAGCGAAGACTACCGGCCCTATTTCAACGCCGTTGAACCCATTCTGATAAAACACGGTGGCCGCCCACACTGGGGCAAACTGAACAATCTCGATCGCCACCAATTGCGTCAACGCTACCCACACTGGCAGGACTTCTGCGATGTGCGTGCAGCATTGGATCCCACGGGAAAATTTTTAAACCCCTACTTGCGCGGCCTATTTGGCTAGGAGTGCACCATGGACGAGCGCCGTAACAAACCGCCCTTGCTGGCGCGCCGAAAATTACTCACCGCAGGCGCCCTCGCCGGGCTGGGTGCTTGGCTGATCAAACCGAACGATCGCGGCGCCAATCACACTCCCTACTATGAACAACTGAGCGCCAAGCTCAACCAGCTAGCGTTGGCAACGCCGCGGTTAATCATCGATAAACAGCTTCTCAATCACAACATTGATCGATTAACACACCACGTTGGATCGCGCTTTAACTACCGCATTGTTGCCAAATCCCTGCCATCTACTGCGTTGCTTGCGCATGTCATGGCGCGGGCCAACAGTCATCGCCTCATGGTATTTCACCAACCCTTTTTAAACGAAGTTGCGCGCGAACTGCCCCATGCGGACGTGCTCATGGGCAAACCCATGCCGGTGCAGGCCGCAAAAAACTTTTACCGCATTCATCACGCCTCGACCAGTACATTTAACCCTAGCCTGCAATTGCAATGGCTCATCGATTCTCCCGAACGTTTAGCTGCCTACGCCGCCTTGGCCGATGAATTACACCAACCCATGCGGATCAATATTGAACTGGATATTGGGTTGCATCGCGGCGGCGTGTCACACCTCGACACTCTGAATGCTCTGATTGAGCGCATCAATGCACACCCGCTGTTGCGGTTATCCGGGCTCATGGGTTATGAGCCGCACATCGTTAAACTGCCTGGATCAGTGCACCACTGGCAGCAACAGGCCCACCAACACTATCGGGCTGCCATGCAACGTATCGCGCACTATTGCAACAGCGAGACGATGGAAACCATGACCTTCAATTGCGGCGGCAGTCCGACTTACCAGCTCTACAACCAGGGCCATTGGGCATTTAACGAATTGGCCGCTGGCTCCTGTCTAGTCAAACCTACGGATTTTGATCTACCCACCCTGTCAGACCACCGCGCCGCTTGCTTTATCGCCACACCAGTATTGAAAAAGCTCCATGAAACTCGCATTCCCGGCATTAATCTCGGCAAGCTACAAGCGCTCTGGGACCCGAATAAAGCACAAAGCTTTTTTACCTATGGCGGCTATTGGAAAGCGCATCCAGAATCTCCACGGGGTTTAAGCTACAACGCACTCTACGGCCGGTCCACCAATCAAGACCTGTTAAATGGCTCAAACAGCGTGCAATTAAATGTTGATGACTGGATTTTCCTGCGCCCCACACAAAGTGAATTCGTGTTTTTACAGTTTGGCGATCTCGTCGTCATCGATGCCGAGCAGGAATCGCACTTTTGGCCCATACTAAGCGCACACGCTTCGGCGGCATAGCCGCACCTTGAATAGCAGGAGGCTTTTGTGAATAAAAAATGGGTTTGGGGATTTCCACTCGCCGTCGCCATCGCCATAGCCGCTGGCAAATTAATGCAGGTGCAGGATGCACCCAATAGCGTCGCCAATCATAAACTGAGACCACAGAGCACTGCACCAGAGCAACCCGCAAATGAGCTCACAAAAACCTCTGCCGCCGCCGAGAATTCACACCCTTGGTTACAACATCCCCAAGTGCAGGCCTACTTAAAGCGTCAGGCCGATAAAGATGCAATGCGCGCCTACTTCAACAGTGACGACAATGATCCTGAACAGGCGCAGGCCATGTGGGATTACATTGAATCACTGGAGCAAAGCAATGCGGTGATGGGCTTTGAAGCACTGCATTTAAAGATGGCATGGCTGGAAAAAAACAGCGCATCGGAAGAGGAGTTTAAAACCCGCACAACCGAGCTGATGGATAAATTTCGACGCGAGGCTCATGCGAGTGCGGCGAAATACAATCCAGAAAACACCCCTGAGTTTAAAAACTATAAACAGCAGGAAAAGGCCATTGTGGCTGAAGTACAAAATATGACGTCATTTCCCGACGGTATGACTCAACAGGCCTACTTGCGCCAGCGGCTGCTGGAGGCGCGCATGGATGCCTATCAAGGTGAGACTAACGCAAACAGCGCTACTGACGACGATGATGACGACTAGCAGGCAACGCCTGCCAGTCGCTTATACTTAACTTTTCCTATCAATTTACTTTTAGTTTTACCTAGCCCCTACAACAGGCCTTCAACTAAATCGTAAAACCAATCGTGATTATTGATAAAGTCTGAACTATTGTCCGTTTCCACCGCGCGTATTGGTGCGCCGCCTCGGTAATTCACCACATTGTTCATGAAGTCATATAGCGACAATCCCAACTCCTCAATCTCACCATAGCGGAAGTCCAATACCGTGGTGCAGTGGCTTTCATTAAAGTCGCGGTACATGGGGAAGTAATAACTCCAATTTCCTGTCGCCGCCAATTGGGGAATTAAATTATCCGCCGTATCCTGTTGCCACTTGGCCCGCAATTTATTGAGCTTTTCGTTGGCGTCCGGCTCATTTTGGATGTCGTCGTAGAAGCGCTCATAGGAATAGGAGCTGAAGTTTCCATCGGCAAGAAAGTGCGTTATGCCAAGTCGATCACTTGGGAATTTAGCCGATAAACCGCCGTACAAACTCGCCAAGCGGTTAGTGTCAAATCCCGGGGTGATTTCGCGCAGCATATTGATAGGGTTTTCGTCTGCGGGATTGCCCGATGGGCTAAACATAGTCCACGAACTCAACACTTCGCGATGCAGTGGCAGCGATGGGTAGCGTTCATTGTCCGTACTTGTTAGCGGAGCATCGTACAAAGGGCCCGAGTCATCCACTAGATAGCCATAACTGCTTTCAAAATGACCCCGCAACTTGGAGTAATTTAGCAACGCTCCAATACTGCCCGCACTGCAGCCCGTCACCGCCATTTGGGTTGGCTTTTTCAAATTGTTTTTAACCCAGGAGGTCACAGCCTGCACATTGCGCAAGCCATTGTGGTGCCAAACCAAGTCTTCGTTTTGGCCCGCGGGGTCTTCGTAAACCACAGTTTTATCACCCACGTAAATATCACCGGTGCAATAGGGAACATACACAATGTTCCATTCGCCAGTTTTAAACTGGTTGTAGGGATGATGGGTATAAATTATCGGTGATGCCGCGGCTGTACCCAAGTTGGCCGAATTTTGGAAATCCAAAAGGTTGATATTTTGAACATAGTTATCGGGAATGCCGTTCGGATTGCGCGCACCGCGAATACCCGCTTGGCCAGAACAACTGGCATAGTCCCAACACGCGCCACCGCCCTCGAAATAGAACACCGTGTTGTTGGTATCTGGCACTCGATAAACAAAAAATTTGAACGGCGAGCCATTGCCACACATGGCGCCACTGCTCAGCGGCACATCGACCTTCTGCCAATTGTCATAATTGCCGGGGTTAAAGCCATCGTTAAAACCCGCCACTTTTTGCTGCAGTGGATACATCCCCTGCGTTTCGGAAAAAGTCACCGGGTCATTTGCGGATTCTGGATAGAAAAGATTACTCAGTGTTTTCCAAAAGCCATAGTCACCCGGTTCGGCCTGAACGGTCTGCACCGGTAGTAAAACCATCGCCATTGAACACAACAGCACGAAACGCAGTGTTTTCATTGTCTTGCCCCTGTTCATAATTATTCGAAAGCGCCACCCATTGCGGCGGCGACAATTGTCGAACAGCGGGAAGACTAGACCGCGCAAGCTAAGCACTAGCCGAAGCGGACAATATCAAACAAGGCATGCCAGACCGTGAAAACCTACACATCGAACAGTAGTGCGCAGCACTGCACGCAGCTACCCCAGCAGGCCGACACACAGCCATCCCTCGACAAAGGTTGATTGCAGCCTAGCCAGCGGTAGGTGGGGCGTCCAGAACTGTTTCTTCATGCGACTCACGGGTCACATAGCCGCCAGAAATATCAAACAATAGTACTAGCTAGCTTTTCGTTTTTAGTAGAAATCCCTAATCTGCTGTGTGGCTGCGCTGCTCGCGTGCCACCTGAGACATCTGCCGAATGCGTTCAGCGGGGACTTTCAGCTGGTCGAGCAAATACACCTTAAATTCTTCATCGTAGGGCATCCGCTCTAGGGCCTTTTGCATACAAAACAACCAGGCGTCGCGCTCCGATTCCGTCACATTTAAATGCGCATGCACTTTAGGGATGTTGATGGGCCCATAGGACTCGGCAAACAGTCGAGGGCCGCCCAGCCAACCACACAAAAATCGTGTGAGCTTATCGCGCCGCACCAGGTCCGCGTCCGTGTGCATGGCGTGGATTTTTTGCGCCACGGACTGCTCGGCCATGGCATCGTAAAAATAATCGACAAGTTGCTTGATACCCTCGTACTTACCAGCGCTTTGAAAAGAATTATCCATCAAGCCAAAGGGCTTTTTAGCTGCAAACATCGTGTTAACTCTGGGTGTTTAGGCGGTCGTCCATCATACGGTTCACACTTTTGTTCAGCAAGCAAACGCTGCCTCAAGCCCATTTGAACTAAGGCATTAAACCCATCAAAAAACACGGCAAATGGCACATCCATTGCTGATTTTGGAAGCGCCTCAGTAGAGGCTATGAAAAACTCTATAAACAGCAACAAAGGAACATACGATGAAAAGGAATCTCATCTATTCAGCTCTTACCGCCTGCGCACTTTTATGCGGAAATGCTGCGCAAGCATTGGTCGTCACCCCTGAAAGCGACGCAAATCTGCTTGCCAATAATATTGCCGGCAGTGGGATTACCATTAGCAATGTAAATTACATTGGTGCATCCGGCGCGTCGGGATTATTTACAGATGGGCTGAGTTCTGGCCTTGGATTTGATACAGGGGTACTACTTACGACAGGCTCTGCGGCAGGCGCAGTGGGGCCCAATAATGTAAGCAATTACAGCGTCAATAACAGCATGGCCGGAGACAGCGATTTAGATAGCCTGTCTGGTGTTACGACTAACGATGCCACTAGCTTATCGTTCGACTTTGAATTCGACGGCGGCAGCGGCGGAGATATCTTTTTTAACTTTATTTTTGCCTCTGAAGAATACAACGAGTATGTGGGATCAACCTACAACGATGTGTTTGGACTTTTTGTAAATGGCACAAATATCGCGCTTTTACCGGACACCACTCCCGTCACCATCAACAATGTGAATAACACCAGCAATGCAGCCTACTTCAACGACAATGCCGCTGGCACGCACAACATTCAGTACGATGGCTTTACCAAATCGCTCAGTGTTTCTATGAAGGGTCTTTCCGCAGGTTTACACACGATGAAATTCGCAATCGCTGACGGCACCGACTTTGCTTGGGATTCCGGGATATTTATTCAAGCCGGCTCTTTCTCTGATACGCCAACCGATGTGCCAGAGCCAGCGCCTATGCTACTGCTATCACTTGGTTTAATTGGTCTAGGCTTCGCTCGTAAACGCGCAAACACCTAATCGCCCAACTTGAAGGATCGGCGGCAACTCGCACTGGAGTTGTTGCCGATCACTCTCCTGCCCCAGACAGCGCTGCATTGCGCTCGCGATTTATCCGATCCACCATTTCTTGAGTGCTCGTTACCGGATCGTTATTAGCGTTGTCTTTTTCATTTTCAGACTGGATGCCGCCAATAACATTTCGGTTGGGTTCCAATGCGATAGCCTCCGCATCAACCCCCGCAGGCGGCGCCTCGCCAAAATGCGTCACACCCTGTGCGTCAACCCAGCGATACACGTGTGTGGCGCCACTGGAATCCACCGTCATGGCGTCAGGCAATATATCGGCGGCAGAATCAGTAGCCGATAAGGTGGCTTGCTTGGCCGATTGCAAGGTTCGCGCCACGGTTGCCGCCATTTGATCAACGCTGAGATCGGGTGCAACGCGAGTGGTGGCATCAGACCAGCTATTTATGCCCAGCAGCGACCAGGGCGTATGGCCTGTGCGCAAGTACAACAAATAGCTGCTCACACTCAACATTAAGACACTCATCACCAGACTTTTAAGTATCCATTTACCCATGTAACCAAACATCTATTTCTCCATTAGGATCCAACAGGCGCACTGCCGTAACGCTGCAACAATGCCGCGCGGCTGGCGGGATCTATGTTGACCTTCGACAAATCACCTTGAATGTGGCCGAGAGACAACAATCGAGGGTCCATCACTTTGAACCAAAGCTGCGGAAAATATGCAACTAAAAACATCCCATAGTACCCATTGGGCAAACGCGGCAAATCGGGAAAATCGCGCAGCGACTGATAAGCGCGCGCCATGTTGGCGTGGTGGTCGCTATGGCGCTGCAGATGAAACAGTATTTGATTGGTGAGCTTATGGTTCGAATTCCACGAGTGGTGCGGCGCACAGGGCTCGTATCGCCCGTTGTCACGCTTCGCGCGCAGCAAGCCATAGTGCTCAATATAATTCGCACTGGTGAGCTGCCACCAAGCCAGCACATTGTGGATCAATAAAAAGGGAAGCATCTGCCAACCCAACCACACCAGGATGCCACCCTGCAGCACGATTGATATTGCATAGGAGTGTAAAATTTCATTGTGAATACTCCACGGAGCGCGCCCCTGCTTCGCCAATCGCTGCGCTTCCAATTGCCAGCCCCGCACTAGGGCACCCGGCATTTCGCGCAGAGCAAAGCGGTAGATGCTCTCCCCCATGCGCGAGGACGCCACATCCTCTGGCGTCGACACGTGACGATGGTGACCGCGATTGTGTTCAATCCAAAAGTGTCCGTAGAACGGCACAGCCAACACACACTTTGCCAGCCATCGATCCAGGCTGCGGGTTTTATGCCCCAACTCGTGCCCGGTATTTATACCCAAGCCGGCTGCGAGCCCAACCGACATACTCACCGCCAAATAGCCCCAAACACTCACCTCGTGAGTTGCCAGCCACCAAGCCGCCCCGATAAACGCGAGATAGTGCACCGGCACCACCCAGTAAGTGAGCCAGCGATAATAGCGATCTTGCTCCAATTGTGGCACCACCGCTTCCGGCGGATTATTGGTATCTTCACCAATCCACCAATCCAACAGCGGAAAAATCACATAGCCCTGCAACAACGGATACCACAACAAAACCTCTAGATCGGTGAGCATATAAAGGCCGATTCCGATCCAACAAAACAGCGGATTAATGACCGACCAAGCCCAGGCCCAACGCTTTCCATCACGGTATTCAATGGTTTGCCCGTGCGCGTCTAGGGCACAGTAAGTGTGATTTAACCAACGCATGTGTGCAATCTCGCCCAATGGATGTGTTATCAATAATCTGCCAATAACTCAGTAGGCGCAATGTTTGGCGCACCAATCCACGCAAGGGCGCCCACGGCAACAGCTATCGGGCGACCTTGTCGGATTCCAGGTATTGCGCAAATAGCCCGTCGGCCTGAATAACCTCACAAAACCATTGCACACCACGCCCACTGCGTGCCTCATCCCAGGCGAGATAGAGCGGCACCTGATAGCTGGGCTTGATCGCATCTAGCGCGACGAGCGCACCCTGCTCAATCAAGGCCTGTACGCGCCCCTGTGGCAAAAAGCCAAAACCCAAGCCCGCCACAATTGCCTGCTCTTTAGCGTAGTAGTGGTCCACCAGTATTTGACGTCGCACCTCATACAGCCCCACCGAGCGCGGCGCCAGCCGCCGGGCCGAATCGCGCAAGACTATTTGCGCATGGCAGGCTAGGTCCGATTGCGCGAGCGATTTACGGCGCCGGTTCACCAGCGGGTGCGTTGGCGCACACACCAAGCGGAAGGCCAAAGAGCCCAAGGGCGATTGCTGCACCTTGAGATCCGTGGGCGGATGCTCTGAGACGCCAATCAACAGGTCGGCTCGCTGATCTGCCAAGGCTTCCCAACTGCCGCTCAACGCCTCTTCGCGAACATCTATTTCGACGTTGGGTTGCAGCTCTGCAAAGCGTGCGATCGCTGGCCACAAGGGCGCCATGGGCAGAATGGACTCAACCACGAGTCGCAGCCGCGGCTCCCAGCCGGTGGCCAATTGGCGGGCCTCAACTGTGAGCTGCTCGGCACCGTCGAGTAGACGGCGGGCCCGTTTTAGCACCTGCCGGCCGGCTTCGGTCATGACCGCGCGCTGGCCAGAGCGATCGAAAAGTTGTAGCTGCAAATAGTCCTCCAACTGCTTAACCGTGTACGACAGCGCCGAAGGCACCTTATGCAGCTCTAGCGCCGCCGCCGCAAAGCTGCCCTTGCGGTCGATGGCATCCAATACGTGTAGGGCCTCTAAGGTCAGCAAGTTCACCACCATTCAATTTTTTTGATTAATGAGCTCAAAATATACCGCTTTTTAAACGTATTCTCCGGTTTTATAGTCACCACATCATCGTTCAGTGTGAAATTGGAGCCAAAAAATGTCGTCAAATATGCAGCTACTTGTCATCAGAACCAGTATTTTAGGGGATCAATCCAGCTCGAACAAATTAATTGATCATTGGATAGCCGAACATCGACCCAGCCACGTGATCGAACGGAACCTTGCCGCCGATCCCATTCCCCACCTCGACGGCGAGCGCTTTGCTGCCATTAACGCGTCGGAACCCAACGCGACTCAGGCACCCATTCAAGCGCTTTCCGATGAACTGATTGCCGAGATTGAACGCGCTGACGCCATCGTAATCGGCTTGCCCATGTACAACTTTGGCGTGCCGTCACAGGTGAAGGCGTGGATGGATCACCTAGCGCGCGCAGGCCGCACGTTTCGCTACACCGATCAGGGGCCTAAGGGCTTGCTCGCCGATAAACCGGTCACGGTGTTAGCCACGCGCGGCGGTGCCTATGCCGACACGCCACACGATCATCAGGCGCCCTTTGTCGCGCAGTTTTTGGGATTCATCGGGCTGAAAAACGTAAACTTCATTTACGCCGAAACGCTGGCCTCGGCACAGCGCGACGACGTGCTGGCCTCGGCGCGCTCGGTCATTGCAGCCGCATAGCCATCGCCATCTAGGGAGGCACCATGAAAAGCATTGTCAAGATCATCCAAGCACAACCCACGCAGGACGGAGCGGGGGTCAAATTATTTCGCTCGTTAGGCACTCACCTGTTGCCGGAGCTGAACCCGTTTTTGATGCTCGATGAAATTCGCGCCGACGAGGCCAGTGACTATTTAGCGGGGTTTCCATCACACCCGCACCGGGGATTTGAAACGGTGACCATCATGCTCGATGGCAAAATGCGCCACCGCGACAGCCGCGGCAACGAGGGTGTGATTGAATCAGGCGGCGTGCAATGGATGACGGCGGGCAGTGGCATCGTGCACTCTGAAATGCCGGAGCAATCCGAAGGGCGATTGTGGGGCTTTCAACTGTGGGTCAATTTACCGGCGGAGCACAAGATGATGTCGCCTCGCTACCAAGACATCAAAGCCGCAGAAATACCCGTAGTTAATTTTCCCGGCGCACAGGTGCGCGTTATGGCAGGCACAGTGCACAATCACACTGGACCGGTAACTGACATAGTCACACGGCCAACACTGCTCGATGTGCATCTCGATGGCGAACTGAACCTGACGCTGCCACCTCGCACCTTGCTGTATGTCTACGAAGGCGCACTGACTATTGGCGAGCAAACCGCGCGAGCGCAACAATTGGCAGTACTGTCCGAAGAATCTTCGCTAACTATGACAGGCAATGCCAAGGCGCTGGTATTTGGTGCCGATGTGTTAAACGAACCCATTGCGCGACATGGCCCCTTTGTAATGAATACCCGCGAGCAATTGATGCGCGCCTTTGAAGACTACCAATCGGGTCAGTTCGGCTAGCCACATGTCCCCATAAAAAAAGCCCGGCAAAGCCGGGCTAATGATGACAACTGCATTAAAACCGAGAGGAAGTCATCGAAGGGTTTTCTTCATCACATTCACATTACTGCACCTCGCCGTCGATGACTGCAGGCGCGCCGTCTACTGTTGGCATATCACCCATTTCATTGACCAGGGTCACTTCCGAAGGCAGTGGCGCGGCGGGATCGTTGGCCACCAAATCACCGCAACCGTTGGCGTCCTCTGCCATCTGGCGCTCGATGTCGCGCGCCTTTATGACATATTGATTGTCGCCACCCATGCTCACGCCATCGGCAATACTGAAGGCGGGATTCCAACGATCGCCATTTTGTTGATGCGGAATGCCACCGAAATCACCCTTGCCGCCATAATGAATCTGGAACGTTTGACCGTCGCGTGAGCCAGCATCGCCGCTGCGATCGTTGGCATCGGTGTGGCGATAGCTAAAGTTGATGGGGCGATCGAAGCCCACCAATTCTCCGGTGCTATTGTCAACCAAGCTGGTTTGACGCTGCCATTGATCGAAGCCGGTTTCCCACTGGTAGTAGGTGGTCACTAATTCCGAGTCATGAATATCCCAAACATTGGTCAACAGCGCGGCATCTGCAGGCAGCACCATGGCACCGGAGCGCAGGCCCCACGCCCAGGGCAAGTTAGCGGATTGCAGGGATTCCTTTGTCACGGTATCGGCAAATACCACAGCTTCACTATTGGATGTACGGACCAAGGTCATACTGTTATCACCCGCCGTAGAAAAGCTGTAGCTTGGCGCAGCGCCCATGGTATCCGGATTGAATAGCGGGCTATTCTCTGCGCCCCAGTCGCCTAGGAGACTGTCAGTAATTTCGCCTTTAGGGCAATCAAATAAGCACACCAGTGAGAGGTCGCCATCGCCAAAAACGTCCGCCTCTGCGCCCGTTAAAACGGTTTCTTTGTAGAACTTTAAGGTGGTCGCACCAGCCTTGTAACGCACCTGACCGCCCAGCTGATTGGACCAGAAATTAAACACATCCCAGTCATTCACTGCAGTCAACGCGACCGGAGTATTCAGCTCTTCTCGGGTCGGGCCTGAAGAAGCTACACCGGTATCGTCCTGCCCACCGAAGGTCATACCCGCAACTTTGTAAAAGCCATCAGTGTCGGCACTATCTTCGGCCACCGTCAAGTAGCGCACAACCCATTGGTCGTAACCCGCTGAATTAGCGGAATCATCCCAGTACATTAAGTCAGTGCCGCGCGCATCAGCCAAGGCTAAACTTTCCATTTGGAACTGCACCAAGCGACCCGGCGCAGATTGCACTGTGTATTGCTGCGCCGCACTATTGCTATCACCAAATGTTTCGCGCTGCACAACAGTGCCGCTGGCCAGCCCTTCACCGCCATCAACCCACACGCCGTGGTAACCCACATAACCGTGGCGATCGAACGTGCCATCATCATCGGAGTCGTAACGGATTGGGAAGCCAGAATTAATGGTTACACGGTCGCCAGAGTCAGCATCAAATAAATCATAACGCCAAACATTTTCATCAAAATTTTCTCGACTTAAGCACTCGCCCGCACTGTTTTCGCCAGACTTGTAGGGCAGACTGTCGAAGTCTTCCGCCGTTTGCACCAAGACGTTTGATTCGTCAAAAGACAACGCAAAGGTATTGCCGCCGGTAAAAAATGAACTGGCTTCGCTGTAGCCCGTTAATGCAACACCATCACTCATGTCATTGCGCATAACCACGCTGGCCATCTGCTCGCTCGAAAACGCAAATTCGCCCTCGCCCATGCTATTTTCTTCATAGAGCGTAAAGCCTGTAAAACCGTCGAGCGCATCCACTGTTAAAATTTCGCCACCGCCGAATTCATTGGCAGACCCCACCAAGGTATCAACCATTTTCCAGCTAAACGAAAACTTGCCAAAGGGGCTATCATCGCTCGCACCCTCGGTGATAACTGCACGCATCTTGACGGACATGGCGCCTTCTGGCCCATCACCGGCTACGTCCTTAATCCACGCCTCAACAATTAATGGCGAGGTGTCGTCTTCACGGGTAGCGTTTACCACAGCATTGATAAATGTTTTACCTGAATCACTACTTTGCGCCTGACCATTTTCGCCCAGCTGCGTTTCACCACCCTCTTCGTTAAAACACTGCCCCTCATCCACCAGCGCCAAATAGGCACCTTCGTTGACGAATTCGTTGGCTTTCAATTTGCCCGCAAAGCACAGAATGCTGTTTACCATTTCTACGGGTTCTAGGGCCTCAACCCACGTGTGAATTTTTTGCGGTGCCAAGGTGTAATCGGTACCGGCGTCACTCGCTAAGGTTTGCACGCCAGCCATGACACCTTTGCTGGAAATTTGACGGAATGTGGCCGGGCCACTGCCATTGGCGCTCACTACCTGCAAGGTTTCCGGTAGCACCAAGGATTCAGTTGTCTGGACGGTTTGGGTGGGCTCAGGGTTCGGCACCACAGTTTCAACAATAGCTTCAGGGGCAGAGGAACCACCGCCACCGCAAGCGGCCAAAATGGCCAAGGTCGAACAAACACCAAGGGTTGGGAAAATGCGTGAATTTGTCATCTGTTAACGCTCCGCGAGTCTGTGCTCAATTAGGGAATTCGACTGCCACTGTCGCCGCCCAATCCAATTTGCGTGGGCAGAAACACTGTAGCGCAGTTTTAATAACAAAACAGAATAGGAATCGCACACTTTTAGCCTCATAATAACTATTGCGAATATCAAATACGAATGAGTCCCATTAAGGCCCCTTTAGGAACGGCAGGTTAGACAGGTAAGCATGCTTAATGACACATTGATTTAAAAACAGCGTAAAAAAATTACGTGCACGACACTAGCGACACGTGAAAAATCGACGATTAATTACCTAACGAGCTAAAGACAGCTTGGGCTAGAAACCAATGGTTATCAGTAGAGTGGGGGCAGGGACTCATTCGGCCCTGATACCGGCCGATTAGTGTTGGGATGAATCGATATCGAACGCCCCTGTTGAGCGTGATTTCGCACAATCATTGACACCGCAGGCGGCCATCTCTCTGCGTCACGAAACCTGTATGTAGCTATCAAAAGAAAATCTATTTGGGCATTAACGCACAGTCTTCAAGGAGTGGGACCAAGCGCCTTGAGGATGGATCTATCTGTCCACAGGCTACCCGTTCGGCCCAATAGAGCGCCATTGCGCCCTGTCATAGCGACGCCTGCACTCGCCAAACTCTCCGGCAAAGCCGACACCAGTGGAAAATAAGGCTATTCACACAAGGGGGCTTATAAGCCTACACTTATACCCAAATCTTCAATGCATCGGATGCCAAGCTACCGCATGAAAACGTCGCCGGACACCAGCCAGTGCCCCAAACCCTCCTGTCCCGCTGGCGATGACGACTGCCCGCTGATCATCGAATTGCGGCAGCTGCGGGAGCTAGCGCGCACCGACGGCCTCACAAAACTGTTTAATCAACGCCACTTCCGCGACGCATTGGCGCAGGAAATGGAGCGCACGCAGCGATCGTTTAACCCCACGAGTCTGATGTTCATTGATCTAGATTTATTCAAGCGGGTCAATGACCAGTATGGACACGAGGCGGGCAATCTTGCGCTGGTTCACTTAGCAAAATTACTGCAGGAAAATTTGCGCCGGCTGGACGTGGCCTGCCGCTACGGCGGCGAAGAATTCGTTGTCATTTTGCCCGGCACCGATCTGTTCACTGGGCGCTTTGTGGCCGAGCGATTGCGCGAAAAACTCGCACAAAGCCCAGTGGCGCTGGAGACAGGGCCGCTGCACATTACTGCAAGCATCGGAATCGATACCTACCGGCACTCAGATTCAGATTCCGCCGAACAATTTATCGCCCGCACAGACAAGTTGGTGTACCAAGCCAAGGCTGCAGGACGCAATTGTGTGGTGCACGGCATCACCGATGTGCGCGTAGATACCCACATCAGCGCCGACGAAAAGGCCGCTCTTTCGGACGCCTTTCGCAGCACCGATAAGAAATCTTAACGCTTGTTGACCGCCTGGGAATCAAGCCCAAGCGCGTGGCGCATGACGTGATAGATATAATTTTGTTCGTGGGTTTGGTGAAACAAATGCGCCCAAGGACCGCCGGCATAGATGGCCACATCTTCGGCCGCGTGAGTTTCATAATCCAGTGGCACAAGACTTTCTTGGTGGTAATTCAATTGCGTGGTATCCGTCTTAACGGTGACATGGCGTCCAGCCGTGGGCGCCTGGGCCCAACGCTCCGCCAAGCCTTTCCGAGCAGCAAAACCTTTACCATTGTTGTAACCCAATACAGTGTAGGGTCTACCGTCCTTTGCTAGGGTTGGCTCAGTTCGTGGGCGGCCGTCGGCGTTCGGCTCATAGACAAATCCCAGCACTGGATTACCCCGCACTGCGTGATTGCCCCCGATGGTAAATACATGACTGTGATCGGCGGTAACAATAACCAGCGTTTCGTTTAAATCGACCATCGCTAGCGCACGCGCAACCGCTTCGTTTAAAGCCTGACCTTCCGCCAGCGCGCGTGCTGCATTGCCCGCGTGATGAGCAAGATCAATGCGCCCCGCCTCCACCATTAAGAAGTAGCCTGCGCCACGTTGCTGCAGCACACCGATGGCGGCCTCAGTCATGTCGCCGAGTGACGGTTCGACATGGGGTTCACTCATTCGATCCGCATCAAAGGCCATATGCGAGGGACTAAACAAGCCTAGAATCTTACTGGTTTTGCCCTGTGACACCAGGTCGGAAAGTTGTTCGCCACTCCACACAAAGGCGCTGCCTTTCGTGCGCAACCACTGCGCGATTAAGTCACGACCATCGGTGCGCACTCCGGTTTGATCGGGGTACTCTGGGTCCACGCTTTGTACGGGTAAAAAATTGCGCCGCCCGCCACCGAGCACCACATCGACCCCATCACCGTGTGAAAAATCCATCAACTGGCTGGCTATGTCTTTACAACCTTGGGCTTTAGCGGCTGCAGGTAGATCCGCATCACTTTCCCAATCGCGACTGGCCGCATGGGCATAGGTGGCCGCCGGCGTGGCATGGGTAATGCGCGCAGTGCTGACGATACCTGTGGCCAAACCCGCGTCTTCAGCTTGCTCTAGCAACGTAACCACAGCGTTGCCTTTGCTGCTGTTGCAATTGCCTTTTTGCACATGCTGATTGACAGAAATGACACCATAATCAGTTTTCACGCCGGTCATCATGGCGCTCATAGTGCCCGCAGAATCTGGCGTTTGCAGATTGGTGTTGTAGGTCTTTGATAGCGCAACATAAGGCAGTTGCTCCCAGGCGAGGCGATTTTCCTCACCGGTTTCGCCACGGCTTTGACCGTCAAAAATGCGCGTCGCGGTCACGGTGGAAATGCCCATGCCATCGCCCACGAATAAAATGACATTCTTTGCGCGACGAGTATTGGGTTGCATTGCGAGCGCCGCTTTCAATGTGGCTTGCCCGTCGGCATACCACTGCTCAGGCGATTCAGCAGTGGCAGCCATCGAAATGCTCAACCCAGCCACGAGACCCATGGCCAAGGCACACTTTTTAATCATCAAAACCTTCTTCCTCAGGTGACAGTGGTTTTGGCTCTTCAAGAACGGTGGGCTTATTTTCACTTTCAAGTTGGCCATCATCATCGGTATCAGCTTCCTCGTCACCGGTGGAAGCGGCCGCGGCCGCGGCTCGGGGCTCGAGGATACCGATGTGATAAGCAGCAAAGCCTGGCAAGACGAATTGATCGAGCGCCATGCCTAGCACGCGCCCCTCATAGGTCGACTCTATGAGTTTTTTTTCGTTGGTAACCGGATTGATGACTTCACCAAGGACATCGCCTTTCTTGACGCGCCCACCCAGTTTGACCTTGCTAAATAAAATGCCTGAGGCATTCGCACGCACCCAGGCTGAGCGGTAATACGCAGGCGACGGCTTAGCCCATAGACTGAAGCTCGGGTACATGCCATTTTTTTCCAACAAAGTGTTGATAGCCTTGACCCCTTCCTCAACCACCCTCACTTGCATGCGCATGGGCTCGCCCGCCTCCAGCGTTACCGCCGGAATACCCGCGCGCACCGTGGCCGCGCGGAGGGAGCTCCCATTACCGCCGGTATTTAATACGGGGATATCACCAAATAAACTCGCAAACTCCGCCACCTTGGGGTTGCGCATGTCGGCGCGCAACTGGGTGATGTTCGTGCGGTAAAAAGAGCCCGTGTGTAAATCCACCAAGGCATCGCATTTTTGAATCACATCCTGAAAAAATGCATGCGCCAAACGCGAGGCTACGCTGCCGCGGGGATTACCCGGAAAATAGCGATTCAGGTCGCGGCGATCAGGCAGGTAGCGAGAATTTCGGGAAAAGCCCAACAAATTGACGATCGGCACGCCCACCACCATGCCGTGTAATTTTTCTGGCGCAAGGTCGTACAGCACTCGGCGAACCATTTCGATGCCGTTTAATTCGTCGCCATGAATGGCGGCAGTTAAGCACAAAGTGGGGCCATCCCAAGCGCCGTTGACCACGAGCACGGGCGTATCTACGGCCATGCCACTAAAGGACTTAGAGGGCGTCCAATCCAAACGGGTCGTGGTGCCCGGCGGCACATCGACGCCCAGTAATTGGCGCACACGATTGGGCACTCGGGTTTCTTCTACCGCGCTCAATCTCACCGCCCCAGCCAGTGCTTCCTGCTCCTGCACTGCATCGCCCGCCGCTGGGGCAAACAACTCGTCTGCCACCGGCGAGTCCACGACATCACGCAGATCGATATTGGCGGCTGTGGGGGCGGCATCGCGGTGCGTTTCCGATTGGATTGATTCGGTGCCCGACGAACTTTCTAAGAGCGTCTCGGGAGTTGAGTTGAAGCCTCCGGCTGTCGAATCCAAGGGGGCACCATCCCGCCGATGAGCCGGTGCGTCCGATGGTGATGCAACTGCCTGCCCCTCTAGTTCGGACGGCTGCACCGTTTCATCCACCTCGGTTTGTGCCAATAGCGGCGCCGAGATCAAGGCGCTCAGCATCGCCACGAATACAAGTCTATTGATCGGCATAAGAGCAACATGGCCTAAGAAAAAGTGTCACTATTGTGCTGGCCCTAGAGGCAACATGCAAACCCCGCCAATGTTAATTAGACCGCAATTTTCCAAGTCGAATTTCATTGGCGGGCCGGCGCCCCGGATGGCAACTTACGGGCTCCCAGGTGGCCATACCGCGCATAGCCTGATCATCCAATTTGCTCACACGAAAGCATTTATCACCCAGCACCACCGCCTGCCGCCCAAAGGCATCCGGCGACAGTTCAATGGGCTCAACCGGGGCTTTCGGGGGCGGCGCGTTCCGTAGCTTTTCCGCAAACTGTGGATTAAACACTCTGCGGTTTTGCGGTTCCGTTGCTTCGCTGGCCTGCCACTCCGACAGAATTCGATCGCGGCTTTGCCGCAGACTGCGTGGTGGTGTGGTGACGGCTTGGGGTATGGATGTGGGCGGGGAATCGTCCACGCTGGGTAACGAGCTTACCTGCGAATCCTCGGGCGTCTCAACGGATGTCGCTGTCGCGCTCGTCGAATTGTCCCGCACGGCGCTGAGGAGCGTCACGCGCAGTGTGTTTGTCGTCGACACAGGTTGCGGAGCCGTCACCGTGATTCCCAACCAAAAGCAACCACCAACGGAGATCATTACTAAGAGCCAAACCCAATCACTGCGGGCAAGTTTGGTCTCAGTCACTAGGCGTTCCCGATGGTAGCGGCGCACCTCAGCCAAGGATAAACCCGCCGCTAGCTTGCGCCGAGCAATAACGTACCTGTCGCTCACCATACGCGTCTTTAATCCTCGGGCGGCAATATTGCGAATGCCCCTTTGGACATTGGTGCGGTGGGTAGAGTTCAACCTGATGCTTTACCGCCAACCATCTACGCTCAAACGCTAGCCATAAAAAAACCCGCCAACAGGCGGGTTTTTTTATGCGGTTGGCAAATTACATCATGCCGCCCATGCCACCCATGCCGCCCATGTCTGGCATTGCAGGTGCAGCCTTATCTTCGGGCTTGTCCGCAACCATGGCTTCGGTGGTAATCATCAAACCAGCGATTGAGCCAGCGGCCTGCAGCGCAGTACGGGTGACTTTCGCAGGGTCGAGAATACCCATTTCCAGCATGTCGCCGTAGGTGCCATTGGCCGCGTTGTAACCGAAGTTACCAGAACCGGCTTTCACTTTGTCAGCCACGACTGATGACTCTTCACCGGCATTGGCAACGATCTGGCGCAGCGGTGCTTCCATTGCGCGACGGGCCAAATTGATACCCGCTGTTTGCTCGTCGTTGTCGCCCACCAAATCTTTGATCGCTTCAACAGCGCGCAGCAGTGCAGTACCGCCGCCAGGCACAACGCCTTCTTCAACCGCAGCACGGGTAGCGTGCAGGGCATCTTCAACGCGCGCCTTTTTCTCTTTCATTTCAACTTCGGTGGCCGCACCAACCTTGATTACAGCAACACCGCCAGCCAACTTGGCTACGCGCTCTTGCAGCTTTTCACGGTCGTAGTCGGAGCTGGTGTCTTCGATTTGAACGCGGATCTGCTGAACGCGCGCTTTGATGTCGTCTGCATTGCCGGCACCGTCAACGATGATGGTATTTTCTTTGCTCAAGGTCACGCGCTTAGCGCTGCCCAAGTGCTCAAGTGTAGTGCTTTCCAGCTCCAGACCGACTTCCTCAGAAATCACGGTGGCGCCAGTCAGGATGGCGATGTCTTGCAGCATAGCTTTGCGACGGTCGCCAAAACCTGGCGCCTTACAAGCGGCTACCTTAACGATACCGCGCATGTTGTTCACAACCAGTGTGGCCAGCGCTTCGCCTTCAACGTCTTCGGCAACAATGATCAGAGGCTTGCCGGCTTTTGCAACGGCTTCCAATACGGGCAACAACTCGCGAATGTTGGAGATTTTCTTGTCAACCAATAACAAGAAGGGGCTCTCGTGCTCGGCGATCATGTTGTCTTGGTTGTTAATGAAGTAGGGCGACAGGTAACCGCGGTCGAACTGCATACCTTCTACGATGTCCAGCTCGTTTTCCAAGCTGTTGCCTTCTTCAACGGTGATCACACCTTCTTTGCCGACTTTTTCCATGGCTTCGGCAATGATGCCGCCGATGGAGTCGTCAGAGTTGGCAGAAATGGTACCCACCTGGGCGATAGCTTTGCTGTCGGTGCAAGGCTGAGCGATGGATTTTACGTGTTCAACGGCGGCGATTACGGCTTTGTCGATACCGCGCTTCAGATCCATGGGGTTCATGCCCGCAGCAACGGCCTTCAAGCCTTCGTTGACGATAGCCTGTGCCAAAACGGTAGCAGTGGTGGTGCCATCACCGGCGTCGTCAGAGGCTTTGGAAGCCACTTCTTTCACCATTTGCGCACCCATGTTTTCAAACTTGTCTTCCAAGTTGATGTCTTTTGCCACGGACACACCATCTTTAGTGACGGTAGGCGCGCCGAAAGATCGCTCTAGCACAACGTTGCGGCCCTTTGGACCCAGCGTGGTTTTTACGGCATCAGCCAGAATGTTCACGCCCTGAAGCATTTTTTGACGGGCGTCATTGCCAAATTTTACGTCTTTTGCAGCCATGTTAAATTCCTCAAAAATTAGTGATTACAGGTCGGTGACAGAAAAACTTAGTCTTCCATCACACCGTAAATTTCGCTTTCGCTCATGATGATCAGCTCTTCGCCATCCACCTTCAGGGTGTTGCTGTCGGCGTAGCGACCAAACACAACCTTGTCGCCCACCTTGACTGAAGGTGCGCGCACATCACCATTGTCCAAAACCTTACCGGTGCCTACAGCAACCACTTCACCCTGATTGGGTTTTTCTTTAGCGGCGCCAGCCAACAGGATGCCACCTGCAGATTTGGCTTCCTCTTCGTTGCGGCGAACCACTACACGGTCATTCAATGGACGGATTTTCATGGATTTTGTCTCCAAATTTAGCGTTGCTAAACAATGATTAATGCTGGCCTGCCGGCCCGACCTCTCAAATAGTGCCTTTCAACACATTTTCAAGGGCTGCAACCAACAAACGGTTTTATTTCGTGAGGGGTAAATGGGGGCCTGAAACTGGATTTCAACACCCTATCGTAAAAAAATTAGCGATCGCGACGGTATTCGCCCTCGATGACATCGGGATCGGGCCTACCGGCACCGGTGTGAAAACTGCGCACCTGAACCCGGCGCAAGAGCGCCGCAACCAAGATTTGGCGGAGGCCCGGTGTCAGGCACAAAAATCCGATCGCGTCGGTAAAGAAACCCGGCACCAGTAACAGCATGCCACCCAGAGCTAAAAAGACCCCCTGCACGAGTTCTTCAGCAGGTAATTCCCCGGCCTGCATACGCGCCTGGGCGCGCATCAATGCACTGAGACCTTGGTGCCTGAGCAAAGCCAACCCCAGCACGGCAGTGGCAATTACAAGCAATACGGTCGGCAGTGCGCCAATAACGCCCCCCGCTTTGATCATGAGCCACAATTCGAGCATGGGGAGCAGTATGAATATCAATAGCAATGGCATGAGGCCTCCTTTTTACCCCTTTAATGGCGTCAACTTTGCTTTTTTCAAGCTTGCGGCGCTTGGCTAGCCCCATGGTAGACTTTTGAGCCCAGAAATACATTTGCCTGGTCACACCAGAGGAACCCATGAAATTATCAGCATCTAACCTTGTGATTACCGGTGCCAGTCAGGGCATTGGCAAAAGCATCGCCCTGCGCCTAGCCCAACAGGGCGCCAATCTTGCCCTGCTTGATGTCAACGCAGACGCGCTGCAGGAGGTGGCAAGCGCCTGTCAATCCGCCGGCAGTCCAAAAGCCCTCGCACTCACCTGCAACGTGGCCCGCGAGCAAGACGTGATCGACACCTTTGCCACTATCGCGCAATCCTTCGATCGCCTAGACGGACTGATCAATAATGCCGGCATCACCCGTGATGGCATGCTGCTGAAGGTCAAGGACGGAAAAATTGACAAACGCATGGCGCTTGATCAGTGGCAGCAGGTGATTGACGTCAATCTGACCGGCGTCTTTTTGTGTGGCAGAGAGGCGGCGTCGATCATGGCGCTGCAAGCCAATGACGATGCCGCAATCATCAATTTGGCCAGCATTTCGCGCGCCGGCAATGTGGGGCAAAGCAATTACGCGGCCGCCAAGGCCGGTGTCGAGGCGTTAACTGTGACCTGGGCAAAAGAGCTGGCGCGCTACAAAATTCGCGCTATGGCCATCGCCCCCGGCTTTGTAGAAACAGAAATGACCCAAAGCATGAAGCCCGAGGCGCTGGATTTAATTCGCATGGCCGTGCCCCTAGGTCGTATGGGGCAGCCCGACCATATTGCTCAAACAGCACAGTTTATTCTTGAAAACGATTACCTCTCAGGGCGTACCATTGAAGTGGATGCAGGCTTGCGTATTTAATACGCCGTTTAATCCGCATAAAAAAAGCCCGGCTGTTACCGGGCTTTTTTTATGCGGCGGCAAAAATTACCACTGGTACCCCACCCCCACAGTGATACGCGTATCCAACTTATCTTTGCCAGGTTGCGGCTGATTGTTGAAATCATACTCGTGCTTCAGTTCGCCAAAGATACCGCCCACCAATGGCATGGCAATGCCTGTGTCGGCGTCCAACTGCCAATTGGCGTTGTCTTCATTTGAGACCACGTAATTGGAACTGTGGAAAAACTCTGCCCCAAAACCAAATTTGTGTCGGTAATTCAATCCAGCAGTCCACGCCATGCGCTTATCGCGCGCTTCAAAATCCGGAGTCACAATTGCCGGGGTCTCAAATTGTTCATCTACGTAGCTGATGCCGCCACGTAGAGATAATGCCGTGATATCGTTTTCCCAAAACTGATAACCCAACCCGCTACCGACACGGTACTTAGTCTCAATGGCTTTGGCATCGTCGAAACCATAGCCCAGGGTATTACTCCAGAACCAACGCTCCGCAAAAAACCAATCAAACTGGTATTCCAGAAGCGCGCGCTCCTGCTTGGGTTCAGGTTTTTTATATTTGGAATCAAATTGAATTTTACTGCCGTGCCGGTAATCGCCTCGACGGTATTCGTTGAAGGCATCCAGCACCCAAGTATCTTCGACTTTATTACCCCGATCTTGGAACCCTGTCAGGCTAATTTTGCCTGTATAGGTAGAAGATCCCAGCAAAAACGCCTCATAGGGCTCCACTTTATTGATGGTCAGCAACGGTACGTCGCCGGTCTTACCGCCGGCACAGCTGAAATTAACTTTTGGTCCATCCATGCCGACAATGGCACAGGCCTCCTCATGACCGTCGATTTTCACCAGTACGCTGCTTTCTATGTTATCAACGTTAGACTTAGCGATGATCATTTCACCCAAAGCATCGGATACCCAGACCACGTTTTCGGCGTCCATCCCTTTAATCTCGCCGGCCAAGCTGTCGCCATTTTTGAGTGTCAATTTGCCAGCTGCAGCCGACTGCGTCACTATCAGCATCAGCACGGGGACCAACCACTTCATACCTATTTCCTTTTCTCTTTAAATATCTTTAGTGCGGCGAATTTTAGACGATATACGTATCAAAATGAAAACAGATGACTTTACCATCAGGGTCTACACCCTTCTGCACGCCATTCCCGCAGGCCGCGTGACCTCCTACGGTGGGCTCGCTGCCATGGCCGGACACGCGGGTCGAGCCCGCATGGTAGGCGCGATACTGCGGCGCTTGCCACCGGGCTCACATCTACCTTGGCACCGCGTCGTCACCGCCAGCGGTAAACCGGCTTTTCCCGCTGGGAGCGACGCATTCAACCAACAAAAGGGCTTACTGGAGGCTGAGGGTGTGGTGTTCGCAGGCGCACGCGTTAACTTGAAGGTGTTTGGCTGGCAACCATAGGTGCGCGCCACGGCGCTACCTTGACCAACAGCGCCATGCCCGGCAATGCCACCAGCGCGCACACTAAAAAGAACGGGTACCAACCCAACTGCTCTACCAGCCAGCCCGTACTCGCATTCACAAAAGTGCGCGGCAAGGACGCCAAAGCAGTAAACAATGCCAACTGCGTGCCAGCAAATAACGGACTCGATTCTCGGGCCATAAACGCAGTAAAGGCGGCGGTTCCCAAACCCACGCCCAAATACTCTGCACCAATTACCAACGCCAAATACCAGAGGTTAGGTGCCTGCAACGCCAACCAAGCAAAACCCAGTATGGTTAGCATTTGCACCACGCCAAATATCCAGAGTGCGCGATTAATTCCCCAGCGCAACATCAGCAGTCCGCCGAATAGTCCACCAATAATGGCGGGCCACAAAGCCGCATTTTTCGCCACCAACCCAATGTCGGACAGGCTGTAGCCCATATCAATATAAAACGGCGTCGACAGTGCGGTGGCCATGTTGTCGCCCAATTTGTAGAGCAACATAAACAGCAACAACAGCAAACCGCCCCGCCAACCCATGCGTTGCCGGAATTCTTTGAAGGGCGCCAGAACGGAGTCGGTAAAAGAGCGCGCCACCGCGTTGTTCGTGGGAGCCTCCTGAAACCAAAAGGTCGATAAAATAGCTACACCCATAAATGCCGCTACGATGCCAAACACCGGCCCCCAGGGCAGTTGATCGGCCAGAATCAGCGCCAGCGATCCCGGGATTAAACTCGACAGGCGATAGGCCTGCACATTGATAGACAAGCCCAACCCTAACTCCGCATCGGGCAGAATCTCCCTCCGGTAGGCGTCTAGCACAATGTCTTGCGTGGCACTAAAAAATGCCACCGCTGCACTCAGGGCCGCTACCCACCCCAAGGACGCAATGGGATCAATAAACCCCAGCGCACCAATCGATACCAACAGGCAAAGTTGTGTGACCAACATCCAACCTCGACGGCGCCCAAGAAATGGCAGCGCGTAGCGGTCCAGTAGCGGCGCCCACATAAATTTCCACGTGTAGGGAAATCCAATTAACGCAAAGAGACCAATTTCCGCCAGCCCCACTCCCTCAGAGCGCAGCCAAGCAGGTACCAACTGAATCAAGATGTACAAAGGCATGCCCGAGGCGAAGCCCGTACAGACACATACCATCATGCGTCGATTGAAAATGGCTTTGCGGTAGTAATTCCAGTCCATAGTTCCCCCATTAGCGCTGGCTGCACGGTAACAGAATCACACAGCCACCTGCCAGTTGTTATACTGCAGCGCTAAACAGCGCACGGGACGGGACAGCGTGACAAATCTTCTGCAAGTACACGAACTGCGCAAAAGCTACGGAGCCCACACCGCCGTAGATGGCATCAGTTTTAGCATTCCAGCCGGGCAATGCTTTGGCCTGCTGGGACCGAATGGCGCGGGCAAAACAACCACCATCGAAATGATCGAGGGCATCGTCAATCCGTCTAGCGGTGTGATTACCTATCGCGGCAAGCCGCGTGATGAGACCTTTAAACGGGAAATTGGCATTCAGTTTCAGTCCACCGCACTGATGGATTATTTGACAGTAGATGAAGTCTTGGCACTGTTTGCCGGCTTATACCCTCAGCCTCAACCCATCGATGCACTGGTGGCGCAATGCCAGCTTGGCGAATTTCTAACCCGCGATGCTGCAAAATTGTCTGGTGGTCAACGCCAGCGATTACTCCTAGCGCTGGCGTTAATTAACGACCCAGAACTGGTGTTTCTCGACGAACCCACCACTGGACTCGATCCTCAGTCACGACACAATTTTTGGGAGTTGGTTGGAACCATTAAGGCACAGGGCAAAACCATTGTACTGACCACGCACTACATGGATGAGGCCCAGCACCTTTGTGATCAATTAGTCATCATGGATCGCGGGAAAATCATTGCGCAGGGCACGCCCGATGCACTGCTCAACCAGCACTTTGATGAAGTCTTTGTGTGCTTGCAAGCCGGTGCTTTGAACTCTGATCTGGCCACGCGATTTCAAGCCGAGCGCGTGCGCGACCAATGGCAACTGGCGTCAAATGACGTACAGCAAACCCTCGCTGACCTGATGGCTGCCGATGTGTGTCTAACCAGCCTACAAATTCGCCCGCCCACACTGGACGATTTATTTTTAAAGTTGACCGGGCACAGCCTGCGCGAGTAAACCTATGAAACGATTACTCACACTGTTCATCGCACGCAATAAAGAGTACTACCGCGATAGAAGTTCGCTCGTGTGGTCCTTTATCATGCCGCCACTCATTATTGGCCTAGTGGCGCTCGCCTTCAGTGCTGGCGGCCAACCGATGTTTAAAGTGGGGCTCATTGACACCGCACCCGAGCGCTTTTTCGATCCCGACTTGGTGCAATCCATTGCCATTGACGACACTAAATACGGGCAATTGCGCGTGGCCCACCACCAGCTCGACATGCTGGTAGCACCGCCGAATTATTGGATTAATCCCAATAGCCAAAAAGGCAAAGTACTTGAAGCGCTGCTCACACAACCGTTAACCCGCAATGAAGTCGCTGGTCGAGCGGTGCGCTATGTGGACTGGGTAGTGCCGGGAATACTCGGCATGAATCTGATGTTTTCCGGGCTGTGGGGCATCGGCTATGTCATCGTCCGGTATCGTAAAAACGGCGTACTCAAACGCCTGCAGGCCACCCCCACCCGACCCCTAGAATTTTTAGGCGCCCAATTGATCTCGCGCATGGTGATCATGTTACTGGTGAGCAGCATCGTCTATCTCGCTTGCGACGCCTTTTTAGATTTTATGATGCTCGGCAGCTATGTGGATTTACTGATCGTGGCCATCGTAGGCAATCTAAGTATGCTCGCCTTGGGTCTAGTGGTGGCCGCCCGCATCACCAGCGAAGAGTTCGCCAATGGCTTGCTCAACTTTATAAGCTTCCCGCTATTAATGGTCTCCGAAGTTTGGTTTTCGCTCGATGGTGCCCCCAATTGGCTAATTCAGGTGTCCAATTTTAGCCCGCTCACCCACATGGTTAAGGCGGCGCGGGCGATCATGGTGGACGGCGCTAACCTCTGGCAGGTCAGCGATCACATAGTGGCACTACTGGTTATGTCGGCGGTACTACTGGCCTGCTCCGCAAAGCTGTTTCGCTGGCAACCTTAATGCGCCACTATTTTAGTCGCGGAAATTATCGTATTGCAGAGGCATTTCGATATCTGCCGTGCGCAGCATCGCAATGACCGATTGTAAATCGTCTCGCTTTTTGCCGGTTACGCGCACTTGATCTCCTTGTATTTGCGCCTGCACTTTCAGCTTCTTATCCTTGATCATTTTGACGATCTTTTTCGCCAACTCAGTTTCAAGCCCAGTGCGCACGGTCACCGGCATACGCGTCAACTTGCCGCTCATGGTGGGGGCGCCCACCTCCAGACAGGCAATATCGACCCCAGCTTTGTGTAGCGCGCCCTGAAAAATGTCGAGCATTTGCTGTACCTGAAACTCCGCCTCGGCCACCAAGGTAACCACATAATCTTGGCGTTCGAATTTAGCGTCCACACCTTTAAAATCGAAACGGGTAGTAATAATCCGGCTAGACTGATCTACACAGTTAGTGAGTACTTGCTTGTCGACATCAGACACAATATCAAAAGAAGGCATAGTATTTGGGCTCCACGGGATTGAAGGGCGCGATAATACCAGAAGCTTGGTGCGGCTCACTTGCGATCATCGCAATCTGAGCTATTTTTAGGGTTAAGGCGGAGACCCTGTAATGGATAACAATCAAAAGCTTACCTACCTCCAGCTGCACTACTCAGATGCACTGTTTAGCGGCGCAGCGGACTACCGCAGCTGCTTATCAGCACTTGCTCCACTGGCCCTTAAATACCCCGTTTTGGCCTATGCACTCTTTGAACACGAAGTTCACCTGTTGGTGGCAGGCGATGCGGCGAGTGCGAAAAACCTAATGAACTCGCTGTTGCAGGCCCTCACCGGCGAGGCAGATCACCCCTTGCTGGACCAGTGTGAGTATCGGTCTCTGCCCGCCCAGCAACTATTACCTCAGCTCCTCCATGTACACCAACTCGCTGTGACCTTCGGCCTAGTGGCCAATGCCGACGTATACCCATGGTGCAGCCACGCTCACTATGCGCATTCGCAGGCCATCTCACCGTGGCTAGCAAGCGAAAGTGTTTGGCGCGCATTAAATGTTGGCCAGCACGGTCGCACCCGCGCCTACAGTGCATTTCTAGACAAGTCACAAGCGCCCAGTCAAGCGCTTGCGGAAACAATTGGGGCTGCACACTGTACGCAACGCTGCAACGCCAACACCGTCATTGATCAGGTGCTCGAAACCTACGGGGTTACGCTCACCCAATTGCAGCAAACACGCATGCGGCGTAGGCGTACAGAGCTGGCGGGGATAACTGCCGCCATTTGTGCGTACATGGGCATGTATGACGTCGCACTGCCCACGCTGGAGACAACCTTTGGATTACCGAGGGAAGATATCGATGCCTTAGCGCGCAGCGCGAGCCGCAACCACAGTCAATATATTGTCCAAACTGGAAATGCTCTGGGCGACTATATAATGACGGGGCTCCCAAGAAGCCCCTATTTAAATAACTCGTCCGATGCATCCCTTGCGCTGGAGCAACGCGACCCGTTTAACCTCACGGGCCTCATTGGCTTGGCAGCTGACGAGCGAACGGATATCAGCCCCCCACTAACAGAGCGATAAGGGCGGCAGCACAAACCCACAATATCAACGCGCGCCCCATTAAACTGACCAACTGATCAATCTCTTTTAAGGCCGCGGCATCACCGGCTGCCACCTCGCGAATTAGCGCACCGTCCAGACTCAAGGCGCCGCGATTAAAGGCCTCCACTACCATGGGCGTCGGGCTTTTCATACAGAGCCCAAGCACTCGCCAGCGCTCGGCGCTGGCCACAAAATCCCCCACTACGGCCACCGATAGGTAATACAAGCGCGCCACCGGCCACTCTAAGATCCACAGCAGGCGATGACTCAGCCCACGGGTCTCACTGGCGAGTTCAGGCGCACGGGCTGCCTGTGCCGCCAGTCGATATAACAGCGCCCCCGGCGCACCGAGTACTGCAAACCAAAAAAGCACTGCGAACATCCGCTCAAAGCCACGGTAGCTCACGGCTTGGAAAGCCTCAGCATGCACGCCCTCCCAGCGACCATCGGTTTGACAGGAGGCCTCACCATCCAAACGCAACGCGTCCACCGCTTCGCAGGCGGCGGCCTTGTCTTGATCCTGCCAAGCATCGCGGTAATTCTGCACCAGAGCATCGAGCCGACCACGCCCGAGCGCGTACAGCAACACAGGGATATTAATCACCAATAGCAAGTGCGATGACAATTGGTACTGCAACACTAGGCACACGCCAAACAGGATAACTACGGGCAAAAACACCAGTAACAGCAGTTGCACCAACGCCCCGCCCCAATTGGCCACACGTTTGGTTCCACTTACAAATAAGCCGTCCTGCTGCAGCGGCCCACCCGAGCCCCACAGCTGCACCAACAGCAACACACACAAAAGACTGAGAAAACCCATTGCTATGCCCCCAATAAGGATGTGTAGTAAGCCCAGTCAAAGGCTTGCCCAGGGTCAGTTTTTCGCTCTGGCGCGATATCAGAATGGCCCACGATACGCTCAGGCATAAGCATGGGGTACCTCCGTAAGAGCTCCTTCGTCACAACCGCCAAAACATCGTATTGTGACTGACTATAGGGGGTTTCATCGGTACCCTCCAGCTCAATACCGATCGCATAATCATTACAATTTGGCCGGCCCTCAAAGGACGACTCACCCGCGTGCCACGCCCGTAGGTTGAGCGGTACAAATTGCACTAACTCGCCCGACCTTCGTATGTACAGATGGGACGAAACCCGTAAACCTTTGAGCTTCTGATAATAGGGATGCGCAGAGCAATCGAGGGCATTACAGAACAATTGCTCCACGGCGTCCCCACCAAATTGTCCCGGCGGCAAACTAATATTGTGAATGACTAACAATGAGATGTCCGCGCCCGCAGGTCGCTCATTAAAATTAGGCGAGGGGCAGCGTCTGGCAGAAGACAGCCAAACATCGGGTGATGAGTCTGTGTGCATCGAAGGCGTTCCTGCTCGAACAAACCGCGCCCCAAGCAGTATATCTTGGGGCCCAAGCAGGAGAGTATATTAAGAAACGCGGCCTTTAACGACCACGAGTTGAACGCAGATTGCCGATTACCGCTTCGAGCGCGCGATCGAATAACATACCATCGTCGAGCGACTGCAATTTTCCATCGCGCAGGGCGTCGGCAAATTCAGCGGCGGTCTTTTCCGCAACCTTCATACCCGAGCGATTAACAAAGATATATTTGCCCGTCGCTTTGATGATGGCCGCCAGTCGACACCGATACTGCTGCCCTTCATCGTGATGCTCAAACCAGCAACCTGGAGACATGCGCGCCACCTGGGCAAGAAAGGGATTGTCTGCCTGCGCGGTTGGTTCCGCGCTAGGTTCTTCCGGCAGTGCAGCAATCACCGTTTCCACCATAGCCTGAGGTGTTGGATCTACCGCACGCGGCTCGTCGGCCGCAGTGGAAGTCAGGGCCTCAGTCGCCTGTGGTACAGACTCTTCAATAGCCGCTGCAGGCGTTTCATTGGCCGCAGGTGCATCTTTGACAGTGGGCACAACAACCGGCGCCTTTAACCGCTGTAGATGTACCGCCTGCAATTGCTTAAACAGTTGCGTCATTTCGAATGGGTTATAGGAGACGCTCTCAAGCCCCGTGCGCAATCGTTTTAGCAAGTCAGGCACCAACTGCAACATGCGTGCGCGCGCCTCCTTGTCTAAGGTTGCGCACACGCTCCACACCAAGTCAGCGGCGGTCTGCAAAGCCTCCTTCCATTCATCGCTGTCGGTATCATGCTTTAGACAAATCAAAAATAGCACGTTACCCCAAGCTTCCTGCAGCAAGGTCAACACCGGTGCGGGTAAATTCCTACCGTCAATTAAAGTCAAAATACTTTGATTAACCAACGCCCTCGCCCGCTCAGACTTGGCCTTGCCATCTTCAGCATCTAATGTGCGCTGCTCTAAAATGGACGCTCTTCGTTTTTCTTTTTCAATAAAGGAGACAAAATCGGTGAGCATTTCGCCAAAAATCGACACGTCGCTATCAAAGTCTGTGATTAGCTTCTGAACAATGCCGTCGATTTTCTTAAACAGTGTATCTTTTTCACCGCCATCGCCCTGCCAACCCAAAGCGGCCGTAGCGAGTTCGTTAAGTAGCCGCCGTGCAGGGTGTCCGCCCTTGCTAAAAAACGTTTTATCAGCAATGGCAACTTTCAACAAAGGGATTTGCAAGCGCCCCAGCAATGCTTTCATAGGCGCAGCTAGATTGCGATCGTCGAGAATGAACTCAAACATCATGTTGACAAGGTTGATGATGTCGTCGTCCAGTTGGCCCAGTTTTTTACCGTCATCACGTGCGCGTAAAACGTGGTCGAGCACAGATTTGATATTACTTTGCCCACTGGGTAATTCGCGATGCTGTAATTGAGACAACAAGCGCATGACGTCAGTAGTGCCGATAGTATCACCGGAAAAATCGGTGCCGAGCAGATCGCCATTTGCGCTCTGCTCGCCGCGCTGCTCGGCAAGTAATTGTTGCAGCGTCGATAGCACTTCACTCTCGCCACCACCGGCATCCTGCGTGCGATTGTCTGCACCAGACGCTGCCACGCCACCCGCCTTTGAGCTTGCAACGGCAGGCGCTCGGGCTTGCCGTTGTGGGCGTTGTGGACCTTTTAAGGAAGGCAGTACATTGTGTTCGATCAAGGTTTTGTTAACGTCCTCATACAACTTACCAAGTTGCGTCACGACTAAACGATCAAACAATTTAAACAATACGAGTCGCGCTTTAATGTCCAGCGTCATGCAGCCAGTAGCCGCCACAAAACCTTCACACAGCGTATCAGGACCAAGCGGATTGTTTTTTTGGTACACCTTCACCGGCACTAGGCTGTCCAGCCGAATAGCCACATGTTGAATTGGCTCGGCAAAACGCTCGTTGGCTTTTTGGATCATTGAATCCGTCGCCACCAACTCTTCCAATTCGTCGTTCTGCACAAGCGAAAGACTGTCGATAGACAGTTCACCAGCATAGATATCGTCCTGCTCAGCGCGCGGCGCGTCAGAGGACGCTAAACGCGCAAAAGCGGCATCAATATGGTCGGCAAAACCCGTCTCCACGGTGCGGCGCTTGAGCCGAACTTCACGCATAGATTCGAAGAAAAGGTTTTGATCTTGGTTGTTGACCGCGCGATCGGCAAGCTCAAACAATGAGTCATCGGCCTTGTCGAACAGGGTTCGCAGCAGGCCCGCAATCACCTGCTTCCCCTTCAGCTGAACGGCGTGCACCGGTGCCGGCAGACGAGCCAACAAGGCGCGATCTAAGCGCTTGGCGTCCGCTTTGGAATCTGGCTTTAACGGCACTACATTTGCCCCTTGGGGTCCCGTCGACATGGTTGCACTCCACTATGGATGGCGCTGTGAACTTGCTGAATCCGAAATTCAGCGGAATCCTAGTATAATCAACCCTAGCAACTTACCTAGTGGCGACTGCCGACTTCGAGAAATCCATCACATCGTGTTATAAGTATTCGCTATTATCAGAACTAAAGTCCCTAGTGGAAGTGGATCAAGCTACCTCTGGGCTATAACGTCAGGAAATACAGCCACCATGCCCTATTCTTCAACTGCACCCATGGGCCGCACCATGCTGACCCTCTGTTGGGTTGTGGCGCTAGGCCTATTGACCCTTATTTTCGGCCGCTGGGAGAGCCTCCAGATAAACCCCAACCAAGACCCGAATAGCCAACGCTCGCTGACAAGCACCCAGGTTATCCTGCAAGCCAACCGGCAACATCACTATATCGCCAATGGCAGCATCAACGGCCAATCGGTTGTTTTTCTACTGGACACCGGAGCAACGCACGTCTCTGTTCCGGCACACCTCGCGCCCGCCTTAGGGCTGCAGCGAGGCAGCCCCATGACATCGCAGACAGCCAATGGCAACATCACCGTCTACGCCACCAACATTGCACAGCTTTCACTCGGTGATATCACGCTGGAAAATCTCAGAGGCGCCCTAAACCCCGGCATGACCGGCAATGAGGTTCTACTTGGCATGAGCGCGCTAAAGCAACTGGAAATCCGCCAAAAAGGCGATACCCTCACCCTCATTCAACACCACTAGCCTCACTGACACCGCAGTGAAAGATGCTGGTACAATGCGCCCAGATAACTGGTAGGCCGCTATGATCATTCCCGAACAACTCGCTCAACAAATCGCCCAAGACCGCATCGAATCCGTGCGCCAAGCACTCGCAGAAGATATCGGCACCGGCGACATTACCGCCCAGCTAATTCCTGCTGATCAAACGGCACGCGCGCGCATCATCACTCGCGAAGATTGCGTCGTGGCGGGCGCCGAATGGGTCAATGAAGTGTTTCGACAGCTCGATCCCAGCGTTCAGGTAAGTTGGCACGTTCAGGACGGCGATCGTGCCAGCGCCAACGACCTACTGTTCGAATTGTCCGGCAATGCCCGCGCCCTGATGACCGGCGAGCGCAGCGCCCTCAATTTTTTACAATTGTTATCTGGCGTGGCCACCAAATGCAGGGAGTACGCCGATCTGGTCGCAGGCACAGGCGTCAAGCTACTCGATACCCGCAAAACCATCCCCGGCCTACGCACCGCCCAAAAATACGCGGTCACCTGCGGTGGCTGCTACAACCACCGCATCGGCCTATACGACGCGTTTCTCATTAAAGAAAATCACATTATGGCCTGCGGCGGGATTCAACAAGCAATTGCCGCTGCACGCCAAATTGCGCCAGGAAAACCTGTTGAAGTAGAGGTAGAAAACCTTGAAGAATTCAGCACTGCACTTAATGCAGGTGCAGATATTATTATGCTGGATGAATTTACGGGAGACGACACTTTGAAGGCGATAGCCCTGAATCGCCAAATCGGAAAACCAGCCAAGATCGAAGCATCAGGATCGATTTCACTTAAAAATTTAGAGCATCACGCCAAATCAGGCATCGACTACATCTCCATCGGCGCCTTTACTAAAAATTGCCGCGCTGTGGATCTTTCCATGAGAGTGGAACATTGAACAAAAAAAACGCTTCACTCTATCTAAAATCTGCAGCGTCTTTATTTCTAATTGCTTTCCTATTAAGCCAAACAGAGCTTGAAAATTATAGATCGATTTTTACATCACTGGACATCAAATATTTTCTACTAGGCTATCTTTTTATTCACGGCAGCATGGTTCTAGGCGCAATGTCTCTGCTAAAGCTAACCCCCAACAGTGAAGTCTCACCAAATAATAGGCTGACATTCTACAGCGCATTTTATTTATCCAACTTGATTGGACTGGCGCTACCAGGGCGAGTTGGCGACTTTTCGATTGCACTCATGCTCTCAAAAATCACTTCAAAAACACAAGCCACAGCATCCGTCATCAAGGACAAATTACTGACAGTTAGTGTGTTTGGTGGCTGCGGTACAATCACATTCTTACTGCTGGACAATCTGACACTTGCAACCACCTGCCTTTTGATACTCATATGCACCGCACTCCTCCATTTCACCCTGACCTACTTTAGTCAGCGAAAATCCTCAGCACCGGCAGCACAAACACTATTAACATTTCTGCAAAAAAAGCTTGCCTCACTCGACAAGACACCAAACACAAAGCTGACCGCTGCAATTGGGATTAAAATACTACGCCTAGGATTCACCCTAGCCGGCACGTTACTTCTATTAAAATCCATGAATCTTGACATACCTACCCTGCCTACGCTTGCGAGCATTATCACCGTACACCTGAGCGCGCTCCTTCCGATATCAATACAAGGAATAGGTGTCAATGAGGTTCTTTACATCTACCATCTCGAGAATCACGGACTCACAATAGCCCATGCCATTACACTGGCATTCACACTTAGAATTATTACGCTTCTTACATTAACGTCGCTCTACAGCTACTACTCTGTAAGAAAAAAACTAGCTATCTAGGTACTTATTAAGCTCAGCATATAGCGCAGAAATCGAATGTTGATTTTGCATTTGCGTGTCATATATTCTTCTTGATGCCATCTCCATACTATTAACCAATTTGGGGTTATTTTTTAAAGCTAGTATTCTTGCAGCTAACGCCTCAGGATCTCCGGCAGGCACCAAATATTGACCCATAACATCCGCTTCTCCTAAGATTGTTCTCGCACATGGCGAATCTACAGTTAGAAAAGCCTTACCCGCTGCCATATACATATAGTTTTTCAGCGGCCACACTCTTGCGGCTTTATTGCCCGAACCAAATATCCCCAAGCACAAATCAGCTTCAGACATGTATTCCGCCAACTGTAAAGAATTCGCCCAACTTGATCTCCACGAAACATTTGACGGTGCATCGTTAAGCCAATGACCATCCTGCCCATCCCCCACCACCAAAAATTGCACTTGCTGATCTAGGTTAGACAAAATTCGACTCGCTTCGACGATAACCTGCACTCCCTGAAGCGGCACCATTGTTCCAACAAAAAGACATTGAAACCTCTCGTTCGGCGCCGCCTGACACCTTGGCTCCACCAACTTTACTGATGAGATGGCAAGATTGGAAATTATAAATTTTCCAGGGCTCACCCCAAAAAGAGCTGCGTAATAATCTGCATTCTCGGCAGTATCTACCACTGCCAATCGCGCATTGAGCAGCAAGCACCTATCAAAAGCTTTTATTATTTTCTGCAAGAATCGCGAGGACACCAACTCTCTATCTACTACAACCGTGTCATATATACTCAAAAAGTAATCGAGCACCAGTACCGGCCGAAAAACTCTTGGACACAAACAAAGAAAAAAAGCGACAAAATATCCTGGGTATGAGATATACACGACTTTATGTCGCCCCAAAATAATTTTTATAGCTGTGAGGAAAGACTTTAAAATACACAAAAGAAGCGTGTAATATTTTTTTCTAAAACCTCCCAAAGACCTCCAGTCCACCCCAACAACATAAAGCCTAGACCGACCCTCAAAACAGCGATGCAAACCACGCACCTTGATTACACTGTTGGGGTAGGCTTCCTCATCTTCTCCCACCAACAACAATGCAACACTATTTTTTGGCGCAAACAATGAAGCCATCCCCATACTCTGAGCGATAAAAAAATCTTTGTACAAATGCGAATGCACAAACAATCGGCACCATGAATATAAAGAAAACCCTTGATATCAGCGGCCGATCCACCCCACTTCTTTTTGATTTTACTTCATTGCTTACCGATTCATCTTTGCGGTAAAAAAACTCTCGAAATGGGTACATGATGGCCGTTAGCGGAAATCCATAATCATAGACTTGCACGTCGACAAAGCCGGCGCCTTGCAGCTTTTCTATTATTTCTGATTTTTCGTAGCGCCGAACATGACCGGAATACACATCCTGCGCCTGCCATTTTTTCATATAAGCTGGCACAGACAGAATCAATCGTCCCCCACCCGCTAGCATATCAAAAACTTTCAAAAACGCCTTTCTATCAGCCTCAATGTGCTCAAAGACCTCAAAGGCCAACACCACATCAAACACATACTCATCCGGGATACTGAATACATCATCCTGATACAGCGTGAACTTTGAATGATCAGAAAATCGTTGCACTAACCCTTTCGCAGCCTGCTCAGAAAATTCAACTGCAAAAACCTTAGCACACTCATCTTGCGCCAAATAATACTCGCACACATCACCGGAACCGGGCCCAATTTCAGCTAACTGAAACCGCGTACTGCCGACATCAAGCAACCCTAAATCAACAAGTGCCGCAAGCCGAAGCAAGTATCTTGGCGCAGGGGAGCTGACCCCTTTTATCAACTTATAATAGTTCACCAACTTGCTGTCACGTCTCCTCACCCTTTAATTTAACCTCGCCGCTGATAATTTAGAGCTGTAATTTGCTCAGATACAAGCCCGATGAAAAAAACTATTATCGAAGTAGAGAAAAGCAACATTCCCATATTCGTAAATCGCTGCTCCAACAAATACGTATAAAGATAGTAACCCGCCCCCATTAAAAACATAAGCAAGCTAGCCGGAAAATATATTTTAAGTGGGGAGTACAGGCTTGCAACTTTGAATATAATCAACAAAAATCTGACGCCATCTGAAAATGGTCTCAAATGGCTTTTTCCTTTCCTCTCAAAAACCTCAACAGGGACATACTTGACGGAATAACCTGCTCTAAAAAATGCCATCGTGATAGTCGTTGGATACGAAAAGCCATTCGGCAAAAGGTGGATGAATTCCAGCATTTTTTTCCGGTCGACTAGGCGCAACCCAGATGTTAGATCCTGCACTTTATGGCCAACTATTGTACTTGCGAACCAATTATAAAAACCATTAGCAACCCCCCTGCCCACACTCGCCTGATGCTTGAAAGACCGAGCACCAACCACCATGTCATCGCCTGACCGATAAGCATCCAGAACTCTAGTAACGTTGGAGACATCGTGCTGGGCATCGGCATCCATAAATAACACATAATCTGCACTGGCGGCCCTCAAACCAGATTTAATGGCCGCACCGTTTCCCTTGGAATATGGGTGTTTAAGCTCTATAACACCATTTTCCTTGCATATCTTTGACGTATTGTCTGTAGACCCATCGTTGACAACAATAATTTCCAAAGGCGCCAGGGATTTCAGCTTTGGTAAAACAATGGCCAAACCCGCCTCTTCATTTTTAGCAGGAATCACAATAGAGAAAATCATTAGTTTAATTTACTCCTTTCTGGGTGCTAAGTAGCTCCACCAATCGCACGATACTCTGGCGCGTATCATCGTCAGAAAACCATCTCGCGCGATCTAAATCTACCGCCGCATTTAAATAAATCGAAGCATTATCGGGGTCACCACCCAATATGAAAAGCTCTGCCAGCTTTAGCGCGGTAGGCACACTTGGCTGCAACTGCCAGGCCGCCTCTCGCGCGCGCACCGCTGCGCTGTAATTCCCATGTTTAATGAATGCTGATGCCGCGATATCGTTAAAGCTGGCGTAGTAGTTTTTTCTGCCCGCCAACAATGGCATACCTTCCACAGTCTTGATTAGAGCACTGTATCCACCGGGTATTCCGCTCATCAAACACGGGTCTCCCGACTCTAAAATCCTTTTAGTTTCAAAAAGCACTCCCGTTGTAAAATTCATAGCACTTAAAACTTTTAAATCTAGTGAATTATTGTTTAAAGACAACTTGCACCCAAAATAGTATCGCCGCATTAGGAGTGATGGCTCTTTATTGCGCGCTATAACCTCTTCCAACTTGTCATACGCCATAGGCGTCAATCCATTTTCATCTAGCATGGCAACGAAATAGGATTGAGCCCTAATAGAGTTGGGATGGTCGGCGGCCCACTTAGAACTCAGCACACGATAGTCTGACCAAATCGCGCACTGGTAGATTAAAGCAAGAATGGCTATCAGGCCGCCCACTAACGGCATGGCAAGTGCAACTAAAGCACTGAACCCCTTGGATCTAATTTTTGCATAGCACACAGTTATTACATGGACACAGCACATCACTATGCCAACAGCAGGCAAATAATTTCTGTGCTCAAACATCAACTCTAAAGGTATTATTGTCGATTCTACTGCGTGCCCAGCGTAAAACCATAATATGCCAACGGCCAACAAATTGCCTTTAGACAGCTTATCCAAAGAAAGCTTAACCACCCACGCATGCAGAATCCAAGCTATCGCACCGATATACCACGGCAAACTAGCCACCCAGTCGCCATCATGAAATAACGTGTAGCTATCAAACACCCAAAAGGTTTGGAACACATAGAAGAATAAAATTGGGCCCTGCGACAGCAAACGATCCAGGCCACTAAACTCTCGCCCCTCGTATTGCCCCCACGTTACCCAAGCTGTCACTACCATTAAGGCGACAAATAGCAGCGGCAATATAGCTATAAACCCACTCTGCCAGCGTGCAATAAAATTAGTCGCACTCTCTCTATAAAAGTAAATCAAAGGCACCAAAAGCAAAAGCACTGCAGCGTTCTCTTTGGCACATAGCGCCAAGATTGATGCAATAACGCCTAGGCCCAAACAGCAGTAGCGAGTAAAAACACGTCTAGCTGATGCCGCAATAAGCAGAAAATAGAGTGCCAAGAGCGATAGTAGCGCCACTAGGATCGTCATACGCTGAACCACATAAAGCACGGTGGTCACATGCATCGGCAAGAGAGCCCATAAAATGCTCACACCGCCAGCCTTCACCAGCGCACTTGAAGTACGACCGAGAAATACAAAAATTACGCAAAATAGTAACAGCGCGGACACTATATGCAGCGCGAGATTTACCAACTTGTAACCATAAGGAGAGGACGGCCAATATTGATCGCTGAGCAGAAAAGTTGCGCGGGCAAATGATCGCTCCCACTGCAATCCATCCTGCCCAAAGATATACCGTAACGCGTCCTGCATTGATTCCACGCCGCCATAGACAGCCATGGGCTCAAGATTATGATAGTCATCCAGCAAAAATGGGCCGCTTAAACCAAACCAGTAACACGAGGTTACTGCTATTAATACTGTTGCAAGCACCACAAATACTGTGATTTCGGCTGATTGTTTTTGCAAATCTCACCCCACAAAATAGAAAGGCCTCCAATGGGAGGCCTTAAGAACTACAAGACTTAACTACTAACGGCAGTTAGCAGGCAGGTACTTGTCAGGGATGGTAGTCGCTGCAGTATTACACGCCCACTGAACGCCATTCGCAGAACCAGTACCCACAAACACCAAGTTACCTGTTGCTGGGTCTAAATTGGTAATTGTGTAAGTAATGGTGCCCACAGTCGTGGTACCAGTGTATGTAATTGCGCTCACGTAAGTGCTTTGGGCCGTCGCAGTGTTAACACCTGCAGGGCCTGCAGTAGCGGGCATGCTACCCATGGATACATAGTACTCAGACACAGTGGTCTTAGCTGCAGCAGCCATACCAATGACTTCTGACATCTTTGCACGAATGGTGTAATCCTGGTATGCAGGCAGTGCAACCGCAGCCAAAATACCGATAATCGCAACCACGATCATCAATTCAATCAAGGTAAAACCTTTTTGTACGCTTTTCATAAAATGTCTCCACAGACTTGTATACGGGAAAAGGTATAAATACTCTAGCAATGAGCATGCCAGCATTTAAGCAATACGTAGCAAACCTTTAGCAATACTAGCTTAAACCTACAAAAAGCCAACCTAGCTTGGTGCCGGGGACATAGCATATCAACGCCACAGATGCTCTGCAGAGTCAAAAAGTGACAATTTTTGTCGCTGCAGTATCTGTGACGCCACCTATAATGTAGGATCAGATGTAAATTAAAGCATCAGAAATAGGAATAGGCTTGTTTTACAGTCACTTATAAGCCAAAGTTCACTTCACAGTTAAGTCATTTCTAGGGCGATCCAAATCCATGAATGCACCCTCACCCCAGATTAGTGGCCTCGCAAGAAGGCTAGTCAAAGATGGGCTCCTTACGGAGGACTTGGCGAAAAACGCCATTGGCCAAGCCGCCAAGGAAAAAAAGCCACTGGTACAATATTTGATTGCCGGGGGAACTGTAGATGCAGACGCGATTGCTAATGCTGCGTCTGAAGAGTTTGGTACCCCACTGTTTGACTTGGCAAGCCTAAATGTTGAGTCTATCCCTCAAGACTCCATAGACCGCAAACTAATCAATAAACATCAAGCGCTGCCCTTGTACCGCAGGGGTAATAGACTTTTTGTGGCAATGGCGGATCCCACTAATCTACATGCCTTAGATGAAATAAAATTCCAGTCTGGCTGTAGCACTGAGGCCATACTTGTCCACGGCGACAAGCTCAGCATTGCCATCGATAAATTTTTAAACGCTCAGGAAGAGTCCATTGGCGATGCTCTCGGCGACCTAGATGATGAAGCGTTAGAAGATCTTGACATTCAGGCAGTCGATGAGGATGGAGCAAAGGACGACGGCTCCGGAAAAGAAGCCGATGAAGCCCCGATCGTTAAATTCATAAATAAAGTTTTACTTGATGCCATTAAAGGCGGAGCATCTGACATCCACTTTGAGCCCTACGAGAAAGCCTATCGCGTCCGGTTTCGTACCGACGGCATACTTCAGGAAGTGGCACGACCTCCAGTCAACCTATCCACCCGACTGGCCGCACGCCTAAAAGTCATGTCTCAAATGGATATATCCGAAAGACGCGTGCCACAGGATGGCCGCATCAAGATGAAAATCTCCAAAAGCCGCGCAATCGATTTCCGTGTGAATACGCTGCCAACGCTATTCGGAGAGAAAATTGTATTGCGTATTCTTGATCCTTCGTCTGCGAAACTGGGTATCGATGCCCTCGGATACGAAGATGCACAGAAAAAGATCTTCATGGATGCGCTGGCGCAGCCACAAGGCATGATTTTGGTGACAGGGCCCACGGGCTCCGGAAAAACGGTTTCCCTTTACACCGGCCTAAATATCTTAAATACCCCAGAGATTAACATTAGTACGGCGGAAGACCCCGTAGAAATCAACCTAGAAGGCATTAATCAGGTTCAAATGAATACCAAGGTAGGCCTAACGTTTGCCGAGGCATTGCGCTCATTTCTGCGTCAAGATCCGGATGTTGTAATGGTCGGTGAAATTCGAGATTTGGAAACGGCCGAAATCGGTATCAAAGCGGCTCAAACCGGCCACTTGGTACTGTCCACTTTGCATACAAACAGTGCGCCAGAAACCCTGACACGCCTTTTAAACATGGGCGTGCCAGCTTTTAACGTGGCCACCACGGTGAGCATTATTATTGCTCAACGACTGGCACGTCGGCTATGCAGTAACTGCAAGAAGCCCGCAACCGATATTCCCGATGAAATATTAACTGAAGAAGGCTTTGACGAAATCGGCATTCCACGCAGTGAATTTGAGCTTCACCACCCGGTGGGCTGCGCCCAATGCAACAACGGGTATAAGGGCCGTGTGGGTGTATATGAAGTGGTTCGCATAACCCCAAAGATTTCCAGCATTATAATGGAGGGCGGCAACTCTATTGATATTGCCAAAGCCGCCAAAGCAGAAGGCTTCAATAATTTAAGAATTTCAGCACTTCGTAAAGCAGCCTGGGGTGTTACCAGTCTGGAAGAAGCAAACCGCGTTACCAAGGACTAATCACTATGGCAACGGCAAAGGCCTCAGCACAAACTAAACCTACAGTTTTCATTTATAAGGGAACGGATAGGAAAGGGCAGAAAATTTCAGGCGAAGTTGATGGTAGCAGCGCTGCTCTAGTAAAGGCACAGTTGCTCAAACAGGGCATTAAAGCAACAACGGTTAGAAAAAAACCAAAGCCTTTACTCGGTGGCGGCAAGAAGAAAATTGTCCCGCAAGATATTGCTATATTCACTCGCCAAATGGCGACCATGATGAAAGCCGGTGTGCCATTGGTACAAAGCTTTGAGATCGTAGCGGACGGGCAGGAAAATCCTGCTTTGAGAGACCTAATTTTGGCCATCAGAGAGGAAGTTGCCGCGGGTAATGGCTTTGCAGTTGCGCTCACAAAGCACCCAAAATACTTCGATGAGCTATTTTGTAACCTTGTCGATTCGGGCGAACAGTCCGGTGCGCTAGAAACAATGCTTGATCGCATTGCCACGTATAAAGAAAAGACGGAAAAAATTAAAGCCAAAATCAAAAAAGCAATGACCTACCCTATTGCGGTACTTGTCGTTGCGTTTATCGTAACCGGCATATTACTGGTAAAAGTAGTTCCGCAGTTTGCCGAAACGTTTAGCTCATTTGGCGCCGATCTACCTGCCTTCACATTATTCGTACTCAATTTGTCCGAAATGGTTCAAGAGTGGTGGCTAATAATGGTTATTTGCGTGGTGGTAGCCGTTTTTCTCTTTAAAGAAGCGATCGCTCGATCAGAGGCCGTTGCTTATCAAGTTGATAAAATGTCACTAAAACTCCCTATTGTGGGAGCAATTTTATACAACTCAATCATTGCCCGTTTTGCGCGCACTCTCTCCACAACATTTTCCGCCGGCGTACCGTTAATCGACGCACTAACATCGGTATCTGGTGCTACAGGGAACATTCTTTACAAGGAATCTGTACTTAAAATTCGTGAGGAAGTATCCACCGGTATTCAGCTAAATACTTCATTGCGCGCGTCTAAAATGTTTCCCGCAATGCTCATTCAAATGACAGCAATCGGCGAAGAATCGGGCGCGCTGGACGACATGCTCGACAAAGTCGCCGAGTTTTACGAAGACGCTGTCGACAACATGGTAGACAACTTAACGTCGCTTTTGGAGCCCATGATTATGGCTGTTTTGGGCATATTGGTTGGCGGTTTGATGATTGCCATGTACCTTCCCATCTTCCAAATTGGACAAGTTGTTTAATGCCACAAAACGACTTTCTAAATGCACTACAAGAGCCTTGGCTCTATATTCCTGCCATCACTGTTTTGGGGCTGATGATTGGCAGCTTCCTAAATGTGGTAATTTACCGTTTGCCACTGCTGTTAAAACGCAATTGGCAGGCGGAATGTTGCGAATTGATGGGCACCCAGCCTGCCGAACAACCTCAAGATTTCAATCTCGCATTTCCAAATTCTCACTGCCCTCAATGCAAGGCGGCCATTAGCCCACTGCATAACGTTCCTATCATTAGCTACTTAGTGTTGGGCGGCAAATGCCACGCTTGCAGAAACCCAATATCCATTCGATATCCGTTGATTGAGCTTACTACGGCGCTGCTGAGCCTTGCGGTGGCCTGGCACCTTGGCGCCAGCCTCGAAATGCTGGTAATGCTGCCATTTACCTGGGCCTTAATTACCTTAACGATGATTGACGCCGACACCATGCTGTTGCCGGACGACATCACACTGCCTCTGCTCTGGGCGGGCTTGATAATTAATAGTTTTGGCTGGATTACCGATTTTCAAAGCGCGTTTTGGGGAGCCGTACTGGGTTACGGTGTGCTTTGGTCTGTGTTCTGGTTATTTAAACTCGTCACAGGCAAGGAGGGTATGGGTTATGGCGACTTTAAACTCCTGGCGGCATTGGGCGCATGGTTAGGCTGGCAGGCGCTGCCACTGGTTATTCTATTATCGTCGCTAGTAGGCGCTGTAATCGGTATCAGCATGATTATGCTCCGCGGCCAAGATAAACAAATTCCAATACCCTTCGGCCCTTACCTCGCCATTGCCGGCTGGATTGCGATGATGTGGGGCGACCAAATTACCGCCTATTATTTGGCGGCCTCGGGGATTTCCGGCCAGTAGAATGAACAATCATGTACCTGTCTACGGATTGACTGGTGGAATTGGCAGCGGGAAAAGCACCGCCGCCAAATTTTTCCGAGATCTAGGCATCCCTGTCATTGATGCCGACCAAATTGCCCGCGATGTTGTGGCACCGAACACCCTCGCACTGTCCTCCATTGCAGACCACTTTGGGGCTGATATCCTATTGCCCGACGGCCAATTAGATCGAAAGGCATTGCGAGCCATCGTTTTCAATAACGCCGCAGAAAAATCTTGGCTCGAGAATCTGCTACACCCATTGATTCGCACGGCAACGCAAACGCGGCTCTCTGAACCGACAGATGCGCCCTACCGCCTGCTTGAATCCCCGCTCCTATTGGAAACCAATCAACATCAACTCGTAGAGGCGGTGATCTTGGTGGATGTTGCGCGAAATACGCAACTGCAGCGGGCAATGGCTCGAGACAACAGTAGCCAAGCCCAAATTGAAGCGATTATCGATAGCCAACTTTCCAGAGAGCGAAAACTGGAGCTAGCAAATTTCGTGCTCGACAATGAAGGCAGCGAGCAAGCGCTGTTAAATGAAGTGACTGCGTTACATACACAACTTGTAGCCACTGGCCAAGGCGATTAAGCTAACGGTCCATTACTGCACTAGAACACACTTCAACACTATGGATACTCCCAAAAAACCGACATCTTTAGCCTGCCCAATTTGTAAATCACAAGTATTGTGGACCGAGGACTTTCCTGCCCGCCCCTTTTGCTCAGAGCGTTGCCGACTTATTGATCTAGGCGACTGGGCCACTGAGTCCCATCGCATTGCTGGCGACCCTGTTGTTGACGATCTCATGAGTGATGATCTGGAAGGCAAGCTGCACTAGACACGCAATCAGAATACTAAGCCCACCAGTGTTTAACAAAAGCCACACCCTGAGCACCGCCTCGCTTCGCGCGAGCTGTATCACTGGCAGTCAAACCACCCAGCGCATACACCGGTAATCCCGCAGGCTCAGCTATTTGAGTGAAACCAGACCACCCCAGCAATTGCTCCGGCAAGTATTCCTTCGTCGCCTTTACGGGTGATAAGAGCGCAAAGGTTAAGCCCGAACGGGCGGCCATTTGCACTTCATCAGAGCCATGGCAAGATGCCGAGATCCAACTGCCTTTTTGAAACTCCGCCTTAGCATTTAGCAGTGAGCTCAAGAAAGCCGCTTGAAAGTGCACTCCGTAATGCGGCTTGCGCCCTGCAAATGCCAGCGCGCTCTCTAGGTCGCCCTCGAACCAGTCCGAATGCCACTGCAAATGCACAGAATCTAGAATCTCGAGCTCGTCAAGACGTTGCTGAATCAACTCTACTCTGCAGGACACTGCTAGCGGTCGCAATATAAATAGCTTGGCACCCAGCTCCGACGCTCGCACAATACGCGCAATATACTCATCTACGGAATTACCGCCGCCAGTAATAAAGCATTGATCAGGCAGCATCGCCGCGTTGACGATCGGGTAATTGGCCGCTGGGAATGAATAGTTTATAAGTTCTGCAGCCGCCACCCAGCGAACCTCCTGCCCCTCGCGCCCCGATGCATTGCCAGTAAATTCGCTGACGGTCCAAACATCCAATCGAACCGATTTGTCAGTGTAGTCGTGATGAATTTGAATGAGTGGCTCAGCGTCGGTCACTTCAATATCCAACTCTTCACGCAATTCCCGCACCAGCGCATCGCGCGCCGATTCGCCAGCCTCTAACTTGCCACCGGGAAACTCCCACAGGTTTCCCATATGTACATGCGCTGGCCGCTTAGCGATTAAAATACGTCCATGTGAATCGCGAATAACCGCCGCCGCAACATGAATGACACTCGCCAAAACCTTAGCTCCGGTAATCTGCATTTATTTTTATATAGTCATAGGAAAGATCTGTGGTCCAAACGGTATCTTTTGCTTGCCCCATTCCCAAATCAATCTTAATTTCAATATACACTTCGTTCATAACCGCCTGCCCTTGCGCCTCGGTATATCCAGCCGCACGACCACCAGATTCAACAATTAGTACGTCACCCAAATGCACCCTAACTTTTTCGGCGTCCAGATCAGCTACACCCGCATAGCCAATTGCAGCCACGATGCGACCCCAGTTTGGATCGCTCGCAAACAGTGCCGTTTTTATGAGCGGCGAGTGTGCAACGGCGTAGGCAATTTTAGTTGCATCTGAACGTTCGCGTGCGCCCGTCACTTCAACTGTTACAAATTTCGTTGCACCTTCGCCGTCTTCAACAATCGCCTTTGCCAACGATTGATGCACCTCAATAACGGCGGTTCGCAATAATTGATAGAGCTCACAGACCTGATCAGAAACAGTTGGCAAAGTCGTCTGTCCGGTGGCAATTAAGACGCCCGAATCATTTGTAGACGTATCACCGTCTACGGTAATGCGATTAAAGGAGAGATCAGTGGCTTCGCGCAATAGTGCCTGCAATATCGGCTTTTCAACGCGCGCATTGGTGGCCACATAGCCCAGCATGGTTGCCATATTTGGCCTTATCATGCCCGATCCTTTGGCTATACCTGTGACGACAATGGTTTCACCTAAATAACTAAAGGAAACACTGGCCCCTTTAGGTCGAGTATCGGTCGTCAAGATACCATGGGCGGCATTTTCCCACTGGTCTTCAGCTAAGCCACTTGTCGCTGTAGGTAAAGCCGCTAAAATCTTTTGCACCGGCAGTGGTTCGCCAATAACGCCCGTTGAAAAGGGCAAAACATCACTCGGCGCACAGCCCACCGATTCTGCAACAGCCTTACATACGGTTTCCGCATCACCCAGCCCTGCTTGGCCAGTACACGCATTGGCATTGCCGGTATTGGTTACTAAATAGCGGGGATTACCCTCAGCAAGTCGTTGCTTACACAGCGTAACAGGGGCCGCACAAAATGCATTGGTGGTAAATACACCCGCTATGGTTGACTCAGGGGCGGCCTCCATAATCACTAGATCACGGCGACCGGGGCGCTTTATACCCGCACTTGCGACGCCCAACTTAAAGCCAGGAACCGAGTACATTTTGGGAAATCTTGCTTCACCTATTGCCATAACGCTCACCCATGAAAACAGTAATAGAAGGACTTAGTGTACCGTAACTCTATGGCAATCCCAGTGGCAACAGGCACTTCTTACAACAAAAAAGGCTGCACTAGGCAGCCTTTTTTGTCACTTTGCAGTGTTACGTCAACTTACCATGACACTGCTTATATTTTTTTCCTGATCCGCATGGGCAGTTATCATTTCGCCCAATTTTCTGACCAGGCCTCACAAAGGGTTGCGCTTGCTCTGGTGATTGCGGCGCTTCTCCCATTGCATTCATCTCAGCATGCTGCAATTGCAGCTTTTGCTTGGCCAGCGCCTCTGCACGGCGACGCTCCATTTCATCAATCTGTTCCTGGGTAATTGGCTCTACACGGGCGAGAATCTTGATGACTTCCAGCTTAATCGTGTTGAGCATGCTCTGAAACAATTCAAAGGCTTCACGTTTGTATTCTTGCTTTGGATTGCGCTGCGCATAGGCACGCAACCCAATACCTTGGCGAAGATGATCCATGGACGCCAAGTGTTCCTTCCACTGCATATCCAGTACTTGCAGCATGATTTGGCGTTCAATATCTTTGATAACCTCGCCAATTCGCGCAGACTTTTCGTCGTATGCCTTTTGCGCTGCCTCTAAGACACGCTCACGTATGGTGGCCTCATGTACGCTTTTATCTTCATCCAACCATTGCTGGATGGTCAACTTTAAACCCAGCTCAACATCGAGGTTAGACTCTAAACCAGCGATATCCCACTGCTCTTCCATGCTTTGCGGTGGGATAAATCCGTCAATAATATCGTTCACAACATCACCACGAATGGCGGTTATGGTATCGGTAATATTATCGGCCTCTAACAACCCATTGCGCTGTTGATACACAATTTGTCGCTGGTCGTTGGCAATATCATCGTATTCAAGCAATTGTTTCCGAATATCAAAATTGCGCCCTTCAACCTTGCGCTGCGCTTTCTCAATCGCATTGGTCACCATGCGGTGTTCAATGGCCTCACCTTTTTCCATGCCCAGCGCTTTCATGAAGTTTCGCACGCGGTCCGATGCAAAAATTCGCATCAAACTATCTTCCAAGGATAGGTAAAAGCGCGACATGCCCGGATCGCCCTGACGACCAGCACGGCCGCGGAGCTGATTATCAATACGGCGGGACTCATGTCGCTCGGTACCAATAATATGCAGACCACCTGCCTCAATCACTTGATCGTGGCGCTTCTGCCAGTCGGCCTTCAACGTGTTAACAAGATCTTCCGATGGATTATCTAAGGCTGCCAGCTCTGCTTCCCAGTTGCCGCCCAGTACAATATCGGTGCCTCGGCCAGCCATATTGGTGGCGATGGTGACGGCGCCGGGGCGTCCAGCTTGTGCAATGATCTCAGCTTCTTTTTCGTGAAACTTTGCGTTTAGCACCTTGTGGGGAATACCTGCCTGCTTAAGGCGCGCCGACATCATTTCTGATGTTTCAATTGAGGCTGTACCTACTAAAACCGGAGCGTTTTTTTCTATGCAGGACTTCACATCCTCCACAATGGCATCGTACTTCTCAGCGACAGTTAAGAAAATTAGGTCGTTTAAATCCTTTCGCTGGATGGGCTTATTGGTGGGGATTACGACGACGTCTAAACCGTAAATTTGACGGAATTCAAATGCTTCAGTATCCGCAGTACCGGTCATACCCGACAACCCGGAATACAGGCGGAAATAGTTCTGGAAGGTGATCGACGCCAGTGTCTGGCTTTCGTTCTGAATATTCACCCCCTCTTTGGCCTCTAACGCCTGATGCAATCCTTCGGAAAGGCGGCGACCCGGCATTGAGCGGCCGGTATGCTCATCAATCAAGACCACTTGATTGTCTTGCACAATGTAATCCACATTCGCTTGAAAGAGGGTGTGGGCCTTAAGCGCTGCGTGCACATGATGCAGTAAGCTCAAATTAGTTGCAGCGTAAAGGCTGTCTTCTGGCTGCAGCATTCCGGCCTTGATCAGCATGTCTTCAATGGCCTGATGGCCATCTTCCGTGAGCTCGACCTGACGGGCTTTCTCATCTAACTGATAATGGCCCGGCTCTTCCTCGGTAGGCGCCTGCAGCTTGGGAATCAAGCCATTCATTAATCGGTAAAGCTCGGAGCTGTCTTCAGCCGCGCCGGAAATGATCAGCGGGGTACGCGCTTCATCGATAAGAATCGAGTCAACTTCATCGATTACCGCAAAATTCAGCTCACGCTGAAAACGATCCTCCAAGCGTAATGCCATATTGTCGCGCAGGTAATCGAAACCAAATTCGTTGTTGGTGCCGTAGGTAATATCTGCTTGATAAGCCTTACGCTTTTCTTCTGCGTCCTGCATGGAGCGGATAACACCTACCGAAAGGCCTAGAAAGTTGTATAGCGGTGCCATCCATGCGGCGTCACGGGCGGCGAGGTAATCGTTAACAGTAACGATATGAACGCCTTTGCCTGAAATAGCATTCAAGTAGGCCGCCAGTGTAGACATCAAGGTTTTACCTTCACCTGTGCGCATCTCGGCAATGCGCCCTTCGTGCAATGTCATACCACCGATCAGCTGAACATCGAAATGACGCATGGACATAACGCGTCGAGATGCTTCGCGACACACAGCAAAAGCTTCAGGCAATAGGTCGTCTAAGGTTGCGCCCTGCTCGTGGCGCTGTTTGAATTCTTCGGTCTTTGCAGCTAACTGCACATCGTCGAGTTGCTTTAGCCCTTCTTCCAGGTCATTGATTTTCTTAACAACCTTGCCCATTCGCTTAAGTTCGCGATCGTTTTTTGTGCCAAAAATGGCCTTTAGCATCTTGCTAATCATGATAATTCCGATAGTACGTACAGGTTTTCCGCCAGCCGGCAGTTAAAGGGTGACAAGTAAACAGAAAGGAGCCCGCGAACGCAAGGGCTGGCAGGCCTCAGCGGGCCGCGCGATGGATATAAGCTGCTGGATCGACAGGGCGACCGTGCTTGTATACTTCAAAATGAACGTGCGGACCGGTTGACCGGCCGCTAGTGCCCATCAGAGCAATGACTTGGCCCTTTTTAACGATATCGCCAACTTTCACTTTCACATCTGAATTATGTGCGTAGCGAGTAGAGAATCCGTTGCCGTGGTTGATCTCGACCAAATCACCATAGCCATGGCGCTTGCCCGCCCAAGTAACCACTCCAGCCGCAACCGAGATAACGTCTGAGCCTAATTTACCGGCAAAATCAACACCTGAATGCCAAGCTACACGCCCAGTAAACGGGTCAGTTCGGCGCCCGTAACGAGAAGACATCCAGCCTTTGGTAACGGGCCGGCCAGCAAGAAATACATCGTTTTGAATTTTCCGCTTGGCCAGCAACGCCTCAAGTATTTCCAGTTGCTGTTCACGGCTTTCAATTTGGTCTGTCAGCTGATCGATCGCCTCAAGAAATTCGGGCGCGGCAAAGGCGTCGCCGAGTGAGGCTGACTCTGGGCCACCCAGCGCGGGCGGTTGGCTAAAGTCAAATTCGCCCTCATCCAGTTTGGCAATGGTTGTCAGCCGCTCACCAAGCGCATCAAGCCGAACGAGCCTGGCTTGTAGCTCTGCCATCCGCAAAGTGATTGCGGCTAACTGCTGCTGCGCATGGCGGCGCGTTTGCGCTACTTGCTCTTTTTGCTCGGTCAAGCCTTGATTCCAAGTCTTGGCCGTGTCCGCGGTAAATAGATCTGCGCCATCGCCGCGCGCCCACTCTAGGCCCGCAACAACACCAACCCCGGCGGGCAATCCGATTAAGCAGGCAGACAGTAACGCACGCGTCCACCCACCCAGCGTAAAGCTGCGGGTGCTTCCGTGACGTTGACTGACCAGAATTACTTTCATCGGGCCTACTTGGTTTGATTAAACAACGGTGAGTTTACTTGTTGTTATGGGTCGATGGCCTATAAAGCAAGTTAAGCACATTTACTCAGCTATTCGCCGAGACCAGCGCATTCTATGCGCCTAACGGCCAGACTTCCGTCTATGGCATCACAATCACCGCAGACGCCGCAACTAAAGTACGAGATGAAGCGCCCAAAGCACCACATTCCAACAACGATCAATTGAAATATGGCATATAAATCAAGGAATTACCAACGATAAGAAACAAACAACCTTAATTGCTTACATGGCCAAAATAGGCTTAATGTAAGAAATAGGTGCCGCCTTCTCATCTTCAAAGGTCACCACTTCCCAGGCATCTTCTTGCGCAATCAATTGACGCAAAGATTTATTATTTAATGCGTGCCCAGATTTGTGTGCTTTAAATTCGCCGATTAGGCTATTGCCCAGCAAATAGAGATCGCCAATGGCGTCCAATACTTTGTGTTTGACGAACTCATCTTCGTAACGCAAGCCGTCTTCATTCACCACGCGATAATCGTCGACCACAATCGCGTTATCAACACTGCCACCTTTAGCCAAGCCTTTCGAGCGCAGGTATTCGATTTCGTGCATAAAACCAAATGTGCGGGCGCGACTCACTTCTTTAACAAAAGAAGTACTAGAAAAGTCCAAGCTCGCATTTAAGGTGCGACCGTTAAATACTGGGTGATCAAAATCGATGCTAAAGGTTACTTTAAAGCCATCAAACGGCAAAAAAGAAGCGACTTTATCGCCATCTTTCACCACAACAGGGCGTTTAATTCGAATAAATTTCTTAGCCGCCTTTTGCTCTTCAATACCTGCAGACTGGATTAAAAAGACGAAGGGGCCAGCACTACCGTCCATAATAGGCACTTCAGGCGCCGATACTTCCACAATGGCATTATCGATACCGAGACCCGCCATGGCGCTAAGCAAGTGCTCAACGGTCGACACACGCACATCGCCCTTCACCAAAGATGTGGACAGCGTGGTATCTCCCACATTGGCCGCTTTGGCTTCGATTTCAACCACAGGGTTTAAATCGGTACGGCGAAATACAATGCCCGTGTCAATTGGCGCGGGTTTCAGCGTGAGGTAAACCTTTTCACCCGTGTGCAGGCCCACGCCTGTCGCTCGAATGGGGTTCTTTAAAGTGCGCTGTCTGATCATATTTCACCGTGTCTATAAAAGTGTTGATGGCGCATCCATTTCGCACGGGCGCCGAAATCCATACCTATCGGGGTAAATTCCACCCCTATGTGCGGTTAATTTGCAGTTAGCACTGCTGGCCCTTCTATATATAGAGGGGACAAAAGAGCCAATCAGCACTGCCGCTGCCCGCTTAAGGCCAATGAATTCCGGCATTCAAGCCCGCCATTCAACTTGAGTGGCCAGCACTCACGCTAAATAGCCAAAGCCTGATGAGAAATCCGCTCCAGACCCTTGGTAATTGGCCAATTAATCTTGGCAAATCGGCCAAACAGCCCAAATTCTCTGGAAAGCGGCGAATATTACCAAAAATAGGACACTTAAACCAACACTTAAGTTCCAAATCCTATTTAGCCAATATTCACTTCTCACCCGTTCAATCAGCCTGACGACGCAAAAATGCGGGAATATCGAACAGCTCCATATCCTTCTCTTGAGCCGCGACGGCGGTAGCACCACCACCCGCGGCCGCTTGCTTGCGGCGCTGATAGGTGGGCGTATCAAAATCTTCCGGTGAACCGACCTTTTGACGCGCCGTATTATCCACGACTACTGACGCCTTAGGTTTTGGCGCCTCTTCCTTCACGACTGGACCCAATCCCGTGGCAACCACCGTGACGCGGAGCTCATCTTTCATCTCAGGATCAATTACCGTACCTACTACAACCGTAGCATCTGCTGAAGCAAATTCACCGACGGTATCGCCCACTTCGGTAAATTCACCCAGCGACAGATCGATACCCGCGGTGATATTAACCAATATACCGCGTGCGCCCTGTAGATCGACATCTTCAAGCAGCGGGCTGCGAATCGCCGCTTCTGCGGCTTCACGGGCTCGATTCTCTCCAGAAGCGACACCTGTACCCATCATAGCCATGCCCATTTCTGACATAACCGTGCGCACATCCGCAAAATCGACATTGATCATACCGGGGCGAATAATCAGATCAGCGATGCCTTGTACCGCCCCCAGCAACACATTGTTAGCTGCTTTAAACGCATCCAACAAGCTCGTCTTAGTCCCCAAGACCGACAGTAATTTCTCATTGGGAATGGTGATTAATGAATCAACGCGCTCAGATAATTCGCGAATACCGGCATCCGCAATCGCCATGCGCTTCTTGCCCTCGAAAGGAAACGGTTTGGTGACGACCGCCACCGTTAAGATTCCCATTTCACGCGCAACTTCCGCAACCACTGGGGCACCGCCAGTTCCTGTACCGCCGCCCATGCCTGCGGTAACAAAAACCATATCGGCACCTTCCAAAATTTCGGCAATGCGCTCGCGGTCTTCCATGGCAGCTTGACGACCCACATCGGGATTAGCGCCTGCACCCAAACCTTTGGTCATCGAATTGCCAAGCTGTAACACAGTTTTAGCATCGACATCTTTAAGCGCTTGTGCATCGGTGTTTGCACACACAAACTCAACGCCTTCAATATCACTGGCAATCATATGTTTAACGGCATTACCGCCACCGCCACCGACACCAACAACTTTAATCACCGCATTCTGCGGTACGCTATCGACTAGTTCAAACATGGTTTATCCCCTCTATTGTAGCGATTTCCAAATCTATCCAATTCAATTCGTGCACATCAACTATTTGTATCATTGACATATCACCCTAAAAATTTTCAGCCAGCCACGCCTTGGCTTTGGTCCACCAAGTTGCGCCCTGATTTCGTTGCATTTGCATAGACCTCCCTTCCTGCTGTTTCATTCCATAAAATAACAATCCCACACCCGTGGAGTAGATGGGATTGTTAACAATATCGCTCAAACCACGAATATTTTGTGGCGCACCTAAGCGCACTGGCATGTGAAAAATTTCTTCTGCAAGCTCGACTACGCCTTCCATTTTGGAAGTGCCTCCCGTAAGTACGATGCCCGCTGCGACAAGATCCTCATAGCCACTGCGTCGTAACTCGGCCTGTACCAAGGTAAACAATTCGTCATAACGAGGTTCCACCACTTCAGCTAACGCTTGGCGTGACAGTTCCCGTGGTTCCCGATCGCCCACACTTGGCACTTTGATGGTTTCATCAGCACCTGTTAATTTCGCCAATGCACAAGCGTACTTAATCTTAATCTCTTCGGCGTGAGCGGTCGGGGTACGCAACGCCATAGCGATGTCATTGGTAACCTGATCCCCCGCGATGGGAATCGACTTGGTGTGACGAATACTGCCATCAGTGAAAATCGCAATATCCGTGGTACCGCCACCTATATCAACAAGGCAAACGCCCAGGCTTTTTTCATCATCTGTTAGCACAGCGTAACTGGAAGCTAACTGCTCAAGAATGATGTCGTCCACTTCTAGACCACATCGCTTGATACATTTCTCAATATTCTGCGCCGCATTTACCGCGCAGGTTACTAGATGCACCTTGGCCTCTAACCGAACGCCGGACATACCCAAGGGCTCGCGCACACCCTCCTGATTATCAATGAGGTACTCCTGCGGCAATATATGCAGAATCTTCTGGTCTGCTGGTATAGCGACCGCCTGCGCCGCATCAATTACGCGATCGACATCCTGATTGAACACTTCACGATCTTTAATCGCCACAATGCCATGAGAATTCAAGCTGCTTATATGACTCCCAGCAATGCCTGCATACACAGAATCGATTTGGCAGCCAGCCATCAACTCAGCTTCTTCGACCGCACGCTGAATGGAATGAACCGTGGATTCAATATTTACAACCACGCCCTTCTTCAGCCCAATGGACTTGTGTGAGCCAATACCTACTATTTCCAGCTCGCCGTCGCCAGATACTGCCCCCACTATTGCCACCACCTTCGAAGTGCCAATATCTAGGCCAACTATCATGCGGCTTTCGTTCACCGGTGGCATAGTCTTAACCTCATTTTGTCCATTCGTTCATTCATGATCACGCTACCTGTTGTATTCGCTTCTTCCTGAAACATAATGCTAACTTTTTGCACGCCATCCCACTGCCGCGCCGTTGTTATATCGGACATCTACGCTAGCGACATCTTGCCAATGTTCTGCCAGCTTAACGTCGTAGATTTTGGCAAATAAACGCATCCGCTCCTGTAACCTATGACGCCCAAAAACAATTTTCACTCCGTCGCTTAACGTAACCCGCCAACTGCCGCGGCTATCGAGCTCAATATGAGCCAACTTTAAATTTCTAGCCCCCATCAGTTCGGCAATAGTTTGATAATTCTGCATTAACTTGCCTAGCGCGCGGTCTTCAGCGTCTAACCGAGGCAAGTTTTGTAATGCCTCACCCAAATTGTCTACCAATATGAGCTCTGCCGTATTATTAACGAAGCCCCTATCGCCCCAGCGCGCAATAGGCGTCTGCTCTTGCACTTCGACCATTAAACGATCTGGCCAGCGCCGGCGAATCGATACGGTCTTGATCCAGGGATCTTGCTCCAATTCCCGCTGCAGCGCCTGAATATCAATTTTCCAAAACCCGGTGTGAATGTTGTCCGCCAACAGGTTCGCAATATGCGCCCGAGTTACCAAACTAAATGAACCCTCAATAGCGACTTCTTGAACCGGCCGATCCCAAAGGGTCACTGCTTGATTAACAATCATTGGTGATAGCCAAACCAACAACCCAATCACCGTTACAAGCATTAAGCTGCGACGAATTAAGCCTGGGCGCGCAGGCGCCAACTCAGCTTTTTGTGCGCCACGATTTCTACTCATGACGCTAACGAACCTTCTAAAATCTGCATCACCAATTGATCAAAGCTCAAGCCTGCCACTTTAGCGGCCATTGGCACCAAACTATGGTCGGTCATCCCCGGCACCGTATTGACTTCAAGCATGTAAAATTTACCTGCTGAATCTGCCATAACATCTACGCGACCCCAGCCTTTGCATCCGATTGATTGGAAGCCAGCATAGGCCAGTGCTTTTAATTCCGACTCCTGCTGTTCTGGCAATCCACACGGACACAGATAGCGCGTTTCATTCGAGTGGTACTTGGCATCGTAGTCATAGAAAGTATTGGCCGCTTCCAGTCGAATGGGTGGCAGGACCTGATCACCTAAAATTGCCACTGTGTATTCAGGGCCCTCAATTAGACGCTCTAAAATTACAGTCGTGTCTAGTGCACTCGCACGCTCGATGGCGTCCCCTAGCGCAGCCAAAGTTTCAACTTTGGACATGCCAATACTGGAGCCTTCGTGGCTCGGCTTGACCATGACTTTGCCACCCAATGCAGCAAATGACGCCGCAAGATCTGTGCTGTCTTCTACCACGACATACTCTGGTGTCGACAAGCCTTCACCCCGCCAAATTTGCTTGGTTCGCCATTTATCCATGGCGATGGCCGACGCCTGAACACCGCTGCCCGTAAATGGAATGGCGAGATACTCCAAAAGCGCCTGAATTCGACCATCCTCACCGCCAGGGCCGTGCAAAGCGATAAATGCGCGATCCAAATTTGCCGCGCGTATCTTGTCGATTGCCGACCCAGCGGTATCGATTTTTATTGCATCCACGCCGTTGGCTAGCAACGCTTGAAAAATCGCCTCCCCCGAACGCAGGCTTACTTCACGCTCAGCCGAGTTGCCACCCAACAAAACGCCCACACGACCAATTTGTGTTGGCAAAGCATTTGAGCTTTTGGCGACTTTGCTATTCATAAATTATTACCACTTTACCGTCGATAATTCTGCAGACAGCTGGCCAACGTTGCCGGCCCCCTGAGTAATTACAATATCGTTGGGCTTGATGATATGACGCAGCGCTTGAGCCACATCCTCTACCGACTCTACAAATACCGGGTCGACAACACCGCGCGTTCGAATGCTGCGACTTAAACTACGCCCATCCGCGCCTGGAATTGGTTCTTCACCTGCAGCATAAACCTCGAGCAATATTAAGGAATCAACTCCACTTAAAACGTCGACAAAATCTTCGTAGAGATCACGGGTTCGGCTATAGCGATGCGGCTGATAAACCATAACGAGCCTTCGCTCAGGCCAGCCCTCTCGTACTGCTTTAATCGTTGCTCCAACTTCCCGCGGGTGGTGGCCATAGTCGTCCACCAACATTGCAGCACCCTGCTGACCGACGGGCATATCGCCATAAACTTGAAAACGACGACCCACACCCTCAAAGCCAGATAAACCAGCCTGAATTGCCGAATCCGCTACACCTTCGTCAGTGGCGACGGCGATGACAGCTAACGCGTTCAACACATTGTGTTCACCGGGCAGGTTAACGGTTACCGGCAGCGTTGCATCCTGACCGACGCGTACAACATCAAACGATGTATTCATCTTATCTTGTCGGATATTAATCGCGCGCACGTCACAGTCTTCGCTCAGCCCATAGGTCAATACAGAGCGTGACACTTGTGGCAGCAACTCCCGAATAATCGGATCATCGCCACATAAAACCGCCAACCCATAAAATGGCAAGTTGTGTAAAAATTCGATAAACGTTTTCTTCAATACGTTGAAATCACCGCCGTATGTATCCATGTGGTCGGCATCTATGTTGGTAACCACCGACACCATGGGCTGTAGGTGTAAAAAGGAGGCATCACTTTCATCTGCCTCTGCGACGAAATATCGGCTTTCACCCAGCTTGGCATTGCTGCCTGCACTGTTTAACAATCCACCAATAACAAACGTTGGATCTTTGCCATCTGCTGCCAATACAGAGGCCATAAGGCTCGTAGTCGTCGTTTTACCGTGGGTGCCTGCGATGGCAATGCCATGCCGATAACGCATGAGTTCACCCAACATTTCCGCGCGGCGGACGATAGGTATACGCTGCTCTTTAGCAGCCACCATTTCGGGATTGTCAGCTTTAACGGCGGTTGAATTAACAATCACATCTGCGCCCATCACATTCGCCGCATGATGACCGATAGCCACTTGTGCTCCCTTGGCCACCAAATGGCGTGTGGTATCTGATTCACGCATATCAGAACCCGAAATGTGGTACCCCATATTAATGAGCACTTCGGCAATACCACTCATGCCAGCACCGCCAATACCAATAAAGTGGATGCGGCGAATTCGGCGCATCTCCGGAATCTGATACACCTTCGACTTAACCATTAAGTAGCTCCTGGCAGACATCTGCTACCGCTTCAGCCGCGTCAGGTGTTGCCTGAGCACGTGCGTTGTTTGCCATTTCGAGTAACCTTGCACGATTACCCAATTGAGACTGAATAATTTCACTCAAGCGCGCCGCTGACAGATCAGCTTGAGGCAAGCACCAAGCGGCACCAACAGAGACTAACCACTGAGCATTCGCCGACTGGTGGTCATCAATTGCGTAGGGAAATGGAATAAAAATTGCGGGCAAACCAGCCGTCGCGATTTCCGAAACCGTTAGTGCACCGGCACGACACACCACTAAATCAGCCCAGCCGTAGGCTTCCGCCATATCCTCCACAAAGGCGGTGATCTGCACTGATTGCTCCACAACTTCTGCATAGGCCTGTTGACAGCTCGCCAGGTTTTTCTCACCGCACTGATGCCTAATTTCCACGCTTTTCGCAGGCAATTGCTTGCAGACCTCAGGCATTGTTTCATTGATTGCCTGTGCACCTAGACTGCCGCCTAATACCAACACGCGCAAAGGACCGGCGCGCTCTGTAAACCGTTCAACGGGTGTGGGCAACGCGGCAATTTGTGCACGCACGGGATTACCGATTCGCTCGGCGTTGGCCAAGCCCGAGTCAAATGCCTCTAAGGTTTGGCTTGCCACGCGCGCAAGCCAGCGGTTGGTCGTACCTGCAACCGCATTTTGTTCATGTATAACCAGTGGTTTGCCAAGCAGGCGCGCGGCCAATCCACCCGGCCCAGATGCAAAGCCGCCAAAGCCCAACACTATCGCGGGATCGACCTGCCGCAACACGGACAGTGCCTGCTTGAATGACAACAACAATTTGAACGGTGCGAGCAACAGTTGCAAAGAGCCCTTGCCGCGCAAGCCTTCGACTTGGATTGTGTGGAGCTTTATGTTCGCAGCGGGTACTAGACGGGACTCAATGCCACGCGCAGTTCCCAACCACTGAACCTCAAAGCCGCGCTCGCGTAACACCTCGGCCACTGCCAATGCGGGAAACACATGACCACCGGTACCTCCGGCCATTAATAATGCAATGGGGCTAGTCATTCATTCCCCCTATCGCTCTTTTTGCGGGTTTGGCCACTGCTTTTGTTGCGCGACGCTTGGCCGTTTTGACCGTAGAGCGAACCACCTGCACTTCGGATTCCCAATCTACCCTCAACACTAACCCCATGAGTGCACAGCACAACATTAAACTGCTGCCGCCGTAGCTGACGAAGGGCAGCGTCAACCCTTTAGTTGGCAAGAAACCCGAGGCGACGCCGACATTAATCAAAACTTGCACAGCAAATAACACGGAGATACCGAACATCAATAAAGCGGCAAAACAATCATTGTGCGCCATACGCTGCTTGCAACGGCGCAACAGCTCCACTATCAAGGCACCAAAAAAGGCGATGACAACGACGCCACCGACTAATCCGAACTCTTCCGCGACAACTGCAAAAACGAAGTCCGTATGCGATTCAGGCAGGTACATCATTTTTTGAATACTGTTGCCCAACCCCTGGCCAAACCATTGGCCGTTGCCAAATGCAATTAAGGATTGGGTTAACTGGTACCCAGTATTAAACTGGTCGGCCCATGGGTCCAAATAAGTCACCAAACGCTGCAATCGGTAGGGTGATAGAAGCGCGACTGAGGTAAATAATCCGCCCCCCACCAAACACAATGCCAACATCACCCATAAGCGCAGTCCAACGAAAAACAACATCGCCATAACCATGGCAACAATTACCACCGAACTGCCAAAGTCCGGCTCTAACAACAACAGTACGACAAAAACCCCTAAGATCGACAACGCACGCAAAAGCCCTTTATTTTGCTGACTCAATTCTTGTGCGCGCTTGGTGAGATAGCTCGCAAAAAATACCAGCAAACAAAACTTTGCCACCTCTGAGGCCTGCAGCGTCAGTGGCCCCACCACCAGCCACCGCTGACTACCATTCACGCGCCGACCAATACCTGGCACCAGCACAAAGGCCAACAATAGAAATGCGAGCAACAACAATACCCATGCATACTTTTGCCAAACCATTAACGGCACTAATGCAACGCCAGTGCAAAGCGTCAGCCCCATGCATAAAAAAATGAGATGACGGCGCGCAAAATACCAGCCATCACCATAGACCGTATCGGCAAATCCAATCGACGATGACGCCACCATCACGACGCCAAAGGTAAGCAGTGCCAGCCAGATAAACACTAAGCGCGACGACAATAATTGCATCACATCTGGACGCAGCTGAGCCAGCAAATCTGGCTGCCACTGGGCGCCCAACATGGGCTTGATGGCCGCTGCCAGACTCATGCTAGCAACCCTCGAACAGCGGCGATAAATTGCTCACCGCGATCCGCGTAACCTTTAAACATATCAAGCGAAGCACAAGCCGGTGACAACAACACTTTGTCGCCCTGCTGAGCTAAGCTATGTGCCTGAGATACCGCGTCACACATATCGCTGGCAAATCCTACCTGGACATGATTGCCGGCCAATGCAGCCAGTGCCTTTGCATCTTTTCCGATCACAATTAACGCGCGCAAATGACGCTTCATTACCGCTTGCAACGGTGCAAAATTCGCACCCTTACCGTCGCCACCCGCAATCAACACCAACTTGTAGTCTTCGTTTGCAAAGCCTTCGATTGCCGCGAGCGTAGCGCCAACATTGGTACCCTTAGAATCATTGATATATGTGACTCCGCGCACCTCAGCAACCCACTCGCATCGATGCGGCAATCCGCTAAAGGTTTTTAAGGTTGCTAACATGGATTTCATTTCGAAACCCGCGGCTTTACCGATAGCCAAGGCAGCCAATGCATTAGCTAAATTATGTCGCCCACGAATTCTTAATTCAGCCGCGTCTAACAAAGGCTCAAATTGATACGCCAGATAATCAACACCATTCTTACGCATGATGCCAAATTCATTAAAATCCGGCTTACCCAACCCAAAGCTCGACACCTGCATCGCGTCTGTGAGTGGTGGCTGAGTCAGCGGATCATCCCGATTGACAACTACATTGCTCGCACCAAAATAGATCCGCTGCTTGGCGGCGTGATAGGCGGCAATATTGTCGTATCGATCTTGATGGTCCTCACTGATATTCAAAACAGTTGCGACCTTGGCGCCGATACGCTGTGTGGTTTCAAGCTGAAAACTCGAAAGCTCCAACACATAGAGTTCAATATCATCATCCAGCAGGTCCAATGCGGCAGTTCCCAAATTGCCACCCACCCCGACGTTTACCCCCGCGGCTTTTGCCATCTCGCCAACCAAGACAGTTACCGTACTTTTGGCATTGGAGCCGGTAATGGCCACAATAGGTGCCTTGGCGTGACGCACAAACAGTTCAATGTCACCAATAACTTGCACACCTTTGCTGATCACGGCTTGTATCGGCGGCAATTTAAGGGACAAGCCGGGACTCAACACAATTTCATCAAATTGTGCGAGCAAATTTTCATCCAAAGGACCAAGGTGAATTTCGACATTGGGAAATTCTGATTCGAACTCTTTTAATTGCGCTGGGGCCATACGCGAATCGAACAGCGCAAAAGGGCTGCCCTGACGGGTAAGAAAACGCGCAACAGACCGGCCGGTAACACCCAGACCAATCACAGCGGTTATTTTACTCTTCGCGATTAACATTAATTATTCCGCTACCGTAACTTCAACGTTGCCAAGCCCACCAGCACGAGCATGACGGTGATAATCCAAAAGCGCACGATCACGCGCGGCTCGGGCCAGCCTTTCAATTCAAAATGGTGGTGCAGCGGCGCCATGCGAAATATTCGGCGACCTGTCAACTTGAAGGATGCAACCTGTAAAATAACGGAGACCGTCTCCATAACGAACACGCCCCCCATAATGAAAAACACAATTTCATGGCGGATGATTACAGCGATCACACCCAGTGCGGCGCCCAGCGCCAGCGCACCCACATCACCCATGAACACCTGTGCTGGGTAAGTGTTGAACCAGAGAAAACCAAGGCCTGCGCCAGCCAGAGCACCGCAAAATACCACCAACTCCCCGGCACCCGGGACATAGCCAATATGCAGATAGTTGGCAAACTCAACGTGCCCAGCCAGGTACGCGATAATGCCCAGCGCTCCGCCCACCATCACAGACGGCATAATGGCCAAGCCGTCCAACCCGTCCGTTAAGTTCACTGCATTGCTCGAACCCACAACAACGAGATAGGTCAACAAGATGAACCAAGGGCCCATGGTGATCGCAACGTCTTTAAAGAAAGGAACAAACAACTGGGTTTCTGCCGGTAGCACGGCGCTCTGATATAAAAATACAGCGGCGCCCAAGCCACCCACCGACTGCCAAAAGTACTTCCATCTTGCCGGCAGTCCCTTCGAGTTTGACTCGACGACTTTGCGGTAGTCGTCTACCCAGCCCACGGCACCAAAAACCAAGGTGACCAAAAGAACCACCCAAACATAGCGGTTACTTAAATCTGACCACAGCAATGCACTGGTAAAAATGGCGGCTAAAATTAGCGTGCCACCCATGGTCGGCGTACCTGATTTACTCAAGTGACTTTGCGGACCGTCATCTCGAACCGATTGACCAATTTGCAAATAGTTCAATCGGCGAATCATCCAAGGGCCCACCAACAGCGAAATTCCCAAGGCGGTCAACACGCCTAAAATCGCACGCACAGACAGGTAGTTAATAACCCCAAATGCATTTATCCACTGCTGAAGAAAATCTGCGAGCCAAAGTAACATTAGGCGGTCCTCACTTGGTCTTTTATGGCCTGCACAACCAACTCCATGCGTGCACTGCGAGACCCTTTAATTAAAATATTGATACGCCCAGCCTGGCGCTCGAGTTGCTGCAGAATATGTGCAACGGCACCAGCGTGATCGTCGAACTGCGAGCTAGCCCCATACGCTTGAACAGCGTCAGCACTGAGTGGCCCTACGCCAATTACAGCCGCCAAACCAGCAGCTTTTGCATAATCACCGATTTCAGCATGCAGCTTGCGAGCGTCCGGCCCCAACTCACCCATATCGCCCAACACCAACCAACTGTCGCCTTCAAATGCCAACAACGCGTCGATTGCTGCACGCGTAGAGTCTGGGTTCGCGTTGTAGGTGTCATCAATGAGCGTTAATTGTGGCGTTAAACGCTCACTGTTCATCCGTCCTTTTGCCGCCTTTACCTGAGTCAAACCCTCTGCAATCGCCGACAATGGCACTCCAGCCGAATGCGCACATGCAGCGGCCGCAAGTGCATTTCGCACGTTATGCAATCCAGTGATGGGTAGCGTTACGGCAAAACTTTGCTCGCCTGCACACAACTGAAACTGTGATCCAGTCTCCTGCACACGCACATCTTTGGCATAAAAATCTGCAGAGACCTGCTCAAGGGAAAATGTAACGCTGGCTCTATGGGTGTTTTGTTGCTGAAACTGCGGCGCGAATGCGTCATCTACATTAATGACCGCTACGCCATCGTCACCTAGGCCGTCGTAGATAGCGGACTTGGTTGTGGCAACACCCGCCAAACTGCCAAAGCCTTCGACGTGGGCGGCCATGACATTATTCACTACCGATACAGTGGGTTGCGCCATATTGGCTAAATAGGAAATCTCATCTGGACCACTCGCACCCATTTCAACAATGGCAAAGCGGTGCTCGGGAGCCAATCGCAGGAGCGTCTGCGGCACGCCAAAGTGATTATTGAGATTGCCCTGTGTAGCAAGCACTGCATCGCCACCATAAACATGGGTGGCAATAGCGAGTAACATTTCTTTGACGGTGGTTTTACCACAACTGCCTGTAATGCCGACCAATGGACCGGTAAAAGCTTCCCGCGCTAACTGGGCTATCTGGCCCAATGCCGCATTGGTGTCACTCACTCGCCAAGCATTACGCCCATCGAGTAACTCGCCATTGGCTGTCGCCCAGTCATGAGAGACCACCACAAGCTGCGCACCGCGCCCAATGACATCCGCGATGAATTGATGTGCGTTAAAGCGATCGCCCACCAGAGCAACAAAGGTATCGCCACTTACAACCGCACGGCTATCGGTAACAATTGGACCCAATACAGCGTCTTCACTGCCACAAATTTCACCACCAAATCGTTGGCGCAGCTGACCCAGCGTAATCGTCATCATGGAGCGACCTCCATGCGGCGCTGCAATGCAGCCTGCGCGTGCAACTTGTCGCTAAATTGGCGCTTTTCCACACCGACAATTTGGTAATCTTCATGGCCCTTGCCGGCAATAATAATCATATCGCCCGCTTGCGCCGCATCGACGGCAAAGGCAATTGCCGCGGCGCGATCCACAAGTTGCGTGCAATTTTGTGGCTGCTCAAAGCCCACCACGATATCAGCCACGATTCGCTCGGGCGCTTCCGTGCGGGGGTTGTCACTGGTTACGACGCAGCGATCCGCCAATTGCTCTGCAACTTTCGCCATTTCAGGCCGCTTGCCGGCATCCCGATCACCACCACAGCCAAAAACACACCAGAGCGCGCCCTTACAGTGCACGCGCGCCGCCACCAGGACTGCACGCAGCGCGTCTGGCGTGTGGGCATAGTCCACAAGAACCTGCACATCTGCATCAATAGCAATGCGCTCCATGCGCCCAGGCACTGGCACAAACGTCGCCGCCGCGGCCAAGACTTCAGCCAATGAGAAGCCGTCTGCGCAAGCCGCTGTGACCACGGCCAATAAATTCGATAGATTAAATTCTCCCAGCAGGCCCACGCGCAATTCGCCGCGCCCCCAAGGAGTAACTAGCTGAGCCTGAATACCAGTATCCAGGTATTCCACTTTTGTGACGTGCACGTCCGCATCAGCATTAATTACGCCATAGGTAAATAGCGCAATATTTTTGGGGGCCTTTGCGACTATTTCCGCGCTAAAAGGATCGTCCAAATTGACGACGCCGCGCATCAACCCCAAGTGGTGAAATAACGACAACTTGGCGGCGCCATAGGCCTCCATAGTGCCGTGGTAATCGAGGTGATCTCGGGTAAGGTTAGTGAACAGCGCAGTTCGCACCGGCACCGCTGCGGCACGCCCCTGCGTCAATGAGTGGGAAGACACCTCCATCGCTACGAATTCAACTTGCTGATCGTACATTTCACGCAAAATTCTTTGCAGCTCAACGGCGTCGGGCGTGGTCATACCAGTATCAATTAGCGCGCCAGCAACTGCGCCATAGCCCAAGGTGCCCAGCACACCACTGCGCCGACCGAGCGCGTAATAAAGCTGCGCAAGCAGTTGCGAACAGGTGGTCTTGCCATTAGTTCCCGTGACACCCGCGATATTCATATGCTGCCCGGGCAAGCCATAAAAACGCGCTGCGATCTCACTTAACTTGCCTTTGAGTGACGGCAATCCGATGCGCGCGCCCTGCGGATCATCCAACGCCAACTCGAGCTGCTCGCTCTCTGTGATTGCAATCACTGCACCTGCAGCAAACGCCTGCGGCAAAAAATCTCTGCCCTTGTGCTCCAACCCGTCTACCGCCAGAAACAAGTAGCCAGGACGCACTTTTCGGCTATCGAGACTCACGCCGGAAATCAATGTTCCAGCCCACGCAGATGGCAAATTTAATTCAGGTAAAAGGGCGCGCAATGGAAGAGATAGCATTAGCGAACACCTCCACGAGCAGCAATGAGCGCCTTCGGCTCAGGGGGAACTTGCAACATGCGCAACGCACCCTCAGTAACTCGCGCAAAAACGGGTGCCGCTACGTCGCCGCCAAAATATTTTCCCGCACCTGGCTCATCAATAACCACAACAATCGCAAGCCGCGGATCATCAGCAGGCGCCATGCCCGCGAATAAAGAGCGATAGCGACTTGCTTCATAACCATTGGGACCCACTTTATGAGCGGTACCGGTTTTCCCAGCCACGGTATAGCCATCGAGTTTGGCACGGGTCGCGGTGCCACCAGGCTCAACTACCGTCTTCAACATGCGCACTAGCGCATGGGTAAAGGCGTTTGCAACAACCTGCTTCCCTTCGGACTGCGCATCCATTTTCAACAATGAGACAGGGCGCTTAACACCGCCGCCGGCCACCACCGAGTAGGCTTGTGCCAACTGCACGGCGGTCACCGTTAAACCGTAACCAAATGCATAATTAGCCTGCACGATCGGCTGCCACTTGGTGTAATTAGGCAACAGCCCAGCGCTTTCCCCCGGAAAGCCAGACTCAGATGTTTGACCGAATCCAAGGCGCACATACATGTCGCGAATTTCTTGCGGATCCATCTTCAAAGCAACTTTGGTAAGACCCACCTGACTAGATTTAGTAATCACCTTCGTGACATCGATGAGCCCGTAATTGACTGGATCTAACAATGTTTTTTTACCGACGCGAATGTAGCCAGGCGAAGTCTCTATGGGTGTATGCGACTGCACTCGACCCGCCTCGAGTGCCGCCATGATGGTGAGCGGCTTCATGGTCGAACCCGGCTCGAACTGATCGGTCATAGCGCGGTTGCGCATTGCCGCTGGCTTTAAATTGGCGCGATCATTCGGGTTGTAGCTTGGCTGGTTTGCCATGGCCAACACCTCACCCGTTGAAACGTCCACCACAACCAGTGAACCGCCCCGCGCCTGATGTGCCTGAACTGCTGCCTTTAATTCACGGTACGCCAAATACTGCAATCGCAAATCAATACTCAAAGCCAAATCATTGCCCGGCTTGGCAGCTCGCAAAAGCTGCAATTCTTTAATGTTGCGCCCGCGCAAATCGCGCTGCACTTGTTTAGCGCCCGCACTGCCGACCAGCCACTCATCGTAGGCCAACTCCAGCCCCTCCTGGCCTCGCTCATCGACATTGGTAAAACCAACCAAATGCGCAGTCACTTCCGCGGCGGGATAATAGCGACGGTACTCCAACTCAGCGCTCACACCGGCAATGTCTAACGCCAGCACGGATTCCGCATCTTGCGGAGGCAAGTGACGCTTTAAATACATGAATTCTTTTGTACTGTGAGCAGCAATGCGCTTTTGCAGCGCGTCAGCACTCATGCCAAGCGACTTCGCCAAGCGCGGCACTTCATGGGGTGGAAGCAATTGCGGATTCGCCCACAGTGACTGCACCGGTGTACTTACCGCCAAAGGCTCGCCGTTGCGATCAGTGATAACGCCACGATAGGCCGCGATGCGCTCCTCTCGAACAGACCGGGCCTCACCTTGGTGCTGAAGAAACTCAAATCCCTTCTCCTCGCCCGGCAGCACTTGCACGCGGGCAAGATGCCAAATCAAAAGCAGCACCAATGCAATCAAAACACACGTGGAAAAATAGAAGCGCCACGCAGCCAGCTGAAATGTTTTCGCTACGCGTTTCATGGCGCCACCATGATAATTTCAGCGGGTTCCGGCACGCGCATCGACAACTTAGTTTGAGCCAGTTTTTCAACGCGACTATAGGCTGCCCAAGTACTCTGCTCCAACAAATACTGGCCGCGCTGAACTTCAAGCTCAGCGGCCTCACGGCGCAATGACTCCAACTGAAAATAAGACAGCCGAGCGCCGTGAGTGGTATCTACCACCAAAAGCGCAGACGCAACCACCAGCAACCACAATGCCACAGTTAAAACCGTTAGCGTGGTGCCGGGCTGCGACTTGACTGCAAGTGTTGATTGCACTCTGGGCCCCTATTTTATTGTGTTAGCTAATTTTCGTTGACCTAAGCCAACTTCATTGCACAACGCATTACTGCACTGCGCGATCGCTGGTTCTCTGCCAGCTCTTGGGTGCCGGCCTTCACCGCTTTACCCAGGCTTTTTAGCCGTTTATTTAAATCTTTATCCATCACCGGCAGCCCTTTGGGGAGCTGCTGGCCGCGCTCGTGGTTGCGAATAAAGCGCTTCACCAATCGATCTTCGAGCGAGTGAAAACTGATTACCACCAACCGACCGCCAACCTTTAGCGCCTCCAGCGCAGCGTTCAGCACAAGCTCCAAATCATCCAATTCGCTATTGATGAAAATCCGGATACCTTGGAATGCACGAGTAGCTGGATGCTTGCCCTTTTCCCACGCAGGATTGGCCTCTTTTACAATCTGTGACAGCCGACCCGTGGTGACAATAGGCGCCAACTCCCTCTCGCGAACGATGGCAGATGCCATGCGTTTGGCGAAGCGCTCTTCACCAAACTCTTTCAAAACAAAGGCAATATCTTCGGCGTCCGCATGCGCCAACCAATCGGCGGCACTCTGCCCGCGGGTTGTGTCCATTCGCATGTCGAGCGGGCCATCTTGCATAAAGCTAAACCCGCGATCAGCCTGATCCAGCTGCGGGGACGACACACCCAAATCCAACAACACACCATCTAATGACCCCGCCTCCACCCAATCGAGCAGATTCGCAAACGAGCCATGTTGAATTGAAAATCGACCATCTTCCTGCGCCAGCGCATTGGCCACTTCAATGGCCTGCGGGTCTTTATCAATACCCAGCAAGGCGCCATCCGCTGACAATTGCGCCAAGACTGCCCGACTGTGCCCACCGCGACCAAAAGTACCGTCGACATATCGCCCACCGGGATCCGTGATCAACGCGGTGACCGCCTCTTGCAGCAAGACGCTGTAGTGCGCCGACTGCATCATGTTGCACTCGCCTTACAACGACAAAGATTGCATTTCATCGGGCATCTCTCCGTCATCGTCATCGCAATCAAGCCAAGTCGCCCAACTTGCCTCACTCCACAGCTCTAATTTTTTGCCCTGACCAATCAACATCAGCTTCTTGTCTAGCTGAGCGTATTCACGCAGTGTCGGCGGCAGCAGTACGCGACCATTAGCATCCACCTCCAGCGGCGTGGCATAACCAATCAGTAGCCGCTGGGTGCGACGTGCAACTTTATTAAAACTGGGCAAGGCTTCTATCTTGGGCAGAATGTCGAGCCACTGCGGCTCTGGGTAAACCAGCAGGCAACGCTCCTCTGTGTGGGCCGTAATCACTAATTTTCCGGCGCACAACTCCATCAGCGACTCGCGAATGCGCGCTGGAATGGCCAGACGCCCTTTGGCGTCCATGCTGATGGAATGGCTTCCGAGGAACACTATTTCCCACTCACCTTGCTGTTCATACCACTAAATTCCACTTTTACCCACTTTTTACCACATTGACACACTATAAATCCGCGCCCCTTAAAGTCAAGAGAAGTGACGCGAACTTGCTAGCAAAATCAGTGATTTAGCCGCGAACAGGTCGGCATGTTGACAAAAGCAATGCAAAAAAAAAGCAGGAAATCTATGAATTACAGACACATAGCACCAACACTTAAAGTAATACTTTAAGTGTGAGAACTAATCAGGCTAATAAGGGTGTGGGATATAACCGTTTTTACAGAAAACTGCCCAGTAAATACCGTGCAGTGAAAATTGAATGAGCCAACCGATAAGCCGGGTTCTGTCGTGGACAGTCATTCATCTGGGACAGATGTCACCATCTGCCTCAAGCAACCTACCCGCCTTCAGTGCGGGTCGCACCATAGAAGGCCTATTTGGTCTTGCTCCGAGTGGGGTTTACCTTGCCACAGACTGTTGCCAGCTGCGCGGTGCGCTCTTACCGCACCATTTCAACCTTACCGGCGCTTGCGCGCTTAGGCGGTATATTTTCTGCTGCACTTTCCGTAGGCTCGCGCCTCCCAGGCGTTACCTGGCACTCTACCCTGTGGAGCCCGGACTTTCCTCCCCCTTGCGGGAGCGACTGTCTAGTTGGCTCGCGGCAACGATAATCGACCGCCCTCCACAATTCAACCTTCTTTTGCGACAGCAGTGCGAACATAGCGCTGCAAAGTGCGCGATAAATAGACTATCTTTTGACACTAACGCCTGTAGTCAAATAGCGCCAATCCGGCCATACTCTGATCAGCTGCGACCCAGAGGTATGCGGATGCAAGCCCGAAAGAATAAAGACAAAACGGAGCAAACCATGAATAAAATGATGAAATCACTTTTGCCCTTGGCCATTGGTGCCACGCTGAGCACACAAGCTTGGTCGCAAGATTTTGACCTGATATTGGAGGAAGTGGTGGTCACCGCGCAGAAGCGGGTTGAACGCTTGCAAGACGTGCCAATTTCAGTCAACGCTGTGTCTGGTGCCAAAATGGACGAGGCCGGCATTACCAATCTTGAAGGTATGACCGCCTACGTTCCCAATTTGACCATGAACCAAACGGGCATTGGCACCATCATCGCCATTCGCGGCATCAGCTCCGGCATCAACCAAGGTTTCGAACAATCGGTCGGCCAGTATGTCGACGGCGTTTATTATGGTCGCTCTCAGCTGGCACGTGCGCCCTTTATGGATTTAGAGCGCGTTGAAGTACTGCGCGGCCCACAAAGTATCCTGTTTGGCAAAAACTCCATCGCTGGCGCCATCAGCATGGTTACCGCCAAGCCCACCGAAGAATTTGAAGGTCAAGTCACCGCGCTGTATGAACCCAGCCACGGCGAAAAGGATGTGCGCGTTGTGGTATCAGGCCCGCTAACGGACTCACTGCGCGGGCGCCTGTCTGTTTTAGGTCGCGACATCGATGGCTACTATGAAAATACAACACTCAATCGCGATGAATCTGCCGAGGAAGAGCACGTTATCCGCGGCCAGTTGAGCTGGGATGCCTCCGACGACTTGTCGATGAATTTAAAAATAGAGAGTGGCTCATTTAATACGCAAGGGCGTTTTTTAGAACCGATAAATCCCATTGAAACGACCGGCGGTCTGCCCTACGCCACAGCGCTACTCGCCACCACTGGCGGCGCTTTTGTACTGGATACCGATCAAGACTTTAAACGGCAATCCAATGGCGACTCTTCGGAAAATGATACTAAAAATGCGACACTGACAATCGATTACGCGCTGGGCGATCACACCCTGACGGCGGTCACCGGTTACAACGCGTATAACTATGAAGAAATCTGTGATTGCGACTTTACTGGTGCCACCATTTTCACCGCGGACAGCCGTGAAGATTTCAATCAATACAGCCAAGAAATTCGCATTGCTTCGCCACAGGGCGAAACCATCGACTACATTGGCGGATTGTTCTATCAATCTAGCGACATGACCTTTGACGATGCCATTCGCGTACCTGCCACAAGTGTTCTTGGTGTGCTTTCAACGTCACTACTTGGCACTGCCTCGCAACGGGACTTCACGCAAGACTCCACTCTTTGGGCCGGCTTTGCACAGGCAACCTGGAATATTGATACCGATTGGCGCCTTACCGTTGGCGGTCGCTACACCAGCGAAGACAAAACAGCTACGCGCACACAGCATCACACCAATTCTCTTGGCGCCGATGTAGGTAGTAGCGATGCACTGCTCAACACCGTATTCACCGCGTTTCTGATTGAACCCTATAGCGAAATTAAGGACAAACGCTCCGAAGCGGCGTTTACGCCGTTAGTCACATTACAGTGGGACGCCACAGAAGATATGATGGTGTACGCCACTTATACCGAAGGTTTCAAAGCAGGTGGCTTTGACGTGCGTTCGAATGCGCATCCAGATCCGGCCTACGGCGTCAATATTATTGCCAACCCATCACCGCTGGTGATCATCCAAACGTCCAACACCTACGGATTTGCACCGGGAGTGTTTGAGTACGAAGAAGAAAAGGCCACCAGTTTTGAGCTGGGAAGCAAAATGACACTGGCCGATGGCGCAGCTGAATTAAATGTCGCGCTATTTCACACCAATTACACCGATCTCCAAACGTCACAGTTTGATGGCAAGCTTGGCTTCAATGTCACCAATGCCGGTGAAGCCACTACCCAAGGTATAGAGCTGGACGGCCGCTGGTTAGTTGCTGAAGGCTTAACTTTGAGCGGCTCAGTGGGAATGTTAGATTTCCAATTTGACAGCTTTCCCAACAGCCAGTGCTACTTTGGCCAAACACCTAACAGTACTGACTATCCAGGCCTGTGCGACCTCTCAGGTAAAACCCGCGAGTTCGCGCCCGAATATCAAGGCACATTATCCGCGGACTACAACCGCGCGCTGGGCGATGACATGGAGTGGCGCGTAACTGGCGACATCAACTTTAGTGACAGCTACTTTACATCGCCAACCTTGGACCCCAACCTTGAGCAAGACGCCTACGCGAAACTGAATTTACGGTTCGCAGTAGGCTCCGCAGATGGCGACTGGGAAGTAGCATTAGTGGGTAAAAACCTAACCGACGAAAAAGTTGCCACTTTTGGCAACCAGCTGCCGGTATCGACCGCCCTAACCAGCGGCACGGGAACGGCCTACTACAGCTTTTTCGACCGACCTAGAAGTATTGCACTACAGGGCACCATGCGTTTTTAACGCAACGCAACATAAAAAAGGAGAGCATTGCTCTCCTTTTTTATTTCCACCAATTATCCGCATCAATCAAATTCCGAAAGCTCATCTAGCCCCTCCTGAATCAAACGCCACGCCTCCTGCGCGGTATCCACATAGCGAAACAGAGAGACATCCTCTGGACTAATCATGCCGTCCTCAACCATTACCTCTAAGTTCAGCAACCGCGACCAATACTCTTTACCAAAAATCAAAATGGGTAAGGGTTTTATCTTGTTGGTCTGTACCAAGGTCAAGGTTTCAAACAACTCATCCAGCGTGCCGAAGCCACCGGGAAAAACCACCAAGGCCTTTGCCCGCATCAAAAAATGCATTTTACGTATGGCAAAATAATGAAAGCGAAAGCACAACTCAGGCGTAATGTACGGGTTGGGAAACTGCTCGTGGGGCAACACAATATTCAATCCAATAGATTTTGCGCCCTGCTCTTGGGCGCCGCGATTTGCGGCTTCCATAACACCTGGGCCACCGCCGGTTATCACATGCATTTCGCCGTATTTACTGCTGGGGGATTCTCTGGCAATGAGGCCAGCCAAGGTGCGCGCCTCCTCATAGTAAGCTGCGCCTTTTTTCAGCGCCTCGCCCTTTTTTCTACCCGCCTCTGAATCAGGTAATTCAGCCAGCTGTGCGGCCACGTCTTCACGGCTCATGGTGCGCGCACTGCCAAACATAACAATCGTTTGCTGAATGCCGTTGGCCCGCAGTTCAGACTCTGGCTTGCTCAATTCAAGCATTAGCCGCACCGCGCGCATTTCTTCACTGAGCAAATAGTCTTCGTCGGTAAACGCCAGCCGATACGCAGGAGCCTGCAAAAGCGGGTGGGTCTGCACCTCCCGATCCATGTCGCGCGCATGCTGAACATCATCTGCGGCACTGTTAAAAAGGTGCTGACGTTTATTGGCCTTTCTACGATCCATAGTGAACTCCGGTATTGATTGCCGATAGTCCTCCACATAAGACATGTGAGGGTGCCAGCGGCCCAAGAAGATCATCCTATACCTATTGCGCTCAGGCACCAATGCAACGATAACCAGCCGCGATTGCCAATGCAGCCCCTCCGCATTAGAGCACTGCAAGACCGCACTAAACCCCATCCGACTAAAGTCGCACGACCTAGGTCGCAGTTATTTACCGGCGCCGATTCTCTACACTGGCCCGCGCCCAGAACGATACTGGACAGATGTACCGCTGGGCCATGCATAGCCAAGATTCCATAATTGACAATAATAGAGGTGCAACATGAGAGCGATTAAACCCCATCCACTGGCACTGGCCATTGCCTTAATAGGCAGCGGCGTCTACTTGCCAGCCCAGGCTCAACAAACCGAAACCTTAGAGGAAGTTCAAGTACTGGGCTCCTACATTCGCGGAACCGATACCGCCGCAGCCAACCCCGTATCCGTAGTTAACGCCGATGAAATGCAATATGCCGGCGCCACCGATGTCACCGACATGATCAACATGTTGTCCGTCAATAGCGGGGCAGAGAATCGCCCGGATACCTTCACCAGCTTTTATTCTCAGGGGACTTCAAACGTCAATTTACGCGGTCTTGGCCTGTCTTCAACGCTGGTGCTCATTAACGGCAAGCGCCAAACCATCAGTGGCGCCAAGGCGCAGGACGGTAGTACCTTCGTGGACACAGCGTCCATTCCCGCCATTGCCATCGAACGCATCGACGTGCTCAAAGAAGGCGCTGCAGCGGCCTACGGCTCAGACGCCGTTGCGGGTGTTGTGAACTTCGTCACTAAAGATGACTTTGAAGGCATCAAACTGGATGGCTCTTGGCAGAGCACCGCCAAGGATTCACAAACTGATAAGAATTTTAGCGTGATGGCAGGCTTTGCCTCTGGCGATACCCATCTGGTGTTCGCCGCCTCTGCCCTACGGCGCTCAAACCTGAACGCGCGCAAACGCCCAGAGCTAGTAGGTGCCGCCGTCAGCAGCCTCGGCACCAGCTTTGTTATGTCTGAAGATGTTGTGGTTGCCTCTGGCGATTGGGCCGGTAGCTACAGCGCCGGTGACAACGTGGGCAACCCCAAGTGTGAAGGCGAAATTAACGGCGTGGTAATCGACCGCGGCGACAACGGCAACCGCTGCGGCTTTGCCTATGGCTTGCACTACAACATCGTCAATGAAGAAGAGCGCGAACAGTACTACACCAGCGTGACACACGACTTCGGCAATGGCACCGAGGGCAAGGTACAAGGCTTCTACAGCAACTATCGCATCATCGATAACTACACAGTACCCGCCTACCCCATTTTGACATTCCCCACTATCGCCGCCGACCATCCAGATAACCCCTTTGGCTCGCCGGTAACCTACCTGGGCCGCATCAACCCCACATTGGACCCCGCACAATCGCCTGCGGCGCCGCGCGACAATGAAACCGCGCGCATCGAAATGAGCCTTAATGGCGGCTTTAGCAATGGCTGGGACTGGCTGACTGCTCTGTCCTACAGCCAAAACGCCTACACCATCGTGCAACCAGAAATGTCCATTGAGCGCATCAATGCAGGCTTAGCTGGCACCGGCGGCCCCAGTGGCGATCAATACTTAAACCCCTTTGATCCCACCGCCAACAGCCCCGAAATGCTGGACTGGCTGAAGACCTCATTTGGCTCCACCACCGAGACCTCACTGCTCACCCTAGACGCCGTTTTTAATGGTGAAATAGCGCAGACCAGTGCGGGCGCAGTAAATATGGCCGTGGGCGCCCACGTGCGCACAGAGAGCTACAACGTCGACCCCAACGAGGCAAGCACCATCAGCCCTGATCCGGTCACCGGCATCAACTCGCGCGCCGATTTTATCTTTTTAGGTGGCGTCAACGCAGTTGATGAATCCCGCAATGTGAGTGCGCTCTTCACCGAAGTTGAAGTGCCCTTAAGCGAGGATTTTACCGTCAACGCCGCCTTGCGCTACGAGCGTTTAAGCCAAGACAGCAGCTTAAACCCCAAGCTTGCACTCCTCTACCAAGCCACCGATAAGTTAATGCTGCGCGCCTCGGCCAGCACCTCCTTCCGCGAGCCATCGCTGTCGCAATTTTACGCGGATACCGTCAGCACGCTGAACGTACAGGATTACGAAGTCTCTCCCGATGGCAACCTCGTACTCGATGGCAACGGCCAACCAATCGCCAAAGGCGGTTCGCTATTTATTCGACGAGCCACCACCGGCAGCCCAGATTTGGAACCAGAGCAGGCCACCAACTATAACCTCGGTGTAATTTGGGTAGGCGATGCGCTAGATGCGCGCTTAGACTACTGGCGCGTTGACTATAAAGACGTGATCACCATCGAAGATGCCCAAGGTAAATTGCTGGCCGATCCCGATGGCCCAGACATTGAGCGTCTGGACCCGAACGATCCCAACAGCGAGCTGGGTGGAATTTCAACCAACTATTTCAATGCCGCCACCATCAATGCCAGCGGTATCGATGCAGAAACCAGCTACAACTTCACTTGGGATAACAGCCAGTTAACACTGGGCTTAGGTCTGTCTCATTACCTCGAGTATGAAATCCCAATCAATGGTGAATTGACCGATGTTTCGGGCCAATTTAACCGCGGCAACTTTGCGCGCTCCATGCCTAAAACCAAAGGTAATTTGTCTGCCCACTGGCAAAGCAGCGCACACAGCTTGTATGCGCGGGTGAACTACACCGCCAGCTACAAAAATGACGACGACACCGTCGACAGCTTTGCGCCCGTGGACTTGCAGTACCAATACGCCATGGATTTAAACGACGCCACAGCCACAATAAGTGTGGGTGCTATCAACCTGTTTGATGAGCAACCCCCATTCGTCGTGGATGGCGCCAACTTCAGTTATGACCCTAAACACCACGACCCTCGCGGTCGCATCTTTTACGTAAAAGGCAGTTACACCTTCTAAGCCGCAGGCATTCTGCAATCAAAAAGGCCCGCCAAGTGCGGGCCTTTTACTTCTAGCGCAAGCGTGCGTTACTGCTGATCGACGTACCATTGATAGAGCACTTTCTTTTTCACGCCGGTGATTTGTTCCGCCAGCGCACTGGCGCGCTTAGGCGGCAATTCGGCTGCCAGTAAGCTCATTATCCGCTGCGCATCACCGTCCAGCTCCACCAACTGCTGCTTGGGCGCACCGGCCACCAACAGGACGATTTCGCCACGCTGTTGATTGCTATCTGCCGCCACCTTAGCGAGTACCGCTTCTGCGCTGCCCGACAGAAACGTCTCAAAGGTTTTTGTGAGTTCGCGCGCCACAACCACGGTCCGATCCGCGCCCATAATCTCCGCCACATCCGTGAGAGTGGCGTGAATCCGGTGCGGCGCCTCATAAAAAATCAATGTCTGGGTTTCACTGGCCAAATCTGCCAACCGCTTACTGCGGGCCACCTGTTTTGCGGGCAAAAAACCTTCGAAGCTAAACCGATCCGAGGGCAGCCCTGAAGCCGATAGCGCGGCAATTACGGCACAAGCGCCGGGCACAGGTACCACTCGCACGCCCGCTGCCCTCGCGGCCGCCACCAACTGATAGCCAGGATCCGACACCAGCGGCGTGCCGGCATCACTGATCAGAGCCACACTCTGGCCGGCCTGAATGCGCGCCACCAGCTGCAGGGTCCGCTGCGCGTCAGAGTGGTCGTGATAGGCCACCAGCGGTGTCTCGATGTGAAAATGTTCCAGCAGTTTAGCGCTATGACGTGTATCCTCAGCGGCTATTACGTCCACCGTTTGAAGAGTCTCAACGGCTCGCGGTACCATATCGCCTAAATTGCCAATGGGCGTGGCGACGACATACAAAGCGGGTTCATTCATGGGCTATAGCTTGGCGACATTTTGGTAGGAACCGGATCATAACATGATACTTAGCAACACTTTATGCAGGCTACCTAGGCAATCTCAGGCCGTTGTGGCCTTGTTGTGCCTGTGGCTAGCAGCCTGTTCTGCACCCGTTAAAAAGACCGATATCGACGCGGCGGCGCCACTGCCCAGCTACTCTCTCGAAACGGTACAAGCACTGCTGCTGGAAGCGCGCGTGGCCGAATCACCGCGCAAAGAACAATTACTCATCAAATCCGCCGAACAGCTATATCTGCTGGGCGATCAGGACTGGGCGCGCAACCTACTGGGCTCCATCGAACCCGACCGGCTGCCCCCCGAAGACCTTTGGATCTATACCCGTCAATACAGCGACTTGCTGCTCGAACAAGAAGCCTACTTCCTCGCCCAAAGCGTCTTGATGAACCCCCAACTAACCGCCCAATGGGAGCTGATGCCCAAGGCGACCTATGTGGACCTGCGCTTACGCCGCGCTGAGTTGTTGGCCAAGTTGGGCGAAACCGCACAATCGGTGCAAGAGTACATCGCCTTAGATCACGCCAACCTACCGGCTGAACAGCAGAGCCAAAATCAAGATGCGCTCTGGCAAACCTTAATGAATCAACCCCATGAGCAACTGCAGGCACTGGCCCGCCTAAGCGACGATCGCGAGCAGCAAGGCTGGTATCAACTGGCGGCCCTTTCAAAAAATAATCAACATCAACTCGAATCCCAGCTACGCGGTGTGGACGACTGGCTGATGCGCTGGCCTGGCCATCCTGCCGCCAATCGCCTGCCGCGCGACTTGCAACTGCTACGGCAACTGATTGAAGAAAAACCCCAACACGTCGCCTTACTACTGCCCGTCAGTGGCAAATTAGGCCGTGCAGGCCGCGCCATTCGCGACGGATTTTTTGCAGCCCACTACCAATCCGTGCAAGCGGGCAGCCCCGCGGGCCGGATTAGTCTCTACGACACCAATTTGGGCGACGTTCAAAGCCTTTACCAACAAGCAGTAGACGCCGGCGCCGAATTAATTATTGGCCCACTGGACAAAGACAAAGTTGCCGAGCTAGCGCTAATGCCAGCGCTGCCGGTGCCCACGCTCGCGCTCAATCGCATCGAGCAACCCGCAGGACTGCTACCTACACAAAATCTCGTGCAATTTGGACTGGCTGCGGAAGATGAAGCCCGGCAGGCCGCACAGCGCGCGTGGATCGAAGGCCATCGACTGGCCATGGTGGTCGCCGTTGACGCCAGCTGGGCGGATCGCTCGGCGCTGGCATTTATCAACGAATGGCAGACACTCGGTGGCACCGTAGTGGAGTATTCAAAATTCACAGGTAAAGCCGATTATTCCAAAGTGGTTCAACGTGGGCTCCTAATCGACCACTCCAATCAGCGTGCCGCCAATGTGCGCAACATTCTCGGCCGCTCCATGGAGTTTGAACCGCGCCGCAGGCAGGACATCGACATGATTTTTGTCACTGCCCTGCCCAACCAAGCGCGCCAACTCAAACCAACGTTAAAATTCCACCAAGCCAGTGACATCCCCGTGTTCGCCACTAGCCACGTGTACGCTGGAGAACCCGACGCCAAGCTCGACAGCGATTTGAATGGCATTCGCTTTAGCACCTTGCCTTGGATTTTCGATCAACAGAGCGAAGAGAAGAAGGCCATCGAGCGCTTTTCAAACGACCCAGCATTCAATCGCCTGTACGCTATGGGCGTCGACGCCTACCACCTCTATCCCAGATTGCGCCAATTGCGTGAAATCCCCAACGCCACGGTATTCGGCGCAACAGGTAATTTGCAGCTCACGCCAGAGGGACACATTCAGCGCGAACAAATGTGGGCGCAAATCCGCCGCGGTCTTGCTCAACCACTTCCCACTGTTATCTCCAATGAAGCCAAACTCAGTGGGAGCTAAGCGCGGCGATGAAGCGGAGGCTTTAGCCGAAGCATATTTGTGCCAACAGGGTTTAACGGTATTGACCCGCAACTTCCGCGTGCGTGGCGGAGAGATTGATTTAGTAATGGATCACCAAGGCACCACGGTGTTCGTGGAAGTGAGATTGCGTGCTAACCGCCGCTTTGCAAGCCCATTAGAGTCGGTCACCGCCAGCAAACAACAAAAATTGCAGCACGCAGCCCAACACTATTTGGCACAGTTTACGCAACGTCAACACACCCCCTGCCGATTTGATGTCATTGCCTTTGCCGATTTGGCACAACAGCCCGAGTGGCTGCAAGCGGCATTCAACTAGTTCGGCCCACTTTTTCAAAGGAATTCGTTTAATTATGGAACAGCGTGTTATCCAACTGTTTCACGAAAGCATCGAGGCCACCATGAATGCGGGCGAACTGTTTGCGCCGCTGCTGGTCGATGCGAGTCAATTAATCGTCAACGCCCTACTTCAAGAGCGTAAATTGTTGGTGTGCGGTAATGGTATCGCCCACTCCAACGCTGAAGTATTAACGGCCTGTCTCGTTAACCGCTTTGAGCAGGAGCGTCCGAGCCTGCCGGCAATGACATTGGGTTGTGATGCAACCGTTTTAAATGCCATCGCCAACGAAACCAGTTACAACGATGTTTACGCAAAACAAATTCGGGCACTGGGCAACGCGGGTGACATATTGGTAGTATTTGCCGCGGGTGGAAACAGCAGCAATTTGGTACAGGCCGTCAGCGCGGCGCACGATAAGGAAATTACTGTAGTGGCCTTTACCGGTCAAAACGTGGGCGACACCGCTGCCATTTTGGACGCCCAAGACATTGAGCTGCGCGTACCAGCGGAGCAATCTGCACGTATTCAGGAGGTGCACTTGCTCAGTGTATTCTGCCTATGTGATTTAATCGATCGACAATTATTTGGAGGTTACGCCTGATGCGTTTCCCTGCACTGTGTTTAGTTTTATGTTCCACGCTGACCATAATCAGCGGCTGTAGCCATGTTGTTGGCGTTGCATCTGAAGAACCGGTCGCACAAGACCGCAGCACACGAAGCCTGGGCGCGGCCATTGACGACGAAAAAATAGAGATCGCCGCTTTGGTCAATATTCGCAAGGCCTCCCCGCTACTCGAAGGCGCCAACATTTCCGCCACCAGTTTCAATGGCATTGTGCTGTTGACAGGGCAAGTGCACGCGGCCGACTTGAAAATGCTGGCCGAGCAGGAAGTCAAAAAAATTCATCGAGTTCGTGAAGTCCACAATGAACTCTCCGTGCGAGGCAATGCCTCGTTACTTACCGCCACGAGTGATACTTGGCTGACTTCTAAGGTCAAAACCAAAATGATCGCGGACATGAATCTAGAAAGTGGCCGGGTCAAAATTGTCACCGAGGCCGGCGTAGTCTATCTCATGGGCCTACTCACGCGAGCAGAGTCCAATCGTGCAGCAGACATCGCTCGCAATACCGGCGGCGTGCAAAAAGTGGTCAAAATTGTCGAGTACATCGACTAATCTTTCACACCACCATCTGTGCAATAAAAAAGGGCAACTTACGTTGCCCTTTTTTATTGCGCTTTTTTCAGCGATCAAGCCAGCTAGTAGACTAACCCAATCGCTCGATAGCAATGGCGGTCGCTTCGCCACCGCCAATGCACAAGGAGGCAACGCCTTTACGTGCCCCCCGATGCTCCAGAGCCGCGAGCAAAGTCACAATAATGCGCGCGCCCGAAGCACCCAGTGGGTGGCCTAGTGCACAGGCACCGCCGTTGACGTTTACTTTGCTGTGGTCCAATTCGAGTTCAGCCATGGCAGCCATGGCGACCACGGCAAAGGCCTCATTCACTTCCCATAGATCGACGTCAGCCGCACTCCAGCTCACCTGCTCAAGCAGTTTTTTCATGGCGGTAACGGGCGCAGTGGTAAACCACTCGGGCTCATGGGCGTGCTGTGTAGCGCCGCGAATCGCCGCCAAGGGCTTCAATCCCTGCGCTTCGGCAGTGGACTGTCGCATCAGTACAAGGGCCGCCGCGCCGTCTGAAATGGAACTGGCATTTGCCGCGGTTACCGTGCCATCTTTTTTGAAGGCAGGCTTAAGCTGTGGAATTTTGTCGGGGCGCGCATTGCCGGGTTGCTCATCAACCGCTACCGTTTGCTCACCTTTACGGGTGGCAAAAGTCACCGGCGAAATTTCACGGGTAAACCGCTGCTCTTCAATGGCGCGCTTGGCACGCGCTAATGACTCCAGCGCATAGGCATCTTGTTGTTCGCGCGTGAAGCTGTATTTACTGGCACATACCTCAGCAAAGTTGCCCATCAATCCGCCTTCGTAGGCATCCTGCAAGCCGTCTAAAAACATATGATCCAGCAGTTCGCCATGACCTAAGCGGTAACCCGCGCGCGCCTTGGCCAACAAATAGGGCGCGTTGGACATGCTCTCCATACCGCCGGCTACCACCACATCAACATTACCCGCGGCCAGGCTATCTGCCCCCATCATCACGGTTTTCATGCCGGAGCCACACACTTTATTGACCGTGGTACAAGGCACGGCGGTTGCCAGCCCTGCCTTAAGTGCAGCTTGTCGCGCGGGCGCTTGCCCTACACCGGCGGGCAATACACAACCCATCAGCACTTCATCCACCAAGCTGGCATTGACCTTCGCATCAGCCAGCGCGCCCTTAATGGCCTCTGCGCCGAGTTCGGGTGCAGTCATGCCACTCAAGGCGCCCTGCATACCACCCATGGGAGTACGGGCAATGCCCACAATTACAATCGGATCACTCATATCTCAATTCCTCAACGGTAGTGCGCCCAAGGCGCTCGCCTGCTAAATCTAGAGGCTATCCATCCGCACATGATTACTGGGCCCTTGCGAGGTGACGCCTGTGCGCCGCCTGATGGCCTCTGTCTGATTAAGGCGCCGCAGCGCAGACCCACCAGTATACCAGAGTCGCACCCCGATCAAATGAATGCCTGCCCCTGAAGGAGCGGGAACCTGGCACCGCCCAGATGCCGACCCCAACGCCCCGTGCTAACATGAACGCTTCATTCAAGGAGGACACACTATGGGCACATCTGCCATTGTCACACTGGTTATCTTAGCGCTGTTGGTGTTTTACATCGTTGGTATTTACAACCAATTGGTGGCACTTAAAAATCGCTTTGAAAATAGCTTTGCGCAAATTGAAGTACAGCTAAAACGGCGCTACGACCTCATTCCCAATTTGGTAGAAACCGCTAAGGGCTATATCAAACACGAGCGCGAAACCCTGGAAGCGGTTATCGCCGCACGCAATCAAGCAATGGCTGGACTGCAAGGCATGGCGGGTCAGATTGGCGATGCCGGTAGCGTGGCGCAATTGAATCAAGCTGAAGGCATGTTGTCGCAAGCACTGGGCAAGCTGAGTGTGGTTGTCGAAGCCTATCCAGACTTGAAAGCGAATCAAAACATGATGCAGCTCTCGGAGGAACTTACCTCCACCGAAAACAAAGTGTCATTTGCCCGTCAAGCGTTCAATGATGCGGTCACCGCCTACAACAGCTACAAGCAGAGTTTCCCTCCCGTAGTGTTTGCGGGCATGTTCGGCCACGGCCAAGATGCCAGTCTGCTTGAATTTGCCGATAGCGCCGAAATTCAGGCCGCCCCTAAAGTGGCTTTCTAACGCCATTCTCTCCGACACGGCCTCCACGCGGGGCCTTTTCACTCACGGACGGTGACTATGAATTTCTTTGAACACCAAGATCAGGCGCGCGCACAAACTAAGCGGTTGGTTTTTTTGTTTGGACTGGCGGTGATAGCGCTGATTGCCATTACGAGTTTATTCACGGCGCTGCTGATCCACTACACGCAAGGCGCGGCCGTACCAAGCCCGGAACAGGGTTACTATTGGCACAACTTTTTCTCACTACTTGATTGGCATTTGGTGCTAATGGTGAGCATTGCGGTGCTGGTGCTCGTCGGACTCGGCAGCCTGTACAAATTATCGCAGCTGTCACAGGGCGGCGATGCGGTGGCGCAATCGCTCAACGGTCGGCTGTTGAACGTCAGCATGTGCGACGTTAAAGAGAAGCGCTTGCTCAACGTGGTCGAGGAGATGGCTATTGCAGCAGGCGTACCCGTGCCGCCCGTCTACCTACTCGATGAGCCCGGTATTAATGCATTTGCCGCCGGCTATCACCCCAAAGACGCGGTCATTGGCGTGACCCGCGGCTGTATCGAACAGCTCTCACGGGATGAATTGCAAGGTGTGATCGCGCATGAGTACAGCCATATTTTGCACGGCGATATGCGCCTTAACTTGCGCTTGGTGGGCGTTTTACACGGTATTTTATTAATTGGCTTAGTCGGTGAAATACTCATGCGCTCGGGGCGTCGCTCCCGTAAAAATGGCGGCGGTATTCTGCTGTTTGGGTTGGGGCTACTGATCATCGGCTACGCGGGCACATTCTTTGGCAACTTAATTAAATCTGCGGTGAGCCGGCAACGCGAGTTTTTAGCCGATGCCTCCGCCGTGCAATTTACTCGCAACCCAACGGGCATTAGCGGTGCACTTAAACGCATCGGCGGATTTCCCGCGGGCTCCCAACTTGAGGTGGCCAATGCCGCGGAATACAGCCATTTTTATTTCGCCAACGGGGTAACGAATTGGCTCGGAGGGATGATGGCCACGCACCCGCCACTGGCAGAGCGGATAAAGCGCATTGATCCACGTTGGCAGGGCGAGTTGACGCCGCCCAACGCTGGCGCCGACGATGGCCGTGATACTGAAACAACATCGACACAGCCCAATCAGGCTGCCGCTGCTTTTGCTGCTGCAGGCGCCGTCGCTGGGGTCGCCATCAACGCCGACAGCATCATCGCCGAAATGGGCAACCCCGCCCCCGAGGCATTGGCGCAAGCCCACACGACGTTAGCGCAATTACCCGCATCAATACTTGACGCCACCCACAACACTGCCAGTGCCATGGCACTTATCTACGGCTTATTGTTCACGGAAAAAGTCGCGGATGAGCAGCGCAAGCTCCTGGCAGATTATGCACCGGCTTCGGTGGCGAAGCTGTACCACCAATTGCTCCCCGAATTGGTGGGCCTGCCCGTCAACCATCGCATGCCCATTATCGAGTTGTGCCTACCCGCACTAAAATCTCTTTCTGGCGAGCAACTCAAACAATTCCAACGCAACTTAATTGCACTTATCAAAGCGGATCAACATTTAAGCCTTGGCGAATGGTGCGTCTACCGAATGCTGCAACACAATCTATTCCCGCCTAAATACCGATCGAGTCCAGCAGTAACACTGGCGTCCTGCGCGGAGGCCTGCCGCAGTCTGCTGTGTTTGATGGCTCGGCAGGGGGATCTCGCGCAGCAGCAGACGGCGTACGAGCGCGGCCTAACGGCGCTCGACTTGCCCCACGCTCCACTGTTGCCCGAGCCAGACTCCTATCCTGTGATCGACCGTCATCTGGCCCAACTGCGGCGCCTGAAACCGCTTCAAAAGCCTCAATTGCTGAAAGCCTTGATGCTGACACTGCAAACCGATGGCAAGGTGCAGCCCGCCGAATACGAGCTGTTGCGGGTCATCGCCGACTCGCTCGATTGCCCCATGCCCATACTGCATTGAACAACAGCTATACACTCGCCATAAAAAAAGCCCGCATCTGCGGGCTTTTTATTTTGTAATCTCGCTTAGGGCGCTACATCTTCCGGGGCTTCGAACTTTGCCACAGCCGGATTGTATTGCTTGCGCGTATCAAATCCTCGCAACTCTTGTTTATCGAACATGCCGAAGCTCAGCATGTTCACCCAGCTGCGCTCATTAATGTCCACGCTGTACTGGTAATTAAACGACCCATCTGCGGCAAAATTTGGGTAATCGGGAAAGTTTTTCCGCAGTACGGTAACTGCACTTTCGGCCAGATCATCCATACCTAAGAGATGATAGCCCTGCGCCATTACGGCCAAGGCGTCTGCCACAGCGGGGGTTTGCTGGAAATTTTCCACCACATAACGACCGCGATTGGCCGCCGCCAAATAGGCACCGCGCTTAAAATAATAGTTGGCTACATGGATTTCATAGCGCGCCAACAGGTTGCGCAAATGCACCATGCGCTTGCGTGCATCGCTGGCATATTGGCTGTCGGGGAAACGCGCCAACAACTGGGCAAAATGCGCGAATGAATCCCGCGCAGCACCCGGATCGCGATCGGTGAGGTCCGTTGGCAGGAAGCGCTCTATCAACCCCTGATTTTGCGTGTACGAGGTGAGCCCCTTCATGTAATAGGCGTAATCGACGTTGCGGTGCTGCGGGTGCAATCGAATGAAACGATCAGCCGCAGCGATAGCAGCTTCGGGCTGATTGCTCTTGTAATAGGCGTAGATCAGCTCGAGCTGGGCTTGCTCTGCATAGGCACCGAATGGAAAGTTCTCCTCGAGCAGCTGCAAATTGCGAATGGCGGTGTCCCATTGGCTGCTGTTCAGCATCCGTTGGGCAGCGTCATAAAACTCTTTTTCAGTGGTGTGCTTGGGCGTGTCATCGGTACTGGAACAGCCAGTCACGAACAGCGCTGTCAGCAGCGCTAAAACAGAAATGAGACGGAAGGTCATGTTACTACTCTTGGAAGCGTCTTTAATCTTATTAAGCATGGGGCCTATGGAGTGCCACTGCACCATGGCGGGTGATCCGACAACGCCCTCTGATGCTAGGGTTATTGGGCCACAGCGCGTAAACTAGGCAGCCATTTAAACACAGCCGCACAAGATACCAAACCCCCATGTCAACGGATAGCCAACAAATCCAACTAGAAGCCCGCGTCCCCGTCAGCGCCGGTGGTGCCCGGGTAGATACCCTGGCCAGTGATCTTTTCCCCGACTACTCCCGCTCGCGCCTGCAGAGCTGGATAAAAACAGGGGCCCTGCGCCTAGATGGCAAGGTCTGTAAACCCAAAGACAAGTGCTACGGCGGCGAAACGCTCAGCCTACAAGCCACACTTGAGGCCGCTGGCGACTGGGCACCCCAGGCCATGGATCTGGACATTGTGTACGAGGATGAACACCTGCTGGTGCTCAATAAGCCCGCCGGGCTGGTTGTGCATCCGGGTGCGGGCAACGCCGATGGCACCCTGCTTAACGCGCTGCTCCACCATTGCGCAGCGCTGCAAAACATCCCCCGAGCAGGCATTGTGCACCGGCTTGATAAAGATACTACGGGGCTCATGGTGGTGGCCAAAACGCTAACAGCACAGACTGATTTGGTGGCCCAGCTGCAGGCCCGCACTGTCAAGCGCGAATACGACGCCCTGACGCTCGGCCGGATGATTGCCGGCGGCACCGTGGAGCAGCCCATCGGCCGCCACCCCACCCAAAGAACCAAAATGGCGGTGGTCGAACACGGCAAAGAGGCGATTACCCACTACAGTATTCAAAAGCGGTTTTTACATTACACCCTCGTGCGCTGCCAGCTCGCCACCGGTCGCACCCACCAGATTAGAGTCCATATGGCTTGGTTAAAGCATCCGTTGGTGGGCGATCAAACCTACGCAGGGGGCCGACAATTGGCGGCGGGCTTGAGCAGCGACATGCGCGAAGCGTTACTGGCCTTCCCTCGTCAGGCCTTACATGCAACGCAACTGGGGCTACTGCACCCCGCCAGCGGCGAACCCATGCAGTGGCAGGCCCCCCGGCCAGCTGACTTCGAAGCGCTGCTCACGCAATTGTCGCAGGAGGATGGTCTTGGCCAAGGACATTAAACTCATCACACCCGACTGGCCCGCACCGGCCAATATCGGTGCGGCCATCTCCACCCGAGTGGGCGGCGCCAGTCGCGGGCCCTATGCCTCCGCCAACCTCGGGTTGCATGTGGACGACCAACTTGACGCAGTACAGGCCAACCGCTCGACCTTGGCCCAACAACTAAATATCCAGCACATTCAATGGCTTGAGCAAGTCCACGGCACCGATATTGTCCATGCCGCCAGTGACGGGCTCACCCGCACCGCCGACGGTGCAACGACCACGGAAACCGGGCTAGCCTGTGCCGTGCTCACCGCCGATTGCCTACCGATTTTACTGTGTGACCGCGATGGCCATCAGGTCGCCGCCGTGCACGCCGGCTGGCGCGGGCTCGCCAAGGGCATCGTAGCCAAGGCAGTCGCGCAATTTGATGCGCAGGCAGATCAACTGCTGGCCTACCTCGGGCCCGCCATCGGCAGCCAAAAATTTGAAGTGGGCGTAGACGTGTTAGAGGCCTTTTTTGAGCTCGCCGCCTCCGCCGAAGCCGCAGACGCCATTGCCGCCGCATTTATACCGGCGCATAAGCCACTAAAATTTTTCGCCGACCTCTACCTATTGGCGCGCCTAGCACTGAGTCAAAGTCACGTGCACGCAGTATACGGCGGCGATTTTTGTACCGTTACAGACGCTGAGCATTTTTACTCCTATCGCCGCGATGGCACCACCGGGCGCATGGCCAGTTTAATTTGGCGCCGGTAAACCGGACACGTAAAAAGCCGGGCGCCACTAAAATATCGAGTGACAATCGCACCACGCTTGAATTCTCTGACTGCTACCCTCACCTATTATGGTAAGTGCAATCATCTTTGAGGTTAGCCATGCGCATTGATCGACTGACAAACCAATTGCAAATCGCGCTGTCCGACGCCCAGTCGCTGGCAGTTGGCCGCGACCACCCGCACCTAGAGCCCAGCCACTTGCTGTTGGCCTTACTGGATCAGCAAGGGGGCATGATTCGCCCACTCCTGGCACAGGCAGGTTTTGATGTCACTGGCTTGCGCAATGAGTTGGCCAAACGGCTGGACCACTTACCGCGCATTCAAAACCCGACCGGTGATGTCCACATGTCACCCGAGCTTGGTCGACTTTTAAATTTGGCCGACAAACACGCGCAAAAAGCGGGCGACAAATTTATTTCCAGTGAAACACTATTGCTCGCCGCCATGGAAGAAGGCCGCAGTGAAATGGCCACCATGCTCAATCAATTTGGTGACCTCAAACGATTGCGCGACGCGGTAGATCGTGTCCGTGGTGGTGAAACTGTTGAAAGTCCCGACGCCGAAGGCAACCGTCAAGCGCTGGAAAAATTTACCATCGATCTCACCGCCCGCGCAGAAGCCGGCAAGCTCGACCCAGTGATTGGTCGCGACGATGAAATTCGACGCACCATTCAAGTCTTACAACGTCGCACAAAGAACAACCCCGTACTTATCGGTGAACCGGGCGTGGGTAAAACCGCAATCGTTGAAGGGTTGGCTCAGCGCATAATCAACGGAGAAGTGCCAGAGGGGCTGAAAAATAAACGCTTACTCTCCTTAGACTTAGGTTCACTACTGGCCGGCGCCAAATTTCGAGGCGAGTTTGAAGAACGACTTAAAAATGTATTGAATGAACTGGCCAAGCAGGAAGGCCGCATCATTCTATTTATAGATGAATTACACACCATGGTGGGTGCAGGGAAAGCAGAGGGCGCCATGGATGCGGGCAACATGTTAAAACCCGCACTGGCGCGCGGTGAGCTGCACTGTGTCGGCGCCACCACACTCAATGAATATCGTCAATTTATAGAAAAGGATGCCGCCTTAGAACGGCGTTTTCAGAAAGTCCTCGTTGACGAACCCAGCGAAGAAGACACCATCGCTATACTTCGAGGCTTAAAAGAGCGCTACGAAGTCCATCATGGCGTCGACATTACTGATTCAGCCATCATCGCAGCCGCCAAATTGTCACAGCGCTACATTACCGACCGGCAATTACCCGATAAAGCCATCGACCTAGTGGACGAAGCCGCTAGCCGCATTCGTATGGAAATCGATTCGAAACCGGAGGAGATGGATCGCCTCGAACGTCGCCTCATTCAATTGAAAATTGAACGCGAGGCCGTCAAAAAAGATGAAACTGATGCAGCCCGAAAACAATTGTTAATGCTCGACGGCGAAATTGACAAAGTAGAGCGCGAGTTTGCAGACCTCGAAGAAATTTGGCGCACCGAAAAAGCCGCGTTAAGTGGCTCACAAGATATCAAGAGCAGCTTAGAGCAAGCGCGCCTCGACATGGAGTCAGCGCGACGCGCGGGCGACCTAGCCCGCATGTCAGAGCTGCAATACGGCATTATTCCCGAGCTTGAAAAGCAGCTCGACATGGCTAGCCAAGCCGAAATGATGGAAATGAAACTGCTGCGCAACAAGGTAACAGAGGAAGAAATTGCCGAAGTCGTTTCCAAATGGACAGGCATTCCAGTTAGCAAGATGCTCGAAGGCGAGCGTGAAAAATTGCTGAAAATGGAGGCGGCGCTGCATAAGAAAGTTATCGGACAAGCGGAGGCCGTAAATGCCGTCGCCAATGCAGTGCGCCGCTCACGCGCGGGGCTTTCCGACCCGAATCGGCCCAACGGCTCCTTTCTGTTTTTAGGGCCGACGGGTGTAGGTAAGACCGAACTTTGCAAAGCATTGGCAGAGTTTTTATTCGACACGCCCGAGGCCATGGTGCGCATCGATATGTCGGAATTTATGGAGAAGCACTCAGTCGCAAGGTTGATCGGCGCGCCGCCCGGCTATGTGGGTTATGAAGAAGGCGGCTATTTGACCGAGGCCGTGCGGCGCAAACCCTACTCCGTACTGCTGCTGGATGAAGTGGAAAAAGCGCACCCCGATGTATTCAATATCTTGCTGCAAGTGCTGGACGACGGCAGGTTGACGGACGGACAAGGTCGCACGGTGGATTTTCGCAACACCGTGATTGTCATGACATCCAACTTGGGCTCAGATCGCATTCAAGCGTTGGCAGAAGCTGGCGACGACCAATATGAAGTTATGAAAAACGCGGTCATGGAGGTTGTCAGTCAACACTTTCGCCCCGAGTTTATCAATCGTATAGACGAGGCCGTGGTCTTCCACCCACTGGGGCGCGATCAAATACGCGGCATTGCACAACTTCAGCTGGCACTGCTAGAAAAGCGCTTGAAAGAGCGAGAATTGCATCTGGAGCTCTCGGACGAGGTAATGGAAAAAATCTTGGCAGCGGGCTACGACCCTGTGTACGGCGCTCGCCCGCTTAAGCGTGCCATCCAGCACATCGTCGAAAACCCTCTGGCCCAGGCAATTTTAGAGGGGCAGTTTGCGCCGGGAGACACGATAATCACCCAACTGGTCAATGAGCAAATCCATTTCAGCGGCGGCTCAATTGCCGAGTAACGCGCGACCAAAGGGCCAATTCAGCAAGCACTAAAAAAGGCGCCCTTAGGCGCCTTTTTTAGTGTGCGGTTACTGCGCTAGTTGCAGCTTTCCCGCATCGCGGCTTCCGCTTCCATCATCTTTTCATTGCGCTCAGCTTCCGAAAGATAGCGGATACTACCGTCGGGTTCAGTCACTCTGACACGCGCATTATTCTGCAACGTGGCAATGTTTGACTGCGCCACCTGACAGCGCTGGGGATCCACTGGCGCCGCAGCCGCTTGGGCTTGTTTAGGGCTCGGCACTTTGGGAGCTGAGCCTGCTTCGTCACCTGGCAGCACGCGGCTTGTGGGGATCGCATTGCTTTTGCCCTTGCCGCCTGAACCGCCAACCTGTGTATTCACACGCGTTGATGGGCGATCTTTAGGGGGGGTGACGGTGTAATGGGTCGCGCCATTGTCGTCGACCCATTTATAAAATTCTTTAGCCACAACGCTGTCTGAGGTTGCGATGCCAATCATTAAAATACTGGCCAGAAACAAAATACGCATGACGAGATCCATACTCCAAAGTTGCGGTATCAGTATAAGACTATACTACCTGTTAGCAATAAAACCTACCAAGCACCTCACAAAACCCGCCTAAAACGATACGTTTGCTACTTTTTAGGCCAGCTACTTGACATTATTTGCTAAATTGCCAGAATTGCTGGTTCGCTAGATGGCTATAGACATACTGGTAAACCCAGTTCTTTTCTACCCCGGCAGGTCAACCACCCGCCTCACCATCCAGAGTTGCGAAGATGCGTCCACCGACGCCATCTTATTCCAGCCCCTGCAGCGTTAAAAGCGCGTAGGTACTGGTTAATCAGAAGCTAATTCAGCATTGAGTTAGGGCATACCTGTATGGATGGGTGCCCAGTGGCGCATTTAGCGTAGATTAATGCAAATTCTAAAAGGGGAACGAAGTGGAACTGCTTTCCGGCGGCGACATGTTAATTCGCGCACTTCAAGACGAAGGCGTAGACACTATATTTGGCTATCCCGGTGGATCAGCCCTGCACATATACGACGCAATTTTCCGCCAGAAAAAGGTTAAACATATACTCGTGCGACACGAGCAGGCGGCAACCCATGCCGCTGATGGCTATGCGCGCGCGACCGGGAAAGTCGGTACTGTACTCGTCACATCTGGCCCCGGCGCCACCAATGCCATTACCGGTATTGCCACGGCTTATATGGACTCCATTCCCATGGTGGTCATTTCCGGCCAAGTACCATCGGATAAGATTGGTGAAGATGCCTTTCAAGAAACCGATATGGTGGGCGTGTCGCGGCCCATCGTAAAGCACAGCTTTTTGGTAAAGGATCCCGCCGAAATTCCGGCCACCATAAAAAAAGCCTATTACATCGCCGCGACCGGTCGTCCGGGCCCCGTCGTTGTGGATTTACCCAAGGATGTCACCAATCCGTACGAAAAGTTTGAATATAGCTACCCAAAAAAAATCAAACTTCGCTCGTACACGCCCATTGAAAAGGGGCACAGCGGGCAGATTCGCAAAGCCGTTCAATTATTAATGGGTGCGCGCCGTCCAGTCATTTATGCGGGCGGCGGTGTCGTGCAAGGCAACGCCTCCGAACTCGTGACGCAATTCGCGCGCACGCTGAACTTTCCCGTGACCACCACACTGATGGGCTTGGGTGGATTTCCGGCATCGGATAGCCGCTGGCTCGGCATGCTCGGCATGCACGGCACCTACGAGGCCAATACGGCCATGCACCACGCCGATGTCATTTTGGCCGTGGGTGCGCGCTTTGATGATCGCGTTACAAATACGCCCAATAAATTCTGCCCGCAGGCGAAAATTATTCATATCGATATAGATCCCGCGTCGATTTCCAAAACCGTGTCTGCGGACATCCCCATCGTGGGCTCCGTTGGCAGCGTAATGAAAGATATGCTGGGCCTGCTCAATGAAATTAGTGAGCGCCCCGATGCCAAAATGCTGGGTGACTGGTGGCAGCAAATCGAAGATTGGCGTGCGCGTCACGGCATTCTCATTGAGCCTCGCTACGACATCAGCAGCGAATTAATTAAACCGCAAGATGTGATCAAAACGCTGCACAAAGTTACCGGTGGCGACGCCTATATCACCTCCGATGTTGGTCAGCATCAAATGTTTGCGGCCCAATACTACGGTTTCGACCTGCCGCGCCGCTGGATCAATTCGGGCGGTTTGGGCACCATGGGCTTCGGCCTGCCCTCCGCCATGGGCGTACAGATGGCACACCGCGATGCCACCGTGGCCTGTGTAACCGGTGAAGGTTCTATTCAAATGTGCATTCAAGAGTTGTCTGCCTGCACGCAATATCACCTGCCCATAAAAATAATTTGTTTAAACAACCAAGCCCTGGGCATGGTGAAACAATGGCAGGACATGCAATACAGCAGTCGCTACTCCGAATCACTGTATGAAGATTCGCTCCCAGATTTCGTCAAGCTAGCCGAGGCCTATGGCCATGTCGGTATACGCGTCGAACGCAAAGATGAGCTGCAAGCAAAGATGGAAGAATGCTTCGCCATGAAAGACCGCCTTGTCTTTATGGACATTCAAGTTGACCCCGCCGAACACGTTTACCCCATGCAGATCGCGCCAGGCACTATGCGTGACATGTGGTTAAGTAAGACGGAGCGCACATAATGAGACGGATTATTTCAGTGCTGATGGAAAACGCACCTGGCGCGCTGTCACGGGTCGTTGGCCTGTTTTCACAGCGCGGCTATAACATCGAAAGCTTGACGGTTGCCCCCACTGAGGACGCCACCCTGTCACGATTAACTTTGACCACTATTGGCGATGACCACAAAATTGAGCAGATCACTAAGCACCTCAATAAATTAATCGATGTGGTCAAGTTGGTGGACTTAACAGAAGGTGCGCATATTGAGCGCGAATTGATGCTGATTAAAGTCAAGGCCATCGGTAATCAACGCGAAGAGGTGAAGCGATGCGTAGATATTTTCCGCGGCCAAATTGTCGATGTCACACCCAGCGTTTATATCGTGCAGGTGGCCGGCACCTCTGACAAGCTCGATGCCTTTGTACAGTCTGTTGGAGAAAGCGCCATTCTCGAAGTGGTGCGCACAGGCGTATCGGGTATCGCCCGCGGAGAAAAGGTGTTGAGCCTTTAAGCACGCAACACTAAAAAACATATTCCAATGCAACATTACTATAGGATTTAGCCATGCAAGTTTACTACGACAAAGACTGCGACCTTTCCATCATCAAGGGAAAGAATGTTGCGATCGTGGGTTACGGCTCACAGGGTCACGCCCACGCTCAAAACCTGAAGGATTCTGGCGTTGCCAACGTTGTGGTGGCACTTCGAAAAGGCTCTTCAAATTGGGCCAAAGCAGAAAAAGCCGGCTTAAAAGTCGCTGAAATTGCCGATGCGGTAAAAGATGCCGATGTCACAATGATCTTGTGCCCGGATGAACATCAAGCGGCGATCTATACCAATGAAATCGGCCCTCATTTGAAACCCGGCTCAGCGCTGGCCTTTGCCCACGGTTTGAACATCCACTTTCAATTGATTCAGCCACCCACAGATGTGGACGTCATCATGGTTGCCCCTAAGGGCCCAGGCCACACCGTGCGCTCTACCTATTTAGAGGGCGGTGGAGTTCCCACGCTCATCGCGATCTATCAAGATGCAACGGGCAAAGCTAAAGATCTGGCCCTGTCCTACGCCTCAGCTAATGGCGGCGGTCGCTCTGGCATTATCGAAACCAATTTCCGCGAAGAGACTGAAACGGATTTGTTTGGTGAGCAAGCCGTGTTATGTGGTGGCGCTTCTGCGCTGGTTGAAGCAGGCTTTGAAACACTGGTGGAAGCCGGATACGCACCCGAAATGGCCTACTTTGAATGCTTACACGAGCTGAAACTTATTGTCGATCTCATGTACCAAGGTGGTATCGCCGACATGCGCTACTCCATTTCCAACACCGCCGAATACGGTGACTATGCCACGGGCCCGCGCATCATTACGGAAGAAACTAAAGCCGAGATGAAACGCGTGCTGAAGGACATTCAAGAGGGGCGCTTTGTGCGAGATTTTATTTTGGAATGCCAAGCAGGCTACCCCGTGATGAAAGCCAAGCGCCGCATTGCCGGTGAACACGGAATTGAACAAGTCGGTCACAAGTTGCGCGGGATGATGCCCTGGATTAAAGCCAATAAGATCATTGATAAAACGGAAGGCAATAATTGATGCCCCACCCCGAATATCTTTAGCCAATAAAAAACCCCGCACAAGCGGGGTTTTTTATTGTGGTTACTAGGCGTCGTCAGTCCGCGTAGACGGGGCCAATACCCATCCCCCACACAATAACGGTACCGACGCGAACGATAACGAGCATGACCAATCCCACGGTCACCACTGAGGTCGCATACATAAAAGCGCGCTCTTTATCGATATTCATCAAAATTGGAATACCCTCGTACACCAAATACACTGCGTAACAAGCCGCAATAATGGTGGCCGCGGCATTGAGCCACAACTCAGGGTAGACACCTACGATGCCCGCCAAAAACACGGGAGTGGTTATGTAAACCGCAAGTGCAGTGCCCTCATAGTGACGCTGCTCTGCAGAATCTGTGACGCCGTAGGTTTTGGCCATCCAATTAATGAATTCGCCCAGTACATAAACGCCCACAATAAGCGCAAAATAGGTCATCACACAAAGAGACAGGGCCGATTCGGCGGTCAGCTTCACCACGTCGCCATCGCCAACGGTCCAGCCAACCTGAGTCACACCAAAATAGGCGGCAACTGGAGGAATAAGTGCGAGAAAAGGAACGTGACTTAAAAATACCTGAGCAAACGAGTGGCGCTCATTGCGAATGGCTTTCCATTCACTGTCAGGGTGCAGCAGAATACCGAGTGTATGCTCCAAAATGGCCATAGAGCCTCCTTCTTTATTTATTTTTGGCTACATCTCTGACTATCGCCACGGTCTTTAGGCCGGTATGCAATAACCAGAAGCACCCTCAGTATTAAGGAGGCGGTCGAACAGCACCAATAAGAATTCGCTATGTAAATAGTCATTATAATGCTGTGATGATATAAGCAATTGATCTCATTCAGGACACAAAAACAACCAATAGCGGTTTTTGGACGAATTTAAGCGACACTACAGATTATTAGACGCATTTAACCCCTAAACCTATGGGGCACACACTAATACCAATGCAACAGGGAACGGATACAATGCAAAAGATTCATCAAGACAACTCGCAAGCCATTGGCAATACCCCCTTGGTACAACTGAACCGGTTAACAGAGCACCGCGTGTTGGCCAAACTTGAATCCCGCAACCCCGCAGGGTCCGTCAAGTGCCGTATAGGCGCAAATATGATCTGGGAGGCAGAAAAGCAGGGGCTGCTTAAACCAGGCATGACGGTTGTAGAGCCAACCAGCGGCAATACCGGCATTGCGCTAGCTTACGTCTGTGCGGCTCGGGGCTATAAATTAATACTGACGATGCCGAGCTCCATGAGCCTTGAGCGACGCCAGTTGATTAAAGCGCTTGGCGCACACTTAGAGCTAACGCCACCCGAGCTCGGCATGAAAGGCGCGATGGAAAAAGCACGCGCCATCGCCTCAGAAAACCCACAAGCCCACTTCATGCCTCAGCAATTTTCCAACCCTGCCAATCCGGCGATTCACGAGGCCACCACCGGCCCCGAAATTTGGAACGACACAGAGGGCAATGTAGACATTCTAGTGGCCGGTGTTGGGACGGGCGGTACCATAACCGGGGTATCGCGCTATTTTAAAATTACGCGCGGCAAAGCGCTGTGCACGGTGGCTGTTGAGCCCAGCCACTCCCCCGTCATCAGTCAAACACTGTCGGGGGCCGAAATCACGCCGGCGCCCCACAAAATTCAGGGAATAGGCGCAGGCTTCGTGCCCGACAACTTGGATTTGAGCCTTGTGGACGATACCGTGCAGGTGAGTAACGAAGAGGCCATTGCCATGGCTCATCGACTTATGAAAGAGGAAGGCATACTCGCCGGCATCTCCTGTGGCGCAGCCACCGCAGCGGCGCTTAAAATTGCCGAGCGACCCGAAAACGCCGGCAAAACAACTGTCGTCATACTGCCCGATTCAGGCGAACGCTACTTATCGAGCGCCTTGTTTGAAGGGCAGTTTGGCGAACGCGAAACCCAACAATAACGCCAAGGCCGGCGCCGAACAGGTTACTCGGCGTCGGAATCCTTGGTGCTGCGAATGCCATTGGACTCCAGCTCAAGCTCGCCCGCTTTATACAAGCTGCCTATGGTGCGCTTAAAGGCCGCTTTACTCATTCCTAGCGCGCGGGTAATTTCAGCGGGATCTGACTTGTCATGCAGCGGCGCAAAACCACCTTGGCGAGCCACATAGGCCATGACTTTTTCAGCCAGCTGATCACGCTGAACAGATTTGTTTTGCAAGGTGAGATCGATCTTGCCATCAGGCCGCACGCGCTTGATAAACCCTTGGATTTGCTGGCCAAAGCTTAGCCGTTGAAACACCTCAGAAGAAAACAGCACGCCCCAATGAGCGTGGTTAATAATAGCCTTGAAGCCCAAATCGGTAGAATTGGCGACAATCAAATCCACTGATTGGCCGACCTTATAGCGCGGCTGATATTTGTCCAAATACTTATCTATTTTTGAACTCGCCACTATGCGTCCATCGTGCTCATTCACATAGACGTACACGAGATAGTGACGGCCCGCCTCCATTGGGCGCTGTTGCTCTGCAAACGGCACCAGCAATTCCTTGCCGAGCCCCCAATCTAAAAAGGCGCCTACACGCGTCACCGCACTCGCCTCCAATAGTGCGAATTGGCCGACCTGTACCTTTGGCGTTTCCGTGGTGGCCACAGGCCGATCTTCAGAGTCCAAATATACAAAGACCCGAATAAATTCACCCACTTGCAGGGCATCGGTAACGAAGCGGCGGGGCAATAAAATCTCTCCGCCATCTGGCAATGCTAAAAAAGCACCGAAATCCGACAATTTAGCCACTGGCAAAGTGTGAAACTGCCCCAATCCTTTCATGCTGGTATTCTCTGCAATCATCGATAGTCACCGCCTAGTGGCGGAATAAAAACGGGGGCCTTAGCCCCCGATCGAAACAGTCTAGCGCTATTTCACCACCCGTAAACTGGGTCGACCCGCCGGTTCAGGCTTGGCCACAGGCTTGGGCTTCTTCGGAGACGGCTCCGGCGGCGTTGGCTCAGGCTCCAACTCGGGCTCAAACACCATGCCCTGACCGTTTTCACGGGCGTAAATACCCAGCACGGCTCGACTTGGCACATAAATATCCGTAGGAATTCCGCCAAATCGGGCATTGAAACTAATGGCCTGATTATCGAGACTTAAACTCATCACCGCGCCTGGCGAGATGTTAAGGACAATTTGCCCATCTTTGTTTACATGCTGCTGGGGCACTTCAACACCCTGCGCTTGAGCATCCACCAAAATATAGGGTGTGCAATTGTTGTCCACAATCCACTCATAGAGCGCGCGAATCATGTAAGGCCGACTGGACGTCATTGCCATGCTGGAAGAACTCCTACAGGTGTTACGTGTATGGCGCCCTAGGGCAGCGCCAACATATAAAGGGGGCCAAGCCCCCTTTGGATTTCTACTTCTTTTTACCTGAGCGCATATCTTTTTCAAGCTCAGTCAGGCTCTCACGGAAAGACTCTCTCGCGAACAGTCGATCCATGTAATCAAACAAAGGCTTGGTCGCCTTGGTTTGTGGGATATTAATTTCCAAGTCATCCAAACGCCAGAAAATAGGCGCTAAGCAACAATCAACCAAGGTGAACTCTTCACTCATGAAGAACGGCATCTCGGCAAAAATTGGCGCTATGGCGGTGAAACTTTCACGCAGTTCTTTGCGTGCTTTAGTCACTGCATCTTTGCTGGAGTTCTCTAGAATCACATTAATTAACGGGCACCAATCGCGCTCAATGCGATACATCCACAGACGGCTTTGCGCGCGCGCCACTGGGTAAACCGGTAGCAACGGCGGATGCGGAAAACGCTCATCTAGATATTCCATCATGACCTTGGTTTCATACAACGCAAGATCGCGATCGACTAAAGTCGGTAGCGAATTGTAGGGATTCAGGTCTGCGAGTTCAGCAGGCTTGGCCTCAGGATCTATGTCTTCGACATCTACGGTTACCCCCTTCTCTGCCAGAACTATGCGCACACGATGGCTATAGTGGTCACTTGCGTCAGAAAAATAGGTCATAGATGATCGCTTAGCGACTGCACCCATTGGATTCACCTCAGTTTTATCAATTCAGTAATAAACAAGGGCGGCTCTGTGTTACCACAGGCCGCCCAAGCCGTGCATGCAATTAATGTATGTCTTTCCAATACTCACGATTAAGTAGGAAAACAAACACAAACAGCACTAGTAAAAATAACAGGACATACACACCGATGCGCTCGCGATCAAGCGCATAGGGTTCGGCGATATACTCCAAAAAGTTCACCAGATCATAGATAGCTTGATCAAACTCTTCAGTATTCATGGTGCCCTTTTGCTCGCCCACTTTCAGGCTACCGCAGGGATCATCCGCAATCACAGCACCCGTCACAGGGTCGCGAACGGGGCGGCCATGCTCGTAGCGAGGACCGGGAGCACACTCCGCCAAGCCCTGAAGCTCCAGCATCGCGTGGGGCATTGCCACCTTGTCGAATACTCGGTTGTTGACACCGGTCGGCCGCGTATCGTCTTTGTAGAAATTGCGCAGATAGGTGTAGAGCCATTCGGGATTGCGAGCACGAGCCACCAGTGTTAAATCAGGTGGCGTTGCACCAAACCAAGCCTTGGACTTGTCTGGATCCATGGAAATGGTCATCAACTCACCAATGCGGCGATCTCCAAACACCAGGTTTTCCTGCATCACGTCATGCGGAATACCCAAGTCATCTGCAACGCGCTCGAAGCGTGAGAAACTGGCGGCGTGGCAACCCATGCAATAGTTGGTGAACAATTGCGCACCGCGCTGCAGGGATTCCTTGTTCTCCAAGTCGGGCACCATCACATCACACTCAATGCTGCCACAGGCGTACTGCCCCTCGGCACCCACCGCCTTGATGGGCACGATGGTCAGCGCCAAGAACAGGAAGAAACCGCCCCACACTAAACCTGCGCTCAAACCTTTCGCCTGTGTTCGCGTTGGCTCAGGCTGGCATTTTTCTCGCACGGTCCAGAACGGCATACCAATAAAATAGGCGAAGTAGATAATCGTACAAATCTGCGCCAGCGCCGTGCGACCTGGGGTAGGTGACTTAACACCCAAGTAACCCAAGATCACAAAAGATGCCGCAAACACGATCAACGCAACGCGGCTAAAGGTGCCTTTGTAGCGCATGGATTTTACTGGGCTCTTGTCTAACCAAGGCAGCACAAACAGGATGGCTATTGCGGCACCCATGGCAATCAGACCCAAGAACTTGGAGCTCAACGGCCCAATATCGAAGGTCACCGCACGCAAAATCGCGTAGAACGGTGTGAAATACCAAACAGGCGCAATGTGAGGTGGTGTCTTCAGATTGTTCGCTTCTTCAAAGTTTGCGTACTCCAAAAAGAAGCCGCCCATTTCTGGCATGAAGAAAATCACAAAGCAGAAGGCAAACAGGAATACCGTTACACCCACCAGATCGTGCACTGTGTAGAACGGATGGAAAGGCACGCCGTCAAGGGGGATACCGTTTTCATCTTTGTTCTTTTTAATCTCAACGCCATCGGGGTTGTTTGAACCCACTTCGTGCAGCGCGAGAATATGCAGTACAACCAGCGCCAGTAACACGATGGGCAGTGCCACCACGTGCAACGCGAAGAAGCGGTTCAGGGTAATACCCGAAATCAGGTAGTCACCGCGAATCCACTGTACCAGGTCGTCGCCCACCACGGGAATTGCACCAAACAGCGATACGATCACCTGCGCACCCCAGTAGGACATCTGGCCCCAGGGCAACACATAACCCATGAAGGCTTCGGCCATCAGGGCAACGTAAATGGTCATACCGAAAATCCACACCAGCTCGCGTGGCGCCTTGTAAGAGCCATACATCAAGCCGCGGAACATGTGCAGATACACCACCAAGAAAAACGCCGAGGCGCCGGTGGAATGCATGTAGCGAATTATCCAGCCGAAATCTACATCACGCATGATGTATTCAACGGAGGCAAAAGCACCTTCGGCGGTAGGCGTGTAGCTCATTGTGAGCCAGATACCGGTCAGCAGCTGGTTGACTAACACCAGAATCGACAAGACACCGAAGAAATACCAAAAGTTAAAGTTTTTGGGCGCATAGTACTTCGCCATGTGGGTGTCCCAAGCGCGCTGCACGGGCAAGCGCTCGTCAACCCAACCCCATAGACCTGTGAGCCAATTTTTCATTCTTTTAAGCCTCCTGATCTACGCCGATCAGTACCACTGAATCGGTTTCAAAGGTGTAGGGTGGAACTTCCAAGTTAATCGGTGCGGGAACGCCTTTGTATACGCGACCGGCCAAATCAAACTTAGAACCGTGACAAGGGCAGAAGAAGCCGCCCAGCCATTCGTCGCCACCCAAATCCTGAGCACCCACATCGGGGCGATACATTGGCGCACAACCCAAATGCGTACACAGTCCGAGTAACACCAAGAACTCTGGCTTAATCGAACGATGTTCATTTTGTGCATAGGCGGGTTGCTGCTGCTCGATCGACTCTGGGTCGCGCAGCTGATCGGCCATGCCAGGTAAAGATTGCAACGTCTCCTCGGTCCGACGGACGATGTAAACCGGCTTACCGCGCCACTCAACAACGATCATCTGACCGGGCTCGAGCTTGGATACATTAGCCCGAACCGGCGCGCCAGCGGCTTTCGCCTTAGCACTTGGATTCCAGGAACCAACAAAAGGTACCGCTACACCTACAGCGCCCACAGCGCCTACCACGGAGGTGGCTGCTGTCAAAAAACGACGACGCCCCTCGTTTACACCGTCATTGCTCATGACGTTTCTCTCCCATCACAGCTACAAGAGCCAGTAAATGACTGAAATAAAAAAAGAAAAAGCTTAATTTATGCACCCCAAAAAGTCGCACAATCTTAATGAAAATGACCACAACTGACAAGGATAACCACGGATCGTGCCGTGTTTCGGGGCAAATGGGTAGGTTGGAAACAAAAAAGGCGCGCCAATCGGCACGCCTTTCGAGTCCACCTGCAGTGCAGGGTGCGAATTAACGCTTGGAGAACTGTGGCTTCTTACGCGCTTTGCGCAAGCCCACTTTCTTACGTTCAACTTCACGAGAGTCACGAGTTACATAACCCGCTTCGCGCAGTGAAGGACGCAACGCTTCGTCATAAGCCATCAATGCACGGGTTAAACCGTGACGGATTGCACCGGCCTGACCGAAGCTACCACCACCTTTAACGGTGACAGTAACGTCGAACTTTTCAACATTGTCGGTCAGCTCAAGTGGCTGACGAACGATCATACGGGCAACTTCGCGACCAAAATAGGCCTCCAAGGAACGCTCGTTGATAGTGATGTTGCCACTGCCCGGCTTGATAAATACACGCGCAGTTGAGGTCTTGCGGCGACCCGTACCGTAGTATTGAGTATCTGCCATTTTCAGCTTCCTTAGATATTCAGTTCTTTAGGTTGCTGTGCAGTGTGCGGGTGAGCACTACCAGCGTACACTTTCAGCTTGCGGAACATGGCGCGTCCCAGAGGGCCTTTGGGCAACATGCCCTTAACAGCACTCTGAATAATGCGCTCGGGGGCATGATCACGAAGCTTTTCAAAGCTCATGGTCTTCAAGCCACCAGGAAACTCAGTGTGACGGTGATACAGCTTATCCGTCTCTTTGTTTCCAGTAACACGCACTTTTTCTGCGTTGACTACAACGATGTAGTCGCCAGTGTCCACATGCGGAGTGTACTCAGGCTTGTGCTTGCCACGCAGACGACTAGCGATCTCTGTAGCCATACGGCCTAGAGTCTTGCCATCAGCATCGACAATGAACCAGTCACGCTGGACTGTTTCGGGTTTAGCACTGTAAGTCTTCATGTTATATAGCCTTTAACGAGGGTCTTCCCACAAAAAGAGCGCGCATACTACAGATTCGGCATGGCCTTTTCAAGCGCTTTTTGCTCTGAAATCAGGGTTTATGGGGCTTGGCCAGATAGTCTTTACTCTGCATCTCCAACAAACGGCTACTCGTGCGCTCAAACTCAAAGTTTAGCCGGCCACCGCCGTACAGCTCAGTCAGTGGCACTTCCGCCGAAATGACCAGTTTGACGTTTCGGTCATAGAACTCATCCACCATATTAATGAAGCGGCGCGCTTGGTCATCTTTCTGCCCCCCCATCACCGGCACATCCGTCACCAATACGGCGTGGTAGATCTTGGCGAGCTCAATATAGTCATTCTGAGACCGAGGCCCATCACACAGCGTTTTGAAGTCAAACCACACGACGTCCTCACCCTCAAAGCGCGCGTGCATCGTGCGCCCTTCCACCTCAAGGTCGACATCGGCCTCGATTTCTTCGTGGTCGGGCACCAACGCCTCAAAACTGTGGCGCATGGCAACTTCCGCCTCTGGCCCTAAGGGCGAGTGGTATAACTCGGCCTGCTCAAGCGCGCGCAACCGGTAATCGACACCGCCATCCACATTGACAACCAATGTGTGCTGGTTGAGCAACGCAATAGCAGGCAGGAATCGCGCGCGCTGCAAGCCATCTCGATACAAGCCATCGGGCACAATATTTGAGGTCGCCACCAGTGTCACACCTCGCGCGAACAGCGCTTGCAGCAATGTGGCCAAAATCATGGCATCGGTAATATCGCTGACGAAGAATTCGTCGAAACAAATTACGCGAGTCTCCCCTGCCAGCCGGTCCGCCACTTTCTCCAGCGGATTTTTCTGGCCATCCAGCTGCTTTAACTCTTGATGGACGCGCTTCATAAACCGATGGAAATGCACGCGCATTTTTCGCTCAAACGGCAGCGAATCAAAAAACACATCCATCAAATAGGTTTTGCCGCGCCCGACACCCCCCCAGAAATACAGACCGCGCTCAGGTGCCGCGGGCTTTGATCGCCCAAAGAACCCCAATACAGTAGCCCAGGCACCGCCAACGGGCTGCTCACGCAACAACCGCTCATACAAATCCTGCAGCAATTCGATGGCCTTCAGCTGGGCGTCATCCTGCTTAAAGCCGTGCGCTACATCCTTTTGATAGCGCGCCATCGGGGTCAACGGATTTTCAGTCATGCACTCTCAACTCACAAATTATTCTGTGCCGCGTCGGCACAATCGATCAAAGCCCGCTGCAGCCACTCCCGCAAAGCGTGCAGCTGCCCGTGAAAAAAATGCCCCGTTTCGGGCATGGTGCGCCATCGCACTTGCCCCTGCAGCGCACCGGCCCAACGCTCGAATCCTGACACATCCACCAATTCATCGCTCGCACCGATAACCATGTCGGTAGGACAGGGAAATCGCCGCTCGCGGTCGTAATCGTAGCGCTCCACCGGTGGCGCAACTAACGCCAAATGAACAGGCTTCAATGACCAGCTGGCCGCAGCAACCATCGCCGATCCAAAGGAAAACCCCGCTAACAGCATCTGCGCCCGAGGTAAATGCAGCGCCGCCCAACCGGCGACGCACAACACATCATCCACCTCGCCTCGCCCGTGGCCATACACTCCCTCACTGGCGCCAACGCCGCGGAAATTAAAGCGCACCGTCGCGACCCCAAGCTGGTGATAAGCGCGCGCAAGGGTCGCCACCACCTTGTTGGACATAGTGCCACCGTGTTGCGGATGCGGGTGTGCGATGACCACAAGGCGCGCGTCCTGCGACAGCAGCCCCTCTGGATTTCCCAGTTGTGTGAGCAGCTCAATACGCCCCGCAGGGCCATCAATCAAATGTTGCTGCTCTCGATCGCTAAACGCATCCATAGGCCAATGAACCTCACGTCACTAAAAACCTTTTGCAATAAGATTGTGATCCATTACTCCGGATTACAGCATATAATAGAAACTAGAACTGGCTGTCGCGCCAGCTCGGGGCGCGCATTATGGCATGGAGCACAGCGCGCTTTAAGCCACCCGTAGTCTATTTGGCCCCACGAAGGAGAGCCCTGTGTTTTCGATGAGTACTTTGATGTTGACCGTATTAACCTGCCTGCTGCTCGGCGGTGTGATCGGCGCCTTTATGATGTTTGCATTGCGCCCTCAGGAAAAAATCAATCGCGAATTGGAATCTCAATTGATGGAGGCAGAATCTCGATTGCGTGAATACCAGCAAGAGGTTACACAACACTTTGTTGACACTTCCCAGCTAATCAACAATTTAACGCGCAGCTATCGCGACGTTCACGAGCACTTGGCCGCCTCAGCCATGAAGCTCGGCAATGCTGATTTGAGCCGCCAAATTGCCCAAGCTGGCGATGGTAAATTGCTCGAACAGCCCAAAGAGCCGGCCCCTGAAGACATCAAACCGCCCACCGACTGGGCCCCCAAGGTACCGGGAAAACAGGGCACGCTGAGCGAATCCTATGGGTTAGAAGAAGACCCTACCGAAGAGGACGAGACCCTCGTTATCCAGCGCCATCAAGCCTAATACCCCAGCCCCGGCAGATCGCCGGGGCGCACATAACGCCCACCCCCCAAGCGCGCCACAATGGCATATAATTCGCCCTCAATGTCCGCCGCTGGCGTCGACGATCGACTTTTCGGATAACAAAAGGCGAGTTAGGTGAAAAAAATATTCGATTTTCTCGCATGGCCCGTGGCCTTTGGCCTGATGGCCGCGCTCGCTTTTTTGCTGTTTTCACCCAGCGTGCGACCCCTGCTGAACGCCCAGTCCGCAGGTGCCAGCTACGGACAAAACGCGCGGCACTCCTATGCAGAGGCCGTCAGTCGCGCGGCGCCTGCGGTAGTCAACATTTTCACCCAGCGCAAGGTACCCAAACAACGGCACCCCCTGATAGACGACCCCCTGTTCCGACACTTTTTTAACAATGCCAACGTGCCCCAACAGGAGCGCCTGCAAAGCTCGCTTGGCTCGGGGGTCATCATGAACCCCGACGGCTACGTGCTCACGAACCACCATGTCATCAATGGCGCCGACCAAATTGTGGTGTTACTTAACGATGGTCGGGAGGCCCAAGCGCGGGTAATAGGCACCGACCCGGACACTGATCTAGCCGTTCTCAAGATCAATTTAGACAACTTGCACGCCATTGCGCTGGGCGACCCCAGCGCTGCGCGCGTCGGTGATGTAGTCTTGGCCATTGGCAATCCTTTCGGCGTCGGCCAGACGGTGACTCAAGGCATTATTAGCGCCGTGGGCCGCTATGGCCTTGGCATCAACACCTTTGAAAACTATTTACAAACTGACGCAGCCATCAACCCCGGCAATTCGGGAGGCGCACTGGTGGATGCCGACGGCAACCTCATCGGCATTAATACAGCGATCCTCGATAAAACCGGCTTTTCCGTAGGCATCAGCTTTGCTGTCCCCATCGACATGGCGCTGCGCACACTCAAAGACATTGCCGAGCACGGCCATGTGGTGCGCGGCTGGATCGGAGTAGAAGCTCAGGCTGTTAGCCCCCAGTTGGCGAGAAATTTAGGGGTCAGTGCAGATATCGGTGTGATTGTGACGGGCGTGTACAAAGACAGCCCCGCACACCAAGTGGGCATTCGGGCGGGCGACATCATCACCCACCTCAATGGCATCGCCCTTGGCGATGGACGCAAGGGGGTACAGTTCATCGAGCAGAGCCGCCCTGGCGACAGCATTACGCTGCGCATTCAACGAGGCCTGCAAGTCGCGGAGGTCCAGCTGACCATGGCGGCCCAGCCCAGCAATTAATCGTTTGGGTTGATGCGATACTCTGCCGATCGCGCGTGCGCTTCCAAAGCTTCACCGCGCGCTAATACACTCGCGCAACGCCCCAACTGACTTGCCCCCGCAGGTGAGCAGTGAATAATCGACGAGCGCTTTTGGAAATCGTACACCCCAAGCGGGGAAGAAAAACGCGAAGTCCCTGAGGTGGGTAGCACGTGATTCGGACCAGCACAGTAGTCGCCCAGCGCTTCCGCCGTATAGCGCCCCATGAAAATGGCGCCCGCATGGCGAATATGGGGCAACCACTGCTCAGGCTGATCAACGGATAACTCGAGGTGTTCAGGAGCTATGCGGTTGGCCAATGCTATGGCCTCAGCCAAAGTCTCAACCTGAATCAGCGCACCGCGCGATGCCAGCGACTGGCGCGCTATCTCTGCGCGCTCAAGCGTGGGCAGTAAACGCGCCATGGATGCTTTCACCGCCGCCAAAAATGCCGCATCGGGACTGATCAAAATTGCCTGCGCCTGCTCATCGTGCTCGGCTTGACTGAACAAATCCATGGCGACCCAGTCGGGCGATGTCTTGCCATCGCACACCACCAGTATTTCTGACGGCCCGGCAATCATATCGATGGCAACTCGGCCAAAAACCGCGCGCTTCGCGGTGGCCACATAAATGTTGCCCGGACCAACAATCTTATCGACTTTAGGAATGCAATCAGTGCCATAGGCCAGTGCCGCAACCGCCTGTGCGCCGCCAACGGTAAACAAGCGATCGACGCCCGCCAGATGCGCGGCGGCAAGCACCATGGGATTGAGCTCGCCTTGCGGCGCCGGCACCACCATCACGATCTCGTCCACACCCGCCACCTTGGCCGGAATGGCGTTCATTAACACTGAGGATGGATAGGACGCCTTGCCCCCTGGCACATAGATGCCAACGCGCTCCATGGCCGTCACCTGCTGGCCCAATACGGTTCCGTCGGGCTCTTGGTACTGCCACGATGACTGGAGTTGATGCTGGTGATAATCCCGCACTCGTTGCGCGGCGAGTTCAAGGGCCTCGCGCTGATCGGTAGGCAGGCTGTCGAAGGCCGCCCGCCACTGTGCGGGAGGTATTTCCAACTCGCCAACACTGGCGGCGGCGCGCGCATCGAATTGGTTGGTATATGCCAATACAGCGGCGTCACCACGCACGCGCACAGCGTCAATAATCTCGCTTACCACCTGCGCCACTCGCGTGTCGCTGATAGATTCAAAAGCAAGCAGCGCGTCGAGCTGTGCGTCGAAGCTGGCGTCTCGGGTTGAGAGCTCGGCAATCATGATGGTCACTTCAGTAGTCGTGGGGCTAGGCTGATACCGCTGCCGCGATATCGTCAATAATGCGCTGAATTTGCGCATGCTTCATTTTCATTGAGGCTTTGTTAACGATTAAGCGTGAACTGATATCGGCGATATGATCACGCGCCTCAAGGCCATTGGCCTTTAAGGTATTGCCGGTGTCGACGATATCTACAATTTCATCGGCCAAATCCATCAGCGGCGCCAACTCCATCCCGCCGTAAAGCTTGATAATGTCAGCTTGTCGACCCTGCGCAGCATAATAGCGTTTGGCCACATTGACGTATTTAGTAGCAACTTTTAGGCGCCCATTTGGCGCCTTCGCGCCCTTGATGGCAGCCGTCATCAACCGGCATTTGGCAATATTGAGGTCGAGCGGTTCATACAATCCCGCGGCGCCGTTTTCCAACAGCGTATCTTTGCCGGACACCCCCATATCGGCGGCACCGAACTGCACGTAGGTGGGCACATCAGAACCGCGCAATACCACCAAGCTCACACCTGGCTGGCTCGTGCCAAAAATTAACTTGCGAGATTTGCTGATGTCTTCTTCAGGTTCAATCCCTGCAGCGGCCAACAATGGCAGGGTCTCCTGAAGAATACGGCCCTTGGTTAGCGCAATGGTCAATTTATTTGTCAACCTGGCACCCTCCGAATGTTGGCGCCCAGCAACTGCAGCTTTTCTTCAATGCACTCGTAACCGCGATCGATGTGATAGATGCGATCGACTAAGGTGTCGCCCTCTGCTACCAAACCTGCAATTACCAAGCTTGCCGAGGCGCGCAAGTCGGTGGCCATAACTGGCGCCGCCTTGAGCTGCTTAACACCGGTGATCATGGCGGTATTGCCTTCCAATGCGATATTGGCGCCCATGCGATTGAGCTCGTGCACTTGGATCAGGCGGTTCTCAAAGATGGTTTCCGTCACCGTCCCTACCCCTTCGGCGATTGCATTCATTGCGGTGAATTGCGCCTGCATATCCGTGGGGAAAGCGGGGTACGGTGCCGTTTTTAAATTCACTGACTTGGGCCGCTTGCCTTTCATATCCAGCGCGATCCAATCATCGCCACAGGTAATCTCGGCGCCCGCCTCTTCCAGCTTTAAGATGACCGACTCTAAAATATCCGCACGCGTATCTTTTAACTTCACCCGGCCACCGGTGGCCGCGGCAGCCACCAAGTAGGTGCCGGTTTCGATGCGATCAGGCATGACTTTATAGGTACAACCCTTTAGCGTTTCGACGCCATCAATGGTCAAAGTCGCCGTGCCGATACCGCTGATCTTGGCGCCCATGGCTTCTAGGCACAGGCACAAATCCACTACCTCTGGCTCGCGGGCAGCATTTTCCAAGACGGTGCGACCCTCAGCGAGCGCGGCGGCCATAACGAGGTTTTCCGTGCCACCGACGGTAACCGTATCCATAAAGAAGTGCGCACCCTTCAGGCGACCATCGCATCGGGCGCGAATATAGCCCTGATCCACCTCGACCGTGGCGCCCATGGCCTCTAAACCGCGCAAGTGAATGTCCACAGGACGACTACCGATAGCGCAGCCGCCGGGAAAGGACACATTGGCCTCGCCAAATCGGGCCAACATGGGCCCAAGTACTAAAATTGATGCGCGCATCGTCTTTACGAGCTCGTAGGGCGCCGTAAATTCGCGCATTGGCTCAGTATTGGTCTCGACGCACATTTTCTCGTCAATGGTGATATCTACCCCCATGCAGCGCAGCAGCGCCAACATAGTGGTGATGTCATTGAGGTGAGGCAAATTGCAGATATGCATGGGGCCTTCTGCCAGCAAGGTCGCGGCAAGAATGGGCAGCCCGGAATTCTTAGCCCCCGATATACGAATTTCTCCATCGAGGCGAGCGCCGCCTTGGATTAGCAATTTGTCCATATCATTCTCTTACAGGTATTTTGAATACACACTCGGAGGGCAACTAACGGCGTTAACCCGCCTCGGCTGGCGTCAAGGTTTGCATGTTAACGGCATGAATCACGCCGCTGGCGATTTGTTCAGCCAACGCCTTGTAAACCAGCTGCTGCTTTTGTACTGGTCGCATACCTTCAAAGGCAGAGCTAACCACCACCACATTGACATGACTGCCCTCGATGGATACTTCTACCTTACTATCGGCGATAGCGGCTTCAATCAGCGCCTGAATTTCTTGCGGTTGCATGCATTGCCTCTCAAAAATTGGGTGTACCGACCGTGCAATACTAGGTCGCCACCATAACAAAACACCCCCATTTCAGGGGGTGCTAAGTCTACTGGTTTACAGGCTTTTTTGCACGAAAATGGCTGATCAAGGCTTGGCGGGCGGCACTTGCGCCCAGCTGGCGATCACTTTATCGATGTCGCCGCCATGCTGTTTATGGGCCTGAGCAAATTGGCTGCGAAAGGTCTTGCCAAGATTAATGCCGTTGAGCACCACATTAATCAGCTTCCATTCGCCGGTGGTGCGATTCTTGGCCATGGTGTAATCGATAATTTGCACACCCGAGGCCGTGGTCACTTCCTGCCGCACCGCCACTCGATTTTGACCGGCAGCTTCTGGCCCCAAAGGGGGGATATTCATTTCCGCCTCGACATAACCCGTCATGCCTTTCGCATAGGTAGACACCAAACTGTCGCGAAACACATCTCCGAAGCGGGCGATCTGTTGCGGCGTTGCTGTTTTGGCTGCGGGCCCCATAACCACGCGAGCGATAAATCCAAAGTCCACCACCGGCTCTAAAATAGCGCGCATATCGGTTAGCAGCTGAACCGCTTCAGGGTCTTTTTCGGCGTCGTGCTTATTGACTGCCGTCTTTAACGAGCTGACCACCTGCACCACTACCTCGCGCGGCCCTACCTCGGCAGCTGAATAGGCCGCTGCTGAAAACATGACGCTGACACCCAATAGAGCACCTAAAATCCGAGAACCCATACCCATAACTCTCCATCAAATTCGATTAATAGCTCGGCAGCCACTGCCCAGCATCGGGCCGCTATTCTACCTTATTGCCACAAAGGCCCGTGCAGATTTTCACAATAGATTGCGACATACACCACCATTCGAGAGCCGCAAACACCGATGGCGACGCACTTGCGCCCCGTCGCACAGGTGTGCTGACAATCATGAGTGGGCACTATACCATTACGCCCCTGAACGGAAACTGAATCACCTTACCGCCGAGCGAGCAATGTCATGACTCAACACCAAGCTTTTATTGACTCAGGAAAGCGCACCGTCAAGATCGAGCTAGACGCCATAGATGCATTGCATGGGCGGTTAAATGACGAGTTTGCTCAGGCCTGTGAATTAATTCTCGCGTGCCAAGGTCGCACCATAGTCACCGGCATGGGTAAATCTGGGCACATCGGCGGCAAAATTGCGGCCACCCTTGCCAGCACTGGCACGCCCGCATTTTTTGTACACCCGGGTGAGGCAAGTCACGGCGATTTGGGCATGGTAACCCGTCAAGACGTGGTGATTGCAATTTCCAACTCCGGCTCATCTTCCGAAGTTCTGACGCTGATCCCGCTCTTTAAGCGCATGCAAATTCCCATTATCAGCATGACCGGCAACCCCAACTCACCACTGGCACAGGCCGCTGATGTCAACCTCGATATCAGCATTGAGGCCGAAGCCTGCCCATTGGATTTAGCGCCCACATCATCCACCACGGTGACGCTGGTCATGGGTGATGCGCTGGCAGTGGCACTGCTGGAAGCCCGGGGTTTCACCAAAGAGGAGTTTGCGTTTTCACACCCAGGTGGCGCACTGGGGCGCAGACTGCTCATCCGCGCCAGCGATTTGATGCACGCGGGTACAGAGCTACCCAAGGTGACACCGGATTCACCCTTGTCGGTGGCACTGGTGGAAATGACCCGCAAAGGTTTTGGTATGACAACCATTGTGGATGCCTCGGATCAGTTGATCGGCGTATTCACCGACGGCGATCTGCGCCGCTGTGTGGATCAAGGGGCCAACCTCGCGACGGCCACCATGGCCGAAGTCATGACGCGCAACCCACTGACGGTAAAAACGCAACTGCTTGCGGCTGAGGCATTAACGCTAATGGAGCAGCGCAAAATTACCGCATTGGTGGTCGAAGATGACGAAAACCACCCCGTGGGATTGTTGCACATGCACGACATACTTCGCGCCGGCATCGTTTAATTTATGGAACACACCATGACTTCTGTACAAGACCAAGCCAAACGCATCAAGCTGCTACTGCTTGACGTCGACGGTGTACTAACTGATGGCAAACTTTATTTCGACAATCAAGGCAATGAAATGAAGGCCTTCAACACCCAAGATGGGCACGGTATCAAACTGCTGCAAAAATCCGGGGTGAAAGTGGGCATCATCACCGGTCGCAAGAGCGATCTTGTGGCGCGCCGCGCTGGAGATCTTGGCATTACCATTTTAGTACAGGGCCGCGAGGACAAATTTATCGCGCTCCAAGAAATCTTGCGCAATGACCCCATGCCATTGGAACACATCGCCTTTATGGGTGATGACCATCCAGATCTCACCTGCATGGTCAAAGTGGGACTGGCCATGACCACGGCCAACGCCCATCCCGACGTCGTGGCGCAAGCGCACTGGCAAAGCCGGCGCAACGGTGGCGAGGGGGCTGTCCGCGAGGCGTGTGATTTTTTAATGCAGGCGCAGGGCACACATCAGGCTCTGCTCGACACCTATATCCGTTGAACCGCCTTAAGACTGTGCAGCAGCTACATATGCAGCAACTACAATAAACAACGCGGCTTACCGTGCAGCAGCCACCCTCTCAAACAGAAAGGAATATCACCTTTGGCGCTAGTTAAAAAGATTCTGCCCGCCATTGTCGCGCTCATTGTGATCGCCTACCTGTTCATATTTGAGACGCCCTCCACAAGGCTATTCGACAAGCCATCTGATCAGGCCACACAGAAAGCGCCCGCTTTTTTTATGACGGACTTTGTCAGCAGCCAATATGACGAAAATGGGCGACTAAGCCAGCAATTGCGAGGCTTGCGAGCAGACCACTTTCAACCAAAGGGCAAGGCAAGCGCAAAGGACTACACGCTGGTCCAACAGTTGAAGGCGGACATCTACAATCCAGACCAAGCGCCGTGGCATATTGTCGCCGACAAAGGGCGAGCCACCCATCGCGGCGATCGTATAGAGCTAACCGGCAACGTCCACCTTTTTCAAAAGGACCCAGTGAAGGGCGTAACGGAACTCTTTACCAATAAATTAATCTACTTTACTAAGCGTCAAGTTGCCCAAACTAACGCACCCGTAAAAATTGTGACACCTCAAGGCGTCACCACGGCCAAAGGTTTGAAGGCAAACATCAAAACCGAACAATTCACCTTAACGAAAAAGGTCAAAGGTATTTATGAACCGGATTAGAACTGCCGCACTGGCGCTACTGTGCAGTGTGTGCCTCATACCTCTTGCACAGGCGCTGCCCACCGATCGCGACCAGCCCATTCACATTGACGCTGACACTGCAGACCTAGACCAAAAAGCGGGTATCCTTACCTACATAGGCAATGTGGTGATCGACCAGGGCAGTATTCACATTGAAGCGGCGAAGGCGGTTATCTACAGTAAAAACAGTGAGGTATATCGCGTGGTCGCGACGGGCGGACCCGCCCACTTTCAGCAACAACCCGAACTCAACAAACCGCTGGTTAAGGCTCAGGGCAATTCTCTGGTGTACGATGTTTCGAGTGAAAAACTCACCATTACTGAGCACGCGAGAGTAGAGCAAAACGGCTCCGTCATTACCGGCGACGTGATTAACTACGACATTCATCTGGCAACCGTAGAAGCTGGGCGACGCACGGAAAACAGTGAGCGGGTAAAAGTTATTTTACAACCGCAGAACAAAAAACCAGTGGAGCAAGATGCCGAATGAGCCAACTGTGCGCACTGAATTTGGCCAAGAGTTACAAAGGCCGGCGAGTAGTCATAGACGTTTCTATGGAAGTAAAAAGCGGCCAAATTGTCGGTCTACTAGGTCCCAATGGCGCTGGTAAAACCACTTGTTTTTATATGATCGCAGGTCTGGTTGAGAGTGACGCGGGCACCGTGCGCATCGACGATCAAGACTTGACGCCCCTGCCAATTCACGGGCGCGCGCGCGCGGGCATTGGGTACTTGCCGCAGGAGGCCTCAGTATTTCGCAAACTGACCGTGGCCAACAACATTCTCGCTATATTGGAAACGCGTAAAGAGCTCAGCCGTGAACAGCGACTCGCCCGCATGGAAGCGCTGCTCGAGGAGTTCAATATCACCCACATCAGAGACAGCTTGGGCATGGCATTGTCTGGTGGCGAACGGCGGCGCGTGGAAATCGCTCGAGCACTGGCCACAGAGCCACGCTTTATCCTGCTGGATGAACCCTTCGCGGGCGTAGACCCCATTTCAGTGGGCGATATCAAACAAATTATTCAGCACCTGAAAGCGCGCGGCATCGGCGTGCTTATTACCGACCACAATGTCCGCGAGACACTGAGTATTTGTGAAAAGGCCTACATCGTCAGCGAAGGGCACATTATTGCCGAAGGCGATGCGAATACCGTGCTGGCAAACCAGCGCGTGCGCGAAGTCTATCTGGGCGATCAATTCACCCTGTAAAACCTAAACTATCGACTGACCTTTCCGACTAAAGCGAGCTCAGGCCATAAAGGCATGGAGCTTGCTTGTCAATATTGCCTGTCCCTAACCGGATGACTACACTTGGGTGGCGCCTACCGTTGTAACAGGCCGCCACCAAGAGGATGTAAGTCATCAACTTATGAAGCCATCTCTACAGCTCAAGCTCGGTCAATCGCTGACCATGACCCCCCAATTGCAACAGGCTATCCGCCTATTGCAACTGTCGACGCTGGATCTTCAGGCCGAAATTCAAGAGGCCCTAGAGTCCAACCCCATGCTGGAAATGGCGGAAGGCGATGAACCCGGTGCCAATGCAGAGGGTAGTGGCGATAAAAGTGAATTTGATACCCCGCAATCGTCACAATCTGAAAGCGGCAAAGACAATACCATCGAAACCTCCACCAGCGCCGACGCCAATGGCGAGAGTGCCATGGACGCGGACTGGAGCAACGATATCCCCGACGACCTCCCAGTGGACACCAATTGGGACGACATCTACACCTCTGGCCCCGCAAGCGGCAGTGGCGGTGGCACCGACGACGACCGCGACTATGAACGCGATGACAGCGGCGGTGAAACACTTCAAGAACACTTGCTTTGGCAACTCAATTTGACCCCCATGTCCGACCGTGATCGCGTGATCGCCATGTCCATCATTGACGCCATTGAACCCAGCGGGCTGCTCGCCTCCCCACTTGAAGAAATTGCTGACGGATTGCACCAAGAGACAGAATTGCAGGACGATCCACTCGAAATGGACGAGGTTTTAGCAGTACTGCATCGTCTTCAGCAGTTTGATCCACCCGGTGTTGCGGGCCAAGACCTCTCGGAATGCCTGTTAATTCAACTGCGCGCGCTACCTGCCACTACGCCTCTCCTAGATGCTGCTAAACTCATTGTAAAGGATCACTTGGCCCTGCTCGGCAGTCGCGATTACAAACAATTAATGCGCCGCTGCAAACTCAAGGAAGCCGAACTCGCCCAGGTTATTGGGCTGATCCAAACCCTTAACCCGCGCCCAGGCGAGACCATCAGCCGGGCCGATACTGAGTATGTCATCCCGGATGTCTTTGTCAGCAAAAAACAGGATCGGTGGCTAGTGGAACTCAACCCCGACATCGCGCCTAAAATCCGTATCAATTCTGGCTACGCATCACTAGTCAAGCGCGCCGACACCAGCCGAGACAACAATTTTCTGCGCGACAATCTGCAAGAGGCGCGCTGGTTTCTCAAAAGCTTACAGAGCCGTAACGAAACCCTGTTGAAAGTCGCTACCTGTATCGTCGAAAAGCAGGTGGGCTTCTTTGAGCACGGGCCCGAAGCCATGAAGCCCATGGTGCTGCACGATATTGCGGAAGAAGTGGGGATGCACGAATCCACTATCTCGCGAGTGACTACGCAAAAGTACATGCACACCCCGCAGGGTATATTTGAACTCAAATATTTCTTTTCCAGCCATGTGAGCACAGACTCAGGTGGCGAGTGCTCGTCAACGGCAATTCGCGCCATCATCAAAAAATTGGTGGCCGCGGAAAACCCCAAAAAGCCCCTGAGCGACAGCAAAATTACCAAGCTACTTGAAGAGCAAGGCATTCAGGTTGCCCGGCGCACGATCGCCAAATACCGGGAATCTCTTGGAATTGCCGCCTCTAATGAGCGCAAACGACTAATTTAGCACACGAGTATTGGTGCCCCGGGCTGGTATTGCACCAAAACGGGGCGGATGACACGCAAACGCAGCGACATAGGAGCAGCAAATGCAAATTAACATCAGTGGACACCATCTCGACCTGACTGACGCCATCAAGAGCTATGTCAACACCAAGCTCGAAAAGCTCGAACGCCACCACGACCGAATAACCAGTATTAATGCCATTCTCAGCGTTGATAAACTACAGCAAAAGGCAGAGGCAACCGTCCACGTGAGCGGCGGCGAGTTTTTCGCTGACTCAGAGTCAGAAGACCTGTATGCTGCCATCGACACACTCACCGATAAGCTGGATCGCCAACTTATCAAGCACAAAGAAAAGCTTCGAAGCCACCGTTGAATCTATGCAGTTTGAAAACCTTCTAGCCCCACGCCGTGTTCAACACGGCGTGGATGGCGTCAGCAAAAAGCGCGCGCTGGAAATTTTGGCCGACCTAATCTCCAACGACATCCCCTCCCTTTCCGCCGATGACCTTTTTCGCAGCCTAGTAGCGCGTGAGCGGTTGGGCAGTACGGGTTTAGGTCACGGCATTGCGATACCCCATTGCCGCGTCGCCAAATGCGAGGCCACCATTGGTGCGTTGATTATTTTATCGAAGCCCATTGATTTTGATGCCATTGATGGCGAGCCCGTCGACGTTATTTTTTCACTGATGGTGCCCGAAGAGGCCAACGGTGAACACTTACAAATGCTGGCCAAGTTGGCTGAGCTGTTTCAGCAAGAAGATTTTCGCGCACAATTGCGCAGTGCTGACTCGGATCAACTGCTCTATAGTAGGGTAGTGCAACACCTAACCGCCGTTTAAGGAACGACTGTCCATGACCACTGAGCCAACCCATCCTAGGTTAATCGTCGTCAGTGGGCGGTCGGGCGCAGGCAAGAGTACCGCGCTCCACGTGCTTGAAGACTTGGGTTTCAACTGCATCGATAATCTCCCGCTGAGACTTTTGCCAGAACTGGTGAAACAACTGGAGACCGACCCTACAGACCAACAAACCTTTGCTATCAGCGTTGACGCGCGCAATGCCTGGCGCGAGCTCACTCGCTTTCCACAAATCATTGCCTCCGCTCGCAACAGCGGGATTCACATTGAAGTGATGTTCCTCGATGCCCGCTCGCCGGCGCTGATCCAGCGCTTCAGCGAAAACCGCCGCAAACACCCGCTGAGCGGTGAAGGGGTTGCGTTGCGCGATGCGCTAGTCAAAGAGCGGGAGCTGCTTCAACCGGTAGTGGATCTCGCTGATTTGGTGATCGATAGCACCAACCTCACCCTGCACCAGTTGCGAGATTTGGTGAAAACCCGCGTGCGCCTGTCAGGTGAAACCACCATGGCGCTGCAACTTATGTCCTTTGGTTTTAAGCGGGGCGTACCCGTGGATGCCGACTTCGTGTTCGATGTGCGCTGCCTGCCAAATCCCTACTGGAAACCCCAACTACGGGCGCAGACGGGAAAAGACAAAGGGGTAGCTGATTTTTTGGAAGAGCAGGAAGACACCGGCGTGATGCTGGCCGATATTTTTAACCACATCCAAAAATGGCTTCCAAAGTTCGAGGCCAGCAACCGCAGCTACATGACCGTAGCCATCGGTTGTACCGGCGGCCAACACCGCTCTGTCTACATTGCCGAGCGACTGCACCAACAACTGCTGAGCGACTACCCCAACGCCCAGCTTCGCCACCGAGAACTGGCGGTCAACACTGAGCAGTGACTATGGAGAGGCAAGTCGAAATCATCAACAAATTGGGGCTACACGCCCGCGCGGCCGCCAAAATGGCAACCCTGGCTGCGCGCTTTGGCTGTAAAATACAAGCCGTTGTCGAGGGCAAGCAAGTGGACGCGAAAAGTGTCATGTCGTTGATGCTATTGGCTGCCGGCAAAGGGACTCACATGACGCTAATCACAGAGGGCGACGATGCCGAGGAAGCAATGACGGCACTGGTAGCCCTGATAGACGATCGCTTCGGCGAAGGCGAATAGGCCGCTGTCGCTCTGCGCGCAACTTCGGTACCATGCGCGGCCTGAACTATCCCGGAACTTCCGGGCACTCCACCAAATGCGGAATACCCATGGCGCACGACAACCACCCCTATGACGAGTCTGAAGAAGACACTCCCAAAAGTCGCACACAGATCAAAAAAGAAATGCTCGCGCTGCAAGAGCTCGGCGGTAAATTGTGCGAACTCAACAACGAGCGACTAGCTAAAATTCCTCTGCCCGATTTACTGCGCAACGCCATTGTTGAAATGGGCCGGATTAAGACCCACAACGCGAAGCGTCGCCACATGCAATTCATTGGGCGCTTGATGCGTGAAGCGGATCACGAGGCGATTGCCGACGCCTATGCGCAGCTTACGCAAGTATCAGAGCAGCACGTGCAACAGCAGCATTTAGCGGAGCGCTGGCGCGACCAGATACTCAGTGAAGGCGATGCGGCCATTAATGCATTTTTATTGGATTATCCCAGTGGCGACCGCCAACAACTGCGTCAATTGGCACGCAGTGCGGGGCAGGAAGCCAGCAAAGGCAAACCGCCCAGCAGCGCACGCAAGCTATTCCGCGCCCTGCGCGACTGCATAGTGAGTTGATACCGGTGTTTGATGGAGTTCTGTTTATCGCGGGCCTAATTGGCTGCGCCGTATTTGCTATTTCTGGCGGCCTCGCCGCTGCCCAGCGACAGCAAGATATCATGAGTTTTATTTTATTGGGCGTAGTGACGGGATTAGGTGGCGGCACGGTACGCGATCTAGTGCTCAACAAACCCAGTATTTTCTGGCTCGCCGACCCGCTCTATCTTTACGTCTGTGTAGGCGCCGCCGCACTCACCTACTTTTTGGCGCCAGTGTTGGCGTCAAAATATAAAACACTGGTGTGGATGGATGCCGCCGGTATGGCGCTTTTTAGTGTCACCGCGACCCACACTACCTTGCAGTGGCACGATGCTTGGCTGGTGGCTATGGCGATGGCGATGATAACCGCATCGTTCGGCGGCATTATGCGCGACGTTCTGCTCGACCAGATGCCCGTGATACTAGAGCCAGAAATCTATGTGTCGGCAAGCTTGCTGGGCGCACTGGTTTACTTAATTGCCCACGCCTTCCCACTGCCAACACCCTGGGCTATCGGACTCGGCACTATTGCGGCGTTTAGCCTGCGCGGTGCGGCAATAATTTGGGACCTGCGACTGCCAAAATACCGGGACTAAATTGGCTTCCTCGCCCTGTCGTTTAATCGCTAAACCGGGGCTTGGATACAGTGCTTTCAGTGGGTACGAACTCTAGCGCGGCAGAGTTAATGCAATAGCGCAACCCCGTCGGTTCAGGCCCGTCCTCAAATAAATGCCCCAGATGCTCGCCGCACTTACTTAACACTTCGATGCGCTTCATGCCCCAGCTATAGTCCTTTTTCAGCACCACATTTTCAGCGTCGTAGAGCGCCCAAAAACTGGGCCACCCCGAGCCGGATTCATATTTGTGTTGTGCGTGAAACACGGGCAGTTTGCACCCAGCGGTGACGTAGATCCCATCGCGCTTTTCAGCCAACAGCGGGCCTGTAAAAGGGCGCTCCGTAGCACCCTCCCACAGAACTGCATACTGTTGTTCTGACAGCATTTTTCGCCAAGTGGATTTCGGAATTGACGCCACCTGTCGCCGTTCTGCCAGCAATTGTTTAGCCTGCTCAACGGGCATCGCAGCGTCGTCGCCCACTGAGTCCGATGCGCACCCCACGATTACGCCCAGCAAGCACATTAGCCACACACTATTTCGCATACAAACCTCCTCCAGTTGTTAATTGGAGGCTGAGAATGGGATTTTGTTACGGCATCCCTAGCGAGGCGTTTGAGGCTCACCCGTCTCTTGCTCGGCTTCTATCGAAGAGGAATTAGGCGCAGAGGCATCGCCGGAAGTTGGGTTCGACGTATTTTGGGATGCGTCGCTGGGCTTCTTAGCACTATTTTGCCGATTTCGGGTATCAGAAATTTGCATAAATTGCATTTTGGGATCGTCCAGTGATCCTGTGACGCGGTAGTTGACACTGGTCATCTGTTCAAACTGTTTTTCAAACAGCCGGCTGGCCACGAATACCCCGGCTGCCACCGGCAGCCCCGCCGAGATCGCCGCAATAAAGGTGAGGTTATCCAATACCGGGAGATTGACGGTCAAATCCGTGTCTAGGGTGTTTTCGATCAGGTTTACACGCCCGGCCATCTGCATTTTGCTCGACGGTGTGCGCACAGAAACGGGACTCGGCATGGTCAATAAACCGCGCTCAAAAACCAGCTCACCCCAAAGCCGATCGTAGGCCATACCACTGGCATAGACATCAGAGAAGTCCAACTTTAATCGACGAATCCAGGTGTCAAAGTTAAAGATGCCCATCAGCCGCATCAACGCATTACTTGCAGAAGCGTTTGCCCGCAGAAAACGGCCTTGTTCGATGGTAAAGCCTACCTCACCTTCAAGCCCAACTAGCTGAATCTGTGTGGGTGCACCGGCCCAGCGTACGTCCATAGCAAAATCGGCACGGCGGCTTTCAATTAATTTTTCCATGGCCAATCCCGTCATGACCTCGCCCAGGTCTACGGCTGACAAGCTTCCCGTGAAGGCACTTTGCTGCTGGCCGTGATTCCACACCAGCAACCCGCCCTGGGCGCCTTGCTCGGCCTCAACAAAACGCAACCCGAACAGGCTGCCTTTGATATCAGATAGGGTGAGCGTTGCATCGCGCACGGCGGCGTCAAAGCGAATTTGACCAATATTTTCTTCATCCTGATACAAACTTGCGATGGCAACGCGCATATCAGGCAGCGGTTCCACGGCCGCCCAGACTTTGTCGGCTTCCATGGCGAGCTGCCGCTGTTCGGCCTCTATCGCTGATAGCGAAGCATCAGCGATAGGCGGCGCATCGGGTGCCCATAGCGGCAACCGCAAATAGGTCAAACTCAAATCCAATGGGCTGGCCGCACTGTAGGGCAGCTCCAAATCGCCAGCCACGCGTTCATTACGTAAATTGATGCGCCATGCACGCTCGGTTTTAATGGCCTCAATGTTGGATTCACCTAGCGGTCGACCCGCTTTCAATGACAGCGCTGGCGTTGTTAAGGTCACATAAATAGGCACTGCAGCAGGAGTGCGCGCACTACCATCAGAGGCTGCCGTCAAACTTGAGACAGTTTCCGATTCACGCAGGTCTGCCCACTGCCCTTCAAACGCCTTATGCCATTGGCTAGCGTCAATGCTCGGCAATTGACCGCGCACCCGCAGCATCGACTGTTTAGGCAAACGCGCCTGCCCCAGAAGGTGCACGTCTCCCCGCTCAAAAAAAGTGCCGCTGTCGCTGCGCTGCCAACGCAATTTCGCGTCAACCAACTCCCCCACACTGCCGGCTACGATCAGCTCATCACCCGCAATGGGTACATCGATCACTAGCGGTAGTGATGCTGTTGGGGCTTTGCCAAATGGCGCGGGCAACTTGATTGACAGGCCTGTCAGTGCGCTGGTGACCTGCACCCTAACAGAGCCATCTGCACTCGCACCGCCCCGCCAAGGCGCCGACACCAAGACCTGATAGGGGCTGACTCCAGTAAATTGCGGCTGTGCAGGAGCACCGGCCCACCCCATGAGCGATTGAATATCCGCGCGCGTCTGCGCCTTTATTTGCACCTTTTGGCCATTAAGTCCGGCACTAAAGCTAATGGGCTCACCCCACAGCTGCCCACTCAATTGCTTGATTTCAACCCCCGCATCGCTCGCGATGCGCAGATCACCGGATAGCTGTTCAACGGAAATATTTACCGGCGCAAGATGCACTTGCCCCTGTTTTAGCGCAACTTTCACATCAAACTGAACGCCTTCGCCACCACTCCCTATCGGAATGCCCAGCTGTACAGCGGCATCATAGTCTCCGGCCATTGCCCACTGCGCAAAAACATGGTTAGTGATGTCTGCCAGTGGCGAGTCGCGTAAAAGCTGTTGGGTATCGACGAGTCCGCCCATCAGGTCCGCGTCAATGTTTAGGCGTGCTTCTCCTTGGGCATCCGGCGCTAACGACACCTCAGCACGCCCCAACTGCGAATTGTAAATTTGTCCTCGATCGGCGGTGACCTTAAGCCTTGTGTTGTCTAAAAGTAACTTGGCATCCACGCCTTTTACAGCGGGCCAGGGTGGCTGGTAATCGAGCCGCGCTTGCTTGATATCCAACCACAATTGGATAGTCGGAGGCTTCGAGTGCTCCTGGCTTAAAAATCCGTGCAGTAAAAAGCCACCCTGGGCCACCTGGCCTACGTCGACAGCGGAATCCAACCAGTTGCGCAAATTTTCAGACACCACTTGCGGGACGTATTTCTTGTGGTATTGCGCAGCCGAATCCTCAATGCCAATCTGCAGCAATAATTCGAGTGTTTTATCGGCCCGCCCCATGGGTGCATCAATATAGACAAACCCCGTGGCTTGCCCATCATCCCCAACAAATTTCACTGGGCCACTATTGATATAGACGGACTGCCGCTCTCGGTCCAACCACCAGGCCACCTGTCCGCGCGCGCTCTGGTAAACCATCGGCGCGTCGTACACGGAGGTGTAGTGCATGCTAAAACCCTCCGTGCTATTTAGATCAACCGAACCACCTTGCTTGTTCACGCGTAGATAGCCATCGACACCCGTTACCGCTGGCGCCCCCTCCCATGCCTGCGCGGACACGCCGCTGAGGTTGGCCGCCAACTCAAAGTCCTGTAACTGCGCCAAGGGCCAACGGACGCTCACCTGGTGTAGCTCGCCCTCGGGCGACAGTGTGTCTAACACCGACTGCAAGGGTTCGCTCAGTATTTCGCTATCGGTGAGCCAGCGATGCCAAATGGGCAACACCAGACGATCGGCTTTGAACGTCATGTGTTGCTGAGTATCAACACTGGCATTGAGCGCAAACGGGGGGTGCTGCTCGCTACCCCATTGCAACTCAGTATTTTGCAATTGCAATTGCCAGCTGCCATCGAAACGCCAGTTCCCAACCAATTCGCCAGCCAAGGATTGAAACGCAATTTCCCGATCCGCCAACTCAAAAGGCAGGCCCGCTAAACGAATATTTCCGACGCCCTCCAAGCCCTCTCCCGGCGCCACATTCACCCAAGCTTCAAGAGTCGCCTTGCCACCAGGTCGCCACTCTCCCTCGGGCAATCCGGTCCAAAAATCACGCGCCACCATGGCCAGTAAACGCTCGGTGGGAAAATCGACAATGCGTACGTGGGCGCGCGAGCCAAATTCATCAATATCAAATGGATCCCCACTGCCCTCCATGGTGATCTGCACCGCTTCGGGGCGATCTTCCAACTGCAAGCTGGCGCTGAGTCGATGTTGATCATTGCCATGTTCAAGCAACAAGCGATTGACCACCACCGCCCACTCATGACCACTCTGCAGTGTCACGTGGGTTTGCAGGTCAATTAAGTTAACCTTTTGCCCCACCAAAAAAATACCGCGCAGGTCATCTAAGGTGTAGTTGGTGGCCGCCGATATTTCATCGGCAACGCGCAAGCCTTCCAACCGCAAACGACCGTCGCTGGCTTGCACCAAATTGCTGCGCACCCCCAAAAATTCGACGTCGGAAAAACGCAATTGGCGCTCCCAAAGTGTGGACAGCAGGTCTACCTCAGCCAGCGCACTTTCCACTGTCAACACGGGCTTACCCGCCGGCGTCGCAACCGAGAGGCCCTCCAAAGCGAGTACCGGCATCAAGCTATCCCACTGACCCGCCAACGTGCGGATCTCTACCTTTAATGCCAACTGGGCCGAAAGGTAGCGCACCAAGGGTTCGCGATAGTCTGCCACCATGGGCATGGCCATGCGTCCAAGCTGTACCAGCAGCGCGCACAGGATTAGCAACAACGCTGTCAGTTGCCAAAAGTAGCGCCACAAACGGGCAAAGAGGTGGGCTAAGGGTCGCATAGTAATGAGGCTACACCAGAATGATGTCGTATTGTTCTTGGCTGTAGAGCGTCTCCACCTGGAACTTCACCGGTCGCCCGATAAACTCCTCCAGATCGGCCACATTGGCTGACTCTTCATCCAACAATCGATCGATGACAGATTGCGCACCCAATACCAGAAAACTTTCATTTTCATAGGAGCGCGCCTCGCGCAAAATCTCTCTGAACAATTCGTAGCAAACAGTCTCCACCGATTTCAGTTTTCCGCGCCCTTGGCACACGGGACAGGGCTCGCACATGACTTGACCCAGCGATTCGCGGGTACGCTTTCGGGTCATCTCCACCAGTCCCAACTCAGAGACGCCAGTGATACTGGTTTTCGCGTGATCGCGCTCCATCATTTTCTCCAGTGTGCGCAGCACCTGACGCTGATGCTCACTGTCTTTCATGTCGATGAAGTCCAATATGATAATGCCCCCCAAATTGCGCAAACGCAGTTGCCGCGCAATCATGGTGGCTGCTTCCAAATTGGTTTTGAAAATGGTTTCTTCGAGGTTGCGGTGCCCCACAAAGGCGCCGGTATTGACATCAATAGTGGTCATTGCCTCGGTTTGCTCAATCACTAAATAGCCACCGGATTTTAGTGGCACTTTGGTTTCAAGCGCGCGCTGTAATTCATCTTCGACGCCGTACAAATCAAACAGCGGCCGCTCTCCGGGGTAATGCTCCAATAAATTAGCGATCTCGGGTGAATACTGCGTGGCAAATTCGACCATACGGCCAAACACTTCACGGGAATCGACGCGTATCTTCTCTAAATTCGGCTTCACTAGGTCGCGCAAGGTGCGTAGAAACAACGGCAAGTCTTCATGCAATACCGAGGGCACGGCGGCCTGAGCAATGGATGCGTTCAGGTTGTTCCAAAGGTGATATAGAAAGGGAACGTCTGCCAAAATTTCTGCTTCGGTGGCCACTTCTGCCACCGTGCGCACAATAAAACCGCCCTTACCTTCGCCGTTGTTTTCCGCAATGGCACGCTCCACTAATTGCTTCAAGCGGTCGCGCTCGGTTTCCTCTTCAATGCGCGTGGAAATACCGATGTGCTCCGTCTTTGGCATGTACACCAAATAGCGTGAGGAGATAGACAAGTGCGTGGTGAGCCGAGCGCCTTTAGTGCCGATTGAATCTTTGGTGACCTGTACCACCAAGGTCTGCCCTTCATGCACCAAATTGCGAATATCCGGCACTTCCAGCTGACGGGACTCCATGCCATTTTCGTCCAGTGGCGCAATGTCCGCCGCATGAATAAAACCGGCGCGCTCGAGCCCGATGTTGACGAAGGCCGCCTGCATGCCAGGTAGCACGCGCACCACTTTGCCCTTATAGATATTACCGACCAGCCCGCGCCGCTGGGGCCGCTCGATATACACCTCCTGCAATACACCATTTTCCACGAGTGCCACGCGGGTTTCGGTAGGTGCAACATTGATCAACAGTTCTTCGCTCATAACGTCCGCTCAGTCCGTAGTTTGCCAATAGGGCAGGTGCAAGGCGTCTAACATGGGCACCAGTTTTTCGATGGGGAGACCCACAACGCCGGAATAGCTACCGGAAATGCGCTTAACAAACACGGCACCCAAGCCCTGAATAGCATAACCGCCAGCTTTGTCTCGACACTCGCCCGTGGCCCAATACGCCGCCATTTGCGCCTCAGTGAGCGGCCAAAACTGCACCTCCGTGATAGATAACTCCTGCCGACATTGCTCGCCTTTCAGCAGGCAGACTGCCGTCATCACTTCGTGCGTGCGGCCCGACAACCGGCGCCACATGGCGTAGGCTGCCGCTTCATTTTCCGGTTTTTCAAGTATTTGATCATCGCACACCACGACAGTATCCGCGCCCAATACCGGTAAATCCTTCTCACCTACCGATGCTCGGCCGGCCTGCGCTTTCGTGAACGCTAAGCGGGTCACATATTGCGCGGGCGCCTCACCCACCATTGGCACTTCGTCGACCGCAACTGATAAGGGGCGAAAGGGCACGCCAATCTGTTGCAACAACTCCCGACGACGGGGCGATTGGGAAGCCAAAATCAGGGCGGGAGTAACCATGGCACACCTTTAAATTATGCTTAGCGATCAAAGACTTGGGATTATATTAGCGTGGCGAGCCCAGATGGGGAAATATCGCTAGGTGACGCGATAGCGGCGGCGAATGGCCTGCTGAAGTTTATAAAACAACGGCCAGCACAAAGCGCTCGTAAAGGCCGGCCATAAAAAACCCAAGCCGCGATATTCATGACCTGAGAGCGAATTCACCCAATTGCCGATGACTTGATGCATTCCCACTAAGATGAACAGCCAACCCGCCTGCTGCCAAGGCGCGTAATTGCGCAAGCGCTGATAGGACAATAGACACACGTACCCAATGAGCACCAAAGACATCGCGTGATAACCCAGCAAGCTTCCCGCCACCAGATCCTGCACGAGGCCAACGCAGCAGAGCGCGCCCAAGCCCACGCGATAGGGCAATGCCAAAATCCAATAGACACAAATCAATACCACCCAAGCAGGTCGATATTGGCTCCACGCGCCCATTGGCCACACGGCCAAAAGTAACGCCGCCAGCAGCAGGATACCAATCACCCACAGATTATTGGCTTTCGGCGCCTGCATCTAAGGCCTCGTTATCAAATACCAGCAATACATGCCGACTGCGGTTGAGCTGAGCACGCGGTTTGGCGAGCACATCCGCAAAGGGCTTGCCCGGCGACATGGTTACCGACACCACCTCTGCCACGGGATAGCCCACGGGAAAACGCTGCCCTAATCCCGAGGACACCAATACATCCCCCACGCGAATATCAACAGTGCTAGATACGTGTCGCAACTTTAGCGTGTAGAGATCGCCAATGCCTTCGGCGATGGCCCGCACCCCGTTGCGATTCACCTGTACCGGCAGCGCGTGGGTGGGATCGGTGATCAGCATTACGCGACTGCTTATAGGCGTCAAATCTATCACCTGCCCCATCAAGCCGTGGGCATCCAACAGCGGTTGCCCAACATAGACGCCGTCATTACTGCCCTTATTGACCACCACCACATGAGACTGTGGGTCGGGCGACACTCCAATTAATTCGGCCACTAATACCCGATCTTCAATGAGATCAGCGGAATTGAGCAGTTGCCTCAAGCGCACATTTTCCGCGGCCAAAGACGCCATTTGTTGCACTTTGCGCTTGAGCACCAACATTTCGCTTTGCAATGCGGCGTTTTCATTCTCAAGCTCGTCGCGGGAACGGGCATTGCCCTCTAGCCATTCACCAATGCGGCTCGGCACGTGGGTGAGCCAATAAAAAGGAACCGCCAGCTGCCCCGCTTGCGCGCGCAGCGGGTCTAACCAAGGGGTATAGCGATTGATGAGCAACAGCGCCAGCATAGCTGCAAGCAGCACGCCGGCGCGAGACGCGGGGGAAGGGCCTTTAGTAAAAAGCGGTTTGATCGCCAAACCTCCTGCTTAGCGCAATTAAGAGGAGAGTAAATCGATGTTGCGCTTGTCCATCAAGTCCATGGCTTTGCCGCCGCCGCGAGCCACACAAGTCAGCGGGTCGTCGGCGACAATGACGGGCAGCCCCGTTTCCTCGGACAGCAGTTGATCGATATCGCGCAACAAGGCGCCGCCACCGGTCAACACAATGCCACTTTCAGCGATATCAGACGCCAATTCTGGGGGCGACTGCTCAAGGGCACTTTTAACAGCTTGTACGATTCCCGCCAATGGCTCTTGCAGGGCCTCTAAAATCTCATCGGAGTTCAGGGTAAAGCTGCGGGGTACACCCTCGGCCAAGTTGCGACCGCGCACGTCAATTTCGCGCACTTCGCTGCCGGGGAAAGCACAGCCAATTTCCTGCTTAATGCGCTCGGCGGTGGCATCGCCAATGACGGATCCGTAGTTGCGGCGCACATAATTGACGATCGCTTCGTCAAAGCGGTCGCCGCCAATGCGCACTGAGTCTGAATACACCACGCCGTTGAGGGAGATAATCGCGATTTCCGTGGTGCCGCCGCCGATATCCACCACCATAGAACCGGTGGCCTCTTCAACCCGCAGGCCAGCGCCGATCGCCGCTGCCATAGGCTCTTCTATTAAGCGCACTTCCCGCGCGCCAGCGCCGAGCGCCGATTCACGAATGGCGCGTTTCTCTACTTCCGTAGACAGGCAGGGCACGCAGATCAATACCCGCGGAGATGGCTGAAACCAGCTGTTTTCGTGCACCTTGCGAATGAAGTGCTGCAGCATTTTTTCGGTCACCTGAAAGTCGGCAATCACGCCGTCCTTCAGCGGTCGAATAGCGGTGATATTGCCGGGCGTTCGGCCCAGCATGCGCTTGGCTTCGACGCCCACGGCTTCAACAATTTTCGAACCGTTGTGCTGTCGAATCGCCACCACGGATGGCTCATCTAGGACAATGCCGCGTTCACGCACATAAATTAGGGTATTGGCCGTGCCCAAATCGATGGACAGGTCGTTAGAAAACACTCCGCGCAGGCGTTTAAACATGGGTGGGACGCACCTTACTGCTAATAGTCTGAATAATTATTGGGATTCGGGCCTTTTTATCGTGCCGTATTCGCGCTTGTCACTCCGACAACGGGCCAGTTCTATCGCTAAGCGAGACCAACCAGACAGGATTAGCGCAAGTTAATGGCCACTTCGTCCATAATCCACGCACTCTAACAACGGCGGGGATTTTGAGCAAGGCGCAAATATGGTAACTTTAGCGCCCTTTTTCACATTCCTGTGTAGAACGACACGTTAACGCTGACAGTGCGTTAGGGTATAGCGCCTTTTACGGGACAACACAGACTGAATGATCCAACACAGTGGAGACAAATCAATGGCCGTGGATCGCTCCGATATCGTCAAACTGGGTGAGCTTGCCCGGTTACAAATTAGCGAAGAAACCATCGACGAAGTAACGCGTCGATTGGGTGATGTTTTGGCACTGGTGGATCAGTTGCAAGCGGCAGACACCGACGCCGTGAGCCCCATGGCACACCCCATGGATGCGGTGCAGCGTCTGCGCGCCGATGAAGTGACCGAACCCAATCAACGCGACACCTTCCAAGCCATAGCCCCGGCCACCGAAGATGGTCTGTATCTGGTACCCAAGGTCATCGATTAAGGCCGCACAAGGATTTTTACAATGCACAACAAAACACTGGCCGAATTGAGCGCTGGCCTGCAAGCAAAAACTTGGTCGAGCGTAGAATTGACCCAGCACTTTCTAGATCGCATCAAGCGCCTAGATCCCAACTACAACAGCTTTATTACGCTCACCGAAGACGTGGCACTGGCACAGGCCAAAGCCGCCGATGCGCGCTTGGCCCAGGGCGACACCAATCCGCTGTGTGGCGTACCTATCGCCCATAAAGATATTTTTTGCACGCAAGGCGTTAAGACCACCTGCGGCAGCAAGATGTTGGACAATTTTATTTCGCCCTACGACGCCACTGTGGTCGCCAACTTTCAAGCCGCAGGCGCTGTGATGTTGGGCAAGACCAACATGGACGAATTCGCCATGGGGTCATCCAATGAAACCAGCTTTTACGGCCCCGTGAAAAACCCGTGGGATATCGGCTGTGTACCCGGCGGCTCATCCGGCGGTTCAGCGGCGGCCGTTGCGGCGCGCTTGGCGCCCGGCGCCACCGCCACTGACACCGGCGGCTCCATACGCCAACCAGCGGCGCTGTGTGGATTAACGGGCCTCAAGCCCACCTACGGGCGCGTCTCGCGCTGGGGCATGATCGCCTTCGCCTCCAGCCTCGATCAGGCCGGCCCGATGACGCGCACCGCCGAAGACGCCGCACTGATGCTCAACACCATGGCCTCTTACGACCCGAAGGACTCCACCAACATCGACCGCGCAGTGCCCGACTACACCGCACAGCTAAACGATTCGCTGGCGGGTCTCACGCTCGGCGTGCCCAAAGAATATTTTGGTGAAGGCCTGCATCCCGGCACGCAAGCGGCCGTCGAAGCAGCCATCAAACAATACGAGGCCATGGGCGCCACCATCAAATCCATCAGCCTGCCGCACTCGCATTTAGCGGTGCCCGCATACTACGTGATTGCACCGGCGGAATGCTCCGCCAACCTGTCGCGCTTCGATGGCGTGCGCTACGGCTATCGCTGTGAAAATCCCGCTGACCTTGCAGACCTGTACAAGCGTTCGCGCGGTGAAGCCTTTGGCGAAGAAGTCCAACGCCGCATCTTAGTGGGAACCTACTGCTTGTCGGCGGGCTACTACGACGCCTACTACCGCAAAGCGCAAAAAGTTCGCCGCTTAATCAAGCAGGATTTTGTAGACGCTTTTAGCGAAGTGGATTTAATCATCGGGCCAACGTCACCATCACCCGCCTTTGCCTTCGGTGCCAAAGGTGCAGATCCCATCGCCATGTACCTCGAGGACATCTACACCATCGCCACTAATTTAGCGGGGCTGCCGGGCATGTCTCTGCCCTGCGGGCTGGTGGATAACAAACCTGTGGGCCTACAAATTATCGGTAATTACTTTGATGAAGCGCGCATGCTAAACGCGGCTCACCAATTTCAACAAGTGACCGACTTCCACCAACAAGCGCCGCAAGATATCGCTTAGGCCAACGGACTTTATTAAGGAGTAACCCCATGCAATGGGAAACGGTAATCGGCCTGGAAGTTCACGTTCAACTGGCCACTAAATCCAAGATCTTTTCTGGTGCCAGCACTGCCTTTGGTGCTGCGCCCAACACCCAAGCTTGCGCAATCGACTTAGCCATGCCCGGCACGCTGCCCGTGGTCAACGAGCAGGCCTACCGCTACGCCACTATGTTTGGTCTAGCCATCGACGCCGAAATCGGTAAGCGCTCATTTTTCGAACGCAAAAATTATTTTTATCCCGACCTACCGAAAGGCTATCAAACCACTCAGTTGGAATCGCCCATTGTCGGTGCTGGCCACGTCGACATCGCATTGGCCGATGGTCGCACCAAACGCGTGCGCATCCATCACGCTCACCTTGAGGAAGACGCGGGTAAATCGCTGCACGAAGACTACCACGGCATGAGCGGTATCGATCTCAATCGCGCCGGCACGCCGCTCATTGAAATTGTTTCAGAACCCGACATGCGCACCGCTGAAGAGGCGGTGGCGTTCGCCAAGAAGCTGCACTCCATCGTGACCTCGCTGGGCATTTGCGATGGCGACATGTCGCAGGGATCCATGCGATTTGACGTCAACATCTCTGTGCGCCCACTGGGTGAAGAAAAGCTCGGCACGCGCACGGAAACCAAAAACTTAAACTCCTTCCGCTTTATGGAGGACGCCATTAAGTTAGAAGTAGAGCGTCAAATCGATCTCATCGAAGACGGCGGCACCGTGACTCAAGAAACGCGACTCTACAACGGTGAACGCAAAGAATCGCGCTCAATGCGCTCAAAAGAAGAAGCCAACGACTATCGCTACTTCCCCTGCCCCGATCTGCTGCCAGTTGATATCGATGACGACTATATCGAAGCTGTTCGCGCCAGCTTGCCAGAGCTACCCGATGCACGCCACGCGCGTTTTAAAGACACCTATCAACTGTCTGACTACGATGCCAGCCAGCTGAGCGAAGATTTGCATACCGCATTGTACTTCGAGGCCACAGTCGCAGCTGCCAAGGATGCCAAATTGTCCGCCAACTGGATCATGGGCGAGCTGGCAGCGCGCTTAAACGCAGCGGAGCTAACGTTGAACGCAAGCCCCGTGTCCGCGCAACAACTGGGTGGCATGATTGGCCGCATTAAAGACGGCACAATATCGAGCAAGCAAGCGAAAGAAGTGTTTGACGCCATGTGGGCCGGCGAGGGCGATGCCGACACCATCATTGAACAGCGCGGCCTAAAGCAAGTTTCGGACACCGGCGCACTCGAGGCCATGGCCGATGAAATTATTGCCGCCAGCCCCAAGCAGGTGGAAAATTATAAAAATGCCGATGCCGATAAACGCCCCAAAATGCTCGGCTATTTCGTGGGTCAAATCATGAAGGCCTCCAAGGGACAAGCTAACCCTCAGGCCATCAACGATATTTTGCTGAAGAAGCTCAACGCTCTGCTGTAAGCTTGCGAGTGGCATCTGGAATTATGGGTGCCACTCACTGCCCAACTTCTCATATTTCGTCTCAAACAATGACGGCGGCAATGGATCAAATATGTCACTGAAGAAAGACAAACAAAAAGTATTAGGTCAGGTGTTTACTGACGAACAAGTACGCACATTTTTAACCTATGAAGCACCGGAAGGTATGAACGCCGACTTTCACTGCCTAGAGAAAGCCTACCGCGGCATGGTGGCGGAAAATTTCGCCACCTTTGTTCAATTTTTCTTGGCCGATGGACGCGACCTGAACGCGCGCAACGCACAGGGCCAAACGCTGCTGGAGATTGCTACCCAGCACCGTCAGGGTGCGGATTACGCCAATATACTCAAGCAGGCCGGCGCCATTTAAGCGCGGGTAACGGCAATAGGGATTTTGCACAATGATCAAAGTAAACGGTTCCCCCACCTCCGCACCGGCAGCGCTGAGCTTGGGCCTCAGATTGATTTTGCACCCCGATTTGCGGATCTTTATTTTGGTGCCGCTGCTGATCAATTTGGCTTTGTTTTTTGTTTTAACCGCCTGGCTGATGCACGAATTTGGCCTACTTATGGATTGGTTATTGGACTTTCTACCGGGCTGGCTCAGCTTTCTTGGTGGGATCTTGTGGCTGATAGCCGCCTTTTTTCTTATCTTTGTATACGGCTATAGCTTTAGCATTATTGCCAATTTGATCGCGGCCCCCTTTAACGGTCTATTAGCAGAGAAAATCGAAACGAAGCTTACCGGGATTGCGCCTCCACCCGAACCACTCAGCACCATGATCCCGCGCACGCTACTGCGCGAACTGCTTAAACTTTGGTATTTTTTATCGCGCGGACTGTTGGTCATGCTGGGCTTGCTGCTGCTATCGTTTATTCCTTTACTGCAACTCTTGACGCCCATCATTGCCGCGCTGTGGGGCGCATGGTGCATGACCATTCAATACACTGACTACCCCGCCGACAACCACAAAACGCCCTTCAAGGAATTGCGGCACCAGCTAATGACTCAATCATTGGGTAGCTACAGCTTAGGGGGATTAATCATGTTGGGCGCGATGATTCCAGTACTTAATATTTTTGTGATGCCCATCGCCGTGGCTGGTGCCACCGTTTTTTGGTTGAGAGACATTCACGGTCGAGCGCTCAACCCAGAGGCGCTACTGACCCACAACCGGTAGTTACACCCTCAATAGTCATCGTCGTCGCCCACCACTAAATTGCGCCCAGCCTCTTTAGCGCGCACCAGATATTCGTCGGCTTTGGCAATTTGCTCGTCCAATGACCCGCCCACTAAATTGGTGACACCGGCGCTGAAAGTGCAATAGAGCTCAGTGCCGTCATCCAACGCCAACGGCCGCGTCGCTACCATTTGCCGCACCTGAGAAATCAATGACTGCGCCTGATCGTTATCCAGACCTGGCAGCAGCGCAAAAAACTCTTCACCACCGGCTCTCGCCACCAAAAAACGCTGCAATGCGCTCTGCAACAATTCGGCCACTTGCACTAGCAGGCAATCGCCAATTTCGTGCCCGTAGGTGTCGTTGAGTTGGCGAAAGTGATCGAGATCTATCACCGCTGCGGCAATGGGTTTAGCGCTGGCAACCGCATCTTGGTAGAGCAGCTCACCGCGCTCGTAGAAATAGCGGCGACTCCAAATGCCAGTGAGATAATCCTTGAAGGTTGCGTCGCGAATCTGGCGAATCAGCTCGAGCGATTCGACGTTGTGGCGAACGCGGCAATTGAACTCTTCGTAGTTGAAGGGCTTTAACAGGAAGTCGTTGGCACCATTTTTAATAAACTTAGCCGACAAAGATTTATCGCCTTGCCCCGATAGGCCGATGATCACCAAATCACTCTTGCCATATTTATGGCGCAAATTCTTAACCAGCTCCACCCCATCCATTTCAGGCATGTGATAGTCGGTGATCACTAGACTGATATCCTCTTGCGCGAGAATGACCTTTATCGCCTCTTTGCCATCGGCGGCGCTAAACACGTTAAACCCTTGGCGCAGCAACAGCTCCGAGATATAGCGGCGCGACGTGGCGGAGTCGTCTACCACTAACACCGAGAGCGACTGGTTGCGCTCCAAGCGTTGCACCATCCCCACCGCGTACTCATAGGAGTAGCGCCCTTCCTTAACCACATAATCAACAATGCCCTTGCTTAGGATCTTGTCCCGCCGCTCTTCGTCATAGCTCCCTGTGAGCACGATAACGGGGACCCCCTCGCCAAGGACCAGATCAACAATCTCGCCGTCGGGCGCATCGGGCAAGTTTAAATCGGTCAACGCAGCAAAGATTCGATCTTTTTGGGTATCCAGCACCACCTTGGCATCGGCAAAGTTGGTTGCAAATACCGCCTCAACATCACTGTGCTGCTTGACCACGTGTTTGACGATTTTCGTGACCAACTGACTGTCTTCTACAACTAAAATCCGCTTCATGGCGCTTCCAACCAAGGCATCCAGAAATCAGTCTAGTCAAAAAACAAAAACCCGGCAGACGCCGGGTTGAGATAAATTCTGATTCTAACGCCTACCACGAGGCCCGCTAGAGCGTTGGCTGCGATTGCCAGTGGGGCGTGGCCCGCGGCTACGGCGTGCCGGCGGCAGCAAATCTGGTGTCGGCGCCAACAGCTCCTCAGGGGGTTGCTCACACTTTAGTTGGGCACCCAACAATTCACCAATGGGCATCAATCTAAGTGCATCATCCTCACAGGCAAAGCTAATAGATGTGCCCTTACTGCCCGCGCGCCCAGTGCGCCCAATGCGGTGCACGTAATCTTCAGGCTCTTCAGGCAAGGTGAAATTGACCACATGGCTGATGCCGCTGATGTGAATGCCTCGGCCGGCCACGTCGGTCGCGACGAGCACCTTAATCGCCCCAGACTTGAAATCATCCAAGGTGCGTACACGCTTATTTTGGGCCACTTCACCAGATAATAAGCCTGCCTTAAACCCGTGCGCCTCCAATTGCTCGTGCAAACGCCGACACTGATCGCGGCGATTGGCAAACACGATTAGACTCTCAACGTCTTCGTGTTTGAGCAGGTTATATAGCAAGGTGTATTTTTCTTCAGTGCTGACCAGATAGACATGCTGATCTACTGAGTCGGTCGCCACGGACTCGGGCTCAATCTCAATTCTTACCGGGTCGATGGTCCACTGGCTCGCTAGATTGAGTACATCTTCAGTGAACGTGGCGGAAAAGAGCATGGTTTGGCGCAGAGATTTTTGCGGCGTCTGGCGAATGATGCGTCGCACCTGAGGAATAAAGCCCATATCCAGCATGCGATCAGCTTCGTCCAACACCAATATTTCCACGTGATCGAGATACACATCGCGGTTGCCGGTAAAGTCAATCAACCGACCGGGTGTCGCCACCAGGATATCCACAAATTCAGAGTGCAGGCGCTGCTGCTGCTTACCGTAATCCATGCCGCCCACCAATGTATGGACAGTCAGATCGGTATACTTGGTTAACAATTTGGCGTCATCCGCAATCTGGATAACCAGCTCGCGAGTGGGGGCAATAATTAGCGCGCGGGCCTCACCGGCAAAGCGCTCCCCCTCAATGGGGTTGTTGAGCAACTCATCGATAATACCAATGAGAAACGCGGCGGTTTTTCCCGTGCCCGTCTGCGCCTTGCCAACGAGATCATCTCCGTTGAGTGCGTAAGGTAGAGACTGAGCCTGAATGGGTGATGCATATTCAAACCCAAGGTCAGCAATGGCATGCATTAAGGGTACGGGAATATCAAAATCGTGAAACCGCGTTTTACCCGCCATTTTGGGGACTTTAAACTGAGAAACATCCCAGGCTTCTGCCGCCTGCCGCTCTGCAACTTTTGGCCCCCGAGAGCCGCGCTCGCCGCGCTTGCGGCCACTGGCTCTGGGATTCCGGCCTCGACCAGACTTGCTCTCTGCAGATTCTGAACGACTGCGCTCGGCAGTGATCTTGTTTTTTTCAGTGGCTCTTTTACCGCTTGAGGTACTTTTATTTGCCCGCTTTACATCGCCACCGGCTTGTTGTGGCGCAGACTTAGACCCTGCCCCCCCAACCAAATTTTTAATTAATTTAACGATCAATGTTTAATACTCACCTGTTTTAGGCGCGGGAGTATAACACGGCTCAGCTTGCTGAGTGTATTTTAACCAGCGCCGGCTAGAACAAGTGCCCCATGCACACTTGGTTGCGCCCCGTTCGCTTGGCGTCATACAGCGCTTGATCAGCAGCTTTAAAAATCGTGCGCAATGCATTCTTGTGCGCCAACTGCCGCACATCGGGTTGGCTCGCGTCAGCAATGACAGCGCCGACACTGACGGTCACGATCCCCAGTTCCGACGCCTGATGCTCCATCCCCTGACCAGCAATGACCTTGCAAATGCGCTCGCATAAGCTTTCCAAAACGCTCTGTGACGCGCCGAGCAATACCATACAGAATTCCTCTCCTCCGTAACGGGCCGTCAGCGCCTCGTGCGCGGGCTGCTGGTCTCGCAATAACTTGGCGACCTCTTTTAATATCCGATCTCCAGCGGCATGGCCGTAATAATCGTTAAACTTTTTAAAGTGATCAATATCGATAAGCACCAAGCTATAGGTAGACGCCTTAGCCAAACACTTTAACCAAGAGTCATCCATGAATTGATCCAAATAGCGACGATTTGCCAACCCTGTTAGCGCGTCAGAAATTGAGGCAAGGCGCAACTCCTCTTGCTTGCGCCTAGATTGCTTTTCGCGCTCACACACCTCTTCAAGCAACAAGTTGAATTGACCCGCCATGCGATTTAGCTCTTCGTAGCTATCAACCTCTAAGCGCAGATCATAGCGAGCGCTGGTGGTTATGCGCTCCATTTGCTGCTCCAACCCATTTAATGGCAACACCAACCAACGGCGCACCACCCACGCCAACCCCAAAAGCAACACGGTGGCTGCAAACAAGCCTGCAACAATCGCGTCGGAGAATAGCTCTGTCTCAAAACCAAGGCTATCTAACGTAATCCAGAGCATCATTAGCGGCTCATCATTGACGTCGCGCAACAACCAGTAAATGCGGTTGTCTTTGTCCCTCGGGCGAATATCCTCCGTAAGTAAATACCGCCACATGGGCGCCAACGATGCAGTGCCATCCGGTAAAAACTGCCCCGCAAGATCAAGGTCGGTCTGCTCTGCAACACTGTTGATATAGCGACGATCCAACCACGTCCACATGATCAATGTGCCGGCATTAAGTTGCGTGCCATCACCATAACTCGTGGGAAAGATTGGGTAGGCCACAAAAACAACCGGGCTTTTTGGCGTGCGCACGTAGCCAACACGCTTTGCTATCTCCCCCTGCTGAGGCAGATGGGGCGCCACGTGCATAAGCTTGCGCATCATCTCCTCACCCATTGGTGGCTGCTCCAGCATGGGCTTGGTATCGCCCTGACCAAATTCCAATCCAAATTGCCAGACGACGTCGCCAGCCGCATCAAGAAATATCACGCCGTCTATTTCATTGTCCTGCAAAGTACGGCTATCAAAGTTGCTGGCCAAAAATTGCTCGTGGGGCGACTGGACGAATTCATAGGCATCGTCCCAGAGGGCATTGTCTGCGACCCGATTTTCATACACCGCAAGTCGCTGAGAGAGCGCATTGTTCACGCGCAACACATCTTTGCGATCCGACTGATTAACAATCGTGAATAATGTCGGCAAATCGATAAAGTACCGAACGGCCAATTGCGCCGAAAACAGGAATAGGAAGGCGACCACCCCCAATAATATCGCGCGAGTTCGCAACAGGTAACCGGCCTGCCGCCGTAGACTAAATACAGAGTTATAAGGTGCCGACAAGCCGCTGTTCCCCTCAGTGATCGACCTAAAGTGTAGCCGCAATTTGCAATAGCGACCGCGAGGGTCCTGCACTATGCTTAATGCAGGGCTCAACAATAGGACAAGCGGGTGGATCAAAGGCTGCTGGACAAAGTTCATCAACTGCCCCCTATGCCGCAGGTAGTCCAATCTCTTATTGCCTCCTTCGGCGAGGCAGACGTAAATACCGATGACATCACTCGAAAACTCGCCAGCGATCAGGTGTTGACTGCCAAAGTGCTGCGCATGGCTAATTCTGTGCACTATGGTGCGCAGCGCAAGATCGCCTCCGTCAACGACGCCGTTGTTCTTTTGGGGTTTGATGCCTTGCGCACCTTGGTACTGGCCTCAGGCCTCACTAGCACACTGACGGCGCCAGAGGGATTTGATATTAAGCAGTTTTGGCGCAACAGCTTTGACATGGCAGCCGTCTGCAAGTGGCTTGCCTCGTTCACCGCACTGAATCGAGAAACCGCGTTTACGTGCGGCATGATGCACAATATCGGTGGATTAATTATTCACATTATTGCGCCCGAAGAGGCCGAGGACCTAGACACTATCGGAACGGCAGATCCCTGGCTATTTACTGAACTGGGGTCCGCATTGGCCGAGCGCTGGCACTTCCCTGGCAGTATTTGCCACGCCATTCGCCACCAACTCGCACCCGGCCAGGCTGCAATACAAGAACCCCTGGCCTACCTGTTATTTTTAGCCAACTATATAGAAGCCACCTACTGCAGTAGCCCTGAGGCCGTCGCGCAAAACATGCCCGAACTGGCGCTAGCGAAATTGCACATTTCACAGGATGCACTCATGGCAAAACTGGTAGAGCTTGAGTCCGCCAAGGGCCGATTTGACGCGCTTCTGAGTTAGCCGGCCACGGCAAAGGGCGCCAGGTAGACCCCATGCCCGTATCGCCAGTCACAATACTCACCCCCTTGCCTTCTGGTCCTGCAGCGAGCCCCGTCACAGAGTAGCCATCGATCCTATAAACCGGTCGCCACTGGGGCTCAGACGCTTTCCACCCCAAGATCTCAGAACCTGCATCATCCACAAGCGCCAACCAAAACGCATCTTCAGAGGCATATAGAGCTGCCTGACGCCCAGCGTTAAGCGCTGCGAGCCAATCTTTCGGGACACCCACACTACCCTCGTCAATATCCAGCTGGTAACTTGGAACCGCCCAATGGGCGCTGCGCAATTCACCGGTATCCGCATGCAGGCCCCAGACTGCCATCGAGTGATCACTCGCCACGCCACAGGCCATGGACAACCAAGGCTCTGCGACCTCGGTGGCACCCAGAACGGCAAACTTCGGTGTCTTGCCCCAATTCCGCAGCTGCACATGGACCAAGCGCCGCTCGCGCCCATTGGCCACCAGCGCGAGCACCTCCCCGTGGTAGCGCGGCACACCGCAAGCCGCCAAAACCCCTCCTGACAGGGCCCCCTCCCAATCATTGAAAGATAGCGAACGATAGTGAACCGCATCAGAGTGGGCGCGCAGAAGCCCGAGCACTGGCACGCCGTCGCTTTTATGAACTGCCAGATAGGTCGACTCGTCGAGGCTTGCGATAGCCGCCAAAGGTCCGCGGGGCGCCGGCGGCGCTTCATTAAAACTGGCCCAAATCAGAACGACAATAAGACCCCAAGCTAAGGTATGAAAAGCGGCATGAATCACATTGAGTGACCTGTATTGATTGCGAAGGCCGACATGTTACCGGCATCGTCGGTTGGGTCCAAATTCCTAGGTTGCGCTCGGCAACTGCTGTCCTATAAACTGCCGCCGTGATGTAATGCACTGCCCGCCCAAACGTGCTCCTTCAGGGGAAACTGCACACATAACCACCATATTCCAACTAAAGACAACTTCGGTACATGGCATTATCTAAGAAATCAATGCTAGAAAAGCTCTTTGACAGTCATGCGACAGGTCTGGTGCGCTACCTGACCCGCAAGATGAAGAGCGCCGAAGATGCCGAAGACATCGCCCAGAATGCCTTTATACGCATTCAAAAGCTGGCTGAGGCCGGCGAACTCGAAAACCCCAAAGCCTACCTTTACCAAACGGCGTCTAACCTTGCCATCGATCAAATTCGCCGTGAAAAACTCCACAGCAACTATCTTCAAGGCGAAGTGACCCGTCAACTTGCCGATTATGAAGTACCTGGCGCCATGCCCGACTATTGCACTCCCGAGCGCCTGCTCGCGGCCAAGCAGCAGCTCAATGAAATGGAGCGCGCCATCGGCAAGCTACCGTTGAAGTGCCGGCAGGCGTTTTTACTGCACCGGCTCAAGGGGCTCTCCTATGCAGAAATTGCGCAAGACATGGGTATATCCGTATCCAGTGTCGAAAAGTACATCCTTCAGGCACTAAAAGCGTGCAGAAAGGCCCTTGAAAGGGTTGGCGCAAGCGAAATTTAGCGCTAATCGACTTTTTTCACCTTTCCCATTGCGTTTTATTTTCAACGGTTCGTCTAAAAGACATAACCAGCACAACAATTGTGCTTTTTAGCTGTTGTCTGTGCTAGTATCGCGCGCCGCGAACGGAGCACGAAAAAACAGAAAGCGGCAAACTGTCGCAACAAGTCATCAAAAAGGCGCACCTTTTCGATGAATTACATCTTTTAGATGCCCAGTTGAACTTCACTTCGGTGAAATATTGGCCAACAATTGGGGAACCCGACTAGGGTTAAACAGGTCTAGATGTCAATACGAACACCGTTAAGCTAACAATCAATTGTATTTTGGAAACAACGTGAAACCATCAGAGCAACACAAATTATCCGAGGAAGCGACCCGCTGGATCGCACGCCTGCGCTCTGATGGAGCCGACGGTCTAGACAAAGCCAGTTTTTCACGCTGGTTAAACCGCAGCCCAGAACACGAACAAGCCTTTGACGCAGCCCTTACAGACTGGCAGACAGTTGCGGCGCTGCAATATAGCGCAATTGCTCAGGCCAGCCTTCGCAGACCAGACACCCAAACCACTACTTCCTGGTTGTGGCATTGGCAAGGTGCAGCCATCGCATCATTTGCGCTAGTGGCGGTATTAACCGCAGGTTACTTCCAGCAGATGAGCGACTCAGCCGCAACCGCTAGCCAACACTTCGCCACCGCCCGCGGTGAGCAACGCCTGATAAAGCTAGAAGACGGTTCCGAAATCAAGCTCAACACAGACTCGTCCATTCACGTCGAGTACTCTGAGGCCAAGCGCTTCCTAGTTCTCGATAAAGGTGAGGCCTTCTTTAAAGTAGCTTCGAATCGCGCCCGGCCATTTGTCGTCAACGTCGGCGACGGCACCGTGACCGCGGTAGGTACGGCTTTTGGCATCAATCGCACAGCCGGCAATATCGAAGTCACCGTGCTAGAGGGTATCGTGAGCGTCAAAGAAAAAGAGACGCAACCGCAAATCAAACCCGAATCCCGTCTGGTAAAAGCGGATGAACGCCTAACCTTGGATAAACAAGGATTATCCGAAGTTCGCTCAGCTAACGCGACGCAATACCTCGCCTGGAAAGACAGCCTGCTCGTACTCGAAAATCAGCCGCTGCCCACCGCACTGGCCGAACTCAATCGCTATCTCGATACACCCGTAGACGCCACCCACCCGTCACTTGCACGCTTAAAAGTGTCAGGTACATTCAGCCTTCAGACTCCCGAGTCAACCTTGGCGGCACTGGTTACAACCTTCAACCTCTCTCAAGACGACAGCGGTGACCGCCCCCGCTTGTACGCTCGCGACGAATAAGATATAACCATTCTTTCGACCCTCACTATTTGAAGATAACTTCAGGTGAGGCTTCGCCTTTTTATAAGCTTCAGTTATATAAACACTGAACTTTAGACATGTGACCGCACACTAAGAACTGCGGCGCCGTCAATGCGAGAGAGATGCAGAGAGCCCATACAACCCTCAAGCTGTTGGCATGGATTGCCGCAGGCATTAGCCTGCCCCTCCAGACCGCGCATGCTGCACTGGACGGCAAAGTCCTGCCCGCCGCACAAGCGCTGGACACCAGCCCGTTGCTCGCGGACCACCTCATCGAACTTGGCCGCAAAAGCGACGTCAGCATCGTGTTTCCCAGCAGGCTCCTTACCGGTAAATTGGCGCCCAAACTGCTACCTCAAACTCAGGCGATCGGCACCATAGAGGCGCTGACACTGCTGCTGGAAGGATCGGGGCTCACCTATAAGATTATTAACGATCAGGTGATCGCTATCACTGCCCTGCCCAAAGATGCAGTGACACCGCAAGCACAACCGTTAAATTACTATCTCGAAGAAATTGCCGTGGTTGGCCAGCAATTTACCGGCAGCCGCATAAAAAACAGCAACGTCCTCGGCGCATCGCCCGTGGATGTGATCTCACAGCCAGAGCTAGCAGCCAGCGGAGCCCAGTCACTGGGGGAGTTCCTTAAATTTATCCCCACTGTGGCAGGCAACTCGACATCAACCGCCGTGAGCAATGGCGGGGACGGCACGGCTACAGTGACATTGCGAGGCCTGCCCGCAAATAACACATTGGTACTGCTCAATGGCCAGCGCACTGCCTATGCGGGGCTGGCTGGCGACGCCATCGACTTGAATTCCATCCCCCCCGCTGCCGTAGAGCGCATTGAGATACTGAAAGATGGCGCTTCCGCACTCTATGGCTCCGATGCCATTGCCGGTGTTGTTAACATCATCATGCGGCAGAGCTTTAAAGGCTTTCAGGTTGAGCAATTCTACGGGGAGACATCCCGAGCCGACCTTGAAACAAGCACAACAAATCTCATTTGGGGCCAAACCTCGGATGCCGGATCACTGATGATTGCCGGTTCCTACTTTCAGCAACGAGGCATTGAGAGCAGGAATAGAGCCATCTCCACCTCAGCAGATAACCGAGGACTGGGTGGCACCGACCTGCGCTCTAGTGCAACCCCCGAAGGCCGCTACACATTGGCAAACGGCGTCAATACCCTGATAGCCGATACGGACGGTACCGATTCGTCCCACTATAGAGCCGCAACCGAAGAAGATCTTTTTAATTATTCTGATTACACCTCTGCGATTTCGCCGTCCAGCCGCGCCAGCCTATTTGGCTCAGGCCGATTAGAGCTCGGACACACCATTAGTGCGTTCATGGACGCCTCATTCACCTCCACCGAGGCCACCATTACCTTGGCGCCCACGCCACTGTTTACCGCATTTGAACGCGACCCCATTACAGTCACTGAAAATCAACACTACAACCCATTCGGCGAACCGCTAACCGATATTCGCAAGCGTTTTATTGAGCTCGGCGCCCGTGAGCAAATCAACGAAGCACAAAGCTACCGAGTTAACTGGGGCCTAGAGGGCGACAACAGCATTTTGCGGTGGCAACTCAATCAGTTTTGGAGCAGAACTGATGCCCGCGTTGAATACACGCGCCTGCTAAACGGTGATCGCGTACAGTCGGCACTGTCAGCAGAATGCCCAACGACACCAGAGTGCGTGCCACTGAACCTTTTCGGCCCTACCGGCTCAATAACCCCCGACATGATTAACTATGTCGCCACTGATAGCCGCACCAGTGGCCACAGCCAACTTGCTGGCATCAGTTTTACCATGGACGCGCCGGTGGCGGAATTAGACGCCGGTGAACTGCTCGCTGCAGCTGGCTTCGAAGTGCGCCGAGAAGATACACGGCGCACTCCCTCCAGCGACGAAAGCTTTTTAATCGGAGGCGGAGATTCCAGTAATACGGAGGGCGCGCGAAGCATCGCCGAGATGTTTGCGGAAGCGCAGATCCCGCTGGTCAAGAGCCATCCCTTTGCGCACTCGCTCGATCTGGAGCTGGCGGGTCGCCTGTCTCACTACAGCGACTTCGGCTCGGCTAGCACGCCCAAAGTTGGACTGCGCTATCAACCGGTATCGGGCCTGCTACTAAGAAGCACCTTCTCCAAAGGATTCCGGGCGCCCAGCCTCAACGAGCTGCACAAAGGTGGCAATACCACCCAAGCCTTCCTGAACGATCCCTGTGCAGACCCCATTAATGCAGACTTACTGCCAGGGTGCCCACAGCAAAGCGACCCTACGCGCACCCAATATTTAACGGAGTTTGGCGGCTCGCAAACGCTTGAACCGGAGCGCAGCACCAATAAAACCTTAGGCGTTGTCTTAACCCCCAGCAGCCTGCCGGGCCTATTCGCCAACGTCGACTTTTTTTGGATTGAACAAACCAACGTTGTGGATGCATCGGCCCAGTACATCCTGAATCAGAATGCGCAAAATGGGGTATTCAGCGACCGAGTGCTGCGCAATGAAGATGGCGACATCGAGCGCATCAACGCTAGCTTCCTCAATATCGGCCGACGGAAACTGAGCGGTATTGACCTCACACTTAGGTATCAGCACCTTTTGGAAGATGGCGTCGCCACCTTTTCTGTGAATGCCGCACACCTGCGCCACTTTGAAGACCAATTGACACCCAATGCCCCCGCCGAAGATATTGCCGGCACTTTTTCTGACGAGGCCTCCGAAGGCAATGGCTCCCTGCCAAAGTGGAAGGCCAACACTGGCCTGAATTGGAAGCTAGAGAACTTAGACCTGCATTACACCATTAATTTCATTAGCAGCCTCAAAGAGGAAATCCCAAAAACGCAGCAAAGTCGGCACATAAAAAGCTGGATCACCCATGACCTACAACTGAGTTACATCCTGCCCTTCCAAAAGGGCTTAAAACTCACCCTTGGCGCCGACAATCTGCTCGATATCCCCGCCCCGTTTGCCGCCTCTGCCTTCAACGACAGCATGGACAGCAGAACCCACGACCTCAAAGGCAGGTATTGGTATGGGCGAGTGAGATTGCTGCTATAAACTGAATTCTCAACTATGACCGCCAACAAAATTACTCCAGCAATTGAATACTCTTGGCAACAATATGTTAAGGGCGATAGATCTGGCGCTCTGACGACTGTATTCAAAGAGTACCAAAGAGCACCCCAAAACGCGCTTGCTCTATTATTCTTAAGTACGTATTGCAATGACCACCAACTCGAAGAGGCCGCATGCGCAGCTTCAATCGCTGATGAATTAAATGGCGCATCGCTTTTTCTTTGGAGCAGCAATGGTGTACCCGACCCCATACGCCATGCATCCAAAATAAGCGTTGAAAAACTAAACCAATTTTTAGCCTCAAAACATGTTGATCACACGAAAAATTCGACGGTAAGAATTCAAAAAAGTTGTTGGGCAAAAAATCAGAAACCCAAACCTGGCTACCTCAAAGAAAACCAGTCGCCCCACCTGTTTTTCATACCCGACCTCCCCTCAAACGGATGGCATGACACAAGCGGCTTAGAGTGGCACAAATATTTTTGTGAAAAAATTGACTCCATTCGAAAAGAAATCATCTCCACCTGGCACAATAACCAGATGCTCGGAAGACCATATCTGAAGCAGCCTCCCAACAAAGAATTTGTAGAAATCAGCAGTAACAAAAACTGGGAATCCTTCGATCTTTATTTAGAAGGGAAGCGTTGCGATTTTTTTAAAAATCTAGAAGAGACAGAAAAAGCTCTAGAACAAGCACCTTTATTTTGCATTGACGAAAACCCTGAGGAAGTATTTTTGTCAATTCTAAAGTCAGGTCAAAAAATCCCTCCTCACTACGGTCTTGGCAACCATGCGCTAACTATCCACTGCCCCATAATAATCCCTGATTCCGGGTGCTCGATAACAGTAAACAAGGAAAAAAAACATTGGAATCAACGGGATCTTCTTGCCTTTGACGACAGCTTTATTCATCACGCCGAAAATGAAAGCCAAGATGACAGGGTAGTTCTAATATTCAGCGTTTGGCATCCAGATCTAAAAAATACAGAGATAGCAGATCTACAATCTATATTTAAAAAAAGAAAATTGTGGCTAAAAAAACGAAACGACAAGCTTGCATCGTTAGGATAGTGGCAGACCCAGCCTCTTTCTGCACTGATACGCACCCTGTGCTTTGCCATACAAACTTACAAACTTGGTCCAATCTACATCCTTTCGCCCCAAGGGCTTGTTTACCTGCTGGGAACTGAAAGTAAAAGTCGGCTTATACACAGGTGTATTATTTTGGCGCTCTAAAAGCTCAATATTTAAAAAACTCATTGCACTTTTCAACCACGCTTCTTCGTCCTCGATCACCTGCTCCAAATCCACAACCAAAAATCGGCCTGGAAAAATAGTATTGAGAGCACTCATATATTCGTCAACCGCTCCAACAAACTCGCCTAGCGATGACAAACTGACAGCGTAGCTATGCCCCAAAGGAAAAGGCTTATCAAAAATCGAAAGCATAATATCAATCGGATTACGCCTCATATAAATCACCCTAGCCTCAGGGAAAAACAACTGCAACAGACCTACATACTGAAAATTATGCGGCATTTTATCAATAATTTTCAGGTCGCCTTCAAAAAATTCCGCATACTCAGCGCGAAAATCTTCGACATCATCTGCAGAGGGTGGAAAAGATGCCCATCCTCGCTGTAGATCATGAAAATATTTTTGCATCGTATATTCAAGCGCTTCGGACTCACCAACGTTTCTATAGCCTACATACTTTTCCAGCAATGATGCCATAATGGTTGTTCCAGATCTGGGAGTACCCACTACAAATATTGGCCCAGACCCATCCACCTCTAATACCGAGGTACCCGCCAACACCTGTCCTGATAATGAAAAAAGCTTGGCCAACGAATCTTTCAATGCAGGCCAGCTGTATCTCCCGCCATTTTTGGCGTTTGACTGCTCTTGGGCATTATTAGCCTGGTAGATCATATCTTCATACTGACCAACGTAACCCAAAGTCCTCGCGAGCTTCGCCAAACCGTAGTAATACATCGAAATTTCGTACAAATCCGAGCAATCCGAAACCTTATGAAAAACTCTTTCTTTCAATGAGTCAAAGTCCGAGCCTGAAACGCTCTCAATGCATTTATAAAACAATTCTCCACTAGTTGGGATTTCCGACAACTCCTCCACTACACCCTTCACATCTCTCTGGTACCGAATGTAGAGCGACTTCGCACTGGGCCGCTCGAGATTTAACCTGTTGAAGTAGTACTCAGCGCTCGCCACGTTTCTGGCAAGCAAGGAAAGGTCCAAAGCCTTCTCTATTAACGTGTCACTTTCGGAATTTTTTGCAATACTTGAAAACAGCGATAGCGCCTTACTGTAGGAATTCAGCGCTAAATAAGATTCGAGCAATACAAGAGACTTGGATAATTCAGGACACCGCTGAAAATTCTTATCTGCGATAGAAATTACTGTATAGTACAATCCGCGCTGCATGCAGTAACCTGCAACAACGTTAAAATCTAAAACAGAAAAATTTTCTATTTCACATGTTATTTCGGGCAGGTAGACAAGCCCAATGGAGCTCTCTAAATGCTGACAAAGAGGCACCAGCTCTTGGGAACTAAGCCTTAGAGAAACCTGACCCGTAAAGCCCTTGAAGAACCAGCGCAATTTACCTGCACCCGCAAAGCCTCCGAGCAACTCAATGAACCTCAAGCCTTTGTTATTCGAGCTCTCCAGGTATCGCAGCCCACAACTCAGTGCCAATTCCTTTAAACCGAGACGTAGTGCACTTGGTATGACCAAGGAAATCAGAATATCGGGCCCAGCAGTAACGTTAAATAGGGTTAATACATTTGCATACTCCCCTTGACGGAAGTATGCTCTTGCTTTGTCCAACTTCGATTCCGCAGACAAACCAACAAATCGCTTATTCATATGCTCAAACTCAACAAAAAAATAACCCCCTTAAGCTTAGCGGAACGCTATAAAAACAACGGCTACATTCAAATAGAAAATATCCTAGCCTCCCCCGACGCACAACAGCTGCACGAAAAATTTGCCAGGCAAAAAGAATGGAACATGGCATTCAGAAAACTTGGTGCACACCAAGACCTAAGCTATCAATCATACCTGCAATGGCCGGAAGCACACAAAAAGACTCTAAAAAGCTATCTTGATGATAGCGCAAAAAGAGAATTTCAGTACTGCTATCAAAACATACCTATTTTCGACCTTTGCCACAACAAACAATGCCACGTTGCATTGTTTAATTCGATCTATCAATTCGTCAATTCGTCAGATTTTTTGAATTTTGCTAGAGAGTTAACCAACGAAAACAAAATAGATTTTGCAGACTGCCAAATGACCTTTTATCAAAGCGGAAACTTTCTTAACTTGCACGATGACAACGTTAAAAATAAGGGTAGAATAGCGGCCTACGTCATAAATCTCACCAAAAACTGGAAGCCTGACGACGGCGGGGACTTATCAATTGAAAAAACCCTGTCTGGCAAGAAGATTATCTCCTCTCTCCCTCCGACCTTCAACAGCTTGAATATTTTCAGTGTGCCACAAGATCATCAGGTTAATAGAATTAAAGACCACTCGAATTTAAAGCGCTACGCTATAACTGGCTGGCTAAGACAGAGCTAGACTTTTTGTCCGCGTACAGAAAGCGCAACCTTCTCCATACAATCTCTGAGAAAAACATATTCAACCCTTACACTGGTGGTAAGCTCTGAGGAAAAGTATGATAACGCTTCGTCTTCACTCATAGCTGAATGCCTCATACTTTCCGTTCGCTGAAAATCGTTTTGAACTCTCTGTTTAAAAGCTCTAAAAAAATCAATGGATGAATGACCTTCACGGGTCATCGATATCAATTTCTCAATACCAGAAATTACCTGACCAGAAACAGACTTGGTTTTCTTATCAGCAGACGCAATAAAATCTTGAATAGTATGCACCACCTCCCCCGCTGACCCCCGACCCATAAAGAAGCTTTCAGCAGTATCTAGTACGCCCCCGCTTCGCAATAACACTTCAAGCTCCTTCACTTTTTCAGAAGCCATTGTATCGATCGCTCCACCCTTTAGATGTACCAAAAAGTTAAATCTACCACCGGGTTTCATTAAGCAAGAAAAATGCTCAAAGGCTTTTTCTCGATGTAAATATTCTATGCCAAACTGGCTAACACAGATATCATAGCTACCTAGGCGCTCCAATTGATCCTTCGACAAATCAAATCCACTAAAAAACTCTTCCCAAGCAGCATTACCATCAATAGATTCGGGGGTTACTTTGGCGTAATCCACCCCATACATTGATAAACGGGAGTTCGCCAAGAGCATCTGTGTACCTACTGCACCTCTGCCAGCACAAAGATCCAACACGCTTTCGGCATTCAACGTTTGTGAGAATTTCTGCCAATATTCATTTAGCTCTATAGCAGCACGCCCTTCGACACCAAAAGCCTGTGTGCCGCCCAGCTCCCAGAATGAATCCCAAGCAATCCTACTCATGAGAACCGTCTCTAGGTAAAGCGTCAAAGGGGCACGTTATACGAACATCTTCACCACCATACGGGACGGTCCCATGCCAGATAAATGAAGGAAACAACACTACATCACCGGATTTTGGCTGAACCATCTTTTCAACTACATCCTCTTTCAAGCCCAGTGACGACTCGCCGAATTTAATTGCACCTTCGTGCCTTTCAATTTGCTCCGGTGTTAATACAGGCATCCCGATATAAACACTTGAACTTAGCCACCCTTCTGGATGGACGTGATTCACATGAAACCCATTGGGCTTGAGCCGCACTGACCAAGACCCGCTATAAAAGCAACTTCCGGTATTCCTTTTCAAAAATGGATGGCTATCGTCTGAAGGCAGGGATGCACAATATTCCATCAATATTTCATCGAGCCTTGTGCGCAATAACTGCACTGATTCATAGCTACTATTGAGCACACCACCAGAAACCTGAGTCCCCCCTTTTAGGGTTTGCCCAAGAGGGCGCCTTTCCAGACCATGCATTGCATTAATATCATTGCGTAGCTTCAAAAGAACCTCCTCTTCATCCGCAGACACAAATTTAAATTTCTTTATGAAATTACTGTAATTATTCAGCCACTGATATCGCTCATCACCATTTAGCCTCCAAACCAATCCCTGTAAAGCCCAACTCAGCTGGTTTAGGGGCGACTCCTTCAGACAGCGAGCAACCAGATTACTCGCTTCTTTAATACGGTACTCTTTTAAATATAGCTGGATAAGCTCTTGAGCTAACTGAAGGTGAAACTCAATGGATAATGCCTTCTCCAAGCGATAAATCGCGTCCAGACGATTACTATTCTCAACCACTCTCGATTCAGCACCATATATCAAAGGCGAAGTGTGGTTTTTTGGTACAGAGTTCATGGCATCCGAAATTAGATTTTGATCACCGGACAATCGGGCAATATCAATGTAGCTAGCCAGTAAATCTGATGTCGCATGGCGGTTAGCCACCGCCCACTTGAAACTTTGGCAAAACTCAGTGAGATCACCTAGCTGCCACAAAAGCTCATTGAGACTCTGGTGAGCGGGAACATAGCTTGGCTTGAGCTCAATCAGCTGCACAAGAATGGATTTCGCTGACGCTAGATCTCCCAGCTCGAGGTTTACTGCTGCAAGAGTTTGGTACACCTCAGGACCTATTTTTTTCTGCAAGACTAATCCTGCTAACAAATCCCTCGCTTCATCTAGCCGTCCAAGCTTACGAGATGATATTGCCAATCCATAAATGGCTCTAGTGTAGCCAGGATGCCCTGCTAATATAGATCGGTAGTGCGCCACGGAATCCTGATAGTTACCATTTACACGATGGGCATCAGCCAATAAACACTGAAAAACATGATTACCTGGTGACGAGTTAACAAGCATCTTGGCATACTTAAGTGCGAGGCTCGCACGACCCAAAGCTACACAGCACAATGCAGCTCCTTTCATGGCCTCGATAAAACTAGGCACCAAATCTAGCGCTGCGATATATCGCTCCAGTGCGAGCTGATGCTTTCCTTGACTATAAAAGCAGTTTGCTAAATTCTTTAATACCTCAGGCTGCTTAGAATTTAATGCAAGTGACGCTAAATAGCGGCTTTCAGCACCTTCAAAATTCCGAAGCTCGGATTCACATACCGCCCAAAGGTGAAGGTAATCGGCATTGTTGGAAAAACTCTGCTCAAACGGAGTCAATACACCTAGGGCATGCTGAGGACCAAGACTATGTAGTTTGGCTACTGCTTGCTGAAGCAGCGCTGTTAATTCTTTAGGCATTTCTCTTCACAAAAAAAAGGCGGGCACTAGGCCCGCCATTTTATACAACAAGTCTCAATTACTGAAACTTGTAGCTAGCACTTACGAAGTAACGAGGACCTAACACATCATAAGTTGATGGGAAAGTATTCGCCTGCTCCTGCTGATCACCAGTGTATGTTGGCTCGGTGTCAAGAATGTTCTTGATACCAAAGTTAACATTGAAGTTATCAGAGATTGCGTAGCCAGCACTCAGATCCAAATACACTTTGGCATCCTGCTTTGGTACAACCAGAGTTGATGGATCTACACCTTCGTTAGCGATAGTGTCGTCGTCTGTTTCACCGATGTAACGAACCAAACTAGACAGAGTCAGAGGACCAGATGCCCAAGTAACACGTGTATTCCACTGCCATTCGGCCAAGGGTGAACCACAAGTATTACCGAAAGTACCAGCGCACTCATTCACTTCGTTCGGCAGATCCTGTACGGGCGTCACATCGAACTTCTGCAAGTATGTGCTCAAGAATTGAACAGTCAGGTATGAACCACCGTCAATACCGAAATCCAGATCTTGACTGTAATTAACGTTGAAATCCACACCTGCAGTTTCGATCTTACCAATGTTCGCATTCAACAAGCTGATGTTATCAACGTTGTTATCTGCACGACGAGTAATAGCGCTACAATATGGAGAATTTACATCCTTTTCCATTGTGTAGCAGATATTCAACACATTGTTTGCGTTGCCACCGAATACTGAAATAGCATCGTCAATTTCAATGCTGTAGTAGTCGATAGCGATGTCCAAGTTATCCATTGGCTGGATAACAGCACCGAAAGTGAAGGTGTTGGAAGTTTCTTCTTCCAGCTCAGCGTTACCGCCGAAAGTACTTTCAATTTGGGTGTTAGCTTGAGCAAAAACGCCAACTTGGCCTGGAGCCACACCAGTAGCGATACAAGTTGCATCATCAACTGCTGCAGAGTAACCACCAGCTGAACACGGATCAACTGCGCCCGGGAAGCCATTAGAAGAACCTAAGAACAGTTCAGATACGTTTGGTGCACGAACAGCACGCTGGTAACCAGTGCGCAGTTTAACCATCTCAACTGGCGCCCAGCTCAAGGTAGTTGCGTAAGAGCTTACACCGCCAATATTCGAGTAGTCTGAATAACGGTATGCGCCCCAAAGGCTCAAGCTGTCAGCGAAAGGTGCACCCTCTACTAAAGGAATGTCGATCTCACCGAATAACTCACGCGAGCTGTAAGAACCTACTGTCGCTTCACCGGCATTAAAACCAAGCACGTCACCAGCAGAGAGGAATGAATCAGGACGATAGGTGGATTCATCAGCACGGCTTTCAACACCTACCACTAAACCAACTGGGTTAGATGCAGCGGGCAAAGTAACAAGCGTACCATTAGCACTAGCCTGGAAAACCTCCTGCGTGATGCTGGTCACATTAGCCGCGCCAACGTTCACGAAGTCAACAGCCTCAGAAGAGATATTGCCTGCACCAAAGATATTCATTGGCACACAACCGCCAGAAGTATCCTGACACGCGGTACCCGCATCATTGGTGGCAACAGCTTGCTTAAAGCGAGAAGCCGCAACATCGTTATTCAGCAAGTTAGACTGATCAAGGTTTGCACGGCTATAGTAAACATCGTATGACCAAGCGTCACTGATATCACCACGCAGACCTACCAAGAGGCGAAATGCATCACGAGTATCAACAGCTTGACGAGGGCCATTCTCTACCATACGACGACCAATAAAGGCCTCGTAGTTCCCATTAGCATTCAAGGTTTCGCCTGCAAGTGCATCGCGAGTTGCCTGATCCAAAAATGCGCTGTTTGGATTAATTTCTACAGTAGTAAATGCCGGAGTTGGAGCCAATTGCTGCGGTACTTTGTTGTGAGCAAACGCAAACTCTGAATAAACTTCGTGACCTTCAGCGATTTCATAGTGCGCAAAGCTGTTTACAAGATAGCGCTCTTGAGGCAGCTGCAGGTAGTTATCCGGGGCGTAGTTGAAGCGCGAATCCGGCTCCACCCAAGGCTGTGCAGAACCGTCCGAACCAAAGGTACCCAGACCAAACTCGTCACCACTATTGGGGATGCCATCAGGGTCGATGGTAGGGCCGCCAAACACACGTGTTCCAGGGACACCTGAAGAGCCACCTGGCACCAGCTCACCACCACTTTCGGTTAATGCGAATTTGGAAAACTCACGATCACCTTGGAATACCGCATCACGGCCTGAGTATGAGGCATATACAGTAGCGTTACCTTTGCCATCTGCAAAGTTGCCGCCCATGGTAATGTCGAAATTGTACTTCTGGCCATCGGCTTCTGAAGTCTGATCCCAAAGACCGGTGACTTCAACACCTTCGAAATCATCGATCATTGTGAAGTTAACAACACCAGCCAATGCATCAGAGCCATATACCGCTGAGGCACCGCCAGTCACAACATCCACATTCTTAATAAGAGTACCGGGAATGGTGTTCAAATCAACCACACCAGCCTGAGTAGCTGGAATGTAACGACGGCCATTTACCAGCACCAAAGTGCGGGAAGTTCCCAGACCACGCAGGTCAACACGGGCAGTACCATCACCTGGGTTGTTCGAGCTTGGGCCAAAAGAAGGCAGCGTAGAAGGAAGCTCAGCAAGCTTTTGTTCGACGTTTAAGTTACCGGAGATTTTGAACTCTTCGGCGCCGATGGATGTCAGAGGACTAACTGATTCCAAGTCTGCACGCTTAATACGTGAACCAGTTACCACTACTTCCTCGATTGAATCTAGACCTTGCTGCGCCATAGAAACGGCTGGCAGCATCATAGCTAGCGATGTAACGCCTAGCGCGCCTTTAATGGCGGCTGATAATGCGCTCTTCTTCATCAATTTATCCTCATTGTTTGGATCTTTTTATACTGATGTTGGTACGTGAATTCGCGTACTCACCTAAAGACGAGCTCTAATACAGCCCCCTCAATTATTTTTAGATCTAAATCAACAAGGTCATTTTTTTCAAACTACAAGATTTCTAAGGCCGCCAGCCACTCAAAAACTAAAATATCGATAAAAATCAACGACTTATTGCATTGCAGTCAGTTTATTGCTATACATTTTTTGCTCACCCGGGTTACTGGAGAATTTCACAGAATACGATAAGCTACGCTTTGCTGACTCAAAATCACCCAACTTGTAGGATAGGACTCCCTGCAAGTGATGAAATCTTGGGTCTCGGCCTCTTTTTTGCAGCGCTTTGTTCACATAATCCAAAGCAAGCTCTAATTCATTGTCAGCCATTGCCATTTGAGCCAGGCCGTATTGGTAGAATGGATTGTGATCGCGAAAATATCTAACGCGCCGCTCCAGTGCTTCAGCCTCTGCCACCTCACCCTTCGCGCGCTTTACTCGAGCCAAGTTGCTTAAGGCTACCAAATCGGCATCATCCAATGTAGCGGCCTTGATAAAAGCACCTTCCGCATAGCTCACAGCACCAATGCGGCGGTAAAGCACACCCAAATTACTCCAAACGAACGCCTGCCTACTATCAATACTTATGCTTTTCTTAAAGTAGGTGAAGGCTTGCATATAGAGCTTCTGCTCTAGGAGCTCCACGCCTACATTATTGTAGTAGAGCGCCCTTGCTGACTGATCAGAAAGCTTTTTTTGGTCATAGTCATTGCGATAGTTTTCTATGTTTATATCTACTATTTTATTTACACTTGCGGCTACAGGAACCAGTGCGTTTACATGGCGATAAAAAACAAATGTCGCTTTGCCCTGCAGTCCCCATACAGGCGGTACGTCTACCTCATTAAAATAGGCAGGAATACCCGCGTATCTTGCCATAGCCACAAACATTGCGGTGTAGCTCAAACAGTTAGCCTCCCTCATTTCAAAGGCCTTTCGAGCTGTAAAGGTTTTATCTGGCGTGTAGGTTACCCCCAAGGTGCCCACAGAACTGATGGCCATCAACAACCGCGAAAGGCGTAGTTCGTTACTGCCACGGCTAGGCACATAAAAATCCACAAAGCGCTTCATCTCCGGAGAAAGCTCTAGAAAATCATCCTCAGGAAGTAGCAGCTCCGCGCCAGAGCCACCAAAAACATCTCCAGCCAAAAGCACGCGATCACTTAATCTATTGCTGGAGTCAAGATTCACCCCCTGACACGCCGGCAACACTATTGAAGCCACAAATAAGATTAAGCAAACCTTTAATTGCTGGCTAAAAATGTTCGTTTGCATGTGAAGCCCCCGGAGATTGAGAGTTTATGATGCGCGGCAAAGTAAATACACCTTGCCCCTCATTAACCGAATTGAGGTTGGTACCTGACACTTCGTCCTACATTGGATGTGTAATAACCATAACGAGGATAAGGCATGACCACTGCCACTGTTTCTGCTCCTGGGGAGTTCCTAGGGCACCCCAAAGGGCTATACGTATGCTTCGCCACTGAACTGTGGGAACGCTTCTCTTTTTACGGCATGAAGTATCTACTGCTTCTTTATGTCACAAAATATCACCTATTTACAGATTCAGCCGGATATGACGTACTTGGCGCTTATGCCGGTTTGGTATATGCCCTACCCCTAATTGGTGGCCTGCTGGCCGACCGTTACCTCGGCATGCGCAAGGCCGTGATATTTGGGGCACTGCTACTTACCGCCGGTCATGCCACTATGGCATACGAAGGCTTTCAGGCCATGAAATTTGCGGCGGGCACCACGCTGGTTGAGGCAATTACCCTCAATGATGGCACAGTCATCGCCGCCGGTACCCTGCTCACCGAGGATGTGATCATCCAAGACGTGGTGGCATTGAAGGTATTCTTCTTTGCCCTTGCCTTGATCACCGTGGGGGTAGGCTTCCTGAAGCCCAATATCTCCACCATTGTGGGCAAACTCTACGGTAAAGATGACCCACGCCGCGACTCCGGTTTCACCATCTTTTATATGGGTATCAATATCGGCTCATTCACCGCCACTATTTTGTGTGGCTGGCTGGGTGAAACCTACGGCTGGAGCTATGGCTTCGGCGCCGCGGGTATTGGCATGCTACTTGGCCTCATCACCTTCCTGAAGTTCCAAGACACCTTAGAAGGCCACGCCGAACCTGCAGAGCCTGCCCGCCTGAAAGAGACCTTTTTGGGCCCTATCAACAAAGAATGGGCAATTTACCTGGGTGGTTTGTTGTCGCTTTCTGTGGTTTGGCTGCTCATCCAGAATGAGCCGGTAGTGCACCTTGCCCAGAACAGCATGCTGATCATTGCGGTGGTGGGCATTATTCTGTACTCCATGCTCTACCAGCCCGACAAAGGGCAAGACTGGGTAGCCATCGCCATGGCCGCGGTAACCATGGTAGTAGGCCTGGCTTGGGCCTTTACCGGTGACGACACCTGGCTTGGCATGATGCTCTTGGGCCTTGTGGTATTTATTGGTTACGGCTTTAAATCCCACAACAGCGCTGAGTACAGCCGCACCGTGGTACTGATGGTGTTGATTGTTTCTACCATCGTTTTCTGGGCGCTTTTTGAGCAATCCGCCGGTAGCATGACTCTCTATGCCGACCGAGTGCTGGACCGCAACCTGGGCGACACCGAAATCCGCGCCTCTATGTTCGGCTCTTTGAATGCGGGCTTCATTATGTTGCTGGCAATTCCATTTGCAGCCCTGTGGGTATGGCTGGCGAAGCGTGGTTGGGAGCCTTCCACACCCGTGAAATTCGGCCTTGGTATTATGCAGGCGGGCCTAGGCTTCGGCGCACTGGTATTGGGTGCCGAGTTTGCTGACGACGCAGGCAAAGTGGCTATGATCTGGTTGGTGCTGGCCTATTTGCTGCACACCACTGGCGAGCTGTGTTTGTCGCCCGTTGGGCTTTCTGCGGTAACCAAGCTTTCAATTGGCAAGGTTGTGGGCGTGTCTATGGGCACCTGGTTCTTGGCCACTGCACTGTCTGAAACCGTTGCTACCCGCATCGGTAAAATGGCCGCTATCGACACCGGTGGCGCTGAATCAGCGGATGCCATACAGCTACTCACTACCTATACAGAGCTCTACGAGTTCCTGATGTGGACTGGCATAGGTATCGGCGTGTTCATGATTGTGATTTCACCGATCCTAAAGAAAGGCATGAGGGGAATTCACTGAGCCTTCTATCCCATCAATAAAAAAGCCCAGCATATGCTGGGCTTTTTTATTTTTCCGGAAAACACAGAGCATCAAACTAATACCAATTCAAGCGGCCACTACTCTGGTGGAGCCCCTCTCCCCCACAGGGTCAAAATAAATTTATTCCCCTGTGCTATTGGAGAGCCTGCATGCAGGCTATTAGGCATTGGGGTTTGATCGTGCGTAACGGTATTGTTAAACGTTATTAAACGACCGGTTTTCGGCGTAACGGTTTTAGCAATCCTAGGGAATCTGGTCTCACCGCCACGAAACTCATCATTCAAATACAAGATTGAAGTGCGGGTTCGCTGCGCCTCACCATTTTTTAACGCTTCTTGTGGCAGCGCATCAAAATGCAACTTATATTCGTCTCCCTCTCGGTAATGAATCATGGAAAACGGCTCAACACACTCAAGACTGATACCCTGTTGAGATGCCATACGTTTTTTTAGTTCAAATACAATTGGATCTTCTATCGGCGGCAGAATTGTGCAAGAGCTACTAACACGGTAGGGGTCTATTTTTCTTTCCCCAGAAACAGGATCAACGATCATAGAGCGCTTGCAATAGCCCCCATACTGCGCAACAACCCATTTACACACTAGCGGATGAACAAAGTGATCTAAACCTTTAAGGCCAATGGATTGATCAATAAGATAATCCTCAGAGGTTGCCTCATAGTCCACAAGGCCACTCGACACTGCCAACCTAGCGAAATTTTGTCCTTGCTTGCTAAGTTCAAACATACGCTGCCGGCCCTGCTCATGGTTACCATCTAAAAAACCAAACAGGGCCATAACGATTGCGCACCGTAAATCATCCGCCATCTCACCACGAATAAGAGGGTCTCTACAGTCGCCCCCCAAAAACAAAGCAACTTTAGATTTAAGCCAAAAATAATCGGTGTGGCTTTCACCTAGGGTATCTAGCAATGCGTCTATCTTTTCCCAAGGCCAAGGGCCCCACATATCCGCTAGCCAAAGCCTGATTCTAAGGTCATAAAATTCCGAAAGCTCATAGTCAAGAGCAACATTCAACCACTTATCAAGGTCATTAAACGCCTGCACCTTCAATGCTGCTTGAATAAGTTTCCGAAGGGCAGCGGCGCTACCCTTATGTGCTTCTTGAACTAAGACATGCTCACCACCCACACTGGCGACCTTCGTTTTGCTCATCAAGCCAAACTTTAAGCGGGGCGAAGTAATCGGCGATTGCCGATGCATCGAGGTTGGGCTGACCTGTGAGTGCTTCCATGGCGTTTTGCCAAGGCTGGCTGCTGCCCATGGCCATCATGGCTTGCAGCTTTTCACCGGCGGCTTTGTTGTTGTAAATAGAGCAGCGGTGTAAAGGGCCTTGATAGTTGGCGGTTTCACACAGTGCGCGATGGAACTGGAACTGCTGAATAAATGCCAAGAAGTAACGGGTGTAAGGCGTGTTACCGGGAATGTGGTATTTAGCGCCGGGATCGAAGTGATCTTCTGTGCGCGCAACGGGCGCGCTGATGCCTTGGTACTGCTCGCGCAACTGCCACCAGCCCTTGTTGTAATCAGCGGGTTTAATTTCGCCGTTAAAGACCTGCCAGCGCCACTTGTCCACCATCAGACCAAAGGGAAGAAAGGCGATTTTATCGAGCGCCATTTGCATCAAGTAGCCCAAATCCTCAGACACCGGAGGTTCTTCTTTTAACAGGCCAAGACTGACGAGATAGGAAGGCGTGATGGAAAGAGCAACCGTATCGCCTAAAGCCTCATGGAAGCCATCATTGGCACTGTTTTGAAATAGATAGGGCTGATGATTATAGGCGCGCTGGTAGTAGTTGTGGCCCAGCTCATGGTGCACCGTTTGGAAGTCTTCGCCATTTTTTTGAATGCACATTTTAATGCGCAGATCATCTTTGCTATCGAGGTTCCAGGCACTGGCGTGACACACCACTTCACGGTCGCGGGGCTTGGTAAATTGTGAGCGCTCCCAGAAGCTTTCGGGCAGGGGCGTAAAGCCCAGCGACGAGAAAAAATCTTCAGCGGTACGCACCATGCCCATTTCATTCATGCCGCTGTTCACAATCAGCGACGTTAAATCGTAGCTTTGCTGACTGTTCTCAGGTTTAACCTTGTCGTACACATTGCCCCAGGTCTGCGCCCACATATTGCCGAGCATGTGCGCGGGAATTTTACCGGTTTTGGGGACCACGTCCTCACCGTAGGCATCGCTGAGTTTGGCGCGCACATGGCAATGCAGTGCGTCATACAATGGCTTAACCTTATTCCATTGGGCGTCCACATCGGCGGCGAAGGCATCGGGCTGTTGGTCATAGTTAGACCGCCACAATACAGAGAGATTTTCAAACCCCAAATCTTTGGCACCCGCATTGGCGATCTCTACTTGGCGCTCATACAGGGGGCGCATCGGGGGCGACACTGAGCGCCAGCCTGCCCACATTTCACGCATCAGCGCTGGGTCTTTACCTTCAGCCAAAATGTTGCTCATTTGCTGTAGGTCATAGCACTCGCCGGACTCGCGGCAGTACTTACCCTTGCCATACATACCCTGCATCTTGGAGCCGATGTCGGCCAGTTCGCCCGCCAGGGTTTCATCATCGGGCGAGGGGAAACTCAAGCCTAAACGCAAGGCATCCAATTTGCGGCGAACCACGGGATCGAGCGCAACGCCATCCCAGTTCTTCACCTGCTTAGCAAATTTCACCGCTTGCAAGGTGTACTCTTTACTGGCTTTGGCCTCGACAAATTGGCTGTCCATGTTGATGTAGGTAGACGCCAACCAACTGGCGCGCGAGGCGAACTCAGCGGTGGATTGCAGCGATTTTTCCGCCTCTGCAACAAATGCCTCAGCGCTCGCTTGATCGTATACCGGCGCGCTTGCGATAGTCGCTTTTTCAGCGCCATCCGGCTGACACGCCGACAAAACACTCACGGCCACCGCGGCCGCCAGCAAGGTCTTACTCGTTATTTTTTTCATTGGAATTTCCTTAGTCTTGCCACTCATCGGCGGTTACGGTTTCTACTTCTTGTTCGGCGTCGGCAATCCACGCCTGCATTGCAGGCAGGCTTAACACCTGTTCAACATAGGCCATGCAGCGATCGCTGACCGGTAATTGATAGGTGTGAATGCGCATTGCCACGGGGGCGAAATAGGCATCCACAATGCCGATCTGACCGCCCAACCAAGGGCCGCCACTGGCATCCAGCAGGCTGTGCCATAACGCCTCAAGTCGGGCTAAATCCTGCTCGGCCCTGCCGCGCAGTGGCGCTTTAAACGGCACTTTGCGGCAATTCATGGGGTAGTGTTTTCGCAACTCGGGAAAACCCGCGTGCATTTCCATGACGGCAGACATGGCCAAGCCCTGAACCACGGGATCTTTTGGCCAATTGGCGCTGTCGGGAAAATTGCGGTACACGTATTCGATAATGGCCATTGAATCCCACACGCGCACCTTGCCGTGCAGCAAGGCAGGCACTCGTCCAGACGGCGAGTAACTGTAGATCTCTTGCTGAAACTGGTGGGTATCCAGCGGCAGTCGGATTTCGTCGAAGGCGATGTCGTTTAATTTCAGGTACAGCCAGGCGCGCAGCGACCAGCTCGAATAGTTTTTATTGCCAATAACCAGCGTTAGTTCAGCCATTTTGGTGTTTGCACTCAGTAAATTTATTGTTCATCGACGGTCTTATACAGACTGAAGCCACATTTTTGGTAATTGGGTAAGGCGGCGGGATGATCTTTGTCACAGGTGTGTACCCACAGGCGGCGTGCGCCAGCACGCCAGCCCCGCGCGATAGCCGCGCTCAACAGCGGGCGACCCAAGCCCTGGCCAAACGCCCAGGGCAGCAAACCAAAATAACGGATTTCCACCTGATCACCCACCACACTCAGCTCAAAATAACCGGCCTCCCGGCCCGCCACATGAAGCACCGAGGTAATAATGCGTTCCTGCGGCTCAACCGCCGGTTCTGGCGCCTCGCCCAAGCCGTTCACATAGGCACGCCAGCGGTCGTCCGACCAGTCCGCCTTGTCTGTCCACTGCCAAGGGCCGCCTACAGACAGATAAAAGCGCCGATTGACGGCGGGATCAGACGGCACCAGCTCCACTAATTGCGCATCCTCATTCATAAAGGGTGCCGCGTCAGCAGGTTTAGGCTCCGTCATTTCAAGGTAATAGGTTTGACCGGGCAAGGCGAACTCTCGCAATTTCCATTCTGATTATAGGACGATGGCAGGCGCGCATCCCTCATAGCCAGACACTGAGCGGGTCCTAAGCTCACAATAAGCCCACAAGTAGAAGCGCCACGCCACAGGCCCCACTGTCAGCCATAAAAAAGCCCGGCGAACCGGGCAAGAGCACGATAAAACCGACGCATTAAAAAGTTAACTTGCCCGTGAGCATATCTTTGTACATCACCCAATCGCCAATAAAGCTATAACCGGGATACTTAAAGGTGGCGGGTTTATTCTGCTCGAAGTAAAAATGGCCTACCCAGGCAAATCCATACCCCTGTAACACGCCCACTAACAGCCACCAGGGGTTGAGTGTGTAGATAGCAAATACCAATAACATCAGTGCCACCGTCGAGCCCATAAAGTGCATTCGACGACACACTCTGTTGGCATGCTCCGCTAAGTAATAGGGGTAGAACTCCCTAAAACTGTTGAAATGTTCGGTTGACATTGCTCACTCCTCCACAAATTTTACGGGCCGATCGCAACCAACTTACGCCAATGCCTGCGCACCTGCCAGTGCAAAATGGCGCTTGCGAGCAAACAGTACAAAGGCCGCCGGCACGAACAAAAATGACAGCAGCGTGGTCAACACAGTGCCACCGGCAATAGCAATGGCGAAGGGGGGCCAAAAGCCGCCGCCCGCCAAGATCAGGGGCAGAAAGCCACCCACCGTGGTGATGGTTGTGGAGGTGATATGCCGACCACAGCGCATCACGCCAGCCACTATATCTACCTCATCGCCACGCACTGCGTTGGCGTCCGATTTTAATTCCGCCAAGATGACGATGGCCGCGTTAATGGCCAAGCCCATCAACCCCAGCAAACCAATAATTACCGTGAACCCAAACGCGTACCCAAATAGATAGACACACAACAATCCCAAGCCAATGGATTGAAAGGCCGCAGCGAAAATAATCACACTGATGCGGAACGAGTTAAAACTTAATACAACCACTAGCACCAACAGCGTCAGAATAAGCCCCACTGATCCCATGAGATCGTGCACCGCCTCATCGCGCTCAGCGCCCTCGCCTCCCAGCTCCAACCGGTAACCCGCCGGCAGGGTAAAGCCTCGGCGCTCGAGCTCTCGCTGCACGGCCGCCACCGCGTCGGCGGGCAGTACGCCATCGCGCAGAAAAGCTTGCACCGTGTTCACGCGCTCCCCGTTGCGACGCGCGATAGCACCCTGAGTTGGCTGCAATGCCAAGCGGGCAATGCCGCTCAGTGGGACGCCTTGATTGCCACTGGTGGCGGGCGATACAAATTGAAATTGCTGGAGGCGATCCAGATCCCGTCGGGCCTCCGCGTGCATGCGCACGCGCACCGGAATTTCCGTGGTGCCTTCAATAAGCGAACCGCGCACCACACCATCTAAACCCGCCTGCAGTTGCTGCGATAAATCGACCAACTGAAATTGGGCGCGTCGGGCGACGTCCTCATCCACATCCAGCCACAACTTCGGCACCGCCGCAGACAAGGACGCTCGCGTGTGCGAAACGCTCGCAACCGCCGCCATGGCGCCGCGCACTTCGTCGCCCTTGGCCTTTAACACAGCCAAACTTGGGCCAAACACACGCAGCTCCACCGGCGCCTCAAAGGGCGGCCCCTGCTCCAATTTACGCACTAATATTTGTGCCTGCGGAAAACGCGCGTCCAAGCGCTGCTGTAAATCCGGAATCAATGCGTTGGCAATCTTAAAGTGCGGCGTTTTGACCATTGCCTGCGCATAGTTGGCCGAACCGTCGCGACCAAACATGAGGTTGTAATAAAACGACGGCGCCGCGCTCCCCACAAACCAATGGGCAGAAGATATCTCCGGCTCATCTGATTTCAAATAGGCATCAATCTGCTCAACCAAGGTGCGCGTTTGTTGAATGCTGGCATGTTCGGGCAAATATACTTCGATGTGAAACATGTCGCGATCAGAGGCGGGAAAGAATTGCTCGGTGAGTTGACTGGCCGCCACAAACCCCAACAATGGCAAGCTCGACACTGCCACCAAGGTGGCTATTGGGCGTCGCATGGCCGACAAAATTAACTGCTCAGCGCGCGCACTTAAGGCCGCGTTCGAACAGCCGCGCTGCAACCAGTGCCCGCCCTGTGCCTCTTGGGGCAACCAACGACCGGCGAGCCCGGCAATTAACGTGTGTGAAATCAGCCAAGAACCCACCAACGAAAAAATAACCGATAACGCAATGCCACCCACAAACTCTCCCGCCGGTCCCGGCATGAGCACAATGGGCATAAACGCCAGCACAGTGGTCAGAGTGGAGCCCAACAGTGGCAGCCATAAATGGCGTACGGAACGCAGTACGGCTTGGGTGCGCGCTTGACCCGCCTGCCGCTCGCGGGCAATGGAGTCCACCATAACGATGGCGTTATCCACCATGATTCCCAGCGCAACAATTAAACCGGTTACCGACATTTGGTGGATCGGCAAACCATAAAATTTCATTACCGATAACGTAAACAGCGCGGTCAGGGGCAAGGCCAGGGCGACAATAACGGCCGAGCGCCACCCCAAGGTGAAAAACAACACCAAAAAAATTAACCCAAATCCAAGCACCACATTGCCGATCAAATCACTGAGTCGCTGCTCCGTGTAGCCACGCTGATCGAATAAACTTTCCAGTGCCACGTTGGCAGGCAAAACTTCACTGAAGTCCATCAGCTTGCGATCGACTTTTTCGCTCCAGCGGTCTATGCGCTCATCGGCCAACATACTGATCGCCACCACCACTGCGCGCTCGCCGTGCACCAGAGCCAATGATTTCTGTGGCGTTTTTTCACCGCGGTACACGCTGGCCACATCGCCCACCAGCAAACTGCCCTCTTGGGGCGATTGCAAAGGCACGCGGCGCACGCGCTCGACGTTATCGATGGCGCCGCGCACTTCGACGGCAATGGTTTGCGCGCCGGCACCCAATTCACCGGCGGCGACTTTACTGTCGGCGCGACTTATCGCCTCGGCAATGGCAGCCGAGGTCAGCCCCAGTCGACTTAAAATTGCGTTATCGACATCAACGTGAATTTCTTCCTGCACTTCACCAAAGCGCTCCACTCGCCAACTGCCGGGCAGCGCCCGCAATCGACTTTCCAGCTCTTGTGCATAGCGCCCCAACACCGCCATATCCGGTGTGCCAGCCCCCTGCCAACGCAACGCCAGGATGCGGGTAAACGCGTGACTGCGATTGTCGATCAGCCGCGAGGGCAGTACACCCTGCGGCAACTCGCTTTGCACTTCGTCAATTAACGCCCGGGTGCGCGACCAAAGCCCTGCCACTTGATCGCCACCCACGCTGCCTTTTAGCTCGATAACAATCACCGACAAGCCGGCCTTGGAGGTGGAGGTCACGGATTCGATAGCCGCCAGCTCGCGCACTTTATTTTCGATTTTTTCCGTCACGAGTACCTCTACCCGCTCAGCACTTGCACCGGGGTAAGGGGTCAAAATCGTGGCGTGGCGACCGGCAATATAGGGGTCTTCAGATAGCGGTAAGGTATTCACTGCAGCCAAGCCGCCGACAATCAACACCGCGATAACCATCACTATCAGACGCGGGTTTTCCACAAAACTTTTTACCAGCATCAACGCGCCTCCGATGTCAGCCCAATTTGCGGCACGGCAACGGGTTCTGCATCGCTAGTGACCACCTGCTGCCCCGGCGCAAAACGATGCACACCCGCGGCGACAATTTGTTCGCCATCATTTAGCGCACCGGAGACAAAGACTTGATCGTCGCGACTGTGGTGAATCTGTACATCGCGGGTCTGAATGCGAAAAGCACTGTCCTGCTGGACGAGGGCATAGACAGTCCACCGCCCCCGCACACCGTCGGTAATCGCATCGGCAGGTATCCAAAAGCCCTCCGTTGCCACCTGCTCACTCATAATCAGCTGAATGATATCGCCATTGAAGGCGCGCGCATCGGCGGGCATGAGCAGCCGCACTGTCACCGTATTAGTGACGGGATTGACATCCGCACCCACCGTTAACACCCGCCCCATAAAGTGCTGGTCGCGCAATTGCAGTCCGGCGCTTTGGCCAACGCTTAATTGCAAGGCAAATGCCACTGGCACGCCCACCACGGCTTCCATGGCCGCCACTTCCTGCAGCCGAATGACTGGGCTGCCAGCGGCCACCACGGTGCCTTGATCGGCAAATCGCCGCGCCACCACACCATCGTAGGGGGCCTTCAAGCTCGCCTTGCGCAACCGGCTGGCCACGTTGTCGAGTGAGGCGCGCAGGGCATCGGCGCTGGCGGTGAGGGTCTTTTGTTCCGTGAGGAGTTCGTCGAGCCGCTGCTGGGAAGCAAAGCCACTGGCCTGCAGCGATTGATGGCGCTCAATGTTGGCTCGATTTAATTGCTGTCGCGCCTGGGTATCATCGAGTTGCGCCCGCAGTTGGGCGCGCTCGGTCACCAATAGTTCGGTATCGAGCAGTGCCAAAACATCGCCTTGTGCCACGCGATCGCCGTCGTTAACCCGCATTTCGGCAACCCGACCGCCCAACTCGAAGCCCACGTCGGCGTCCTGACGGGCGGCCACGCGCCCAGCAAAGCGCCGCTCGACACCGTAGTGAGCCTGCTGCACCACACGCATACTCGCGGCGGTCAGCAAATAGCCTTCTGCCTCTTGCGCACCGGTGGACCGCCATGCCGCCGCCAACAGCAGCGCAGCGGCCACCATAAACACAGGGGCAAAGACCCAATAACGCCGAATCACACGCTTGAACACAACCACAAACCTCTCTTGGTGCGCCCCCTGCAGATTGCGCCAAGACGGCAACGGCTGCGGGAGCGCTAAAAACAAAACTGGACGATGCAGTCTAGAATAATTAAATTAGACTGATCCGTCCAGTTTGTTTTTGTAAGAATGTTTCAGTTAAACTGCTGCCATGAATACACCCGCCAAAAAAGCCACTCGCGGTCGAAGCGAAGAAAAGCGTCAGCAAATCATTCGCGCCGCCAGCCATTTGTTCACTGAGCAGGGCTACTTAAGCACCAGTATGGACCAGGTGGCAGAGGCCGCGGGCGTATCCAAGCAAACGGTGTACAGCCACTTTGGTGCCAAAGACGACCTGTTCCGCTTCTGCGTCGAGGATCGGTGCATCGCCAACGCGATGAACGATGAGGTGCTCAACGACAAAGCCCCCCTGCGCGACGTTCTCGTTCGCTTTGCCCAACATTTTCAAGAGCTCATTCAAAGTCGTGAGGCCGTACAGCTGTGCCGTTTGTGTGCAGCCAATGCCGAAATCCACCCCGAAATCTCACAAATGTTCTTTGCAGCGGGCCCCGCTCAAGTTGAATTGACCCTACAGCGCTTTTTGGCCCGTAAAGTCACGCAAGGTGAGCTGTGTTGCGACGACGTTGCCATGGCCGCAGACCAGCTGCTAAGCCTGATGAAAACCAACGACCACTTTCGCGCCCTGATAGGCCTGCCCGCGCAAAGCACTGAGAGCGAGCTGCAGCGCTACATTGAGCGCTCGGTGGACATGTTCCTGGCGCTCTATGGTGCGCGCGCCTAACCGCTCCACCACACGCCCCGCCAACGAATGTAATCAGCTATTGCCCATAATTGTGCTGCTGAGCCATACAACCCAGCGACACCGCGACGCGGAGCAATAACCAAACAGCCGTAGGCTGCAACTGCGCAAGAAATCACCCTCAGCGTGACACCATCAGCTCATCGCACAGACTTTTTTGCAAAAAAATCTCATAAAAACCCACCTTAACGATTAAATGTTGCACAGAAGGTGTTTATAATCCCGCCCGTTTTTGTAGTCGCATTACAAACAGAGGTCCAAATTGAACATAGAACACGCTAGCCAAGAGCAACTCCGACTTTGGGAACACCAATTAGCGGCCGATTACGCGGCCATTGTCGCCCGCAAACTTAATCTAGACCTCACGCGCGGCAAGCCTTCAGCCGAGCAGCTGAGCCTCTCTGATGATCTCGATGGCATCTTGAAAGGAAATTACAAAAGTCTCGACGGAACCGATACGCGCAATTATGGCGGCGGCGAAGGATTACCCGAGGCCCGCGCACTGGGCGCGGCTATTCTGGATGCCAGCCCTAGCGAAACTCTAGCGCTGGGCAACTCCAGCCTTACCCTCATGTTTCAATGTCTGCTCAATGCCGTTCAATTTGGCTTTGATGGCCCCGATAGCGCGTGGCACAAACGCGGCAAAATGACATTTATCTGCCCGACTCCCGGCTACGATCGGCACTTCACCTTGTGCGAACAACTGGGCATCCAGATGATTGCGGTGGATATGGGGCCAGAAGGCCCCAATATGGACCAGGTTGAACAGCTTATTGACCAAGACCCCAGCATTTGCGGCATGTGGTGCGTTCCGAAATATGCCAACCCCACCGGCGTCACCTATAGCGACGCGGTAGTGGATCGCATGGCCAAACTGGCCAAGCGCGCGCAACCTGGTTTTCGGATTTTTTGGGACAACGCCTACGCGGTGCATGACCTCGCCGAACCACAAACCCTCGCGAGCATTATGGCGGCGTGCAACATCGCCGGCACCCAAGATTCCGTCATTCAATTCGCCTCCACATCCAAAATTACCCACGCCGGCGCTGGCGTTGCCTTTGTCGCCATGAGCGCGCGCAACTTGACCAGCTTCAAAACATTTTTAAATAGCCAGAGCATTGGTCCCGACAAGGTGAATCAATTGCGCCACATGCGCCTGTTACCGGACATGGCGCACCTTCGGAACCACATGCAGGCCCATGCCCGCATTTTGCAACCGCGTTTCGACGCCGTCTCGTCGGCCCTCGACGCGGCCTTTACCGGCACCGATTTAGGCCAGTGGGAAACACCCAAGGGCGGCTATTTCGTCTCATTCGATACGCAGCCAGGTTGCGCCCAGCTTGTGGTGCAAATGGCGGCCGAAGCCGGCGTAAAATTGACTCCGGCCGGCGCCACCTTTCCCTATGGCAAGGACCCTCAGGATCGAAACATTCGCATCGCGCCCTCAGTTCCCTCCGTCGCCGAAGTGATAGCTGCCATGGAGGTGTTTGTCACCTGCGTAAAATTGGCCAGCGTGCGCAGGAAACTCGCCGCTTAACGCTACCCCACAAATACTGACTCCACAAAAAAACAGCAGCCATCGGCTGCTGTTTTTATTTTTACAAATGGACTTTGCGCACGCCCTTTCGGTGCGCCAACGTCAATCCGTTTTATCGGGCAATTTGTTTGCGGGATCGTCGGGTGGCAGCCCCAATGTCTGGTCTTTAAACCACGCCGCCGCATCGGTTAACGACTCCATGGGCGAGCCCACAGACGATGGAATATAAATAACCTCGTCGGCAGACTCCACCGCTTTAACCCCAAAGCGCAATACCAAATATCCCATCACGCCTGACAAGAGCGAGCCCACTAACACCGCCAAGCGATCCGCGCCTTGGAACAAGCCGTCGTCTTCAAAAGCCAGCGAGTTAACAAACAGGCTCATGGTAAATCCGACACCGGTGAGCAGTGCGACGCCGTACAGCGATACCCAATTGGCCCCCTTGGGCAGCGTGGCAATTTTGCATTTTATCGCCAACCAACTAAACCCAAATACCCCTAACTGCTTACCGATAAACAGACCAAAAATAATGCCGAGCGGCGCACCCTCCGATAGCTGAGCCACGGAAATACTGCGCAAATCAATGCCCGCATTACAAAAAGCAAACAGCGGCAAGATGAAGAAACTTACCCAATAATGCAGGTCATGCTCCATATTTTTAGACGGTGAAAACTGTTCACCGCGATCGTTTTTAGCCTTGAGCGGAATCATAAACGCCAGCGCCACTCCGGCGAGCGTCGCGTGCACCCCCGACTTCAACACACTGACCCACAACACCACGCCCACAATGACATAGGCGGCGCGTCGAAATACACCCAACCGATTCATGACAAATAAAACGGTCAGCGCCATGCTAGCGACCCAAATAGACGCAGTGGAAAGATCAGTGGTATAGAACAGGGCAATAATAATAATCGCACCCAGGTCATCAATGATGGCGAGCGCCATGAGAAAAACTTTTAATGACAGTGGCACGCGATTGCCCAGCAGCGTGAGAATACCGAGCGCAAACGCGATATCAGTGGCGGTGGGAATAGCCCAGCCGCGCATCGCAAGATCGTCGCCGGCATTGACGTAGACATAACACAGCGCCGGCACCAACATGCCTCCAATGGCTGCTATGCCCGGCAGCGTCATTTGTGATACTGAGCTTAAGTTTCCTTCAACTAATTCACGCTTTACTTCAAGACCAATCAGAAGGAAAAATACGGCCATCAAACCATCGTTAATCCACAACAATAGGGGCTTGGCAATTTCTAACGCCCCCAACTGCACCGCCACCGGCGTATGCAAAAACGCGTCATACCAACCGCTAGCGAATGAATTTTTCAGCGCCAGGGCCAATAAAGTGGTTGTGATCAATACAATGCCCGCGGAAGTATCTCGTTTAATAAACTGATAAAACCACTGGTTAAAGGCTTCTGACATAGATCCTCCTCTGATGGATACCGCACCAGCCTAGCAAAATAATTGCGCGCCTAAAACACAGGCGCGCTAATACAGCGTTTGACAATGAGGCACGAAACCACACCATGAAATACACAATCACAACAACAAAATGTGTCGCTAGGCTTCACTTGGGGCATCGGGATTGATGGGTTTGGCCTCTCGCTCTTTGGCTTCCTGCAAGGCTCTTTCATCGGCTTCTTTTTGCAGTCGGGCCGCCTCTTCACGCGCCTCACGTGCAGCTTTTTCTTCAGCCGTTTCGGGTGTAATTAAACTGACGATCTGCCAATCAGCCTTGGGCTTAAAGTCGTGGCTAATGGTGTAGAAAAATACCTTGCCATTGGGGTCGAGTGCACACAGCGGTAGCGCACGGGCACCGTAGGTTTCACCATAATGTTCAAGCGTAAACGAATCGGATATACGCGTCGTTTTTATGGTTGCCCCTTTGGCAACCAGCGCCGCAAGCCGCCCATAAGTTGCAGTTTCAGCAAACAGACCCAACTTTTTCGCGTAGGCTTCAGACACCTGATGGGAGGCGCGATTTTCCTGTTCATTGGCGCTTAGACCGAGCACAGACCCTTTGCCCATGGCATGCTCAAAGTGATAGGTCACCAGCGGATTCAACTGCCGATAGGGCGACATTACCAACACGCGGCCAGTGGCCGACAAGTCCATGGTGCGGCGCGCGTGCTCCGATATAGGATTGCCATAATAGGTCGGAATGTTATCCATACGGGCTTGGCGTATGGAATCCCAGTTAGTGTCAGCAATGCGCACTGGAATGTTTTTATCCTTCATTTCTAGGGCAAACATCCGCGCAAATTTACTGCCCCCAAAAATGAGAATGCCGTTGGGTGTAGGCGCGCGCTGGCCCAGAAAATTCGCCACGTGCACGGCGGTTAAACTTTGCAGCACTACGGTGGCGATGATGACCAAAAACACCATGGGCACGAGCAGATCGGCTTCAGCGTAACCCAGGGTTTCCAACTTCAATGCAAACAGAGCCGATACCGCCGCTGCCACAATACCCCGTGGCGCAATCCAAGCGAGCAAGCCCAGCTCTCGCCAATTGAGACCCGAGCCCACTGAGGAAACCAATACTGAAATAGGTCGCGCAATAAAAATAATGGCAAACAACACCAAAATTGCGCCCCAACCCACCTGCATGATGGAGCCAAAATCGAGCCGCGCCGCCAACAAAATAAACAGGGCGGAGATGAGCAGCACACTCAAGGTTTCTTTAAATTCGAGGATGTCGTCAACATCCACGTCTTTCATGTTGGCCAGCCACATGCCCATAACCGTGACCGTGAGCAGGCCCGATTCGTGGGCAATGGCATTGGAGATGGCAAAGGCACCGAGCATCAAGGTCAGCACCGCCGTATTCTGCAAATAGTGCGGCACCCAATTTTTGCGCACCACCATGCCCAAAAAGTAGCCCATGATGGCGCCCAAGCCCAGCCCCACCAATAACACCAAGCCAAAGGTCTGCAGCGTATGCGTCCACGCATCTTGTGCGGCGATGACATACTCATAGACAAGCACCGCCAGCAACGCGCCCACTGGGTCAATAACGATGCCCTCCCAGCGCAATATATTGGCCACTTTGGCAGAGGGCCGCACAGAGCGAAGCATTGGCACAATGACCGTCGGCCCAGTAACCGTGACAATGGCACCGAATAAAAACGCCATTTGCCAAGACATGCCCAAAGCCCAATGGGCGACAGGCGTGGCAACGGCCCACGTCACCAAGGCGCCAACGGTGCACAAATTGCGCACCATGGTGCCGTGACCCGCCAAATCTTCAAACTTTAGGGTCAGTGCACCCTCAAATAAAATGATGGCTACCGACAGCGACACCAACGGAAACAGTAGATCGCCAAACAATGCATCCGGATTTAACAGGCCCAAGGTGGGGCCTAGTAAAATGCCGGATACCAAGAGCGGCAAAATCGCGGGCAGCTTTACCTTGTAGGCAAGGTACTGACAAGCAATCGAAAGTAAGCCAACGGCGACCAAAAGGGCCATAGGGTCCATCATTTAACGTCCTCGTCCAAAATACTTCACAAGACTCATTGATCCTTTGCCAAAGCCGGGGCCGAAGCCTGGCTCGCTCGGATCAGGGCACCCTGTAACTTAACCGTCGGCACCGCCAGTGTGTCCCCGTCATCTAATGCTAACAACACGCGCTGGGCATTTTTATGAATGATTCTGCCATTCACCGTCTGTTCACCAAATCCCAGCTGAATATCGCTACCCACACCAAAGGGCACTATTTCATCACTGAGCTCCTCGGTGGGCCCCACGAGCGGCTTTTGTTTAAGGCGCACGACGGGCTTTTGCAAAATTAAATTGTTGGGGTAGGTAATTAGCTCGCCCCGAAGGTTCCGGATCAACACGTGGAACAGGGTAATGTCCTCCACCTGCCCGCTAATATCGACGTCCTTCTCCACCACCGACACCCAATCGCCCACGCGATAAGGGAAGCTGAAAAAGATGATGGAACTCGCCGTGATATTGCTCAAAATTGACCATTGCGCAAAAAACGCGACGCCCACCACGGCGAAAACAGAGCTCAGTAGCACCTCGACATCGCCGAAATCCAGCCCCAGGAGACCCAGTGCCACTAAACCGTAGACGATAAACAGCACCGTGTTGACCGAGCGCAACGCAAACGCCAACCCCAACTCGCTCACCGCCTGCTTCACTGCCAGTTTACGTAAACCGGCCCCCAGTAGATGACGGCACAGCAATAAACCCAAGGTTGCACTGCCAATGAGCGCAATAGTGGTCAACATCTTAGTCTCAATACCTTCTAGTAACACCGTGCCAGTCCTGTATGTTGGAACGATTGCAACGGCTAGCCTACGGCTAACCAAACACCCACGATTGCCATCAAACTGCCCGCAATGCGATTGAGCCAGTTGGCGCCGCCGGCGCGCGCCAAAAATCGGCTTAAATGCTTACCACCACTGGCGTAGAGCAGCAGTGAGGTAAATTCGATGACCACTATAACCGTCAGCAAACCCGCCATTTGGGTCCAGAGCGGTAGATCATCGCGCAAGAAGGGGGGCAGCAAAGCCACCATGAAGGCCCACCCTTTGGGGTTGCTTACCGCCGTGGTAAAGCCCTGCAGCGCCAAATCCCAGCGGGTTTGCGGCGTGTTGCCGTGGGCGCTCAAATCCGGCGGCGGTGCGCGCCAAAGCTTCCAGCCGAGCCACAATAAATAGGCCCCGCCCACATAGCGAAACACCGTAAACAATGTGGGGTAATTGAGCATTAGCGCCGCCACCCCCAGCACCGCTGCCACCGCCACTAGCGCCACGCCCAACAATTCTCCGGCCATCATCCACAGGCTGCGGCGCACACCCACAGCCATACCTAAAGTCAGCGCAAGGGTCATGCACATGCCAGGGGAGATGGATACGAGAAAAAAGGTCGGTATGAATAACGCCAGTAAACCTATGTCCATTGGCCTATCGTCGTCAATTTGGGAGAGCCATTGTGGGCAAGGCTTCCGCCACTGTAAAGGCCTGAAAAAGCTTTTTGCGGGCTTTGTGAGCGCTCACTAATGGTGCGCGGCAACGTCCTAAAGCCATGTGGAACACTAAGACATGCACGTTGAAAATTAGGGGTTATAGCGATAGCAAGCACTCACTACAGGCCAACTATGAATCGCTTTGCGGCTTGGGTATTCCGCCGCCGAAGGGAAAGTGCGCAACCTTGTCGCCACCCTTGATATCCACCACTTTGGGGGCACCTTCGTGCTCCACTTCATCGATGCGAATGATGCTGTGCAATGGGATATAGGAGCGTTTCACCTTGGCAAATTCACTTTTCAGCTTCTCTTCACCAGGGTCGACAATCATGGCGGACTTCTCACCAAAGACGAACTCTTCCACCTCAATGAAACCGTACATTTCACTTTGATAGATGGCCCGCGCGTAAACCTCATACACCTGATTTTGGTTGTAAAAGATCACTTTATAGGTGGGATTGACTGACATAGCACTAACATACCGAGAGTAAAGGGGGCGGCGCTGAAACGGTGGGCCACCCAAAAGGCGCGCAAGGATACCATAAAAGGCCGAACTGCCAACTGGGCAAGCCACCGCCCGCCCGCTATAATGCGCGGCCATTTTTCGATTGTTCAAGTTTTATACAGGTATCACCTTATGTCTACATCTGAAAAGGCCGTTAAAAAGCTCTACATCAAGACGCACGGCTGCCAGATGAACGAGTACGACTCAGCGCGCATGCGCGATCTACTGGGCGACTCCCATCAAATGGTGACCACTGACAATCCCGATGAAGCCGATGTGCTGCTCATCAACACCTGCTCTATTCGCGAAAAGGCCCAAGAAAAGCTGTTTCACCAGCTCGGCCGCTGGAAGCATTACAAAGATAGCCGCCCTGACGTGGTGATTGGCGTGGGCGGTTGCGTGGCCAGCCAAGAGGGCGAGGCCATCAGCGAGCGAGCGCCCTTTGTGGATTTGATCTTTGGCCCGCAAACCCTGCACCGCCTGCCCGAGATGATCGAAACCAAGCGCGATTCGGGCGCCGTGGTCGTGGACATCAGTTTTCCCGAGATCGAAAAGTTCGACCGCCTGCCGCAGCCCGAAGCCGATGGCGCCACCGCGTTCGTGTCCATCATGGAGGGTTGCTCCAAGTACTGCACCTTCTGCGTGGTGCCCTACACCCGCGGTGAAGAGGTCTCGCGCCCGCTCGACGCGGTACTCACGGAAGTGGCCCATCTGGCCGCGCAGGGCGTGCGCGAAATCAATCTGCTCGGTCAAAACGTGAACGCCTATCGCGGCGACACCGCCGATGGCCAAGTGGCCGATCTGGCCGAGTTGATCACCTACGTGGCCGCCATCGATGGCATCGACCGCATCCGCTTCACCACCAGCCACCCCGTAGAGTTTTCGGACTCCTTGATCGAGGTGTACGGCAAGGTGCCCGAGCTAGTCAGCCATTTGCACCTGCCGGTGCAGTCGGGTTCCGATCGCATATTGGCGGCCATGAAGCGCGGCCACACGGCGCTGGAGTACAAATCCAAACTGCGCCGGATTAAGAAAATTCGCCCCGACATCTGCTTCTCATCGGATTTTATCGTGGGCTTCCCCGGCGAAACCGAGGCTGATTTTGAAGCCACCATGAAGCTCATCGAAGACATGAATTTCGATCTGTCGTTCAGCTTCATCTATAGCCGCCGCCCGGGTACGCCGGCGTCAGACCTACCCGACGACACACCGGAAGAGTTGAAAAAGCAACGACTGCAGCGACTGCAACACCAAATCAACCAGCAGGCCCAAATGATCGCCCGCCAAATGGTCGGCAATACCGAGCGCGTACTGGTCACCGGCGTCTCCAAAAAGGACCCCGGGCAATTGTCTGGCCGCACTGAAAACAATCGCGTGGTGAATTTCCGCTGTGATCAGGCCGAACTCATCGGTAAGTTTGCCGATGTTCTGATTGAGGAAGCGCTACCCAACTCATTGCGCGGCACCCTGATCAGCTCGGAATTGGATGGTTTGTAATTCGGCCGCCTCTGGCCCGCGGCATTGCCGAGGGCCAGAGGCACTCTTTAAAGGGCTATAAGAAGCACCTTTTTTATAAAAAATTGGCCGTTCCCCGGCGTTCCCCCCCCTTCGACCTTAGGGTAATCTGGAACTACCGCCGACTTTAAAGGAAGACTCTTTCATTTGAATACCGCCGACACCCATACCCGTCAGGCCCCCGAGGCCGAAACCCGCAACACCTTCACCCTAGAACCCAACGACGCCAATCGGCTGGCCAACTTGTGTGGCCCCATGAACGAACACCTCAAGCAAATCGAAAAGCGGTTGAATATCAGTATTCACAACCGCGGCGCCGATTTTGCGTTGGTGGGCAGTGAACAGGCAGCGCTTGTGGCGCAACACATTTTGCAACGGCTCTACGCTGAACTCGACGGTGGCCAAATTCTAACCGCCGACGAAGTGCACCTAGCGCTGCAGCAGTCAGACGTCGAATCCATTTCAACGGCGACGCCCGCAGCGCCCAATACCCTGACGCTGATTCGCACGGCCAAATGCACGGTGCGCCCGCGCGGCGCCAACCAACAGCGCTATGTAAAGGCCGTGCAGTCCAACGACATCAATTTCGGCGTGGGTCCAGCCGGCACCGGCAAAACCTACCTCGCCGTGGCCTGCGCGGTAGAGGCCCTGTTAAAAGACGAAGTCGAGCGCATTCTGCTGGTGCGGCCCGCGGTGGAAGCCGGTGAAAAGCTGGGCTTTTTGCCGGGCGACCTCTCGCAAAAGGTCGATCCCTATCTGCGCCCACTGTACGACGCGCTATTTGAAATGCTCGGCTTTGACACGGTTGGCAAACTCATCGAACGCAACGTTATTGAAGTGGCACCGCTGGCCTACATGCGCGGTCGCACACTCAACAACTCCTTTGTGATATTGGATGAAAGCCAAAATACCACCCGCGAGCAGATGAAAATGTTTTTGACCCGCATCGGCTTTGGCTCCACCGCCGTCATTACCGGCGACCCATCCCAAATCGACCTGCCGCGCGGCCAACACTCAGGCCTCAAGCACGTCATGGATGTATTGGCGAATGTAGCGGGTATCAGCTTCACCTACTTCCTGTCTAAAGACGTGGTGCGCCACCCGCTGGTGCAGCGCATTGTAGAGGCCTATGAAGAGCACGAAGCCCAGCAGCCGGACGACCCGCGACGATGATCACCGTCGATACGGAAATCGCCAGCACAGCACCCGACCTACCCAGCCAATCCCAGCTTGAACGCTGGGTGACTGCGGCCGTGGGCGAGCGTCGGTCCGAGGCCGAAGTGAGCCTTGTTATCGTCGACGAAGACCAAGGCCAAACGCTGAACCGCGACTACCGCGGCAAAGACTACCCCACCAACGTGCTCTCGTTTCCCGCCGACCTCCCGCCCGAATTGGCATTGCCCCTGCTCGGCGATTTAGTGGTGTGCGCGCCTGTTGTAGCGCGTGAAGCGGCGGAGCAAGGCAAAGCGCTAGAGGCCCACTGGGCGCACATGTTGGTACACGGAACCTTGCATTTACTGGGCTTCGATCACATAGAAGACGCCGATGCCGACGCCATGGAAGCCCTCGAAACTGAGATACTTCACTGTCTCGGTTACCCTGCCCCCTATGCAGATCGGGATTCTTAAGTAAAATGGCCCCTTTCGCCGCCCGCATTGCGGCAACCATTTTTTAAACCACAAGGATATACCCCGCGCCATGAGCGACGAGCCACCCAGTAGTCAGAAGCAGTCAGAGAAATCCTGGCTGCGCAAACTGCTAAATACATTTACCAATGAACCCACATCCCGCGCCGAGCTGCTGACCATCATCAAAGAGGCCGCCGAGCGCAATCTGTTTGATCAGGAAGCCCTGCACATCATCGAGGGCGCACTGGAAGTTTCCGACCAGCGCGTACACGACATTCTGGTGCCCCGCTCCAAAATGGTGGTGGTGCGCATCGAAGAGACCCCTGAGCAATTCCTGCCGCGCATTATTGAGTCGGGCCACTCCCGCTTTCCGGTGATCGAGGAATCCACCGACAATGTGCGCGGCATCCTGCTCGCCAAAGACCTACTACCACTGGTGTTGGGCGGCAAAGACGAGTTCAGCCTGGAAACCATCATCCGCCCCGCCAATGTGATCCCCGAGAGCAAGCGCCTGAATATATTGCTGCGCGAGTTCCGTGAAAATCGCTACCACATGGCCATGGTACTAGACGAATACGGCGGTATCTCTGGCTTGGTGACCATCGAAGATATTCTGGAAGAAATCGTCGGCGAAATTGAAGACGAGACCGACGAGGAAGATCACGACACCGATATCCGTAAACTAGAACACAACGCCTTTGTGGTGCGTGCACTGACCCCCGTGGATGACTTCAACGCCTATTTCAACAGCGGCTTCCCCGAGGACGAATTCGATACCATTGGCGGCGTCGTACTCAATGCCTTTGGCCATCTGGCCAAGCGCAATGAGTCGGTCACTATCGACGGCTACAGCTTTACCGTGCTCTATTCTGACAGCCGTAAACTGCACTTGTTGCGCGTTACCCCGCCAGAGGAACAATAGCGTCGTGCAGCTGCCCCCGCGCCTGCGCGCGCCCCTCGCCCTGGTGGCGGCCCTGGCGGCGGGCTTATGTCAGCCCTTGGGGCTGGCACCTTTCGATCTGTGGCCCGTAGCGCTATTGGGCCTCATGACCTTTTTCGCGGTCATTCACGCCGCGCCAAAGCAGACGGCAGGGCTATCGTTCGCCTTCGGCTTGGGCATGTACGGTCTTGGCGTCAGCTGGGTGTTCGTGAGCATCCATGGCTTTGGCCAAGCGGGCGTGCCCTTAGCACTGCTACTCACAGGGATCTTTATCACCTTTCTTGCGGCAGTGTTCGCGCTGCCGTTCTGGCTGTGGCACAAGTATGTGCCGGGCGCACCGTCACTCTGGGCGCTGCCATTGCTGTGGGTGCTTAACGAAGGCTTGCGCACATGGCTGTTCACTGGCTTTCCCTGGCTCTTCATCGGTTATGGCCACTTGGCGTCACCGCTGGCGGGCTGGGCCCCCATAGTGGGCATCTATGGTTTGGGGTTACTGCTTACGGCCACGGCCATAGTGCCGCTGTTAATTCGCACTGGCCACCGAAGCCGCTGGCCGGCAACTATCGCCCTAGCACTCGTGTGGACACTGGGTACACCACTGCAAAGCCTTGAGTGGACCCAGCCCATCGGCCCCGAGCGCACCGTGGCCATGGTGCAACCCAACATTCCTCAAGAACACAAATGGGACCCCGACTGGCTCCAGCCCACCTACGATCGGTTGGTCTATCACAGCGCCGATCTCTGGTCCGTCGATTGGCTCATCTGGCCAGAAGCTGCGCTGCCCACACTGCTGAGCGAGGCGCAGCCGTTTTTAGCGCATCAAGCCGAACAGGCCCAAGCCACGCACACCGCCTTAGTCACTGGCGTGATTGTCGATGAACCCCGGGTGGTGGAACAGGCCGGTCGCCGCTTTTTGGCTCAGCGCTACTACAACAGCTTGGTGGTGGTCGGCCAAGGTCACGGCCTGTACCACAAACAGCGTTTGGTGCCCTTTGGCGAATACGTGCCCTTTGAGGATCAGCTGCGCGGGTTAATTGAGTTTTTTAATCTGCCCATGTCCGTGCTCCACCGCGGGCCCTCTGAACAACAACCACTGGTGCTCGGCCAATCGCCCGTGTGGCCAGCAGTGTGTTACGAAATTGTCTACCCCGATTTGATTGCGGCGGGCAGTCGCAATGCCCACGCCATATTGACGGTCAGTAACGACGCCTGGTTCGGCGGTTCTATCGCGCCCATCCAGCACCTGCAAATGGCCCAGATGCGGGCCTTAGAAACGCAGCGACCCGTGCTGCGCGCCACCAACAACGGTATCTCCGCACTAATTGACGAACGCGGACACATCACCGCCCAAGCGCCCCAATTTGAGCTCACCACCCTGTCGGGTAGCGTTCAGCCACGCGCGGGCCAAACCCCCTTTATGATCACGGGTAGCCTGCCGCTGATGATGCTGTGTGCATTACTGCTAGGTGGTTTGGTCTGGCAACGCCGCGAGCGCAGTTAGCCTTTGCGGTTGTGACTGCCATCGCAAAAGGGGGCACTCGCACTCTGCTTGCAGCCACAAAAGAACTTTTTTTCGTTTTTATCGGCTTTGAATGCCACGGGGACAAATTCTGTCGCTTTGTGGCTGCCATCGCAAAAGGGTTGGCGCTGGCTCAAACCGCAAGCACACCAAAAATAGGTGTTGCCGGCTTCCACGTCGATGACGAAGGGTTGATCTGCGGCGCGAGTTGGCTGGCTCATGGCGGGCTCCATTGTGTGGGTGCCCGCTCAGTATAGCCGGTCCCCTATACGGCCGAGGCGAGATTGCGCAACTTGGCGTAAGACACCGGAACGTGGCGCCCCTCGCTGAGGAATCGACGAATACCCAAGTCCTCTAGCTGCGGTGTCATCATGGCGAAGGTGTAGTGGCCAATGATGTTATTGGGCCGCCAATCGAGCTGGAAACTGCCGAACACACTGCCCTGATGGGGCAAATAGATGTGGCGGAAAAACTGGGTGTCGGCCACCGGCAGCTCCAAGCGATTGGCCAATTGATTGATTAACGTCGCCGCGTTGCGCGCCAGTACCGCCGCCGCCGGCGCATCCGACATGAACAGCGCATATTTACCTTGATATTCGTACAGTCGAATCTGCAACTGCACGGGCAGACCCGCTTTGTCGTGCAGTTCAACAGTAGATAAGGTGGGCAACAGATTGGGCTTCATACAACGACTCCGCTAAAACTCACATTGACTCAGTATTAAATCAGCGCCCTGGGGCGCGCTTTGCCAAATTCCGTTCAGGCGGCAGCCATTGCAAGGCTGCTAAGTAGTCCGTTGACGTGCTTGTGGTGTCCTGCCTTTACAGGCGTCAACTTGGCATCCAAGGGGCAATCCGCCACCCAGTTGAAACGCCAACGCCACAAATTTGCACCGGATTCTTGCTCGCGCCACTCCACGATCTGGAGGCGGGCGGGATCACTCTCGCACAGACTCAGCAATTGCTGGGCAAAGTACTCGATGTTCTTCGCCAATTGACGGGCGCCCACATCGTCCACTACTCGCACAACAACCAAATCTGTACTGGCATCGCGATGGCACATGATTTCGATGGCCACCGACTGACCCATGCGGTTGTTTAATCCCACTTGGGTGAAATTGCTGTTACTTATGTACATCTCGAATCGCAATACACTTTTTATCGTTATTTTTCCGGGCATTGCGGGCCAAGCGCCGCACACACCGGTAGGTACACCCTAAGGCGGAGGAGTCTAACATAGAGCAAATCGGAGCCAAGGCCTTTTCCCCTTATTCCAAAAAAGGCCGTATTTTCGTTTCGATATGTGACAAATAGATGTTACCGAGTAAACAAATCGGTGTTTAGATCGGGAATTTAGGTGGTGGACGGCGCCGTGGACTCATACAGCAGAACGCGGTTTCGCCCAGCTTCTTTGGCGTCGTACAGGCACGTATCAGCGTGGCTGATCAGGCTGTCGCCAGCCTCTTTGCATCCCGCAGCGGCGCCGCCACTGAGGGTCAGCACACCCAGAGGGCTTTCCACATGCGGCAATTGCAACGCCTGCACCGCGGCCCGCGCGCGCTCCGCCGCCTGCAGGGCTCCCTGTTCATCGGTATCGGGCAGTAGCAACATCAATTCTTCGCCGCCATACCGGTAGAGGCGATCTCCCTGTCGTAGCGTTGCGGCAATGGCTTTGGCCACCGCCCGCAGCGCTTCATCGCCCATCTGGTGTCCGTAGTGGTCGTTGTAGCGTTTAAACCAATCGATATCTAACAGCGCCAACCCGTAGGCTGAGCCCGTGCGCTTGGCCGCCGCCTGTGTGTGGCCCAAATCCCGCTCCATGGCCCGTCGATTGCCAATGCCCATGAGTGGGTCCACCAAGCTCAAGGTTTTCAATCGCTCATTGTCGGTCTCAAGCGCTAGCTGGCGCTCTAAAATGTGCGCGTAGGCCCGCACAATATCCGTTTGAGTAACCACGCCAACTAAATCGCCTGCATCATTCAAAACCGGTAGATGGCGGATGGATTTGGCCAGGCAGGTTTGCAGGGCGGCCACCAAACTGTCGTTGTAATGCACGGTGACGGGCTGCTCGGCCATGATGGCAGACACCACGCCCAGCGACGCCGAGTCCAACAGGCCCCGGGCCAACAACGCATCAAAATGGGTGACCAGGTCGCGCTCGGTGACAATGCCCACCATGCGGCCATCGTCTTTGACCAACAGACAGGACACTCCGCGATTGCGCATGATATTTACTGCATTTTGCACCGTTTCTACAGGTGCCACGCAAGTGAGCCTGCGCGACATGAGCTGAGCAATGGGGATATCTTGCAACATAGTTAGTGCGCCGTCAGGGTCTGAAATAGGTCACAACCGCAGGCCTGACAGGGCCCCAGAGTTACCGTGCCCTTGGCCAAGGTCACCGCCTGACACGCCAAGCACTGCAGGCGACTGTCGTGCACCACCTCACCGGCCATGGCCACTTGTTCGCCGTGGCTAATGTGGCAATGAAGTCGCAACCAGTCGCGCTGGGTGGGGTCGGCGGCCTCGAGCAGCCAGTGCACGGCGCGGGACTCCAGCATCAACAATTCGGCACGGAGTTCCGCCAAGTAGGTTTTGGCCTGCTGAACATCATCCTTGAGATAGGCGCCAGCCAGTGCGGCCTCGTCTTCTAACATTTGCTCTGCGGCTAATTCCAAGCGCACCAAGCTGCCAATCTCCTCGCTCACCGCCTCGCCCAACTGCTGCCCCAGGTCCGATTCCTCTGGCCCGGGCTTGTGATGATCTTGCATGCTGACTCCTCCTGTTTTACCGGCCCGGCGCAATTTCACTCACCTGCGCCTTCGCCGTACCATTCTGACGGGCGAGGCCCTATAATTGGCCGCTTTGCGCAGTTCGCGCCGCACTCATCATCAGTAAGTATAGGCCCATCGTGACAACTAACCTGCCACTCGACGAACACTATCATCCCAGCCAGATTGAAGCCGACACCCAAGCCTTCTGGGAATCTCGCAAGAGCTTCAATGTCACCGAAGACAGCAGCCGTGAAAAGTTCTACTGCCTGTCCATGTTCCCCTACCCCAGTGGCAAGCTGCACATGGGCCATGTGCGCAACTACACCATCAGTGATGTGATCGCCCGCTACCAGCGCATGCAGGGCAAAAACGTGCTGCACCCCATGGGCTGGGACGCCTTCGGCCTGCCCGCAGAAAACGCCGCAATCAAACACAAAACGGCACCGGCAGCCTGGACCTATTCCAACACCGATTACATGCGCGGCCAGCTCAAGCGCTTGGGCTTTGGCTTTGACTGGAGTCGCGAAGTCACCACCTGCAAGCCCGATTACTACAAGTGGGAGCAGTGGTTCTTCACGCGCTTGATCGAAAAGAAGCTGGCCTACAAAAAAGTGTCGGCGGTGAACTGGTGCCCGAACGATATGACCGTGCTGGCCAACGAACAGGTTATCGATGGCTGCTGCTGGCGCTGCGACACCAAGGTGGAGCGCAAAGAAATACCCCAGTGGTTTATCAAAATCACCGACTACGCCGAACAACTGCTCAATGATTTAGACCAGCTCGACGAGTGGCCCGAGCAAGTGCGCACCATGCAGCGCAACTGGATTGGCAAGAGTCAAGGCGTCGACATGACCTTTACCCTGGCCGAAGCCGTGGGTGATCACACCGCCTTCGACGTCTACACCACCCGCCCAGACACCCTCATGGGCGTCACCTACGTAAGCTTGGCCGCCGAACACCCCATCAGTAAAAAACTGGCGGAAAATAACCCGGCCTTGGCCGCGTTTATTGCCGAGTGCAAAGTGCAGTCAGTATCCGAAGCCGACATGGCCACCATGGAGAAAAAAGGCTTCGACACCGGCGCTACCGCCCTGCACCCGCTCACCGGTGAGCCAGTGCCCGTATGGGTCGCCAACTATGTGTTGATGGATTACGGCTCAGGTGCAGTGATGGCCGTGCCCGCGCACGATCAGCGGGATTTTGAATTCGCCCAAAAATACGGCCTGCCCATTGCCCAAGTGATTGAGGGCGAAGGCGATTTATCCCAAGCGGCCATCGTCGAAAAAGGCGTGCTGATCAATTCCGGGGAGTTCGACGGGCTGGATTTTCAAGCCGCCTTCGACGCCATCGCCGCCAAATTAGAAAGTGCCGGCAAAGGCAAAATCACCACCAATTTCCGCCTGCGCGATTGGGGCGTTTCGCGCCAGCGCTATTGGGGCTCGCCCATTCCAGTGATGTATTTAAACGGCGGCCAAGAAATTCCTGTGCCGGCTTCGCGCCTACCCGTGTTGTTGCCTGAAGAAGTCACCATGGATGGCGTTCACTCGCCCATTAAGCAAGACGAAAACTGGCGCAAAACAGAAATTGACGGCCAGCCCGCCGAACACGAAACCGATACCTTCGACACATTCATGGAGTCGTCTTGGTATTACGCGCGCTACACCTGCGCCAATTTCGACGGTGGCATGATCGACAAAGCTGCGGCCGATTATTGGCTGCCGGTGGACCAGTACGTGGGGGGTATCGAACACGCCATCCTGCACCTGCTGTACGCGCGCTTCTTTCACAAATTGATGCGCGACGAGGGCTTGGTAAGCGGCGATGAACCCTTCAAACGCTTATTGTGCCAAGGCATGGTGTTGAAAGACGGCACCAAAATGTCCAAGTCCAAGGGCAACACCGTCGACCCGCAAGAATTGATCGACCAATACGGCGCCGACACCGTGCGCCTGTTCACCATGTTCGCCGCACCACCGGAGCAATCGCTGGAGTGGAACGACGCCGGTGTGGAAGGTGCGCACCGCTTCTTGCGCAAGCTCTACAAGGCGGTGTACGCCCACCAGCAAGCGGGCGCGGCACCGGCGCTGGATGTGGCCGCATTGACTGGGCCACAAAAAGATTTGCGCCGCAAAACCCATGAGACCATCGCCAAAGTCAGCGACGACTATGGTCGTCGCCAAACCTTTAACACGGCCATTGCCGCAGTCATGGAATTGCTCAACGACGTGTCGCGCTTCGATCGCAAAGCCGACCAGGATTTGGCGGTTGAGCGCGAGGCCTTGATCGCCGCCGTGCAATTGTTAGCGCCCATCGTGCCGCACCTGTGCCACCAGCTATGGCAAGCCCTGGGCCACGCAGACAACCTGCTCGACGCCGGCTGGCCGACGCTAGATGAAAGCGCGCTGGTTAAAAGCGAACTGGAATTAGTGGTGCAGATTAACGGTAAAGTGCGCGCCAAAATTACAGTGGCCGCCGATGCCGACAACGACACTATCATTGCCTTGGCAAAAGCCAACGAAAACGTGCAAAAGTTTTTGGACGGCGTCGAAATTAAAATGTGTAAAGTCATTCCAGGCAAACTGGTGACCTTTGCGGTGAAATAACGCGCAGCAGCAACGGGAACAACAATGAAAAAAATCAGTTTAGCGCTCGCAGTTTTTTGTTTATCACTGGTCACAGCCTGTGGCTGGCATCTGCGCGGCTCACTCAACTTGCCGGCCGACTTGACCTCCATCGACATTCAAGGGGCCAGCCCGGCGCTCAAAGACGCGCTGGTGCGTCAGCTGGAGGCCAATGGCGTCAGCGTCAGTAGCAACAGCCCCTATACACTGGCGGTCAGCGATGAACGTCAAGAAAGCCGCACCGCGGCGCTCGGAAGCGACGCCTTAGCCGCCCAGTACGAATACACCAGCAGTGCCCAATTTGAATTCCGAAACCAAGGTGGTCAACTCATCGGCACGCCCGGTCAGGTACAAGTAATGCGCACCGTCAACTTCGATTCCGGTGAAGTTCTGGGCTCCGCCAGTGAAGGCAATTTAGTGCGCGGAGAAATGACCCAAGACCTCGCCAGCCAACTGATTCGCCGCCTGAGTTTCTTGGCGCGTACTGCAGCAAAGGATGCCAATGGCACGCCTGCGCCCTGAACAACTGGGCGCGGCCCTCAAGAAAAATCTGCTACCTATCTACGTCGTCAGTGGCGACGAAGCCTTGTTGGTGCAAGAAGCCTGTGACGCGCTGCGCACCGCTGCGCGCGCGCAGGGGTTTAGCGAGCGCGAACGCTATCAAGCCGACAACCAGTTTGAATGGCACCAGCTCACTAACGCCGCGGCCAGCATGTCGCTGTTTGCCGATAAGAAAATCATCGAGCTGCACATTCCCAATGGCAAGCCGGGCGCAGAGGGCGGCAAAGCGCTACAGCAGTACGCGCAAAATCCCCCCGATGATAATTTGCTACTCGTAGTCTTGCCCAAACTCGATCGCAACAGTCAAAAAGCCAAGTGGTTTGGTGCGCTAGAAACGGCCGGTGCCTTTGTGCAAATTTGGCCGATCAATGCGGCACAATTGCCCCAGTGGCTCAACGGGCGGCTCAATCAAGCGGGGCTCAATGCCGACCGTGCCGCTATCGAGATGCTGGCCACGCGCGTAGAGGGCAATCTATTAGCCGCGGCACAGGAAATTGAAAAATTAAAATTACTCGCCGAAGACGGCCAAGTCACTGCGCAGATGTTAGCCAATGTTGTGGCCAACTCGGCGCGCTATGACGTCTTTGGCTTGGTGGACCGCGCACTCATGGGCGACGCCCAAGGCGCGGTTCGCAACCTGCAGGGGTTGCGCGGTGAAGGCACCGAACCGCTGGCCATTTTATGGGCGCTCGCGCGCGAAATTCGCGGCTTAATCAACGTCGCCTACGGCGCCGCTAACGGCAGCAATTTTGATTGGGCCTGCAAACAAGCGGGCGTATGGGACAGCCGCAAAGGTCTGGTGAAAAACGCCTTGGGCCGCCTGCGCCCTGCAGAACTCGACGCACTACTGCGCAAAGCCAACGGCATAGATCGCGCGGTAAAAGGCATGCGCAACGCCGAACCCTGGGATGAACTGCTAGATTTAGTATTACATCTCGCCGGCGTGCGCAGCTTGTCACCGGCAAACACCCGCATGAGTTTAAGTTTGTAGTAGATTTCTGCATGCGCGCGTAAAAACAAAAGGAAATCGCCATGACAGAATCACTCACGCCCCACCTCACCCGCTGTCATTGCGGTGCCGTGCAAGCCAGAGTATTGCTTCCAAATGCCATCAGCGCCCAGCGCTGCAATTGCTCCATGTGCAATAGTGTGGGTTTTGTACACGTTATCGTGCCCGCCCATCGCTTCGAACTGATTCAGGGCGAGCAAGACCTCACCACCTACACCTTCAACACCGGCGTTGCCAAACACACCTTCTGCAAACACTGTGGCGTCAAACCCTTCTACACCCCGCGCTCAAATCCAGACGGTTTCTCCGTCAACCTGCACTGCCTCACCATCCAACCCGCTCAGGTCACCATCGAAGATTTCGACGGGCAAAACTGGGAAGCCAATGCGGGGGCGCTGAAGCACCTGTCGGAATGAACGTTTAAAAACGTAATTCGCAATACAAAAAGGAGAAGCCAACATGAAATACACCGTCGAAATTGAAATAAATCTCCCTAGAACCAAAGTGATTGCGTTATTTGATAATCCCGACAATCTGCAAAAGTGGATGCCTAACCTTGTGAGCTTTACCCATCTGAGCGGCGAGCCGGGGCAGGTAGGTGCGCAATCAAAGTTTGTCCTCCAGCAAGGCAGCAAGACTTGCGAACTGATTGAAACCATTACCGCGAGGAATCTACCGGAGCAATTTGATGGTACTTACGAAACCGACGGCATGTGGAACGAAGTGCAAAACGTGTTTGTTGATATCGACAACACTAAGACGCGATGGATTGCGCACACCGAATTCAAAAGCGATAAATTCATGATGAAATTAATCATGCTGATCATGCCCAGGGCTTTTAGAAAAGAGTCACTGAGGTTTATGGAAAGCTTCAAGAATTTTGCAGAACAGGAACACTAGTTGATAGTGTTGAGGGAAAATTATTCACTCTCGGCACAAAGACCAGAAAAACTCACTGCAGGCGTTTTCGCTGGCGATAGTATAGCGAAATAACTAATCTAAAAATGCCCTGACCGCCCGCAGTGATTGCGCTGGCACCTCTTCTTGTGGAACATGCCCCACGTTGGGTAGCACGATCAATTGGCTGTCAGGTATTGTTTTACTAAACACCTCGGCCACCGAAAGCGGGATAAGGCGATCGTGGTCGCCCCAGAGAATCAATGTGGGTTGCGTCAGCTCACCTAGGCGCTCAGCCAAAGCGCTGGGCTGCGTTTGCTGGAAGCGGGCGATCAGTGCGCGTCGATTGCCGGCGCGACGGGTTAGATCGTAGTAGCGATCGATGATCTGATCTGTCACCCGCGTACTGTCGGCATAGACGTTGCGTACGCTCGCGGCGATGAGCGCTCGCGGCAAGAAGCGTTCTGTCACCCACCGCAGCGATTCTATTTGCGCCAATTTAAATCCGAGCGGTACGGATGCCGATTCAAATGGGATGCCTGCAGAGTCCACGAGTACCAATTTTTCCACGCGCTCTGGATACTGCAAGCCAGCTACCCACGCCACATAACCGCCCAGTGAATTGCCCACCAAAATACAGCGCTCAATGCCCAATGCATCCAGCACGCCCACCACTGTAGCCGCGTAATACTCGATGCTGTAATCGGCATCTACTGACGGACCCGTCAAGCCAAACCCAGGCAGATCGAAACGCACCACACGCCGACTGGATTGCAGCTCGGTAGCCCAACCGTCCCAGGTATGCAGCGAAGCTGAGGTGCCGTGCAGTAACACGATGGGCAAATCATCTTCTTTTGGCCCTTCGTCACGCAGGTGTAATCGCTGCCCATTGATTTCAGCAAACTGAGAGGGTGGCTTGGCGTATTGTTTAGAGAGCTCACTAAGAGAAACGTCAGGTGCCCAACTGGTGATGCCGATCAATGCAATAAAAGCCAGCAGTAGTCCCAACATCAACTTCCAACCCATTGCAATGCATCCCCCTGGGAAAAACATGTGTGACAAAACCAAAATTTCAAAAAAATCAGACCGTTTGACGTTGATCCTGCACTAAGTGCTGTGTAATTTTTCCTATTCCAGAAACGGGTTACATCACCCAACCTACAGCTCGCGCCATTAACTCACTGGCAGCCAAATATGCACACTCAACCCGCCCTGCTCTCGATTCTGCAAACTCAAGTGGCCGTCGTGGGCTTCAACAATTTCTCGACACAGGGGCAGCCCCAACCCCGTGCCCGATTGCTTGGTGGAATAGAATGGCAGTAGCGCTTGGCTCAAAACGTCGCTCGACATACCAGCCCCGCGATCGGCCAATATTAGGCCAATGCCAGCGCGACCATCTCGTACTTCTTCCTGTAGCGCCAAGGTAATTTCGTCGGGCGACGAGCCCGATTCGCTGGCATTTTTAAATAGATTTAATAACACCTGCTCGATTTGCGCACGATCCAGAGACACAGGCTTATGGGGTAGGTCCGATATGAGTGTAAAGGTACACTGCTCTGCTAGCTGGGCCAACAGTGTGGGCCAATCGATGACACTGCGGCGCGGCAGGGGCAATTTTGCGAAGCGCGCATAGCCGTGAATAAACTGATTGAGGTGCTTGGCGCGATCTTCGATGGTATCAAAAATGAGTCGCAACTTTGGTTCATCGGTATCGCTAATCAATTGCTTGCCCGAGTTCACCATCGACGCTATAGGGGCCAATGAATTGTTCAGCTCATGGCTTATTACACGAATGACTTTTTTCCACACCGCCACTTCCTGCCTACTTAGTTCGCGCGTCATGTGTTTCAGCAATACCAAATGATGGTATTGGCCATTCAATAAAAACTGCCCGCGCCCTAGGTGCCAGGTTTCTACCTCCTCCTCACCCAAACTGAACAGCCCTTCGCCGCCATTGCGCAGCGCATTGGCCAGTTCAGAGGGCGTAGATGTTAACAAGCTGTCTAATTGCGCACCGTCAATTCGATGGCCTTCATTGAAAAAATGGCGGGCGGCGTCGTTGGCGTAGATCACCCGCTGATGGTCATCTAGCAGCAGCATGACATTGGGTGAACTTTGGATAACCTTATCCAACAACAATTCACGTTGATAAATATATTGTCGCTCCACGCGCATTTTTTCTGCCGCGCAATTAAAGCCCTTAACCAAGTCGGCCAACTGGGGTTCCGACTGTTGGGGCACATACACGCTGAAATCGTTATCTCGGAAATTTAACAGCCCGAGCGTGAGCGCATCGAGTGTTCGCGACAGCGGCCGCAGCAGTCGGTAACAGCAGAATGCCGTGACTGAACCCGCCAACAAAAGTACGATTATCAAAGCGCCGCTGTGCCAGCCCGTGACGTCAACCCAATTCCCCGCGAGCGCTATGGCCAACAATGTACCGAGCGCCGAGCACAATACGCAAACCGCAGTCAGCCGCACCGCTAGCGATAATCGCCATGCCCCCATTAGTGTCTGCCCCCAACGGCAATGATCAAGACTGAATACCAAATTTTTCCATACGCCGATACAGCGCCTGCCGGCTCAGGCCCAATACCTTTGCCGCGCGCGCCACTACGCCCTTGTGCTGTAGCAGCGCGGCTTCTATCTCGGCAGCACTGGGCTCACTCGATGATGAATTGATGCTGGCCTCGGTCACGCCGGCGGCGGCTTTCAAGCCAAAATCTTCTGCCTGCAATTCTTCACCCTGCGCCAAGAGCGAGGCGCGCTTACAGGCATTTTCCAGCTCGCGCACATTGCCCGGCCAGTGATGCGCAAGCAATGCCTGTTGCACGGGCTTTGTGAGCTGCCAGCGCTCGCCCAAAAAACGGCGCGCCAGTGGCAAAATATCATCGCGCCGCTCTGACAGGGGCGCAATGGGCAAATTGATGACGTTTAACCGGTAGTACAAATCCTCGCGAAATTTGCCCTCGGCGATTGCTTGCGTCAGATTGCTGTTGGTCGCACTCAACACGCGCACATTTACGGTGCGGGTTTTATGGCTGCCCAAGCGTTCAAATTCACCCGTTTGCAATACGCGCAATAATTTCATTTGGCCCGACATTGGTAGGTTGCCGATCTCGTCCAAAAATAAGGTGCCACCGTCGGCGGCTTCAAAACGGCCAATGCGGGTTTTTTGGGCGCCGGTAAATGCGCCGGCCTCGGCACCAAACAACTCGGCCTCCATCAAGTCCAATGGCAAGGCACCAACATCTACTTTGATAAACGGTTTATCGCGCAAGGGCGAATTGGCATGAATCACATTGGCAATTTTGTCCTTACCCACGCCATTCGGGCCGGTGATCAATACCGATACGTCTGCTGGCGCCACTTGAATGGCTAAATCCAGCGTGCGCTGCATGGCGCCACTGGCAAACACAACGCCACACAAATCTCGCTCAGCAAAGGCCGATTGACGATCGCGTTCGATGCGCGCCAGCTGGCTGTTGGTGGCCTCTAATTCACGCAGGCGAATCAAGTTCGCGACGGTATTGAGTAATTTGTCGTCATCCCAGGGCTTGCCTAGATAGTCTGCGGCTCCCTCTTTGATCAGCGCCACGGCCATTGCTAATTCGGTCCATGCGGTGAGCAAAATAATGGGTACGTTCGGTTGTTGGGCGCGCAGCGCAAAGAATAAATCGCGGCCTTCCACACCTGACGTGGTATCGCGACTAAAATTCATGTCCTGAATAACAAGCGCAACATCTTGTTTAGACAAAAACGCCTGCGCGTCATGCGGAGTGTGCACTGAACAGGCGCGATAACCGTGCAACTCCAGCATCAACTCGAGTGCTCGGCAAATGGCGTGGTTGTCATCGACAATGAGAATGGGGTCCATGGGTTCCTTCTATCTCCCTCTAGCAACCCAGCCAGAGCAAGCGTCCATTATTGTATTGAAAAACCCCACCGGCAACTGAACTGCCGGTGGGTCTTACTGTGTTGCGTGGGAGTTTACCACGCCGCTAAACGCTGCGGGTTGCCAGCGACGGCGGAATATCTGCGGCCCGCCGCGCCGGCAGGATCACCGCCAACGTAGTGACCACAAACAACCCCAACACCGTTACCGCAGGGTATTGCCACGCCAGTTGCGGCAGGCTGTAGTGATTCATGAGCTGTTGCCCCAGTTGGCTCGCAGCCACCACACCGATCACTGCGCCAGCGGCACAAATCACGTAGTTTTCAGTTAAGAAATACCACACGATGTCGGCCTTGCGCGCGCCCAGCGCTCGGCGAGTGCCAATTTGCTTGGTGCGGCGCTGAATGTTGAACATCACCATGCCCGTCAATCCCAACGACGTGATGAGCAGCAGCAATACAATCATTACGCTCAACAATGCGGCCATCAGCTCATGATTGCTGTAGGAATGCCCGCGGTGCTCCGCCACTGTGTAAAATTCATCGATGACGCGATTGGGATTTTCCAAGTGCAGGGCCTTTGGAATGTCCAATTTCAATTGCGCGATATCCTGCGGCTTAGCGCGCACCAGATAGGTGGTACTGCTCATTGCACCGCCGAAATCCACCGCTTGAATCACACTGTATTCAAAATTTGAGCTGTCAACCCAAGCTCCCTGCAGACGCTCGATCACACCCACAATGGTAATGGCGATATCCTGCTGGTAGACAACTTTCCCCAGCGGCGACTCGTCGCCCCAGTGCGCCTCGGCAATAGACTTGGTAATTAACGCCGTCTGAGATTTCGCCGCCGGGCCCATTTTTATCTCTTCAGGATAAAAGTTGCGACCTTCAACAAGCTTGACACCAAAGGTGTTGAGCATGTGTTCATTACCCATATAAAACGAAAAGCCAGGCAGTGATTTAGCGGTCTCTGGATCGGGACCATCGACATAGCGATCGCCCCAACCGCTGCCGCTCAGCGGCACCATGTTGGTGGATGTGGCGGCGATAACGCCTGGCAAGTCGCGCAGAATCAGCTGATCCTGTTGGTTCTGTTTGCGTAAATCCATCGCTGGATCGAAATTGTACACGCGAAAACTCAGCACCTGTGCCTCGGCGATACCGGAGGGGCGATCAATCAATGCCAGGCGCTCACTGATGATAAAGCTGGCATTGGCAACAATGGCCACGGATAACACAATCTGGGTTAACAGCAACACCGGGCCACTTTTTGAACGCAGCAAACTGCTGATGATCGGTTTAATATTGCGCATGCTCAGCCCTCCTATTGGCTCTTCAAATAGACGCTGGGTTGCGTCCGACAAATTACCCACGCCGGATACAGTCCGGCCAACAGGGCCGCACCCATGGCAATACTCGGGGTGATAAACCACAGGGTGGCATCGAGCCGGGTCAGCGCATCGTCCATATGAAAACGCTCTGTTAGTACATGCAGCAAGCCCCAGGCCCACAACAGCCCCAAGGCTCCCCCCAGCAAGCCGATCAACGTGACTTCCACCATGTGCTGGGCAAAAATCTGTCTGCGGCTGGCACCGATGGCCCGACGCACCCCCACTTCGGGCGCGCGCTTGAGAAATTTCGTCAGCAGCAAGCCAAGAATATTGACCAGGCACACACATAAAAACAATGCACTCAAAGCCACCAAAATCTTATTGTCCTTGCGCAGTACTTTGTTGACCTCGAGCCACTTGGCCACATCCGCGAGCTGCACGTCGGCTTTGGCCGTGTCGGTAAACCGACCCATTTCCTGCTGTTGTTCGATATAACTTTGAATCCATGCCCGATAATCTTCGCGTGCCTGTTCGTCGGCCAGATCGGCCCAAAACAGCACCCAGGATTTTTCAGAGACAAGGCGATCGCCATAGGTCACCATGGGTTCGAACTGCCATCCATTGGTATTGCCCCACACCGCAAACTCCTCAACCGGTGCGAGTGAAAAGGGTACGAACAAACTCTCAGCATCGTTAAACGATCCATTGGTTGGGTCGTAGTACTTGGGGGACGGATTCCAGTCATCGATAACGCCCACAACTTGATAGGGCTTGCGATTTAGGTAAAGTACCTCACCGACGCTGTTAACCTTGCCAAAATACTTTTGACTAACGGCCTTGCCGATCACGATTTCATAGGCCGGCTGTTGATCAACGACTTCAGTCCAGGCGCCACCGTGTAAAAACGGCACACTGAATAAACTAAAGAACCCGCTGTCGGTTACACGCACGCTGCGCAACTCCGGTAGCACATCGGGGTTATCGCTTTGAATCGCCTGCCCGGTGCGAAACATCGCCGCCTGCGCGCGCGGAATAGCACCGGTGCGCAGATGCATGGCATCTTGATAAGTGATTATGGTGCTGTAGTCATCCCAGGTATCCGGCCCCTGACTCCACAGTTGCACCGCGTGCAACTGATCGCTGCGCTCGGCAGCGGGGTTAAAGGCCATTACCTGGTAAATATTCAGGGAGGTAATAGTAATACCGATACCAATGGAAATCGCCAGCACCATCAGGGCCGACAGCACCGGTGTCTTACGAATACTGCGCCAGCCCATGTCGAGATAGTAAAAAAACATAGTGCCTCCTACGCTGGTTCAGCAGTGGTGGAAGTCGTCGAGCGACTCTTCTGGTAGGAGGTAAAGTCGCACACCTGCCCATCGACAATTTGCACGTTGCGCTGTGCGCGGCGCGCTAGCTCAGGGTCGTGCGTTACCATGATGATGGTGGTTCCCGCTTGATTTATATTTTCCAAAAGCTCCATCACCTGACGCGCCATCAAGCTATCTAGGTTACCGGTGGGCTCATCCGCCAATAGAAATCGGGGCTCGCCAGCCAAGGCCCGGGCAATGGCAACGCGCTGCTGTTGACCACCGGAGAGTTGTGGAGGCAAATGCTTTAGCCTGGAGGCGAGCCCCACCTGCTCTAGTGCCTGCTCGACGCGGCGCTTGCGCTCTTTGCTGTCAAACCCGCGATAGCGCAGTGGCACCTCGATATTTTCAGCGAGATTCAAGTCGGGAATTAAATTAAAGCCCTGAAAAATGAAGCCGATTTTTTCATTGCGAATGCGAGCGCTTTCGTTGTCGCTCACGCTTGATACGTCGACGCCATCAAGCAAGTATTCACCCTGACTAAAGCCCTCTAACAAACCCGCAACATTGAGAAAGGTTGTTTTACCGGAACCCGATGGCCCCGTCACCACCACAAACTCACCCTCAGACACCTGCAAATTGAATTCCCTTAGTGCATGGGTCTCCACCAGCTCGCTCTGGTAAACCTTGCTAATATTCTTCATAGACAACATAGTGCTTTCCCTATTGATTCGGCCGCGTTGCGGTCGTTTGGTAATTTAATTGACTTGAACTTCACTGGCGCCATCGAACACCTGCAGATCAGACACCACCCATTCGTCGCCCGCGCTGCCGCCGGCAATAACTTCCACATGGCTCATACTGCGCGCGCCCAGCTCTACTGGAATGCGCAACAGCCGATTGCCCTGTCTGACATAGGCCACAGAGCCACCACTCGACAAAAACGCCCCGCGTGACACCATCAGCACATTGGCGCGGTGCTCTAACAAGATGCGCGCCGACAATCGTTGGTTTTGGCGCAACTTCAGCCCAGCGTCATGTTCAAAGCGCACCCGCGCAGTCACTTCGCGGTTGCGCACTTCAGGCGACAGGGATGCCAACTGCCCCAGAATTGTGGTGCCACCTATATTGAGCTCCACGTCCATGCCTAAACCCAGTTCATCTGCGTAGGTTTCTGGCACCGCAAGTTCCGCTTCAAAGTCTGTCAAGCTCACCACCGTTAGCACCGGCTGGCTGGCTGCCAAGCGGGCTTTTTGCTCGGTTAGCCAGTTGCCGATAATGCCGTCCATCGGGGCAGTTATATTTAGGGCCGCAACTTTGCGCTGCAACTCGGCAATAACCAACTGCTGACGCTCGACTTCTAGCGCTTTATTTTCAAGCTCAAAACTCAAGGTATCTTTGGTGAGCTGCGCTTCTTGCTTTGCGTGCTCAAATAACAGTTGGGCTTTGTACAAATCGTCTTTGCTTTTCTCTAAATCCATTTTACTGATGAGGTTGTTCACCATAAGCTGCTCGGCGCGTCGATTTTCCCGCTGCGCCGCATCGCGATCCACCGCCGCCATATCCAAGGCTTGGTTGGCCTTTAGCTGATCGCGGCGGGCATTGAGTTTTGCGCGCGCCAGCTCGCCTTCCATACCCGTCAATACCGATTGTTGCTGTTGCAACGCGTTGGCCAATTCAGGGCTGTCGACGATGGCCAGCACATCTCCTTGCGCGACAGTGTCGCCGGGGTTGCGCAACAGCGTCACCACGCCCGCCTCCGTGCTGTATAAAATGGGGGCATTAGCGGCAACAATTTTTCCGCTGGTGGCCACGTCGCGCACCAAGGTGCCTTGCGTCAATCGGGAAAAGCGTAATTCGTCGGCTGCCATTGATTTGCTTGCACCACCACCGCCGAGCCCTGCCCACACTAAACCACTGACGCACAACACACCCACGCCGAGCAACAACAACGGGCGCAGCTGTTGACGTCGACTGGGGGCCAATACCCGATCCTGACCGCTGGTATCGCGAATCATTGGCTAGCTCCTGTTGCCTGAGATGCGTTTATCACAGATTCCGTGCGCTGCGGTGCTGCACCTTGCGATGTGGCGCGATGGGCGAAACTCAATACGCGAGTGACGCGCCAGCCCTCGGGCTGCTGCCGCCACACGATTACGAAGTCGGCCTGCCCCTCACAGCCATCGGCGCCCCGCTTACAAAAACCGTGCACACCGCGCGTGATTGCGCCAAAGTTTGCGATCGGAAATGCCTGAAAAGTTTCAGCCTGAATGTGTCGGGTGTAGTTACCGCAAGCGTTGTCGCGGGTATTGGCGAGCATGGACGCTCTATCCCAGGTCACCCCGCCTTGGTCGTGGTAGAACTCAACATCAACGGCAAAAAAGCTGCCGTGCTTGGCTAACTGGGCTGGCTCCGCACATCGATTGAAACTGTCGAAGAGTTGCGCATCGAGCGCGCGCATTTGCTCGGTTAGTGCATCGGCCCAGCTATTGAAGGCCATACCCAAGGCGACAATTGATACGCATGCCGTTGCAAGATTCCATTTCATAGTTATTGCCTTATCCACTTTGCCAAAACTGGCTCTTTGCAGTGTCAATGCACGCGCTGTGCCAGAATAAAATTAACTAATAAAAACAATGAGATAGAAACATTTCTGACCGTAGCCATATCACCTGCAGTGTCCGCTAGGGCCCACATTGTGTCCGCGCACCGGATAAGTGTCCGCTGCGGACACTTTTCGCAGCAGTGAAAAGCGACTCCGCTTTCAAAAGTGCGACGAACAAAAGACAGATTGGCCAGCGAAAAATACGAAACGCAGGAAGGTTCTAACAGCACATCAATGCAGCCAGCGGCTGCGATGCAGGAAAACGCATTGCGAAACTATGTGTGCATAAAGCGCGCACTCACCCAGGGCGGGAACAGCGAGCAGGTGAACGACTCACGCCTTGCTCGCGGCTAGACACTCGACGCTGCATGCGACTGAAAATGCCGGTTTCGATACGGTATACCACGGCGTCCTGCCGCTGATCCTGATGCCATTGCGAGAGCTGCTCGTCAAAATGAACCAACCCTAAACAAGCCGCAAATACACACAGCATGAGCAAGCCGAATCTTTTCGGTAGCAAACTGGTGAGGCGCGCTTCGCGAATTCCCATACGGACATCCCTATAACTATCGGCAGCAAAATAATGCGCGCTGCATCCAGAGTTCGCAGCGCTGCACGGTAAATCTACTTCACCGCGCCATTGAGCGTATTGCAGCATTCATGCCAATCGTTAATAAGGTGGGATTACGGGGACTTCAGCACAAAAGCGCGCAAAAGCGGTGAGATAAAACCTGATTATTCAATATTGACGGACGCTAAGTGTCCGGTCGGACGATATGGGTGACCGCACATTAATAGGATCGAGCCGAACCAACGCAACCAGCGCCCCGCCGTTCAGATCAGCGGTATGACTCAGTGATTGCCTGCTCGAATAAAATCGAGCGTGAAACCTTTGTCCTTACCGTCACTCACATGCACGCTCAATTGAGCGTCCCCGGTCAATCTATAGGTGATTTGTTTAGGGAAGTCGTGACCGCTATTTTCAAATACAAAGGTGTTGGCCGCACAGGATGACAAGACAAAGGCAACCGGCAGCGGATTGTGGTTTACTTTGGCGAGGTAAAAGACTTGATTGGACATACTCAGCAGTCGCAGCGACTCCGAGCTCTGCGGTGCATTCTCAGTGTAGGCCTCGCCCTGCCCTTCAAACGTATCCTCACTGACCTGTGTCCAGCGCTCGCGAAACAATTGATCGCCGCTGCGCGACTCCCAAACACCTACCAAGCCCTCCAGCGCCGTCAGTGAGCTACACGGAGTTGCACCAAAACAGGTGGCCGACAAAAAACCGCAAAGCAATAAGGCAGGTTTCACATTAACTATGTTCACAATTGACCCCCGTTAGTTCTCTAGATGGTGATACTAGACCCAAAGCTAAAGCAGCGAACCCGTTAATTCGTTAACCCGTTAATTACGGTTGCCGCCCTCGCCAACGCCTCACTCCGGCAGCGAATAGCTGAATCGATAGCTGTGCTTGCCGTCGGCAATGTCAATTTCCATAGCGCCCGAAATTCCCGCCAATGCTTCCGCGCCTGAGTCGGGCACAATCTGCACCTTTAATTCCGAATGGCCACCGGACATGACGCCGACGTGCATTAAGGTAAAGCTGCCTGCCTTTCCCTCAACCTCACCCACAAACTCTTCCAGTGCTACGTAGCCCGCTGAGCCCTCCTGCGCGGTGCGCTTGCTGAGCATTTGACCTTTTCCCGAACCAGACAAGGGGCCAGTGTAGGTTTTGTCGATAAGGAGTCGCCCCACCGGCACGGGGTCTTCCATTTGAGGCGTCAGCTGTACAGAAAAATCGCCCTTGATTTCTTTCATCATTAAATCCTTTTTTCAATTACCGTAAATGATAGGGACACCCTAAGGCATTAGTCCGGCGCCTTGGGCGCGAACAATTTATAGGCTAGCAAGCCCATAGGTAGATAGGCCACCACTAAGTCCAAGATGCTAAACCAAAGGGGTGACGGCAGCATGATCACATTGGTTACACCGCCTGCAAGAAAAGCGACGCTCACCACCATGGCAAAGACAAATTTGTGCGAGGCTGCAATGTTTACCGCCAATGCGGCGCCCGCCAAGGTGCCGATCGCATGGGCTAAAAATGGAAAAACAAAGTGCTCGGGCTGAAATAGGGGTAGAGCAGCCGCCAGCGCGTCCATATTGGACGTATCCACACCCGCAGGCGGTGGCACCAAAGCACTACCCGCCATGATCAGCCCCATATTCACTGCACTGCCAAAAACTAGCCCACCCACCAACGCAAAAACATTTCGAATTATTGTTTTCATTAAACACTCAAATTGTGTGTTATTTAAAGCAACGACTACGTAATACCGATAGCCAGCTCAGACACCCCCATTGATTTAACGCTAACCTTTACCACACTGCAAATCAGAAAATTAATCAAGGTCATCGACTGTGCAGGAAGTGGGGTGCACTAATCGCCTAAAACATATCGCAATGGAATATGTAATACCTGTGCGCCACCCGTGATTTCTACCAAACCTGCAGCATAGCTGGGTGGACCGAACTTGCCCTGCGCATCATTGGTTGTGCCCACCGCCTCCAGCGGTACGCCGAGCCAATTAGTGTCGAGTTCGCCGTTGTTGTTTTTATCGTAATAGGCACTGACTACGCAAAATTTGGGTAAAGGTTCCTGCAGTAGAACCTGCAATTCACCATCAATCACAGTGCCCACAGAAAAGCGCTTGGCTAAATAGGGCCGCTTTAAGTAGCTGCCTGCTGAATCCCACACACTGATTGCCACTTGACCCTGGCCAGATGCCACCCCAGCAAACACCAATGTGACTTGGGCCTGCACCGCAATTGTCTGAAGCGCTAGGAAACCAGCAACTAAAAATTTCGAAACATGTTGCCGCATGGCGCTTCCTTGTGTATTAACACGCTGTCTATTTGATTACGGTTATAACAATTTAGAGAACTATTTGTCCGTAGAAAACAACAATTGCGCGGACAAATCAAAACTGCCATGAAGTACCCCCGAATAGGCCGGCGATGTCACCTGGCTGACCGAGGCCACCAACCGGGATTTCGTGCCCGCCCTGACGGCGATATTTCTAGCGCGCAATTGCAGACCCGCCGCATCTAAACGGCTAGCTTCCAACGATATACCGATGACTGCGTTAATCTCAGCGTTGGTCATTGTGAGCACCGACTCGGTCAAAGACAGTGCCGTGCCGGTCGATGCGATGTGCATGTCTTCTGCGACGACCAACGAATGTTTGATTGTCAGAGATTCTGCGCTGACATTGTGCAATTCAATATTGGTACAGTTTTCAATGACGATGTGTCGATATTGACCGCTATAACGCCGAGAGGCTTCACCCTTGCAATGCAGATCTCGAGTGCCAGGCATCAACGAGGACTTGTGGGTGGCCGCTGGCGGTTCAGTTAGCAACACCTGCATGAGGATGTCATTAAATTGCGCAGAATGACTGACCATAGGCACGTGCCCAGCGTCAGGCAATATGTGTAAATTTACGCGCGGCATCTGCGCAGCTAACAGCTTGCCCGTTCTCAAGGGTGCCACATTGTCCCTCGCACCCCATATAAGATTTGTAGGCACTTGCACTTCGAACACAGCGTTAGCAAAGTTTTCATTCACCAAACTTAAGCCGGCATTGGTATTCGGCGCATTCGTCATCAGCATGCGCCACGCCATATTGCTGCGCTGTAATTCGGTGGTTGGATCGTTAAATGTACCCCACTCAACCAGCGATCCACCAAAATCTTTTAGCTTCGCCATGGCAGCGCGGAGTTCTGTTGGCCACGCCTCATCACCCACGCCGGCATAGCCCATGTGTTTTACAAACGCAGTGCGCTCGAGAATTCCCGCGGCATCAACCAACACCAACCGCCGCAACTGACTGGGATATTGCGCTGCGTAGCGCAAACTCACGGCGCCGCCCATGGAGTGCCCGACGATTATCGGGGTGTTTTTGCTGAATTTGTCCACTGCGGCTTTCACAACGGCAGCATAGTTGGTTGGACTATAGCGACCTTCAGGGACGCCCGAATAACCAAAGCCCGGTAAGTCCAACGCCAACACGTGATAATTTTGCGCGAGTAACGCGATTTGATGGCGCCAATCCAAGTGTCCGCTTTGCCCCAGACCGTGGATCAATACCACGGTTTGGGTATTGGCCATCCCGGCCTGCACAATAAGTATCTCGGCATTAAAGATGGGCTCCACAAACACTGTGTATTGAACACCGTTTATTCCATCAACCGGCAGCCCCTTGCCTCTCGCCACAGGCTGTTGCGGCGCATCTGAATGCCAGGCATCTAATTGCTTCGATACCTGTTGCGCCGCGGCCCCCACCTGTGAGCTCACCTCATCCCACCACGATTGCGCGGACAGTGGCTCTGCAACAAACAATAACAATAGGGCACTCGCGACCCAGCGTCCGATGGCGGTTTGCTTCATCTCACTCTCTTAAATGGGCCACAGGCCATTACTGCATTGCAACGAGCACTGCGGTGATAGCAGCCGCGCCCATCAAGTTAATGACAAAACCTTCCCGCGCCATGCGTGCGACGGTAAATTCACCGGTACCAAAAACGATGGCATTAGGTGCCGTGGCAACCGGCAACATGAATGCACAACTGGCTGAGAGTGCCGCGGGCAACATCAACAACAAAGGATCAATGTTGGCGCCGATGGCGGCAGCGGCCAGTATGGGCATTAACAGGGTGGCGGTGGCGGTATTGCTCGTGATTTCCGTTAAAAATGTGACGGTTAACGCCACGCACAGCACCAACAACCACACGGGAATATGCGCAAGTGCACCGAGTTTTGCGCCAATGGCCGCAGACAATCCCGTGGCGGTAAACGCAGAAGCCAGCGCGATACCCCCGGCAAATAGAATCAATACTCCCCAATGAATTTTGCTGGCGTGCTCCCAGTCGAGCAGTCGGCCGCCTTCACCGTCGGGCAACATAGCCAGCGCGATCACCGCGGTAAAGGCCACCGCAGCGTAGTTGGCAGTGGGCAAATCCAGCCACGCCTTCCAGCCGCCGCTAGGTTCAGTCAGCGTCATCCATGCCAAGGCCGTTAGTCCAAACACCCACAGCACGCGCTTCTCTGAGGTGCGCCACTGGGTGGGTTGCGGCAGTGTTAATTCTGCACCAGCGGATAAATTGCGCGTTAACCACCACGCGGCCAACGGCAACAGCACCACGACCACAGGCAAGGCTTTCATCATCCAACCCAAAAATGAAATGGTTTCGCCCGTCGAATCTGCGTAAACCTGCAGAAAAATGACATTGGGCGGCGTTCCGATAGGCGTGCCCAAACCGCCAATACTGCCGGCATAGGCGATGCCCAATAGCAATGGAATTGAAAACTGCTTGTCGTGTGCCCGCTCGATCACCGCCAGCGCAACGGGCAACAACATAAGCACTGTCGCCGTATTGGAAATCCACATGGACAGAAATGCGCTGGCCAACATAAACCCAAACACCAAGCGCCGATAGCTGCTACCACCGCACAAGCGGACCATGGCCATGGCCAGGCGTTGGTGCGCACCGCTTTTTTCCATCGCCTTCGACAGCATTGCGCCACCGGCCAGTAATAGAATCAACGGCGAACCATAGGCCTGCGCGACCTGCTCGCCATTTAAAATACCGAGCAGTGGAAAAATGCCGAGCGGAATGAGTGACGTAATCGGAATGGGGATGGGCTCAAAAATCCACCACAGGCCACACACCAGGGTCAAACCCGCGGTTAAACAGGCCGGCGTTTGCCAACCATAGGCCCCCATGACATACGCAAGTAGCGCACCCAACACCGGCGCCAACCAGAGCAGGTGCATTTTGAAATGATTCATTATTGTTATGCTCTTTGGTATCCACCTATTGCCTCAATGGCCACAAACCATAGCTGAAACTACGGTCGTGCGATTGAGCAGTTTTTCACTCAGTGGGGCGCAATGTCCTTAAGGGCAGCTATTAACGCCTCCATATCCGACTGAGCACCAATGCTTATTCGCAAGTAGTCCCCAATGCGGGGCTTATCGAAATAGCGCACGATAATCGAACGCTCGCGCAAGGCATCAAAGACCGCCTTGGCCGACTGGCCCTGTGGTTTTGCGAACACAAAATTGGCCTGCGAGGGCAACAAGTCAAAACCCAATGCCTTTAACTCAGCCACTGTGTAAGCGCGCGTGGCGATTACCTGCGTGCAGGCGTTCTGAAAGTAGTCGTCGTCGTTAAACGCAGCGACCGCGGCAACTTCAGCTAAATGATCCACTGGGTAGGAGTTAAAACTGTTTTTAACGCGCCCCAGTGCCTCGATCAATCCCGCCGAGCCCAACGCATACCCCAAGCGCAGCCCGGCCAACGAGCGAGATTTCGATGTGGTTTGCACCACCAATAAATTGTCGAATTCATTGATTAAACTCACGGCGGATTCAGCACCAAAATCCACATAGGCCTCGTCGATGAGCACCACGCTGTCGCGGTTGGCGATTAACAAGCGACGAATATCGGCCAAGGGAATTGCCATACCGGTGGGCGCATTGGGATTCGGGAAGATGATGCCGCCATTGGGCTGCAAATAATCATCCACCACCAAACTAAAATCTTCACGCAGCGGCACTTTTTGAAAACGGATATCGTAGAGGTTGCAGTATACGGGGTAAAAACTGTAGCTAACATCGGGGAACAGTAGCGGCTGGGCCTGTTGAAAAAATGCATAAAACGCGTGCGCCAACACTTCATCCGAACCGTTGCCCACAAATACTTGATCGGGCGTCAGGCAATAATAATCGGCCAAGGTATTAACGAGCTTTTGCGAATTGGGGTCGGGATACAGGCGCAAACGATCCACTTCGGCGGCGGTTAAGGCGCGATGTACCGCTGGCGACGGCGGAAACGCATTTTCATTGGTATTGAGTTTGATCAGCTTCTGGGCCTTGGGCTGTTCGCCGGGCACATAGGGCTCAAGCCGGTTGACGGCCTCGCTCCACAATCTGCGGGTGTCGGTCATGGCGTGTCATCTATCTTAGAGGTGTGAGAAAGGCACCGAGTATATCCCATGCCGCTACCAAAGTTGATGGTGCGCGCAGTGCTCGTGCCCACTCGCTATACTGGCCGCTTCACATCGCCATGCCGCAAGGGGCCCGCCATGCCATTTTTTGTTCTCGCCATCGCTGTTCAGGTAGCGCTGGTCATTCACGTTATCAAAACCGGACGCGATCGATTGTGGATATGGGTATTGCTCATGGCTCCGCTCATTGGCGGACTGGCCTACCTGTTGCTCGAGCTAATGCCCGAGTGGCGCCGCAGCGCACAGGCCCAAACGCTGCGCAAAAAGATGGTGGACATCACCGACCCGCACCGCAACCTAAAACAGGCACAAGGCCAATTGCGCCGCAATGAGACCACCAAAAACCTCATCACCATGGCGGAGGAGTGTATGAACAAGGGCTTGTTTGAGGAGGCGATTGGGTTTTATACGCGCGCACTCAAGGGCCAATACGCAAGCGACCCACTGCTACTCGAAGGCTTGGCGCGCGCGCAATTTGGTGGGCAGGATTACCCAGCCTGCCGTCAGACGCTGGAGGATTTGATTGCAGCTAACCCAGACTATCAGTCCAAAATCGGCCACGTGCTCTATGCGCGCAGTCTGTTCGAATTGGGGGAACGCGAGGCGGCGCTCAAAGAATTTACCGCCCTCAGTGACTACCACGCCACAGCACTGGTGAAATACCACCTAGGAGAGCTATTGAGCCAATCCAACCGCCCCACCGATGCGCTCAATCAATGGCGCAGCGTGCTAGAGCAGGAGAACGCTTGGGACCCCACAGGTGACAGTGACCAACCTTGGCTTGATAAAGCCGCCGCGCGCATTAAAGCCTGTCAAACCCACTGATTAAAATGCTGCGCCCCACTCCAACAAAAAATATGTAAAGCGTCCTTGACACAAATAACTAGGTCACCTACAGTTAGCCATGTAAAGCACGCTTTACACATCTAAAACAAGGAGACAAGTTATGTTGTGCAGCCCTCAATACAAGCGCGAATTTGGCATGGCCATGATGGCCTACGTAGTGACGATATTTGCGAGCACCTATTATTTAAAAATTAATCCAGAATCCCCAGTCGCTGCGTTGGTGGCGATACTGCCCGTAATTCCAGCCATTTTCGCCGCAGTCACCATTTTGCGGGAATTTAACCGCCTAGATGAACTGCAATTGCGCATCCAGCTCAACAGCTTAGGCATTAGCTTTTTGGTGACGGCCATTGGCACATTTAGCTACGGCTTCCTAGAAAACATTGGCTATCCACACCTGCCACTCATTTGGATTCTGCCCTTTATGGTGGGCCTATGGGGGCTAGCCACGCCATTCGTTGCACGGAGCTACCGATGAACAACTTGCTCAAAGAATTGCGCGCCCAAGGCGGCATTTCACAGGCGCAGTTGGCGGAGGCATTAGCGGTTTCACGGCAGACCGTCAATGCCATCGAGACCGGTAAGTACGATCCCAGTCTACCGCTGGCCTTTAAAATCGGAAGCTTTTTTGGCAAACCCATTGAAGACATTTTTAAGCCCTAACAAAAATCCCGGCCAAGGCCGGGATTTTTGTTAGGGCCACAACTTACTCACAATTGTTGATAGGCCTCGCCCAACGCCTGCATCGCTGTGCGCAATTGATGATCCGCAAGATAGGGCGCAGGTCCAAAACGCAGTGCATCGCCGCGCGCGTCCGTGTAGACCTTACGCTGCCGTAACAGCTCACACAAACGCATGGCGTGTGGCGTTTGCACTACCAAAAAGCCAGCGCGTTCAGACAGCGCCAACGCATGGTCCAAACTGATTTCGGCATCGGGCAAATTTAACGCCTCAAACGCGGTGGCCAATACCGCCAGCTGGTGCTGGCTGATACTGCGCAACAATTCAGGCGTTAATCCCTGCGCCTCAAAAAAATCAAACACGCGCGCGGCGCGATAATGACTTGTGGGGTCATAGGTTGAGCCGGCAAAACGCGCGGCCCCCGCCCCATAGTGCACCTGATCATCCGGCTGCTCAGACAACAGCTCGAATTCGGCGTACCAACCGGTGTTAACGGGCCGCAATTCGCATTGGGGCGGCACGCGCATAAAGCAATTGCCCTCACCCAGCTGGCAGTATTTGTAACCGCCGCCAACGATAAAGGCGCTGTCTAAGCCCAAATTATGCACGTTGACAGGCAGCACATTGAGCGAGTGATACATGTCCACCAACAGCAGTGCACCCATGTACTCGCACTGCTGCGCCACCGCGTGAAAGTCGTCGACTATTCGACTGGAATTAAAGAAAACCTGCGACACCATTACCGCAGCGGTATTTTTGTTGACCACCTTGGCCAAGCGCTCGCTAAAGGTATTGGCCGGGTACTGCGCCACCACCAAAATCTCTACGCCCTCCTCGCGCAAGCGCGTCAACTGACGGCGCAGCGTATGAAATTCGCCATCACTGGTAACAATGCGTGGACGCGCCTGCAGATCCAATGCGGATAAAAAACGCAGCACCAATTCGTGGGTATTTTGTGCCAATGCGATTTCCGCGTCGGGCTCGTTGAGCAGCCGACGAAATCCCGCGCGCACTCGCTCGGCCATGAGCGCGGCTTTTTCCCATTTCTGATCGACCTGTTCGGCGGCATCTAACCAGGCCTGCTGTTGCGCCGCCAAGCTGCAATCTGGCCAGGCTTGATGGGAGTGGCCGGTGAGCAACAATCGCTCGGCCACGCGAAAGTGCGCATAGTGTTGCGCCAAGGGATTTACTGCGCCTTTTAGATCGGCAAGGGTCAAGGTCATAGCGTTAAGCTCACAGGCGAAAATAAAAAGTTCGAAGAATCACACAACGTCGTCACAGGATCGCCCGCAGATCTCGTTGCATGCCGATAGCCTATTGATGGCCAACAGCATAAATTACTGCGCTGGTTCAGGGTCAAAAAAACTGCTGATATTAGCCAGCGGCTGCTTCGTGATATTGGGCACAGTCACTCCCGCCGCGGGATAGCCCACCACCAATAAGATGTACGGCCGCTCATCAGAGGGGCGCTTTAAAATGGTGTTCAAAAACCTCATGGGGCTGGGCGTGTGAGTTAAGGTGGCCAAACCGGCGAGGTGCAATGCGCTAATCAACAGGCCCGTGGCAATACCCACCGATTCACTGGTGTAATAATTTTTGTGTTTGCCGCCATCGTCACCGGCATTAAATTTTTGTAAAAAAATGCCAATCAACACTGGCGCGGTTTCTAAAAACGGCTTTTGATCGTCAGTGCCTAGGGGCGCCAAATCTTGCAGCCATTCTTGCGGTGCGCGGCGCTGGTAGAACTCGCGCTCTTCGGCCTCGGCGGCTATACGAATGTCGCGCTTAATGGCGGGGTCGGTCACCACGGCGAAGTGCCAAGGTTGTTTGTTGGCGCCGCTCGGGGCCGTGCCGGCCGCAAGTAGCGCCTGCTCTATCACTTCTCTTGGCACCGGATCTGGTGCGAAGTCGCGCACGCTGCGCCGCAGACGCATCCTCTGGTAGAATGCGCGGGCCTCTTGGCACATCTGGTCTTCGGGCAACCGCTCAAACTGCAGTGGAACAAACGCATCTGCATTCATGCTGAACTCCTGTGCATCAATCGGCACGGTGGCTGATTGGTGGTGTCATTAATATTGTTATAGTTCCACACCGCGTTAACCGGTACAGATTGAATACGGTCACGGGCTCAATCGCGTTGCCGCAGCGCGGTCTACCCGTGCCCCAATCTCGTCATGACGATGATTGCATGACAAGGTTACATATGAAACCATTGTGCCCCCCGATTGGCAACCACAACACGGCTGCACGGTAATATGACCACAGAGAAGAACGACGCAACTCAGTTGCAGTTGGCAGATTTTCTGCCCTACAAACTTTCCATTCTCGCCAATCGCATTTCCTATGCCATTGCCGAGGCCTATTCCAGCCGGTTTCATCTGACCATACCGGCGTGGCGAGTCATGGCTGTGTTGGGCCTTGAGGATAATCTCACCGCAGCGGATTTGGTCAGCCGCACGGCCATGGATAAAGTGGCCATCAGCCGCGCGGTAGCCAGCCTGCTCGAGATGGAATGTATTCATCGCGAGCTAGACCCCGACGACCGGCGACGGTCGCTTTTGACCCTTACACCCAAAGGGCGCGACATCTACCAGCGCATTATTCCGCTGGCGCGATGCTACGAACAGGATTTGCTCAACCAACTGAGCGAAGACGACCAGCGCGCCCTGAAACAGATCACCAATAAATTGATGAAACGCGTACAACAGTGGGAAAAACACAACGTAAATCCCGCCAGTCTTCAGGAGACCCAAGATGTTTGAAGGTTTGACCGCGCTCCCCGCCGACCCAATTCTAGGCCTGTCTGCCGCCTACCAGGCAGACACCAACCCCAAAAAGATTGATCTGGGCGTCGGCGTTTACAAAGACGAACAGGGCAATACGCCCGTGTTAAAGGCCGTTAAGCAGGCCGAGGTGGAATACCACAATCGCGAGACCTCCAAGGTCTACATTGGCCCACCGGGTTCCGCCGCCGCTAACGAATTGCTACAAGCGCTTATCTTTGGCGCCGATCACGCCGCCGTCAGCGCCGGGCGCGTGCGCACTATTCAAACACCCGGTGGCTGCGGCTCCCTGCGCAATGCCGCCGAGCTCATCAAAAAGGCAAACCCAAGCGCCACTGTGTGGGTGTCTGACCCCACCTGGGCCAATCACATTCCCTTACTGGGCAATGCAGGGCTGGCCATCAAGACCTACCCCTATTACGACCACGCCACCAAACGCGTGAACTTCAGCGCCATGATGGACACCCTAAAGGACGTTACCAAGGGCGATTTGGTTTTGCTACACGGCTGCTGCCACAACCCCTGCGGCGCAGATCTGAGTCAAGACCAGTGGCAGGCCATTGCCGAATTGGCCTTACAAAATGGCTTCACCCCCTTCATCGACATGGCATATCAAGGCTTTGGCGAGGGGCTGGACCAAGACGCCTACGGCATTCGCCTGCTGGCCGACACAGTGCCGGAGATGATTGTCTCTAGCTCCTGCTCCAAAAATTTCGGCCTCTACCGCGAACGCGCCGGTGCGCTATCAATCATGTACGCAAGTTCTGCCGACGCCGATAAAGGCCAGAGCAATTTATTCAGCTTGGTGCGCGGCATGTATTCCATGCCACCCAACCACGGCAGCGCCATTGTAGAAACCATTTTAGGCAGCCCCAACCTAACCGCCACCTGGCACAAGGAGCTGGCAGAAATGCGCGAGCGCATCAAATCCTTGCGCGCACTGCTAAACCAAAAACTGCAGGAAAAAGGTGCCGAGGGCGACTTCAGTTTTATCGAGCGCCAATCGGGGATGTTTTCGTTCTTGGGCATCAATAAAGAACAAGTTCACAGCTTGGTGCACGACTACAGCATTTATTTGGTAGACTCCAGCCGCATCAACATTGCCGGCATCAGCTTGGCCAATGTGGACTACCTGGCGGAATCCATCGTCGCGGTACTGAAGAAATAAGGACACCAATGAAACCCTGGAGCCCGGACAGCTGGCGATCAATGCCGATCCACCAGCAGCCCACCTACCCAGACGCGGCCGCCCTCGCGGCCGTGGAAGCCCAACTGGCCAAAATGCCGCCCTTGGTATTTGCCCAGGAAGCGCGCGACCTGCAAGATCAACTCGCACGCGCCTGCGAAGGCGAAGCGTTTTTGTTGCAGGGCGGTGACTGTGCCGAGAGCTTTGCGGATTTTTCCGCCGTTAGCATTCGCGACACCTTTAAGGTGCTATTGCAAATGGCGGTGGTGCTCACTTACTCCGGTCGCAAACCGGTCATTAAAGTGGCGCGCATGGCGGGCCAATTCGCCAAGCCGCGCTCCGCTGATACAGAAACCATCGACGGCGTCACCCTGCCCGCTTACCGCGGCGACATCGTCAATCAGTTGGATTTTACCGAGCTGGCGCGCGTGCCCGATCCAACGCGCATGCTGCAGGCCTATCACCAATCCACCGCCACGCTCAATTTAGTGCGTGCTTTCGCCACCGGCGGTCTCGCCGATTTGCACAAGGTGAATCAGTGGAATCTCGATTTCGCCGAGGCCAATCCACTGCGCGAGCGCTATTTACAAGTGGCCGAACGCATTCAAGATGCGCTGGCATTTATGGCCGTATGTGGCGTTAATTCCGACAACACTCCGCCGCTGCACGCCACCCATTTGTACACGTCACACGAAGCGTTGCTGCTCAACTACGAGCAGGCGCTGACCCGCAAAGACAGCCTGACCGGCAACTGGTACAACTGTTCGGCGCACATGCTGTGGATCGGCGAGCGCACCCGGCAGTTAGACGCTGCGCACGTGGAATTTTTCCGCGGTATCCACAACCCCATCGGCGTTAAAGTGGGGCCCGGCATGCAGGGCGACGAATTGATCGCGTTGATCGACGCGCTCAACCCCGACAATATTCCCGGCCGCTTAACACTGATTACGCGCATGGGCGCCAACAACCTCGCGGAAAAATTGCCCGCCTTGGCAAGGCGCATCAACACCGAGGGGCGGCGCGTAGTCTGGTCTTCGGATCCCATGCACGGCAACACCGTCAAAGCCACCAGCGGTTACAAAACCCGCTCCTTTGACGACATCCTCACCGAGATCAATAGCTTCTTCGCGGTACTGCGCGCCGAGGGCCAAGAGCCCGGTGGAATTCATCTAGAAATGACCGGCCAGCATGTCACCGAGTGCACTGGCGGCGCCTACCAAATCAGCGATAGCGATTTGGCGAACTGCTACCGCACCCAATGCGACCCGCGTTTGAACGGCGATCAAGTGTTGGAAATGGCCTTTTGTATTGCCGAGCGGTTGCGCGTTTAACGGGTGTTACCCTCCCATAAAAAAAGCCGCACATGTGCGGCTTTTTTTATGGGTCTAGACGGCTACTGCACCCAGCGTTTAAAAATCAAACTGGTATTGATACCGCCGAAGGCAAAATTATTCGACATCACGTACTCGGTATCAATCGCACGCATCTGATGTTGAAGGTAATCCAAATCGGCGCATTCTGGGTCTGGGTTTTCGAGATTGGCGGTGGGGTGAAAACTGCCCTGATTCATTTGATGAATCGCCGCCCACGCCTCGATGGCTCCGCAGGCGCCGAGCGTATGGCCCGTAAAACTTTTGAGTGAGCTGATGGGCGTGCGATTGCCAAACACACGGTGTGTCGCCGCCGACTCCGCCACGTCGCCGCGGTCGGTGGCAGTGCCATGGGCGGAAATGTAACCGATGTCTTGGGGCTGCAGTTTGGCATCAGCCAACGCCAAGCGCATGGCGATTTCCATGGTGTCTGAATTTGGCTGAGTGACGTGGGAGCCATCTGCATTGGTGCCATAACCCACCACTTCCGCATAAATTTTGGCGCCACGCGCACGGGCAGAATCTAAGTCTTCCAAGATCAACGTGCCGGCACCCTCGCCAATCACCAAGCCGTCGCGATCCCGATCAAAAGGCCGCGGCGACAAGTGTGGCGTGTCGTTTTTTACACTGGTGGCAAATAGCGTGTCGAACACTGCCGCTTGCGTAGCGCACAACTCTTCCGCGCCACCGGCCACCATGTAGCGCTGTTGGCCAGCGCGCACGGCCTCATAGGCATAGCCAATACCTTGGCTGCCGGAAGTACAGGCGCTAGACGTCGTATAGACACGGCCCTTCAATCCAAAAAACACACCCAAGTTCACCGGTGCGGTATGGGCCATCATCTTGATGTAGGAGTTGGCGTTTAAGCCGCCAGTGTCCTCTTCGATTAGCATGCGACCGAAGTCCACAAAGGCGCTGGTGCTACCACTCGATGAACCGTAGGACACACCCATGCTGCCATTTTGAATATCGGCTTCACCCAGTAGCCCCGCCTGCTCTAACGCCAACTCAGTTGCGCGAGTGGCCATCACGGCGACTTGCCCCATACTGCGCAGGGCTTTGCGTCCATAGTGACTGGGCGTTTCGAAATTTGCCGGGCCGCCTAAGCGCGTATTAAGCCCGTGGTATTTATCCCAGTCGGTGACGTAGCGCACCCCGGTTTCACCACTTGCCAAACGCGCGCTGGCTTCGCTCCAGGTACTGCCGATGGGTGAGATGGCTTGCAGGCCAGTGACTACCACGCGTTTCATCAGCACAACCCACCGTTAACGGAAATAACTTGTCGGGTAATATAGCCCGCATCTTCGGACATTAAAAAGTCTACCGCCGCCGCCACCTCATTCACTTGGCCGAGCCGCTGTGCGGGAATCATTTTTAACGCCTGCTCGGCCACTTCATCGGTGACCATTTCAGTTTCAATCAAGCCCGGCGCAACACAATTGACGGTGATTTTTCGCTTGGCCAACTCCAGTGCTAGGGCCTTGGCAGCACCAATTAATCCCGCCTTGGCGGCAGAGTAATTGACTTGGCCTCGATTGCCCATAACGCCAGACACCGACGACATTACCACGATGCGGCCAGGCTTTCGGCGGCGAACCATGGGCATGGTCAACGGTTGCAAAACGTTGTAAAAACCATCGAGATTGGTGTGCACCACTTGGTCCCAATCGTCGTCAGTCATGGCGGGAAACGCGGTATCGCGATTGACGCCCGCGTTGCACACCACGCCATAGTAGGTGCCATTGGCCTCGATATCGGCCAGCAATACTTCGCGCACCTGTGCGCGCTCGGCAATATCAAATTGAACAATGCGGGCCTTTTGCCCCAACGCTTCAACCTGCGTCTTTACCTGTTCGGCATCGGCACGGCCCGAGCGGCAATGCAACACCAAATCAAATCCTGAGCGCGCGAGGCGCAGCGCAATGGCCGCACCTATACCGCGGCTGGAACCCGTTACTAACACCGTGTTCGACATAACTTTTTCTACCAACTTAACTGGCCCTAGGCATCCGCTTGCGCTAAAAATTGCGCCGGATCTTCAGGCTGAAAAACATTTAAATTTGCACTGATATCCACGCGCTCTGAGCGGATACGGCATTCGAAAACACTCAGGCCGTTGTCGCCCTGTACCAATTCTTTAACGTGCACCCACAAGGTTTCATTCAATGGAAAAAACGCGCAGTTGCTGCGGTAGCGACGCGTGCCCACTAAAAAACCGAGCTGCACCTTGCCGCCCACTGACAGCGCCGCGTGGCCCGCGCACGCGGCCACAGCTTGCGCCATGTACTCAATACCAATAACGGCCGGCACTCCCTCGGCTTCGGCAAACACGCTGTCGCGGTGCAGCGTAACCTGTGCCAACAATTCACCGGGCGCCACGCGCACCACTTCATCGAGCAAACTCATGGGCTTATCGTGCGGTACCAGTTCGAGCAGCGGCCAAGCAGAGGGCTCACCCTGGGCATTCGCAATAAACGCCGTTAAATTTTCCATAAGACGACCTACTCTGCCTTCGCCACTGCCGACAACAGCAGGGCGATATTGTTGCCACCAAAGGCAAAGGATGTACTGAGCACATGCCTATCACCGGCCGCCCACCCGCTGCTCGCGGCCCGAGCACTGACCAAATTGAGCGGTGGCAAGGCCGCATCCGCCTGACCATCCCAATAATGCGGCGGCAATTGTTCGCCCTGCAAGGCAAGCGCACAAATACCGGCTTCCAATGCTCCTGCAGCACCGAGGGTATGGCCGGTAAACGGTTTGGTGGAACTACAGGGCACGCTCGCTGGAAAAACTCGCGCTATGGCGTGGGCCTCCATTTTATCATTCAGCTGTGTAGCCGTCCCATGCAAATTGATATAGCCCACCGCCTCGGCGGGTAGCGCGGCATCCGCGAGGGCCGCGCGCAGTGCCCGCTCGGCACCTACACCCTCGGGATCTGGCGCTGAGATATGGTGCGCATCAGAGCTTTCACCGGCGCCGGTTACCGCCAACTCTGACGGTGTGCGCGATAACAAAAACAGGGCTGCGGCCTCACCGATATTGATCCCATTGCGATTGACGCTCATGGGATTACACGGGGCATCGGACATGGCATCCAGTGCGCCAAAGCCGCGCACGGTCAAGCCACACAGGGCATCGGCACCACCGGCGATCACCCAGTCGACCACGCCCGCCTGCAGCAAGCGACGCCCTGCGGCAATGGCCTTGGCACCCGAGGTGCACGCCGTGGAGAGGGTGTAGGCTGGACCACTAACCCCCAACTGGCGCGCTAAAAATCGAGCCGGTGCAGCAATCTGTTGGCGCGCATAGAGCGGCTTTTGCGGTGAATCCGCAGCAAAGTCCGCTTCATTGTCACCGATGCCGGACGTCGAGGTGCCAATAATCACCGCCACGCGCGACAAATCCGGCGCCGCTTGTTCCCAGCGTGGCGCCAACTGCTGCCACGCCGACCAAAGCAATCGGTTATTGCGACTCTGCTCATGGGCGGGCAGATGCGCTAAATCCGGCAGCCAGCCATCATCCACCCGACCCACGGGCAAGGCGCGCCCCGGACTGTAATCATCGGTAACGCTCAAGTTGGGCGCACCGATTTGCCACAAACAGGCGCGGTGTGCATCCAGCCCCTCGCCCATAGCTGAGGTGAGCCCCATGCCGTGAATGTATACCGGGTCAGTCATTGCGTTTCTCTTCTGCATGATTTTCATCTGCGATGGCAGCATTTAAGGGCTGCACCGACAGAGTTTCAATGTTCATACGGTAACCCTGAAAATGCGTTAACTCCAAACTGGCGGGAAAGTTGTTAGTGGTAAAACGGTATTCCATCTCCCGGCCGGATGGATCGGTAAACAATCGGCGCCCATCCACGACAGTCAGCGACCACCCCACCGGAACTAACGATGCCAAAACCGCCTCTGCAGGCCAATAGGCCCACTGCAATTCGCGCATAAAGCGCGCGTCCGACAAACTCGCCGGCACCGGTAAGAATCGCTCCGTGTGCAAGGTATCGCCGTCATAACTTAGCGAAAAAATTTTGCGCCCTTGGGCAGTTAGCCCCAACACACTCAACTGCCCAGCCTGTTGCGTCCACACCACCATGAGATTGCGACGCTGCCCTTCATAATCCAACGCCACGCGTTGAATCACTTGCAGATTCTGCCCGAGCAGCGCAGGTGCCAATAGCGGAGGTTGTTCGACCGGTGACGGCAGCGCGGCGCACCCAGCCACTATTGCCGCCACCCACGCCTGCAAAAATAGTAGGCAAACATGTTTTCGCCAGACCGCTTGCATCACTGCTCCTGCATGCGCACCATTTGCGCTAGGGTATCGAGTCGGCGCTCACTTTCCGCAACAAAGGGATTTTCGACATCCCACGCATAACCGGCGAGAATGGAACAAATCATCTGCCGAATTTTTTCGTTTTGATCCCGGGCGAAAATAATGTCTTGAAAGCGACCGTCATACCAAGCATTCACATAGGACCTGAAACAATCGACGCCGGCGCGCAACCGCTGTTCATACTCCACTGGCCAATCGACGGCTTCACCACTTAACTGCCGATGCAAAACTGCCACGGCCAACTGAGCCGATTTCATTGCAATAGTGACGCCACTGGAAAAAACCGGATCTAAAAACTCACCGGCGTTGCCCAGCAACGCATAACCGTCACCTTGCAACTGCGTAACATCGGCAGCGTAACCCACGATTTGGCGCGCCTCCATGGTGTAGCGCGCATTGCACAACAAGTCTCGCAGATTCGGTGCCGCATTGATCAAGGCCTGCAGCTTCTCAGTGGTTGAGCCTGGCATCTGTGCCAACACCGACTCCTCTGCCACCACCCCAATGGAACAACGACCGCCAGCAAAAGGAATTAACCAATACCAAATGTCATGTTGCTCTGGGTGCACGGTAATAAGTATTTTATCGCGATCAAATTCAGCGCAATCGATACCGTCCTCAACATGGCAAAAAAGCGAGGCGCGCACGGGAAAGCTGCTGGGCTTATCGAGCTGAAGCAAGCGCGGCAGAACGCGCGCAAACCCACTGGCGTCCAGCACAAACCGGGCACTAATTATTGACTCAGTGCCATTCTGCGCCCGCAGCGACAATTCGCTTAGGTCACCTTTCCTGGCAAAGCCCAAAACTTCCTGTTGATAAAGCACTTCGGCGCCACGCGCCGCCACGGTATCAATCAGCAAGTGATCGAATGACGCACGCTCCACTTGAAAGGTGGTGCCAGGCCCTTCGCTAAACTTATCGCGAAAGTCGAACGCGGTGTCGCAACCTTTGCGATGAAAGGCCGCTCCGTTCTTGTACTGAAAACCCGCCTGTTCAACAACTTCGGCAAGATTTGCTTCTCTCAGAAAAGCCATGCATTGCGGCAACAAACTTTCGCCGATGGAAAAACGAGGAAACTGCGCCCGCTCAACGACCGCCACGCGATAGCCACGCGCCAACAAGAGCGCGGCGGCCACACTGCCCGAAGGTCCCGCCCCAATAATTGCCACATCAAAATTCATTTATAGTCAGCCCTATTTACCAGCACCCGGTCGGTCGCCAAGCCCTTGTACACTGAGGGAATTGCGCTCCAAACAAGCAACAATCCCATCAATACTGTTAGTCCAAAAAAATGCAATACCGGCGTTTCGCTCAACGCCAGCAAGCCAAATGAAATACCACTGGTGAGTACCGACAAACTGGTTGCGTACCACACCGGTTTCGGCTGAGCACCCGCCAATAAAAAAATACAACTATCAAAACCGATCCCCAACACCAACAACAGCGCAAGGCAATGAAACAAGGTGAGCGAAAACCACAGCGACAATACTGTAGCAACCGTGATCGCGGCTAAGACCGGTACCGCCAATAGGGGTAGCGCCGACCACCCCAATCGCCACACTAGCAATGACAGCGCCAGCACAATGGCCACCGCGGTCCAGTGCTGCAACTGCAAGCGGTAGTGACTCAATAATCCGGCCACGGTTGCGGGGCGATCCACATAGTGAATATTATCGGCGCTTAGCGCTTGCACCGAGCTTGCATCAATGACGCCTTGCACGGGTACGATGGCAAACAATTCTTCGGTCGATTTAAAAAAGAATTGGGGCTGAGGCATTTGCGCAGACCAACGCGCTAACGTCAGCGGTTGCGCAGATTCCACTAAGGCTTGTCGGGCGTCATTGGCGAGTGCGGGCGCCCCTAAAGATTCAAACCATGACTGCCCCTGCGTTTGATACAGAGACTCCTGCAACGCGCGGTTGTGCCACTGCCGTTCCAATGCCGGCCGCCAGTCGTGTAGCGATTGGAAATCCGAAATCAGGCCGCGCCCTTGCAGCACCGCCAATTGTTCATTGAGCGCCATCAGTCGCGCATCGAGTTCCGCTTCAGAGTCGGCAGCCACCAAAAAATATTGGCCCTTGCTGCCTCGCTGCAACAGCTGTTGAAATGTTTGCTCTTGCGCAACCAGTGATGCCGGCGACGTCTGCAAATTCGATAGTCGATCATCGCCCGGCAGCTGCCAAAAGAGTGCCAGTGCCGCGATCAACAGCAGCGCTACCCACTGAGGCTTTAGAGGTAGCGCGGGCACACGGGACCAATAGTGATGCACCCATTGAAAAATTTTGCGGGGGTGCACGCCTTTGTCGGTCAACAATGGCAGCCAGAGGCAAGCACTAAGCCACGCCCCCAACAAACCCACGCAAGAAAATAATGCCATCTGTTGAAGCCCTGGAAAGGGCATGGTGCCCTGAATACCATAGGCCAATAAGCTGGTCACCAAACCCAGTAGCAATGCAGGTAGCAATACGCGCAGCCGCTCACCCGACGCCAAGGCCACACGCGCATGAATGCCGTAGTCAATGCCCACGCCAATCAACGTGGCCCCAAACGCCAAGGTAATCAAATGTAGGGATTCAAACCACCAGACACTCACTGTCATCGCCAACAATAGGCCCGCACCTACGCAACTCAGCAACGCAATGACTGAACCTCGACCGAGGCTCATCCACAGAAGCGCCAACACGCCGATTAGCGACCCCAAGCCCACGGTGGAAATTTCTTGGCGCGCCATCCGTGCGCCATAGGCGGCGTGCACCACTAAGCCTGAACTAAAAAATGTCACATCGGTTGGCAATTGGGCCTGCAGTTGATCAATGAGATCAGCCAATCCAGCTTGGGCGTTTGCATCAAATGCTTCGCCCTGCAAACGAAATCGCACCAATCGGTAGACGCGACCTTCGTGCGTCAGCGTGGGCCAACCATCCTGCACTGACAGGGGCGATTGTTCCGCTAAGGATTGTAAAAAGTTTTGGAATAACCAAAACGAGTCGGCAATGGGTTGATAGCCCGCGCCCATGGGCGAATAGAGCTGCTGCTGAGCGCGGCGCAACAATTGGTCTGGGGAGTCTCGCAGCAGCGCGCGATCTTGCTCGGCGAGTAAAAAATAACGATGCGGGAAATAGGCCTCTGAAAACTGGGTGACATCGGTGGCGTCAACCGTTTGGGGCTGACGCGTGGGTGAAGCGATTGCCGATTGTATGCGCGCCGCCCACTCAGCGCTGGTATCGGCATCTGGCGCGCCCACCAACAGCAACAGTTCACGATCCAAAAGATCGGTCAGATGCTTGTTCGCGAGCGCGGCACGCTGTGTGCCAAGGTCGTGTTGCTGAGCCGTTGGCAACAAACTCAATAGCGATGCATCAAAGCGATAGTTTTCCAATCGCACCCATAAACACAACGCTATGAGGCACAGGCAAAGTCCCCAAGCCACCGCCAAGTGCCGCTGCCCCATTCGAATCATGACTGCGGGCTCAATTGAATGAGCGTGGTGTCACCGCCAGCTTCGCCAAAGGACAGCTGCGCCAAATACTCGCACCCGCGGGCCTGCACCTCCGTGAGATGCGCTGCAAGCACACTATCCAATGGCCGCAGCGTTAGCGCCCAGCATTTTTCATCGATCACTTCAAACTGCGTGAGTTGAAAAAGTTGAGCCAGCGCACCCGCATCGCCCGCCACCAATGCCAACATCAATTTTGCCAAGGTGGCCACCATGGGTTGGGCCTGTGCATCAGCGGCCCATACTTTGCTATCCTGTTCCCACTGGGCAACCTCGGTGACAGAGATGCGCAACTCACTCTCAAATGGCAGCAGCGTAAGCCAACGCAGCTGGCCATTTTCTACCACAAAAATTCCACTAGACTGCAACGGCAGCGGCAAGCCGCCAATGTGTTTTACCTGAGAGAATTCGCCCGACGCCAGAGGCGCGTGTAGCCGTTTCGTGAGCGAGGCCCAGTCATCAGCGGCAGTTGCTAACGACAACAGACCAAACACAAAACCGACAACAAATGCCCGAACACCCATGACTAACGCTCCAGCCAAGGCGCAAGTTTTTCTGCCACGATCGGAGGTGAAACAAATTGCATTTCACCTGAATCAATAGCAACAGCGACCTGCACGGTATAGCCATAGGTGGTGCGCTGCCCCTGTTCATTGCGAACCTCATATTCGATACGCAAGCGGTTTTCCCACTCTACCAATGAGGCAGTGACCGTGAGATTTTCTGCAAACTTGGCGGGCGCGGGATAGCGCACAGACAAATCAATAACCGGCCACGCATAACCACTGTCGCGCATTTCACGGTAGTTGTAGGCAATTTTATCCAACAGGGCGCAGCGAGCAATTTCAAAGTACTTCACATAGTGGCCATGCCACGCCACATCCATGATGTCCACGTCGTGAAAAGGCACGCGCACCTGAGCGCTACCAGCGACAATGACTGGAACCTTTCGCTTAGCCATAGCAATAAAATTTCCGCTGTTCGATAGCCTGACACAAGCCGCGCAGTTCATATTCAAGCGCGCGATCTTCTTCGATAAATGCGCTGTATTCACGCACCTCGTTAACCAATTGATGCAGCGACGCCGACACGTCGTCTGGGGCAATGTCGCCCTGTGCAAAGCGCAGCTCAAGACCTTGGCACATAGCCAACAATGACCCGGCTGCCACCTGCTCCGTGAGCGTAATCACGCGCAGACAATCGCGCGCGGCGATGGTGCCCATGCTGACTTTATCTTGGTTGTGACACTCGGTAGAACGCGAAAAAACACTGGCCGGCATGGTCAACTTCAGGGCTTCCGCGGTCCACGCGCTGGCGCCAATTTGCACGGCTTTTAAACCGTGGTTAATGGCGCGCCGCTCACCCTTTGCACCAGAGAGATTGGCGGGCAGGCCGTGGTTGAATTTGGGATCAACTACCATGGCCATTTGGCGATCCAACAAATCTGCCACATTGGCAACCGCGTTCTTCAGACTATCCATGGCAAAGGCGATGTGGCCGCCGTAAAAGTGGCCGCCGTGTAACACGTGCTCGCCAGGACCGTCGATAATCGGGTTATCGTTGGCGGAATTAATTTCGTTTTCGATAAGCTGACGCATAAAGGGTAGCGCATCTTGCAAGACGCCAATCACATGCGGCGCACATCGCAATGAGTAGCGATCCTGCAAACGCTGGGGGTTGCGCGGCGGCTCACCGGCGTGCAAATCATCGCGCAACCAGCTGGCAATCTGCTGCTGTCCCGGATGGGGTTTTACGCTGAAAAGAATTTCGTCAAAGTGGTGTGCATTGCCCTTGCTCGCCAGCGTTGCTAACGCTGTGATGCGCGTGGCAAGCTGCGCCAAATATTCGGCGCGCTTATAGGCGAGCGCAGCGATTGCCGTCATCACCGCGGTGCCATTCATAATCGCCAAGCCCTCTTTCGGGCGCAGCGTTAGCGGTTGGATATTGAGCTCGGCAAAAACCTCAGCCGTTTTGCGGCGATCGCCCTTATAAAACACTTCCCGCTCGCCACACAAGACCGCCGCCACATAGGAAAGCGGCGTGAGATCACCGCTGGCGCCCACCGAGCCCTCCTGTGGGATCAATGGCACAATGTCGTGTTGAATCAAGCGCGTGAGTTGCTCTAAAAGATCCACACTCACACCCGAAACGCCCTGACACAAAGATTGCAAGCGCACCGCCAGTACAGCCCGCGTCGCGGGGATGGGCAGCAACTCACCTAGGCCACAGCCGTGAAAGGTGTACAAATGTTGTGGCAAATCTTTTACTAAATTTGCGGGAATAGTTACCGTACAGGAATCACCGTAACCGGTTGTAACGCCGTAGATATTTCCCTCTTCCGCCAGCAGGCGATCGAGAAAATCACTGCCCGCTTTAATCCGATCAATAAAATCGGTGCTGTCGGAAAGCGCCACCTGCTCACCCTGTGATACGGCGACGATGTCTTCAATGGATTTGGCGTTGTGATCAAATTTAATCATGAAAATTTCCAGTATCTGAGACGCTGAGCTGACCTAGGGCCAAGCGCACCGTTGTAATGCGACGCTAATCGCGCCGCCAAAAATCGTAAAAATTACCCCATTGCAATGGGTAGTCTCGTGCATAGCGAGCCAGTCGATTCGCGTAGTCTTGAACATAGGGCAGCAGTGAAGCCTCGCGATCGCTGCGTTTCATTTTTATGCGCTCCGCCATGGGCTCCACATAAATGTCATAGCGACGCCCGGTTTTGACTGCACATAGAAAAAACACCGGGCGACGCAAAAGTGCAGCCAATACAAAAGGCCCCTGTGGAAAATCCGCTGTTTCACCCAAAAATTGCGCGGGCAATTGGCGACCGCGCTCCGCGCCCTCGGGCGGCACTGGCGTGCGATCGGCCGCGATAGCCACAAACTCTCCGGCTGCCAACTTATCTTCTAGCATCATGGCAGTGGCGGGACTCACCGCTGTCACTGGTACAAGATTCACTCTGGCTGCCTGCTCTTTCGCAGACAGCAACGAGTTAAATTTTTGCGCATGCTCAGTGTGTACCAAGACGTTGACAGTGGCCGCCCCAAGTTGTTCCGCCAACGATTGGCACACCTCGGTATTGCCCAAATGCGACACCAGCAATACCGCCCCGCGACGCGCCGCGATATTGTCGAGCAACGCCTGGCGACCATGCATAATCACTTCGCCGTCAAAGGATTGCTGCCACACGGCAAGTTTATCGAGCGCAATTTCTCCAAACCAAAGAAAGTGTTTAAAACTGCGCGCAATTCCGCGCCAACCGCGCACAGGCAACCGACCATCCTTTGCATCTACGCGCGCGAGAAAATCCAGAGATGCAGCGCGCGCCGTTCGCCGGCGCAAATAAAAATACACAATTACCGGCCACAACAGCACCCGAAACACGCGCCGACCAAACAGTCGAAAACTAAACAGCATCGCGCGGATACCCCACAGAGCACCCGCCTCAGCCATGTCTGACCAGTGTTTGCTATTGCTCATCGCCGCCGCCCTCGCCGCTGCAGGCCCAACAACCAAAGGGGTGCTCGCCACAACATGCCAAAGAACAACCGCGTGTGCATACAACTGATCAACCAATTATCCAGACCCGGCAAAAAATGTGATACGCCATGGTCGGGGTAGTGAACGGACGTCGGCAAGTTGATTAAGTCACCGCCCCGCCAAAACCAACGCACGAGTATTTCGGTATCGAAATCCATGCGATCGCCAACGTGATCGCTATCCAATAGTTTGCAGGTCGCGGCAACCGGGTAGACACGAAAGCCACACATCGAATCTTTAATGGCCAGCGACAAGGTATTGATCCACACCCATACGTGGGTCAAATAGCGACCATAGTGTCGCAGACGGGGGACCGAATGATCGTACTCAGGAACGCCGCAAATCACCGCATCGGGCGCGGTGTTTGCGCGCGCCAAAAAATGCGCGATGTCCTGCAAGTTGTGCTGCCCATCGGCATCCACCTGCAGTGCGTGGGTAAAACCCAACCGATGCGCTGCGCGCAATCCGGCCTTCACCGCACCGCCCTTACCGGTGTTGTGCGGCAGTGACACTAGCGATACTGCGTCGTGCGCCGCTACCAGCTGCTCTATCACCTCGGTGCACGCCGGGCCACTGCCATCATTGACCAAAATAACGGGCAGTTCGAAATCTAACACCTGTGCCAAGGTCGTTGGCAACAAGGTTTCGTGGTTATAAACGGGAATTACAATGCAGGGCTTCACGACACAGCCACCAAACGCCCAGAGGCAAACTTTTTACCCGCCGCACTGTCGGCCGACACATAACTGAAGGTTAGACGCTGGCGCGCATCATCTAGCGTGAGTTCCAGCAGCACTTGCTCACCGGGGCGAATCACTTGTTGAAACTTGATCGACTCCATGGCACCGGCCTGCGCGAGCCAAGCGTGAGCCTCGGGCCACAGGCGCATGGCTTGCTGGCGGGCCCAGTTCAACTGAACAACGCCCGGCAAAATCGGCGCCTCGGCAAAATGCCCCTGAAACCAATACAAATCCGGGGTAATGCACAGCTCCAGCTGCCAGCAATTGTCAGCGCAGCGAATTTCTTTAACGATCTGGGGCTGATGTCTAGCCATGTATCTGTCCGTGTGCGCTGCGCGCGTAATTTAGGGTTTGGTTGAGCCGGCGGCCAACTCTGTGCTATCCAATGGCGCGACGTCGCCGGCGGCCAGCAATGCGTCCAAATCAGCCAGTCGCATTTTACCCTGACTATTGCGTGGCAATTTGGCCAACAAGCGCCAGCGCCTAGGCACCAATGGGCGCTCCAACTGGCGCGCAAGCAGGTCGGTGAGCTCGGCAATAACCGGACGACGCCCAACCTTTGCCAGCTGATCTGAGCCCGCATCGCTCGCAACCAATAACACCACCAGCTCATCGCGCTCAGCCACTGAAGAGCTGCGTGAAACCGGCTGTACGCGCACGTCAGAGACCCAAACGTGGGCCAATAAAGCGCGCTCAATCTGCTCCAGTGAAACCCGTTTTCCCTCAATCTTTACGATGCGATCGGCGCGACCCAAGAGTTCAAAACTCGGGCCTTCAACGCGCACCATATCAGCACAGGTATACCACTGATCATCCGCTAAAAAGGGCGAGCGAATGCACAGCACACCAGCCGCATTGGCGCGCACCTGTACCACCTCAAAGGGTCGCCAGCTTGCGCCCTGGCCATGCTGCACACGCCAGGCCATTCCGCCGGTTTCCGTGCTGCCGAGTACTTCGATGACATCGCACCCAAAGCGCTCGTGGACTTGCTCGCTGGCCCCCGCTGGCAGCGGCGCGCCGGAGCTGAACACGCACCGTACCGAATTGGCCATTAACGGCAAATGAACCGGCAGCCGCACCAAATGTGTTGGACTGGAGATCAACACATAGTCGGCCAGCGCACAGTGCTCAAGATCCTCTAAAAACTCCACTGTATTTCGAGCGAAGGCACGCCCTTCTGTCAGCGGCCACAGCACGCGAAACAAGAGGCCATAAATGTGCTGGTGCGTGACTGTTGCCAACACCGATACGCCGGTAAAATCGCCGCCGAATTGCCGCTCCAACTGATCCACTTCCGCGGCCAGTTGTCGAGCACATTTGTGCACAAGCTTCGGTTCGCCACTGCTCCCCGATGTAAACAGGGTGATTGCGGCATCGGGGCTCACGCACCAAGCTCCGGCTAAGGGTTGCGGTTCTTGCGCCGGCGCCAGTGACGATTGCCCTTCAAAGCGACCTGCGAATGCATCCACATGTGCACGTAATTGTTCTACCGTGCCCTCCAATCCGTTGGGCGCGAGCCACACTTCGCGCTCGCAGGACCAAAGCGCAAACAGCAGCGCAGAAAATTCGGCACTGTCCTCTAGATAAACAGCAACCTTGAGGCAGTCGGGCTGCTGCAAGAGTGTGGTCCGCCAGCGTCCCACCTGCGCGAGCCACTGCTCGCCACTCCAGTGCGCGCGCCCTCGGCGGTCCACCGACACCAAGCGCTCTGGATATTGCGCCAGAGCTGCGACGAGGCCATACATTTTCACGCGTCGACCTCCAGGGCGTGACGCCGCCTATGCTGGCGCCGCACACAATATTCCACCAACGCCAAGGTACCCATAAGCAGGTAGGCAATAAATCCGTTGTACAGCAGCCAAAGTTCTTGATCACCCCACCAAACGGTTGCGGCGGCAAGACTGCCATTGACGATAAAAAAAACGCACCACACTTGAGTGACCCGACGCGTGTAAGCAATGGCACTGTCGGGCAGGGCCGGCTCTTGCAGTCGCGCCAAGCGCTCAACCACAGTTTGCTCTTGCCAGAGACTGGCGCCAAATAAGAGCAGCAAACTGATATTGATCGCCACGGGGTAAATCAGCAGGCCAAGCACTGTGTCAGTCCACAGTGACAGGCACGCAAGCGCACCGATCATCATTAGCCACGCCAGCTGTAGCCAACGTGGAAACGGCCCACCACCAAACCACCGCAGCAGTGCAAGACACGCGAGCACCAACACCAAATAGCGAGCGGAAAATGCCTGTGCACCGAAGTAAACGGCAAAGGGATAGAGCAAGCTCAGGCCTGCAAACAGCCCTTTTCCCAACCTAGTCATGGCGTTATTTTACGAGCGCTTCAACAACATCGACCACATCCGATACGGTGCGCACGGCTTTAAAATCATCGGGCTTTATTTTTTTGCCGGTGAGGTTCTTCAGTTCGACAACCATGTCCACGGCATCAATGGAATCAATATCGAGATCGTCGTACAGGTGCGCCTCTAAGGTGACTTCGGCAGCATCCAACTCAAACATATCCACCATAATGTTCTGGATGGTTGTAAATATCTCTTCTCTGGTTTGCATCACTGCCCCCTAGTTGACTCAACGAAGTTGGCCAATGCGGTAACTGAAGCAAAGTGCTGGCGGGTCTCTTCTGAATCCGCATCCAGCTTCACACCGTAGGTTTTTTGCAATGCCAAACCCAACTCTAGCGCATCGATGGAGTCTAATCCTAAGCCATCGAGAAACAGCGGAGCATCCGATTCAATGTCGTCGACGCCAATGTCTTCTAAATCGAGGGTGTCAATAATCAGTTGTTTAAGTTCTTGCTCTAGCGCCCGCATAGTGCGTCAATTCCTCAGTAAAATAATGTTCTAATTTTTTAGTTAAATACCGTGCGGCCAAACTGGCCGGCACATCTTGCTGTAATTCAAAATCGCCAGGCGCGAGTTCTGGCATCACTCGCAGTGACATATGAAACGGCCCCTGTGGTGGAATGTGATACCAGGGTACGTGCTTAGTCAGCGTGGGAGGGGTAACGGTAATGACCACCGGCCGAATAGGCAATTGTAATCGCACCGCCACATTGGCCGCCCCGCGCTGTAATCGCAATGATTGACCCGGCACCGATCGCGTTCCCTCGGGAAAAATAATTAGGCTATTGCCGCGTGACAGAGACGCGCGCGCATCGTTGAGCACCTGCTCGGGGTTGTCATTGGCGATGTAACCCGCCAGCTTAATGACTGTGCGCATAAAGGGGTTGCGCAGCAGCCCGCCTTTCACCACGCAATCTGCCTGCGGCAATAGGCCAATCAGCAATACCACATCCACTAGCGATGGATGATTGGCCAAAATTAACTGACCCGGGGCCCGCAAGCGCTCAAGACCTTTCAGCTCATAGGTCATGATCCCCAGTGCCCGCATCATATTTATAAAGAAGCGGAAATGGGTGTGCACCAACCAGCGGGCGCGCCGCTCCCGGGTGGGGCCACCCGCCGTCAACAATAACCACGGCACGGCGTAAAGGGGCACAATCAGGCCCCCGATCCCAAAAACCGAAAATGAAAAGCCCGTTGCCAGCAGGCGCCAGCACCAGTTTAGCTTCCGTTTCATTTTAGCCAGTGCCATCCCTGTGACTCACCGCCTAACGTTAATTCACGGCGATCGCTCGCCAACCAGCGCAACCACTCAACGCCCTCGTGTTGTGGGCAGGGCTCCTGCGTTGAGTGCCAGTTGCCGGCTATCTTCTGACCCGCTGCCAATGTTACCCGCAACGCCAGCGCAAATGGGGGTTCTACACACACACCGTGCTCGTAGGTATCCGGTAGCGGCATATCATAGGCCACCACCAATACCTCGTCGGCGCCTTGCTGCAGCTGGCCCCACGCCTCCAGCAGCCCCGTGGACACCAGATGATCCTGCGCCGCCAGTGCCGTCATGGGGCCGTCGGCTTTTTTGGCGATAGACAGCACACCCGCGACGGCATTGTGCACCGACATGCTGAAGGCCGCGGGTGACAGCGGTTCATCGGCAGCCAATTCCGCCATCAATTGAAGCGTTCTAGCCTGGTCGCCATGGCGCGAACAAAACACCATGGGTACACGACTTGCCTGCGGCACCATATCCCACAATACCGTCGCTACCAATCGACCGACACCATTGAGACGGCGGCGCAGCATCGAGGGCACTGCCGAGACGTCGGGCTTGGCCTCAAGATCCAGAGCCAGCGCACCTTCAGCCCATTGTGCACAGGCCGCCGGGCCCACCACACCAGGGAGCCAAGCATTCCATTGCTGGATATTGAGCGAGATTCCCTCGCACTGCGCTGTGTCTATCACCGTTTAGGTACCGTTATTGCAGATATCACGGCGAATACCGCGATGGACAAACCGCCCATTTTACTAGTTGAACGCGCGTGCGGAAAGCAAATATGTTGCTGGCTGCCCAGTCACTTAAAGTTTTTTCCTTAATTTCGCCGAAATCTAGGATAGATAGGAGAGGAATCGCAGCTGAAGCGCACGACCCGCCATCAATACAGCCGGTCTGCGAACAGGACTAGGGCCATCCCTGACCATGCAGAGACAGCCCATTGGTGGGGCAAAGTGGCTATTGCGTCATCGGGCGGAATACCAGCATGACATTAACCGGTACCTGAGCGGCAATGGAGTTTAACTTGGCCACGGCTTGCAGAGCCTGAACACCCGCCTGCAACCCAAAATCAGCCGCGCTTATCAGCACCGGAGACCGATTGATAACGCTCAGCCCGCCATCGCTGAGCCCGGTGACTCGACAGGTCACTGGTAGCGATTTGGAGATACCGTGCAGCGAGACCGACAGGGTCAATGGCAGATCGCGGTACTCGCCAGGCCGTAGCTTCAGTCCGGCCACGTCGACCTGAGCAGTCACCTCGGCCGTGGCAAATTTGGCGGTATTGAAGAGCATTTTCTGCATGCGCTCGTTGCGAATGGGAATGCCCGTTTCCACTGAGGCCAAATCAATCTGCAGTTGTGCCTGCCCCGCAGCATCCAGGGAACCTTGCAATTGCGTAAAATGATGCACTTCAGTCACCGTGGCATTCTTGACCGATATAAACTGAACAGAGGAGGCTGCCGAGTCCAACGCCCAATCAGCCCAACAAAACTGCGCGCTCAAACACGCCCATAGCACCACTGCACATCGCTTCATGTTTCTCTCCTTTGGATATATCGAGCATTTGCGCGAGCAATCCCACGCCAGCTGAAATTGATTCGATAAAAGACGCTATAATTTCTATCACGAACTGCGGCTGCAGCCCAAATTGACAACGGGGTAAGCAGCGCTAAACCGACTACCGGTTATACCACAGGGAGCGCCCTTTGCCAGCGGACATCCAGTACTTTATTGCCCAGCACTCGGCAATTGAAACGTGGCCCTCTCCCAATTTATGGCTCTGCGACGATGAAGTGGCTCGCTATGTGGGCATGGGCTCCGAGGCGCGACGCGCAGAATTTTTACGCGGCCACTGGCTGATGCGGTTGGCGGTAGGTTATCTCACCGGTCGCGCACCCGATAGTTTTGCCATTGCACAACCCGAAAACTCCCCGCCCATTTTCACCGACGTACCTGGACTGATTATCAGCCTATCGCACTGCAAAGGTTGGCTGGCGCTATTGGTTCTGCAAAATGAACACACACCCACATTAAAAATTGGTGTCGATATAGAGACCGAACGGGATCGACCCAATCTTGTGCGACTGGCTCAACACAGTTTTGGCGATCAATGGTTAGCACAACACGAGGCAACATTGCAGCCAGCATTTTTTCAACGGTGGACCCAGTGCGAAGCCGTGGTGAAAGCCAGCCACTTGCCACTGGGCACACGCCTGCTGCGGGAGCAGCGATTCCTTGCGCCACACGCCGAGACCAACGGCTTGTGGCTCTATCACACGCGTTTGACGCCGCCCTCCGCGGCGCTGCATTTGAGTCTAGCAGCCCCCTACAAGGTCAACCCTGAAGGCTTTCAGTGGACCGGCCAACGATTTGAATCATTGGCCGCAGACTTTGCGTTGACGCGCGCCCCCCTTAGGGCAGCGGCCTAGTCGTCATCGTACTTTTGCGACTTGCCAATTAAACTCCGCACGTGCTGATACACACCCCGTGAAAATGCCTGAGAATACGCTTCCAGTAGATCCACACCGGCCAAAATAAACACCACCAACAGGCTGAACTTAAACGCCACAAGTAGCTTGCCAATGGCCACGCAAACGCCGATTGCCGACAACACCCAAATGGCCGCCGCCGACGTCACCCCCAGCACCACGCCCTTGCGCGCCAACATCACCCCCGCACCCAAAAAGCCCACGCCCGTGATCACCTGACCAATGATGCGCGAAGGATCCGTCATGTGTGACGACACGCTCATGGATGCGGTAATAAAAATATAGGTGCCCAATACAATGAGGATCGAGGTGCGTATCCCCACGGGCTTACCGCGCAGTTGTCGCTCTAACCCTATGACCCCGCCGCTCGCCAGCGCCGTGCCGATGGAGGCCCAATCAAACGGTGCAACACTCAATAACACTTGCCAATCCATCTCTACCCTCTATCTCGTTAATTCGCCGCTGGGCAACCATGCCGCCCCCCGCTCAGTGTAGACGTCACGCGCTAGAAACCGAAGGATCATTTTATTTGAATCCCGGCAGCGAATTTATCTTGACCGGTGAAAACTTTGGTCTTAACTTTCGCCACCTCGAACGTCCATGCTGGCACGCTCCACCCACAGCTGTTAGGCTGATTCTTCAGCTAGCCCAAGTGAGGATACGGATAGGGTATGGCTCGGCGATTAACGCAGAGCAACCCCAGGCGTTTCAATGACCTCTGAGTTTAAACGTTTACCTGATTGGAGCGAATTGCAGCATGCAACAACGAATCGACATCAACGATTACTTTTCACCCGACACCTTTAAGCGCATCAAAGACTTAGCCGACACCAAAGAGACGCCGTTTGTGGTGATCGACAAGGCCACTGTGTCTGAACACTTTGATGATTTGGTGCGCGGCTTCCCCATCGCCAAAATTTATTACGCGGTCAAAGCCAACCCTGCCGATGAGTTAATCGCCCTGCTCAATGACAAGGGCTCCAACTTTGACATCGCCTCTATTTACGAACTCGACAAAGTCATGAAGCACGGCGTTGGCCCAGAGCGCATCAGTTTTGGCAACACCATTAAAAAGAGCAAAGACATTCGCTATTTTTACGACAAGGGTATTCGGCTGTTTGCCACCGACTCTGAAGCCGACTTGCGCAATATTGCCAAGGCCGCACCGGGCTCCAACGTGTACGTGCGCATCTTGACCGAGGGCTCGCAAACGGCCGACTGGCCACTGTCGCGCAAATTTGGCTGTCAAACCGACATGGCCATGGATTTGTTGGTGATGGCGCGCGATCTCGGCCTGACCCCCTACGGCATTTCTTTCCACGTGGGTTCGCAGCAGCGCGACATCGGCGTGTGGGATGCCGCAATCGGCAAGGCCAAAGTGATTTTCGAACGACTAAAAGAAGAAGACGGCATTACCCTAAAAATGATTAACATGGGCGGCGGCTTCCCCGCTAACTATGTCACCAAGGCCAACAGCCTCACCACCTACGCGGAAGAGATCACGCGCTTTCTAGAGGAAGACTTCGGCGACGAAATGCCCGAGATCATTCTAGAGCCCGGTCGCTCGCTGGTGGCCAATGCCGGTATTTTAGTGAGTGAAGTGGTGCTGATTTCAAAGAAATCGCACACCGCCATGAACCGCTGGATTTTTACCGATGTGGGCAAATTCTCCGGCCTGATTGAAACCATGGACGAATGCATTAAATACCCCATTTACGTGGAAAAAACTGGCGAGCTGGAAGAGGCGGTGATCGCCGGCCCCACCTGCGACAGTGCCGACATCATGTACGAAAATTACCTGTATGGCTTGCCGCTGAACTTGGCCATTGGCGATCGCATGTACTGGATTTCCACGGGCGCCTACACCACCAGCTATTCAGCGGTAGAATTTAACGGCTTTCCGCCGCTCAAAGACTACTACGTGTAACAAATGCTACGCGCACAAAAAAGCCGGTCAAATGACCGGCTTTTTTGTGCGTTTGCCAACAGCATCCCTACCGCACCACACTGCCCCACAGGTCGTACTCATCTGAATGTTCAATGGCAACCATGACGATGTCGCCGGGTGCCACATCGAACTCTTCATTTAAATACACCACGCCGTCAATTTCAGGGGCGTCACCTTGCGTGCGACCAATGGCGCCCTCGTCGTCCACTTCGTCAATGATCACCGGCAGTGTGCGACCAATTTTCTGCGCGAGGCGCGCGCTGCTAATTTTCTGCTGGGTCTCCATGAAGCGCTCCCAACGCGCCTGCTGTACATCTTCTGGCACGTGATTGGGCAGGTCATTGGCGGTGGCGCCGTCCACAGGCGAATACTTAAAGCAACCCACGCGATCGAGCTGCGCCTCTTCAAGAAAGTCCAACAACTCTTGAAATTCCGCTTCTGTTTCGCCAGGGAAACCCACAATAAATGTCGAACGAATGGTTAAATCTGGACAAATTTCGCGCCACTGCTTAATGCGATTCAACACCTTTTCGCTGTGCGCCGGGCGCTTCATCAATTTCAGTATGCGTGGGCTGGCGTGCTGAAACGGTATGTCTAAGTAGGGCAGAATTTTGCCGGCGGCCATGAGAGGAATGATCTTATCCACGTGCGGATAGGGATACACATAGTGCAGCCGAACCCACACGCCCATCTCGCCCAGCGCCACCGCCAAATCTTGCATGCGGGTTTCCGCGCCGCTGGCCAAATCCAATTTGAATTTTACATCGACGCCGTAGGCGCTGGTGTCCTGCGAAATCACCAATAACTCTTGCACACCTTGGCTCACCAAATCGTGCGCCTCTTGCACCACCTCGGGAATGGGGCGGCTCACCAAATCACCGCGCATGGCGGGAATAATGCAAAAACTGCAACGGTGGTTACAGCCTTCCGATATTTTCAAATAGGCGTAGTGACTCGGCGTCAACTTAATGCCCGCCGGTGGCACCAAGTCGTGGCGGTGGGGGTTCATAGCCTCATTGGGCACAAATTCGTGCACGGCATTCATGACGGTGTCGTAATCGGCCGGCCCACTCACGCTCAACACGCCCGGGTTGGCGGCTTTAATGGCTTCAGCGTCAACGCCCTTGCCCATGCAACCCGTGACAATCACCTTGCCGTTTTCCGCCATGGCTTCGCGAATGGCATCCATAGACTCTTGCTTGGCCGAATCGATAAAGCCACAGGTGTTGACCACCACCACATCGGCATTGTTGTACTCCGGCGCCACCGCGTAACCGTCGAGTTGGAGCTTGGTGATGATCCGCTCAGAATCCACCAGCGCCTTGGGGCAGCCGAGTGAAACAAATCCAACAGTGGGTTGCTTGGCGTTCATGGAGAAACCTCAGGGTGGGCAACGGAAAGGGCGCACATTCTACTGACTTGCCCCCCCGAATGCAGCCCCAGATTGAACATATTTTAAACAAATCCGTATCTGGGCAATCGCCAAGCGCGGTGCGATACTGTTCGCCATCATTCAGGAGGCCCCATGAGCCAATCATTGCTGAATATTGCCCACCGAGGCGGCACGTCCTTTGGCCCAGAGAACAGCTTGGCCGCAATTGCCCAATCCGTAGCGCTGGGTGTCGACGCCATTGAAGTGGATATTTGGGCCTTGGCAGGCGAATTGTGGGTAGCGCACGATCGTCGCCTGGGCCGCACCCTGCCCGGCACGGGCGCTTTTGGCACACTGAATCATCAACAACTGACGGCGCTACAACTCAGCAATGGCGAACCCCTGCCCCGCTTACAGCAAGCCTACGACCTCACGCGCGGTGAGTGCCTGCTCAATATCGAAATCAAAGGTCCAGACACAGCACCCCTGCTGTGCGAATGGTTGGCGACCCAGCTGGCTAGCGGTGCACGCGCAGACGACTTTTTGATTTCCAGCTTTGACCATGTACAACTGTTGTATTGCCTACAGCGGCTACCGGCGATTCGACGTGGCGTGTTAGTTGAAGGCATTCCGCTACAGGCCGCAGAGCAGTGCGCCCGCCTGGAAGCATACAGCTTTAATCCTTCCATCAATTTTATCAATCGGGAGTTGGTCCGGTCGGTACGGCGCGCCGGCTTAAAAACGCTGGTCTATACGGTCAATGAGCCCGAGGACTGGCAGTGGCTCGCCGACATGGGCGTGGATGGGGTTTTCACGGACTGCCCCGAGCGATTACAACAGTGGCAGGCTAGCCGCCGTTGACGTCGAGATAGCCGCGCTGGATGGCGGTTTCAATGGATTTAGAACCCTCCACTAAATCCAAAAAGCGACCCCGCAACTCTGCCAAAGCGGTCATTTCGGCGTCCGTGGGCAAATCTTCAGTGCCCTCATACTGAACGGCCAAGTCGTGCAAGCGCTTTAAATAGGCAGCCCGCGCACGCGCGACCAATTCGGCCATTGGCTTTAATTTTGCCAGGGTCAGCTCATCCAAAATCGGATTGATGGCCGCGCGATTGGCTTCGCGCAGCAAGCGTTCGAACTCCATCAAAAGACGATTGGTGGGGATCGCCATATCACGCCTCCTCTACGGGTGTGGGCAACAGTGCCCGATCGAGCGCCTGCATCAAGCTTTCCAGACTTTCGTGGCCGTCTTGGCACAGGTCTGCTTCACAGATCACAGCGGTATTTTCATCCATTACCATCACTTCAGGTGGATGAAACTCTGACGCTAAAGGCACGCGATAGACATAGATTTGATCTTGATACTTTGCCTGTAGTGTTTGCGCCCATTGGACCATCGGCGCATCTCCGAGCATTAGCACCACCGGCTTGGGCAGCAACACCTCGCGCATGGCCTGCAGCAACGTAAAATGCGCCTCGGGCTGACGGCGCAACAACGGCATGGCGTGGCTTACGGTGGCCGACGCAGCATCCACATAGCGAGGCTCTGCCGTGAGGTGCCCAAAGCGAATCAACGCCAACGCCGCCGCACCATTACCGGAGGGCGTCATGGTGTCGGCAAAGGGTTTGGGCTTAAACGGCAACGGCTCATGGTCATTGGCCACAAAGAAAAAGCCACCCAGCAGTGGATCATAAAAATGATTGAGCAAGCCCTCAGCCATATTGCGCGCCATGTGGTAGTCGCTATCGCGCCATTGAATACGCAGCATGTCCAGCAACGCCAAGAGCATGAAGGCATAGTCGTCCAGAAAGGCCGGAGTGCGTTCACCCGATTTTTTCACCACACTGAACAGACGTTTATTAAACCAGTGGCGCGCCACTATCTGGTCCATGAGCTGTTGTGCCTGCTGAATGGCTGGGGCATCGCCTAAGAACCGGGAAACCTGCGCCATGGATTTACACAACAGGGCATTCCAGCTGCAGATTACTTTTTCATCGCGATCAGCGAGCGGCTTTTGATAGCGCAGTACCCGCAACTTTTCGCGGGCACTGTCGAACAGGCGCGTGGCGTCCTCTATGGCAATGCCGACCCTGTGGGCGGCCTCTTCAGGCGAGCGCGCGCAATGCAGCAAGAAATCATCGTTGAGTTTGCGCTCTAGGCCATAGAGTTCATTCAGGAACGTGTACTCTTCCTCGGTGACCGCCGCTTTGATTTCCATGCGCGTGTAGCGATAAGCACTGCCGTCACCGTCACCGGTACTGCTATCGAGACTGGCACCGAAGCCATTGGGAACCGCCAGCGCGCGGCGCAGCCATCTCAGGGTTTGGCGTGCCACATAGGTGTAGAGTGGATCCTTTAAGCGCCCGCCGGCTGCGGCATACAAGCCAATCACAATGGCATTGTCGAATAGCATCTTTTCGAAATGGGGTTGCTCCCACGCCGCGTCGGCGGCATAGCGGAAAAAGCCGCCATCGATGGCGTCGTGTACGGCCGAAGCAGCAATGCGATCCAGCGTTAAACGCAAATGAATTTCTGCTGGCCCAGCCAGCTCTGAGGCCTCGGATACCGTTTCGAGCAACCGAAATAAATTGAACGGCAAGACAAATTTTGGCGCGCCGCCAAAGCCGCCGTGCTCGGTATCGGCCTGCTCCAACAATCGCCGCGTGGCCTCGTGCAATAGGTAGAGGTCGGCCAGCTCAGGCGGATCGGTTTCCGGCAAATCGTTCAAGGCTTTGAAACTTTTGCCCATTTGATCGCGTAAATTTTGAAACTCTTTGTGCTGCTCCCGATAAAAATGGGTAACCCTGTACAATAGATCTTCAAGTGGAATTCGACCGTGCGAGGGCTCGCGCGGGAAATAGGTACCCACCACAAAAGGCACATGGCTTTTTGGGCACAGGAACACGGTTAGCGGCCAACCGCCTGGCTGACCGTTGAGCAACTGGTGGGCCGTCTGAAAGATATCGTCCAGATCTGGCCGCTCTTCTTTATCGACTTTAATACTGACGAAGTGCTCGTTGAGCTGCTGCGCAATTTCGGGATCAGAAAAAGATTCCTTTTGCATGACCTGGCACCAGTGGCAGGCGGAGTAGCCAATTGACAGCAAAATGGGTTTATCGAGACGGCGAGCGGCCTCGAGGGTCTCTGGTGACCAGAGCTGCCAGGCCACGGGATCCTGAGCATGCTGCTGCAGGTAGCGGTTCTCCTGACCCTGTAATTCGTTGCGCAAGCTCATTGAACGCGTTGCTTCCTCTATGTCCAGCTTGTTGTGAGGCGATTTATTGTGCGCCGGAAATCAAAAGCATAGCACTTCGCCACAGGTTGAAAGCGTATCGCAATCAATACCTTAGCCCAAATAGCTATTGAGCCGACGAATGGTAATTGAGGCGACAAAAGCCGGCGCTAGCCCAGCGCCAGCGTCATGATCGAGACAGTGGCACCCGCGATTTCGGCAGTGCGCGCGAGGGACCAGCCAAGGCGCCGGTAATAGTCTTGATGATCGCGGGTATAGAGGTGAAGTTGTGCGGCGTTTAGGCGGCGGGCCGCCAGGGTCTGCGCTTGCACCAGGGCGGTTCCTATGCCGCGCCTGCGTTGCGCTGGCCGCACCCAGAGATTGGTGAGCCAAAGCGCGTCAGCGGGTGCCAGTCGACCCGGGTAGTGAGTGAGGGTGGCCACCCCCACGAGCGCCTCATCGCACAGACCCAACACGGTATACGGCAGGGCTGCTTGCCCAGCGATCTCGGCCGCTAGGCGCGCGCGCACCTGGGCTAAATCGCCCCTAGCCCCCTCGCGCTGACGTTGAGCCATGAGCAAATCTGCCAGCTCAGCGGCGTAGTCCGGCGCGCTGGCTAGTGGAACGCAGCGAAGCCCCGCTGGCAGTGCCATCCGTTATTTAACGCTGGGCAGTTGCTCGCCGTGGGCCTGCTTGTCGGCGTGGTAGGAGGAGCGCACCAAGGGGCCACAGGCCGCATGTTTGAAACCCATTTCATGGGCCAGACGCGCGTATTCATCAAACTCATCTGGGTGCACATAGCGGGCCACCGGCAAGTGGTCTTTCGACGGCTGCAGGTATTGGCCGATGGTGAGCATGTCCACATCGTGCTCACGCAGATTCTGCATCACTTCGATGATTTCTTCTTTGGTTTCTCCCAAACCCACCATCAGGCCCGATTTGGTCAACACATCGGGGCGACGGGCTTTGTATTGCTGCAATAATTTCAAAGACCACGCATAGTTGGCGCCGGGCCGCGCTTGGCGGTACAAACGTGGCACGGTTTCCAAATTGTGGTTGAACACATCGGGCGCCTCGCCTTCTAAAATGTCCAGCGCGATATCCATGCGGCCGCGGAAATCGGGCACCAACACTTCCACCTGAAGGTTTTGGCTTAATGCGCGCGCCTCGCGAATACAGTCAGCGAAATGCTGTGCGCCGCCATCGCGCAAATCGTCGCGATCCACCGAGGTTATCACCACGTATTTCAGCTTCATTTCGGCAATGGCTTCAGCCAGTTTCAGGGGTTCTTCCGGGTCTAACGGATTTGGCTTGCCGTGGCCCACATCGCAGAAGGGACAGCGCCGGGTGCAGATTTCACCCATGATCATGAAGGTGGCCGTGCCGCCGCTGAAGCACTCACCCAAATTCGGGCAATTGGCTTCTTCACACACGGACGCCAGCTTGTTCTTGCGCAGGATTTTTTTGATGCGATCCACTTCCGGATTCACCTCAAGGCGCACGCGAATCCAATCGGGCTTGCGCTGTGGGCCGTCGGTGGCAATCACTTTTACGGGAATTTTTTCCAGTTTATCGGCATCGCGCAGCTTTTCGCCCTGCTTCAATCGCTGGCTGCGCTTAACGGGCAACTCAACGGCGAGATCCGAGGGGTTTTGATGGTCTGTCATGATCATTCCTCTGGCCGCGTGGCGGCGTGAGCGGGATCGGCGAGCAATGCCGCCTGTAAATTCGGGTGTAGATCGCGCGTTTGCGTGACCCGCGTATAGCCCAGCTGTTCGGTAAACAATTGTGTCATGCGCTCGGCCACCTGCATCACACTGGGGCGCTCGGCGCACAAATCCGCCAGTTGCGTCATCTGTAAGCCCTGATAGCCACAGGGATTGATGCGGCCAAACGGCGACAGATCCATGTCGATATTTAACGCCAAGCCGTGATAGCTGCGATGTTTGCGCACGCGCAACCCCAACGAAGCAATCTTGGCGCCAGCGTAGGATGGCAAGTCTACATAGACGCCCGGGGCATCGGCCTTGGGGTAGGCGGTTACGCCATAGCTGGCAACCGTATCGACCACCAACTGCTCAATCGCGGTCACCAACTCGCGCACGCCCATGCCGAGGCGCTTGATGTCTATGAGTGGATAACCCACCAACTGCCCGGGGCCGTGGTAGGTCACTTGGCCGCCGCGATCCACTTTGACCACGGGAATATCGCCCGGCATCAATAGGTGTTCCGCCTTGCCCGCTTGGCCCTGGGTGAACACCGGTGGGTGCTCGAGCAACCAGAGCTCATCGGGGCTGTGGGCATCGCGCTCGCTGGTGATGGCGGACATGGTGCGCCACACCGGCTCGTAGGGCACAGAGCCCAGCCAGCGAACAATGAGTTCGGGCGCAGCGCTCAATTACAGCACCATGCGCACAATCGGGTTCTTTTTTAAATCCTGGAAGATCGCCTGTAGCTGATCTTCACCGGTAGCGGTAATCATCACCGTCAAGGACTGAAAACGCCCCTTACTGGAATCGCGTACGGTCACGAGCCCCGGGTGAAATTCGGCTACGTGTCGCGCCATTACCTCGTTTACCAGCACATGCAGAGCATCGCCGGCATCGCCCATGACTTTGACGGGGTAGTTTTCACAGGGGAATTCAATTTTTGGGGGTTCTTGCTGGGACATCAGCACCGGTACCTAAGCGCATAAAAATGGGCCCAGATTATAGCGCTTTGGCAATGCGGCCTCTACCACTGTGGCCAAACTGCCCCGCTCCGGCGCCAGCCAAGGGCTGCCACAATGCCCCAGCAATCGAGTGAAGCTGGGGCAATGGGCGGGGATTAGGGCGAGACTTAGTTAAAGAGCTGGAAGAAAAACAGCTTGATACCGTCCCAGAGGCGCGCGAAAAAGCCCGCTTCGGCCACATCTTCGGTGACCACCAAGGACTGATCATAGAGCGTTTCGCCCTCTAGACTAATGGTCAGACGCCCCATCTGTTGGCCGGCGCTAAGGGGGGCTTTGATTACTTCAGGTAGCTGCAGCTCAGCCTTTAACGCCTTTTCGGCACCGCGCGGAATGGTCAAGGCGACGCGCTTGGCCACGCCCAGCTGTACTTCATCGCGCTGCCCGCCCCACACGCGATTGGTGGACAGTACTTCGCCAGCGGCATACACCGTGTGCGTCTGGAAGTAGCGGAAGCCGTAGGCAAGCAGCTTTTGTGATTCGTTGGCGCGCGCGCCTTCACTGCGGGTGCCCATAACGACAGAAATTAACCGCATACCGTCGCGCTGGCCCGACGCTACCAGGCAATAGCCCGCCTCATCGGTGTGGCCGGTTTTTATGCCATCGATACTGTCGTCGGTGAATAACAGCTTATTGCGATTGGGCTGGTTAATACCGTTGTAGGAAAAGTATTTTTCCGAATAGAGCGCGTAGTGCTCGGGGTGGTGATTGATCAACGCCTGTGCCAATAGCGACAGGTCGCGGGCCGTTGTCAGGTGGCCCTCAGCGGGCCAGCCGGTAGCATTCTTATAGTGAGTGCTGGTCATCCCCAACAGCGCTGCCTGCTGATTCATAATATCCACAAACGCATCTTCGCTGCCTGCCACGTGTTCGGCCAAGGCCACACTGGCATCGTTGCCCGACTGAATGATGACGCCGCGCAGCAAGTCGATCACGGGTACTTGGGTGCCCTCGCGGATGAACATCTTAGAGCCGCCCATACGCCATGCTTTGACGCTAACCTCTACCAAATCCTGCTCGCCAATTTTTCCACTCTCGATATCGCCCGAGACAATGTAGCTAGTCATCATCTTGGTGAGGCTGGCGGGTGGCAGCTGTTCGTCGGCATTGTGCTCCACCAACACCTTGCCGGTATCGGCATCCATGAGTATGTAACCCGTGGAAGAAATCTGGGGTGGCGCGGGGATAATGACCGGTGCGGCGGTGGCGGGCAGCCAAGCCAGTGCCGATAAGGCCGCTACCGTAAACGTGCGCGTAAGTGTGCTAGACATCCAAACCTTCATGAATTTTTATGTTCCGTATTGTTAACGAGGATTACTGATACACCACGTGCGGCCGAACGCCACCCTTGCGGAATACCAATTCGCGAATGCGCATTAAATCTTGATTGTCCGTAATCGGGCCAATGCGAACCCGAAACAAACTGTTTTTACTGGCCTGAGCCACGAACACGGGATAGTGGGTCAAGCCCCCCAGCTGATCGCGCAAACTGTTGGCAGAATCTTTTGACGAAAATGCGCCGGCCTGAAGAAATGTGTTGGCGGGCAACTCATAGCCCTCCACATTTTTTGGCAGCGGCGCTTTGTGCTCTAGCGTCTGGCCATCTAGTTTAGGGGGCACGGTGGCCGCCTGCGCCATCACCTCCGTCGACCCATCACGCGCATTGGCCCAGGCGATGGGATCAATGGCTTCGACGCGCACACGCGCTGTACCCCGCTCGGCATAATCGAGTTTGCGCGCCGCGGCATAGGACAGATCGATAATGCGATCACCGTGAAACGGGCCGCGATCATTAACCCGCACGATGACACTGCGCTGATTGTCCAGATTGGTGACCTTTACATAGGAGGGAATGCGCAACGTTTTATGAGCCGCGGTCATCCCGTACATATTATAAATTTCGCCATTGGAGGTCTGGTGGCCATGAAATTTATTGCCGTACCATGAAGCCATACCCTCTTCGACATAGGGCGCGTCTTCGGGCAGCAGGGTGTAGGTTTGCCCAAGTACGGTGTAAGGCGATTTATTACCGGCACTGGTGCGGGGCTCTACTTTGGGGATGGCATCTGGCACATGGGAGACATCCAAGGGCGCGTCTGGGCCATAGTCTTGGTCGACCTGATAGCGCGAGGCTTGCCGGCGGTCGGCATCACTGGGTTGCGGCTGACTGCTACACGCCCACAACCCCACACACAGCAGTCCCGTCAGGCAGCGCGCGCCAATGCGCGTCAATTGAAGTGAATCAAATTTCATTGCGAATATTTACGCTCGATCGCTTGTGATAGTTGATAGGCAGCCAAGGCATACATACGGCTGCGATTATACCGAGTTATCACATAGTAATTTTGCGTACCGGCCCAAAATTCTGCACCGTGCTCGCCATCCAACTTATAGAGAGTGAGCGGCTCGGCATCGGGTAATTCCAGCACCGGGCTAAAACCCGCCTTGCGCGCAGCGGCCGTTGTAGTGTCTGGTTTGAGCGTGGTGTTGAGTAGGCTTGCATCAAAATTATCGGATACCCGCACTCGAGTGGTCACAGGCTGACCCGTTTGCCAACCGTGCTCGGCAAAATAATTGGCGACGCTGCCAATGGCATCCACGGGGTTGGCCCAAATATCGGCGATCTCGTCGCCATCAAAATCCACCGCGTAATGGCGAAAGCTCGAGGGCATAAATTGCCCATAGCCCATAGCGCCGGCATAGGAACCTTTTAGCAGTAATGGATCCTGTTTTTGCTCTTGGGTTAACTGCAGAAAATGTTGTAACTCTTTGCGAAAAAAACTCGCGCGCGGCGGGTAGTCAAATGCCAGCGTCGACAGGGCATCGAGCACCCGGTAATTGCCCATGGTCCGACCATAGCGCGTTTCCACGCCAATAATGGCAACGATCATAGCCGCAGGCACACCGTAGGTCTGCTCGGCGCGCGCCAAGGTGTCCTTGTGCTCGCGCCAAAAATCGACGCCCTTTTGAATGCGGTCGCCGGTCAAAAATATCTTGGCGTACTGGGCCCAGGTAAGGGTTTTTTCGGCGGGCCTGGCAATGGCCTCCAAGATAGACTGCTGCTTTTTCGCGCTGGCAAACCACTGATCTAATTGCGCCTCTGTGGCCACGTTTTGCGCCTGCATTTCATGCATAAATGCCTGCGCTTCGCTGTGTTCGCGATAGTCGGCTAGGCTGTGGCTGGCGCAAGCAGCCAATAGGGCCGCACTCAACATCTGTTTAACCATTTATCCCTCTTCCACTACTTCTCAATGAACTCGCAGTTGCTTCCGCGAGGGGTGATTCTGTCGTGAACAGAACCGCTAAATTACATTGTCAATCGTTAACCGCGCAGGCACGAACACCACGACAAATACAGTTACAAGGTGACGCGGCGGCGCTCTGTGCTGATCGCCATTAACACACCAAATCCGGCCATGAGCGTCAGCAGCGAGGTGCCTCCGTGGCTGACCAACGGCAGTGGCACTCCCACAATGGGTAGCAAACCAGACACCATACCCATGTTAACAAACACATAGACGAACAGCGTGAAGGTCAAGGCACCCGCCAGCAAGCGCCCGAAGGAGTCCTGTGCTTTGATCGCTATCATAAAGCCTCGGGCGATAATAAAGACATAGAGCGCCATCAATAAAATGACCCCCAGCAAGCCAAACTCTTCGGCCAGCACCGCAATAATAAAATCTGTGTGGCTCTCAGGGAGAAAGTTTAAATGCGATTGCGTGCCCGATAGCCACCCCTTCCCCTCAAGCCCGCCTGAACCAATGGCGGTCTTTGACTGGATGATATTCCAGCCCGCACCCAACTTATCCGCCTCGGGATTTAATAGGGTTAGCACCCGCTGTTTTTGATAATCGTGCATGACGTAGTGCCACATGGGGTAGAGGGCGGAGGCCGCCAAGATCAAGGCGCCTAAAATATAACGCCACCCCAAGCCCGCAAAGAACAACACGATCACGCCCGACTGCGCAATAAGTAGCGAAGTGCCGAGGTCCGGTTGCTTCAGGATTAATACCGTGGGTACACCAATCAACACCAAGGCCCAAGCGATGTGCTTAAACGTGGGCGGCAACAAGCGCCGCGAGAGATAACCCGCCAGCAACACCGGCACGGCGAGCTTTAAAATTTCAGAGGGCTGAAAGCGAAACCCGCCCACGCCCAACCAGCGCTGAGCGCCTTTGGCGCCCGTGCCCACCAATAACACCAACACCAATAAAATTAATCCGCCGGCATACACCCAGGGTGCCCAACGCTGCATCATGCTCAACGGAATTTGCGCGACAATGAACATGCCAATAAAGCCCAGCACGAAAAATACTGCCTGCCGCTTTACATAGTGCAACTCGGATCCGGCCGCGCTGTACAATACAATGAGCCCAAACGCACTCAGCGCCATCAACAGTACCAGCAGCGGCAGGTCGATATGCAGTGACTGCATCAACCCAGCCTTGCGGCGCAAATCGGCATGAGCCTCAGGCATACTGCGTCTAAAGTCACCGCCACTCATGGCTGGCCTCCGTTCCCCAACCATGCTGAATCGGCCGCTGTTGGCGTATCCAGCAAATAGGCGTCAAACACTTTGCGCGCGATGGGCGCTGCCGCCGACGAGCCGTGCTCGCCATTTTCCACAATGACAGCTACCGCAAGCTTGGGCGCCTCCGCGGGCGCAAAGGCCACAAACAGGGCGTGGTCGCGCAACCGCTCCTCAACTTTCGAGGCGTCATACTCTTCATCTTGCGCCATGCCCACCACCTGCGCAGTACCGGTCTTGCCCGCAATGCGGTACGACAAACCACCGCGACGAATTCCCTGCGCAGTGCCGCGCAGTCCGTGCACCACTGACTGCATTGCCTGATCGATGATGAGCCAATCCGCTGCATCGATTGCCTGCGTATCTAATATTTCGGGCTCATATTCCACATCACCAAGTCGCCTAACCAAACGCGGTTTGCGACGAACGCCTTTATCAGCCAGGGTCGATGTCATCACGGCCAATTGCAACGGCGTTGCCAACACGGCGCCCTGCCCTAGGCCCACATTTAAACTATCGCCGGGAAACCAAGGCAGGCCCCGAGCTTTGCGCTTCCACGCCTTTGACGGCCAATTGCCAGACCGCTCATGGGGCACATCGATACCGGTGGTTTGCCCCAATCCAAAATGCCCCCCAAATTCGTGCATGCGATCGATGCCCATGCGAAAGGACAAATCGTAAAAATACACATCGCAAGATTGCTCAATGGCCGTGTGCAGCGCCACCCGCGCGCCGTGGCCACCTTTTTTCCAATCGCGGTAAAAGCGTTCGTCATTTTCCAACTGGTAGAAGCCGGGGTCGCGCACGCTGTAGTTGGCATCCACAACCTTGTAGAACAAGCCCGCCAAACCCAACATCGGCTTGAGCGTGGAGCCGGGTGGGTACTGCCCCTGCAACGTGCGATTAAACAGCGGTAAATCACGGGATTCATTTAGCGCTTTGTAATCGGCAAAACTGATACCCGTCACAAATAAATTGGGGTCAAACGCAGGCGTTGAGACCATGGCCACGACACCTCCGGTGGCAACTTCAATGGCCACCACCGAACCGCGCTTGTCGGCCAGCGCCTCATGGGCCACCTGCTGCAACTGGGCGTCCAAAAATAGCGTCAGATTCTTGCCCGCCTCCGGCGGCTGGTAGTCCAGCACCCGTAAAATGCGCCCCCGGGCATTGATCTCTACGTGCTGGCTACCCACTTGCCCCAGCAAATCAGATTCATAATATTTTTCGAGTCCCAACTTGCCGATGGTATGAGTGCCGCTGTAGCGGGCATAGGCCTCCTCATCAAAGGCTGCCAATTCGCGCTCATTGATGCGCCCCACATAGCCGATGCTGTGGGCAAACAAGGCACCCAGCGGGTAGTGACGCACCAATTCAGCGCTGACTTCGACACCGTCCAATTGGTATTCATTGACGGCTAGCCGGGCAATTTCATCTTCGCTCAAACGGTAGCGCAGGGGGATGGCCTCATAGGGCCGACGCCGTTGTTTTAAGCGCTCGCGAAACGTCGCCAGATCTTCGGCATCTACGTCGACCAAAGTCTGAACTTGCTCCAACGTTTGCTCGAGGTCCTGCGTCTGCTCACGCACAATGGAAAGGGTGTAGCTGGGTCGATTATCGGCCAGCAGGCGACCGCGACGGTCGTAGATGAGTCCGCGGGTGGGCGGAATTGCCTGCACCTGCACACGATTGCGATCGGAGCGGGTGACATAATCTTCGTGCTCTACTATTTGCAACCGGTAGTAGCGCAGAAAAACCACCGCCAACAAACCCACCACTAGAACGCCAGCGACTCCTACCCGCCGAGCAAAAATTCTTGCCTCGCGGTGGTGATCTTTAATTTGCAGATGATCTGACATTCAGTGGCTATTTTTTGGAGTTCGCGTGCGCAACATTATCACAAAAGTCAGGCCCGCTGTGAGGCCCGCTATGAGTGTGACCACTAGCGCCGCTAAAAATTCCACCGAGTTTGAAGGCTATTTATGGTAGGGATGATTGGCGAGGATGGTCCACGCCCGATAGATTTGTTCCGACAACAATACGCGCACCAAGGGGTGAGGTAAGGTCAGGCGCGACAGCGACCAATGCACGTCGGCGCGCGCGCGGCACTCGTCGGATAAACCGTCTGGGCCACCCACAAGCAGCGACACATTGCCGCCGTCCATCTGCCACTTGGCCAATTGCTGTGACAGCTGTTCGGTGGACCAATCCTTGCCTTTCACCTCCAGCGCAATCACGCGATCGCCCTCGCCCACTGCCGCCAGAATCGCGGCCGACTCTTTGGCGATGGCGGCTGCCGTCGAACTGGATTTAGAGCGCTGCCCCAAAGGAATTTCTACCAACTCCAAGGTCAATTCCCGGGGCAAACGCTTGGCGTATTCGCCGTAGGCCGCCTGCACCCAATCGGGCATGCGCGTACCTACAGCAATGAGGCGAATGCGCATTACGCCTCGCGATCACTGGGTTTCATTGACCACAATTTTTCCAGATCATACAGCTCGCGCGTGGCCGGCATCATGACGTGCAATACGGTATCGCCAAAATCCACCAACACCCACTCGGGCGCATCCATGCCCTCTACACCCATTGGGCGAATGTCGCGCTTTTTGGCTTCTTCGATGGCATTTTCTGCCAGCGAACGCACGTGCCGCGTCGAGGTACCGCTGGCTATGATTAACGTGTCCATTACGTCGGATAGTTCGCGCACATCCAAGGTAACTAAATCTTTTGCTTTGGTATCTTCCAGAGCGCTGATGATGATGTCGTTCAAGTTTTCAGCCATGGGCTTAAGGTTTCCGGTATCGATTAAATATGAATTGTGAGAGTAAATAATTAACTGTGCCGCTCGTCGGCGAGCGCGACATACAATTTGTGCGCTTCAACATAATCCGCCACCGCGGGCGTCAGCCACTGCCGCGCGGAGCGCCCGGCAGCCAGGGCCGCGCGAATGTCAGTGGCAGATACGGGCAAGTGCAACGCATCCATCATCCAAATGCCGCCATGGGGGCGCGCCAAAAGCGCCGCACGAGTGCAACCAAAATCTTGCACAAAGCGCCCGACTTCGGACCCTGGCGCGGGTGGCGCCACCTCTGGCCGCGCCAGAATGACGAGGTTGGCCAGCTCAATCAGTTGCTGCCACTGGTGCCACTGATTAATTGCGCAGAGCGAATCCATGCCCATGACAAAGTACAGCCCCACTGTAGGTCCCGACTCCGCCCGCAACGCCGCCAAACTATCCACGGTATAGGACGGCTTTTGGCGGCCCAGCTCGCGTTCATCGAGAGTCAATTGAGGGTAGTCAGTCAATGCTAAACGCACCAGTTGCGCGCGCTCCACGGCATCCACCTGTGGACTGGCACGGTGTGGCGGAATGTGCGCGGGCATGAGCCGCATTTCATCCAGCGCCAGCTGCTCGCGCACCTGCTCTGCATGGGTCAAATGACCCAGATGAATGGGATCAAACGTGCCGCCCAGCACCCCAATGCGCTTCACTTATTGGCGCACCTGTCCGGAGCCAAATACAATCCATTTCTGCGAGGTTAGCCCCTCTAAGCCCACCGGCCCACGCGCGTGCAACTTATCCGTGGAAATGCCGATTTCAGCCCCCAAGCCATACTCAAAACCATCTGCGAAGCGGCTAGACGCGTTTATCATCACCGAGCTGGAATCCACCTGTCGCACAAAGGTGTGCGCGCGGGCGTAGTCGTCGGTGACAATAACCTCGGTGTGGCCCGAGGAGTACTGATCGATGTGCGCCATGGCGTCGGCCATATCTGCCACCACTTTAATGGACAATACTGGAGCCAGATACTCGGTTGCCCAGTCTTCATCGGTGGCCGGCACCGCGTCAATGACGGCGCGGGTTTTATCGCAACCTCTCAATTCCACTCCCTTGGCGCCGTAGGCCTCAGCCAAGCGCGGCAGAATTTCAAAGGCGACGCCCTCGTGCACTAGCAGCGTCTCCATGGCGTTGCACACGCCATAGCGGTGGGTTTTAGCATTGAGCGCGATGTTAAAGGCCATATCCAAATCCGCGCGATCGTCAATATAGGTGTGGCAAATGCCATCCAAGTGCTTAATCACCGGCACGCGGGCATCGCGACTGATGCGCTCGATCAGGCCTTTGCCGCCGCGCGGCACTATCACATCCACATATTCTTTCTGGGTAATCAGCTCACCCACCGCCGCGCGATCAGTGGTCTCTACCACCTGCACACAATGGCTAGGCAAGCCCACTTTCTCAAGGCCGCGCGCGATGCAGGTTGCGATGGCGCGATTGGAGTGAATGGCCTCGCTGCCGCCGCGCAAAATGGTGGCGTTGCCCGACTTCAAACACAGGCTGGCGGCATCGATGGTGACGTTGGGTCGACTTTCGTAGATGATCCCGATGACCCCTAGCGGCACACGCATTTTACCGAGCTGAATGCCCGAGGGGCGAAAGCTCATGTCACTGATTTCACCGCAGGGGTCGGGCAGTGCGGCCACTTGGCGCAGCCCTTCCATCATGCCATCGATCACTTGGGGGGAAAGCGCGAGGCGATCCAACATGGCGGCATCCAAGCCGTTCGCGCGGCCAGCCTCCACATCTTTGGTATTTTCCAGAGCTAACTGCTCGCGGGCAGACGCCAATTCATCGGCGATGGCTAACAGCGCGGCGTTTTTCAGGGCGGTGTCAGCACCGGCTAAAATACGACTGGCGGCGCGAGCCTGCTGTCCCAGGGTGTGCATGTAGCTTTGTATATCCATTAATAACAACCTTTAATTGCGGGACGCGCATTATACCGACTTTCGGGATTAGACGAAAATTGCCGCCTTTTGGCGGCTAAAACTCACTAAAAAACAGGAAAATCCAGAAAATCAGGTAGAAGTCAAACCGTCGATGGTGGTCGCCAGCCACAGCAACCTATCCCGCGTGGGGAGTACGAGCGCCTTTTGGCGCTGATTCGTAGCCAAGGGTAGCAGTTGCAGCAGCTGCCAACTTAAGGTGGCCACATCGGTCACCGGCGGCAATGCCAAACTGGCGACGCTCGGATGGGACTTCAACTGATTGAGCACATCGAGCAACCCGTCCCAATCCGCCAGCGATTCATGGCATGGCTGCTGCGCCAACACTTCACACTGCCCGACCACTAGCCCATCGGGCTGCGAGTGATGGGCGAGTATGCGGGTTACCGCGCGCCCTTCAATCGTGACGCCGAGCAACCCATCGGGCAGCGGATCCCAGTCGACAATGGCCACTTCAACGGCCACTGGAAAAAAGCTGGCCTGACCAACCTCGGCACCCTCGTAAATTTGCGCCACCACAAAGCCCGAATCTGTGCGCATTTGCTGCGTGAGCATCGACAGATAACGCTGCTCAAAAATCCGCAGAGGCAACCGCACGCCGGGCATCGGCATTTGCTTGAGCGGAAAGATGGGCAGCGGTTCAGCCATCGCGACGTTCAGCACCAAAGGGCTTGAGCACCAAAATCAACTTCGGCAGCAGGGTCAGCGCCGCCAGAATCGCGGCCAACATGGCCAGCGCGGTTAACAGGCCGAAATACACTGAGGGGATAAAATTAGACAGCGCCAAAATAGAAAAGCCTTGAATAATAATCACTGACGTATAGAACAATGCGCGACCAATAGAACCGTGGGCCCGATGCATTGACGCCATGTACTGACCAGATTGTTCAAATTCGCGACGGAATCGGTGCATGTAGTGGATCGTATTATCCACCCCAATGCCCACCACAATGGCGGCAATGGTAATCGTCATCATATCCAACGCGATACCCGCCAATCCCATCACGCCCAGCACCACCGCTGCCGCCAATAGGTTGGGCAGTATGCCGATTAAGGCCAGCAATAGGCTGCGAAACAGCACACTCATCATCAACGCAATGCCTAAAAACACCGCGCCCAAGGTAACGATTTGCGAGTGGAATAAACTCTGCAGCATGTTGTTGTACAGCACCAGCACGCCGGAAAACTTCACCTGCGCCGGCGCCAAATCGAGCGCATCGCCAGTGGCGTAGGCGCGAATTTTTTCAATCAATTCCGCTCGCCGCAGATTCGGGTCCGTCTCTTTCACGCGCAGAGTGATGCGCGCCTGATTGTGTTCGGCCGACAAATACGGCGACACTAAGAGCTTGTTGACGTTGTCGGGCAGCGACTGGCGCAGCACGGCCAATTCAAAGTCATTGAGCGGCGCGCCATTAATATCGCGTGCCACCTTGTATGCCGTAGCCAGCGATTGCACCTTGCCCACTTCGGGCAGCGTTTCAAGGTAATCGTGTAGCTGCTCTATTTGCGCCAATCCGGCCCCGGTAAACCAGTAGCTTTCGCGGGTGGGTGTATTGGGGTTCTGCTCAGAGAAAGGATCCACTTCGGCAAAGGGGTCCACCTCTAACACGGGCTCTGGCGCATCAAACGGGTCGGGCGTATCGAAGGCGTCCACTTCGTTAAATGGATCGTTGGCAGCATTGTCCTGAGAGGGCCCCACAATCGGCCCCTCCAATAAAATATCCAGAGTTGCCGTGCCACCCAGATTTTGGTCGATAACCGTCATACCCTGATAGATTTCAGTAGAGGGGCGGAAGTAGTCGATAAAGCGGTTTTCCACTTTGAGCTGGCTGATGCCCAGCCCACTCAATGCCGCCAATCCCAACGCCAGCAACAACACAGAACCGCCAAAGCGTTCCGTAAAGCGCGCAAAAAATAACGTGAAGGCTGGATTATCGTCGGCCCGAGCAGCTGCCGCCAATCGATCCCGCCCAGCCCACATGAGGCCAGCCGGTATAATCACAAACGCCAGGGTGGTGGCCACCGCCAAGCCAATCACCATCATCCAGCCAAAATCCATAACGGGCCGAATATTGCTAACCACCAGCGAGGCGAAAGCCACCATGGTGGTCATTACGGTGTACACAATGGGCTTAAACATCAGCTGCACTGTCTGCTCAACCAACATCTGTTGAGGTTGCGCAGGTTGGTGCGCCGCCAACTCTCGGTACCGAACCACTAAGTGGATAGTGATCGCCAAGCCAATGATCATGAGCAGCGCCACGAAGTTGGATGAAATCACCGTCAGGCGCCAATCGATCCAGCTCAACCAACCCAGCATCGCCAGCACGGCGCCGACCGCCGTCATCAAGGGCAAAACCACAAACACCCAGTTGCGGAAAATGATGGCCATCAACACCAAAATAAACAGCAATATCGCTGAGCCAAACACCACCAAGTCGCTTTTAATGAACGCGATCATATCGGCGGTGATCATGGTCACACCACCCAGAAAAATTTGCGCCTCGTCCTTGTAGTGCGAAACGATCTCGCGCACCTGCGCCACGCGTGCCGCTGCGCGCTCAGATTCAGCGGTTCGATACGCCAAAAATTCTGCGCTCACGGCCTCGAGCCGCGCGCGCTGGGCTGCGCTCAATTCGCCCTTGCGGGCCAGCGTGCGCAGGGTGTCGCGCTCGCGCACCATGCCGATGTAGGTTTCGTCAACGGCGAGATTTAACAATATTGCGGTGGTTTGGCCGTCGGGGCCGAGCAACATTTCCTTGTACACCGGGCTCAGTAAAAATTCTTTTTCAGCGAGCGCCCGATCGACGCTGGGGTCACTCAGTGTGGTGGGATTAGATAGCCCGCCCATGCTCACTAGCGGGCTATAGAGCAAAGGCACATTTAAAATACTGTTGACGCCGACAACGCCGGGCACTTCAGCCAGTTCTGCCTGTAGCGCTGCGAGGTTCGCCAAGCTGGCGTCCGACATCAAGGGCGCCTTGGGGGTATAGGTCACCACCAAGAAATCGCCAGACTGGTAGCGCTTGCTGATTTCCCGGAAGTAGTCCACCGAGGCGTCCTGCTCCAGAGTGAGCGAATCGGCAGAGGCGTCGAGCTTGAAGTTGGGTAGGCCCGCGGCGAGACCCGCCAGCAATAGCGCAACCAGCGCGAGCGCCAGCCGCGGGCGAGAAATAACGAGCCCGTGGTACAGGCGGTATAAAAAGTGAGTCATGGATAATCTGCAGATGGTAGCCGTCCCTAGGAGCGACATTATGGTGGTTACACCGGCAAATTTAAACTGCCGTTTAAATTTATTGTTAAAACCAGTCATTGGGCGCAAGCACGCGCCCTTGGGTGGCCCGGAGGCCTTCCTGCACTTATACGCGGGCGAAATCACCGTGGATTAATCCCGCCCGGGAACAGAAGCCTTGAGTGGAGAGCCGACTTAATCGTTACAGTTGACTCCCCAAGGAGCAGGGAGCGCGAGCGGCTAAGACATTGTTTTCAGTTATACTCGCGGCTTAATTATCCCGCACGGACGATTTCACGCGCACTGGCACTTGGTTGGCATGTATAAAATTCAGCTCAAAGGTCAATCCGGCGAATCCCATTGGGTGGCCGAGAAAAACGTGATGCTCGGCAGCGCTGCCGATTGCACCTTGGTGGCCGAGGGCGCTGAAGCGCACCATGCGCGCTTGATCACCCAAAATGGCCATTTGATTCTGCGCGACAATCGCAGCCAGACAGGCAGCTATGTAAATGGCCAGCGAGTGACTGAGCGCGAACTCTTCCCCAGCGACACCATCCGTTTAGGCACCGCCGAATTGATCGTGCTCGGCCCAGACGACGCCCTATCCGAGTCCGACAACAGCCACCTCGCCAAGCGCTGGTGCCTCGTGAGTGACAGCAGCTGGCTCGCCGGCCAAGAATTTGTCATCGCGCCCGGCATGTCGGCCATTGGCCGCGGCGCCCAGTGCGGGATCGTCATTCCCGGCACCCACCTGTCGCGCCAGCACGCCGAGTTTGAACTGCTCGACAACCAACTCAAAATTCGCGACTTGGGCTCTGCCAACGGCAGCTTTGTCAACGACCATCGCATCGCCGCACACCAGCAGGTGCGACTGGTGCCCGGCGACCGATTGCGCTTTGACGTCTACAGCTTTCGCGTCATCGGCCCCGGCATGACCACCGGCAGCACCCGCCTTCGACAAAGCCTGTCTGACAGCGCCATCAAAGAGCGCAAAGCCATTAACACCGATCCCAAACACTGGAAAACCAAACCCACCTCCCCCGGCAACCGTGAAGAGCCGCGCCCCGTGAGCCACGGGCACCGGATAGCGCTGGCAATTATCGCCGGCCTGCTGGTCGCCGCTGGGGGCTATTTGAGTGCGATTCTGAAATGGTGGTAGCGCTGCGACAGGGCGTGATACTCGACGCCGACAGTTTAGGGCCGGCCGATCTCGATTTATCTGGCCTGCTCAACAGTCTGCCCCACTGGCACTGCTTCGACAGTACAACCCCAGCGCAATTGTCCGCGCACATCGCCGACGCCGAGGTCGTGGTCACAAATAAGGTGGTGCTCAACGCCGACACATTGCGGCGCCATCCACAGCTCAAGCTCATTTGCGTGGCCGCCACCGGCACTAACAACGTCGACCTCGCCGCGGCGCGCGCGCAGGGCATCACTGTCTGCAATGTGGTTAATTACGGGCCCCGTTCTGTGGCTCAGCACGCCCTGATGCTGATGCTCAATCTCGCCACCCGCGCACCCGACTACAGCCGCAGCGCTACCAATGGCCGCTGGAGCCAAAGTCCGTTTTTTTGCTTGCTGGATCACCCCATCGTCGAGCTGGCAGGCAAAACCTTGGGCATCGTGGGCTATGGCGTACTGGGCCAGCAGGTGGCGCAACTCGGGTCGGCACTCGGCATGAATACAATGATCAGCGCGCGCCCCGGCAGTGACACTGTGCCCGCAGGTCGCCACCCCTTTGATGACGTATTGGCCCAGGCCGATGTGCTTTCACTGCACTGCCCGCTTACCGAGACTAACCATCAACTCATCAATGCCCGGCGCTTGGCGCGCATGAAACCGAGCGCGTTTCTCATAAACTGCGCGCGCGGCGGATTGATCGATGAGTTAGCGCTCGCCGAGGCGTTGCGACAAGGGCGTTTGGCCGGCGCAGGGCTCGACGTGCTCAGCCAGGAGCCACCGCCGGCAGACCATCCGCTGCTGGCGAGCGACATTCCAAACCTGATAATTACGCCCCACACAGCCTGGGCCAGCCGCGAGGCGCGCCAAAACCTCATCGACATTCTGGCCGACAATGTGCGGGCCTATTTAGCGGGCCAAGCCATTAATCAAGTGGGCTAAACGCCCCCGCTCAGCGCGCCGTCAACACCACGGCCGACACATTGTCATCGGCGCCGCGCTGCTTGGCCGCCTCGATCAAACTGCGCGCCATGACGGCGGGCGCCACTGGCTGCGACAGGCAGCGGCGCCAATCGGCGGCGACTAACGCATTTGAAACGCCATCGCTGCACAGTACGTAGCAATCTCCCGGCGCGCTGCGATGCACCGCCGCCGAAAAGTCGAAATCATCGGGGGCGCCCAAGGCGCGCGTTAAAATGTGCTTATTGGGGTGGTTGGCAATGTCCGCTTCCGACAGCTCACCGCTGCCCCTCAACACCTCGACATAGGTGTGATCGCGCGTAAGCCGCGCCAACTCACCCGCGCGCCACCGATAACAGCGCGAGTCGCCCGCATGCAGCAAGGCCATTTGATCGCCCCAACCAAAACCGCAGATCAGGGTGGTGCCCATTCGGGCCAATTGCGGCTGCGCTTGCTGCTCAGACAGTATCCGGCGATGGGCAGCGCGCGCCGACTGTAACAAGCGCTCTAGCACCGCATCGCCATCGGCGCCCGAGGCCTCTGGCAACCAGTCTTGCAGACGATACAAAAACACTTCCAGAGCCAGCGTACTGGCCACCTCACCACCGGCGTAGCCGCCCATGCCATCGGCCACCAAACCCAAGGCCCAGCGCCCCTGTGCGTCCACCAACCAATCTACGGCGTCTTCGTTGTGGTCGCGCCCACCGCGGTCTGTGTGACCGCCTACTGCCAGCTGCATCAACCCGTCTCCCGTGCTCGCAATGCCTGCATCAATTGTTGATGCACGCCGCCAAATCCGCCATTGCTCATGATCACGATATGGCTACCCGACTCGCTCAGCGCCACCAAGCGCTGTACCAAATCCGCGTGATCACTCACCACCTCAGCGGGCACGGGCGAGACCTCCAGCAGTGCGTCCAGCGCCCAATCCACACCCGGCGGCTGGAACCACACCACGCGACTGGCATCGGCACAGGCCTCGGCCAGCACCGCCTTGTGCACGCCCGCGCGCATGGTATTTGAGCGCGGCTCTATCACCGCCACTATGGGCGCATCGCCCACCTTGGCGCGCAGGCCGGCGAGCGTCGTTTGAATGGCGGTCGGGTGGTGCGCGAAGTCATCGTAGACCCGACAACCCTGCACCTCGCCCAGCAATTCCATGCGCCGCTTCACGCCCGCAAATTCACACAGCGCGGCCAGCGATACCTCGGGTGTCACGCCCACATGGTGCGCGGCCGCCACCGCGGCCAAGCCATTGAGCACATTGTGTAGACCCGTGTGGGGCCAGCGCACCTCGCCCACCCACTGACCTTGATACGCCACGCGAAACGCGCTGCCGGCGGGGTCCAATAGCTCATAGTGCCAATCGGCGTCGGTAGATTCAGCGCCGAGTCGGCGCTGCTCGCTCCAGCAACCCTGTGCAATCACCCGCCCGAGATTGGCGTCGGCGGCGGGATAAATGACGCAGCCATGGCCCGGCAACGTGCGCACCAGATGGTGAAACTGGCGCTCGATGGCCGCCAGATCGGGAAAGATATCCGCGTGGTCAAATTCCAAATTATTGAGGATGCAGGTGCGCGCGCGGTAGTGCACAAACTTCGAGCGCTTATCGAAGAAGGCACTGTCGTATTCATCGGCTTCCACCACGAAAAACGGGCTGCCGCCCAAGCGCGCCGACTGACCGAAATTGGCCGGCACGCCGCCAATTAAAAAGCCCGGCGCCATACCGGCAAATTCCAGTACCCAGGCCAACATGGCGCTGGTGCTGGTCTTGCCGTGGGTGCCGGCCACCGCTAACACCCAGCGCTCATCGAGCAGGTGATCGCGCAAAAATTGAGGGCCCGATGTATAGGGAATAGTGGATTCCAGCAGCGCCTCCACCACCGGATTGCCGCGCGTCATGGCGTTGCCCACCACCACTAAATCGGGCGCGGGCGATAGCTGGCCTGGATCAAAACCCTGAATTAAATCGATGCCCGCCTGCGCCAACTGATCGCTCATGGGCGGATAGACATTGGCATCACAACCGCTGACCTGATGACCCAGCGCCTTTGCCAGTTGCGCCAGCGAACCCATAAACGTGCCGCAGATACCCAGAATATGAACGTGCATTGTCGAGTGTCACTTTGTTTTTAAAATTGCCGCAGCTTACCACGCAGCCTTGGACTAACCTATGCGGTGGGCGGTGCGACAACGCAGAATCCACGGCGTTGAGCGCGATTTTCCACTGCATTCACGGGCCAACTCCAGTATCATGCGGCCCCATCGAGCGGCACAGATCGCACCAGATCGCACAGACGATCCACCTTCAACACGAGACGAGACGAGAACGCATTTCATGGCTAAGAAAAACGCCTTTTACGCACAATCTGGTGGGGTGACGGCGGTCATTAACGCCAGCGCCTGCGGTGTCATCGAGACGGCACGCCAACACAAAGACAGCATTGGCAAGGTCTACGCCGGGCACAATGGCATCATCGGTGCACTGCGCGAAGAGCTGATCGACACCAGCAAAGAAACCCCCAGCACCATCGCCGCGCTGCGCCACACACCGTCGGGCGCCTTTGGCTCATGCCGCTATAAATTAAAAAGTCTGGAACAAAATCGCGCCGAGTACGAGCGCTTGATTGAAGTCTTCAAGGCCCACAACATCGGTTACTTTTTTTACAACGGTGGCGGCGACTCGGCCGACACCTGCCTGAAAGTCAGCCAACTGTCTGAAACCATGGGCTACCCCATTCAGGCCATCCACATTCCCAAAACCGTCGACAACGACCTGCCTCTGACCGACAACTGCCCGGGCTTTGGCTCGGTGGCAAAATACGTGGCGGTGTCCATCAAAGAGGCGGGCCTCGATGTCGCCTCTATGTGCGACTCGTCCACCAAGGTGTTCATACTGGAAGTCATGGGCCGCCACGCTGGCTGGATTGCCGCCGCCGGCGGCTTGGCTGCGCAGGAAGAAGGCGATGCGCCGCACATCATCCTGTTTCCAGAAATCGCGTTCGACAAAGCCAAGTTTTTAAAGCGCGTTGACGAGTGCGTGAAAAAGTACGGTTACTGCGCCATCGTCGCCTCCGAGGGCGCACAGTATGCCGACGGCAGCTTCTTGGCCGACTCGGGCACCGTGGACGCCTTTGGCCACAAGCAATTGGGCGGTGTTGCGCCCACCTTGGCCGCCATGGTGCGCCAAGAGCTGGGCCTTAAATACCACTGGGCACTGGCCGATTATCTGCAGCGCGCCGCCCGCCACATCGCCTCCGCCACCGACGTCGAGCAGGCCTACGCCGTGGGCAAGGCCGCTGTCGAAATGGCAGTGGCTGGCAAGACGGGCGTGATGGCTGCCATCGTGCGGGGCAAAGGCAAACGCTACAGCTGGAGTATCGGTGAAGCACCGCTGGAAAAAGTGGCAAACGTAGAGCAGAAGATGCCGCGCAATTTCATCACCAAAGATGGCTTTGGCATCACCGAAAAAGCGCGCGAATACCTCGCCCCGCTGATTCAGGGCGAAGACTACCCGCCCTACAAACACGGCATGCCCGTGTACGCGCGCCTGAAAAAAATCATCGCGCCGAAAAAGCTCAACACCGAATTTAAGGTGTAACGCGACTGCCCCGAGCCTCCTCGGGGCAAGCTTCCGCCACAACGCTTGGCACACCAACTAGTTCTGCGCCGCGCCCCAAATGGTCTCTAGACGTCGATCGCGGCCACAACCGTGTCGATAGTAGCGATAGCGGAGCGGATTGCGCAGGTAATAATCCTGATGGTATTGCTCTGCGGGGTAAAAGGTCGCCGCCGGCTCCAAAGTAGTGACCACCGGCTCATCAAACTGCGCCTGAATCGCATTTAAGCTCGCGGCAGCCGCCGAGCGCTGTGCTTCATCAGCGTAAAATATTGCCGCACGGTAGTGACTGCCCTTGTCGCAAAACTGGCCAGCCGCGTCAAAGGGGTCAACATTGCGCCAGTAGACTGCCAACAATTGTTCATAGCCTATTTTGCTGGGATCGAATTCGACGCGCACCACTTCCGCATGCCCCGTGCCGCCAGCAGACACCTGCTTGTACGTGGGGTTGTCCAGCTGCCCACCCATATAGCCCGACGTGGTGGCGACAACGCCCGGCAACTCATCGAACGGCTTTTCCATACACCAAAAACAACCGCCCGCGAACACCGCACTCGCCACCTCGGCCTTAATCGGCCCCGCACACACCAAGGCAATCAATGCCAATGCGCGCCCAATGCTCGTCGATTTATACATTCATCTACCTCGTCACGTGAGACTCAATTTAGTCTGGATTTCGGCGCTGCGAACATCGCCATGAGCGCTATTAAGAGTCGCCCTGTGGGCATCTGTTACGGTGCGACCGCAGGCTTCGCAACCGCAGACTATAAAAAGCCGCTGCTTGGCTGCTAAACTGACACCACAATAACGAATGAATAGGCTGTAAATGCAAGGCCGCCAGCGCACGTCCCTATTGATTATTCTGTGTCTGCTGCTGGCTGTTGCGGCAACCGGCAGCTATTTCCTGCGCGCCGACGTACATCAGCGGCTACAGGCGCAACTCGAACATCGCCTTAGCATTGCCAACAATAGCGTCCACCGATGGCGACAAGCCGAATTGCGTCGGGTAAGCAATTGGGCCAATCACCCCGACCTGCAACAACTCATAGTTACGCTGACCAAACCAGCGCGAGCACCAGAGGAGACGGCGGCAACACCACCATCAGACATTCACGCGGCCATTACCGGCTTGCTCCAGCCGTACTTGAACGTCAATAGAAATCGCGGGTTCATCATCCTTTCACCCAGCAAAATAATTCTATCCGCCGACCGCAGTGAATTGATCGGATCACCTTCTCCGCTCCTCAGCCAACCCCATATTAGCCAACGGGCGCTCGCTGGTGAGGCACTGCTGTCCAACCCATTGCGTGCAGAAATGCCAATGGTGAACCGCTTTGGAAAATCAACCAACGGGCTACCCACGCAATTTAGTATTGCACCGATTCACGATGAGACGGGGCATATTGTTGCGCTATTGGCGCTGCGTATTGACCTTTTGGCCGACTTTACTCCGCTGCTATCACAACTTGATTTTGGCAACAGCGGTGAAGTACTGATGTTTAACCGCGCGGGCAAATTACTCAGTGAAAGTCGGTTTCTAGCCATGTTGCCGACACTGGGCCTCTCTGAGCGCCCCACCGCCATGCTCGAAATTTCACTGGAAGATCCCCTGCGCGATTTACGGCTGCGTCCTAAAGGCGTGGTTGAACAGGCCGACCTCCCCCTAACACATTCGGTGCAGTCCGCTATCGCCAATGGCCGCGGCCACAATCTGTCGGGCTATCGAGATTACCGCGGCATCGACGTTGTCGGCGCTTGGCTGTGGGACGATCAATTAAACCTGGGCTTTGCCGTAGAAATAGACAGTCGGGAAGCGCTGGCTAGCTACTACATCTTCCTAGCGACGCTGGTGTTAATCACTGCAATTGGCATGGGCATTACCCTTTACTTAGTCATTACAGGCAAGTCCAGCCAACAAAAACTGGGGCAATACTATCGAGAAAAATCGTCAATTTTAGACAACACTCCAGCCTTTATTTACATCCGCGATCTACACGGTCGCGTCTTGTTCGCCAATCGGCAAGCAGCAGAAGTATTCAATATTCCACCACACGTTTTACCGCTGTGGGCAGCAGAACAAACCAACCGGAAATCACTCCCCTATCATCGCGAACTGCTTTCTCAGCGGCATCAAGTGTTTATCGATCAGGAAGACGACTTGCTGCTACGGGATAAAACAGCATTCACCTATGAAGCCATGCTGGAAGGCAGAGCAATTAAGTCTACATTCATCATCACCAAGTTTCCCATTCGCAATGAACGGGGTGTCATTTATGCGATTGGCACCAGCGGCATAGACATTACCCAGCGCTTGGAAACAGAGCAAAAGCTATCTGAACGCGATCGCTTTCAAGCCAACCTTATGGCCAACTTGCCTGGCGCTGTGTACCGCTGTCGGCAGGAGCAACAAGGCTGGGCGCTCACTTATATCAGTCACGGCAGTATTGGCTTGCTAGGACAAAGTAGCAGCACGCTGACCGGTGACAAAACGACCTACCTCGAAGACCTCATGCATATCGACGACCGCAATCGCATCGCCGATCAAATTCGCAGCGCGTTGACGAGCGGCATGCCCTACCAGCTTGAATTTCGACAATCGAATCAATCGCCCAGCAAATGGCTATGGGCGCGCGGTCGAATTTTTGAAGTGAACGGCCAAATGATTACCGAGGGCTTTTTATCTGACATTACAGAACGTAAAAGTGTTGAAGAAGAACTGGCCGCGCACCGGCGCCAACTTTCTTCACTGGTAACAGAGCGAACCCGCGAACTGGATCGAGAGCGCGAACGCCTCAACGATATCATTCGCGGCGCGGCTGACGGTATAGTCTCGTGCAATAGCAACCACACAATCACCCTTTACAGCCCCGCTGCCCAAAAGTTACTGGGCTACAGCCAAGAGGAGGCTATTGGCCAAAGCGTTTTTGATTGCTTCAGTCCGGCCAACGCAGAAATTTTACGCGACGACATTGAGGCACTTGATCAACTGCAAGCGCCTCAGGCGGCCCGCGAAATCGATTTGCTGCACAAATCTGGCGAAACCGTTCGCGCTGAAATTTCCATTAGTCGCAACACCACCCATGGAATGATCAATTACACTTTTATTTTGCGCGACGTATCTGTGCGCCTAGAACAGCAACTCGCGCTTGAGAATGCCAAACACGTGGCCGAGGAAGCAAGTCAAGCCAAGTCCAACTTTTTAGCCAACATTAGCCATGAAATTCGAACCCCCTTAAACGCCATTATTGGCATGAATCAATTGGCTTTGCGCACACCTCTGAACAACAAACAATCGCGCTATTTAAAAACCATTGAGTACTCATCTCACACGTTACTGGGAATTATTAACGACGTATTGGATTTTTCAAAAATCGAAGCCGGCAAATTGGAAATCGAACACATCCCGTTTAATCTAGAAAGCTCGCTAGAAGCCATTAGCCAGATGACTGCCGCTCGAGCGCAAGAAAAAGGTGTAGATTTCTTGCTGGACATCGACCCACAAGTGCCCGCAAAACTCTACGGTGATCCACTCAGAATCAGTCAAATTTTAACGAACCTCTGTTCAAATGCCACAAAATTTACGGAACAAGGGCACATTACACTCGGGGCTAAATTTGTCAGCGGTGACGAAAAGACGGTAACGCTTGAGTTTTTTGTCGCTGATACGGGTATTGGCCTGAGCGACCCCCAGCGAGCACAACTATTTCAAGCTTTTTCGCAGGCGGACGCGAGCGTCACCCGAAAATACGGAGGCACTGGCCTTGGCCTGAGTATTTGCCGTGAGCTGATCAACCTCATGGGCGGCAACATTGCCGTTGACAGCAAACAAGGTGTCGGCAGCCGGTTCAGTTTTCAACTGACATTCGACTGCGACCCGGCCACCATGCAAGTTGAAGAGGGACGTAGCTACAACCGCAACCTGTCCGTTCTGGTGGTAGAACCGGATGCAGACACTGCAAAATTGTTAAATAAAACGCTGGAAAATTTTGAACACGCAGCAACAGTGTGCCATAGCGGCGAGCAAGCCCTAGTACGAATTGACGACTCAAGCCAATTCGATCTTATCTTACTCAATTGGCAACAGCCTGGGGTCTCGGGAGAAAATTTGATTGCCCAGATAGATGCTGCCGCCGGCAGCGAGCGACCGCCATTGGTTGTCATGCTCACCTCGAAAGAGGAGTCTGAGTCTTCAGATGTCGTACGTGGCTCAGGCGCCGACGGCCTGCTATTTAAACCAATCTCCAGCTCTCAACTTCTCAACACCATTACCCAACTTACACAGCCTGCTACAGAGCGACGCCTGACCCTACCCAATGCAACTAATATTTTTGACATCCCTGATCAATTCCGTGGCGCGCGCATTCTCATAGTGGAAGACAATGAGATTAACCAAGAAATCGCTCGGGAGATTTTTGAAACGGCGGGATTCCATATCTCGCTGGCCGACAACGGCAAGGAGGCGCTCGATCGAGTCGCCAACGACAAGCTTGATTTGGTGCTCATGGACATTCAAATGCCCATTATGGATGGCGAGACCGCAACGCAACAAATACGTGCCGCGGGACATCGACTCCCCATCATCGCCATGACGGCAAATGCATTTCGTGATGATGAACAACGCTGTCTAGCCAAAGGCATGAATGCCTACTTAACCAAACCTATCAATATCGAAAAAGCGTTAATCTGTGTGTGCCACTGGTTGTCCGTGTCTGGCTTTGAAGCCAGCCCGAGAGCTGCCCACCACATACCGTCAATCGCCACCGATAAAAACACTACGTGGCCAACAGACCTACCCGGCATGAACACTCAACGCGCCATGCTGAACTGCGGCGGCAGCTACGAACTCTATTTAAAATTGCTCGAGGATTTCTCGGCCGGCTACGATGGCTTTATTGCATCGCTAGACGAACTGTTACAAACGCAGCAATATACAAAAGCCCATTTTAAAACCCATTCTTTGAAAGGCGTATCCGGCAATCTCGGGGCACAGAGATTGTATGAATCCTGCACGCAACTCGATAACAACTTACGAAAACCGACACCCGACGCTAGTCAAATTCCGGCTCAGTTTTTCTCCCTCACCAAAGCCTGGGAACAATTTCAAAACAATTTGGAAGTCCTTGGAGTGAAAACCAACGCGACGGAAAAATAAAACCCCGCACTGTGGCGGGGTTGGTTAACGCTATCATTGCCGCAGATGGGCTATAACGATCATCCCAAGAGCGGGGCGATCACTAAGCTCACAATTGCCATCACGTTGATCAAGATATTCATGGCGGGGCCAGAGGTATCTTTAAACGGATCGCCTACGGTGTCGCCCACAACCACCGCCTTGTGTACTTCAGAGCCCTTGCCACCCAAGTTGCCTTTTTCCACGTATTTCTTGGCGTTGTCCCAAGCGCCGCCTGCATTGGCCATGGTCAGCGCCAACAGCACACAGGACACCAATGCACCGCCCAGCATGCCGCCAAGAACCTGCGGCCCAAATACAAAGCCTACGACGACAGGTGACGCCACTGCCAACACGCCAGGCAGAATCATGCGCTTAAGCGCTGCTTGCGTCGCGATATCCACGCAGCGATCGCTGTCGGGTTTGGCGGTGCCCTCCATCAAGCCAGGGATTTCCTTAAACTGTCGACGAATTTCCTTGATCATGTCGAAGGCCGCTTCGCCTACCGCACGCATGGTGATGGCAGACACAATGAAGGGGAAAATGCCGCCTATGAACATACCCATCAACACTCTGGGATCGTCAATGCGTAACATAAAGCCGGGCACATGCTTTTCCACTGTGGCAATGAACGCCGCGATGATGGCCAAGGCTGCTAGCCCCGCCGCGCCGATGGCAAAGCCTTTGCCGATGGCCGCGGTGGTATTGCCCACCTCATCCAGGCCGTCGGTAATTTTGCGGGTCTCTTCGCCCATATTAGCCATTTCCGCGATACCACCAGCGTTGTCGGCCACGGGGCCATAGGCGTCAATGGCCATGGTGATCCCCACAGTCGCCAGCATGCCCACTGCGGCCATACCCACACCGTAAACACCCGTCCCCTCTGGCAGGATACTCGCCGTGGCGCCAATGATGCCGGCAATGACTAATACCGGCACCACCACCGACTCCATGCCTGTGGCCAAACCTGCAATCATAACTGTGGCGGGTCCCGTTTCGCCGCCCTCAGCAATCACGCGCACAGGCTTACCACCGGTGTAGTACTCGGTAACCAGTCCAATAAAGATACCGCCCACGGCACCAAAGACCACACACCACCACACTGCACTATTGATGCCCTGCGAGCTCAATAGAAAATAGGCTGTCGCGATGAGAATTACGGTGGCGCCAATTGTGCCTGAGCGCAGCGCCATCGCCGGCGCACTGGCCGAGCACAGGCGCACCATCACAATGCCCGCCACTGAACACAACAAACCCAGCGACGCCAACGCCAAGGGCGCGAACATCAGCGCTTCCCGCGAGACCGCCAATTGGTCCACTTGCGCCAAGGTCATGGCTGCGGCGATGGCGATGGTGGCGATCATCGAGCCACAGTAGGACTCAAAAATATCCGAACCCATGCCTGCCACATCACCCACGTTGTCGCCAACATTGTCGGCGATAACACCGGGGTTGCGTGGATCGTCCTCTGGAATACCCGCTTCCACCTTGCCCACTAAATCGGCCCCGACATCGGCGCTCTTGGTAAAGATGCCGCCGCCAACGCGAGAAAACAGCGCGACAGTAGAGGCCCCCATACCAAAGCCGTGAATGGCTTCGGCGTGCTCTGGGTTACCGCCAAATAATAAATACAAGGCGCCCAAGCCCAGCAACCCCATGGAAGCCACGGCCAGCCCCATCACAGAACCACCGTAAAAGGCCACGCTTAATGCTGTCGCAGCGCCTTCATTAGCAGCTGCCACCGTGGTGCGCACGTTTGCACGGGTGGCGGTAAACATGCCGATGTAACCGGCTATCGCCGAGCAAAGCGCACCCACCACAAATGCCGTGGGCGTGCGCCAACTGCCAAAGCCATAGGCCAGCAACACGGTAACGATTAAAAGAAACACCCCCAGAATGGTGTACTCCCGCCGCATAAAGACCATTGCCCCCTTGTGAATTAAGGCGGCAATTTCAGCGACGGCACCGTCGCCTGCGGGATAAGAAATGATGATGCGGTAAATAATGAATGCGACAAGTAATCCAGCCAACCCGAATAGGGGTGGCAACAGCAGGACGTCCATAGAAAACCCTCGTAATTGTTATCGTTTGGGCCAACCTGGTACTTCTACTTCAAACCCGTCAATCAGCGACTCGCTGTACTTCCCAATGTAAGTGGCCGATTGACGGGGTACACCGGATTGCTCTCAGGTAACTCGGCCACTGCAGGCAATAGTAGGGTTTAACTACCGCCGCGGCAAATACCTTAGAAAAGCGCTGTACAACGTTTGTACAGGCCGCACCATGTGGTAGACTCTGCGCCCCAATTTTTAGCTCTCTAGTGGATAGTGTTATGAGCCTGCATCTGGTGCCCTCGGGCAAAAACCTGCCTGACGATATCAACGTCATCATTGAAATCCCGCTCAACGGCGACCCCATCAAATATGAAGTCGATAAAGACTCCGGTGCCATATTTGTAGATCGCATGCTGGGTACTGCCATGCACTACCCCTGCAACTACGGCTACGTTCCCCACACCTTGTGTGGCGACGGCGATCCGGTAGATGTGCTGGTTATCATGCCACTGGCCCTGATTCCCGGCTCAGTAGTGCGCTGCCGCCCGATCGGCGTGTTGAAAATGACCGACGAATCCGGTGAGGACGCCAAACTGGTGGCCGTACCGCACGATAAAATCACTCCGCTGTACAAAAACGTGGAATCGGTACGCGATTTGCCCGACATCACCCTCAACCAAATCGCTCACTTCTTCGAGCACTACAAAGATTTGGAACCCGGCAAGTGGGTGAAAATCGAAGGTTGGGAAGGCCCAGAAGCCGCGCGCCAAGAGATCATGGACTCGGTCAAACGCTACGAAGACGCGCCAGAAAAACCGCGCTTCTAAGCCACCGTGTGACATTAAAAAAGGCCTCTTTATTGAGGCCTTTTTTGTGGGCAGTCGCCAAGTTAATCGGCGAGCTGGATACCGCTCGTGTCCGGCGGTGGGGGCGCAGGGGCCTTGGGAATCTGCCCAAGATCGCTGCCAGGGGGCGCCAAATCGGCGGCCAAATCCGGCACTGCCACGGGCGCCACCTCCGTGCGATATTCCGGTTCGATGAGCGCGACGCCGGGGTCGGCAATGTCGAATTCCGCATTGGGCACGTCCACCGGTGGCATTCGCTCTATTTCCTGCTCATCCACCAAACGCCCCTCCAGTGGTCGCAATTCGGCATCCAGCGCCGATACCTCAGCGGCAGGTGTAGCGGTAGCCGCGCGCTCTGCGTCGGTGAGAATATCGCCCCCTACAGGCACTAAACTCAAGCCCGAACTGGCAGCCATGGCAGGTGCGCCTATCGACTCGGTAGCTTTCGGTTCGGATATGGGCTCGGATTTGGGCTCGGGTTTGGGCTCGGGTTTGGGCTCGGATTTGGGCGCCGCGGCGGCAGGCCGTGCGCGCGCAGCGGCGGGCTTTAAGGTTCCCGCAGGCCGGATTTCCACTATGGCACCCGCCTGCATTAATACTTTTTGGTATTTTTCCGCGCTTGCGTGATCGACATTTTTCTTAAGTGGCACGGGCATGCCGGTAAAGAGGGCGTCAATTTGTGCAGCATCACGTTTAAACAATGCCGCCAAGCGCTGCTTAACCTGCGGCAACGACTGCCCCACGGCAATATCGCCACGAAAAACTATGTCGAACTTGTCGTCGCTCATTCGCTACCGCTCCTTTTCGTAAGCAAACAGTTTTGCCCAATGTCAGCCTTGTTGCAATGCCTGTCAGCCTAAGCTGACAGGCATTGCAACCATTACCCACTGGCCGCTCATGGCTAAAAGCGTAGACTGATTGTCACCTTAAGGACCCTCTGCATCGGGATCATGCACATGGCACATTCACGCTTTATTGCACCGCAATCACTTGACGACCAGCTGTCTGAATCGCGGATTTGCGTGGAAATTCGCCGACTAGAACAACGCATTCACACCCTGCAACAAGCCAGCCCCCCCGACACTGCCGGCATCGCTGCATTGGCCAACCAATTGCGCGAGCGTTTAATGGTGCTGCACTGGAGCCGCGGGCACCGACTAAATACTTTGTGAACCCCATCACAGGTCGCTTGCAGTCACCTCAGCAACCCTTATAATTCGGCGTCTTTAATAGAGCATTAGCTCTTGTTTGCCGAGCGAGGTGGCTGTGTCACGTAGGCAGTTGGTTGTACTACTCCCGTTGATTTTGGGTGGGTGCCAATTATTCCAAACTCCAGAACCGGTGCAGCCCGAAGTGGCCGCTGAGTTCGTTTGCCCCGCCCCGCCCGAGCCACAAGCCTGTCCCGAACCCACAGTTATCGAAGTGGAAAAGGAATGCCCTGTGCCATTGGCAGCTGAGCCTGTTGCAACCACTGTGCCCGCGGTACAAGAGACCCCGCCCGCAAACCTCTCGCGCGCAGGCGCTAAGCAATTGCTCATTATTGGCAGCGCCGAGTGGATCACCATCGCCCCCCCTAATGTGCGCCTGCGCGCTCGCATCAATACGGGCGTTGAAGTCTCCAGTCTCGCAGCCACCGACATCATTCCGTTTGAGCGCGAAGGCAAACGCTGGGTGCGCTTTAGCTTGTCCCCTAGTGAGCGCGCGGAACCGATCGTGTTAGAACGCCCAGTGCGCACCAGAACAAAAGCCAAACAAAACGGCAACGATCAAGGCCTGGTAGTTACCATGCTGCTTCAGCTGGCCGATATAGAAGAAGAAATCGACGTCCTGCTGCACAACCAAGAGTCAGAGTTTCCACTGCTCGTGGGGCGCAACTTCCTAACTGACAACGCCGTCGTCGACGTCTCCAAAACATTTACCATTCGCGACTGATGTTTTTCGACCCCCAATTAGGTCACCTATGAAAGCACGCATTCAACTCTACGTGGTCGCCACCCTGCTGGCCGTAATCGGCATTTCTGGCGCACTTTATAAAAATATTTCGCTGGGTTTTCCGCTCTGGCCAGGGGAGTCTAGAAACGTCTGGACACTGCAATCCAAAATTAATTTCATGCCCACGGGCGACCCCATCGAAGTGACACTGGCGCTACCGGAGCAGCACGGCAACGGCATCATTATCGACGAAAATTTTTCGTCGTCTGGTTTTGGCTTCGTGATCAATGAAGAGCAGGGCCGTCGCTACGCGCGCTGGAGCCGGCGCGACCCCAACAACAAAGCAGAGATCACCCTGCACTACAAAATGCAGGTGGTGCACGACAACAAAATTCTCAGCGAACCGCCCGCCCCCGAGGGTAGCCCGGCCAAACCCCGCACCTACCCCAGCGAGCGCGAATCACTGCGCGCCGTTTATGATCATCTATCGGAAATGTCAGGCACTGATGCCAGTTTCACACAACTGGTGTTAAGTACACTAAATGCACGGGAAAAATCCCAGGACGTATCCTTCTTATTGTCGCTCAACAATGACGATACATTGGCCGTCACCGCCAAACTTCTGGCTTACCGCGGCATTCATTTTCAAATTGTAAAAGGCGTCTATCTGCAGGACGGCAGGCGGCGCGCGAACTACGCACAACTGCTCGAAATCTATAGCCTTGGACAGTGGATTCAATTTAATCCGGAAACCGGCGAGCGCGGCCTGCCCGACAATTTTTTGATTTGGCAGCGCGGCGGCATTTCAATGCTCGACGTAATTGGCGGCGCCAATTCAAATGTTGAGTTTTCAATGGTGGTGAATACAGTACCGGCGCGCACTGTAGCGATGATGCAGGACCTATCCAGTCAAGCCACATTAATCGACATGAGTATTTACTCATTGCCAGTGGAACAACAGGGCGTATTTAAAACGCTGCTGCTCATCCCCATCGGCGCCTTGGTGGTAGTCTTCTTGCGGGTGATTGTTGGGCTGCCGACCTCCGGCACGTTTATGCCGATCCTGATAGCGCTGGCATTCATTGAAACCGGCTTATTTGCGGGCCTGCCCATGTTCGTGCTGGTGGTGGGTGTGGGTCTGTGGATTCGATATTACTTGAGCCATCTCAATTTACTGCTAGTGGCGCGCGTGTCCGCGGTCATTATTGTGGTGCTTGGATTGATGGCATTCTTCAGTATTGCCAGTTACAAGCTGGGCATCGATTCAGCCATGAGCGTCACCTTTTTCCCCACCATTATTTTGGCGTGGACCATTGAGCGCATGTCGACACTGTGGGAAGAAGAAGGCGCGCGCGATGTGATCAAGCAAGGCGGCGGCAGTTTGGTGGTGGCCGTAATTGCCTACGGTTTAATGACCAACAGCATTGCCAAACATCTCACTTTTAACTTCCCCGAGTTAACGCTGGCCTTACTCGCTCTGATTTTGATTATCGGTCAGTACAGTGGTTATCGATTGAGTGAACTGTACCGCTTCCGACACATGGTGGCCGTACAGCACAAGCAGCGGGGACAATAGCGTGGGCTGGTTTGCGAGTCCGTCGAAACTGCGCGCAGCCGGCGTGCTGGGCATGAATCGGCGCAACGTGCAATGCATTCTGCGCTACAACAAACGCAGCCTCTATCCACTGGTAGACAACAAACTAAAAACTAAGTTGGCGGCCCAGCAAGCCGGCGTCGCCGTACCCGAATTGATCGGCGTTATTGAGCATCAATTTCAAATTAAAACCATTCTCGCGCTGATTGACGAGCGCACGCAATTTGTCATCAAGCCCGTTCAGGGCAGTGGCGGCAAAGGTATTTTGGTGATCGTCGGGCGCGACGGCGACTATTTCATCAAACCCTCAGGCCAACGCGTGTCCGCCGACGAAATACAGCGGCACGCGTCTAATATTTTATCGGGCCTGTTCAGCCTGGGCGGACGCACCGACCAAGCCATGATTGAAGCGCTGATCAATTTTGATGAAGCACTCGCCCAATACAGCTACGAAGGGGTGCCCGATGTGCGCGTCGTGGTGTATCGCGGCTATCCGGTCATGGCCATGATTCGCTGCGCCACCCACAGTTCTGACGGCAAGGCGAACTTGCACCAAGGTGCGGTGGGTGTCGGCTTAAACCTCGCCAATGGTCAGGCTATTTGCGCCGTACAAAACGGCAACTTAATCACTCAACACCCAGACACCGGCCACGCCTTTGACGACTTGGTCGTGCCGCACTGGCACGCCATTTTAATGCTAGCCTGTGGCGCACATGAAATGACCGGACTCGGTTATTTGGGTGCCGATATCGTGCTCGACAAACTCCACGGCCCGTTAATTTTGGAACTCAACGCACGGCCGGGCCTGTCCATTCAAGTGGCCAACCAAACGGGCCTATTGAATCGGTTAAAAGTGATTGATGAGATCTGTAACGCGGAGGCGCGCACCATCGAAGAGCGCGTCGATATCGCTCAACAACGCTTTGGCTACTAGCGCGCGGACAGACTTACTCGTCGGGTAAATCGTGATTCATCTGGCGCGCGGGATTGGGCGTTTTGGGTCGCCCAACGATCACTGCGGGCACACCTGCAACGGTATTTCCCGCCGGCACAGAGGCCAACACTACACTGCCCGCCGCGATTTTCGCGCCGCTGCCGATAGTGATGTTACCCAGCAATTTTGCACCGGCACTGATTAACACGCCCTTGCCCACTTTTGGATGTCGATCACCTTTGCTATAACCGCTGCCGCCCAATGTGACGCCGTGCAACATGGAAACGTTGTCACCCACCACCGCGGTTTCACCTATGACAATACCGGTGGCATGGTCCATCATTATGCCCGCCCCCAAGGTGGCCGCCGGGTGAATATCCACACAAAAAGATTCGGCAATTTGATTTTGAAAATACATGGCCAACGCGCGCCGGTTGTGACGCCAGAGCCAGTGCGCTATGCGATAGCCCTGCAACGCCTGAAAGCCCTTGAAATACAGCAGCGGCATCACCGCGTAGTGACAGGCCGGGTCGCGCTCTAAACACGCCTGCACATCCTCTGTAACCGCCTTTACGATACTGGGCTCTTCGGCGAGCGCTTCATCAATGACTTGGCGCAATAAAATGGCGGGCAGGTTGGCACTGTCGAGCTTGAGCGCCAGCGTATAACTCAAGGCCGAACACAAGCTGGGATGGTTGAGTATGGCCCCGTGATAAAAACTCGCGAGCGCGGGCTCAGCCGCGCTAAAGGTGTGCGCCTCTGTGCGCATGGTCTGCCACAAATTCGTCGCCGCCATCATGGGTTGTCCTCTCGCCATTGGTTCTCTCGCCATTGCGCGATTAATGGGGGCAGCTCGGCCATGCGGGAAAACACCTGTACCCCCTCCGGTGCCTCCCGGCGCTCGCCAACCTGAAACCAACACACTGCCATTTTCGCAGCCAGCGCCGCCATCACACCCTGCTCGCTGTCCTCAATCACCATGCATTGCTCCGGTGTGGCCTCCATTGTGCGCGCCGCCCATAAAAACAAATCCGGTGCCGGTTTACTGTGCGCCACATCGACAGCACTAAAGCAACGCAAGTCATACGCATCGCGCAATCCAGTGGCCCCCAAGGTGACCGCCATTTTTTCGTAGTCACCCGCCGACGCCACGCAAAACTTCAGCCCCTGTGCACGCAACTGCGACAACACCGCCTCGATACCCTCAATTGGCGCCACCTGCGCCAGCGCCTCCAATGTGCGCTGCTGCAGCTCACTCCACAAGGCTGCGGCGGCATTGCTCCCCAACCACTGGGCGATTAACGCCTGACACTGGGCGGCGCTATTGCCTTTAAAACGCGCCTGCACTTCGGCATCGGTCACATTGACACCCGCGCCGCGCAAGTGCTCAGCTAAGACGCGATTGGCGATGGTTTCACTGTCCACTAAAACGCCATCACAGTCGAAGATAATCAGTGCGCGACTAGACGACATAGCGCGTCACCAAAGCCATCAGCCTAGCCAACACAGCATCCTTTAACGCCACATCGGCTGCCTTCAACACCTGCTCCAGATCGCGTACATTGAATGCTTGGCGGTAAGCCTGTGCCAAGGGCGCAAAACTTAGGTGCCAAGGCTCAGGGGCAACGCCTCCGCGATCTTGGCAGTAGGGGCGAATAAAGAGTGATTGTGTGGCAAGGTATTCGCTCAACCACAGATGAAATGGCGCCATCACGCCCTCGCACTCCGCCGTTGTGAGCGCCAATGAGTAGCCATCGACGCACACGCCGGCATCGTAGACGTCAATATCTGTGCCCCAGTGGTGCCGTGAAGCCCCCGGCAGCGCCGACCAGCGCAAAATCGCTGAAAGTAATTCATCGGTTGATAGGTTACTCGCCTTCACTGGTTGACCTCGGTCATTGAGCAATGGCCGCTCGCCCCGCGCCTTGGCATTGAAAATCAGCAGTTGGCGCGCAAAATCTCGATAGCCACTGGCAATGGCCAAATCAAAACCCGCCGCGCGCGCCGCCGACGCCATGTCGGTGAGCGCGGAAATCAATGCCGGTTGCACCGGTGCACCTAGGCAAGTCTCCAATGGTGGCGGCACTAAGCCGTATATGAGCGGGTCGGTGGTGAGGTTTTTTGGAATCATTGAGATTGCGCTTATCAGATCAGTCGGTATTATAGCGTTTTGACATAAAAGCCACATGCAGGCCCCGCACGCGGGACACACCATAATAAAAGCCACTGCAGGAGCACGACACTATGACGTCAGGACAGGGCGATTTACAAGAGTTGAAGAATCTCGGCGCCGCGTCGGTAAATATTCTGCGCGCCATTGGCATAAACAGCTACGATGATTTAAAGGCTGTGGGGCCGGTCACAGCTTACAAACGCATTAAGGCGCGTGGTATTAATGTCTCCAAGGTAATGTTATATGCTTTACAAGGTGCCTTGACCGATACTCACTGGAACGATTTAGCGCCAGACCTCAAGGCCAAATTGGTAGAACAAGCAGAACACGAGAGCGAAGTCGAGCCCAGCTAGCGCTCTCGTCAAGTCACGCACAGCGAGCGCTCCTATGCATTTAACTGAAACACAGCCCGAACACCTGAGCGAGCTCACCCTGAAGTTGCGCGGGCTCACCGAACTTCTCCTACACACCGTGCCCACCGGCGAGCCAATTTTTTTCGAGCAGTCCGCCGATGTTTTCGCCGAACTACCGAACAATCAATTATTGCTGCTCACCGAAGGTGACGTACACCTAGAGCGCCAAGGCAAATTATTAATGGAGTATGAGGCCGGCGACTTATTGGGCCTGTCTCGCGCACTGCAATTGCCCGAGGGCAAGCTGGTGGCCACCCAAGCGCGCTTTCTGCCGCTCAGTCGCGATGATCTCATTGTCCGAGTCAACGCCAGTAGCGAGCTGCAAAAACACTGGGCGCACTACCTCATTTGCGTCGCCACGTTTTTCCGCGAGGCCTTTGCATTAGAGAAGCGCGCGGCGTTTCAACCGAGCACAGGCTTTATGTCGTTTAGCGCCGGCGAAACCATCATCGCGCAGGGCGAAACAGCGAACTGCGTCTACACCTTGCTGGAAGGGCAGGCCGAAGCCATACGCGATGGCGTAAAAGTGGGCGACATTCACGCCGACGAAATATTTGGCGCCCTCGCCGTATTCACCCGCCAGCCCCGCAATGCCACGGTGATCGCCAAAACCGATTGCTCTGTGATGGCGGTGCGCAAAGAAGACTTCATCGACCTCGTGGAGCATCAGCCTCAGATCTGCATCAGCCTAATCGAAGAGATGGCCGAAAAGATCAATCAACTCAATCAGCAGGTGGCCGCAGGGAATTAATATTTCGTCCCAGCCACCATTGAAATCGTCGCAACAATCACCATTTAATTGCCCGTAGAGGCCGTCTGGGCCTTGTGTCTATGAGGTAGTCTATTGTGATGCGTATTGGCTTGTTTCTGTTGACCAACTTGGCCGTCGTGATCGTGGCGGGCATTGTGCTCAGCCTGCTCGGCGTCAATTCCTACGCCGCCAACGGTGGTCTGGATTTAGGGTCACTGCTGATCTTCTGCGCCGTGTTTGGTATGGCGGGTAGCCTTATTTCCTTATTCATTTCCAAATGGATGGCCAAGCGCGGCACCGGCACGCGCATTATCACCCAACCCCGCACCAACCAAGAGCAATGGTTGCTCGCCACGGTCAAACGCCTGAGCGACAAAGCCGGTATTAAGATGCCCGAAGTGGGTATTTTTCCGGCCCGCGAATGCAACGCCTTTGCCACCGGCTGGAACAAAAACGACGCGCTAGTGGCCGTGTCACAGGGCCTACTGGAGCGCATGGACAACGAACAGGTGGAGGCGGTACTGGCGCACGAAATCGGCCATGTGGCGAACGGCGACATGGTGACCCTGTCGCTCATTCAAGGTGTGGTAAATACGTTTGTGATGTTTTTTGCCCGCATCATTGGCAGCACCGTCGACCGGGCGGTATTTAAAAATGAAAATGGCCATGGCATAGGCTTTTACATCACCACCATCATTGCGGAAATGGTACTGGGTATTCTGGCCTCGATTATCGTCATGAAATTTTCGCGCTGGCGGGAATTTCGCGCCGATCACGCCGGCGCCACCCTGGCCAGCCGTCAGGGCATGATTCGCGCACTGCAGGGGCTGCAATTAGAACAGCAACGCGCAGTGCAATCGAGCATGCCCGACAGCCTCTATGCATTTGGTATCAACGGCGGTTTGCGCAATAAATTGGGCGAGCTGTTATCCAGTCACCCACGCCTCGAAGATCGCATCCGGGCGCTGCAACAGGGTGTCTAAGCCCGCCACCTATACGCCGCTCTGCCCGATCGACGCCATCGCTCCGGGGCAGAGCAAACAATTCTCAATGAATGGCATCGCCCTGTTCGTGATTAGGCAGGGCGATACATTTTATGCCTATGAAAATCATTGCCCCCATCTGGGCATCGAACTGCAATGGCAGCCCGATCGATTTCTCGATGCCGATGGCGAGTTCATTCAATGCAGTACGCACGGCGCGCTCTTTTTAATTGAAGACGGCGAGTGCGTGTCTGGCCCCTGCCGCGGGCAGGCATTGCGATCACTGCCCACCCGCGTGCGCGACGGCCAATTACTCGCGCAATTGCCGAGCCCCAAAACACTGGCCTAGATCGGCGACAAATCCACCGGCAATGGCGTTACTAAACTGATTTCGCGCGCCGACAGGCGCGCGCCCCACGCCAGCACTTCCACGCCCTTGGCCGCCACCTCTCGCAACAGCGCGCCGTAACGCGGATCGATGGCATCGGCCGGCGCCACTCGCGTCACGCCCGTGTGTTGCACGCAAAACAACAACACCGCGCGATGCCCCAGGGCCACCATTGATGCCAATTCACGCAAGTGCTTGGCGCCTCGCTCACTCACCGCATCGGGAAATAACCCCAAGCCGCCGCCCTCGTGCAGGGTGACGTTTTTCACCTCCACATAGCAGTCTGGCAAGCCCTCCCCCCGCAACAAAAAATCGATGCGCGACTTTTCTTCGCCGTATTTTACTTCGCGTTGAAGCTGCCCGTATTCCGCCAGCGTCGGCTCGCCGCCGGTGACCAGCAACTCTTCCACCAACCCATTGGCGCGGTGCGTGTTGATACCTGCGAGAAAGCCATCGGGGGTGGTGGCAATCTCCCAGGTGTGCGGGTATTTGCGCGTTTTGCTGTCTGATTTCGAATACCAGCAAGGCGCACCTTCACTCAAACAGGCACGCATTGAGCCGGTGTTTGGGCAGTGAATAGTAATCGCCTCATTGGTGTCAGTGACAACATCGGCCAAAAATCGCTTGTAGCGCTTAACCAATCGCCCCTCGATCAATGGCGGATCAAATTGCATTTTATTTCCCCTAACTTTTTTGCGGTTATTTTTTAACCGATGCAATGTAAAAACGCTGGCCAGTGTACCACTCCGATGGGCCCGAAACGGCGAGGTAAAAAACTGGCGGGCGGCAACGGAATCTGGTAGTTTGCTCCGTTCGCAACAGGGGGGGCTTGAATTCCGTGAGGTCGCCCCCATTCTGCACAACCCGGAAGTTTTAGAAGAGGCGTCAACATGCCCAAGAATGCAGCCAAAGAGTCAGTAATGGACGGCTCAACCAGCTTCACACCCTACAAGGAGAAAAAGGGTGAGGAGTACATGAACGAACAGCAGCGCGACCACTTTAAGTCCATTCTCATGAACTGGAAGCGCGAACTCATGGAAGAAGTCGATCGCACCATGAGCCATATGAAAGACGAGGCCGCAAACTTCCCAGACCCGGCAGACCGCGCCAGTCAGGAAGAGGAATTTAGCCTAGAGCTGCGCACCCGCGACCGCGAGCGCAAACTGATCAAGAAGATCGATAAAACCATCGAACTGATTGAACAGGATGACTATGGGTATTGCGAGACCTGCGGTGTGGAGATTGGCATTCGACGCCTTGAAGCACGCCCCACTGCCACCTTGTGCGTAGATTGCAAAACCTTGGCAGAAATCAAAGAAAAACAGATTGGCGGCTAAATTCCGTCACGTTCAACAAAGGGCGATTTATCGCCCTTTGTCATTTCTGACTAACGCTCCTTTATGACTCGCCTCTATCGCGGTCGATTTGCGCCCTCGCCTACAGGCCCATTGCACTTTGGCAGCCTACTCGCCGCGCTCGCCAGCTGGCTGGATGCCCGCGCCCATCAGGGTGTGTGGCTAGTGCGCATGGAAGACCTCGACCCGCCCCGGGAAGTCCCAGGCGCAGCCCAGCAAATCATCAGCGCCCTAGCGGTCCACGGCCTAGAGTCCGATGAACCCGTGCTCTACCAAAGCCAGCGATTGCCAGCCTATGACCTTCAGCTCGAGCAATTGCGCGCGCGCGACCTGCTCTACCCCTGCAGCTGCAACCGCCAGCGCTTGCATCAACTGGGCAGAGTGTACGACCGCCATTGTCTCGCGCAGCCGCCCAGCGCCACAGCATCGACCGCACTGCGACTGCGCTTGCCGTCACCGGACACCCCCATTCGCTTTGTGGATGCCATCCAAGGACCACAGCAACAAATTCCGGCCCAGGATTTTGGCGACACCATCCTGAAGCGTAAAGACGGCCTGCATGCCTACCAGTTGGCGGTGGTGGTGGACGATATTTATCAGGGCATCACCCATGTGGTGCGGGGCGCAGATTTACTGGAAGTCAGTGCTCGCCAGCATGTGCTGTTCGAGATACTGCAGGCCACACCACCCCACTGGGCGCACATACCGGTGATCAACAACTTGAGCGGGCAGAAACTCAGCAAACAAAATCACGCGCCAGCGCTGGATCTGTCGCGTCCAACGTACAATCTCTTCCATGCGCTGCGGCTATTGGGTCAGCAGCCGCCCGAGACGCTGCTTGCTGCAGATATTGCAACGCTGCTCAGCTGGGGCGTCACCCACTGGCACATACAGCAAGTGCCGCGCAGGCCCCACTGCACGGACCCCCTGTTCAGCCACTAGCCGACAATTTCACTGACACCACATTGCCAAGCGGTGAGTCGGCACTTACCATGGGCCGCTTGCGCGCAACGACCCGAGCCCATGCCCAACTCACGCTTAATCATCCTGCTGCTGCTAGTGGCCTATATTTTTTCCCCAACCCTGTTCGGCTGGGTAATCAATCCCGAGGGGTCTTGGTATCGCCCATTTATTCTGTGGGTCATCGTGATAGTGATTGCTTACTTCATTCAGGTTGCAGGCAGGTCAAAACGCAATGACCTTTAGTATTGCCGAGATATCACTGCTGTGTGTGGGCTACCTGCTGCTCATTTTCGGCATTGCCTGGATCACCGAAAATGGCTGGATTCCCGACCGGGTTATCCGCCACCCGCTCACTTATATTTTATCGCTCGGGATTTTCGCCAGCGCTTGGTCCTTCTACGGGGTGGTGGATCTCGCCTACCAATACGGCTACGGCGCGCTGGCGTATTACCTCGGCACCGGCGCACTCTTTCTGTTTGCGCCAGTAGCCATTCGCCCCCTCGCCGACTTGGCGCGCCGCTACCAAATACACTCTCTGGCCGACCTATTGGTGTTTCGCTATCACAGCAACTTGTTGGGTGCGCTCGCAACCCTGTGCATGTTGCTGGGCGTACTGCCCCTGCTGGCCCTGCAAATACAGGCGGTGTCGGACACCCTGCGCATTATCACCGTAGACAGCCTGCCAAGCTGGGGGCTCAGCGAAACCGGCGTGACACTAAAGCAAGTACTGGCCTTCATGTACTGCGCACTGCTGGCCACCTTTACCAGCATGTTCGGCTCCAATCGCGAGCAGCACCGCGGCATGATCACCGCCATGGCCTTCGAATCGCTATTAAAAGTCTGCGCTATCAGTGCCGTGGGCTTGTTTGCGGTATTTAACGTATTCGACGGCATCGCAGGGCTTGATCAATGGCTGGTGGACCACCCCGAAAACATCGCCCTGTTGCACAATCCCATGAAGGACTCGGCCAGCTCCACCTTAATGCTGGTGTTTTTTGCGACGGCGGTCGCCATGCCGCACATCTTTCATATGAGTGTGGTGGAAAACCCCATGAAGCACTCCACACAAACGGTGAGCTGGGCTTTCCCGCTATTTTTGTTGCTGATGGCGCTGCCGGTATTTCCGATTTTGTGGGCCGGATTTGAGCTGGGCGTCCCGCTACCCGCCCAATATTTCACGCTCGGCGTGCCCATCTTTGGCGAGGCCCCCGCCCTAACGCTCATCGCCTTTATCGGCGGACTGTCGGCGGCCACCGGCGCCATGGTTGTCATCGCCCTTGCCATGGCCACCATGCTGCTCAATCACTGGCTACTGCCGCTGCTGCAAATGAGCTATCAAACGGACATTTATGCGCGCCTGATGTGGCTGCGCCGCGTGCTCATCTGCATCATGTTTTTGTCGGGCTTTGGGCTCTTTTTATGGTTTGATAGCAACTTCTCTTTGGCGCAACTCGCGCTCATGGCGTTCATTGCCACCCTGCAGTTCTTGCCGTGTATTTCCGCCGTGGCCTATTGGCCCAAAGGCAATCGCTTGGGTGCGATCTGCGGGCTGACCCTTGGCGCCAGCATCTGGATGTTCGGATTGTTTATCCCGTCGTTACTCGACATCTCTGCCTACCCACTGCCGAGTCTCGGCGTGACGCTGCCCGTGGGAATTAACTACTGGAGCGAAATTACCCTCATCTCTCTCGGCTCGAATACCCTGGTGTTTGCCGTGCTCTCAATATTTACGGGGCAGGGCGAAGACGAGCGCTTCAGTGCCGACATTTGCGCCGATGACGAATTGTCACAGCCCCTGCGCCTGTCACTGGAATTGCGCTCGGCCCGCGAATTCCGGGCACGGCTGGCGGAAGTGCTTGGGCCCCAATCGGCACGGGATGAAGTGACCCGCGCGCTGACACAGCTAGAGCTCACCATCGACGAACGCCGCCCCTATGCCCTGCGCCGCCTGCGCGACCAGATTGAGGCCAACTTGTCGGGCCTCATGGGTATCGGTATCGCCAACGACATCTTGGACCGCTGTATTCCCTACGCGGTGTCCGAGCAGCGCCACACCGCCGACATCAATCTCATGGAAAACCGTTTGGGCCAGCTGCAATCGCACTTAACGGGCATGGCGGCCGAACTTAATAAGCTGCGCCTGTATCACCGCCAAACGCTGCAATTGCTGCCTATGTCCGCCCTCTCTCTGGGCCAAGACGGCGAAATCATGATGTGGAACGACGCCATGAGCCGCCTCACGGGCATCGACGCGCAGGCAGTCACAGGCTCTAGCCTCGAAGATTTGGCCGACCCATGGGGTAGCCTCATTCGCAGCTTTGCCCATAGCGAAGATAACCACCGCTACAAGCAAAGTGTCGAAATCAATCACCGCACCCACTGGATCAGCCTGCACAAGGCCCTGCTGGAGCAAACGGAAGTGGAGGACGGACTCTTCGATGGTCAGGTGATCCTGCTGGAAGACGTCACCGAAACCCAATTGCTCGAACAAGAATTGGTGCACAGCGAGCGATTGGCGTCCGTGGGCCGACTGGCGGCGGGCGTCGCCCACGAGATCGGCAATCCCATCACCGGCATCGCCTGTTTAGCGCAAAACCTTCACTACGACTCGCCTGAGCCCGAAGTGCACGCCACCGCCGACCAAATCTTGAGCCAAACGGAACGCGTTTCGCGCATCGTGCACTCACTGGTGAGCTTCTCCCACTCCGGCGGGGGCGAAGAGCGGCTGGTGGAACCCATGAACATCCACACCTGCGCCCAGGAGGCCATCGCGTTGATCTCCCTGCAAAAGGACAAACAGCAGGTGGTATTCACCAACCACATCGAGCCCGACATCAGTCTGCTCGGTGATAGCCAGCGCATGATTCAGGTGTTTGTAAACCTCTTGTCCAATGCCCGCGACGCCAGTCCCGAGGGCGCAGAGGTGTGCCTGTGGAGCGACGAGGGCGAAGACCACGTGGTGGTGAGCGTGGAGGACGAGGGCTCAGGCATTCCGCCAGAGCTGATGGATCGCATCATGGAGCCTTTCTTCACCACCAAGGAACCGGGCCAAGGCACCGGCTTGGGGCTGGCCATGGTCTATTCCATCGTGGAAGACCACAAGGGCAACCTAACGGTCACCAGCCCAGTAGACACCGAGTCTGGACGGGGAACGCGCTTCGATATCCGTCTACCCCTTGCATAACAACTCAGGGTTGGTAACACTAGCCCGTTAACGTGTAGCGAAAAGAAACACCATGAGCCATATCCTGATCGTTGAAGACGAACCCATCATCCGCATGGCCCTGCGTAAGTTGCTCGAGCGCAACAAATACGTCGTGAGCGAAGCGGGCTCGGTAAAGGAAGCTACCACCAAGCACAACCTCACCAGCTTTGACTTAATCATCAGCGACCTGCGTTTGCCAGGCGCGCCCGGTACCGATCTCATCACCCTGTCGGGCGAGGTGCCGGTGCTGATCATGACCAGCTACGCCAGCTTGCGCTCGGCAGTGGACTCCATGCGCATGGGCGCCGTCGACTATATCGCCAAACCCTTCGATCACGACGAGATGCTGGCTGCGGTCAAACGGGTGATTGGCAAAGCCAACCGCGCCGCCCGTCAGGCCCCGGAGGAAAACCAAGCGGGCGTAGCCAGCATGATTGGCAATTCCAATGTCATGAAGTCGCTGTACGCCAAGATTCACAAGGTATCGCCCACCGGGGCCACCGTGTTGGTGCACGGTGAAACGGGTACCGGTAAAGAGCTGGTGGCCAAGGCCATCCACGCTGAAAGTCCGCGCGCCGACAAGCCGCTCATTTCCGTCAACTGCGCCGCCATTCCCGAAACCCTCATCGAGTCTGAATTGTTTGGCCACGAAAAGGGCGCCTTTACCGGTGCCGCGAGTCAACGCGAAGGCTTGGTGGCGGCTGCCGACGGTGGCACCCTGTTTCTCGACGAAATTGGCGAACTACCTCTGGAGGCACAGGCGCGCCTGCTGCGCGTGCTGCAAGAGGGCGAAGTGCGCCCCATAGGCTCAGTGGAATCCCGCAAAGTGGACGTGCGCTTAGTGGCGGCCACCCACCGCGATTTGCGCAAACTGGCCCAAGAGGGCAAGTTCCGTGAGGATTTGTACTACCGCATCAACGTCGTACAGCTCACCCTGCCGCCGCTGCGCGAGCGCGGCCGGGATATCTTGCTGCTGGCTGAGCACATGCTAACCCGCTTCTGCGCCCAATTTGGCAAGCAGCCGCTGTCGCTGTCGCCAGAGGCCATTCAAGCCATCACCACCTACATTTGGCCCGGCAACGTGCGCGAAATGGAAAACGCCATTCAGCGCGCCATCATCCTGTGTAACGATGAGAAGGAAATCGGCCACACCCTGCTGGAAATCGACTTGGATCTGGTGGAGGTAGAGCTGGACGATGACGACGATGAGCCCGATGACCTGCAGCCCCGCAAATTGCTTAGCAAGGCTAAGAAAGAAGACCCCGCCGAAGATCTCTCCTTGGAAGACTACTTTCAGCGCTTCGTCTTGGAGCATCAAGACACCATGAGCGAGACCGAGCTGGCCAAGAAGCTTGGGGTCAGCCGGAAGTGCCTGTGGGAGCGCCGCCAGCGCTTGGGTATCCCACGCAAAAAAGCCACTGCCCGATAATCTCTGCCAAGGCCACTCAGTGGCCTTTTTTGTACCTGCACATCCCCTATCGCACACAGACCACCTGTAAGTCTAAGGTCTCAGCCCTGTCAGCCTACTGCCGCGCCCCTTGGCGCAAAACACCACCCGTAGACCATGATTAAAAAGTGTGCAAATCCATTGGTCGTAACAAGTGTTACCTTGTCCTGAAAATGTAACGAATTACGAGCGTAACGGTAACGAATTAACGGTTATCGTCCACCCCACCCCTTATTCCAAAACCTGTAACCCTTTGTTTTTATTGAACTTTACAAAGTTGGCACACTAAATGTATTAGACAGCTCCAGAATAAGAACAATAGATAATAAGAAAAACGAAAAACCTATAATAAAAACAACAAATAATAAGAAGAAACGAAAGACTCTAATAACAACAAGAAATAATAATAACTAAGAAATAACAAAATAATAAAAACAAGAAATAATAATAAGATAGCGATTTAACTGACTACGAAACTAGGAGAGGGTTTGCCAGTAAGCAAATTGCCGACCCGGGCAAGGAAGCACCACCTAATAAGCATAACAATGTGGATGTAACAGAGATTTGACGGGAAAGCCAAGGCTTTCCCGTTTTGCTATCTGCCATTTTAAAACCAGTGCACTCCCCGATCCTAGATACCTAACTCCATCACCAACACCGCCTGCCTGCCCCTTTTCATTGTGAGCTCCTATGCTACAGTCCCCCACGTGCTTTTAATCGTAAAAGGGAGACTGATCGTGAACACTCGCACTTGGAATGGATACATCATTATTGCCATAGCCGCACTCTTATGGGGATGTAGCGCAGAACATCCAGCGTCATCGAAAACCACTCAACCGGCAAACGAGCCTGCAGCAAATACCATTGCCTTCAAACAATATGATGCGAAAACATTTTTCGAGTCGGTGACCTATGGTGGCAGCTCCATAAATCACACAGGCGACGCGGTCTTACAGCATTCCGATGAAACCGGCGTATTTAACCTGTTCAAAGTCTCGCTCATTGACGGAACCCGAACACAACTGACCGATTCCACGGTCGACAGTATTTTCTCCGTCAGCTTTTTCCCCGCTGACGATAGAGCACTCTACAGCGCCGATAAAGGCGGTAGCGAACTGAATCATCTCTATGTCCGCGAACTGGATGGCAGCGTAAAAGATCTGACACCCGGTGAAAATTTAAAGGCCATGTTTTCCCGGTTTTCTGCAGATGGCAAACATTTTTATGCCCTGACCAACGAGCGAGACCCCAAATATTTCGATGTTTACCGATACCAAACCGCCGACTATAAACGCACAATGGTGTATAAGAACGAATTAGGTGCTCAACCTACAACACTGTCTGCCGATGGCCGATGGCTTGCACTCAGCAAACCCGTCAACAATGCCAACAGCAATATTTATATTGTTGATCTGCACGCGGACATGCCGTCGCCTACGCTAATCACCGAACACGAAGGCAACATCCAATACTCCCCAGAAACCTTCACACCAGGCAACGATGCGCTAATTTACACCACAGATGGTAGCGGTGAGTTTTTTCAAGCATTTCAGTACGACCTAAAAACCGCTACCCACAGCCCCTATCTCGCGGCTGATTGGGATATCAGCTTTGTTTATTTTTCAGATGATGGTCGCTTTAGGGTGCACGGCGTCAACGCAGACGCATCGACAAAAATCGGCATTTACGATTTGCAATCGAAGCGTGAACTGGCACTGCCAACATTACCTGATGGCGATTTACGTGGCGTGAGCTTTTCGAATGATGGCAAGCGCATGGCATTTTATGTCAACGGCGACACCTCGCCCTCCAATCTCTACGCTTTCGAATTTGATCAGCCAAAGGCTCGCCGCCTCACCAATGCGCTCAGCTCCTCCATTGACGAAGCCCATTTGGTGGCCAGCGAAGTCATTCGCTACCCCAGCACAGACGATTTAAAAATTCCCGCCCTGCAATACAAACCCAAGCAAGCGAGTGCAGACAACAAAGTACCTGGCATCATTTTTATCCACGGGGGCCCCGGCGGCCAAACGCGCAAAGGCTACCGCCCCATCATTCAACACCTTGTGAATCACGGCTATGCCATGCTTGGCGTCAACAACCGAGGCTCATCGGGCTACGGAAAGACATTTTTTCATCTGGATGACAAACGACACGGTGAAAAAGATTTAGAAGACATTGTGGCAGCTAAGCACTACCTACAGTCATTGCCATGGATAGACCCCGATAACATTATCGTCATGGGAGGCAGCTACGGTGGCTACCTTACGATGGCGGCACTGGCCTACACCGATGAATTTCAAGCGGGCATCAATATTTTCGGGGTAACGAATTGGCTGCGCACACTAGAGTCCATTCCACCCTGGTGGGCCAGCTTCCGTGAATCGCTGTACGCCGAACTGGGCGATCCAGCCACCGATGCCGAGCGGCTGAAACGTATTTCACCGTTATTTCATGCCGACAATGTTCAAGTTCCGGTATTGGTCGTGCAAGGCGCCAATGACCCACGCGTACTGCAAGTAGAAAGCGACGAGATGGTTGCCGCGATCGAGAAAAACAACGTTCCCGTAGAGTATGTGCTGTTTCCAGATGAGGGCCACGGATTCACGAAAAAGGCCAATCGAATCACCGCCTCAGAAGCGTATCTGAACTTCCTGAACACCCACGTTCGCAAGAGCAATTAAAGTAAATTATCTATCCTTACGTTCTCAGATTCACAGCCGCCACAGGCGGCTGTGAATCTGCGGCAACGATCGCGGGTACCCACTCTCCGGATCACAGCGCAAGTCACCTTCGCCAACAGCGCGCAAATCCAGCGTTTATCTGGCATGTTCAAAAAACGCACAATAGCCACAATCTGCTCAGCCAAACACCACGGAAAGTAAGCGAATTGGTGCAGGCGTGATAAACTCGCTCCTACTTTGAACTAGCCCCACTGATCATTCATCTATGCTGAAGCGACTTTTTTCCCTGTTCCCTTCCCGCTCGGGCACTGCCCGCCCCCAGAAAAAGCGGGTCGTCCCACGCGACCAGCACAGCATCTCGCGCGCCAATATTAGCCGCGGTGCGCTGTCGGCCATGAAGCGGCTGCACGCCGAGGGCTATGAGGCTTATCTGGTCGGTGGTGGCGTGCGCGACCTGCTACTCGGTGGCGACCCCAAGGATTTTGACATTGCCACCAGCGCCACCCCCGAGCAAGTTCGCCACCTATTTCGCGGTGCGCGCATTATCGGTCGGCGCTTTAAAATTGTGCACGTACGCATGGGCCGGGAATTGCTGGAAGTAACTACCTTCCGCGACAGCCACACCGAATCCGAAAGCGAGCGCGACTCCCACCAAGCGGATTCGGGCATGCTGCTGCGCGACAATGTGTTCGGCACCCTAGAAACCGACTCCGCCAGACGCGATTTCACCATCAACGCGCTCTACTACACCTCCAACGACTTCACCATCCACGATTACGAAGGCGGCCTAGAGGACTTGGAAAAGCGCCAGATTCGCATGATTGGCGACCCCGAGACACGCTACAAAGAAGACCCAGTGCGCATGCTGCGCGCCGTGCGCTTTGCCGCCAAGCTCGGCTTTAACATCGAAAAAGACACCGCCGCCCCCATCGCGAAAAATGCCGAGCTGCTGAGTCAGGTGTCATCCTCGCGCCTCTTTGATGAAAGCCTGAAGCTGTTTATGGCGGGTTCGGCCACGGCCACCTTTGCCTTGCTGCGCGATTACAACTTGCTGCCCCACCTGTTTGCCCAAACCGACGCCATTTTACAGTCGGGCGACCCCGTGGCCGAAAAGCTCATCGAGCACGCGCTGGTGAACACCGACAAGCGCATTCGCAACGAACAGCGCGTTACCCCCGCCTTTATCTATGCCGCACTGCTGTGGCCCGCGGTGGCCAAGCTGCAAGATAGCTTGATGCGTGAACAGCAACTGACAGCGCCCATGGCATTGAATCAAGCCGCTAGCGCCGTGGTTAGCCAACAGTTAGCCGCCATCGCCATTCCCAAGCGCTTTTTAATTCCCATGCGCGAAATTTGGGACCTGCAATTGCGCCTGCCCAACCGCAACGGCAAGCGCGCCTTTGCCGTGGCCAGCCACCCCCGCTTTCGCGCGGCCTACGATTTCTTGCTACTGCGCGAAAGTGCGGGCGAGGATTTCGAGGGCCTCGGTCAATGGTGGACCGACTTTCAGGCCACCGATGAGCAGGGTCGCGAAGCCATGGTGAAAAAACTCGGCGGCAATCGCCAGCGCGCCACGCGCCGCCGGCCACGCAAAAAATCGCCCAATCCACAAGCGTGAAGAGCGTCACTTGCGCCGTCGGCCTAGGCAGTAATTTGGGCGACCCAAAAGCGCATTTAGCCAGCGCCGTTGATGCGCTCGCGCAATTGCCAGACACCGAACTCGTGGCTTGCTCACCGCTGTACCAAAGTGTCGCGGTGGGCCCCGAACAACCCGACTACCTCAACGCCTGTGCGCTGCTGCGCACGGCGCTCGCACCGCTGGCATTGCTGGACCAGCTGCAAGCCATTGAGCTAGCCCATAAGCGCGAGCGCACACAGCACTGGGGGCCGCGCACCCTCGATTTAGACCTGCTCCTATACGGCGATCAAACCATAGACCTGCCGCGCTTGAGCGTCCCTCATCCCTATTTGTGTGAACGCAACTTTGTGCTCTATCCGCTGCACGACATATGGCCCGACGCCACATTGCCCGACGGACGAACACTTGCATCCCTAATAACACACTGTACGATGAAAGGCCTGTCGCGGCTGGACGTACGCTAACTGGCTAGACCTGCAACAAGGAGCGCGCAGTGACTGAATTTTTTGACCTGCAACTGGATTTATCACAATGCACTTTGCCGCGGTTTATTTCCGTGGAGGGCCCTATTGGCGCAGGTAAAACCACCCTCGCAAAGCACCTGGCACGCACCTTTAACTACGACACACTGCTGGAGCAAACGCGCGAGAATCCGTTTCTAGAGCGCTTCTATCGCGACCCCAAACACAGCGCACTGCCCACCCAATTGTACTTTTTGTTTCAGCGCGCCCAACAGTTGCACGACCTCAAGCAGGACGACCTCTTTGAACCCGTGCGCGTGTCAGACTTTTTAATGGAACGCGATCAACTGTTCGCCCAGGTCACGCTCGACGACGACGAATTTTCGCTCTACCAGCAGGTCTATGAAAAGCTCACCTTCGACAGCCCTAAACCCGAGCTGGTGATTTACCTGCAAGCTCCCACCGAAGTGCTCATGCAGCGCATTCGGCAACGTGGCAACGCCGTTGAACAACTGATTAGCCACGACTACCTCAATCGGCTCAACGATGCCTACATGCGTTTTTTCCACTTCTACGATGCGGCACCGCTGTTGATCGTGAACGCCACGGATCTAGACTTGAGCACCAACGCCGATCACTATGCGCAACTGGTGGACTACCTGCTCAATATTAAATCCGGTCGCCACTACTACAACCCCACCCCCAAGCTGTAACGGGAGGCAGTCATGCCCTACGGAAAACCCACAGAAGAATCCGCATTGGCGAAGCCCATAACGGTAAATACCCTGCGCAAAATGAAAGCCAGCGGCGACAAATTTGTCACCGTCGCCCTGTACGATGCCCCCATGGCCGCCATGGCCCAGAGGTGCGGCGTACAAGTGTTGTTGGTGGGCGACTCGCTGGGTATGACCGTGCTGGGTTACGACTCCACCATTCCCGTGACCATGGAACAAATGATTTACCACGTTGAGGCGGTGCGTCGCGGTAACAGCAAATCGCTGATCATGGGCGACATGCCGTTCATGAGTTACGCCACCACCGAGCGCGCCTTTACCAACGCCACGCGCATCATGCAGGCCGGCGCGCACATGGTAAAACTGGAAGGCGGAGAATGGGTGGCAGATACCGTCCACAAACTCACCGAGCGCGGTATTCCCGTGTGCGGCCACTTGGGCTTGACGCCCCAATCCGTTAATAAACTCGGCGGCTATCGCGTGCAGGGCCGCGATGCGGGCGCCGCGAAAGTCATGCTGCGCGACGCAAAACTGCTCGATGAGGCCGGCGCAGATCTCTTGGTGCTGGAGTGCGTTCCCTCCGCACTCGCCCAAGAAATTACCGCCGCAGTGTCCATGCCCACTATCGGCATCGGGGCCGGTAAAGATACCGATGCCCAAGTGTTGGTTATCAATGATATTTTGGGGCTCACCGAGCACCCACCCAAGTTTTCCAAGAACTTTTTATTGGAAGCGGGCGACATTCCCGGCTCACTATTAAAATACGCCGACGATGTCAAAAATGGCATATTTCCCGCCGGTGAACACAGTTTCGATTGACGCTCTCACGAGGTCAGCGGTAGTTACACTGAGAGCGGCACAAGAATGCGCCTGAACCTTCGGGCGCGCACACTCAAAGCGACGAGGACTACGCAATGACACCCGAACTTAACTGGCTTGCTCTCACCGCACTGCTCACAGCGCTGATGTGGATCCCCTACATTCTCAATACCATTCAGGTGCGCGGCTTATCCAATGCACTGGGCTATCCCGACGATCCCAAACCGCTCGATGCCTGGGCCACGCGACTAAAAAAGGCGCACTACAACGCCATCGAAAATTTACCGGTTTTCGCTGCCTTCGTGTTGGTGGCCCACCTCGCAGGCATTACCAGTCAATGGACGGTCTACGCCTGTGCCGGTTATTTTTGTGCACGGCTGGCCTACACCGTCGTCTATGCACTGGGAATTCCGGTGTTGCGGACGGTTTTATTTGCGGTGTCGTGGGTGTGCATTATGACGCTTGCAGGCGCAATCTTGCTGTAGCGGGGTCGCAGCTCACAGCGCAATATCACAAACATAAATAGCCCGGGTTGCACGCCGCTCAGAGCAATGCAGCTCGCGGCGATGCAACTCATGTCAACGCAACTCGATGCAATTCAAGGCAATGCAACTCAGGGTAATGCAACTCACGGTAAAAGATACTGCATTAGATACAGCGTTGACATGCCGGCAACAACGGCGCCAATGACACTGCTAAAGCGCACGCCCACTGCAAAGGCAACCAGCGCAGCAACCAATCGTGCGGGATCGGGTTCGCCGCCCGTCGCCGGCGGCCAAATAACCAATGGCGTAATCAGCGCTGGCAACACCGCCACTGCCACATACCGCAAATGCCGCTGTACCCATTCGGGAATCTCACGGTCGCCGACAATGCCCAGAAACGAAAAACGAATGAGATAGGTGCCTAAGCCCAAGCTGACAATAACTATCCAGAGGGTTGTGGTATCTATTTGCATAATTTGCGCGCCTCCACCCACAACTCGGCCTGGGCCCCGGCCGCCATGGCAAAGAGCGCGGCGATCAACAACCACAGGTTGTAAGGCATCCACGAAAGTAACAGCGCACACACAATGGACACCAAGGCCGCCACCAGGTGGGGCAAGCTGCGCAACATGGGCGCCACCAGCGCGATAAAACAAATAGGAATGGCGAAATCCAGCGAATAATCTTTGGGTATCGCCTGGCCAACTACGGCGCCGATGGCAGAGCAGCCATACCAGAACGGGCAAATGATGGCGGCACAGCCGAAATAGTAGGCCAGCTTTTGCGCGAGGGTGAGCGAGGGCTCAGCCTCATATTTTTTTATGGCCACCGCAAAGGATTGGTCCACCATAAAATAGGCCGCCAATGCGCGCGTGCCGAAAGAGGCCTTGCCCAAATGCGGCACCAGGGCCGCCGAATACATCGCCATACGGAGATTGACGGCCAGCGCAGCGGCAATCACCACCAAGGTCGGTGCCTGTTCACTCAACAGCGCCAGCGCCGTAAATTGTGATGCACCGGCGATGACCAATACCGTCATGCCCATGGTTTCCAGCAGGTTCAAGCCCGCCTCGCCGGCCACCACGCCAAACAGCAATCCAAACGGCGCGATCACTAACACAAACGGACTGCAATCCCACATACCGCGCAAAAACGCGGATTTTTTGGCCGCACGGCTCATAATCACCCCTACCAATCACTGCATCTCCCCTATCAACGAATTACAGGGCGAAGCACGCAACCCCAGATGGGTGCAGCGTTCGCGCAGTGAGCGCGCCGGTGATGTTGGAAAACAGGCAGAGTGGCGGGCTGAATCGCCAGCTTAGGCAGGGCTATAATTGCGGGCAACGCGCCCCAGCTGCCAATAGCAGATCGGTAAAAATACCGCCCAAAAGAGACTGATTGCCGCGAGCGCCCACACAGGTTCAGTCAAGGTAACGGGGCTAAGTTTGGCACCGCCGAAATAGGATAGCGGCGCAAAAATGGCCCCCAACACGGACGCAAGCAACAGGCGACCCTGCAGCCACGACAAACTGTGATGCAATGTGGCGAGAAACAATGGCCACATCGCTGCCAGCCAAAGTGGGTAAATGCCATGGGAGCCTGAATGCAGCCAGCCCAATGAAAACCACACGACGTCAAAGGCAATGCCCAGCATTGAAGCCACACCAATGAACAGGGCCTCCTGCACAGGGTGCTGGGCAATGAATGCAAAGTGCACAAGCAAAAACAATCCAGCGATGGCAAAGGCCCAAGGGTTGTGAGCAAGCACAACGCCAAACCAAGCGATCTGAAACATTAACGCATTGACAATTTTTCGCAGGTTTTCGGCTTGCAAACGACGGCTCCGGAATTAGCGCAGTGGTAATAAAGGCGGCACCGCCTTGGCGTTTGGCTTTGCCATTAGAATCTGCGCCGTACCTATGGCGCGCTCGCGAAAGCCACCCTCGCAGTAGCACAAATAAAAATCCCACATGCGCACAAACACTTCATCAAAGCCACAGGCGCGCACACGATCAATTTCGTCCCAAAAGCGCGTGCGCCACTGGGCCAGCGTTTCGGCATAGTGCTGGCCGATTTCCTCTAATCCCACCATTTGCATATCCGTGTGATTGCGCAGGCAATCGCCAATCACACTGATACTGGGCAACGCACCGCCGGGAAAAATGTAGCGCTGAATAAAATCCACATTGCGATTGGCAAAATCAAAGCGCTGATCCGGAATTGTAATGGCTTGAATTAACATCAAACCCTGTGGCTTGAGCAATTTTGAGCAGGCAGAGAAATAGGTGGGATAGTATTTGTGGCCCACCGCTTCGATCATCTCAATGGACACCAACTTATCGTACTGGCCGGTGAGATCGCGGTAGTCTTCCAACAACAAAGTCACGCGATCCTCTAGGCCTTCACGCTGCACCCAGGCTTTAGCATAGGCGTATTGCTCTTTTGAAATGGTGGTGGTCGTAACGCGGCAACCAAAGTGCTTCGCCGCGTGAATCGCCATGCCACCCCAACCGGTCCCAATTTCCAACAAATGATCTTGCTCTGATAATTGCAGGCGCCGGCAAATGCGATCCAACTTGGCGAACGAGGCCTGCGCCAAGGACGCATCGGGCGTTTCAAAAATGGCTGCCGAATACATCATCGATGGATCGAGGAACAGTTTAAAAAAATCATTGCCCAAATCATAATGTGCGGCAATATTTTTCCGAGAGCCCGCGCGGGAATTTTCACGCAACCAATGGAATCCCTTGAGGGCAATATGCTTTATATTGGTCCATCCACTGTCGAGACCATTGGTGGTATCTAAGTTGGCGCTCATCACCCGCACCACCGCCACCAAATCCGGGCTGCTCCAATGCCCCTGCATATAGGCCTCGCCGGCACCCACGGTGCCGGTCATTAACAGCGCCACATAAAAATCGGGATGATGCACATGGATAACACCATGCAATTGCGCAGCCGCGTCACCAAAACTGTTGCGACGCCCGAGCTCTTCAATAACCAAGTGCCCCGTTTTCAGATCGCGCAAGGCACCCATAACCACTTTTCTGGCCATGCGCTGCAACAATGAAGTGCGGGCTTGCTTATCCGCGATCCGATTCGCAGAACCTGCATTGATCAATGCAGAACTTGCATTGGTGGCTTTGTTGATTGAAGCCATTAACGCCTCCCTAAGAGTCTATCGTCATGTAATTGTGTTTATCGCCATGCATTTAAATGCACTAATTGCCGTCGTGTTTGGCCGTATCAAAGGGCTCAACATCAACGCCCATAAAATTTTCTTCACTCGGCGGTGGGCTGCTGTAAAAGCGTGCACCTTTTAGCCATAATTTCATGGCCTGCCAGTAAATGCCCACCAGTACTTTGGCCGTCATCCATGGAAAACGCCACACCAAGCCGTTTAACACCGATGACTCGGCGGGTTCGCGATCGAGACGCAGCAGCGCTTCAAATACCTTGCGGTTGCCGCCGCGCTCTTCAAATTGCGGCGCACCCGCAGCGAAATTCTGTAAGACTATACGCACCGATGCACCCGGCAGATGAGTGCGCCAGCGATATTGTTGCTGCATTGGCATAAATGGCGATACGTGCAAATCTTTGCTGAAGGTCACCGACTCATCTGGGCGTTGCTGACGATAATCCAATACATACACATGGCGCTTATCCCAGGGTGTGTTGGTGACTTCTGCCAGTACAGCGTCCAGCTGCTGACCGTCGCCTGAAAACACATAAAACACTGTGATGGGATTCATGCGCAGCCCAAAACAGCGGGGGTTGGTTAACATGCGTACAGGGCCCGCCGGGCAATACCCCAAGGTCTGTTGAACTTTCTGCAACACCGCTTCTTTGAGTGAAAGCTGCACATCACCGAAGTAATCTGCGCGTCGAATCCAAAAGGGTGCGGGACCGCGACACGACCAAAATGGCGAGCGTTTACACAGCGCCTCCAACTCGTCTAAATCGAGGTACGCCATGAACACGCGGTAATGGAATTGATGCACCTTGGGCGCCCAGCGCGCGTGCCACAGCTCGCCGGTGTAAATGCCGCTCGCTAAATCATCGGCCCGCGAATCGGGGCGCTCTGGTTTCACCAATTGACTCCCAACGCCTCGGCGACACGCACGCCACTGACCACACCATCTTCATGAAAACCGTTGGCCCAGTAGGCACCGCAAAACCAAGTGCGATTGACGCCATTAATATCAGCCCAGCGTTGCTGTGCGGCCATGCCATCCACAGTAAACACCGGGTGATCGTAGTGATAGATACCAAGAATTTTGTTGGGATCGATGGCCTGAGTGTGATTTAGGGTGACGCAGAAAGTCGTATCGGACTGCAAGCCTTGCAGAATATTCATGTTGTATGTCAGCGCAGGCTTAGCATGAGGTTCTCCCATGCGTTGCGCTAACAATCGCGTATTCCAACTCGCCCACGCCAATTTGCGCGTGGGCAGTTGAGCGACGTCGGTATGCAGCACAACTTCATTGGACTGATAGGGGATCGCGCCCAAGACATCGCGCTCCACTTCCGAAGCATCGCTGAGTAACGCCAAGGCCTGGTCACTGTGGGTGGCCAATACCAGCTGATCAAACTTCGCCTGCTGGCCATCGGCAAAGGTGAGCTGCACACCGTCTGGTCCGCGCAAGATGTTGGTAATCGTCACGCCCGTGCGAATCTGATCTTTAAAATTTTCTGTCAATGGCGGCAAATAGGCCTTGGAGCCGCCAACGAGTGTGCGCCATTGAGGGCGATTGTTGACGCTTAGCAAACCGTGATTGTGAAAAAAACGAATAAAGAACACGGCCGCGAAATCCAGCATCACTTCGTCGCCGGATGACCAAATGGCAGCGCCCATGGGCACTAAATAGTGGTATATAAATTTTTCGCCATAGTCATTTGCCTGCAGATATTCACGCAAGCTTGTCGTTGGGCTAATGCTGCCCGCTTGCCAGTGTGCCACGGCTTCGCGATTAAAGCGCATGATGTCGCGCAACATTTTCCAAAACCCTGGGCTCACCAAATTCCGGCGCTGTGCGAATAAGGTGTTCAAATTGGTGCCGCTATACTCCATACCACTGGTCACATCGGTGACGCTGTAGCTCATTTCTGTGGGCCGCGACGCCACGCCCAACTGGTCCATTAGCTTGATAAAATTTGGGTAAGTCCAATCGTTAAACACAATGAAGCCGGTGTCGACGTCGTGCGACTCGCCCGCCACAGTGACCGTTTTGGTGGCGGTGTGACCGCCGATGCGATCAGCGGATTCAAACACCGTCACCTCGTGGTGTTTGGCGAGCAGATGGGCAGCGGTTAAACCCGAAATACCGCTACCAACAATGGCAATTTTCACACAGTCTCCTTGGCGAATTTAATAGGGGGAATTTGATTTGCGCGACATGGCTGGCGCGATGAAGCGATCCCAAAGCGACCGAAATTGGCTAAAAAAGGCCAGGGGCCAGGCCAATCGACGCGGGAATCGGTGCAACCGCTTGCGCTTGTGTGCGGCCCAGATAATCTGATGGGCGGCATCGGCGGGGCGCATTAAACCCGGCATAGGAAAATCATTTTTGTCCGTCAGCGGTGTCGCCACAAAACCGGGCTGCACCAAGGTTACGTCGACCCCCAGTGGCGCGAGATCGATGCGCAGTGTATCCATCAGATAGTCCAGCGCCGCTTTGCTGGCGCCGTAGGCTTCGGCGCGGGGAAAAGGCACCAAGCTCGACAGGCTCGACACAGCCACAATCTGGCCGCTGGTGGAACGTTGCAGCAGCGGCAACGCCACCGACAAGCTGTTCACTACGCCCTGCACATTAGTGTTGAACACCCGCTCAAACATGGCGGGCTCAAATGCGGGCAAATCCACATATTCACAGGTGCCGGCATTAAAAATGGCGATGTCGATAAAATCTGTCAGCGCACGCATTTGCGCAGTCACCGCTGGCAGTGCCGCCGTATCGCTCACATCGAACGGCAGCACCGACAATTGCCCCGGCCGAGCACCGGCGAGCGCGCGCAAGGAATCTGCACTGCGCGCACTGGCAATGACGTGGTTGCCGGACTGCAAGAGCTGTTCTGCTATGGCTTTACCAATACCCGCAGAGGCGCCAGTTACCCATACAGTTTTACCGGTAATCATGGGTTCACCGCCGCGCTGCCCGTGTCTGCTAAACGGCTGCGCAACCACTTCACAAGACGACCGAACACGGGCAACTGCTCGTACAGCATGGCCCCCATGTCATAGCTGTCTTCGTGGCGAACGATGCGATCATCCTCTATTAACAGCCAGCTCATACCGGGCACCGTGATCGACTGACCACCGCGCAGACGCGCATGCGCAAACACCATGCGCCACTTCACACACACCTGTTGCTCATCTGCAAGTAGGCTATCGAAGTGAAATTCACAGTGTTTTAAATCCGCGGACATGGCGCGAAAGTAGCCGTCGATGGCATCGAGACCTTGGATGCGATGTACGGGATCGATAAACAGCGCATTGGGCGCATAGAGCTGAGGCAGCAGGTCCATACTTGCCTCATTGAATTGGCCGTAACAGGCTTTAAATCGTGCAATCAGCGACTGCAATGCGCACCTCCTTATTGTTGTATGCACCGGCGGTTTCATCCGGATGTCGGTAATACGCGACATGCCCCCACCCAGATCACCAAGCCTGTGTGTGATCTTGTGCTGTGCTACCACTATTTATAGACCATTGCCCCCGCTGCGGCACCTACTAGCGCCCCAGTAGCCACACCAACTGATACACCCAGGGACGACACCGCTTACTTTGGGTTTGGTCATAGTCGTTCGATCATAGTAACGCAATTTATACGTTCGTTGATCCAATGGGTGCCAGGCGCCGTAATAGCTAGCACAGGGCATTGATGCGCCCACTAAACCGCCCCGCCATTGGGGCTCCTGTAGCATCCAAGGATCAGCCGGACTATGATGGCCATTAAAATTTCTCAGGCCCACCCCCTAGGGGCGAGCCCAGATACCCGCCACACGCGCCGGAGATCGACCGTGACCGAAGCCCTGCAACGGGACGACACTTGGAGCCTAGCGCTCAATCGCATAGCGCAGGATAGATGCCGTAAAAGCTTTGCCGCTTTTTTTCAGCATTTTTCGCCATTGCTCAAAGGTTTTTTAATGAAGGGCTCACGCCTCAATGCCGCCCAAGCCGAAGAGCTGGTGCAAGAGGTCATGATAAAAGTCTGGGGCCGCGCCGAACAATTCGACAGCACCAAGTCTTCCGCCACCACATGGCTATACACCATTGCGCGCAACAGCCGCATAGATTGGTTGCGCCGCCAGTCCAATGCGCAAACCGAAGAGTTAGTGGCCGATGACCTCTACGAAGATGAGTCCGCCGAAACCCCATTTACTCAATTACAACACGCGCGCAATGAGCAAACCGTCGTCGACGCGCTGGCCAGCTTGCCCGACGAGCAAGCACTGGTGCTGAAAAAAGTCTACATGGAATCGAAATCCCACTCCGAAGTGTCTACAGAATTAGGGCTGCCACTGGGAACCGTCAAATCGCGCGTGCGATTGGCGCTCAAGAAATTACAAGACGTTGTGGGCCGCGAGGCCTGTGCGTAGTGCAGGCATGCTGATGCAAGGTAACGCTATGATCAAACACCACCCTGATGACAACTTGCTGATTGAGTTCAGCGCCGGCACTTTGGCTTTTGGCCAGAGCATTGCCGTGTCGTCGCACCTCCATTTTTGTCACCACTGCCAGCAGCGGGTCGAGCGCCTCAACCATGTGGGCGCCAGCCTCCTGACTGATGTGGAATCGGTACCCGTGAGCGACGATTTGCTCGACAGTGTTATGGCGCAACTCGATGCCCCTACACCCAAGCGCAAACCCGCCGCGCCCAGCAATCAAAAAATGCCGCGCGTTATCGACAAAATTTTGTCCAAGCAGGGCAAGGCGAAATGGGAATTTTTAACCCCCTCCCTCGATATGGCGCGTCTGCACACCGGTCAACAGCAATTTGAAGTGGCATTACACCGCATCAAAGCCGGCGGTAGCGTGGCCCAACACGACCACCGCGGCACGGAAATCACCTTGGTTTTGGACGGCAGTTTTTCCGATGAAAATGGTATTTATAACGAAGGCGATTTCTTGGTGCGCGATGCAGGTCAGGTACACCGCCCACTGGCCAGCCGCGATGCGCCCTGCATATGCCTCTCGGTGGTAGCCGCGCCCGTGCGCATGACGGGCCCCTTTATGCGACTGCTCAATCCTTTCCTGAGCTTTAAGCCCCTGTAGCCGGCGGTTCCATCACTGTACAGCTGGCGCGCGCCTGCGCCAGCTGTTTGTCACCGGCGTACACTACCGCGTCAACAAACAGCAAACGCCGGGTCTGCTCGGTCACAACGGCCTCCACCTCAAAATGGGTCAGATCAGGGGTGATTGGGCGAATATAGCTGGTATTCATTTGCGTGGTCACCGACGGCGGCGCCACTAAAAACGTCAGCGGGCCCACGGTGTTGTCGATTGCGCCTACGATTAGTCCGCCCTGCATGAAGCCCATGGGGTTGGCAAATTCAGGTTTCACCGGGAAGCGCACCCGCAACCGCCGACGCGCCGCATCGAACCACAGAAACTCACCGCCCATGGTGACAAAGCACGCCGGTGGAAACGTGAGTGGCACGTCTGGGAAGCGCTGCGTTAACTGCTTGGTAATCGCATCTGCGGCTGTTTCCATCACCCATCACTCCAGATTCAAAAACGCCAGTGTAACGCGAGTCGCACGCCTGTGCAGTGACCAGAGTTGACCCATCGAGCAGTGCACACGATCACGCCCGATGGCCAAGGGTTGACGCCGCTGTGGATCCCATTGCCCAGAGATACCTGCGGGACAATCTGTTAACGCAGACTGCAACCCACTATTCCTGCATTGCCGCCCCGCGACGCAATTTGCGCGTCAGGTGCTCACCCATCTTGCCGGTGCAGGCCCATACCAGCAGACCGCCCCACACCAGCATCGAAAATCCAGCGGGGATATTTAGCACCGCTATTTTAGTCAACTGCGACCGATTGAAGCAGGCTGCCAAAAGCGTTGGCAGAAAGTAAAACACTAGGAAAAATATACCAAAGCCGACCAATTGAGTTGTACTACTGCTGTTGAAAATCTCAGCGTATTGCGCGATAAATTCGTTCATGTCTATTGCTCCTGTTGTGATAATTGAATGTCTGTTGCCATTTGCTCTAAGTCCGTGCGCAGCTGGTGCACATCAAACAGCTGACCGCCCTGGATCACCTGGGTGACACCCTGCACTGCGTGCACATCAACCAATGGGTTGGCAGGCATAACTACAAGGTCGGCCACATAATTTTTCTCCAAACGCCCCACCGATCCCAGCGCCAACTCGTGCGCAGCCCGGCTCGTCACCATTTGCAAAATGGTCCACGGATCTATGCCAGCCCGCTGGTGCAGTACCAGTTCGCGCCAAAACCAACTGCCCGCTGAATAGCTATCGGAGCCCAACAAAAGGGGCACACCGGCCCGATCGAGGCGAGTTAATAATTCCAATACTTTCGGAAACACCGCTTGCGCGCGGACAAAATCTTCCTCCGTCCAGTGGTACAACGACATCCCCAGATTGCGCTGCCAACTTTGGGCAATGGTGGGGTGCTGCTGCCATGCAGTTTCGGGATACAGCTCGCCGAGGCGCGGGTAGAAGTACATCAATTCATTGACCACCAGAGTCAAATCCACGCGCACCTTTTGCTTGGCCAAGCTCGCAAACAATTGCTGCATAGGCGCCGCGTCATAATCCACCAGCTCAAACCACCGATACAAATACTGGGTCATACCAGGCTTAAGACTGGCACTGTAATCAGCCCTTGCGGCCTCCGGCAGCAAATCTGCCGTGGGCATTAAGGCATGGGTTAGCACATCGACACCGGCATCCACAGCAAACTGCCAGCTCACCTGATCTAAGTGGGCAATACTCTTTAGGCCCGCCTCGTTAGCCATGGCAATGCCTTGGCGCAGTTCGTCGCCGGACAACCCGTGATACAACTTAATATGGCTGACACCCAGCGCCTTTTGCCGCGCAAGCTCCGCACGCCACCCCTCCACACTGGTGGGGTACACAGTGCCGCCTTCAATCGCCATCGGCTCAAAACTCAAGCCCGCATAAGTCAGCGCAGGCCCCACCAACGTGCCAGCACGCTGCTGCTCCCTGTAGGCGTGATTCGCCTCGGGGTCGCCCGCGGGACTAAAGGCCGAAGTCACCCCGCTTGCCAGAGCCGCCTGCGCATGAAAACGCGTTACTGCCGCTTGGCTTTTCATACTGATTTTTGGTGCGCCCGCCTCCATAGCCACAGACAGCGGCCCCGCGGTCAGATGCATGTGCGCATCGATAAGCCCCGGCATTACGTAAGCACCGCCCAAATCGATGCGGCGCGTGGCCCGTGGCCCCTCGCCCTCGCCGAGATCGGCAATCTTACCCGCAACCACCTGCACCCAACCGCCCTGTGTCAGCGTTCGTGTGGCGGGGTCAATTAACTGCGCATTGAACAAAACATAGTCATCATCAGTGGCCAAAGCGGCAGAATGCACAACTACGCTGAGCCCCAATGTAAAAAATACCCGCATGAGTCTATTGAAAATCATCGTGTCTCCGGCTGGCTTGCAGCCTTGCTAGTGAATTCGTTAATCTAAGTCGGGCGCAGCTCTGCAAGTGTTACAACTTTTTTTATGTAACACTTTTGCCACCCACACAGACTCACACTTCAAGCACTCACAATAATTAGACAAGTCACTGTCGCTGCAGCTATTAGGACGCCTTAACTTGACTACACAGGAACACGCCGAAGCCCTTTGGCACACCTACTCCGCAGGGATTGTGCGGACCCTGTCAGGCTACGAAGCGGACCCACAGCTGCGGGAAGATCTGGCTCAGGAAATTTTTTGCGCCATTGCCCAATCGGCTACGCGCATCATGGCAGCACAGAACTCACGCGCCTATGTATATCGCATCGCACATAACGTGGCGGTGGACCATATTGCCCGCCAAGTGAAAGATCAGGCCGAGCTGCACGAACCCGAGCAACTCGCCCAATTGCAAGATACCGCGAGCCACGCAATAGACCATTGCCCTGCTGAACAACTGCAGCGGGATCAGCGACAACAGAAATTGTTAGCGGCCATACGGGAACTGGATGCGCCCTACCGGCAGGTCATCGTACTGCTGCTAGAAGATTTAAATTCCACGGAAATTGCCGACGTACTGCAGATCAGTGCCGGCGCCGTGCGCGTACGTATCAATCGCGCCAAAGCTGCGCTCAAGGAACGATTGCTGAGGAGCGCACCGTGAACGCCCAGTCCACCATCAACAGAACATTCAAACAACGCGGAGCGGCCATCTTATGAACGATGCCCACGATAGCAAAAAAGACTTAGATGATACCGACTTTGATAAAACTGATTTGAGCGATCTTGGGCTAGATGCGTTGCGCGCGGACTGGCAGAGCCAACCCACCAATACCCACGTCGACTTCGAGGCCGCTATCCGTCAGCAAAAAAAGCGCAAACTCTGGTTTTATATCGACAGTGTACAAGCGCTAATGTTAGTTGTGGCCGGCGTCTTCTTTCTCATGCAGCCAGCATCCATCAGTACACTCATTGCTGCTCCCGTGATGTTTTTGGGCGCAATCGTCATAGCTTACGGTGTCTATAACATTCACACACGCATGATGAATTATGCTGATTGGAGCCCCGAAGGAGTGCTTAACTTTCGTTGTCTCAGCTATCGCGCCAGCATAAAACACTTGCGCTTAAATCAGGTGGGTTGTGTTATTGCGCTGGGGTTCACGCTAACGCTCTTGGCAATCAAAACGACAACAACACTGTCGATTGAAACGCAGCTGATAGAAGGGTTTCTCATCGCATCGCCATGTGTGATCCTGTTATTCGCCTATTTCCAGTACAAGATCAAACGCTATCAGGTAATGCTACGGCAAGCGGAGTCACTCAAACGTGAATTTGACCAAGCGTAAACTAGTAATACACACAGCGGCTTTCGCCAAGGGAATCGATGGAATGCTCGCACCCGTGCCACCTCCAATTAAACGCTCATAATAAGCGTTAAACTGACTAGCCCCGCGGTGAAACTCATAAGTGAACCGAAGCCACTTGCCCATATACGCGGCTGCGGTGAGGGGAAAATCCAATAGACTAAGCCTAACAAAGGATAGAGCAGCAATAAATTTACCGGTAACACAACCAATACCCAACTGCCAAACACCAACAATGTAAAAGCGGCTAATCCTTCATCTACCAATACCAATGCTGAACCGATGGCAGCACCAGCCAAGCCGAAAAGCAAAAAGCCGCGAGGGTCGAGCAACGTAGTTATATTCATGGCGCCCCAAAAAAACAGAAAAATAAAAAGATAAAAAAATAGCGACAGCACTACTGCCAAAATTTCCACCAGGGCTTTGGCGACGTCTGCGGGAGAACCTTGCCCAGAGGCAAACTGTTATCAAACCCACGGGGAATACCATCACTGTCGAGTTTATCGATCTTCCATGCATCGAGATTATCGTGCTCGAAAAGAATCTTGAAATTTAAGTGCGAGTCAACAATCAACAACGCGACGCAAAACGCTTTACCTTCTACTTCAAGCAAACTGTGCAGCGTTAAGAAATCCGACCTCATGTCGTCCATCAAATGTTCGTGCTTAAACACATCGAAAAGCCTCACCTCACCATCAGCAATGAAAGAGCCAGACGTACCGTAGTTATTACCGCCGTGATGAAACCGTATAAACGCTCTATCCCACCTATAGGCGTGCTCGCCCATTTCCCTCACTAACCTTTGCGCGAGCTTAATCACAATTTCAGACTCATCGCTCATAAATCAACCCTGTAGTAGTTGGTAAACCAATCTGCGGAACAAGGCGAATTAGTGCTCGGCTAGCGCAGCCGCTCATACAAAACACAGCATCAGAAGCTCAAACCTAACATGCAGATCAACTCAAAATAGCTGCACATCGAGCCCAATCTACACAATTAACGCGCCTTCGGCTACGCGCACGGCAATGTTCAACCTAACGTTTCTTAGACTCAGGTAATCGCGATGCGCTGCCAAGGCTGTAAGTACTGTGATTAAAATATCCCAACGGCCGGGGTACACAGCCGATGAAATTATTGGGGAATCAACTGCATGAAGAAATTATTCATAAATCAACACGAAAAAATTCGCAATGGCTGGTGGATCGCTCTATTCATCGGCTTAATTGTTGCCACTCAACCACTCTACCGCTGGATAACCACCAACCTGCGCGCCCTGCATACGCCAGAACTCATGGTGGATATCGTTTCCCCATTATTGCTGCTCTTGGTGACCTTCACCTGCGTTCGACTTTACAAGCAGAATCTCTCCGACGCGGGGCTATCGGGTACTGGTCGCTGGTGGCTACAACTTGGAGCTGGCACGGCAATTGGCGGGCTTTGGCTACTGGCCGTGGCGCTGCCGCTGTGGTTAATAGGCGGCGTTAGCTTTTCTATAAACGACCAAGCGAGCGCCAGCATCCTATTCGTCGGACTTTACAGTTTTCTATTAGGTGCGCTACTAGAAGAATTGCTACACCGGGGCTTTATTTTCCAACGTCTGATCGATGGCCTAGGATTTACCCTTGCCCAGGTGTTAATGGCGCTAGTCTTTGCCTTTGGCCATTTAGACAACCCCGAAATGGATGGGCTGACCATGGTAATTGCAAGTCTCGACTTAGCACTGGCCTCACTCATTTTGGGCTTTGCTTATTACCGCACCAAAAGCCTCGCACTACCCCTTGGGCTGCACCTGGGCTGGAATTGGGTGCAGGGCACGGTCATGGGCTTCAATGTGAGCGGCCACGATCAACCAAGCCTATTACAGGCACACCTAGGCGATTTACCCACTTGGATTAGCGGCGGTGCGTTTGGATTAGAGGGCGGCATCCTCTCGCTAACCTCTAGTGTCATCGTGCTGGCGTTACTCTGGCGCTGGCAGGGCACTTCACAGCAACAAAAAATTTCAGATCACAGCGACAATCTTTTGCAGTCAGCATAAACAGCAAAAGTATCAGCAACGAGGGTTCCCGCTATTAGAATTTTTATAAAGCGGAACCCTCTTCCTTCTCAATAGGGACATCCATCGTAATTAATTATCTTCTCAATAGGGACATCCATCGTAATTAATTATTATTAATTCAAAAAAATAAAATCCATACTAATAGACCGTGGGCGACACGCAGCTTGTTCGCTATAAATGCACTTCAACAAGCCGGAGATCACGGATGACTAAGCCGCGCAAGCAACTAATAGATGCAACCACAACACCCTATTACCATATCGTCTCGCGTTGTGTGCGCAGAAGCTTTCTATGCGGCATAGACTCTCAAGGCAATAACTTTGAACACAGGCGACAATGGATAGAAGACAAAATTCTCGCCCTGCCGCAGATCTTTGCAATTCATGTGTGCGCCTATGCAGTCATGTCCAATCACTACCACCTAGTTCTGGAGATTGATGCCGCGCAATCTGATGCGTGGACAACAGAAGAAGTGATTCAACGCTGGCATATGCTTTTCAAAGGAAACCTATTTAGTCAACGCCACATCAAAGGAGAATCACTAACACAGGCCGAACGCGAGGCACTGGATACCTGTGTGGACCTGTGGCGCAACCGACTTGCGGATATCAGCTGGTTTATGCGCCAGATAAATGAAGCTATAGCGCGTGAGGCAAATCATGAGGATCAATGCACCGGCCGTTTCTGGGAAGGCCGTTTCAAATCCCAAGCACTGCTAGATGAAAAAGCGTTAGCCGCGTGCATGGCCTATGTAGACTTAAACCCCATCAGAGCGAAAATGGCAAAGACGCCGGAGCAGTCAGACTACACAAGCGCTAAGCAACGCACTACAAAAGCCAAACGCGCCCACAGCCCCAATCATCACCAGCAACAGCCAAAATCACTCAGACCCTTTGTGGGAAACCCCAGGCAGGATATGCCCGCCGGATTACCTTTTCGATTAACTGATTATCTGGAACTTCTGGATTGGACTGGTAAGCAAATACGCGCAAACAAACGTGGTGCTATCGACGCAGAACTACCTCCAACTTTGGAGCGGCTCAACATAGATCCTAAGCATTGGATCTATAGTGCTACACAGTTTGAAAGTCGGTTTAAGGGATTAGTTGGCGGGGTCTATAAGCTGAAGCAAGCATGTCATAAATTGGGGTATCAGCGAATCCCGGGGCTCAGTAATTGCCGATTGCTTAGCTGAAGCGAACACAATCTCAATTCGATTTTGTACCAACCGTTCACGGGGCTTCGTGACGTCCTGAAATTACCCTTTTAGAATTTCAAATTCCTTTGCATGGCCAAAACAGCTGTTTACTGATGTGGATGCAAGCCACTCGCCTATTTCTTAAGTCATCTGTAGATTGATTTTTAAACGTGGCTGTACTTTCTATTTTGACCTCGACTTAATTCGTCAGTGGTCGTAAAACACGGTTCAAATGTGAGCGATATCCTTATAAGTTTGTTTTAATTTCCAATTCACTGTTTACTTTCAAGAAAGCAGCCATCAATTCATCAATCTTATCTTCTCTTATATTGAGGTGGACATGCGAGTACCAGTATGTTGGCAATAATAAGGATACATGGAGGGTACCTTCTGGCTCCGTAGCCCCCTTGCATAAGGGCATCCAGGATTTACTAATGACGACTGTAGAAATTTCATCAAAGCGAAATTCACTAACCTTTGAAGCTAAAGTACAAGAAACATTACCACCTCCACAGCCGTAATTTACGACTTTTTTGTAAAAAATAACTTCATCGGTCAGATCAATAAAGCTTTCACCTTCCCAAACGGAAAGGTTGCCTATCCCTCCACATAGTCCGAGAGATTTATCATTTTTTCTTAAATTTTCTTGAATGATACTTAGCGCCCGTTCAATTGACATAGTTTCAAGAGAGTCGCGTTCTGTTTTAGGTAAAATGTAGTGTGTTGAACAAGAACAAAGAAATAGAGAGAGTGTGATTAAGAGGTATTTCATTCTAATGAGCGTTCATTATTGTAATTTTGTAATTTTTATACCTAAGTTAAATGTTACGTATCTTACTGTCAAGCCAATCGGTATAATCAAGAAAGAACTTCAACTAGGCTTGAAAGTAATAGCTAGGCATTATTGCAATATAGACACCTGCTATTAAATCAATCAATAAAGTCAAAATATAGCGGTGTTTCATTTTTTAGCGACTTACCGTCTCAACCGATGTCTTTTTCTCAGAGCAATCCTCAACCTCAAAAGGGACATCCATCGTAAGCACTTCTCACTCTTCTCAATAGGGACATCCATCGTAAGTACTCTATTACGATCGAAGGCGGACCAAATAGTTACAGTAAATTAATCAGGCACTGAACTATCGACACGCCCAATAATGATCTCACCTGTGCTTTGATCATATTGATACTCCAGCAACACCATATCTGGGTGACTGGCTACGCGGCTGGTAATCTCAGGATGCAATGCCGAATCCAGTGCTCGTCCCGCGTAATCAAATAGCAAACCAAAACAAGCATCTAAAAATCCGCCCGACCAGCCTCCAGGGATTGGCGGTAACTCCTCTACCGTACAACCCAAATGCGGACTTACCTGCGACAGAATAAAAACATTGCTGCCGTCAGCGTTAATGTGCTGTCCATTAATCGCGAGGTGATTCATCGCCGCCAACTGTTTCATTCGATCTGTACTGGCCTTACTCAATAAAATAGGCTTCGCGCGATATTTCATTAATAGAAAACCATCCACGGGGATGTCTTCAAGCTTAACAGTTAACGGGTGTACCAATTTCTCAATGACCACCATATTTGGCGAAACGTTGACAAAAAACCCTGAATACCGTCAACCCAAAACGCCGACCAAAAGTGCACTGATGCAAAAAATTAGCGATGTGATTTTTACGAACATAATTGATCGCTCTCCAACTAGGACTTATAACCTTGGCTGTCCGTTTTACTCGTTTTGGTCAGCTTATGTGTTTTATAATCCACCTGCTGGATCTATGAAGCTACCTGTTACAAATGAAGATTTTTCAGTCGCCAACCAAAGAATTGCCTCAGCAACTTCTTTAGGCTTTCCACCTCTTTGCATAGGTATTTTAGATTTTAACCTTTCTACACGATCTGGCTCACCGCCCGAGGCATGCATTTCTGTATATATGAACCCAGGACGCACTGCGTTTACTCTGATTCCTTCTGCCGCCACCTCTAAAGCCAAGCCGCGAGTTAGTGTATCTATTGCACCCTTAGAAGCTGCATAATCGGTGTATTCATTTGGTGAACCAGTTTTAGATGCGCCAGAGGATACATTTACAATAACACCGCCTGAACCACCGTATTTTATGGACATGCGCTTAACTGCTTCTTTACTACATAGAAAGCAGCTCATAACATTTACTCTGAGAACCTCACTAAATCGCTGTTCAGACATTTCATCTAGACGACATTGATTCTTCAAGATGCCGACATTGTTAACCAAAACAGATACGCATCCTAATTCATGGTCAACTGTTTCAAACAGCCTAATCACCTCACTGGAAACAGAAACATCAGCTTTGACGCTTATACAGGTGCCACCGCTTTCCAATATTTCGTTTTTAAGCTTTTCAACTGCCGCATCATTTGAAAGATAATTGATGCAAACCGAATATCCTTTCTCAGCTAATAGCTTTGCGGTCTCTGCACCTATGCCTCTACTCGCGCCAGTAACTATTGCAACCTTATTAATTGACATTTAATTTCCTTGCCTAACGCCTGATTAATTTGCGCCGCCAAGCGTCTAACTTAGCCATTTGTTAGGCTAATTTTTTAGCCCCATGTAAGTTACATGCGTCATCATGTTTTTTTATTGCTTGCTCTTGAGAAAAATCGGAACCCAGTGTCTTAACTAGTTTAACCACGCTGAAGTTCTGAGATTCACGTGAATATGATTTATCCCACACCTCATAATCTTGTGTAGTGCAATCTAGTGGACTTTTAATTTTTATAGTTTGGTGCTTCATACGATAAGGCTTTGGAGTTAGCCTTGCCCTATAACAATTTTGTTTCTTGGAAAGGTCTATATACAACCAATCTACGCCCAAACCCCTCATCAACTTAGTATAACCTTGTGAAGAAGGATCTATATACTTCTTCCCAATAACTCTAATTCCTTTTTGTGTTTCATAGATTCTGAAGTCCGTACCCAACACCGAGGTCTTTTTTATATTCTGCTCAAATTTAGCAACGATACGATCCTTCTTGGAAAGTTTTCTAATGGGCCTAAAGAAATCGAAAAAACTAACAGGATAGTCATCTAAATCCAAAATCGTGTACGCCGATGTATTTAGCACCTTCGCGCCATACCTACATACAGTTACAACATTTGCGTCGTCGAGCACTTCGCTCACATGCTCTTTTATCGCGACTTGATAAGAATCTCTAGATTCACCAGCCGCAATTCTTTCTTCAATCTTTTTTGCTCTATTTGTAGCTTCTCTACGCGCATCCTCTACTGAGACATTCGATCCGGCTAGAACAGATATTTCCTCTTCATGATCCGCAATTTTTATAATAAATCTATCTTTAACCCAAAATTTAAAATATTTCATAAATATCTAATTTTTGCCTTATAGCCTAACGCCCGTGACAGCCGAGAGCGCTAGCTAGACAGCTGGTTGCGTTTGTTAAAGTGCGACACTGGCTCTTGCTACGAAGTGCTTTGCGGAGCGACAGAGATGCCACACTTGATTAATTTTACCCGCAACAATTCCATACTTGATGGCTGCTGGGAGTTTTTTCATTTTCTTTTTATACGAAAAGAAAACGAACCAAAAGAAACGTACCCCGGCTACGCGCCCTATCGGGTTCGTTCGCTCCAGTCGAATTTTAGGGGTCGCGAAAACAGGCTCCTGCCTGATCGTCGCTCAATTGGGCGTCCTGCCCAATTGCGCCCTAAAATCCGACTTCCGCTCACCGCTGCGCAAGGGGCCCCAAGAACGGAACTTCGTAGCAAAGTACGCACAATATTTCTAGCGATGCACTAAAAAGCAGAGCACATTAACGCCGCTATAAAAGGCGCGCGTTAGCGCGTCCAGTGGAGGCCGTTTTTTGGCCGGAACGATTTTTGATAGCTTTGTTAAATGTTTTTCTCATACCAGCCATCAGTTAACATTGCCTTAAAGCTACTGTACCAGCCAGCATCCATACCAAAGTAATCATCATTGGTAAATATAAGACCCCAAGGGTAACCGCCTGCGCCATGGCCGTCGATACAAAAGGCAGCCCCAACATTACGCTCACCAAAGTTAGCGAATTCCCAAGCCGGAAACTCTTCGTCGTTTCCATACTCCCATTTAAGAACCTTTGTCTTTAATGGGGTTAATATAGAAACTGCATATGCCTTCAACCCTGGCTCCATTGCCTCAATTTCTTTATCGATAAGAGACTGCATTTCTTCTTCGGATGGCTATTTATTCATGATGACATTTAACGCCGCAAGCAACCGGCCGAAACGTGAACGAAGTGAGCGATTTGGGTCGGCTGCCTTGCTTTGTTATGGAGTGACTTCAAAACCATTTCCCCTAGACAGCACATTGAGCAATAAGTGAGCAGACCTCTTAAAATATTTTGCCTTATGCACCAAGTCTTGATCTACGTAGTTTGGCGACATAGCCTCGTATTTTTCCGCTTGTGATAAATAAACATCAACAGATTGAATAAATTCTTTTGGACAACAATCGTAAATCAGATGAGCTAAATCCTCTGTACCATCAGATCCGAGTTTAGCAAAAGAAATGACACCCCATATAAACTCGATCTGCTGCTCCTTCGATAGCTTGTATATATTTTCATCGTATTCCTTTTGAATCATACCGGGGAGGTAAGAGTGCGCGAATGTAGGACTCTCAACTTTATAGCGAGTTGCTTGATTTTGATATGCGAGTAGCCGGCCAAGAGAGCTATATACCAACTCATCGCCTTGTTCCGCAAAACAGTTGGATACGGAAATAGCGAACATTAGAAGAGTCAGTATTACGGGATTTCTTATCATCTAAGCTCCATAACGCCTAAAACAGCCGCGCGCGCATTTTGCGCGTCGGCTTGCTTTTATTTGTTAGGAGTGGATTACGATCCATACGTTTCTATAGCGCGTTGCTTTGCTTTCTCCAAAGCTTTTGCGCCACCACTGTTTTCTATTCCCTTACCCACTTTATTTAAGCGGGCTTTTGCCTGATCAGAGTATTTATTGCCGATCTTATCCGCAACATAGCACCATGCATATGCATGCTCTAAATCCAGAATTTCCTTCTCGATAGAGAGTGCAACACACAATCCGAATGGAGCGTATTCGTATTTTTTATCTGCTGCGATTAGCATGTACCGCAATCCCATTTGAGGATTGAATTCGTTTAAATGTGGCTTCAGAAGATTTGTACCATTAATAAAGTACTCCTCTGGCGACATATCCTCTTCGGCCAATGAAAACGAAGAGAAAACAAAATAAATTAAGATTATATGGACTATTTTCACTTTCACTCCTAACAGTTTATTCATAAGACACGGAGCGTATATTTTTTCAGCGTCAAAAGACGTCAAAAAAGTTAAACTATTGATTTAATTTAACTTTTACACTTTCCTCCTTGGCACATAGATTTTCTTTTTCAGAAAACTAGTACTTGGCTGGCAATATATTTCCGCGAGTATTTTTCGAAATATACCCCATAAGCTATTAATTTACATAGTAATTACGCGTTTCTCAGCCAATTTACTACACATCAAAAATAAGACCAAGCAACTGAAAAATGCCCTACATAAAAGATGCAACGGCTAAAACCCACCCCAATAAAAAAGGCGCCATCGGCGCCTTAAATACATCCACATCAATCCCTACACAAACACCGGTGGCGACACCATATTCCAATACAGCATCAAACCGGTTGCCATGCTAGCGATGACAATCATGGACATACCCACCACCGAGGCGGCGAAGACGTGGCCGCGCTCTTCGGGCAAATCGAACATGATGGGCAGGCCTGTGTAAAGCAGGTGGACCGCATAGGCCACAGCGGCCACGACGAACAACACATTGACCCACAATTGTGGATACATGCCCGCCACGCCTGCGATAAAAATCGGTGTGGCAATAAAGCTTGCCATCACAAAGCCTTTTAAAGGATCAACCTTGACGTCGTAGGTTTTCGACATCCAATGAATGAAGTAGCCAATGGTGGCAACGGCAATCAGCAGCGAAAAGTAAAATGCGCCCACGAGTGACAGTGCGCTGTGCTCGGCCAAGTAGGTGACGCCACCGGCGGCGGCTTGCCAACCAAATTCGGTGGTGCCCACATACCAAGCGATCGCGGGTAGCAGTGCCAGCACGATGGCGTAGGGGGCGTTGCGCTTGAAGGTGGTTTCAGACATATCGCGTAATGCTTGCCATTGCTGACGGGGGTGGATCAGCAATCCAACGGCGTGGTTGAACATGGTGACGTCCTAGCGGTTTTACGGTTTATTGTTATTGTTCGCGCGCCTTTCGTTCGCACAACGGCGCTGCGCTTAAGGCCCTTTCAACGGGGCAGCCGCAAAATATGGGCCGCCTCAATTTTGGGCAGCAAGAAGGTTCTTACAAGCGCGGGAGAAGGTCAAGAATCTGTTATAAAAACCAGCAAGCTGGCTATTTTTTGTTTCTTTTTTGCAGCTGTGCGGTAGCTGGGTGTTTCTATGCTACCCAGTTACCCGCACAGGGCACACAGCGCTGAATACGCTGATTAAAAAGTAACCAGCGTTAATGGTGGTGGTGATGCGCCGCGTCGGCTGGCGGATTGGCACCTCTCTCAGGGTGCGCGCCGTGCCCGGCATGCTGTAGGGCAAACCACATTGTCCACACCCCAAACCCTATGAGCAGCACGCCCATGAATTGGCGCAGCGCGCGGCGTGCTAGCCATTGCTTCATTTGGGTGGCCAGCGCTCCCGACACCAACAGCGCGGGTAAGGTGCCCATGCCAAAGGCTGCCATGATTGCCGCACCCGCCGGCGCGCTACCTTGGCTGGCCGCAAAGGCCAGCGCGGTGTACACCAAACCGCAGGGCAGAAAGCCCCACACCATGCCCAATGGCAGCGCTTGCCAGTGGTGATTGAGTGGCAACAGTCGATTGCCGAGCGGTGCAAGGTAGCGCCACCAAGTTGCGCCCGCCCGCTCCAGCCATACCAAGGCTCGCCACCAGTCGGCCAAATACAAGCCCATAAGCACCAACAGCACGCCCGCCACTACGCGCAACCAAGGGCCGACAATCTGCTCAAAAGCAAACCCCAAACCACCGGCCACGGCGCCCAATAGGCTGTAGCTGGCAATTCGGCCCACATTGTAAAGTGCCAACCGCAGCCAGCGCTGATCGCCACCGGCCAACGACAGGGCGCCGACTATACCGCCGCACATGCCTAGGCAATGACCGGCGCCCAAAAGGCCGGCCACAAAAACGGAAAACAATGCGAGCGAAAATTCCAACATTATCGTTTTTCCCTGTCGGTCAATTCTGCGGCGGCTGGCACTGTTTCTGACCCAGCTTCGGAACGGGTTTCGGCCTGCTTTTCTGACATCGCCTCAGGACGTGAATCGGTTGTAGGGCGCAGCGACTCGGCGTCGTCATCAAACAAAATGCGACTGCCCTCCGTATTTAAATCATCGTACTGACCGTTTTTAACCGCCCAAAATAATAATTTAATCGCCAAGCCAATCAAGATCAGCGCCACCGGCACCAGTAAAAATAAAATTTCCATGCTTAACGCTGCTCCGACGTGTGCATTGCGCGGCCAGGCGAGCTCAACACAGGCGCCTTTAGACGCAGGGCGTTGACCACTACTGCCAACGAACTGAGGCTCATACCCGCAGCCGCCAGATAAGGTGGCACCCAGCCCAGTGCGGCGAAGGGAAGTGCTACGAGATTGTAGAGCAAGGCCCAACGCAAATTTTGCCGAATGGTTTGCCGACACGCCTGCGCCACTGAAAAACTGGTGAGCAATGTCTGCAGTCGACCATTGGTGAGCAACCCATCGGCACGCGCTTGCGCGAGATCGGTGGCGCCCGCCATGGCCACGGAGACATTTGCTGCGGCCAATACCGGCACGTCGTTAATGCCATCGCCCACCATTAATACGCAATGCCCTTGCGCTTGCAAGGCTTGCACGCGCGCCAACTTGTCCTGCGGCAACAGCCCACCTGCGGCCTCATCAATGCCCACGGCAGTCGCGATGTTGTGCGCGCGCGCAACCACGTCGCCCGACAATAACAACACGCGCACGCCCCGCTGACGAAGTGCAGCCACGCACTCGCGGGCATCGTCGCGCAATGGATCGGCCAAGGCTAACCACGCCAGGGGTTGTCGTTCATCGCCCAGCAGCAGCCAGCGCTGCGTATCGTCCGGAGGCGCAAGCGCATACCAATCGGTAAATAATTCTGCACGCCCAAAGCGCAGCGCCCGCCCCTGCCAATCACCCGATACACCCAAACTTTGATGTTGCACGTGATTCACCACGGCGAGGCTTTGCTCGCTATTCATCGCACACCATTTTTCAGGTAACCGCTCAAAGGCGCGCGCCACGGGGTGATGACTGCCTTGCTCAAGGTGGCCCGCAAGGGTGGCGCACTGGGCTTCGTTGAGCGTGGACGTGAGCGGCCGCACGTCGATTAATTGGCTGCGGCCCTGTGTGAGGGTGCCGGTTTTATCGAACACCACGGTATCGACATTGGCCAGCGTTTCTAAAAAATGCCCGCGCGTGACCAACAGCCCCGCTTCGCGCAACACCATGTGCGCGCGGGTTAGCGCCACCGGTGTGGCCAGTGACAAGGCGCAGGGGCAGGTCACCACCAACACCGAGAGCGTAATCCAAAATGCTTGGGCGGGTTCGTACCACCACCAAAAACCGCCCACCAAGGCCGCCACAATTAATAAACGCCCCACAAAAAAGCGCGCCAATTTATCGGCGGCACTGACCTGCTGGGGTTTTTCTGCATCGGCGCGCGCCACCAATTGCTCAATGGCCGACAACTGCGTATCAGCGCCCACTGCCTCGGCCAGTAGCCAGACTTGGCTATCCACATTCACACTGCCGGCGATGACGCGATCGCCCACGGTTTTCGCAACGGCCTCTGATTCCCCGGTGAGCAAGGCTTCATCCACACGGGTGGCACCCGCCAGCAGCACGCCGTCACAGGGCAAAATTTCTCCAGCCAAAACTTTAACGTGATCGCCGCACCTGAGTTGCTTAAGGGGCACCACTTCTTCGCGCTCATCATCCACTCGTCGGCGCGCCGTGAGCGGCATGCGCAATGCCACCTGGGCCAGACTGTTGGCATTTTTGTGGCGCAGCTGTTGTTCGAGAAAGCGCCCCAACAACAGAAAAAAAGTGAACATGGACACCGATTCAAAATACACGTCGCCGGTGTTGCTTACCGTGGCCCACACACTGGCGAGGTAAGCGCCGCCAATGGCGATGGCCACGGGCACATCCATGACCAGATGCTTCATTTTGATGCTGCGATAGGCCGCATGGAAAAACGGCTGCGCTGCAAACAACACCACGGGCGTTGCCACCACCAAACTGACCCAGCGAAAAAAATGTTGCCACACGCCGTCGAAGTCTTGCAGCGCACCGGCATACAAGGCGAAGGCCACCATCATCACTTGCATCATGCCAAAGCCCGCAACCCCCAAGCGCATGAGCAGGCGATTGCGCGCTTGCTGCCAGTGCGCGCGCTGATTGTCATCACTGGCGGGCACCGGCGCATAGCCAATGCGGCCAAGCTCTTCCATCAAACGAGACAGTGCAATGCGCTCGCTGTCGAACACCAATTGCGCGCGGTGAGTGCTCGCATTGACGGCGATTTTCTTGACGCCCTCAAAACGCTGTAAGTGTCGCTCAATGAGCCACACACATGCCGCACAACTAATGCCGTCTAACAGCACGTGCGCGTGGCGCTCAGCGGCGGGGCCAGTCACAAAATCGGCTTGTAATTCAGGCACATCAAACACGCTGAAGTCGATGGGATTGCTATCGGGTGTGACGTTGGGGGTTTCGCGGTAGCGATAAAACTGCTGTAAGCCACCGGCCACGATGGCTTGCGCCACGGCGGCGCAGCCTGGGCAGCACATGGGCTGCGCCTGCCCGTCAATAGTCACCGTAATGGGCGCACCCACAATCGGTAGCTGACAGTGGAAGCAGTGCGACATGACTTACTGCAACGGCGGCTGCGGCCGCAATAGAACTTGCTGCGCGTCGGAAAAATTTACCTGGCCTTTTAATCGCCAAGGCGCCAGGGCGCGGTCCGCCGCCGACCCACCGGGAAATAGTTGCAGGTAGCGCATATACTCAACGCGGCGCTCTAAATCTGCACGGTAGTTGCCCTGCCCCGTTGATTGAAACACCAATACCTGATCGAGATCCGCTTCCGTGGGATGTTGTACCAACAACACCAGTGACGCAGCCGTGGTATCGCCCTGCAGCGATAAAAATGCCTCGCCGGTTTCGAGATCAAATTGTATATCGGCCTGCACACTGAGCGTGCGGGCTAACGTATCTTGTTCGAGCCGCTCGTTGTACATGCGGCCCTCGCGATAGTAGTTATCGATTACTACATCGTCAGACCAGCGCACGGCGATGGTAATTAACACCGCCATTACCAACACGATTACAATCAACGGGGTTAACAAAAACCACGCCCAGCCCTGCCGATACCAGGGCGTGTTATCTAAATCATTGCGGGTCATGGGGTTACCTTAGGAGTTGGACCGATGAACGTGGCCTCGACGGTCGTCTGCAATTCTGGATTAGTGTCGCTCGCTATGCGGAAAGTGAAAAGGGCCTTAGTGGTGTTCAAATCCACCTTTGGAATAGTCACTCGAACGGGAAAGCTGACGATTTCACCCTGCTCAATTAACATGGGCCGATAACCCGCCAACGTAAACGGCAATTCACCTTCGAGCGTAATGTGATACACCTGCGCCTGTGGATCTAAATTCAATACCTTAAGGGTGTAGACGTTTTGAATCTCGTCACCCACCACGCGGTACATATTGGCTCCGCGGTCGCGCTGCACGTCAACTTTCACGGGTACGCGATTGCCAATGGCATAGGCAAAGGCGCCAATCATAATAATCATGGCCGCGGCATAGCCAAGCAGGCGCGGACGAAATACGTTGGTCTTGCCCGTGCTAATGGCGTCTTCGGTGGTGAACCGAATCAAACCGCGATCGTAGCCCATTTTATCCATGACACTGTTGCAGGCATCTACGCACAAACCGCAATCGATGCACTCTAGCTGCAGGCCATCGCGAATATCGATATCCACAGGGCACACCTGCACACACCACGAACAATCGATGCAGTCGCCCAAACCCTGAGACTTATAGTCCTCATCCGGTTTGCGCGCGCCGCGATTTTCACCGCGCTTGTAATCGTAAAAAACCGTGAGCGTGTCTTCGTCGTACATCACCGACTGAAAGCGCGCGTAGGGGCACATGTATTTACACACCTGCTCGCGCATATAGCCGGCATTCATGTAAGTGGCGGCTGCAAAAAATGCCACCCAAAAAGTCGCCACCGGCTCGGCAGTGAAGGTTGCCAACCCCTGAATTAATTCGCGAATGGGCGTGAAGTAACCGATGAAGGTCAAACCCGTGATGAACGCAATGGTGACCCACATGGCGTGCTTGCCGAATTTGCGGGCAAATTTTTGCGGGCTCATGGGCGCTTGATCTAATTTGATTCGCTTGTTGCGATCGCCCTCAAAAAAGTGCTCGGCCCAAATGAACATCATGGTCCACACCGTTTGCGGGCAGGTAAAGCCACACCACACGCGGCCCACCAAGACGGTTACCGTAAACAATGAAAACGCCGCAATAATTAATAGCCACGACAACAACATGGCATCCTGCGGGCCAAAGGTAAGCCACAGTATGTGGAATTGTCGCGTCGCCAAATCGAATAACATGGCCGGGCGACCATCGATTACAAACCAAGGCATCAACAAAAACCCCGCCATGAGGGGCAGGCCGGTGTAGCGCCTTAGCTTTTGAAAAAAGCCGGTGATCTTCCGGGTATAGATTCGACCGGAAGCTTCGTAGACATCAACGTAGCGAATTTTTTCTTCTTGTTGTTCCGCGCACTGTGATTGATCTTTCTGTTCTTGATCAGTCATGCGAACAAACTCGTTAAAACTGCGGGTGTGGCGGCCACAGAAAAGGGCAGCCTAGGCTGCCCTGCAGGGGTTATTTGGCCTCGGAATCCAGCGACAAGCTGTACACGTAAGCCGCCAACAGATGGATCTTATCGGCGCGCAGCTTATCTTTTTGTGCCGGCATTTCATTGGCGCGCCCTTCGCGAATTGAGTGGCGAATACCTTTGCGTGAGCCGTCGTAGAGCCAAATGTTATCCGTCAAATTGGGTGCACCGAAGGCATAATTACCGGTGCCATCGGCTTGGTGACAGCTCGCACAGTTAGCGGCAAAAACCTGCGCACCGGCCTTGGCCATTGCGGCGTCGTGCTCTTGGCCCGACAAGCTCAGCACATACTCTGCCGAATTTTGCACCGCGGTTTCACCCAGCATTGCACCCCATGCGGGCATGGCACCTTTGCGTCCATGCACCAAGGTTTCTTTAATTTTCTCTGGCGTGCCACCGTAGAGCCAATCTTTATCAATGAGACTCGGGAAACCATAGCTGCCGCCGCCGTCTGCACCGTGACAGATTGCGCAGTTGTTCGAAAATAGACGACCGCCCATTTTCATGGCGCGCGGCTCGTTCACCAATTCTTCAATCGACATATCTTCATACTTGCCGAAGGTGTCCACGTATTTGGCTTGGGCTTTCTGTTGCTCGCCGGCCAGTTGCTTGTGTGACGTCCAGCCCAAGACGCCTTCCCAGGCGCCGAGACCGGGGTAGGCAATTAAATAGGCCGCGGTAAAAAATAACGTCGCCACAAACAGTTGGAACCACCATTTGGGCAGCGGGTTGTCGTATTCCTCAATGCCATCGTAGACGTGGCCGGTGGTGCGGTTTTCTGGATCGTCTTCATCGCTCACCGCCACTTTGCGGTTGGCAAACAGCACCCAAGTGACCAACACCAAACACGCCAGTGTCAGCAAAGTAATCCAAAGGCTCCAAAAAGTACTCATAGTCAGTCCTGCCTCTCTTCATCATTATCTGGATGAAGTTGTTGTGTTGGCTTGTTCTGCGGCTCATCGGCAAAGGGCAGATTGGCCGCCTCTTCGAAACGCTGTTTGCGCTTGGGCGAAAACGCCCACCAGCAGACCCCGATAAATGCCAGGGCCACAAACACCGTTCCGAGCGAACGTAGATCGTTAATATCCATACTTAGCGCTTCTGCTGCACAAGTGTGCCGAGCTGCTGCAAATACGCCACCAGTGCATCGATTTCAGGCGTGCCCTTTACTGCCGCTTCTGCGCCTGCGATATCTTCATCGGTATAGGGGACGCCGACGCTGCGCAGTGCGCGCATTTTTGCGGCGGTGTCTTCACCGGTGAGTGTATTGTCAAACAACCACGGGAAGGCGGGCATATTCGATTGTGGCACCACATTGCGCGGGTTGTATAAATGCGCTTTCTGCCAGGCATCGGAATAGCGTTGGCCCACGCGCGCCAAGTCGGGACCCGTGCGCTTGGAACCCCACAGGAAGGGGTGCTCATACACGGATTCACCGGCGAGTGAATAGTGGCCGTAGCGCTCTACTTCCGCCCGCAGTGGCCGCACCATTTGGGTGTGGCATACGTGGCAGCCCTCGCGGATATAAATGTCGCGGCCTTCCAACTCCAGCGCGGGCAGCGGTTTCAAACCCGCCACCGGCTCGGTGGTTTCTTTTAAGAAAAATTGCGGCACGAGTTCAACCAAGGTACCGAAGCTAATGGCCACGATGGTCAGCACGGCCATCAGGCCAATGTTCTTTTCGACGATGTCATGATTTTTCATTATCTACTCCTCAAGCTGCCTGAATCGTGGTGACTTCAGCCTGCTCTTCTTCGGCGTCGTCGGTCGCGGTGCGGTAGGCGTTGTAAGCCATCAACAGCATGCCTAATAGGAAGAAGGCACCGCCCATAAAGCGCACGAAGTAACCGGGGTAGCTGGCCGTAACGGATTCCACAAAGCTGTAGGTTAAGGTGCCGTCGGCGTTAAAGGCACGCCACATCAAGCCCTGCATGATGCCGTTTACCCACATGGCGGCGATGTACAACACTGTGCCGATGGTCGCCAACCAAAAGTGGGTGTTGATCAGCTTCACGCTGTACATTTCTTTTTTGTTAAACAACACCGGCAACAGGTGATAGATCGCACCAATAGAAATCATTGCCACCCAACCTAAGGCACCCGAGTGCACATGGCCAATGGTCCAGTCTGTGTTGTGAGACAGCGCGTTCACTGTCTTAATGGCCATCATCGGCCCTTCGAACGTAGACATGCCGTAGAACGACAGCGATACCACTAAAAAGCGCAGGGTCGGGTCGGTGCGCAATTTATGCCAAGCGCCAGACAGCGTCATGATTCCGTTAATCATGCCACCCCAGCTTGGTGCCAGCAGCACCAGCGACATCACCATGCCCAAGCTTTGAGCCCAATCGGGAAGTGCGGAATAGTGCAGGTGGTGCGCGCCGGCCCAAATGTACAGCGAGATCAAGGCCCAGAAATGCACGATCGATAATTGGTAGGAGTAGACCGGGCGGCCCGCTTGCTTGGGCACGAAGTAATACATCATGCCCAAAAAGCCTGCGGTCAAAAAGAAGCCCACGGCGTTGTGGCCGTACCACCACTGCACCATGGCATCCATGGCGCCGGCGTATGCCGAATAGGATTTGAACATGGACACGGGCACGGCGGCTGAGTTGACTACGTGCAACACCGCCACTACTAAAATAAATCCACCGTAGAACCAGTTGGCCACATAGATGTGCTCAACTTTGCGTTTCACGATAGTGCCGAAGAAAACCATGGCGTAGGCGATCCACACCAAGGTAATCAAGATATCGATGGGCCATTCCAGCTCAGCGTATTCTTTGGTTGTAGTCAGTCCCAACGGCAAGGTAATGGCGGCCGATACGATCACTGCCTGCCAACCCCAAAACGAAAAAGGTATCAGCCAGCCGCCCCAGAGTTTGGCCTGACAGGTGCGCTGCACGACGTAGTAAGAGGTGGCAAACAGTGCACAACCACCAAACGCGAAAATAACCGTGTTGGTGTGCAGAGGACGCAGACGCCCGAAATGCGTAAACGGTTGAATCAAATCGTTCAGTTCTGGCCACCTTAGCTGCGCTGCAAGCAGCACGCCTATAGCCATACCGACGATACCCCAGACGATGGTCATAACGGCGAATTGACGCACGACCTTATAGTTATAGGCTGGATGTTCTCCAGCAGCTGAGTGACTACTCATAGTGAAGTTCCCAAAGTTCTCAGAGCTAAAATAAAAATCTGTTAGCCTCTGCAGCGGTCACGCGCCCATGGGGTGACCGTATGCAACGCTCGCAATGTTGGAGCCGCCCCGCTCGGGCAGCCCCACAACAATCTGAAAAACCGTAAAATCCTCCAAGTCTAGGACAGACTGAGGATTTTGGTTGCTTTTAGCGCAACTTCCGGCCTTTACCCGCAGCAATTCGCATGCGAAGTGCATTCAGCTTAATAAAGCCTTCTGCATCTTGTTGGTTATAGGCTCCAGCGTCGTCTTCGAAGGTGGCGATCTTATCGTCAAACAAGCTGTCGTCTGAACGACGACCGGCGATGCTGACGTTGCCTTTGTAGAGTTTTACCCGAACCTCACCGTTAACCACTTGCTGAGATTCGTCGATGGCGGTTTGCAGCATTTGACGCTCCGGGCTCCACCAGTAGCCGTTGTAAATCATTTCTGCGTAGCGTGGCATCATCGCATCTTTCAAATGGGCCACTTCGCGGTCCAGCGTGAGCGACTCAATGGCGCGGTGCGCCTTCAACAAGATGGTACCGCCGGGGGTTTCGTAACAGCCGCGCGACTTCATGCCCACGTAGCGGTTTTCCACGATATCCAAGCGACCGATGCCATTGGCGCCACCCACTTTATTGAGGTGTTCTAATACCGTAGCGGGGCTCATGTCGACGCCGTCGATGGCCACCACGTCGCCTTGTTTGTAGGTCAGTGTGACGTAAGTGGGGGTATCGGGGGCCGCCTCAGGTGATACCGACCAGCGCCACATGCCCTCTTCCGCCTCCTGCCACGGATCTTCCAAGATGCCGCCCTCGTAAGAAATGTGCAGCAAGTTAGCGTCCATCGAATAGGGCGATTTGGTTTTTTGCTTGGCGTAGTCCACGGGAATATTGTGTTGTTCACAATAGGTCATGAGCTTTTCGCGGGAGTTCAAATCCCACTCGCGCCAGGGCGCGATCACTTTGATGCCGGGCTTCAATGCGTAGGCGCCCAATTCGAAGCGCACCTGATCATTGCCTTTACCGGTGGCGCCATGGGAGATGGCATCGGCGCCAGTTTCGTTGGCGATCTCGACCAATCGCTTGGCGATCAGTGGGCGGGCAATGGAGGTGCCCAGCAGGTATTCGCCCTCGTAAATGGTGTTGGCGCGAAACATGGGGAAGACGTAATCGCGCACAAATTCTTCGCGCAAATCTTCAATATAGATTTCTTTAATGCCCATCGCTTTGGCTTTGGCGCGCGCGGGCTCGACTTCTTCACCTTGACCAAGGTCGGCGGTGAAGGTCACCACTTCGCAGTTGTAGGTTTCTTGTAACCACTTGGCAATTACAGAGGTATCAAGGCCGCCCGAGTATGCGAGCACTACCTTTTTTAACGACGCCATAGTTTTCTCCATTCACCTGCAGGGCGGGCGTCGCGCGCAATAAAAGCGCGCGCAACGTGAAAAGTCGGGCGCGAATTGTAATGGGTTTACCGCAAGATTCACAGAGCTTGCGCGGGTCAGATACCGGCTTTTTAGGGGTAAGGGCCGAAACTTTTGGGGTAGGCCCTAATATCGGCCCGCACATTGTTTACGGGTTGGCCGCCAGATCGGGAACCTCAATGCGATCTACGCGCACTGTCACCCGCCGATTTTGCGCGCGCCCTTTGCGCGATTCATTGCTGGTCACTGGATAGCGCTCGCCGTGCCAGCGCACCGTCAGCTTGTCTTCAGGAATGCCCTGACTGATTAAAAACTGTTGCACGGACTCTGCCCGCCGCTTGGACAATGCTAAGTTATCTTCGCGCAAGCCCTTACTGTCGGTGTGGCCATCAATAAACAAATGACTTACTTTGGGGTCCGCCAAGGTGTAAATAGCAATGTGTCGCAACTTGCGCTTTTCAGCGCCGGGGAAATCGTCGCCCGAGGAGGGAAAATACACCGAGGTGCGGGCAATTTGGTCGTAGTTGACCGGCAATAAGCCAGCCAAGCATTTTAGGTACTGCTGATAAGCGGCCTGAAAATTGATGGGCGACAGGGCAATGCGCGACGACTCTTGGGCGCCATACCAGGGGTAGCGGGTCACCACCAGCTCCCGGCCGGCGTGCAGCTCGGTGAGGGCGCGGTTGGACAACCGGCTGTCGAGCCGCACCGGCTGAAGGCCCTGCGTCACCGGCACCAAACCCAAGTCGATATTGCTCATTTTCGGACGCCAGACGGGTGCGCGGGCGGTCAGACGCGCCTTGCCGCTCTTTAACCGCGGCGTGTCCGAGCGCAACTGCATGGCCAATTGTTCGCCGGCGCGGTGGTAAAATCCCGCCTCGCCGTAAAAGGGCACGGTTTGGCGCAGTTCACAGGCAAAAATTGAACTACTGACAGTCCAGATGCTTTGATCCATGGGCGGCGTGTACTCCGTGGCCGCGGCGGTTCCCGCCATCGACAGCGCCGCGCACAGACTGAGTAGCCTCTGTCGCCAAGTGCTCTGCACTGCCATAAATATCACCTCACCGCGTTGAATACCTGTCTACCATTGGGGTTATCGGCCCTTGCGCGCCGCGCTTGAGTCGAATTTAACGGCAATTTTAGGTAGGATGCGCGCCATCTGCCGCCCGCACACCGCACACCTGACAGGAAGCCCCATGACTCAACGACTCACCCTCACGCGCCCCGATGACTGGCACATTCACCTACGCGACGGCGATCAGCTACAGGCCACCGTGCCCGACGCAGCGCGCTATTTTGGCCGGGCCATCGTCATGCCCAACCTGGTGCCTCCGGTGATGAATGCCACCCAGGCCCTTGCGTATCGAGATCGCATCCTGAGTCACCGCCCTGCCGGCAGCCAGTTTGAGCCGCTGATGGTGCTCTACCTCACCGACAGCACCAGCACCGCTGATATCGAAGCCGCACGCGCCGCCGGCGTGGTCGCCGCCAAGCTCTACCCCGCTGGCGCCACCACCAATTCGGACTCTGGCGTAACTAGTATCGACAAAATTTACCCGGTGCTCGAAGCCATGGAAAAGGCCGGCATGTTGCTGTTGGTGCACGGCGAGGTGACCGATAACCACATCGATATCTTTGATCGTGAAAAAGTCTTTATCGACCGCACACTGACGCCCCTGCGCGCGAAACTGCCGGGCTTGAAGATTGTGATGGAGCACATCACCACCGCCGATGCCGCCCAATTTGTGTCCGAAAGCTCCGATTTAACCGCCGCCACCATCACCGCGCACCACCTGCTGTACAACCGCAACCACATGTTGGCGGGCGGTATACGGCCGCACTATTACTGCCTCCCCATACTCAAGCGCAATGTGCACCAAGACGCCCTCATCGCCGCGGCCACCAGCGGCAATCCCCGCTTCTTTTTAGGCACAGATTCCGCACCGCACGCGCGTGAGAAAAAAGAGGCCGCCTGTGGCTGCGCTGGCGCCTACACGGCCTATGCCGCCATCGAACTCTATGCCGAGGCCTTCGAAGCTGCCGGCGCGCTGGACAAGCTCGAAGGCTTTGCCAGCCACTTTGGGCCAGACTTTTACGGCTTGGCGCGCAATGCTGATACCATTACGCTCATCAAGTCACCCTGGCAGGCACCCGATAGCCTAGCCATGAACGGCAGTGAGTTGATTCCTCTGCGCGCGGGCGAAACCCTGCAATGGCGCGTAGCACCCTCTGAATAAGGCGACCAATTTGTGAACCCGGCTGAACCCATCAACGCCCCTAAGTCTTTGTTAGCTCAGCGTTTTCGCGGCTTTTTGCCCGTTGTGGTCGACGTGGAAACGGGCGGCTTTAACGCCGCCACCGACGCCCTGCTGGAAATCGCAGCGGTGACGCTGCGCATGGACGACGACGGCATTTTGCACCGCGATCAAACCTTCGATTTTCACGTAGATCCTTTCGAAGGCGCCAATGTGGAGCAGTCGGCACTGGATTTTACCGGCATCGACATCGACAACCGAGACGCCCTACCCGAGGAAATCGCCATACCGGATTTGTTTAAATCCATTCGGCGCGCCGTCAAAGACCACGGCTGCACCCGCGCGGTGGTGGTGGGCCACAACGCCCATTTTGATCTGGGCTTTGTCAACGCCGCCGCCAATCGCTGTGACGCCAAGCGCAACCCCTTCCACCCGTTTTCCTGCTTCGATACCGCCACCCTGTCCGGTCTCGCCTACGGCCACACGGTGCTGGCCAAGACCTGCCAAATTGCCGGTATCGAATTTTCCAATAGCGCCGCGCACTCAGCCGCCTATGATGCGGAGAAGACCGCCGATTTATTTTGTATGATCGTCAATCGCTGGAAGGAACTGGGGGGCTGGCAAGGCTTGCCCGTAGAAGTTTAGGCATTGCCAACAGCCATAAAAAAAGCGCGGTAAACCGCGCTTTTTTTATGGCTGGGCGCAGCCGCTTAATCGTCTGCGGCTAGACGCAAACACACCCAATAGAAACAGTGGGTTTCAAAACCCTCATCGGTGCTCGGGGTGATCTCGCGAGAATCCAACATACCGTCGCCATTGGCATCGATACTGGAGAATTGGCCTAGAAAGGTGCTGTATTCCGCCTCGGTCACTTCGCCGTCTTTATCTTGATCGAGTTTGTTAAAGCGGGCCTTGAGCAATAGGGTGCGACGCGCGGCGTCGATCTGCTCGTATTCGTCAAAGCTGACACCGCCGGAGACGTTGAGATCCATCAACCGAAAGATATCCAGCTTCTTGGCGCTGATCTCTTCCTGAGAAATGCGGGTGTCACCGTTGAGGTCGTATTTCGCCAGTAGCCAGCTTTGGCTATCGGCATCGCTGGTTTGGGCTTGGGCCATAGCCACACAGCCTACACACAGTAGGGAAATCAATATCTGTTTCATAACAACCGCCATTCTAGTGTTTATTGTCGGGCGATCCGTCGCTGTTGGCGTTGAGCCAATCCGAGACTCAATTAAACCAATGAGCCGGTCACCATACCGAATAACCGGTCACAAAACAGTACTGACTATAGATGGATTTGAAATATAAACGAAAGTACCAATAACAAAATGCCCCATAATGGGGCGATTTCGACTCCCAATAACCTTAGCGGTTACTGTACCAACGCACGGCTTGGGCGTGCTTATCCACCTGCTCGACCACATCGAGCACCATGGCAAACAATGCCATGCGCACCAATACGCCATTGTCGGTCTGCCGAAATATGGCCAAATTGGGGTTGCTGTTGAGGTCGTTATCCAACTCATTGGCCTCTGCCCGTGAATCCCGGGGCAGCGGGTGCATGATCACGGTGTTCGGCTCACAAAACTGGGTATAAATCTGCTGGTTGAGCCGGAACCGGCCGCGATACAAATCGGCCTCTTGTTTGGAGGCAAAGCGCTCCTCCTGAATGCGCGTGGAATAGGCGATATCCACTTTGCTGATACTGGCAGTCAACTCGTCGGTGACAACCACCTGGTGGCCTGCGCGACGCATCAACTCCACCAAATACTCGGGCATCGCCAATTCGGCGGGTGACACCAAGGTGACTTGCAGTCCCTCAAATAGCGCCAATAGACGGCACAGCGAATGCACGGTGCGGCCGTGTTTGAGGTCGCCGATCATCGCGATGCGCAGCCCGTTTAAACCCTTGCCCTTGGCGGCCATCTCCTTGCGGATGGTATAGAGGTCTAGCAGCGCTTGGCTGGGGTGCTCATTGGAACCATCACCTCCGTTGATCACTGGCACGCGGCTGGCTTCGGCAAACTCTGCCACCGAGCCATTTTGCGGGTGGCGCATGCAGATGACATCGCTGTAGCCCGACAGCACGCGGGCGGTGTCGTACAGGGATTCACCCTTGGCGATGGCGGAGCTTTCAAAGCCCGTGGTTTCGCGCACCTCGCCACCCAGCAAATTAAAGGCGCAGCCAAAGCTGACGCGCGTGCGGGTGCTGGGCTCGAAAAACATATTGCCCAAAATGGCGCCCTCCAGCACGCGCGTCACCCGGCGGCGACTGGCGTAGGGTTCCATGGCATCGGCCACGCGGAAAATGTGCTCGATATCGGGCCGTTCGAATTGATCAATGGAAAGAATATGGGAACCGGTAAAATCCACACGAACCTCAAGGCAGGGAGACAGACGCCGATATTTTAGCGGTCGCGCCTTGCAAGCGCTACGCTTATAGTTAAACCACAAAAACATGAACACATAAGACAAGGAGCCTGCGTGGTTACCCACAGTCCCGAAACATTAGTCAAATATTGCAGTGTTGAAACCGCCTTCAAAATCCTCCAGAGCCAAAGTTTGCGCTGGAGCGCCCCCAATATGTTTGACGATCCCTTCGAACTGAACCACCTCACCGGCCTCAGTTTTGACCCCCAGTCCATTTTGAACGCGGCGATTCAAGCGGCCACCGCCATGATTTTTGCCAAGGACGAGCCCCGCGGCTCGGCGCCACTGACCGTTGTGATACGCCGCTGGCGCGACGAAGAGCGCTTTCAATCGCCCGATGAAGCACTCGACGTGCTGCGAGAGCTTTTGTCCCAAATGGTGGATAACCGGTTGCAAGCGCTCGATACCTTGATGGCCGATTGGCGCAGATTCTGCCGCACCCTGCGCATGTGCTGTTTCACCGCCAAACCCGACAACCTCGCCGCATGGACCCACTTTGCCGATCATCACCGCGGTGTGGCCATCCGCATGCAGTGCGGCGAATTCACCTCGCTCACCAAACCCCAGGCGGTTTCCTATCGACCCCATCGCCCGGAAATCACCACCATGAAAGAGCAATTAGATGTGGTGCTCACCAACCAAGACTTCAAAGCGCAAGATTATTTTTTCGACAAATTTACCAACAAAGCCCTGCACTTTTCTCACGAAAATGAATGGCGCTGCTTCCGGCAGGTGAAAGACGAACTGGGCCCCGATGCCAAGCCCGACTCCGCGTGGTTCGACGACATTAAATTTGAGCGCAGCGACATCACGGCGGTCTACTTTGGCGCCCTCACCGACCCCAAAGCCATGCGTGAAATTTATGAACTAGTACGAGAAAAGTACAATCAGGCAAAATTATTTCAAGCCAAGACGGCACACGGGAAATACGACATCGAATTCAGTCGCATCACCAGCTAGCCCCGCCGACTAGACCAACTCAGCCCCGTAGGCCTCGAGCGCATCTAAAATATGCTGATCTCGCTCGCAGGCCTCTGGGCGTTCGCGCAGCAACGCAAGCGCCTCAATAAAATCGTCCAACACAATTGATGCTCCCGCCTCGGGATTGGTAATGCGTTCATAGCAATACTCCTGCCACCAAAGCGCCTCCTCTTCGGTGAGCGTGTTGGGAAAGTGCCGCGCTCGGTAGCGCTGCAAGATGCTATTTAAGCGCGCATCTTTAAATTGAATATTGACCAACTGCTCGGGCGCAGATTCCCGCACGCGGGCCATGAGCGCGCGGTCTTCATTGGGAATAAAGCCATTGTAAAGCTGCTGCTCTGGGTCACTGGTTGGCGGAAACTCGCGCTGGGCAAAAACCTCGCGCAATTTAGCATTCAAGTCGGCATCTTTGAGCAGCTGCCAATGCTTTTCACACAGAGCGCGATCTATGTTGAGTCGCGCGGCCACCGGTTCAGTCAACATGCTCAGCGGCGCCAACATGGGGCTTTTATTGGCATGCACTAATTTAAGGGGGATGCGCGCAGCGCCGTCGGGCAAATCGGCCTCGCTCACGAAAACGCGGGCGGCGATATCCTCGGCACTCAATTCCAGCAGTGGTGCAGGATCTACCGCCAAGTTGTAAACGATGACAGCATTTTTATTCACGGGGTGAGGGGCGAGCGGCATGATCAGCGCCGTGCACCCTTGGGCTGCGGGAAATCGCGAAGATGTGTGCAGCAGTGGTTTTTTATGAATCCAATCAAATTGCGCCTGTACCGTCTGCTTTAAGCGCAAACTGTAGGCGTAGTCGTATAGGCGTGGCTGGCACTCGCGAATGCGCTTAGCCAAGGCAATGGTGGCGTAAACATCGGATAAGGCATCGTGCGCACTTTCGTGTTGCAAGCCATTCGCCGCGGCTAAATCCTCCAGTTTAAAACTGGGCGCGCCATCCGGGTGTGTTGGCCATTGTATGCCCTCGGGGCGCAGCGCGAAGGTCATACGCACCACATCAATAATGTCCCAACGGGAATTGCCGTTTTTCCACTCCCGCTCATAGGGGTCGAAGAAATTGCGAAACAAGGTGTAGCGCGTCACTTCATCATCGAAGCGCAAACTGTTGTAGCCCACACCACAGGTGCCGGGCTGGATAAACTCTTGGTGAATTCGAGCGATAAATTCGGGCTCGCTCACACCTTCTGCCTGCGCGCGCTGCGGCGTTATGCCCGTAATGAGACAGGCCTCTGGATGTGGCAATAGGTCTTCAGTGGGCTTGGCATAAATCATCAGCGGCTCGCCAATAATATTCAGCGCTTCATCCGTGCGAATACCGGCAAATTGGGCCGGCCTGTCCTGCGCGGGGTTGGCACCCCACGTCTCATAATCATGCCAGTACAAGCTATTCATTTGCAGAGTCCTTATTGCACACGGATTGTGAAAACGCGTCTCACTCGAGGGCTATGATAGCGTAATTGAGTTGATATATACTTCGCCAAATTTCGCCGAACCGACCATAAAATGACCAAATTAGCTAATTTATTCGAAAACAATCAAAGCTGGGCCGAAGCGATTAAAGCGGAAGACCCAGAATTCTTTGCCAAACTTTCCAAGCAACAAGATCCCGATTTTTTGTGGATCGGTTGCTCCGATAGCCGCGTGCCCGCCAACGATATTGTCGGCCTGATGCCTGGCGAGCTGTTTGTGCACCGCAACGTGGCCAACGTGGTACTGCACACCGATCTCAACTGCTTGTCGGTAATTCAATACGCCGTGGATGTGTTGAAAGTGGATCACATAATGGTGGTGGGACACTACGGCTGTGGTGGTGTGGCCGCCGCCCTGCAAAATCAACAGCTGGGCGTTATCGATTTGTGGATTCGCAACATTCGCGATATCTACTACGCCAATCGCGAGCAAATTGATGCACTGCCAGACCAGAAGGCACGCGTGGATCGCCTGTGTGAACTCAATGTGATGCAACAGGTACAACAAGTGAGCCGCACCAACGTTGTTCAGAACGCCTGGGCGCGCGGCCAGAAGTTATCTGTGCACGGCTGGATTTACGGCGTATCCGACGGCTTGTTAAAAGATTTGATCGACCCTATTACCGGCGTGGAGCAAATTCCGGAACAATACCGCGTGTTAAAAATTACGCAGCCCGTCACCTCTAGCTAATGGGCTCACAAACAAGAGGCGGCGCTAATAACAGTTAGCGCCGCTTCGTTTTACTTAATCAGTGACCCACACGCGATCAGCGCCACTAAATTCGGGCGCCTGTACCGACAGGACTTTCAGTGGCTGTTGTGATGTGACGCGCACAGCGTGCGTGACCGCCATGGGCACCTGCACAAAATCACCCGCACCGATGTCAAACTGGCGTTCGCCCAATTGCATCACCCCGGTTCCCGACAACACGTAAATAGTCTCACTGTGGGTCATGTGCTTGTGCGGTTTAACTTGCTCGCGAATAAAAATTAAGAACTGGCTGGCGTTGGCGTCTGACGCCAGAGTCACCACCTCCACAGGTTTATTCGTTGCGGGCTCGCGCGCCAATAAATTTTCTGCCAATGACTGCGCACTCCCCAGCAACAACACCAGCAACAACACCAGCAACAACACCTGCACCAACACCTGCAACCCCGGCGCAACGCTTAACACACCGTATTTAGTCATGCTAAAAATCCTCGATACCGATGCCTGTCCAAAGGTCACCTTTGAGCTTGCACCTATTATTCGAACACACTAACGCACCACGCGCACGGCGCCAATTTCCGCGTAACCGTTCAATTCACAGCGCCCCGTGGTGTACACCTGCACCGGTAAGTCACTGGCCATAGCCATCAACAGTGCCTCATACATAAATCGCGCCCCATTGGCCGTGTAATCTTGGTAGTAGGTATTTTTACTTTTACAGGCGTGAGCTTCGTCGACATTAATTCGCACTAGATAGCGAGCTTGAGCTGTAGATTCCACCTTGTGTACTGCCGCTGATGTTGACCAACCCGCCTCACCGGCCACCGCCCCAACTGCACACAGCATGGCCACGAGTGTGAACCCAAGGAATCTGCGCCCTGCATAACCGTTATCGCGAAAATACATCATGCTGCTCGCCTTCTATAAACGTGGGGAAATATATTTTCGGCAAGGTGAAACCACAAAATGGCAGGCCACCTTGCCATGCTAGGCGCCCATCCGATCACGCCAACCCAACATACAACTCATGCACATCATCGTCGTCATCGATGGCCGCCAAAAATGCCTCCACTTCAGCCAACGCATCACCCTCTAAGCGCATGGGGTTTTTAGGACGATAGCCAATTTTTGCAGATTCTACTGCGAAGCCAAATTCGGGCAGCGCTTTAGACACCGCGTCTAAATCGGTCATATCGGTAATGAACAGCGCCTCACCATCGTCACCCTGCTCAAAGTCCTGCGCGCCGGCTTCGATGGCCGCCAATTCGATATCGCTGTCGGCTCCCGAGGCAACAGCCTCGATGAGCCCGACGTGGTCAAAGTCCCAACTCACGGAACCGGAGGAGCCCAGCTGGCCCTTGCGGAATAACACGCGAATATTGGAGATGGTGCGGTTCACGTTGTCGGTCATGCACTCGACAATTACGGGCACCTGATGGGGCGCAAAGCCTTCGTACACCACTTTTTCATAGGTCACCGCACCGTCGAGCTGGCCAGACCCCTTTTTGACGGCCCGCTCTAGGGTATCGCGCGGCATTGACTGTTTTTTAGCCGCATCAATGGCGAGCCGCAGGCGCGGGTTCATATCGGGATCGGCACCATTGCGCGCGGCAATCATGATTTCCTTGGTCAATCGGGTGAATAATTTACCCTTGGCATCTGCCGCCGCGGCACGGTGCTTAGCTTTCCACTGGGCGCCCATAATTTACGTCTCAATAATTGGTTAAATATCACGCCAACGCCGTGTGGCTGTGGCTTTTGCCTGTGGATTCTTCAGCAATATTAGGGGTGATGCAAGCGCGCCTATCAGTCTTTGCTGGCGTTAGCGCTCAGCCATCGATGTTGTTAGACTCTGGGGCTTCGAGAGCGCCTCGCTCTCATAGAATAAATAATCGAGAGAACTTCGCGCTATGAATTATCGGTCATCATTTGCGCCGGTGGCAGTTATTGCCATGGCCTTCGCATTCACCGCTTGCTCCAGCGATTCAGGCGACTCAACCGCCCCGCAAGCCAGTAACAAGACAACCCCCACCATGGCAGAAATAAGCTACCCCGACACGCCCAAGGGCAATGTCGTCGACACCTACTTTGATCAACAAGTCGCCGACCCTTACCGCTGGCTCGAAGACGACCGCAGCGCAGAAACCGAAGCCTGGGTAGGCGCGCAAAACGCCGTGACCTTTGGCTATCTAGACCAAATTCCCTATCGCGATCACCTCAAACAACGCCTCACGGAACTGTGGAACTACGAAAAAGTGGGCTCACCCTTTACCGAGGGCAACTACACCTACTTTTACAAAAATGACGGCCTGCAAAACCAGTATGTGGTCTATCGGCAAAAAGACGGTGGCGAGGCAGAAGTATTTCTAGACCCAAATACTTTTAGCAAAGACGGCACTACGTCGCTGGCGAGCCTCAGCTTCTCTAAAGACGGCTCAATTGCCGCCTACGCCATTTCTGAAGGTGGCAGCGACTGGCGTAAAATTATTATTATCGACGCGGAAACTAAAGAGCAGCTAGAAGCCCCGCTCAACGACGTCAAATTTTCGGGCATTTCTTGGTTCGGCAATGAAGGTTTTTACTACTCCAGCTACGACAAGCCCAAGGGCAGTGAACTCTCTGCTAAAACCGATCAACATAAACTGTACTACCACAAGTTAGGTCAAGCTCAGTCGAAAGACACGCTGGTCTTTGGTGGCACGGAGCAAGAAAAGCACCGCTATGTGGGCGGCTATGTGACCGAAGATGACAGCTATCTGTTGATATCTGCATCGGTATCCACCTCCGGCAACGACTTGTACCTTAAAGATCTGCGCAAGCCCAACAGCCCGCTGGTCACTATTATTGAAAGCACTAGCACCGATACCGAGGTGCTCGATAATGTCGGCAGCCAATTAATTTTGGTAACCAACCACGATGCGCCCAACAAGAAAATTGTGACCGTCGATGCCAGCAATCCGGGCGTCGAGCATTGGCAGCCCCTGATTGCTGAAACCGAAAACGTGCTCACCGCCTCTACCGGCGGCGGCTCAATTTTTACCGAGTACATGGTCGATGCCGTCTCCAAGGTGTATCAATACTCCTATAGCGGCGAGCGACTTAGGGAAATTGAACTGCCAGGACTTGGCAGCGTGAGTGGGCTAAGTGGCAAAAAACACGAGACGCAGCTGTATTACAGCTTCACGAATTACATCACTCCACCCACCATCTTTAGCTTAGATGCGAGCCAAGGCACATCAGACATCTATCGCACGTCGGGCGCAAAAATTAACAGCGCCGACTATGTGTCTGAACAGGTTTTTTATACGTCAAAAGACGGCACCCAAGTGCCCATGATCATTACCCACAAAAAAGGTCTGGCACTGGATGGCAACAATCCCACCATGCTCTACGGGTACGGCGGATTCAATGTCAGCTTGACGCCAAGCTTTAGCATTACCAACACCGTATGGATGGAACAAGGCGGCATTCTAGCGGTGCCTAATTTGCGCGGCGGTGGTGAGTATGGCAAGGCGTGGCACAAGGCCGGCACACAACTGCAAAAGCAAAATGTATTTGATGATTTCATTGCCGCCGCTGAATATTTAATTGAGAAAAAATACACCAGCAAACAGTTTCTCGCTATTCGCGGTGGTTCCAATGGCGGCTTGTTAGTCGGCGCGGTCATGACCCAGCGTCCCGATCTCGTGCAGGTTGCGCTGCCCGCCGTGGGCGTTTTGGATATGCTGCGCTACCATACCTTCACCGCAGGCGCCGGCTGGGCCTACGACTATGGCACCGCGGAACAAAGCCCCGAGATGTTCGCCTACCTCAAAGGCTACTCACCCGTTCACAATGTGCGCGAAGGCGTCAGCTACCCCGCCACCATGGTCACTACTGGCGATCACGATGACCGCGTGGTACCCGCACACTCGTTTAAATTTGCGGCGCATTTACAGGCCAAACAATCTGGAACGGCGCCGACGCTGATTAGAATTGAAACCAATGCGGGCCACGGGGCCGGCACCCCTGTGTCTAAGACCATCGATCTATACGCCGATATTTTTGGGTTCACTTTATACAATATGGGCATTCAAAAGCTTTAGCCTGTCGCAAAAATAAAAAAACCCGCAATCATTGCGGGTTTTTTTTATGGCCTACACAAAATAACGCTTGCTCACGAAATTAATCGAAGTCTTGCCCGTTATAGGCTTTTTCACCCCAGCCCACCAGCTCACCTGCGCGAAAAATTAGCGGTGTGCACTCATCCTTTGTGGTTTTACCGTCCTCTGCTTGGCGTTGGGTCCGATAAAATAGTACGCGGTACTGGGCGCCATCACGCTTAAAGCCTTCACTGAAATCTGGGTCGCCCAACTGATCTCGAATCTGCTGTTCTGATTGATCCAATACCAGTGACGATATGACTTTTCTATTTTTTTGCTCGCGCTTATCCCAATCACCGTAATAGTCGCCGTCTTTGCCGACATTGATGACACAGGCACTGAGCAAGCTAACCAACATACTTAGCGCAACTAACCGTGTGACACTCCCCATAATGCTTTCCTTTTTCGTCGTCTGTAATCTTTGGCGGCATTTGTACCGCGAGTGGAAAGCCTAGCGCTATTGGACATCGCATCCCATGCCGTCCGACTCAAAGGGATCTCCCTCCGTCTCGGGCTTGAGATAAAGCGAAACATAGCGTCGACCGCCGGCTGAGACAGTGTTGTTTAAGGATCAACTTAGCAACGGGAGCGCTCACTCAGGCTTGCACAATTGGAGTCGGGCACTGGCTCAACCTTGTGCAGGAAAAATTGTTTGCCACCGGCAATAAAAAAGGCCGCAGCGCGGCCTTAAAACGTCGGATGAATTCACGTTAACTATTTAACGTCGATGACACCCTCTTCAATTTTTGCCTGCCAAATTTTCGGGCCCGTTTGGTGTACCGACTCACCTTTGCTGTCGACAGCTACAGTGACTGGCATGTCTTTAACGTCAAACTCGTAAATCGCCTCCATGCCCAGTTCTGGGAAACCCAGTACTTTGGAAGACTTAATTGCTTTCGACACCAAGTAGGCAGAGCCACCCACAGCCATTAAATACACCGCTTTATTGTCGCGAATCGCTTCAATGGCCGCGGGACCGCGCTCGGCTTTACCAATCATGCCCAGCAGACCGGTTTTTTCGAGCATGGTGCGAGTGAATTTATCCATGCGGGTAGCGGTGGTCGGGCCGGCAGGGCCAACCACTTCGTCACCGACGGGATCCACGGGCCCCACGTAGTAGATAAAGCGACCCTGCATATCCACGGGCAATGGTTCACCCTTGGCAATGAGGTCCACCATTTTCTTGTGCGCCGCATCGCGACCGGTGAGCATCTTGCCCGACAGCAATACCGTTTCACCGGGCTGCCAGTCCTGTACATCCTCTTTAGTGACTGTGTCTAGATTGACGCGGCGCACGCTGTCGCCCACTTCCCAGGATATTTCTGGGTAGTCATCCAGCGACGGCGGCGTTTGGTGCACGGGGCCGGAGCCGTCCAACACGAATTTGGCCAGGCGCGTCGCCGCGCAGTTGGGAATAATGGCGACGGGTTTATTGGCCGCGTGGGTGGGCATGTCTTTTACTTTGATATCCAACACCGTGGTCAAACCGCCCAAGCCCTGTGCGCCAATACCCAATTTGTTGACCTTGTCGAACAATTCCAAGCGCAGCTCTTCACTGCGATTGCTCGCGCCTCGGGCCTGCAAATCGTGAATATCGATGGGGTCTAACAACGACTCTTTCGCCAGCGCCATGGCCTTGTCGGCGGTGCCGCCAATGCCGATACCCAAAATGCCCGGCGGGCACCAACCCGCGCCCATTTGCGGCACCACAGACAAGACCCAATCGACCACGGAATCCGACGGGTTCAACATGGCAAATTTCGTTTTCGCCTCGCTGCCGCCGCCCTTCGCCACCACGTGCACCTCCACTTTGTCGCCCGGCACGACTTTGTAGGTGATCATGGCGGGCGTGTTGTCGCCGGTGTTTTTGCGCGCGCCGTCAGGGTCGGCCAAGACCGATGCACGCAACACGTTATCGGGGTGCTTGTAGGCGCGACGCACGCCCTCATTGACCATCTCTTCCAGCGACAGGTCGCCCTGCCATTGCACATTCATACCGATCTTCAAGAACACGGAGACGATGCCGGTGTCTTGGCAGATGGGGCGATGGCCCGTGGCGCACATGCGCGAATTGATCAGGATTTGCGCCATGGCGTCTTTGGCGGCTTTGCTCTGCTCGCGCTCATAGGCCTGATGGACGGCTTGGATGAAATCCTTGGGGTGGTAGTAGGAGATAAATTGCAATGCGTCGGCAACGCTGTCGATCAGGTCATCCTGGCGAATCACGGTCATGAGTCTGCTCTCGTCGTGGGCTGGGGTAAGGGGGCGAATTCTACACCAAGCTGTGGTTTCGAAAAAACGGCAGCGCAAAAGCGACACCACAAAATAGGGCGTTCAATTCGCTGCAAAGCACTAGAATTGGCATATTTTGGGTCACCTAGCGGTTGCAATCACATAATATAGCGCTAGACTCCCAGTAGCGACCCATGAGATGGAGCCCCTATGGCAAGCTCGGCGCCGGCTGCGATAACGCAACTTCGGCACTTCGCACACTCCGTTGGCTCAGCCAACCGCCCACGTCGGCCGCGCACGACAGGGCACAACTCCCCCCATCGCTTTACCCAAACCAATAAAACAACACTCTGGAGTGCACCATGGCAGCGTCTTTGTCACCTTGCCCCTATTGCCACAGCGAACAATTGCATTTTGTTCACCACTTGCTCACGCACGCCGTGTGCTGCGAGCACTGCGGTGCTTGCGGGCCCAGCCAGCGAGATATGGACGATGCCGTGAACTTGTGGAATATCGTGGCCCAGTGTCAACTGGGCCAGCGCAGTCCGGCCTTGGAACAGGCCGGTTAGACCGGTGGCTATTTAGCCTGTAGCGCGTTGACCTGCTCTTTAAGGGTCACCAGATCGCGGTTCACCGTGAGGCGATAGATGTCGATGGCCTTAATCGCCTCTTCGTTAGATTTCAGTCGGCCAGTCATATCACTCTTCAACTGCGTCAACTGCTTTTCTAAGCCCGCCAGCTTGTCGATTTGACGGTGCATGCGATCAATCTGCTCATCTACTGTGGCCTGCGCCGCCAGCAATTTGCCATCGACGCTGCCCAGTTGCTTTTTAACATCGGCCAGCAGCTTGCTGTTGCTACTGTCGAGCTTTTTACCCAGAGCCTCAATCGCCTCGGTGTTTGCCGCGATGGCCTTGCGATTGGTATCGTAGGACACACCCCACAACTTCCGAATTTCGGAATCGGCCCACACCAGCTTGGCCTTAAAGGCCTCCGCTGATTCCATCACCTCGCCCTCGGTCATGCTGAGTTTGCCCTCAAGCTCGGCAATGCGACCCTCTAGCTGACCGCGCATCACGGCGCTCTCAGTCTTGGATTGCTGTAGCTGCCAGGCCAAATAACCACTGCCAGCAACGCCAGCGAATGCGATCAATAGCGCTAAGGTGGCCAGCGTTTGACTCGGCTTAGGCGCCGGGCGCGGGCTCGGCTGCGGGCGCGTGGGCCGTGCAGGTGCGGCCTTGCCGGCCGTGGGCTGCGCCGGACGCTGTGCGGGGCGGCGCGTGGCTTCTTCTGGCTGGGCGGCGCCCAACGTGGGTTCTTTGCGTTCGTTCATGCGTGGGTTCTCACCCTGAAGTTTGCGGTATGGCGGTCGTTTATAACAGGAATAACGGCCAGACAAAAGAATGCCGGGCTAAACCCGGCATTCGCGAACTCAAACTTGCCCTAACATTAGGCGAAGTTTTTGTTCACAAAGTCCCAGTTCACGAGCGACCAGAAGGCGTTCATGTAGTTGGGACGGGCATTGCGGTAGTCGATGTAGTAGGCGTGCTCCCACAGATCCACAGTCAGGATCGGGGTGACGCTGGCATCGGTCAAGGGCGTGGCGGCATTGCTGGTGTTGACGATCGCCACAGAGCCATCGGCGTTTTTCACCAACCAGGTCCAAGAAGAACCAAAGTTGGCCACTGCAGAAGCGGTGAACTCTTCTTTGAACTTATCGAACGAACCAAAGGCTGCGTTGATCGCTTCGGCTACGGCACCGGTAGCTGCACCACCGCCGTTGGGGCTCAGACAATTCCAGTAAAAGGTGTGGTTCCAAATTTGAGCCGCGTTGTTGAACACGCCGCCAGAGCTGGCCTTTACGATGTCTTCAAGGCTTTTGCCTTCAAACTCGGTGCCCGGAATCATACCGTTGAGCTTATCGACGTAAGTCTTGTGATGCTTGCCGTAGTGGTATTCCAGAGTTTCTTTAGAGATGTGGGGCGCAAGTGCGTCCATTGCATAGGGAAGCGCGGGCAGTTCAATAGCCATGTTTATCCACCTTAATATCTTGCTTAGCTTGCGGGTTTTCAGTGCTCGGTACCTAGGACCAAACACTGGTCGTGAGCTTGCTGTGCTTTGCGCCGGCGCCAAATTCATCGGATTGCGCGCAGTGGCGAAAAGCCTCTGGCCATTATAGCGCCAGAACGGGCCGCTATTTTACGGACTGTGAGCGCAAATAAGAAGGGCATGGCGACTATCGGGTCCATAAAATCCGTCAAAAACACCGCGCAATTCGTCCCATAGAGGCGTCGGCTTAACCGGTTTGCTGGGTCATCCGGCCCATGCACCGTATACTCGCGCTGTTTGGATTTTCCAAAAACTCAATCCATTGAAATGAAGAGGATGCAATGAATCCCATCGTCAAATTGATCGCCGGTGCCACCGGGTGCCTGCTGCTGAGCATGGCCGTCAATGCCGGCACGGACACCCAAAACGAAGATGCCAAGGCCGAAGCCCTGTTCGAAACCATCTTTAATGAAGGCGTCGAACGCAGCCCTATTTATCAAACCTATCTGGGCATGAAAACCAACTACGACCAGTGGGATGACCTATCTCCGGCCCATGAACAAGAGGGTTTGGCCTTAACACGTGATCAACTCAAGCGCTTGCGTGCGCTCGACAAAAGTAAGCTAAGCGCCGACAACGCCCTGAGCTATCGCCTGATGGAAGAAGATTTGCAACAGGACTTGGCGTTCGAGCGCTGGCGTTTGCACAACTATCCGGTCAATCAGATGTTTGGCATGCACTCCATGGTGCCCTCTTTTTTGATCAACCAGCACCGGGTCGACAGCGTGAGCGATGCCGAGGCGTACATTGGCCGTTTGAACAACGTGCCAAAAATGATGAAGCAATTGGTCGCCAATTTAGACGAGCGCGCCAAGGCAGGCATCATCGCCCCCAAGTTTGTCTTTCCCTATGTGATCAGCGATAGCGAAAATATCCTCAAGGGCGCACCCTTCGAAAAAGGCGAAGACAGCCCGCTGATGGCCGATTTCCGCAAAAAAGTTGCGGCGCTAGAGGCAGACGAAAAAACTAAGGCCAAGCTCATCAAGCGCGGTGAACAAGCACTGAAGAAGAGCTTGAAGCCCGCCTACACGCAACTGGTCAGCTACCTGAAAAAACTTGAGAAGAAAGCGGACACCCGCGACGGGGCATGGAAATTCCCCGACGGCGCCGACTTCTACAATGCCGCACTCAAGAAGACCACCACCACCGATTTAACTGCCGATGAGATTCACACGCTGGGCCTAGAGGAAGTAGCTCGCATTCACGACGAAATGCGCGCGATCATGAAAAAGGTAGGCTTTGAGGGCAACTTGCAGGAATTCTTCGTGTTCATGCGCGATGACCCGCAGTTTTATTACGACAACACCGAAGCTGGCAAGCAACGCTACCTCGACGAAGCCACCGCGCTGATCGACACCATGAAGGGCCGTTTGGATGAGCTGTTTATCACCAAGCCCAAAGCCGACTTATTGGTGAAAGCCGTTGAACCCTTCCGCGAGAAATCAGCGGGTAAAGCGTTTTACCAGCGCCCCGCCCCGAACGGCACCCGCCCCGGCATGTACTACGCCAACCTGTACGACATGAAAGCCATGCCCATCTATCAAATGGAAGCACTGGCCTACCACGAAGGTATTCCCGGCCACCACATGCAGTTGGCCATTTCGCAGGAATTGACTGGCGTACCAAAGTTTCGCAAGTACGGCGGCTACACAGCCTACACCGAGGGCTGGGGCCTGTACTCTGAATTAGTGCCCAAGGAAATGGGACTGTATCAAGATCCCTACTCCGACTTTGGTCGCTTGGCCATGGAGTTGTGGCGCGCCTGTCGCTTGGTGGTAGACACCGGCCTGCACGCCAAAAAATGGACCCGTGAAGAGGCCATCGACTACCTGGTAACCAACACCCCCAACGCCAAATCTGACAGTGTTAAAGCCATCGAGCGCTACATTGTGATGCCCTCGCAGGCCACCGCCTACAAAATTGGCATGCTGAAAATATTGGAGTTGCGCGAGCGCGCTAAGCGCGAGCTGGGCGACAAGTTCGACATTCGCCAGTACCACGATCTGGTGTTGACGGCCGGCCCGCTGCCGCTGAACGTGCTTGAAGAGCGCGTAAACGCATGGATTAAACGCACTAAGGCGTAAAAACACCCCGCTATTTAGCAACCAATTATTGCCGGGCACCGCCCGGCATTTTTTTGTCCAACTGCTATGCTTTGTGCTGGATTGTCTCGGATTTGGCCATGCGGTTACCATCAAGAAACCTCAACCTCGCAGAAGATCAGCTGCGCAGCCGCCGACTTGGCCAAGTGATAGTTTGCTGTATGGCGGGACTGCTCATTGCTATGGCATTTAATGCCCTAGCGGGCATCAACTGGTATACACAAGTCATTATAGGACTCACCCTCGGCGCCCTGGTTTTGGCGTTGCGCGCGCACAAGCAAGCCCGTATAGAACTGGCATCACTGCTGTTTTTATGGTCTATCACGGTCTGTCTCAGCGCGCTAATCACCGCTAATCATGGTCTGATCGACAAGGGCGTCCTGGGCTTGCCAGTGCTGCTGATTTTCGCCTCGCTGTTTAGTCACGGGCGGCAGTTTTGGGGGTTATTTGGCTTCGTGTTGCTGGTTGTAGTCCTCATTGGCCTGTCGCAAATGGCCGGCTGGAAACCCATAATCACCGTTTCAGTCACCCCCTCCACCCTAGCCAACACGCTTATTATTTTATTGATCACCGGGCTGAGCGTACATTTTCTAGCCCATGAATTGCGCGACACCTTGGCGCAACTGGCGCTCGAAAATGAAAAGTTTCGCGCCTCTGAAGCCAAGGCCACTTACTTGGCACAATACGACTATCTAACCGGCCTCCCCAATCGCACCTTGTGCGAAGATCGCTTCAATAATTTACTGAACCGCATTAAACGCCACGGCGGACAGTGCGCATTATTGTTTATCGATCTCGATAACTTTAAAACTATCAATGACTCGCTGGGCCACTCCATTGGCGATCAGGTGTTAAAACTGGTGGCCAAGACGCTAAAGCGATGCCTGCGTAGCACGGACACGGCCTGCCGATTCGGCGGTGATGAATTTATAGTACTGCTCTCCGATATTAAGAATCCGCGTGAAGTTGAGCGCATAGCCACGAAAATTCTAAAACTGTTAACCAAACCTGCGCAGCTAGAGAACCATCACATTCAGACCTCGGCATCCATCGGCATTGCCATGGCGCCGCAAGACGGCAGCGATTTTGACAGTTTTTGCAAAAATGCCGACATCGCCATGTACCGCGCCAAGGCAGACGGTAAAAATTTATACCGCTTCTTCGATGCGGCGATGAACACCCTGAGCGACCAACGATTTGTGCTACTCAAAGATTTGCGCAAAGCCGTAAAAAAAGACGAATTGCGACTCTACTATCAGCCCAAAGTTAATTTACACACCGGAGAACTCGTTGGCGCAGAAGCGCTGGTGCGCTGGCAGCACCCCGAGCGCGGCTTACTGACGCCGGTGGATTTTATCGAGCTCGCCGAAGAGACCGGCCAAATTGTCGATATTGGCAACTGGGTGCTGCGCGAAGCTTGCAAACAATGCAAAGCTTGGCACCTCGCCGGTCACGAAAATTTAGAAATTGCGGTGAATTTGTCTTCGGTGCAATTCACCCGCGGCACCCTCGAAAAAGAAGTCGTAAAGGCCCTTACGCAAGCCGGGCTAGAAGGTTGTCACCTGGAACTAGAACTTACCGAATCGCTGCTATTGGGCGATGCTGAAAACGTGCGTTGTCAGCTGTCGGACCTGCGCAGACACGGCGTGAGTTTCTCCATCGACGACTTCGGCACAGGGTATTCAAATTTGGGGTATCTGAGTAAATTTCACTTGGAGTCACTCAAAATTGATCAATCTTTCGTGCGTAAAATGCTCGACTCCAAACAAGACCTCAACATCATCATCGCCATCATCAACATCGCCAACAGCCTTGGGCTAGCGACCGTGGCCGAGGGCATAGAAGATGCCCTCGAGCTTGAGCGGCTCACCGAGCTAGGGTGCGATTTGGGGCAAGGTTATTACTGGTCCAAGCCCCTGGCCGCTGAGGCGTTTTCAGAATTAATTCAACGCATCAATGGTTCCGTCACCCACCTAGCTGACCACGCACCCAAGGCGAGGAACCACTAGCTAGCCCCACCTCCATTGCGATGATTCCTCCACACCGCCTGCGGCAGGTAAGCAAGTAAAATTGATAGTAAGATAGCCACGAACTCAACAGAGCCCAATGTATGACCGAACCCACGCGATTAATTATTGGCATCTCCGGCGCCTCGGGCGTGGTGTATGGCGTGCGCCTACTGCAATTGCTGCAAGCTACCGAGGTGGAGACCCACTTGGTAATGAGCAAGGCGGCGGAACTGACGCTCGCCTACGAGACGGAGTACAAACCCGAGGACGTTAAGGCTCTGGCCGATGTGGTGCACGCGCCCAAAAATATCGGCGCCAGCATTGCCAGCGGCAGTTTTAAAACGGCGGGCATGATCGTCGCGCCCTGCTCGATCAAAAGCATGGGCGAGATTGCCACGGGCATCACCGCCAGTCTGCTGTCGCGCGCCGCCGATGTGGTGCTCAAGGAGCGCCGCCGCTTGGTACTAATGGTGCGCGAAACGCCTCTGCACACCGGCCACCTGCGCACCATGACCGCGCTGTCCGAAATGGGCGCCGTGATCGCCCCTCCAGTACCGGCCTTTTACGCCAAGCCCGACAGCCTGCAAGATATGGTGGACCACTCGCTGGCGCGCCTGCTGGATCTGTACGACATTGCCGTACCGGGACTGGTGCGCTGGACTGGCGGCCCCGTGGACGCTTAACCCCGTACTCACCCACAAGGATTTTGCATGAGCGACTACCAAATTTGGGAATGCCTGATCTGCGGCTTCATCTACGACGAAGCGCTGGGCTGGCCCGATGATGGCATTGCGCCCGGCACCCGCTGGGCCGATGTACCCGACGATTGGCTGTGCCCCGACTGCGGCGTGGGCAAAGACGACTTTGAGATGTGCGCGCGGGGGCCCAGCACCACGCCACCACCAGCGCAGACCGAAGAGCAGCCAAATGAGGCGCCGACACTGGCTCCCTCGGCGGCACCAACCCCACCCCACAACGGTCACTGGCAGTGCAGCCTGTGCGATTGGACCTACCTGCCCAGCCGAGGCGATGCCAGCCAGTCTATCGACGCCGACACCCCCTTTAGCGCATTGCCAAACCCATGGCGCTGTCCCGAGTGTGGCGCGCCGCAGACCGCGTTTAGCGCCAAGCCCGCGGCCACTCAGCCGTTGATTATTGTAGGCACTGGGCTCGCCGGTTATCACTTGGCACGCGAGTGGCGCAAACTCGATCCAGATTCGCCGCTGCTGATGATCACCCACGACGATGGCGCCTTTTACAGCAAGCCGCTCATCTCAACGGGGTTCGCCAAGGGGCAAACACCGGAACAGATGGTCACCAGCAGTGCCCACACCATGGCCGAGCAGTTGCGCGCCGAGATACTGACCCACACCACCGTTGAACAGATCGACCCCCATGCGCGCACAGTCACCGCCAATGGCACGGACTATCGCTACCAGCAATTGGTATTGGCCCTGGGCAGTGAAGCCATGGCGCCGCCGCTAACGGGCACGGGCCTGGATCGCGTCTACACCGTCAACGATCTCACCGATTTTCGGCATTTTCATCGGGCCATTGCGCCCCATCGCCGCCTGCTCATCATCGGCGCAGGGCTGATCGGCTCTGAATACGCCAACGATTTAGCACACACCGAGCGCGACATTCAGGTGGTTGATCCACTGCCCAGCGCGCTCGGCAGCCTCATGCCTGCGGCGGTCGGCAACGCGGTGCAACGCAGCCTCGAACGGCGCGGCGTGCGCTACCACCTGGGCACCGTTGTGCAATCGCTCGCCGCCACCGCCGATGGCGTGACGGCCACGCTCGCCAACGGCACTAACATTGATGCCGATATCGTAATGTCTGCCATTGGCGTGCGCCCTCGCACAGCGCTGGCGCAGGCGGCGGGCATTGCCGTGGGGCGTGGGATCAAGACCGACCGCTGGCTGCGCACCTCGGCGCCCAATATCTATGCCTTGGGCGACTGCGCCGAAGTGGCGGGCTACAACTTGCTCTATGTCATGCCGCTGATGCACGCGGCGCGCGCGTTGGCGCCCACCTTGGCAGGCCAACCCACGGCCGTGCACTATCCGTCCATGCCGGTGATGGTTAAAACCACCCTGTGTCCCACGGTGGTGTGTCCAGTGCCTCCGTCACTTGAAGGGCAATGGCAGATTGAGCAAGACGGTGAGGAGCACGTGCAGGCACTGTTTTACGACCGCCAGAACCAGTTGCGTGGCTTCGCCCTGTGCGGGCGTTTTTTACGGGAAAAAGACCGCCTTAATCGGCAACTCGGCGCCTTACTAGAGTAGGTATTTGCGCGCCAAAGCGGTAGACTGCGCAGCCTTTGGTGCCGGCGAGCAACGGCTTCCAGCAAGACAGACACAACGCAAACGGTAAGAGAGATACTGGCCCTATGAGCACAGCACCCCGCCCCTTCGACAGCCTGGCATTTCGCAACGCGCTCGGCAGTTTCCCCACCGGCGTGACCATTGTCACCACGCGCGATGAGCAGGGGCAGCCCGTTGGCATGACCGTGAGCAGTTTCAATTCCGTCTCGCTAGAGCCGCCACTGGTGCTTTGGAGCATCGCTAAAACCGCCAACTGTTTCGACGTGTTTGAACGCACCGACCACTTTGCGATTCACGTGTTAAAAGAAGATCAACACGCACTGTCTGATCTGTTCGGCCGCCCCAGCCCGGACGACAAATTTGACCAACTGCCACTCGCCAATGGCGTGGCGAACAGCCCCATTCTGCCCGATTGCGGCGCCGTATTTGAATGCACACTAGAACATCGCTACGCCGGCGGCGATCACATTATTCTGGTGGGGCGCGTGCAGCAATTTGCGGTTTCAGCTGGCAACCCCTTGGTGTTTCACGCCGGCCTATACCGTGGCCTGAAATAAGGTTGTGGACGTAAAAAAAGCCGACACAGTCGGCTTTTTTTATGGGCCCGCCGCCACTACAAGGTAAAGCGCTTCATCAATCCGGCCAAGGTTTCACTCTGAATTTGCAACTCGTGGCAAAGGCGTTTGCATTGCACTATGTCATCGCCCGTGCTGCGCGAATGATCTGCAATAGATTGCACATTGCGATTAATTTCTTCCGTCACCTGGCTCTGTTCTTCGGTCGCTGTTGCAATTTGGTAGTTCATATCGGAAACGCGATTGACGCGCCGAGTAATGCTCGCCAGCAACTCCCCCGTGTCGCGCACGTGGGTCACGCTGGATTTGGTTTTATCGCTGCCCGCCATAATCGATTCCACCGTTGCGCGCGCGCTGCGATCAAGCCGTGCAATCATTTCGTTAATTTCTTCGGTCGATTGCGCTGTGCGCTGCGCGAGCGTGCGCACTTCATCAGCCACCACCGCGAAACCCCGTCCCTGCTCGCCCGCGCGGGCCGCCTCAATGGCCGCATTGAGCGCCAATAAATTCGTTTGCTCTGAAATACCCTTAATAACATCCAGCACGCCAGAAATGGATTTAATATCTTGCGCCAACTGCTCCACCCGCGACACCGACTGCTGCATTACCTCGGTCAATTGCCCCATGTCGGTGATGGTTCCCTCCACTTTGCTCTGCCCCTCATCCGCCGCCACGTGCGCACTGCGCGAACCCTCGGCAGCAGCGGCGGCATTGCGGGCAATCTCGTTGACGGTAGCGCCCATTTCATTCACTGCGGTGGCCACCATATCGGTGTTTGACTGCTGCTGTTCAGTGCGACCCGCGGCCTGATTAATGTATTGATTAACCGCCCGCGAAGACTCTGCCACCGCGTCACTGGACTGCACTATGGCGCGACACAACGTCTGCAATTGGCCAATAAAAACATTCACCTGCCGAGCCAGTTCACCCAGCTCATCGCCGCGGGTTTCCGGTAAGCGCGCCGTCAAATCGCCATCGCGCTGGGTGATATCTTCCAAGGCAGAGGTGATTTCGCCCAAGGGCCGGACGATACGATTGGACAACCACAGCACCACCACAAAGAACACCGCCGCCAGCGCCAGCGATAGCCACACATTGTTAATGATGGTGGCATCCAGACCTGCGTAGAGTTCACTGCGAGGGATTTCGGCAACGAGATACCAATCGGCAGAAATCAGCGGAATCGATGCCGCCAAGTAGGCCTCGCCACTGCGGGTAAACGGCAAGGTGACCACGTCTTCGCTGCGGGTTAAGCCATCGGCATTGACTTGCAATCGCTGCGCGAGTGCGCGACCCGACTCAGCCGCATCGCGGTGCAATTTAATGTGCCCGTCACGGTCCACTAAATACACTTGGCCACTTTGTCCCAGTCGATAATTGCGGATCAAATCAGACATGGCCGCTAGCGACTGACCAATACCGCCCACCCCACGCACGCCGTCGGCATCTATTTTGTAGTTGATAAATACCGTGGGCTGATCGCTGGCCTCGTCCACATCCAAACTCAACTCGTAGGTTTTGCCGCTGGATAAAAAAGCGTAGAACCATTGATCTCGCTCGGCGCTTGGCGATAGGGTTTTGAATAATCCATCCGTGTTGAAATAGTGGCCGGTTTGTCCCGATACTACATAGGCGGCGATGGCGCCGCTGGCGTCTTTCACACCGTTGAGATAGCGCACCAATTGCGCTTGCTCGGCTTGTTGTAGCGCCGCGGCCTCGGCGGGATCAAGCTGCACATTGAGCAGGGATTCCGAACCAGCTGGCGCTGCGGCCTCAAGTGCATCCGCTGGCCCGGCGTTCGCCTCAACGACGGGATCGCCGGACACCAGAAAATCGTGCACATAGGCGTTTAGCGCCACCGCGCGGGACGCCACTATGGCGGCCTGCAAATCCAGCTCTACGCCATTGCGCACTTCGCGCAGCGCCGTGGGCAACTCGGTATTGGCCAAGCGCTCGTCGATTAGCCCGCGCATGCTGTGATTAAAAAACACCGTGCTGACAATGAGCGGCAGAACAAGTGCAGCGGCCATACTGATCAACAACTGCTGTCTGAGTCCGATATGCATGAAAAAACCTTGCGATTGCGCAATGGCGCCCACGGGGCGCGCTATAAGTGATGACCTATAGTTATAGTCGAGATTCTCCTGCGCAACCGCCCCAGCCAGGGGATTTCTGCCCACTCCCGCGAGGCACTGCGGCGCCATGTTCGGCTATATGTTCGGTTATACGTTCGGCAATGAGTGCCGCATGGCTAATTGAGTGCTGTGGCTAGATCACTAGATCAGGGCCTTGGCCGGCACAAAAAAGGGGCCGAGGGCCCCTAGTGTGAAACACCGTTGCTATGGACGAATCGTCAATTGGCAGTGACGCTATAGCGCATTGTTTGATCGTTCACTTGCACGGTGTAACTGCCGGTGACCGCTGTGTAAATGTCGGCCCCCGTTTGCTCCAACACGCCGTCGGCATTGTTGTCGCCATAGTTCTGACTCCAGTCTCCCAGCACATCAAACTTAAATCGTTGATTCGCTTGTCCATCAAAATTGACGACCAGCTGCCAGGTATTATTCGCCACTAACTGCATGGCGCTGGTTGACCAACCATTGGCTGTGCCACGGAAATACAATTGCGAAAAATTACTGACAAAACAGCCGCTGCACGGTCCCTGCTGCTCAAGGGTATAGGTCAGGGATTGATCGTTGACCGTAACCAGATATTCGCCCGCGCCCGCGTGGTAAATATCGCCGCCGTTTTGTTCTAGCACGCCATCGCTATTGGAGTCGCCATAGTTGGTGCCCCAATCGCCATAGACGTCAAATTTAAGGCGTTGATTAGCGCTACCATCGAGACTAATGGTGGCCTGCCAGGTGTGATCGGCCACCAGTGCCATGGCGCTATTGCCCCAGCCATTAAATGTTCCGCGCACATTCAAACTGACAACATTTTGCGCGGGCGGACAATTGCTTGTGCAGCCGCTATCCATCGCGCCAAGGTGTAACGCCGCCGCCGATTTGGCCGGCACATTGACCGTGGCCATACCGTTGCTAGCCACCTCCACCAGCGCGCCACTGCACTCGGCAGCGCCCGCCAAGATATTGCAATATCGCCCAGCCGGCAGCCCCGTTTGCAGCGTTTGGCTCAACGCATAATCCTCGTTGTTGATCACCACAAAACCTTTGTTGCCGCGACTAAACGCAATTTGATTGCTGCCATTGTCCCACCAATTATCAACGCTCCAGGCATCCAAGGTTGCATTGCGGAAACCCACCATATTGGCAATATTGTTCCATCGGTGCTGGCACACCCACCCACTGTTTGCGCAACTGCTACTACCAGCGGGCGGCCCTGCATCGGTGTCGGTGAATTCATAACCCGACATGACCTTGGGGTAGCCATAGGGAAAAGCGAGCATGTAGATATTGGCGAGATTGTAGAGTGCGCCATCTTTGTAGGTTAAGTTACCGCCCCCGCCGTGACCCCGCTCGCGGTCGTGATTATCCACAAACACAACCGCTTGGCTGGAGGGCAACAGGCCCCAGCTGGTGCCCAAGGTTTTTAAATTTTTAATCTGCCCACGAAAATTATTGGCCACGTCCACGCCGTATTTAAATTCCGTGACCGGTGCGATATAGGTGTACTGCGAGGGCTGCACCGCCTCGCCGCTGGCACCGATCACCTCCAAAAATGACCAAGGACGGTTGGCCTTCGCCAATACAGTATCCAGCTCGCTCGGGCGAATGTGCTTGGCGGCATCGATGCGAAACCCATCGACGCCCATGGCCACTAATTTTTTCAAATAGTTGGCCGCGTAGTCTTGCGGATAGCTCAGCCCAGTGTGCAGATCGGGCATGCCATACAAACCACAATCCCAGACATTGTTGGCATCGCCATAATTGGAAATGGTGCAGGCGCTGTGAAAATCACCGCTGCTGAGATCTGGATAATTGCGCGGACTCCAGCTGGAGCCGCCCGAGCCCAGGTTGCCGTGATCTTGATAGGAGGCCCAATTGTTCATCACGACGTCGGCATATATTTTCACACCCGCGTCATGACAGCGATTGATCATACTCTGCAATTCCGCTTCGGTACCGCTGCGGCTAGTTAAGTTTGAGTAGGACACCGGCTGATAGCGAGTCCACCAAAAGGGCCCCGCAGTGTGTTCATGGGGCGGTGAAATTTGTACGGCATCGAAACCTTTGGGGCCTAGGAAGTTTTCACACTCTGCCGCAATGTCGTTCCATTTCCATTCGAATAAATGCACAAATGCTGTGCCGGCATTGGCAGAGATAGCGGTACTGCCAAGCACGGCGCCGAGTAGCGTCGCCAGCAGCGGGCGGGATGATTGTTTCATTGCTGTTTACCCTTATTAATTTTTATTGGCTTGTCATCAGGGTACTTGGCTCACAACCGGCAGCCGAAGCACAGTTGGGCAGAGAAGTCGCTAACAATAGATACCGCCTGTTATAATCTGCGCCGGTCAATCGCCTTCATTAAAGTGCCGTGTCACTTGCACGCTCAACCAATTACATACGTATGCACTGATGTGGCAGGTCTGAATACGTATGCAGGCGTGAAGGCCGTCACAAAGCTGTCCGTTGAGCATTGGCTCACCGAGGGTATCGGCGCGCTGGTGTATACTGCGCAATCATCAAAAAGGGCAAGGCCGTGTCACTCCAACAAATCACCGACAATATCGACACCCAATTGCAGGCGCTGGAGCAGTCGCTACAGAATTGCGAACAACAGCTGGCCGACTGCGCCCAAGAGCGACAACCCTTTTTAGAGCGGGAAATCGAGGCCCTCAAAACCACTCGAACCAAACTGATCAAATCCCGAGCGCTGGCCATTCGCGCCTTTGAATTGCGACAGCTTGCCGAACAACCCCCGGCGCCCGCAGGCCGCGGCTGGCTGTGGCGCTCAGCCCTGATCCTTATGCTCGCCGCCATCGCCACACTGATTGCCCTCGTCGCACTGTAAGTTCACCGCACCCGCCTTACCGCCCGTCGCAATGTCGCTTTGGGAATAGCGACCTGTCGCCCCCTGAATAGTTGCCCTACCGGTGCTCCGCTATAGTCGGCGCCGGCACGCTGGGATACCCCTGCCTGCCTGACAATAACAACGCATCACGCGAACATCAGGAGAGACGAATGAACAACGCGCTCGCAAGAAAACCCCTAGTTGTAGCTCTGGCTGCACTGGCGCTGTCGGCAGGTCACGGTTACGCACAAGTTCTGGAAGAAGTGGTTGTCACTGCCCAGAAACGACCACAGAGCCTGCAGGACGTACCCGTATCCATTAACGCCGTGGGCGGCGACAAGTTAGCTGAAGGTCACCTCACCAAAATGGAAGACGTGACGGCCTACGTGCCCAACCTCTCCATGAGTGAGACAGGCATCGGCACCCAAATTTTTATTCGCGGCATTGGCTCTGGCATCAACCAAGGCTTTGAGCAATCTGTCGGCACCTACATCGACGGTATTTATTACGGTCGCGCGCAGCTTAGCCGAGCCCCTTTCATGGATCTCGAGCGCATCGAAGTATTGCGTGGCCCACAGGCCATCCTGTTCGGTAAAAACTCCATCGCTGGCGCCATTAACATGGCCACCGCCAAGCCCTCCGATGAAATGGAGTTGAAGGCCGGCATGCTGTATGAACCCCGTTTCGATCAGCGCGAAGTCAACCTGGTGGCCTCTGGCCCATTGAGCGACACAGTGCGCGCGCGCTTGGCAATTCGCGATTACAGCGAAGATGGCTACATGGAAAACCAACTGCAGAGCCGCGACGAACCCGGCCGCGAAGAGCGCGCCATCCGCGGCACACTAGTATGGGACGCCACAGAAAACCTAGAGCTGGTGTTAAAAGCAGAGCGCGACACCTTTGATGTGCAGGGTCGCCAAATCGAAATCGTAAAAGAAATGCCGCGCGGTGACGGCGTGCAATACGGCCAAATTTTGGCCCAGCTCACGGGCGACGCTCGCCTACTGGATAACGAGCTGAACTATGTGCGCCAATCTGACAGCGCGGAGTTTTCCGAAAACACCGTCGACAATGTCACCTTCACGGCCAACTATGACACCGACCTCGGCACCTTGACCTCCGTAACTGGGTGGGCAGGTTATGAATTTTCGGAAAACTGTGACTGCGACTTCACCGGCGCCGATGTTTTCAGCATCGCAATGAATGAAGAGTATCGCCAGTTCAGCCAAGAAATCCGCTTGGTTTCTCCCGGCGGCGAAACCGTTGACTGGATTGTTGGCGCCTTTTATCAGTCTAACGAGTTGGATTTCAACGAGGCCACCAGCTTCTCAAAGACCAGCATTTTGGGCGCACTGAACCCGCAACTGGCATTAATTCAGGGCATCAGCGTACCCCGTGACTACGAGCAAGATTCAGAGGCTGCATCGGTATTTGCGCAGGCGACTTGGAACATCAATGAAGCCTGGGCGCTCACGGCCGGTGGTCGCTACACGCGCGAAACCAAAGAGGGCTCACGCACCATGCGCACCCTCAACTCTGCCACCGGCACCGCCGATCCCCTGGCCGCCTTCGTGGTGAAGCAAGCGTTCAACGTAGACACCGAAGAATTGAAAGTGATGGTACCGGTTGCCCCAGGTCACAACTTGGCTGGTGATCGCGATGAAACCTCGTTCACGCCATCCATGTCACTGCAATACATCATGAACGACGATGTAATGTTCTACGCCAGCGGCTCCACTGGGTTTAAGTCGGGCGGTTTCGACGCGCGCGCGAATCAGGTGGAATCCTTTGAGTTCGACAAAGAAGAGGCCACCACCTACGAGCTGGGCACCAAAACCCGCCTGTGGGATGACCGTGCAGAACTGAATGCCGCGGTGTTCCACACCACCTACAAAGATCTGCAAACGTCACAGTTTGATGGCATTTTAGGGTTTGTGGTTGGCAACGCCAAAAAAGCGGAAGTGAAAGGTATTGAGTTAGACGGCCGTGTTGCACTGCCCTACAACCTCATGCTCACTGCGGCCCTCGGCTACCTGGATTTTGAGTACAAAGATTTTGACAGCGGCAACTGCTATCACGATCAGCCCAACCAAGCGCCCGGCGGAATTTGTGACTACACCGGCAAAGAGAGCCAGTACACGCCTAAGTGGAGCGGCTCAACGTCACTTGAGCACAGCTATGATTTCGGCGAATTGGCACTGCGCACCACCTTGGATCTCACCTACCAAGGTAAGCAGTACATCCACCCGAATCTTGATCCGCGCTGGAACTACACCCCCGGCACTAAGCTGAACGGCCGTATCGCGCTGGAAGCAGAGCAGTGGACTGTGGCATTGGTTGGCAAAAACCTAACTGACCGCGACACCCTGACCTACACCAACACGGCACCGCTGTCGGCTTCGACCTTTATGACCCCTGCCTACTACGGCTTCGTGGAGCGCCCGCGCACCATCGCCCTGCAGGCGGACTACCGCTACTAGCCAGTAGCGTGCCAAACATCGGGTGAATGGCTCTTCGATTCACCCGCATGGCGCACAGGAAGTGCGCACCCTGCACCGGCAGGATGCCAACCGCAGACTCTACGCATAGCTGCCGTAGAAACCTTTAGGCCCCCACCTTGTGGGGGCTTTTTTATGGGCGATACAACACCCTTCCACATTAATTTTCCATCAGGCAACGAAGTTAGGATAAAAAATCAACCCCATTCGGGCTTGATGTGCTAGAAAACAATCTTGGGGCCGCGAGCTTTTTAAGTGAGATACACAAGACTGTGCGGCTAAATCCGTGTTCACCCTATAAGCCCCAGATGTCACCTTGATATATCGTCGTGCAAGGTAAAGTAACTGTGTATAGTATTTATATACTCCGTTACGCTATGAAACTTGCGACTGCTGAGCTTAAAAGCAATCCAATAAACCTTATATAGCAACAATAAATGTCGGCACTGCTTTGATTAACTTAGATCAACTCCTATGGATGCTTGCGGAATCATTTCTGCTCGGCGCTTGTCTATACCTACTTATTAGGCTGCGTCCTTGGCTAGGCAACACGCCCTTAGTGGCCACAGTCGGCACCCTTCAGTTTGTTCAGGTTGTACTGGCCATCAGTGTTTATATTGAAGTACTACCCGGCCTACTCATTAGCCCGGGATCAGCCGTCCTCTTTACTGGTACTATCTTAGCTGTTTTGCTCGTATACATCGTTGATGATGCCCTCGGCGCAAGAAAACTCATTTACAGCCTATTTCTAGCCAATATTCTCCTTAGCCTTATCACCTTATCCGTCAGCACGCATTTAACCGGCAACGGCGTTCATCTGTTCGTTGATATTCCCCGGGAAATTTTTATTCAACATCCACGTTTTATGATTGTTGGCACCATAACCCTATTCCTAGACACCATATTAGTCATCATTGCTTATGAGTATTTAACGCGGCTTAAAAGCCTTTTTTTACGCATAAGCCTAGCTTTATCCGTTGTTATGATTTTCGACTGCCTCTTGTTTATCACTGGCTCTTTTGTCGAAAACAAGGACTATCTAAATATCCTATTTTCAAGCATGGCCGGCAAACTTATGATGGTGCCTGCGGCGGCACTTGCGGTTGCGCTGCTACATAGAATAATGACAAAAACAGCCGATAACGAATCACGCAATATTACCGACTTCTTTAATCTACTCACTTATAGAGAAAAGTACGAGCTCGCTAAAATTGACTCTATCGTAGATCCACTGACACGTCTGTTTAACCGACGCGCATTTAACAGCGAATTTCAAGACTGGTCAGAATTAGATTCTTACGCCATCTTAATGATTGATGCGGATAGATTTAAAAGCATCAACGACGAACTTGGCCACGCAGTTGGGGACAACGTTCTAAAGCTCATATCCTCGGCTATTACCACCCACCTTCGCGGCAGCGATGTCGCATATCGGTACGGAGGCGAAGAGTTTCTTGTATTCCTACCCTACACCAACATTGAAGATGCCGTTGTGGTCAGCAAACGAATACAAGAAGCGCTCAATCTAAACATTAAGAATTATCCTTTACCGGATCACCGAGACGTAACATTATCCATAGGTGTGGCCGCCGCACCGAAAGATGGAAAACTCAGTCAAGACATTATCAACGTGGCAGACAACCGACTGTATTGGGCCAAAAACAACGGCAGGAACCAAGTGGTTAGCAGTTAGCATTCACCGTAACCCATTCAACCCGCAAAAGAAAAATTTGCAAAATTTGATATAACAGACGTTTACAATCAAATGTTTTTTCACCCGAATTTACAATCGCTTCAGTTAGAGTCAGAAATCATCCTTCATGAGCGTTGGCTAAACGCTAAACCCCAATGTATTGATCGCTGGTAAGCGATGTAATTTATGTTGCCGTTACCCCACTTGCGTGTAGGATTACAACAAGATGATATTTCGAGGAAAGCACTATGGATGAACAACCAGAACTAATCATGTCACCGCTCTGCCAAACAATTGAAAGTGAAGGCGAATCTGTCTCCGTTGAGATCTACGGGGATGGCGAAGGTAAATGGCTGCTGGAGGTCGTCGATAAATACAACACGTCAACCACTTGGGAAGATGCGTTTGATACGGATCAAGCGGCCTTGGATGAAGTGCTGGACACCATTAAAACGGAAGGTATTGGATGCTTAGTGGGGCAGGGAATACAATTGTAAGTCTTGCTCCAGATGCGCTTCAATGCACACCGCCCTGTGTTACTGCGCATCAGATACAAAAAACGCGGCCCTGGCGCCGCGTTGGATTACATCAACGATCTGAAACTTACTCGGCAGCCTCTTCGCTTTCTTCTGCGAGGTCTTCAACCACTTTTTTGGTATTCCTTCCGACCGCTTTCACGGTGTCGCGGCTCGCGTGCCCAATGGCGGTGGCGACATCCTTGGTGCCATGGCCGATGGTTTTACCGGTGTCCTTTAATTCTGCACACGCCGACAACAGGCTTATGCCCGCGGCGATCAGTGCCATGTGGATCAGTGTGAATTTCATATAAACCTCCAATACCCACTAACAATTGGCCTGCCATGTCGGCAAGCCATCTATCTCGTGCGGCCTATGGTACTCCAATCATCCGCACGGGGAAATCAATCCCAATGACACGCTGTTGATGACACAAGTCACAATACTGCGATTGATTTATCGCGTTCGCGAAGCAAAAAAAAACTAGGGCCGCACAGCCGGCGCGTAGCCCACCGGCACGCTTAGTCGCGTCGTAGTGACCACACCTTGGCTTTGACTGATCACAAACAAATCACCATAGCGGCTTTCATCCATGTCTTCGGCCGTGCCGCCCAACAACCGCACGAGCTGCGGGGTCGTATTGCTGTGGCCCACCACAACGGCCTGAGCAAGCCCAGACAATTGCGACGCCAGCGCCGGTAAATCACGGGGATCATAAATGCTCACTGAGATTCCCAATGCCCGCGCCAGCGGTGCCACCGAGGCCCGTGTGCGCCGGTAGTCGCTGGTGAAGATATGTGTAATGGGCTCGCGCTGAAGCATTGCCGCCAACATCTCGGCACGGGCGCTGCCCGTCTCTGTCAGCGCCGGATTGGGGCTATCAGCCTGCTTTTCAAAGTGGCGAAGGATGTACAGAGATTGCGCACTAAGACTTAAACTGCAGCAGCTCAATATCAGCACGGCGATTATTTTTGACAACATGACTTAGCCCCTAAAGCTGACGATAACAATAAAAAATCTTGTACCACCGCGCGCCCCAAAATTCACGTCCCAGTGCAATCGCAGTTCAGCCCCGCACGCCCTCGCTGCTGACCAATTGACCTTCAGTGTTCGGCTAGCCTTTATTGGCTGCGCTTGGGAGATAGAGTCACCGGCGAGTGAATCAAACCGGGATTTACCTCTCACCGCCCAGCTCGACCACCCAAACGGCTGCCAAGCCTACTACAATTTCTTCGGCGAATATTTCCCGCGAATCCATTAATCCGACGAGGTGTCACAGTGCCATTATCTGCCGCTCGCTTCCTCAGTGCACAAGCCGCCACCTATGAACAGGCATTGGCTGAACTCCAGGCTGGCCGCAAACACAGTCATTGGATGTGGTTTATCTTCCCCCAACTGAAGGGCTTGGGCCACAGCGAAACGGCCAACTACTATGCACTGGACGGCCCTGATAGCGCGCAAGCCTATTTGTCGCACCCGGTACTGGGCGAGCGGCTGTTGACCTGCTGTTCCGCCTTGCAGGCCCATAAGCATCTGAGCGCACAGGAAATTTTGGCTAGCCCAGACCACCTGAAACTGCATTCGTGTCTTACCCTCTTCAACCATGTTGCGCCGCAGGTGCCGATATTCGAGGCATTACTCACACAGTTTTACGGGGGCGATCCAGATACCCAAACCCTGACGCTATTGCAGGCGGCGCAAACTGACCAATAAGTTCTGCCACTTTTACCACGCGCCAGCTGTCGCTACTATGTGACCCAAACTCAAGTTAAAGTCATATATTAGGAACAGACGTGCAATTTTCTAGCTATGGCAATTGGGTCAAACCCATTCCTCACCTGCTCAATCGCTTTGGCGCCGACGGCCATGCACTGCTTGCTGAACTGGGGATTGAGCGCCAAGCCAGCGGCCGTATTCCCGTGGAAAAAACGGCACTTGCCTGGCGCCGCGCCGCCGAGACCATCGGCGAACCCGCCATTGGCCTGTTGGCGGCTGAAGCGGCACAACCGGCCAGCTGGGGTGAACTCGGGCTCGCCATTATGTGCTCTGAAAGCTTGGGGCATGCCATTGCCCTGCTGCTTAAATACCCTGCCTTTATCAGTGATTCAGTGCACATCGCCACACGGGTTGAGGGTGATGCCTTCATTTTGGACGTGACGCCCGCGACGCCCGAATTGCCGGGCATCGAATCCTTGGAATTTGGCATGGCCACGGGATTTCAATTATTGCGCGCAATTTATCCCGGCCAGCTCACCTTGCGATCGCTCACCCTAACCCGCGATGAATCTACAGACCTGGGGCCCTATCGCCGCTTCTACGGCTGCGATGATGTGCAAACCGGCAGCCCCATTGCCCGTCAAGTTTACGCATTGCACGATACGCAGGTCGCGCTACCCTTCGCCAACGAAGCGCTGGTGCGCAATCACGAATCACTACTGCAACAACAATTACAGCAACAGCTGACCCAGCCACACTCACCCGATCTCGAACGGTTAATTCTCAATGCCATTGGCCTCCAAATGGCCACCGGTACTGTTGATCAGGGCGCCATTGCGCGGCAACTGAATATGTCTGCCCGCCACTTGCAACGCAAACTGAAAGCCCGTCAACTTCGCTTTACCGATATGGTGGATCAAGTACGCAGAGATCACGCGCTCAATTTGTTGCGCGACGGCCGACGCTCGCTCACCGAGGTGGCTCACCTGCTAGGATTCTCTGATCACAGTAATTTTACCCGCGCTTTTAAACGCTGGTTCGGCCAAACGCCCACTCAGTATTTGGCCTAGCGCGGCGCTGAGCACAGAGCCATACAGGCTCCTGTGCTAACATCCTTTCAACTTTGACTCGCTGGAGCCCAACCATGCGCCTCGTCCTTGCCGCCTGCTTTTTTTGTTCATTTTTAGCGGGGTGCACCGATAAACCCGCTCCGCCAGCACCTATCGTCCAGCCTGCCAAAGTCATCACAGTGCAGAGCCCGAGCACGCAAAGTCGGGAACTACCCGGTGTGGTGCGCGCCTCGCAGCGAGTCGATCTCGCATTTCAAGTGCCCGGCAGACTGATCAGCTTTGAACTCAAAGAGGGGCAGATGGTGCGCGCCGGTCAGGTGTTGGCAAAACTGGAAGCCGCCGATTACCAAAGTAATGTAGATGCCGCTCGCGCTGAGCGCGACCAAGCGCAGGCCAACTATGAACGCGCGCAGGAGCTCATTGAAAAAGATTTCATATCAAAAATGGATTTTGACAAATTGAAAGCCGGATTTGAGATCGCCAGTTCAAATTTAGATCGCGCAGAAAAAGCGCTCAACGACACCCGAATGATAGCGCCCTTCGGCGGCGTGGTAGCGCGAAAATATGTGGACAACTACGCAGAGGTCCAGGCCAAGCAGCCGATACTCAGCTTACAAGATAAAGAAAACCTCGAGATAGTCGTCAATATTTCCGAATCATTGTTGGCGCGCTCCAATCGACCTAAAGCGGTCGATATCAGCGCCCACTTTGATGCCTTACCGGGCCGTGAATTTCCACTTTACATCAAGGAATTTACCACTGAGGCAGACCCTCAAACTCAAACCTTTCAATACGTACTCGGCATCAAAGAGCGAGGGGACGCCAACCTGTTGCCCGGCATGACCGCCAGCGTGCGCGCACAAAGAGCAGCCTCAGAAGTCAACACCACGCTCACTATTCCTCTGCAAGCGGTCACCGCTGGGCCAAATCAAAGTCATGTGGTGTGGCGAGTAGATGCCGATAATCGCGTACACAGGCAGCCCGTTATCTTGGGTGACCCCGCAGGTAGCGACAGCATTACGCTGCTCAATGGATTGCAAGCGGGCGACGTCATTGTAGTGGCCGGGCTGAGCGCGCTAAGTGAAGGGCTTGAGATCAAGCCCATTCGCGAGGTGCGCTACTGATGAATATCGCCGAATGGTCCATTAAAAACAGCACGATTACTTGGGTAACGACCCTCGTACTGCTAGTGGCCGGAATGATGGCGTTCAACGGTTTAAGCCGACTTGAAGACCCTGAATTTACCATCAAAGAGGCGATGATCATAACGCCCTACCCCGGTGCGAGCGCCGCCGAGGTAGCAATGGAAGTCAGCGATCTCATCGAGCGCGCCGCACAACAAATGGGCCAGTTGTTTTACGTGGAATCGCACTCCTATCGCGACAAGTCCATCGTCAAGGTAAAAATCAAAGATCAATACGACAAACACAGCTTGCCACAAGTGTGGGATGAGCTGCGCCGGAAAGTGAACGACGTACAACATCAGTTACCGCCCGGCGCGGGACCATCAATGGTCAACGACGACTTTGGTGATGTCATGGGCGTTTACCTTGCGCTCACGGGTGACGGCTACACGGAAAAGGATCTATACGAATTTGCAAAATTTTTGCGCCGCGAGCTGCTGCTAGTGCCCGACGTTAAAAAGATAACGTTTTACGGTGCACCAAAAGAAGTGATCTATGTCGAGATGCAGCGTGACAAGATGGCGGCACTGGGTATAGCACCAAGCGATATCTATCGCGCACTGGGCGCAAAAAATACCGCAGAATCTGCCGGCTTTATGACAGTGGGCGAGCAGCGCCTAGCACTCAACCCCACCGGCGAATTTACCTCCGAGCAACAATTTGCCAGTCTGTTGGTAAACACGCGAGCGCACAACAACAGGCCGGTAGCGCTCGGCGATGTAGCGAGCATTCAACGCGGGCTGCAAGATCCACCCACAAACTTATTGCGCTTCAATGGTGAGCCCGCCATCGGCCTAGCAATTTCTACAGCCAGTGGCGGCAACGTCGTCACAATGGGTGAAGGCTTGAACACTAAGCTTGCAGAGTTGCGCCCACAGACACCGCTTGGCATGCAGATGAACGTGGTGTCGATGCAATCGGATAGCGTAAATCACGCGATCGATAATTTTTTGCTCAGCCTCATCCAAGCGGTAGTTATCGTAGTCGTGGTGCTACTATTTTTCATGGGTCTACGCAGCGGCTTGATTATTGGTACGGTATTGGCTGTCACCATTACGGGTACGTTTATCTTTATGAACCTGCTCGACATCACCCTCGAACGCATTTCCTTGGGCGCATTAATTATTGCACTGGGCATGTTGGTGGACAACGCCATCGTCGTCACTGACGGCATGCGCGTTCGGATGCAACAGGGCGAAGATGCGCTAGTTGCCGCGCGCAAAGTCGTTGCTCAAACGGCACTGCCGCTCTTGGGCGCCACGGCCGTGGCTATCGCGGCCTTTGCCGCCATTGGCACATCTAAGGATGCCACCGGAGAATATACCCGCTCACTGTTCAGCGTCATTCTTATTTCATTAACTATGAGCTGGTTTACCGCCGTAACCATTACTCCCTTACTGTGTAAAACCTTTCTACCAAAAGCGTCCGGCGGCGGTACACCGGACGAACCTTATCAAGGCAGTTTCTATCTGCGCTATCGCCAATTTTTAACATCGGCCATACGCCGCCGCTGGCTGACGCTAGGTGTGACCCTGGTCGTATTTTTATTGGCACTGGTTGGCTTTGGTTTCGTTAAACAGAGTTTTTTCCCCGATTCAACTCGCCCACAATTTATGGTGGACGTTTGGTATCCCGATGGCACTCACATTCTTGAAGTCGATAAAAAAATTAAAGCCTTTGAACGGGCTCTGCGCGCTTACGATGGCGTTACCAATATCACCACGCAGATTGGCGGAAGCTCCCCGCGCTTTTTATTGACCTACCAACCGGAGTTGCCAAACAGTAATTTTGGCCGACTTCTGGTGGACGTCAAAGACTATAGAATTTTAAAAAGCCTAGGCAGTCAGCTCCAGCGAGATCTTGAAAACTTGCAACCCGAGGCACGCGTCAATGTCCGCTTGTTTGTGCTCGGCCCCGCCACCGGCGGTAAAATTCAACTGCGCATCTCCGGGCCAGATCACCACCAGCTGCGTGAACTGGCAGATCGTGCGCTGTCAATCCTGCGCGAACATCCAAACGTGAAAGGCATTCGCAATGAATGGGGTGAACCGGTACAAATTCTTCGACCGGTAATTTCCGACACCATGGCCGGACAATTGGGCGTAACCCGACCCGATATCGCGCGGGCAACCGCCCATGCCGTCGAAGGCGTGCGCGCCGGTGTATACCGAGAGCGCGACGAGCTGCTGCCGATCATTGCGCGCGCGCCTGAAGCAGAGCGCCGCAGCCTTGACAATTTAGATCAAGTGCCCCTGTGGAGCCCCGTGGCTGGACGCATGGTGCCCCTCGGTCAAGCTGTCACTCAATTCAATTTAGCGTTTGAAGATCCCCATATTTGGCGTCAGGATCGCGTCAGCATGTTGCGCATTCACTTTGATCAGCGCACGGGGTTATCGTCGGAATTATTGGCCGACATCAAGGACGATTTAGAGCGTGCTATCGGGGTAGACGTGCACCAATACTTGCGCCGCGCTACCGATGCGACTATCGAACACACGCCCAATACGTTACCGATTAAATTCCGTGACCGGCTGCCACTCAAAGATAGGCCGGGCTACTTCATGGCCTGGGGTGGCGAAAATGAAGACTCCGTTAAAGGTGCCAACGCCATCGTGAAAGGTATTCCGCTGTTTTTTGGGTTGATGGTATTTATTGTGCTGTGCCTATTCAATTCACTGCGGAAAACGGCTGTGATTTGGCTTGTAGTGCCATTGGCGATTGTTGGCGTTACTGTGGGGCTGCTGCTATTTCAACAGCCCTTTGGTTTTATGGCCCTCCTCGGCTTCATGAGTTTAGCGGGCATGTTAATCAAAAACGCCATTGTCTTGGTCGATCAAATCGACGAAGAGTTACGGCACGGTAAAACCGGTGTGGATGCAGTGATTGAATCGGGTGTAAGTCGCTTGATACCCGTGGCCATGGCCGCCGCCACCACAATTCTTGGCATGGCGCCGCTACTGGCCGATGCGTTTTTTGTCGCTATGGCAGTCACCATAATGTTTGGCCTGGGCTTCGCCACGCTGCTAACACTGATAGTGGTACCGGTGCTCTATGCTACGGTATATCGCTTTAACCACTAAACGCCGCAGTACAATCGTTGGATATAAAAAAGCCCAGCACCGCTGGGCTTTTTTATAGATTATCAAGTCACTATCTTCGATTATTTAACAATAGTGATCGGGTAGATCGCAGACTTTTTGCCCTTGGGGTTGAGCGCCTTCATTTCTGGCACCATTTTAGTGAGTTCTTTTTCGCGATTGCCGGGTGCAGGGTGAGTACTTAGAAACTCTGGGCCACCGCTACCGCCCACTTTGGCCATTTTGCGCCACAGACTGGCGGCGGCGGCGGGATCGTAACCCGCGCGGGTTGCCAGCTCGGTGCCAAGGCGGTCGGCCTCGGATTCCGCGGTGCGGCTATTGGGCAACTCCAGCGCCAACTTGGCGGCCAGCGCCGCACCCGTGAGCGTCAGGGCGTTGTTATCGCTGGCCACTCCGGCTGCCACTACCCCTAAGTTAATGGCCATTGCGCGCGACATCCGCTCGGCAGTGTGATTGGCCAATGCGTGCGAGATTTCATGGCCCATGATTTGCGCCAACTCGTCATCGGTTAAATCCAACTTGCTGATGATGCCCGTGTAAATTGCCATGCGGCCACCGGCCATACACCAGGCGTTGATGGTGTCGATGTCATCAATAATGGCCACGCTCCACTCCCAATCCCGAGTGTTTGGATAGCGCGCCACGGCCTCAGTCACAAGCCGGCCGGTGATTGTCCGCACCCGTGACACGGTATTGGCATCGCTCACCAGCTTATTCTTTTTATCCAGGTCTGCCACGGTACCCAAATACGCTTTTTTCGACTCGACGATTGCAGCTTCAGGCGAGATGAGCATCAATTGCGAGCGACCCGTGGGGCTAGTGACACAGGCACTGAGTGCGGCGCATAAAAATAGTAGCGAGAAAATTGATTTGTTCATGGCAGTCAGAATGTCCTTGTTCCTGTGAAAGTGTGGGGATTATAAAGCATTGCGCTAGTCGCGGCGGTAAATCACGTAGGAGTGCGCCATCATGTCATGGAAACCTTGCTTGCGCGCATCTATGCCCACCCATATGAAACCTAGGCAGCCGGCCAGGCTCGACACAAAATAACCCAAGTAACGAATGATCGACTGCTTAACTGACAGCGGCCCTAATGTGCGCGCATCGACCACCTGTAGGCCCAACACCAACTTCCCCGGCGTTCCGAGATACCTCACCCAGCAATAGGCATACAGCACTAATAAAATCGCATATTCAGTGATGACCTGCGCCATGATCAGACGCAATTGCGCCAGCAGTTCGCGCGCTTGCTCGGGACTCGGCAACTGCCCGTCAAGCGGTATGTTCATTTGCCAGTGTCCCGAACCAAACACAAAAAACAACGGGATTGAGACAAATAAGGCGACGCACAGCGAGTCGATAACAAAGGTGGCAAAACGCACCCAAAAGCCCGCATAGCGCACTGGTGTCGCTGAACGGCCATCCATGTCAGGCAAATCTAATTCCAACTTCATTTACGTGCTTCCAATAGCGATTGTACGCGGCACTGTAACGCCGGCAGCACCTCATTTTCAAACCACGGGTTGCGGGCCAGCCAACGATTGTTGCGGGGACTTGGATGCGGCAAGGCTAAACACGCTGGCCAGCGTTGGCGCCAATCGCGCACCCACGCGGTCACTGATCGCCGCTGCCCCATATGCCAGCGCTGCGCGTACTGGCCAATAACTAACGTCAACTGAACGCCGGTATGAACCGCCAGTAACCGGCTGCGCCAATGGCTGGCGCACTCGGGTCTAGGCGGCAGATCACCTGAAGCGCCCGTGCCGGGGTAACAAAATCCCATGGGTAAAATACTGAATTGGTGCGGATCGTAAAAATCCTCACGGGTGACACCCAGCCACTGCCGCAACCGCGCGCCACTGGCGTCGTCAAACGGTACACCCTGGCGATGGGTGACACGACCCGGCGCCTGCCCCGCAATCAAAATGGGGGCCTGCCAACCCAGCTGCACGATGGGCCTTGGCGCATTGGGCAACTGCCCCGCACACAGCTGACAGCTGCCTACGGCTTGGCTCAAGTGTGCTGTGTCATCGGCGTCGCGCATAGCGAGTTACCTGCCCATGTTCTAGTCTGCATGTTGTTACCCGCTCGCCGCAGCGCGCATTAATGACCCAAAAGTCACAAAAAGTCATTCAATTGACGCATCCGCGCACCCAAGCCTTACGTATACTGGCACCACACTGTTTGCCACAAGGAAGGTCCCGTGATTACTGTACACCACCTCAACAACTCCCGTTCACAGCGCATTTTGTGGCTACTCGAAGAACTTGGGGCACCCTACACCGTTCAATACCACCAGCGCGATCCCGTAACACAGTTAGCGCCCGATAGCCTCAAAGCCGTGCACCCGCTCGGCAAAAGCCCCGTACTGCAAGACAGTGAGCGCAATCTCACGCTGGCCGAGAGTGGTGCCATTATCGAATACCTAGTCAGTCGATTTGGCGACTACAACTGGCAGTTGGCGGAAGACAGTGAGCACTACTGGCACTACCGTTTTTGGCTCCACTTCAGCGAGGGCTCGGTGATGCCGCCCTTGGTTATGCGGCTGGTGCTCAGCCGGCTCAAATCGGCCAAGATGCCGTTTTTTATTCGGCCCATTGCCCGCAATATCGCCGACAAGGTATTGACCGGATTTGTCGCCCCCAACATCGAAACCCACCTGAATTATATTGAGGCGCACCTAACCGACCACACCTGGTTTTGTGGGCCGAAAATTACCGGCGCCGATGTGCAAATGAGCTTTCCACTCGAGGCCCAGGTAAGCAGTGGCTTAAGCCCAAACACCTACCCAGCGATCCATCGCTTTGTCCAGCAATGCCAAGCGCGACCCGCCTATCGCGCGGCTTTGGCCAAGGCGCCCGACTACGCCTACGGCCCTAAATCAGACTAATCCGATGCGGCACCGCCCGTGCCGCACGTCCACAGCAAAGCATCTATACTGACTCGGAACCTCGTTAGGCAGCTTTGCATGATTGAGCCTCACCATCACTCCCGCTCCCGCGCCACGCTCACCATTTTGGTGGGCGGCCTGCTGCTGCTGGCGACCGCACTGGGGGCACAATTTGCGCTCAACGGCATTATTGATCGGTACGATTCGGTGCTCCAAACGCGCGTTGGCACGCAATCCGACTTATACCAAATCAATATTGCCTTCAAAGATCAGGTGCAGGAGTGGAAAAACACCCTCCTACGCGGGCACAACACCGTCGAACGTGAAAAATATTGGGCTGCATTTGTAGAGCGAGAATCGCAGGTGCGCGCCTTGATGAATCAATTGAACAGTACCCAGCTGTCGGACGATACCCGCCAAGCACTGCAACGCTTCGCGCGCGCCCATCGCCAATTGGCGGGCAAGTACCGGCAGGGCTACGAAGTGTACCTCGCCAATGGCCAGCAATGGCAACTGGTGGACGACCTGCTGCGCGGCATCGATCGCGAGCCAAGTAATAAACTCTATGACTTTACCCGCGCGCTAGAGGCAGAAATTGCCGAGCAAGCGAACACCTTACGCGACAGCGCTGAAACCTACTTTATCAGCACACTCCTAGTGGTGCTGATCAGTTCCGTGGCCGTCGCCCTCGGCGTGATCTCCATAGTCCGCAATGCCATTGAAACGGAGGTGGGCGCGCGCACGCGCTCGGATTTCCTCGCCAAAATGAGCCACGAAATTCGCACGCCCATGAACGGTGTGCTCGGCATGAGCGAGTTGTTGTCCTCCACACCGCTCACCGAGCAGCAAAAGCGATACAACCAAGCTATTCACAGCTCAGGCCAATCGCTACTGATATTAATCAACGATTTACTCGATTATGCGCGCATCGAGTCAGGCAAAATGTCCATCGAGTCTTCGCCGTTTTCACTGTCTGGCGTGCTGAGCAATCTCTATTATTTATTCGTACAAAAAGCCACGGAGCGCGAGCTGGAATGGCACATTGATATGCCGCCCTCAGTACCCGACGGCTTTGTTGGCGACTCTGCACGGATCAATCAAATTCTGGTCAATTTGGTGGGTAACGCCTTCAAGTTTACGGAGCAAGGCGGCGTAACTTTGCATGTTACTTACCAAAACGACCTGCTTACCTTCGAGTGCACCGATACCGGCATCGGCATGGATGAACACACTTGCCAACATCTATTTGAGCCCTACGTGCAGGCCGACAATTCAATTCATCGCCGCTATGGTGGCACCGGCTTGGGATTGGTGATTAGCCGTGAGTTGGCTCGGCAAATGAATGGTGAACTCGTGGCGGAAAGCAAAGTCAACGCCGGCTCAACGTTTCGGCTTTCGCTGCCATTGCCCCGCGGCGAAGAATTAGCAAGCGACTTTGGCGCAGACAAACCCACGATCTTACTGTGCGTTGAAAATGAGCTACAGCGCGAGGACTACCAGCGCTATTGCAACCACTGGGGGCTACCGAGCCGAATAGTTCGCGCAGAAGACGATGTGACTGAAGCCGATGCCATGAGCGTGTGCGTGATTGATGTGAGTGACCACCATCGCAGCGACGAGTTAGCCCGAGCCTATAGCGCCCTCGGCCACCTACCACTGCAACTGTACGATGTCGGCCAAAGCAGTGAGTGGATTAATAGCCGTGGTGACATCACCCGGGGCTTTAAAGATCGCCCCCCCTTTGGCGCCCTGCTTAAACCACTGCTACTGGATTGCCTGCAACTGGAACATCTGGTGGCCCAGTGTGACGACCCCCATTTAGGCATACGCCCACTGAGTATCTTGGCGGTGGATGACAACTCGGTAAATCGAACCGTAGTATCCGCCATGCTAGCCAAACTTGGGCACCGCTGTACACTCGCGTGCGACGGTGAAGATGCAGTCACGCAATTTCTCAACACGCCCCGCCGATTTGATCTCGTTTTAATGGATTGTGAAATGCCCGTGCTCGATGGCATGGGGGCACTCAAGTGCATTCGAGAAATAGAGCAGCAAAAAGCTATGGCCCCCACGCCCGTTCTGGCACTCACGGCCAACGCCTATGAAACCGATCGCGAACGCTACTTGGATGGCGGTATGGACGACGTGCTCACCAAACCCATCAGTTTAAACAGGCTCAAATCCGCTCTGCGCAAACACGCGCTGTAAACCGCCGCTGCATTGCCGGCCTATTCTGCTATCATGCGCGCTTTCTAATTTCCAAGGACCTGTTCGGCCATGAAAGCCTCCGCTGTTGCGCTTGCCTTAAGCTGCGCCATTACTGCCCTGCCCGCCCTCGCCAACCCGGCTCCCAATGCCACCCAAGGGGTCTGGGCCGCGGGCTTGACCGCCCGCGCGCAAACCTCACCCTATATTAGCGAATCGGCGCGCGCGGACTTTCTGCCAGAGCTCTATTATCAGGGTGAACAGTGGTACTTAGCGGGCACGCGCGCCGGCTGGAAGCGCGAGATTAACGATGGATTAATGCTGGACGCCTTTAGTCGCTACCGATTCGGGGGCTACACCGAGGATCAAGCCAGCGAACTCGACGGTATGCGCCGAACCGGCACACTGGAAGCCGGCGTTGAGCTCAGCCAACCCACCGCTGTGGGTGAGTGGCGCATCGGCGCCAGTGCCGATACTCTCAATCGACACCAAGGCTGGAGCGCCCATGTCGAGTGGCGCACCGACTGGCAATGGCAGGATTGGACCCTCATTCCCAGCGTGGCCGTTGAATACGACAACGCCGAGGTTAACGATTACTTCTACGGCGTGCGCAGCGCCGAAGCCCAACCGGATCGCCCAGCGTACGAGGCCGACGCCAGCACTCAGCTGCGCTTTGGCATTGAAGCCTGGACCCGCCTAGGCAGATCGCACCTACTGGGCCTCGGTGTCAGCCATACACGCCTGAGCGATACCATTGCTGACAGCCCCATTGTGGACTCTGATCAGCGCACCGAACTGAGCCTTAACTACCGCTATGAATTCATCAACAATCCCGCCGCGCAAGCGATCAATAGCGCCAGCGACAGCGCTTGGCTAAAAGGTGAATGGGAGTGGCGCGTTGCAGGTGGCTACTGGACAGATGGTAATTTCATCGAAATGATCTACCTCAACAACATGGCCGTTGATACGCGCAACACGGCGATGGTAAGCGCCTTCCTCAGCAAAAAAATTAATGACGAAGCGTGGAATATGCCGGTTGACGTTCACATAACCGGCGGATTGGTACGCCACTTTGAGCGCGGCGAAAAAGATGACTTCAACGAGTACGTGATTGCTCTGAAGGGTTACTACAATCGCTTTCCGTGGTCGCACATCGTCGAAACCCGGGTAGGCTTTGGCTACGGGTTTTCATACGGCGAACAGGTGCCCTGGCAAGAACGAGACAACGTAATGCGCAAAAACTTAAATGACTCGCGCATTCTCCAATATCTGGACTACAGCTGGGATGTCAATGTCGGCGACCTGTTTAATTCGCCCTCGGCCAAACACTGCTACGTGGGGTATAGCATCCACCACCGCTCAGGTATTTTTGGCCAGTCCGATGCCTACCACCGGGTTGATGGCGGATCTAATTGGAATACCTTTTACTTACAATGCAAAACGCGTTAGCGATCTAGCACACTGCGTAGTTCGATTGAGCGAAAAATTTTGGGGCAGCTAACACCTGCCCCAAAATACAACACCCCGTAAAAATACTTCTATACTGCACGCTAAGCCATTTCTTTTTAACTTTCCAATACGCTGTCATTTACACCAAGGCGACCAGCAACAGGCATCAAGCAAGCGCGCGTCGCACACGTCCGACGAGCAAAAAGGTGACGTTCTCTTAGCGTTATTTATCCACCGCAATCGGCTAGGGCACTGCCATGATTCGCGTCTACACAGCACCCGATATGTTCTGGCTCCAGCATGCCCGCAATCAATTGGATTTTGCGGGCATCGAAACGTTTGTTCGCAATGAATATGCCGGCGGCGCGCTGGGCGACTTATCTTTTATCGATTGCTGGCCGGAGCTCTGGGTTGCGGATCAGGTCAGTTACCAAAAAGCCAGCAAGATCCTGGCCGACCTCAACGACGAAAAGCACAGTGACGGGCCCGAACATAACTGCACGATGTGCGCTGCCAGCAACCCCTCAAACTTTGAGCGTTGCTGGCAGTGCCAAAGCCCCCTCGATACGCCGCCCGCGGATTAACGCTGCTGCAATTGATTCAACATATATTCGGCGGTCGAGACTTCAAAGGCCTTGGGCGCCTCTACGTTTAACAGCGCAATGCGCCCATCCTCAAGCAACATACTGTAGCGTTGGCTACGCATGCCCATGCCTCCGCCACGGGCGTCGAGTTCCAGCCCGAGCGCGCGGGTAAAATCCCCATTGCCGTCTGCGAGCATGTGGATGACACCGTCGGCGTTGGCAGACTTCCCCCAAGCATCCATAACAAATGCATCATTTACGCTAACGCAGGCAATTTTATCGACGCCCGCCGCTTTGAGTTTATCGGACAACACCACAAACCCGGGCAAGTGGGCTTTTGAACAGGTCGGGGTAAACGCACCCGGCACGGCAAATAGCGCCACCCGCCCCTGTCCTAAAAATGCCTGAGCAGACACCGTCTGCATGCCCTCTGTCCCCATCATGCGCAATTCGGCATCGGGTAGTTGATCACCCTGTTGAATAGTCATCGGTATCTCCTTCATCGTTGTTGGGAGTGGCCGCCACCAAGCAGTGCTTGATTGCGAGCTAGATCATCGTTCAGGCACCCAGCATAGCGCGAATTGCAGCCGCAGGCTGATCTGAGTCTGGCCGGCGCTCGTATCCCTTTAAAGCGCTGGAGGATTGTGCCATGCAGATACTCGTAACAGGTGGCACCGGTTTAATCGGCTATGCCCTAGTCAATGCTGGCCTGTGGGCCGGCCATGACATGACTCTGTGGGCGCGCGATAAAGCCAAAGTGCGCAAACTGTTTGGCAACAGCGTTGGGGTCATTACCGAGGCCAGTCAGTTGTACGAACTGCCCAGCATCGACTGGGTCGTCAACCTCGCTGGCGAGCCCGTGGCGACGCAACGTTGGAGCTCGCGCCGCAAACGCCAATTACTTGCGTCACGTTTGCGTATCACTCGTTCGCTGGCGGCTTGGATCGAAACTCAAGACAATGCAGAGCTGGTTTTTTTGTCGGGCTCGGCGCTCGGTATCTATGGTGACCAAGGCGCTAATATCATCGATGAACAGACCCCGCTACCCACAACTCCCGACTTCGCTGCCAACCTGTGTATGCAGTGGGAAAAAACCGCACTCGGTGCACACAATTGCCGCACCCTTTTGCTCCGCACGGGCCTAGTACTCGGCAACGGCGGTTTGCTGAGTCAATTGCGGCCGGCGTTTCGCCTAGGGTTGGGCGGCCGATTGGGCGGAGGAACACAATACATGCCGTGGATACACATCGATGACTATGTCCGCGCACTGCTGCATTTGGCCGAATCTCCCGCGGCAATTGGTGCCTACAACCTGTGTGCCCCTAACCCCGTGACCAATGCAGAATTTACCCGCAGCTTGGCTCACCACCTGCGCAGACCGGCGTTTATGCACCTACCGGCGCCCCTGGTGAAACTTTTGTTTGGCGAACTCAGCACCTTGCTTTTAGGCGGGCAGAATGCGCGGCCAACACGGCTACTGGCGTCGGGGTTTGGCTTTCGCTATCCACACCTGCAGGACGCCCTACCCGTGCTAATATAAGCGCGCAAAAACAGCTAACCTACCGGCGATTAGATACGCACATGATCGAAAAAAATACCCGCGAGGCGTTCGGCCTTTCGATGTTAACCAGCGCTCACAAAGATATTCGTCGATTGCGACGGGCGCAGGGTGTCGCACAATTGCACGGCAATAAGTTGTGGAAATCGAGCTATGTACTCATGGACTACTTGCGCGAATTCCCCATCGAAACGGGCAGTCGGGTATTGGAATTGGGCTGCGGCTGGGGCCTTGGCGGCATATTCTGTGCAAAACATTTCAACGCCGACGTTGTGTCGCTCGATGCCGACGAATCTGTCTTTCCCTTTGTGGAGTTGCATGCCCAGCGCAACCAAGTGACCACGAACACCTACTGCGGGCGCTTTGAAGATTTAACTGAAAAAGAACTTGCAGGCTTTGATGTCATCATTGGGGCCGACATTTGTTTTTGGGATGAAATGGTTGCGCCGCTGGAGCAGGCACTCGACCGCGCACTGGCCGCAGATGTGGGGCGCATTGTGCTCACAGACCCAGGGCGCCCGACGTTTCGTGCCCTCGCCGAAGCCATCGACAATAGCTATGAAGATGTCGTTTACACAGACTGGGACGTCCCCGAACCGCACAATCTTTGGGGCCTCGTGCTCGACCTTTAATCGCCCATAAAAAAACCCGCTTGCGCGGGTTTTTTTATGGCTGACCTACTTAGATTTTTTCTTCGTAGGGCACCAGCGCAATGTTAAAGACATCGGCCTCTCGCGCGGCATCGGCAATCGCGATGTACATCTTGGCGGTAGACTTAATATGTGCCCGCACTACCACAGCCGCCTTAGGGTGTTCTGCGTGCATGCGCTCAATGTTGGCGCGCACGGCCCGCACATCAATGCGACGATCTTCCATCCAGATCTCATCGTTGGATCGGATAGTGACCACGATGGAAGGGTTATCTTCATCGGGGGGTGTTTGCTGTTCATTTTTTGGTGGAATAGTGGTATCGATCACCTTCTCTTTAACGAACGAGGCCGTTACGATAAAGAAGATCAGCATGATGAAGACCACGTCGAGCATGGGCGTCAAATCGATTTCTGAATTATCTTCTGCTTCGCCGTGCTTTCTTCTACGACTCACTTTTTATTCTCCTCAACTCACGGCGCACGCCGCGTCTAATTACCACGATCTTCCGGCCCAGCGTGTGCTGCCAACCCGATAACCACTAGTCTCGCCGAGCCTTTACAGGCCTCGCGGCGCAATGGGCGAGTACGATACCGACTAACCCCCTACGCAGGCAAGCCCCTATTGTGCCCCAAGTTACCCTTTCGAGTCACTAGAGGCGCTCGGATAGGTTTCAAGGAGCACAAAAACCACCTAAAACAGTGCCGACTGCCTTTATTTTAGACAAAATCGACGAATTATTGAGCAAATAACACCTAGCGACGACGGCGGTAGCGCTCTGCGTCTTTTCCGCGCTCATCCAAGCGCGCAAGAATAGCGGACATTTCGTCGGCCTGAGCCGCCACAGACGCCTCTTTAGCGGCCAAGCGCGCGGCCTTTTGTTCCGCCAGCGCGGCTTTGATGCGCCGCTCCCGGGCGGCCGCGCTCTCGGGCTTACCGCCCGCCGCGGATTTTGCCGTGCGCGCCAGTGCCGGTGAGGCCGACTTAGTGGGGGCTTTGGTGGGCTTGCTCTTGCGCTGTGATAGTCGACGAGCCTCGATAGACGCCATCAACGCCTTCATATCTGCAGCTTCTGCTGTGCTGCTAGCGTTTCTAAGCACCGGCTTTGCAACGGCCACGGTGACACTGGGCGCTTTAATGGGGTTGCTCGCGGCCCGCGTTTTTGCCTCGCGGCGATCTTCTAGCCACCCGTCAACATCGTCATCAGCATCGGGATCGACACTGGCATCGCGCGTTAATTCAGTCTCCAGAGCACGGGTATCCACCGCAGCCTTCTTCTCGTGGCGCGCCGCTTTAATCAGCTCGCCACCGAATTCCTCCACGGCTTCACGGCACAGCTGCGCCAGCTCTCGAGCCGATTCAGCTTGCGCATACTCAGTCACATCAAATGCTTGCCCGCCGTCAGCGCGCAAGCAATCAAACAATGTACCTGGTACATTTTCATCGGCCTGAGTCACGAGCATGGCCCAATGGAAATCCAACTCTACTCGACAACTACCAACAAATACGCGCCCCGATGGCTGGTGGGTGGCGGAAAAAACAATCACACAATTACCTCTGTCTCGGTCAAACAAGCAAAGGCGCGGGATTATATAGACCACACTGGAAATGACTAGATTGACAAGCGCAAAAATTCCCCGTTTAGCAGCATCTCCACCAACGAGGCAATCGTGGGCTGCTGCCTCCCAGTCAGCCCCTCTGTGAGCACTTATTATTGCTTCTATATATAGAAGCAATAACAGTCCCATGAAGGCATTGACACAGACTCACTTCGTCATGCCGTCGGAAACTCAAACAGATCGAGTTGTTCTGTCGAGTTGGAATCTACCTGAGCAAAACGCACGCCCACGCCAAGCAGGCGCACAGCTGGCTTGCCACGCGTCAATGCCTCGGATAACAAAGGTTGAAATGTTGTCTCGTCAAAGGATTGCGCCGCGCGCTCCAAGGTGGTGGCCGTAAAATCTGCAAACTTAATTTTAACGAACGCCTTATTGGGTCGATAGCTGGCACTCAACTTCCCGAGTCGATCGGTCAACTCTGCCACCAAGGCCGGCAACTTTGCCAAGCAATTCCCCTCACCCTGCAAATCATCTGAATAGGTGTGCTCTACACTCAAGGATTTTCGAATTCTGTGGGGTTTGACCAAGCGATCATCTTCACCGCGACACAGGGAATAAAGCCGGCGCCCAAAGCTGCCAAACTGCTCTGCCAATGCCAATTCCGTCCACTGCTGTAAATCGCCGCAGGTTGAGATGCCCAGTGAATGCATGCGCGCCGCAGTCACCTTGCCCACTCCAAAGATTTTTCCAACGGGCAAAGTCGAGACAAACGCCGGCACCTCAGCAGGTGCTACCACAAACAAGCCATCGGGCTTGCGCCAATCGCTGGCGACCTTAGCTAAAAATTTATTGGGTGCAACGCCTGCCGATACCGTAATGCCCACCACGCGTTTGACCTCAGCGCGTATCGCCTCGGCGATACGTGTCGCGCTGCCGCTAAATTGGTCACATTCAGAAACATCTATAAAGGCTTCATCCAATGACAGCGGCTCAATCACTTCCGAATAGCGTAAAAAAATCGACCGCATCGCTTGGGATGCTTCCCGATACGCTTCAAAACGGTGAGGTAAAAGTTGCAATTGCGGGCATAAACGCACTGCCGTCTTGCTGGGCATCGCAGAACGCACGCCAAAGGCGCGCGCAGCATAATTACAAGTAGAAATAACACCGCGGCGGCCTGGATCACCGCCCACCGCAATGGCTTTATCGCGCAGGGCTGGGTTATCGCGCATTTCTATAGCAGCGTAAAAACAATCCGCATCAACGTGAATAATTTTGCGCATCTTGGCTAGCCCTCAATCACTGTGATTATATACAGCTATGCGCTTTTCACTCAATCAAACATTCAATAACATTGCTTTTTGATTTTTTATTGGATGGCACAGGACGCAGCGAGGTATGCGCCGATGTGTATGGAATCTCGACAGGTTAGAAATTGATTCTATAATTCGAAAATCAGGTCTGAGCACGCCTCAATAAAGTGGCGATCCGCCCCCAAAACTACCCCTGCCACAATTTAGTAGTGCCCCGTTAGCGAGCAATAATTATTTCATTTTCACCCCGTCTGGCTCGCACAAAAAACCAACCAAATTTCTTATCAAAAAAGTGGAATGGGCACCGCCAAGGGGTTAACGGCACTTAATTCGATATTTTTTTGCTTTTTTTTACAAAAAAGCTCGTTTTTGGTCTGTTTTTTTTTGTAATTTGCTTGAATTTTCACCACAATTGCTTAACTTATACACGCCTAATTATTTTTAGCTAACAGCTGGCAAATTTTTCACAAAAACAACCAAGGAAACACACCATGGCTGCACGTAAAACCAAAGCTGCTAACCCAGTTGCAGAACTACAAAAAGAACTTGCCAAAGTTCAGGCCGAACTGGCCAAAGCACGCGTAAAGCAAGAAGCTGACGCCGCCAAAGAAATCGCCACTCTGACCAAGGCCGCGACTAAAGCCGCTGCCGACGCCAAAAAAGCTGCTTCCGCTCTGGCCGCTGCCAAGAAAAAGAAGAAGTCTGCCGCATCTGTTAAAGCTGTTGAGAAAGCCGCCGCTAAAGCCGCTGCCGCCAAAGCTGCCGCTGCCGACGCGAAAAGCGCCGTTGCTAGCGCCAAAGCTGCCCTGAAAGAAATCAAGGCCGACAACAAAATCGCCGCTCAGCTGGACAAGGCCTATGCCAAGCAGCAAGGCGTAATCGCTAAGAAGAAGAAGGCCGCTGAGAAGAAAGCAGCCGCCAAAGCTAAAGCCAAGGCTAAGAAAGACGCTGCCAAGGCCAAAGCCAAAGCTAAAAAAGACGCGCTGAAAGCCAAGGCCAAAGCCAAGGCACTGAAAGCTAAAGAGAAAGCCAAGGCTAAGAAAGCCGCCGCCAAGGCAAAATTGGCCGCTAAGAAAGCCGCTGCTAAAGAAAAAGCCAAGGCTAAGAAAGCCGCCGCTAAAGCAAAAATGGCCGCCAAGAAAGCCGCTGCCAAAGAAAAAGCCAAGGCTAAAAAAGCCAAGCCTGCCAAGAAAGCAGCCAAAGCTAAGCCCGCCAAAGTAGTAAAAGCTAAGCCCGCTAAGAAAGCCAAAAAAGCTAAGAAAGCTTCTGGCGCCAAGCGTGGTCGCAAGCCAAAGGCCTAAGTCCTTTTATGGATCGGGTGTCTAGGCACCCGATCCATGCCTTTCTCACCGCTCTACAACGTCCTCTCCCAGCAACAGAAAATCCGCAAACAATCTATTCGCAATCGACAAATAACTGTTTTTGCGCCACGCAATGCCCAGTTGTAACGTCAAGGGTTGCTCAAACGGTATCGCCTTCAACCCCGGCTCTTGAGCCGCCACGCGCGCCAACGCAAACCCAACCGCCTCTTTCGCCAGCACCATGGCCATCATAAGTCGAAGAATATTGGTTTCCAATGCGATCACAGGTGCCACACCTAGACGCCGACACTGGTCGTCCACTAATTCACGCAAATAGTATCCCTCGCCGTACAACGCCAAGGGTTCTGCAGCAAAGGTGGCAAAGTCGATGGTATCGCGCCGCGCCAATGGATGATCGCGGGCGACACAAGCCACAATGGGTTCGTCAATCAACGGGTATGCCGACAAAGCCGCAGGCACCTTGCGCAAGTTAATCATGCCCATGTCAATTTCGCCTGCTAACAACTGCTCCTGAGCGCGACTCGTGCCCTCACCATTCACCTGAAAATTAATGCCGGGATAGCGCGCGCGAAAGGCAGCGATACGATCCGGTAGATAATAGGACCCCAGCATCGCAGAAGTACCCAGGCGCACTGTGCCCTGTTCGCCCCCTTTCAGTTCGCGCAGCTGCTGTTGAGTTTGCGCAAAAGCGCCCAGTAAGTGCCTAGCTTGCTGATTGAGCACTTCGCCCTCGGCAGTAAGTCGAATTTGCCGTTCGCCCCGATCAAAGAGTGTCAGCCCTAGGTCGGTTTCGAGTTTTTTAACAGCAATGCTCACGGCGGATTGGGCAACATGCAGTTTTTCCGCTGCCGCAGTAAAACTGCCGCAATCTACCACCGCGGTGAACACCTTGAGCTGTCGAATATCCATGCAATATCACGCCTTAATGATCTCGATATCGAATGATTATCATATAATTTATATATTTTTTATATGGTGATCCCGTTGCTATACTGGCCCCATTCCGTAGACCCCATTCGAACTTGAGAGGCACCCCATGAGCGCACAACAACATTGGTCCAAGCATTTTGATTGGGCAGACCCCTTTATGATGGACCAACAGCTGACTGAAGAAGAGCGTATGGTGCGCGACACAGCCCGCCAGTATGCCCAGGATAAGCTGCAGCCACGGGTCCGCGATGCCTACCGCAACGAGTACACAGACCCCGCTATTTTCCGCGAAATGGGTGAACTGGGCCTATTGGGCTCACCCCTAGAGGGCTACGGTTGCCCCGGTGTGAGCTACGTAAGCTACGGCCTCATCGCCCGTGAAGTTGAACGCGTTGACTCAGGTTTTCGCTCCATGATGAGCGTGCAATCGAGCCTGGTGATGTACCCCATCTATGCCTACGGTTCTGAAGCACAAAAGGAAAAGTACCTACCCAAACTGGCAACGGGTGAGTGGATTGGTTGTTTTGGCCTAACTGAACCCGACCACGGTTCAGATCCAGGCGGCATGGTCACTCGCGCGCGCAAAACCGATGGCGGTTACAAGTTGAGCGGCGCCAAGATGTGGATCACCAACTCGCCCATTGCCGACGTATTTATAGTCTGGGCCAAAGATGATGAAGGCGTGATTCGCGGTTTCATTTTGGACAAGGGCATGAAGGGCCTGAGCGCACCAAAAATTGAAGGCAAGCTGGCCTTGCGTGCATCCATCACCGGCGAAATCGTCATGGACGAAGTCTTCGTACCCGAAGAAAACATGCTGCCCAACGTCACGGGCTTAAAAGGTCCCTTTGGTTGCTTGAACAGTGCGCGTCTCGGTATTTCTTGGGGCGCACTGGGGGCCGCAGAAGCCTGCTGGCACTCGGCGCGCGAATACACCATGGAGCGCAAGCAGTTCAATCGCCCGCTGGCCGCCAACCAACTGATTCAGAAAAAGTTGGCCATCATGCAAACCGATATCAGCTTGGCGCTGCAGGGCTGTCTGCGCGCCACGCAATTAAAAGATGCCGGCCAGCTGGCACCCGAATTGATTTCACTGCTCAAGCGCAATTCCTGCGTTAAGGCCTTAGAAATCGCGCGCGAAGCACGCGACATGCACGGCGGCAACGGGATTTCAGATGAATACTCCGTTATGCGCCACATGATGAACCTCGAGGTAGTCAATACCTACGAAGGCACTCAAGACGTACACGCGTTGATCTTAGGTCGCGCTCAAACGGGCATGCAAGCGTTCTACTAAGCCCATTTCGGGGCCGTCGCTCTGTCGGCCCCGCTGATTCCTTTGATCACGTACACACGCATATAGGTAAAGAGGTGGCTGCGCAATGAACACTCCACTCGCTGGCATTCGCGTGCTCGACTTGTCGCGCATTTTGGCCGGGCCTTGGGCGGGCCAACTGCTTGCCGATTTAGGCGCACAGGTTATTAAAGTGGAACGCCCTGGCGCCGGCGATGACACCCGACAGTGGGGGCCACCCTATTTAAAAGATGAGCACGGAAACGACACGCAAGAGGCCGCTTACTATTTGGCAGCAAACCGTGGCAAACAGTCGATTACCGTTGATATCACCAAGCCCGAAGGCCAATCATTGTTGCAAGATCTGGCAAAAGATGTGGATGTGGTCATTGAAAACTACAAGGTCGGCGGGCTCAAAAAGTATGGCTTAGATTACCCGGCCTTAGCGGCCATCAATCCAAGATTGGTGTATTGCTCGATCACCGGATTTGGCCAAACCGGTCCCTACCGCGATCGCGCTGGTTACGATTTTATGATTCAAGGCATGGGCGGCCTTATGAGTATTACCGGTGAACGCGATGGCCAAGCCGGTGCCGGCCCACAAAAAGTGGGCGTTGCTGTCACAGATATTTTTACCGGCCTTTACGCCACCATCGCGATTCAAGGCGCACTGCTTGAACGGGTTCGCTCGGGTCAAGGTCAGTACATTGATTTGGCATTATTCGACGTGCAGGCGGCGGTATTGGCGAACCAAGCCACCAACTATTTAGTGGGCGGGATCACCCCTACGCGCATGGGCAACGCCCATCCAAACATCGTGCCCTATCAGGCTTTCGCCACTGCCGACGGCTACATTATTCTGGCCATCGGTAACGATCTACAATTTCGAAAATTTTGCGCCGTCGCGCAGGTGCCAAACCTGGCGGACGACCCCAAGTTTTCAACCAATCCCGCGCGCGTTGCCAACCGCGAACAGGTGTGCGCCACCGTCGCCGATTTACTCAAACAACACACCAGTGAACACTGGCTGGCTGAACTCGAAGCAAAACAAGTCCCCTGCGGGCCCATCAACAATATTGAGCAAGTTTTTAACGATCCGCAATTGCTCGCGCGCAATATGCGCATTCAGGTGGCGCATCCCCAAGCGGGCACGGTCGAGCTGGCGGGCAACCCCATTCATTACGGGCGCAGTGAATTACAGCAATCCGTGGCACCGCCCAGCTTAGGGGCAGACACGGATCAGGTACTGCGCGAACAATTGGGCTTATCGAGTGAAGCAGTGGCCGCACTGCGTACTAAAGGCGTCATTGATTGACCAATTGCGACACGCTTTGACACTAGCTAGGTGGACGAATGTCGATGTGCGTCTCCACATCGCTTAATGATGTGCCTTCGCATATAGCCACGTAGCGCAGCGTCACGCCGGCCACATTTTGCGCGTTAAATTTGCGTGCAAAACGATAGAGTATTTCGCCAGAATCTCTTTCGGTCATCATCACCGGCTCAACGCTGTCCAGATCATCTAGCCACGTTAACCCGCGCATCAATTCCAGTTGCGAATGCCATTTGCTTACGCACTTTTCGTAAAGTGCGGGCGTCACATCGACAACGGCAACCTCTTCACCTGCGTAATCAATTACAACCAGGTCGCGCACTACCGCCTGATCGAAACTATCGATCGACAAACCATCAAATTTATTCACATAGGTTTTGCGCGCTGCGTCACGGCAAACAATGGCAAATACCGGTGCATCCTCTGCACTTTCTGCGCGCGCAAGTTCACCGCGCACGACTTCAATACACCGCTCGCTGGCGAGCGCCAACTCGGCGATCTGCCGAAGGTTTGCCCAATACTTAGTGTATGAAGTGGGTAGCCACAAACGGTCGAGGTTAAGGGGGACATCTTCAGGTGGAGGCGATTGTTCTACCACAGTATTTGAATCATCTTCTTGCGCCACGCTGTTAATACTGAGCGCGACAGCAGTACAGAACAATAACATTACCTGCCAAACAGCCTTCACGGTAAGCCCACTACTTGGCCAACAAAGAAAAGACATAGGCGTACAACAACAGGCGCTGTTCATCACTCATGTCCGCGAATTCAATACCGTAAATCGCTGGATACTCGGCCTCCTCTTCACGCGTGCTGCGCTCGATGCGCGAACGAATAACTGCGGGCAGTTCCAATTGACCGGTGAGCTTGGCAATGGCGACATCACCATTGATGGTCACGGGTGTGCCCACTTCGCCCACAGATTGGCTCAATTCAATGCGCGCGCCCGACAAACTGATATCAGAGATAAAACCGTTAGCCGATTCAGTAGCAATACCTTGGGTGGCATGGACAGTGATCGGTGTGCGACTTTCAACCCGGGTGGCACCGCGCACCTCTTTAAAACTCAACTTGGTCGGATAACGCAAATAGATTAATGGCCGCGGTTGGGGCAGGATTTGTTCCACCACACTGGCAAAGGCCATGACCCCGTTACCCGCCATGATTTTAATTAACAGTTTTTGCCCAGACCGCAGTTGCGACGCGCTGGCTGCCCGCGGCAGCGAAATGATCACAACCTCACCGGGCCAACACCCAACTAGCTTGCTGGCGTATTTGAACGGTTCACCACCGGCACTGCTGCCCTCAATGGCAAGCGGGTATCCGAAGGGCAATTTAAATTCTTCAAACTTCATGGAGTGTCTAATTTCTGTGCGTCGTTGGCCTCATTCTAGCTGGTTGGCAATGGTTTTGCTCACTGGCCACCCAAGGCGCTAGAGCATTGACCGGTCACAGACCCAGTTCAGTCGATTCTGCAAAGGTGTTTTCGGTGCCGTAACACTTTTATACTAAAGGACCAATTTAGGCTCGGAATGAATTTTATGGCTGGTTTTGAACGCATCTCCCCGCAGCAGGCGGCGCAAATTCGCCAGCAAGCCAAGGCCAATGTCGTGGATATACGCGACCCACAGAGCTTTACCGCTGGGCACATTCGGGGCGCCCATGCGTTGAATAACGACAATTTAGCGGCCTACATTGAATCTGCGGACAAAGGCAACCCGCTGATCGTCTGCTGTTATCACGGCAACAGCAGCCAGTCGGCAGCCCACTATTTGTCGGAGCAAGGCTTTACGGAAGTGTATAGCTTGGACGGCGGCTTCGAGCAATGGCGACTAGACTTCCCTCACGACTGCGACACAGAGGACTGAACAATGACGTTTCTCATCACACTGCTGTTGGCGCTCATTGCGTTTCTACTGACCCGATTGCAATTTTTGTTGACCGCGCAACGCGATGATTTAGCCGACTTGCGCCAACAAATCGCCAGCCTTCGGTCCAGCGACCATCCGTCAACGCCCACCAGCCCGGTTGCCGGTCGAGAATCAATCAACAGCATATCGAAAAACGGTTTGCTGAAAATTCCGGGCGTGGGCGCCGCCTGTGCGCAACGCGTCATCGACGCCCGTCCCTACGCCTCAATGGACGAGCTAGATGCGGTGTCGGGTCTCACACAAACCCAGCGCGACCACTTGAAACAACACTTGCTGGTATAACCCAAACCCTGCCCTACTGCGTCATTTTTTCAACCAGGGCAGGATTGGGCGCACTGTGACCCTCAGTTCCAAGGGACAAACTGCCAAACTCTTGATTCCAGTCCAGTAGCAGACGCGCCAGAGATTGTGCCTGTGCATAGATTGCCCGCAATTCTTCACGCCCGCCCTTGGGGCCTATGTAAAGTTTTATGGCGCGATGTTTGGACGCCAGAGGACTGTCTGGATAGCGCATGCGATACACCTCCAGTTTCCAGCGCAGACTGTGAACACAATTGCGAAAATAGGCCAACTTTGTGGCCAAATTAATCACCCCGAAATTTTCCAGCTCGCCAAAGGCCTTAAAATCAGTGCCAAACACCACCACCTGTTTGCAGTTGTGGTCGGCCACCACCGTGGCTGAGCGCTCCTGTTGCACTAGGGCAGCAATATCGCCAAAGACTTCCCCGGGGGTGATGTAATTAACAACCTGCTGACCTTGCGCGTCGCTGGCAAATACCGCCAACTGACCCTTCAACAAAAAATACAACCAAGGATCTCGCTCACCGCGCCGCAACACCACCTCGCCGGGCTTAAATTCCACTAAGCGCGAATGCCGCAACAGCACCTCAAACTGGTAGGGATCATCCTGCTTAACCGCCTTATAAAAGGGAATGGGCGCCAGCAACGACTCAAGTGCCGCCCTTGGAATCCGATCGAGAGATTTAATCTCCATGCAATGCCCGTTTCGTTAGATAGAAAGATATAAGTACTGGACGTAAGCATAGTGCCAGTCGGTCTTACGTGGGAGCCTTTATGTTCCTCAGCACTACTACAATTACAAGGTTGAAGGGCTTTAACTGACCGAGCTTGGCCATGCCCTCACACCCCATCATTTGAGTTTGCGGGAGGATTCCCATGCAACGCCTATATTACCTAGCAGATAGCATTCAAGCCGCCGAACACCTCACAGAAGACCTTCAAAATCATGGAGTCACCCGTGATCATGTTCATTTAGTGGCGGCCAACGACGCGGAGCTTGAGCGCCATCACATGCCCACTGCCACACCGCTCGACACCACGGACCTGTTGCCCGCCGGAGAAGGGGGCCTGCTGGTAGGTGCGAGTTTGGGGCTAATCGCCTGCGTCACCCTGTACCTCACTGGCTGGGTCTCCAGTTCACTCGCCTATGTGGGTCTATTCATATTTTGCACTGGATTCGGCACTTGGCTTGGCGGCTTTGTGGGCATTACGCGGCGACACTATAAACTCGAGCAATTTGACGAGGCCATTCAGCAGGGACATGTACTGGTGATGATCGACGCCGATGCCGAAAGCAGCAGCGCCATAGAGCGTTTTATGCAGCACCAGCCCCAAGCCCAACTGGCAGGGCGCGGAACTACATGGAATAACCCGCTACACCCAGCCCACCTTTAAACACACCCACCGCAAATAGCCACAGGCGCCCATTTTGGGCGTCTGCGGGCGATTTATGCCCCCTCGATTCGCCTCAAAATGCCTATTGAAGTAAAAACTAAACGCTGTAGAGTAAGGCATTGGCATGATTATAAAAAATACCTAGGCCACATAACGTTACGCTATATGCGATTCAGCTGACAAAAAGAGTGACTTTCCGCCATGACTACTCGCTTACACCGCTGGCTTTTTGCGCTTTGCGCTAGTTTCACAGCCATGACCTTGCAGGCAGAACCCCTGCTAAACGGGATATCCTCCTACACCAAACTGGGTCAAGAACAATTTCTAGCTGGGCTCTACCTACCCAGTACCACTACCGACGTGGGCACCGCCCTCAATGTCGGCGGTGAGCGCCGCTTGGAGCTCCGCATTACAGCATCCAGTGTGTCGGCGCGCAGTTTAAGCCGCATGTGGATTGAAGGTATCGCCATCAACATTGCCGGCGACCAATTGCAGGCCAACGCCGAAGGGATGGTGGAATTCACCAAGCTAACCAAAGGCCGTCTCCGCACTGGCGACACCTTGGTGATTGACGACCTGCCCGGTGAGGGCATCAGCGTGTCGGTCAATGGCGTGGACATGGGCAAAATTCGCCGTGCCCCCAACCTCTTTAACATGCTGTTGTCGACGTGGGTTGGCTCAGTGCCACTGTCATCCGAATTCCGCGATGCCGTCATGGCGGGCGGCGACATCGACGCCAACCTATTGGGCCGTTACCGTGCCACCTCGCCCAGCGAAGAGCGCATTGCCGCCGTCGAAGCGTGGAAGGCACCCAAGCCTGCACCCGCGCAAGTGGCGGCCAGCAAGCCAGCACCGGTTTCTGCACCGACTGTTTCCGCACCAACTGTTTCAGCACCCGCTGTGACGGCGCCGGTTTTAGCTGCTGCCAGCAAGCCCGATGTTGCATCGCCCTCAGGCACTGCGGCGCAAAAACCCGTGGTAGAGCAACCCAAGGTGACGCAACCTGCAGTAGCAAAGCCCACACCTAAACCCACGCCCACACAAGTGGCCGCCGCAAAGCCCGTCAACAATGCGTTTTTGGATGATGAAGAGCTCGATGAAGAGGAAGAGCCCCTCTTGACGGCAGCTTCGCTGGTTAGTCGTCAGCTGTATCACTCCAAGCTGCTGCGCTGGACCTACAAAAACATTCGCTACCCCAAGCGCGCGCTCCAGCGCGGCCAAGAGGGCTCCGTGCGCATTGCAATTATTATTGATCGCAACGGTAAAGTGCTGGACATGCAGCCGCTAGAGGAATCGCGCCACAGTTTGCTGAACTCTGAGGCGGTGAAAGCGGTAGAGCGCTCTGACCCCTTCCCGCCAATGCCGCAGGACCTGCAAGGCGAGCGCTTTGAGTTTACCCTGCCAATTACCTTTAGCATTCCCAAGGGGTGAGCCTAGGACTGTAGGCTAGACAACAAAAAACGGCCCTAGGGCCGTTTTTTTATGGTCCTTCGGCCAATGCCGACAAGCGCTCCGTGATCACCCGCGCGATCGCCGCGCGATCCAGCGCTGACATATCCGACAACTTGTCCAACCGCAGCGCGTGCAAATGCAAGCAGGGCGTCGTGGCATTCATTTCCCGCAAATCGCCTTTCATTAATACCGGCAAAAACGGGCGCTCCGGAGGACGATTTTGATTGACCAAGCCAATGCCGATCTTCAACGGCACCAGGCGGTGCTTGGCCTTGCCACTTTTAAACGGAATGCTCAGCAATAGTGCCGGCCCTTTACCCGGCACGATATGCAACCCCGTGGCAATGAGTGCCTCGGGGTCAATATTGTTAAAGGTGTCAAAGTGCGCGTAAGGGTTGGGCAATATCACCAACTTTCGATTTTCCTCGCGCGGAACGAAAATGTTGTAATTGGTATAGAGCTGATTGACTGATTGCGAAAAAACACAAAGCTTATTTTCAAAACCGACGACAAATTCATGGGCCTGCGAACGCTCTGAAAACGTATCCAAATCCCAGACTAAATCTTTGTTTTGCTCCATGCAGTGGAGACCCTCTGTGGCGAAATCTGTGCAGTTTGGCTTAGCTAAACACCGCCGCTGAGTCCCCAGCTGTGGCATCATGCAAAACACGCTTCAACTGAGTATAAGTCAATGTGCGCCAAGTTCGACAACTCCTTTGCCGCGCTCGGCCCCGACTTTGGCACGCGCATGCAGCCACAGCCCTTGGCCGAAGCCCGCCTGCTGCACCTGAACGCACCTCTGGCCGACGCCCTAGCACTGCCAGCAACCATGGTGGAATCCATGGTGTTGGGGCGAGAACTGCCCGAGGGTTGCGCCCCTATGGCCATGGTCTATGCCGGCCACCAATTCGGCGGTTTCAGCCCGCAACTGGGCGACGGGCGCGGCCTATTATTGGGGGAGTGGCAGGTCGATAACAATCACTGGGATCTGCACCTCAAGGGGGCCGGGCGCACCCCCTACTCGCGCTTTGGCGACGGACGCGCGGTTTTGCGCTCCAGCATTCGAGAATATCTGGGCTCCTGCGCGATGCACGGCTTGGGTATTCCTACAACCCAAGCCCTAGCGCTGGCCGGCAGCGACGAGACGGTCCTGCGCGAAACGCCAGAGACAGGCGCAACCCTGCTGCGCACAACCCAGTGCCACATTCGCTTTGGCCACTTCGAATATTTTTTCTACCAAGGTCTGCACCAACCTTTGGCGCAACTGGTGGACTACTGTGCGCAACGGTATTTGGCGGTGCAAAGTAACACCGCCGACAATGCGCTGAATTTGCTTAGGTTTACCACCGAGCGCACCGCCCAATTGATCGCCCAATGGCAGGCCGCGGGCTTTGCCCACGGCGTAATGAATACCGATAACATGTCACTCATCGGCGAAACCTTTGATTTTGGTCCCTACGGTTTCCTCGACGACTTTGAGCCCGGCTTTATCTGCAATCACTCAGACGACCAAGGCCGCTATGCATTCGATCGTCAGGCCAGTATCGGACTGTGGAATTTAAATGCGCTAGCCCACAGCCTTTCCACTTTAATCGACATCGACGCCATAAAAGCCGCGCTGGCACGCTACCAGCCCACGTTAAGCCAAACCTATTTTCAATTGATGATGGGCAAGCTGGGGCTCGACGATAACCTAACCGACGCCAAGCAAACCCTGCTAAATAATTTGCTCGCATTGCTGGCCAGTGAGCGCACTGACTACCACCAATTTTTTCGCAGCCTGAGTCACAGCAAACAAGCCGCACGGGATTTAATCGTCGATCGCGCCGCCGCTGACACCTGGTTAGCCACCTATGAGGCGTGCTGCGCACAAGAACCTAATGGCGAGCGACAACAGCACATGCGCGCTCGCAATCCAAAATATGTGCTTCGCAACTACCTGGCCCAACGGGCCATTGAGCAGGCCCAAGCGGGCGACCTAAGTGGCGTGCGCAATTTATTTACCGTGCTATCGGCACCCTACGACGAACACAGCCAGCTCGAGGCCCTCGCGGCGGCGCCGCCCGACGACCAGAAGCATCTGCCGGTAAGTTGCTCAAGTTGATCTACACTTGGTGTGATCGCTTCACTACGCCGTTAGCTGCCGAGACACACCATGACCGATTTCACGCTCGACTCGCCCGCCGCACAGGCCGTTGCCGACATATTGCAGTCCAAGATGGCCAATCAAGAACTCGACGTGCCGCTGCTGCCAGAGGTGGCGAGTAAAGTTGTCACCCTGTCACAGGATCCCGAGTCTGATGCCGCCCAGTTGGCTAAGCTAATACAAAGTGATCAGGCATTAGCGGGCCACGTCATGCACATCGCAAATTCGGCGGCCTATTCGCCCAACGCATCGCTGGTTTCGCTGCAACAAGCCATCACGCGTCTAGGCATGAATTTAATTTCCGACATCGCCTTGGCAGCCTCAATCTCGGCCAAGATGTTCAAGGCACCCGGCTTTGAAAACCACATTCAAGCAATTTGGCGCCACGCGCTGGCGACGGCACTGTGGGGCAAAGAAATTGCCCGCCAATGCCGACGCAATGTCGAAGCCACATTTTTGTGCGGCCTTCTACACTCCATTGGTCGGCCGGTGGTCATACAAGCCGCGCTCGATTGCGCGAAGAAATCGGACACAGCGCTTACTGAAGCAGACGTATTGGCACTCGAAGCGGCGCTGCACACCCCCATTGGTGTGGCCGTAGCACAGCGCTGGGACATGCCGCAAATTGTGTGTGACTCCATTGGATTTTTTCATTGCTACGACCAGGCGACCCAAGCGCGCGAGCAAACCACCATGGTCAATGGCGCCGCGGCATTTGCCACGCACCTATTAACGCCCGACGCCCTATCCATAGCCGAACTCACGGCACTGCCCGTGCTGGCAGACCTCAATTTATACGACGACGATATCGCCGGTTTGCTCGATAAAAAAGCGGACGTTAAGAGCACCATGGAGGCCATGCTAGGGCGATGACTTACGATTATGATTTGATTGTCATCGGCAGCGGCCCCGCAGGCCAGAAAGCCGCCGTTCAAGGGGCCAAGGCCGGAAAAAAAGTGGCGCTCATTGAGCGCGACCGCGTGCTCGGCGGCGCCTGTGTGCACCGCGGCACTATCCCCTCCAAAACACTGCGTGAAAATGCGCTGCGCGTTAAAAATATGCGGGCCAATGCCAGCCTCTCTAATTTTGTGCTGGCAGAAGATACCGAAATGGCCACGCTTATCGATCGACTCGATCAAGTGTTGGCGGCACACGATGAATACATGCGCCGCCAAATTGAGCGCAATCACATCGACACTATTCATGGGCGCGCAAAATTTTTAGATCAACACCAGCTGCAAATTGCCAAAGTCCGCGGTGAATCACAAACCATCAGCGCAGACAACATCATCATTGCCACCGGCTCGTTTCCACGCACCCCTGACAATATCCCCGTGGACCACGAATATCTGTTCGACAGCGATTCAATATTGTCCATGCTGTATTTGCCGAAGAGCCTCACCGTGCTCGGCGGCGGCGTCATCGCCAGCGAATACGCCTCGATCTTTCAGGCGCTCGGCGTCAAGGTCACGATGGTCGACAAGTACCCGCGCCCGCTCGGATTCTTGGATCAAGATTTAACGGATAAATTTGTCCACGCCTTTACCGAGATGGGCGGCACTTGGCTCGGCGAACACAACGTCACCAGCGCACGCTTTGATGGCTTGGCGGGAGTCATTACCGAGTGTGATAACGGCGTAAGCGTGCACAGCGAAAAATTATTGTGTGCCGCGGGGCGCATCGCCAATGTCAAAGACTTGCACATTGAAAATGCGGGACTCGCACTCAACGAGCGCGGCTTAATTTCCGTGGATGGCAATTTGCGCACGAGCAGTCCTAACATCTACGCCGCAGGCGATGTCATCGGCCCGCCGAGCCTCGCATCGGCCTCCATGGAGCAAGGGCGGCGCGCCAGCTGCAACGCATTGGGCATGACACTAGGGCGTATTGCCAGCACCATTCCATCGGGTATCTATGCCATTCCCGAACTGTCCGCCGTGGGCTTGACGGAACAACAAGCCATCGAAAAGCACGGTAGCGCAATCGTAGGCAGAGCCAATTTTGAAGAAATCGCCCGCGGGCAAATTTCGGGCATTCAAGACGGCATGCTAAAACTTATCTGCGATCCCAGCGGCCACAAACTGCTCGGCGTGATGATTGTGGGGGAAGGTGCCACGGAGCTTATCCATATCGGACAAATGGCGCTGCTCAACGACGCCGATGCCGATATTTTTGTGGAGAGTATTTTTAACTTTCCCACCTTGGCCGAGGCCTACCGCGTAGCGGCGCTATCAGTGATCGGGCAACGCCCCAAATAATCCTCTGGCGTAAAAATTCACGCCGTTAAATTGAGCGGGCTCACCCAAGTCTGGCCAGGTACACGACTGGGCCTCACCGAGCGGCTGATAGCCCGATACCGGCAAACTGCGCACTCTGGAATCCGCCAATAGCACGGCATCAGCCCGATGCGCGAAGCTTTCGACCAGTGGATAATTATCGGCGTCGTAGAGCACATCGGCGGCCAGCAGCAGATCCACCACCGGCGCCCCAGCCAAATCATCCAGAATCCGCACGGTCACTCCATTTAATGCCGCGTTAGCGCGAATGGCGTCGCGCGCATGAGCATCCGTGTCGCAGGCCCACACCTCGGCGGCACCGGCCAAGGCCGCCGCTATGGCCACCACACCACTGCCGGCACCAAAATCCAGTACGCGCCGTCCGCACACCAACGCTGGCTCGGCCAAAATCCGCGCCGCCAGTGCCTGACCGCTGGCCCAGCAGAAGGCCCAATAGGCCGGCTCCGCCATCACCTTGGCCGCCGTTTCGGGCGCCAGCGGGCGGTCGGCCAGCATTGCTGCGTCCAGTAGCCACAAGCGCAGCGGAATCTGGGGCAAGACGGTGTCTATCAAGGCCCCATCGGGGAGTGATAGGCGCAAATTTGCGGTCAGCTGGGCCGTCACGGGGCCGCTGCCTTACAGGAAAAAGTTAGGAGATCGCGATTATTCATAGTATTAAAGTATTAAGAGCGGAACCAGTGCGCAGAAAATAGCCAGTGCCTAAGGCATAGTAAAAGACATGGAGAAACGGGAAGGGAAGCGCATTAATTTACCCCGTAGCGAGCGTAGCAGTATGAACACCGCTGACATCCAAGCCACCGCAACCCAACGCAACACACTGGCGCTATTCGCTGGTTTAGCACTGTGTGCATGCATCGGCACCACAACCGCTGGCGAATCCATCTCCCCCACATTCTACGCCGGTGAAGGCAGTTCAATAGCCCAAGCGCGCACCCAGGCCATTCACTTTCACCTACACGCTAAATCGTCACAAACTGAGCAAGCCAACACCCGTGGCGGCTTTGTTGGCCTGCTGGCCAAGGCGTTAACCCCCAGCCAATTGCTGCGCCCAGTACACCGCGCGGGCTTTCGCATCCAAACCCAGGCGGGCGATGACGGCCTTGAGTTGAGTGCCGCCTACCGCTTCTAGCCCTAACAACCACTCTTAGCTGTCTGCGCTTGAGCCTTTAGTAGACTCATCCGCCGCCACCACTAAAGCCATGATGGGGCTGTCGGCTAACGACTGCCCTTCCGGCGGAACATCCCCCAACACCATGCCCAACCACGCCGTGCCGGGGTAACTTTCCAACGCAATCTTCACGGTCATGGTCAAGGGCACCGAAAGCAACATACCCACTGGCCCCAACACCCACCCCCAAAACACCAAGGATAGGAAGACCACCAAGGTCGACAGGTTCAAGCCGCGCCCCATCACTTTGGGCTCTACCACGTTGCCAATGAGCAGGTTAATCGCCACATAACCCGCGGCCGTCCAGAGTGCATCGGGCACGCCCAACTGCACCAGCGCCAACAACACCGCCGGCACCGCCGCCAAGAGCGAGCCCAGATTGGGCACAAAATTCAACAGGAAGGCCATGGTGCCCCAGAGCAAGGCGTAGTCCACGCCTAAAAACCACAACCACAGACTCACCAGCGCACCGGTGGCCAAACTCAGGCCACTCTTGAGCGCCATATAATGGTTGACCGCCTTAGTAAAACGGTTGATCCCATTGATCGTACTTTGCATGTCCTCATGGGCGCGCGCCAAGCGATCCGCAAAACGCATCTCTTCCGCCAAAATGAAAATCACGGTCAGCAATATCAGAAAGGCGTTGGTCATCAAGTTGCCCAGCGACGACAAGGTGTTACCTGCCAGTGCCAGCGCCGCCGAGGGTTTGACATTCTCAGCCCAAAAACCGCGATCTATTTCCAACCCTCGCGAAGCGAGCCAGCCGCGCAAACCGCCGCTCATCTCTTGTAACCGCGCTTGGTATTCGGGCAGATCGGCGCGGAAAGACGCGATAGATGACCCCACCACAGCGCCGATGATAGCGCCCATCAAAACGATCAATAAGATCATGAGCAGCACGGCCAAACCACCCGGCATACCGCGGCTTTTCATCCACAGCAGCGGCGGCGAGCAGATCACCGCAATAAACAATGACAATAAAAATGGCACCAACAGCGATTCAGCTGCGCGCATACCTGCCACTACCACCACAAATGCCGCCAAGCCCAACATAAACAGTAATACGGGGCGGTTGTGTCCATCGCTCATGGTATTTTCCTTTCACTAAAACGGGGGTGTCAGCGCTGACTCATCATACGCTGTGGATTGAAACACTTAGGCCTCTGGCTCACAAGCCCGCAACTCGGCAGCGATTTCCGCCAGCAGGCGCCGGCCCTCGGCATCAAAAAGAAACGGGCCTTCATCACCCAGAAGATGCGCATCCTCTATTGCCAGGCAGCGCAATCGAATTGCGTCTAGAGCGGGATCATAGCGAATCGGTATCGCGGTAAACACCAACCAATCTTGGTGTCGGGCACAGCCACTGGCCACGTCGTCGAGCAAGCGCAACACGTTGCTGGCATCGATCCGATAGGACGGCTGCCACAGCCGCAACAAAATCCACAGCACCACCCCAAACAACAGCAGGCTGGCCAGCAGCGGAATGACTACCATGAGCGCCACAACAGGTTGCCCGCTATGGCCAACGTCACCAACACGAGTAACGGCCTCACTAATCGCGCCCCCTGACTTATCACTAAGTTTGACCCTAATCGCGCGCCGGCAAATTGGGCCACCGCCATCAGCACCGCCAAACCCCACCACTGATACCCCGCCAGCACAAATACCACCATTGAAGTGCTATTAACCACCAGTACAAAGGGCTTGGTACTGGCAGTCGCCGCGCGCATTGGCATGCCCCGCCAGCGCGCAAAGGCGGCCGCGTAAAACGACCCCATACCGGGCCCGAAAAATCCGCCGTAAAGCCCAAGACCACCCCCAGCCAGCAGGTTAAATGGGCCCTGTGACAACCGCGCATGGCGCGAGTCATCGGAAATATCGGAGGAAAACGCAAAATACAGCGCCAAGACGAACAAGAGCAAGGGCAGCAGTCGCGTGAGCCATTCGGCAGGCAGTCGCTGGACTAACCAGGTGCCCACGATGGCGCCCACAAACGCGCAAACTAAACCAGGCCACAGGGGGCGCAGGTCGAGGTGGCCCTTGCGAAAAAAATTGAGGGTAGAACTAAGGGTACCAAACACACTTTGAAATTTATTGACCGCCAGAGCATTGAGCGGTGGCACGCCCACCCATAGCAACACGGGCAATACGATCAGCCCGCCAGCGCCAGCAATGGCGGATACAAAACCCGCCGTAAAGGCCACACAAGTTAACGCTAGATACACCCACCAAGCCCACTCCATCTAAGCCCTCCGGTGGGTAAGCACTTACTGCATGGCCGGACGTTTACCGCGAAAACTCTGGATAAACCCCTTCACGCGCTCCAGATCAGCCATCATGTCTTCCCCCGGTGTGAATACATCCCCAAAGCGGATGGATTTAGTGGGGTAGTCCATACCCACCAATAAAATGGGCACGCCCGCGCCTTTTGCAATGCGCAAAAAGCCGGTTTTCCACTGATCCACTTTTGAGCGGGTGCCCTCGGGCATAAGCGCCACGATTTGATTGGCGTTGACGCGAAAACTCTCCACCGCTTGTTCCACCATTCCCGTGGCCGCCGAGCGATCCACGGGGATGCCGCCCAACTTGTACCACAGGCCGGTAAAGGGCCAACGGAAAATCGTGTGCTTACCCAACCAAGACACCTTCACGCCCAGTGCCAGAATGGCAAACATGGCCACCACAAAGTCCCAATTGGAGGTGTGCGGCCCTCCAGCGATCACGAGCTGGCGCGCATCGGGCAGCTCGCCAGTAATTTTCCAGCCCATGCTCCGCAGGCCAAGGCGGCCGAGCCAGCGGGTAAAGCCATTGCCCATGCGCGGCCAACCCGGCGGCAGCTCGGTAACCGGTTGATTTGAACTTGGCGGCAGCTTGTCCGACGATTGGGGGTTATGGGTCATGAGGCTCTCAACTGACTGAACTATTGAAACTTTCTAAACGGTATTGAAACTTTCTCAACGGTATTGAAACTTTTTAAACGGTCTTGAAACTATCTAAATAGGTTTGAAGCTAACTTAAACGGTATTGAAGCCAACTAAGCAGTACTCAAACCTTCTAAGCTATTGAATCTGCGTAACTTATTGGAACTGGGGCTGGGCGCCGCGATAGTGTCCATTGATGTGCGTGCGAATGCGTTCGGCGTCGGCCTCGTGATTACCCGTGGTGGTCCACAGTTGGTCCACCACCAGTGACTTCGAGGGAAAATCCCACGCGATGGTCAATACCGGCACATTGGCCGCATGGGCAATGCGCACAAAGCCCGTCTTGTATTGACCGACCTTTTTGCGCGTGCCCTCAGGCGTGATTGCCACCCACACGGCATCGTGCTCGGCATACCAACTGGCCACCTGCCCCACTACATCTCGCGAGGCGCTCCGGTCCACGGGAATACCGCCCCACCACTTAAACAATAGGCTAAAAGGCCAAATAAAGGCCTCTTTTTTCATCAGGTAAGACACCCGAATGCCCAGTGCCATGATCACCGGCATGGCGATAATAAAGTCCCAATTAGAGGTGTGAGGCGCCAGAGCCACCATCAACTTTTTCTCGTTGGGCAGTTCGCCCTCCATCCGCCATCCCAGTAGGTGCAGCAGCCCTCTGCCGAAGGCGCGGGTAAGGCGACCGCCAAATTTAGGGGCGTTTTCAGGCAAAAGGGGGACGACAGACATGGCGATAATTTAGTCAGAATGGCTGAGAAGGGGCGATTTTAGTACTTTTGTAGTGTTTTGGCACCCTCTTGTTCTCGCTAAAGCACCAGCAGGGCTCAAGATTGATCGTCACCGGCCTGATACTTTTCTAACTTGTTGTACAGCGTTTTAACGCTAATGCCCAACTGCTTGGCGCTCGCCACCTTGTTGCCCTCATTCTCCGCCAGCGTGTTCTCAATCGCCATGCGCTCAATGTCCTCGAGCGGCACCCCGGCGGGAACATCGGAGGATGCGGGAACGCCCGCCCCCACGCTGTCATCGAGCACAACGTGTTCAACATTGATCTGCGTATCGGCCAATATAAATGCGCGCTCCAACGCGTGCTTTAATTCGCGCACATTGCCAGGCCACGTGTGGTCGGCGAGTTTCGCCAAGGCCGCCTCGCTTATGGTTTTATTGGCCGAGTCCTCCGCATTGCGATAGGCGAGAAAGTGTCGAGCCAAGCCCGCAATATCGGCACCCCGTGCCCGCAAGGGCGGCACATAAATGGGAAACTGCGCCAGGCGAAAATACACATCCTCACGCAAAAAGCCGCCGTCAATGGCTTGTTCTGGATCGCGGTTAGTCGCCGATATGACACGCACATTGGCCGTTGCTACGGTTTGACTGCCCAGCGGACGGTACTCACCGGTTTCAAGTACGCGCAACAATTTCGCCTGCTGATCCAGCGGCATCTCGGTAATTTCATCCAAAAATAATGTGCCGCCTTCAGCTTGTGCAAAAACACCCTGGTGCTCCCGCTGCGCGCCGGTAAACGCCCCCTTAACGTGACCAAACAATTCACTTTCCACCAACTCTGGACTCAGGGCACTGCAGTTAATCGCCACAAAGGGGTTTGCAGCGCGAGGGCTCGCTAAATGCAGGGTATTGGCCACCAATTCTTTTCCCACACCGCTTTCGCCAACGATCAACACATTGGCCTCGGCACTGGCCACTTTGCGCACGGATCGATAGAGCTTGCGCATAACCCGCGAAGACCCCGCCAACAGTCCAAATTGATCCAAATCGCTGCTAACAACTTCAACCCCGCCGCCGCCATCCGTTTCAAGGTCCGCCAAAATATCTGCCACGGCCTCCACGACAGCCTCATGGGCCACGGGCGATCTAAAATGAAATCCACCACTTTTTAAGCACACCGTATCCAGCGTTCGATTGGGCGTCCCATCACTGAAAAATATGACTTCGCAGGCATCTGACCAATCCATAGATTCCAGCGCGGCCTGCTCGCTCGCCGAGAGCCCCGTTACCTCAATCAACCCGAGTGCGACATTTGGCTCGCGCAACGCCGCCACCCAATCATCCGACGGGCTGAGCAGGTGAGCACCCGAGAGCACCGGGTTTTCCGCTAATTGTTGGATATGTTGTGTTAACGCTCGAAATACAACCCGGTGAGCAGGCATCCCTAAATCCTTCTGTAACTATCGCGTCTAAAATCACCGCGTAAAAATATCGCGCCCCCCACACCGTGAACAACGCATGTCACGCTTAATGTGAGGCCCTGATGTGAGGCCCTGATGTGAGCCCCTTTGTCTAACTGGCACAAAACTTGATTGTACAATAAAAGAGCAGCCAAAAAGCGACAAGACAGTAACTAAACCATGGGAAACATTGCTCGGGAGTATTTTATGCAACACGCACACCCTCAAACCATCGCCGACGACAGCGCGCTATTTATTCCCCTATACACAGCAAGCAAAGCCGGCAAGAACTTCTACCACCTTGCCAAACAAACCGTAGCTAAAACGCGCTTAAAACAACTGCTACAAGAATTAGAATCTCTGCACAGCCACTTATTACAGCTGACAAACATCGGCGTAAACAATACCCACGACTGCCAATGGGCGCGAATCGGCTACCTGCACGCGGAAAGTCTATTACAAGCGCCCACTGAAGAACTGCTCAGCACCCTCATTGCCCTAGAAACTCGGCAAAAGAAAGATCAGCTTTTAGCGTTATCGAAAATCCAAAACCAACGCACGCGTTACGACCTATCCGCACAAACTGCATGGCTGCAGATGTTAATCGATCGGCTCAAGCAATATCGAGCAGTACACGAAATGTGACCACGCCTACCGCTAAATAATGGGTAGGTAAAAATTACAGCACCCATTGCATAATTTTCAGACCTGCCGGCACCACAAGTACATATATTCCTCTAAACGCTATAAAACCCTACAAAAACGCACCATTTTCTTCTGGCACAGCACTTGCAACCCTACAGATGAACAGCAACGGCACGCAGGTGTCGAGTGCAAGAATGTTCATTTGAAGATTAACTGTCATAAGGGAGCATGCTATGAAATTTACCAAACGCATACTTTGCGCGTCACTACTCTCCACCACCCTTTCAGTGGGTGCATATGCAGGAGAACACATGTCCGACGAGCAGCGCGCATTAAAAGATGCATGGCTCGATGGAAAATCTGAGGCAACCCTGTTGATGAGCAGGCATCTCAACAATTTCACCATAGATACGCAAGTTGAGCGCGGTGTGGTTACCCTAAGTGGCGTTGTCGACAGCGAAATTGACAAACACCTTGCCGAAGAGTTGGTACTTAATGTCGATGGCGTAAAAAGCGTAGACAACCAATTGAAAATATCGTCTCGCTCAAGCCTAACAGACTCCATGCTCGCGGATATGAAAGACGCAAAAACCGAATCCTTGGTAAAAGCGCGTCTATTAATGGACACCGAAGTGTCCGGCTCAAGCATTGAAGTCGAAGTTGAACAAGGCAAAGTAATTCTTTCTGGCGAAGTTAGCTCAGGCGCTGAAAAAGAATTGGCCGAAGCCATCGCCGAAAACACATCCAATGTCGATGCCGTGGTTAATCGCTTACACGTTAACAGCTAAGCAAACGGGGTGCGCGTTGCGCACCCGCGCTACATCACGGATGTCGAACAACATTCACCAACATCACATATTCAGGAGCATTTATGTCAACCGCAACGCTATTAAGCACTAAACCGAAAGAGCAAAACACAGAGAATGGCATCGAGCGGGCCGACCGCAGTGAGCTGGCGAAATTTTTATCCAAAGCGCTGGCCGATACCTTCTTGCTAAATTTAAAAACCCTGAACTTCCATTGGAATGTGGTTGGCCCACTGTTTTACAGCCTGCACAAATTAACGGAAGAGCAATACCAAGACTTAACGGGCGCCATCGACGTCATTGCAGAGCGTATTCGCGCACTCGGCTTTGTCGCGCCCGGCAGCCTGACCGCGTTTGCCAAGCTGACCGACATTATTGAAGAAAACGGCAAACCCAGCGCCGAACAAATGATTCAACAGCTGGCCGACGACAATGAACGCTGCGCCCGTAGCCTACGCATTGCCGTGAGCGCGGCAGAAGAATTAGAAGATGTGAAGACCGCCGATCTATTGACCGAGCGCATTGGCCAGCACGAAGAAAACGCCTGGATGTTGCGCGCTATTTTGGCGGCCTAACGCAGCGCTTACACACACTATGATCAACGCCGGAAACACCATGACACGCTTACATAACACCTGCAAATTGCCACCCGAGCGCCTTAACCACGAAGGCAAGGTGCGCAAGGTCGGTATCGAAATTGAAATGGCAGGCCTCACACCGCTGCACATAGTGGCAGCGGTCAAGCGCCATTTTGGCGGCGACGAATCCCTGCAAGGTTCGCTCGAATACGGCGTACTAGACACCCGCCTAGGCGACTTCACCATTGAGCTGGATTCATCGCCGGTGAAGAAAGCCTACCAACAAGCCTGCGAGATGCGCCTGCCTTCACCACTGGATGACGCGGGCGGCATCATCAAAGATTTGGCAGAAAATTGGGTGCCCTGGGAGCTGGTGACACCGCCGGTGCCCGTCACCCAACTCGACGCCATCAACGAACTGGTAGCCGATCTGCGCGACCAGGGCGCGCTGGGTACCCACAAGGCTCCGCAGTACGCCTTTGGCATGCATTTAAATCCCGACCTGCCCGATCTGGAAACCAGCACAATTTTGCGCCACTTGCAGGCCTACCTGTGTTTATACGACGGCATCGTCGCGCGCGAGCGCCCAAACTTTGCCCGCAAACTGACGCCCCACATTCGCCACTTTGATGAAAACTATATTCGAAAAGTCATCGCAGACGATTATGCGCCAGATCTAGACACACTCATTGGCGATTATGTGGAGCACAACCCCACGCGCAACCGAAGTCTGGATTTGTTGCCGCTATTTAAACACCTGCGCGAAAAAACCATTGTGCGAGAAATGAATGATCCGCGTATCAAAGCGCGCCCCACATTCCATTTTCGCCTGCCCAATTCCGATATCGATAATCCCAACTGGGGTATTCATATCGCATGGCACGAGTGGCTCGCCGTAGAGTGGTTGGCCGCTGACGAAGAGCGACTAGCGCAAATGTGCAGCGCCTACAGCGAAGAACTAGATCGCTTCGGCCATCATCTGGACAGCCAATGGGAAGCGCGCGCCGAGGAGGCCCTATCTCAATGAAAGCCGCAATCTCAATGAAAGCCGCAATGAACGCCTCAATGAACACCGCAATGCCAAACACTATGAAAGCCGCTGAAATAAATCCACGCCCACACATTGCGGTTACAGGGCCCGATCGCGGCTTTAAAGCGGGCTGGTGGGCCAGCCAATGCCTGTTGCGCTGGCTCGGTGCCAAGCCCCACTACATCAGCCCCGCCAAGCCCAAGTTAGATCGGCCAGTGGACGCTGTCATCATCGGCGGTGGCAGCGACATTCAACCCGAGCACTACAAGGGTGACAACATCTTGGGGCACCCCTACGACCCCGCGCGCGACGCCTTTGAAATTGCGGTAGTGGAACAAGCACTGGCAAAAAACCTGCCCTTGCTCGGCATTTGCCGGGGCGCGCAGTTATTAAACGTGGTGAAAGGCGGCAATCTGTTGGGTGACGTGCGGCCACTGCGCAAACACACCAGCAACCGCAATTTTATTACGCCCTCAAAATCGGTGCGCGTATCGCTCGGATCGCAACTCGCATCACTGACGCAGCGCAAACACTTGAAGGTCAACAGCTTGCACAAACAGGCCATCGCCACACCCGGTGAAGGCTTGAACATTGTGGCGCGCGATAAAGACGATTTAGTGCAAGCGGTGGAAGCCAACGATGGCTTCACCATTGGTGTGCAATGGCACCCCGAATATTTGCCCTACAAAAAAGCCCAGCGCGATTTATTTCGGGGGCTGTGTAAAGCGGCGGCCGCGCGACCGCAACAAGCCTTGCTTGCCGTGGATAAGCGCCGCGCCATTTTCCCTAGCACTAAGAATTAGTGCTCGCGGGTCGCACGGAAACGCACGTCAGGATAGCGCTCCTCAGCCAGCGACAGGTTTACCCGCGTCGGCGCCAAGTAGCTCAGATGCCCACTGCCATCTATTGCCAAATTGTCATTGCACTTGCGCTTAAACTCTTCGAATTTTTTAGCGTCTTTACTGTCAACCCAGCGCGCGCTGCTTAAACTAATGGGCTCATAAATCGCATCAACTTTGTATTCGTCCTTCAAGCGATACGCCACCACTTCAAACTGCAACACACCCACGGCGCCCACAATAATGTCGTTGTTGGCGAGTGGGAAGAATACCTGCGTGGAGCCCTCTTCAGACAACTGCTGCAAGCCTTTTTGTAACTGCTTGGTTTTGAGCGGGTCTTTTAAGCGAATACGACGAAATAATTCCGGCGCGAAATTGGGGATGCCGGTGAATTTTAAATCTTCACCCTCGGTAAAGGTATCGCCAATTTGAATGGTGCCATGATTGTGCAGGCCGATAATATCACCGGCGATAGCTTCAATGACCTGTTCGCGATCTCCCGCTAAAAACGTAACCGCATCGGCAATTTTCACGTCTTTATTCAGGCGCACGTGGCGCATCTTCATACCCTTGGCGTAGGCGCCAGAACACACGCGCATAAAGGCAATGCGGTCGCGGTGCTTTGGATCCATGTTCGCTTGAATCTTAAACACGAAGCCGGAAAAGCTGTCTTCTTTGGCGTCCACCACGCGGGTTTCAGTATCGCGCGCACGCGGCGACGGCGCCCACTCCACAAAGCCATCGAGCATTTCCTTGACGCCAAAGTTTGACAGGGCGGTACCGAAAAACACCGGCGTCAACTTGCCGGCTAAATACGCCTCGCGATCAAATTTATGGGTTGCGCCGCGCACCAACTCAATTTCATCGCGAATATCGTCGGCGTCATCACCCAACAGGGCCGTGGCCTCGTCACTGTCTAAGCCCTTGATCTCACGGAAATCATGCAAGGTGTGGCCATGGCCCGATTCGTACACGGTGATGGTATCGGTATAGAGGTTGTACACGCCCTTAAACAGCGAGCCCGAGGCCAGCGGCCAATTGATGGGGGCAGCGGCGATATTCAAGACCTCTTCAATCTCATCCATCACCTCGATGGGGTCGCGAATATCGCGGTCCAACTTGTTGATAAACGACAGAATGGGCGTATCGCGCAGGCGACACACGTTCATCAATTTCACCGTGCGGTCTTCCACGCCCTTAGCGCCGTCGATCACCATCAAGGCCGAGTCCACCGCCGTCAATACGCGGTAGGTATCTTCAGAAAAGTCTTCGTGACCCGGGGTGTCCAGCAGATTCACGATGCGATCGTGGTAGGGGAACTGCATCACCGAGGAGGTCACGGAAATCCCGCGCTCCTGCTCCATGCTCATCCAATCAGAGCGGGCATGGGGCCCGCGCTTGCCCTTCACAGAACCCGCTAATTGGATCAGCTGGCCCAACAGCAGCAGCTTCTCTGTCACTGTGGTTTTACCGGCATCTGGGTGCGAAATAATGGCGAAGGTGCGGCGCTTATCGACGGCCGCATGGAACTGACTCATGGCACAAACTCAAATAGGGGGCAGAAAGCCCGCCATTATAGGCCCGAGGCGGCCAAAGGTCACTCACAGTCTCACCCCGTAAACCGCCGCAGCCCGCGCCCGCCCTTGCATCCACCCGCGCCAGCCCTTGCATCCAATAGGCAGCTCACCTAGGCTCAGGCCTACATTCGAATAACAGATAAAAGGATGCCGCTATGCACTGGAAGGCCTCGATCACCGCGCTGCTGGTCTTATTGACGACGTCAGCCTACACATTCGCCAACGCGGGGCCCAAACAAACGCCCCCGAATCCTTCAACCCAAGCACTGCATGCGCTCTTCGATGCCGACTGGGAATCGGCGCTCGCTCACGAACCCGTCTGGGCCTCCTATCTCGGCGAAAAGCGCTTCAACAGGCGCTGGGGCGACAGCTCAATCGCTGCCGAACAGGCAAAAACGCAGCGATTGAAAACCTCCCTAGCGGCGTTGCAGAAAATTGAGCGCAGCCAGCTGAGTCCCGCCGATCGCATTAACTACGACCTCTACCAGCGCAAGCTGCGCCAAGGAATAGAAGCCCAGCGCTTTCAACGCTACCTAGCCCCCATGTCGCAGCGCGGCGGCATTCAGTCCATCCAAAACTTCACGCAATTCCTCGCGCTCAATACCGAGCAGGATTACCGCGATTGGCTCGCACGGCTGGATACACTCGATCAACAAATTGCCACCCATATCGCGCTCATGCGCGAGGGCATGCGCACCGGCGTCATGCCGCCAAAAATCGTGATGTCGCGCGTTCCCAAGCAACTGACCATGCAATTGGTAGACACGCCCACAGACAGCCCCTTCTATAAGGCCTTTGCCGACATCAGCGACAACATCACGCCAGCCACCCAGCGCGCGCTGCAGCAACAAGCGCAAGCCATCATTAAAACCAAACTCTTGCCGGCCTACCAAACCTTCAACGATTTTTTCGTTAACGAATATCTACCGGCGTGCCGCGACACCGTGGGCATTTGGGATACGCCCAACGGGAAAGACTACTACAGCTTTCTCGCGCGTAGCTTTACCACCACCAACATGACACCCGACGCCATACACGCCCTTGGCCTAGCAGAAGTGGCTCGCATCAAAGCGCAAATGCACGACATCATCAAAGAGGTCAAATTCAAGGGCGACTTCGAAGCCTTCCTGCAATTTTTGCGCACCGACCCGCAGTTCTACTACGACAACCCCGATGATTTATTCAATGCCTACCTCGCCATCAGTAAGCGCATCGACCCCGAGTTGGTAAAATTGTTTGGCCACCTGCCGCGCATGCCCTACGGCTTGCGCCCCATTCCCGAGGCGCAGGCACCAGACACCACCACCGCTTACTACTCCAGCCCCGCCGCCGATGGCAGTCGCGCAGGCTACTACTACGTCAATTTGTACCAGCCCGAAACGCGCCCGAAATACGAAATGGAAGTGCTGTCGGTGCACGAAGCCGTACCGGGCCACCACTTACAAATTGCAATTCAGCAGGAGCTGGGCGATCTACCGAACTTTCGCAAATACGATGGCTTTACCGCGTTCACAGAAGGATGGGGTTTGTACAGCGAAAGCTTGGGCTATGAATTGGGGCTGTATAAAGACCCCTACTCACGCTTTGGTCAGCTCACCTATGAAATGTGGCGCGCCGTGCGCTTAGTGGTAGACACCGGCATGCACTACAAAAAGTGGACCCGCCGGCAAGCCATCGACTACTTCAAAGCCAACGCGGCAAAAAGCGAGCAGGATATTGTCAACGAAGTAGACCGCTACATCATCATGCCCGGCCAGGCGCTGGCCTATAAAATTGGCCAACTAAAAATATCTGAATTACGCCAACGCGCCACCCAAGAACTGGGCGATAAATTTGATATTCGCGCCTTCCACGACTTGGTACTGGGCTCCGGCGCCGTGCCATTGGATGTACTGGAAGACATGGTTGATGAATGGATCGCGAGCAAAAGATAGTCGGCGCACGCACAGGAGATAGCTAATGCTTTCAATGAAAATGAAATACGCACTGCCAATGATGGCAACACTACTCGCGTCGGCATCGGCAATGGCCGATGTCTGTGCACTGCCAAATCTCGCGCTAGACGACAAAAAAGCCTGCGATGCCTACCATCAAATCGCTGATAAAGCCGACATCACGCTGCTGCACATGGTGCCCATGCAAGACGGCGTTCGACTAGCCACCGATGTCTACCTGCCTAAAGACCGCACAGGTAAAGTGCCCACCATCTTCGTGAAAACCCCCTACAACGTAAACACCCTGTCGGGCTCCACGCTGCAATTCGCCAATCTAGCACTCGATAACGGCTATGCCTTTGTCGTGCAAAACGAGCGCGGCAGATATTACTCGGAAGGCGACTGGGAAATTCTGGGGCGGCCACAAACTGATGGCTATGAATCCTTGAGCTGGATCGCCCAACAAGACTGGTCAGATAAACAGGTGGGCACCCTAGGGTGCTCTTCCTCTGCCGAGTGGCAACTCGCGCTGGCTGCGCAAAATCACCCTGCCCACACCGCCATGATTCCCGCGGCTGCCGGTGCCGGCATTGGCAAGATTGGCCGATTTCAAGAACAGGGCAACTGGTACAAGGGCGGGGTTTTTCAATCGCTGTTCGCCATCTGGCTCTACTCCGTACAACAAAACCAATACCCACGCATGCTGCCTGGCAGCACTGAAGACGACCTTCGCAGGCTTCGGCACTTCTATGATTTGAATGCAAAAATGCCAAACATAGATTGGAAAAAACACATGCAAACGCTGCCTCTGGTGAATTTACTAGACAGCATTGCCGCCAACAAAGGGCCTTACACAAACATGATTCAAAGGACCCCAAATGATGCTGCATGGTTTGAGGGCGGCCTTTATCAAGAAGGTATGGATTTTGGGGTGCCCGCGCTCTGGCTGAATAGCTGGTACGACGTTTCAATCGGACCAAATTTAGAACTGTTCAACTATGTGCGCACCAAAGCATCAGACAAATCCGTGCGCGAAAATCAATACGCCGTCATAGCGCCCAATTTACACTGCGCATTTTGGCGCCTGCCAAAGCACACCGATTTGATTGTGGGTGAACGCAATATGGGCCGCGTAAAACTCGATGCAAACCAGCTCGTAATCGATTGGTTCGACCACTGGATGAAAAAGGACGAGAAATCCTTTGCGAAAAAACACGCCAAGGTCAAATACTTCACCATGGGCAGCAACACATGGCAGACCGCAGACAGCTGGCCACCAAAGAACATTACCTACAAAACCTTCTACCTTGCCAGCAATGGGTCGGCCAACAGCCTCTATGGCGATGGCCAATTGTTAGACGTTGCGCCCTCGCAAGCGTCTACAGACAGCTTCACCTACGACCCAATGAACCCAGTGCCCGCACTCGGCGGCGGCGTCTGCTGCAACGGTGGCGCCTCGCCCGGCGGTTCCTATGACCAACGGGGCATAGCAGCAAGGCACGATGTGTTGGTGTACACCTCAGCCCCACTCGCCCAAGACACCGAAGTTACCGGTGACATCGAGGCCACCATTTTCGTCAGCTCAAGCGCAAAAGACACAGACTTTACCATCAAACTAGTGGACGTCTATCCTGACGGCCGCGCGTTCAACATCGATGACACCATCCAGCGGGTCCGCTATCGCGACGGCTTCGACAAACCGACACTGATGCAGGCTGGCAAAGTTTATAAACTGACCTTCAGCCCAATGAGTACCAGCAACTTGTTCAAGAAGGGCCACAAAATTCGCGTCGAAATTTCCTCCAGCAAATTCCCACAATACATGCGCAACCTCAACACGGGCGGTAACAATGCGCTGGCCACCGAAGCCGTTGTCGCCAGGAATAGCGTGCATCAATCGGACGCACACCGCTCACAAATTAAACTGCCCATCGTCAAGCGCTAACAACTGCAAACTCGACCAAGCGCCCCACTGCACACGCAGTGGGGCTACTCTGCATACCTACTTCATTACAGCGCCACAACAATCTTCTACAATGGCACCACTATCACCGCACAGAGTCAGCTCGTGAGCAGCCATAAACCCAAAAGTAATAACGCCAAGCAACTCCATCCTCGCAATCTGCATCGGCACGGTTATGACTTTCCTGCACTGCTTGCCCATATGCCAAGCTTGGCTGAATTTGTTGCTGCCACCCCTCAGGGCCAACCCACGATCGACTATGCCGACCCTATTGCGGTAAAAGCACTCAATGCGGCGCTGCTTAGCTATCACTATGGTATTGAACACTGGGACATCCCCGACGGTGCGCTCTGCCCACCCATCCCCGGCCGAATCGATTACCTGCACCATGTGGCGGAGCTGCTTGGGCTGCCTGAACCAAAGACAGCACCAGAATCAGGCGCGGCAATCAAAATGCTCGACATCGGTACCGGCGCCAACGGCGTGTATGCCTTGCTCGCCGCAAAGGTGTACGGTTGGCACTGCATCGCCACCGACATCAGTGCCACGTCAATAGACAACGTTACCCGAGTCTTACATCACAATCCCAAACTACAACCGCGAATTGCCCTGCGACTGCAGCCAGACAAACACAAAATTTTTGAAGGCATCATTCAACCGGATGAACACTTCGATCTCAGCGTCTGCAACCCGCCCTTCCACGCCTCCGCCGAAGACGCGCTAAAAGCGAACCGTCGCAAGGTGCACAACCTTAGCCGCGAACAAGCAGCATCCCACTCCGAATCACCTGCGTTAAATTTTGGCGGCAGCGCGAATGAGTTGTGGTGTAACGGTGGGGAAAAATTATTTCTAAAGAAAATGGCCAAAGAAAGCCATGCATTCAAAGATCAGTGCCGGTGGTTCACCAGCCTCGTTTCAAACAACGACAACCTTAAGCCCACTGAAAAGGTATTGGGGAAATTGGGGGCAACCAAGATTGAAGTGTTAGAGATGAATCACGGGCAAAAAATTACGCGGGTATTGGCGTGGCGTTATTAAAATCAAGTACTTCAAGCATTCGACCAGCGCGCCGGCATCACAATCAAAGACTAGCCATCAACGGAGATACTTGACATCACATCATTGGCAGCCTTTCGCAACTTAGCAGAAGCACCTTCACAACCGGCACTTTTATTGATCTCGTCAGATATATTGAAAAACACATAAGTATTTTTTCCTAACGCACTTGCCAAATACAACTCGCACTTCCCATCTGAAAATTCTATGACGTATTCTTGGCCAGAAGCCACGCCATTGGCATACTCGCTTTGCACCTCATTTCTGGAAATAACGCTATATCCTTGCACCGAAGAATAGATCCGCGCAAAAAACTGCTCCGAGAAGGCCTCCAGCATTGTATACGGATTGCGACCGTCTCGATGTACGAAAGCAGTGGCCAACACGTCCCTATCTAAAATATCAAATTTTAATTTTTGTCCGGTCGCTTCCACAGCGAACATCCTATCGGTCTTTACAACGTCTATTCCAGACGACGGGTAGCTATGCAACACTTCTTGAGAAAATACGCCAGCCGACCACAATGCAGCAGCAACCATTAAAGCAAACATTCTATGAAGCATACCTTTTGCCTTTATTATTAAAAAACCACTTGAAAACCTTAAGCCGGCAATTCCAATACAATGCACAATCTAGATCTTCAGACCTTTGATTAGTAGAAGCTCAGCCACACCAACAAAACGTTGCTCACAAAAACTACAATCCGCTAACGCATTCTTTCGTACTTAAAGAAAAGCATAAAAGCTGCAAACATTAACACTAGGGACACCACAATAACAGGCGCATCGAAAGTACCAAATGCAACAATTGGAAGCCAAGCTGGAACTGGCGCAAGCCCATGTCCGCCCACGATAATTGTTGGAGTTAAGAAAATACACTTTATGAGTGAAAACAAAAATCGCCTATTTGACCTTGCAAATCTTCTTGCGAGCCTAATCAAGCAGTAGGAAAGCGACCAACTTAACAAAAAATAGAAGACTATGAACTCCATGCAAACACCCTACACCCCTTAACTTTAATACAACGATTTTTTGGAATATCTTGCAACTCTTCAGTGAGGACATCCATATTAAGCAACTGTTATTAAATCACAAGTCAATAAGCATACTAATTGGCTGGGGCGACACGCCGTTTGTACGCTATAAATGCTCATCCACAGAGATGAATCACGGGCAAAAAATTACGCGGGTATTGTCGTGGTGCTACTAGCATCAGGCTCTCGTGGAGCCTAAGTGCTTAATCTCGTTTGCGATGCAATCTCTTTATGCGTTGCAGGCTTGCAGACTAAAGACAAATAAAATAAACCAAAAATTAGCTATCAATAGTGAAATTACAACAGCTTCTCTAGCGAATCTTGGAATATTTTTGTAGCGATATAAGTAGGCTATTACAGCGACCTCGGCGGCCAACCAAAAAATTGATAGATAAAAGAAAAAAGCGTGACATTGCAGCGCTGGAATAGTAATCAATACATAACCGAACGCAGCCACACTAGCGCCGCACAATATGAGCAAACTTGCCGCTCTTGCCGCACTTCCAAAATTGTTAACGGATGTTGACAGCAGTTGTTCTTTTAACTTAGCCATGCTTACCATGTATTTTTTTGTTTGGCGCCCTAAACACCCGACCCGAACGCGACGAACGCGCAACGAAGGTCAAACAAATCAAACAAGTTGCGGCGGATTGGTTTGTTAAGCGACCTGTCCCAAGATCTGACCTCAATCACCGCCACAACCGCCATCACCACCGAAGCCGCCGTCGAAAAAGCCACCACCACCATCTCCGCTACCCCGCCCATTTTCAGGCCCGATCATAGCGACAATTTTGACTATCAAAATAACGAGAAACAGCCCAGCTAGAATTGGGCATAGCACGCCATAGAAGTTTGATTTGCTGGCTAGATCGGTGTAATACCAAGCGCCTAACAAGCCAATTATTGTGATAAGCCACGATTTCATGGGCTGCCTCTAGATTATTTGGTTAACGCCCGCAATAAAGCATTGATTGAAGGTTACATAATTAGAGTGGATGTCCTTTTAATTTGTCATCATTGCTAATGAGCATTTTGTTTATTCTTTCCAGCTCTTTAATTGCTAGCACTCCGACAAGAATACCCGCCATTCCTATAGCAAGTACGAGAATGTCTCTACTGTCCCCGGAACTAGGGAAATGTAACCCAGACGCTATGCCGCTGAAGGCAACAAGTAGAGTACTTAGTATTATTAATAATACTGATGGTAAAACTTTCACTTTAAATTCCCTCTAAACAGATTATTGTGAAGCCTAGCGAGGCTGTAGAAAAACGTTTTTAACATTCACTTATCCACAGCCCCCTTTTAATTGATTTCACCGATCATAAAACAATCAGCTCCACTTTACATAATCTTTTCTTATGCGTACTTTTTTGATTTTTAGGTGTAGTTACTGTGGATAACTAGCGTTACCAACCTATTGAACTGTGTTTCATGAGCTTTTCGATGTTATGCACCATACTATATAAACGCCACTGCCCCTGAACCTTCTCTTTTCCACGCAACGAGAATCAATTTTTCCCTCTGCGAGGGAATCAAGGAGCTGGTAATCTTGAATTTTAGCGTTTGTTCATTTTCTTTTTGTACGAGCCGCAGTGTAACGGAAACCACGCGCCTTCCGCGTCATAGAAAACGAACCAGCCGTAGCAACGCGAAGACCACGCGTACTTTGCGTCATAGAAACGTACCCCGGCTACGTGCCCTATCGGGTACGTTAGCTCCAGTCGGATTGCAGGGGTCGCGAAAACAGGCTCCTGCCTGATCATCGCTGACGCACAGGGAAGTGCTAATGCAGCAGTGGCAGGAGCCAAAGCGCTGCCAATTAGGCGTCCATGCCAAGTTGCCCTCTAAAATCCGACTTCCGCTCACCGCTGCGCAAGGGGCCCCAAGAACAGTGCTTCGTAGCAAAGTACAAGATTTAGACTTATTTCGAGCGCCGGGCTAATTTGCGCCGCAAGGCGACAAATTGAGCCCCTTGTTACAACACAGAATTGGCATCAACACAAAAGCGCTTATTTGGTAATACGTCCATGAATAAACATTTGACCGTAAGGGCTGCTATTATTCGAAATACGAATACCTGTAGGTATATATCCATTTACCTGAACTGTATCCATCGCCACCGGCTTACCAGGATTAGAATTGTTAGCTGCCACTACAAGGAAATACATACCCTCCGTTTTAACTGTGCCAGAAAGCGAATATCCTACAAAACTTAATTCCGACCTATACTTTGATGCCATGGTTTCAATAACATTTCCATCAGCATTAACTACATAGGCTCTTGGAACAAGAATTCTTTTATTTAAACCGATACAACTGCAAATAGAAGTTATATCAACATTGAAAGTGTCGCCCTCAGCTAGATCCATTGAGAATACCTTGTAATTTGACATATACTCGCCGAAATTAACTATAGGATCATGAGGCTGAATACTATATTTTTTACTCTCTAATGGTAGAACATTTACTTTCGCACTTTTTAAGACATTAATACTACCAAATTCTGAAATAATGCTATCTTGAGGATTATTGGTCAAAGAAGGTGCCGGATGATTTCTAGCACAACCTGCCAGAATAATAACAAACATTAAAATTACGATAGCCTTTGTTTTCATAATAACCTCAAGTATGTATAAAAAGTAAAATACCGATTATTGATATTAATGTTGTGGTCAAATAAAACATAATTTAACAAATTGTATATATACAAATTATTGCCTTAAAAGATACCAATCGGCCAGATATTTGTAACGCCGAGGTTTGCAGCCGAGTGAAGGCACTAGCGCGTCGTAACGAAGGCCAAGCGCCAGCTTGCTGGTGCGATGCAAGACCGACTTGTTAGGCGCCACAGTATGGGACATAGTTTTTATCTGACTCGTCAATTGGTTTTACTTCACCTGTCTCACGGCGATGTAAATAATTTTTATAATGCTCACCAAGGGAAAGGCGGCCAAAACCCTCTGGGTCGCCAAGGTCAACTTTTTGATTTAAGCAAAGGCAAAATAAACTGCTGCCCTCAATACCATGTTCCTTGCCCTCATACCAAACATGATACTGTAGGCTTTTGCCCTCAAAGCCCTTTATAGACTTGAGGACTTCAATAGAAATAAGGTAATGCGTGTAACCAAACTGTTCATTCCCGTTGTAGCCCACTTTCTCGTAATCTATAACTTTACCTTCAATTACAACATCTGCTGATTGAAAGCACTGTTGATAGCTGTAATCCCAAAAATTATCTCTCTCAGCGGAAACTTCTAAAGAGATAATTCCTACCAAAGCCATCAACATTTGCATCAGCTTAAATTTCATCTTACGCCCGGCTTTGGGGCGGCGAAGCGATAGCGTAGCCGTCCCGCCGCACGTCTTTTGTGCGGCTACCAAGAGCCGCTTGTTAGGCATTTTGCCCCCGAAGGTTTGCCACACCCCACAAACGAAACACTATACCAATATATGCAATGGTCATAATGCTATGTACGACTGGCTTTTCCCAGAAGGTACCAAGGACGATTGAAATTATGGGTATGGCTGCGAAAACCAAAGCTATTATTTTTAAGCTTACCGGTGAAATAAACTTGGTGCTACCTTTTGGATTTACAAACAGTAAGCGCAACGAGAGGTAAAACACCCATAGGCTGCCAGCTAAGAAAATGCTGCCTAACGAAACAGTGAGTACTGTAGGCGGTACATTAGGTGCAACCAGTAGCGTTGCAGAACCGATAACACATATAAAGGTAAATGGCGCAAACAATATCCCTAGCGGTATTGTTACCCACCTTGGGAGCGGCTTCGGTTCAATTTCTTCGTACTGTTCCATCTGATGCCTAACGCCCGCAACAAACGCGAGCGCAGCGAGTCGAGGCCGACAGGCCGGTTTGGTTGCGTTTGTTATATGACTCAATCAAGACCAAGATCATCTACTACATGACTCATTGAATTAATTTTCTCTCTTGGTATGCCGTAATTGCTGACAAGAATATCTATGATCTTACGTAGTACAACTTCGAACTTTATATCTATTTGCCTTTGATCTGCTGCCATTTTTACAACATGCCTTGAAAGATCACCTAGGACTCCTAGGCCAGCCGCATCTTCATCGGAGATCTTAATATTAAACTCCTCCTCTATTTCCATAAGGAGTTCTACAGTATCAAGCCCCATCTCTTTCCTTCATATAACGCCGTAAGCAGGGGCGCGCGTTAGCGCGTCCAGGCCGCAGGCCCTTGCTGACTTACCTTGTATGGTTGGAAATGTGCCATTTTGGTGTTGAACATCCTTTTCGCTAACGGGTAAATTGAGACCCACCTTCGGCGGCCACCGAAGGCCTTGTTTATCACAGTTCGATGATTGCCAGGTTCGTTAAGACCGATAACAAGTATGAACGTGATAGACACTCACTAGGCATAACTCGAATAGTCATGTGGGCCTCGAGCCCGAATAGCAAGGCGGAGATAGCTTATCTTATGGATACGTCAGAGATCAATGTTGGTATCGATACAAGCAGCAAGCAACTCGATATTTATGTGAGACCTATTGGCCAGTTTTTCAGCGTCAGTAATGACACAGCTGGCATCAAAGACGCTCTTAAACGGATACAGAAACTTAAACCTAAACGTGTGCTCATAGAGTCCACAGGGCGGCTGGAACTGGAGTTCGTTTGCGCAGCTCATAAGGCTGGATTCCCATTGTCGTGTGCAATCCAGGCCACGTCAGGAGCTTTGCTAAGTCTGCTGGCCGAGTAGCAAAAACAGACAAACTAGACGCCATGGATATTGCCCATTTTGGGGAGGCCATGAAGCCGCGACTGTCATCAATTAAGCCCGAAAAACTTAGGGCTATCAGTGACTTACTCGTTGTCAGAAGCCAGTGCTTAGAAATGAGCACTATGCAGAAGAATCGACTTAAGCGCATGCCAAAGTCTGTTCACAAGCCTATTCAAGCGATACCGAAAGCAATAAAAAAGGAGCTGGAAAGTATCGATAAAGCACTCGACAAACTGATCAACAGCATTGCTGAGTGGCGGCAGAAACGCGATCTCCTATTAAGCGCAAAAGGTGTCGGAAATGTATTGGCCTACACACTGATGAGTGAGCTGCCAGAGCTTGGTCAGTTGAATAGAAAAGAAATCGCCGCACTGGTAGGCATTGCGCCGATGAATCGCGACAGCGGTAGCTTTCAAGGAAAGCGCTACATTCGTGGTGGAAGGCACAGAGTTCGCACAGTGCTGTTCGTGTCTATGATGTCAGCAATTCAGTGTCATCCAAAACTGAAACCCATGTACGAGAGAATGGTGACAGCAGGTAAGCCAAAAAAAGTAGCCCTAATTGCCTGCATGCGAAAACAACTAACAATCCTAAATACGATGGTAAAAAACAACACTTATTGGGACGAGAAAATGGCCTAAGAGGTTGACTTTCGACCATAGTCACTTGTTATGTGACTTCATTGGTACGACACCTCAGAGCCCCCCAAGGTAATTCGTACATCCGCGCATAAAACCCAACCCGAAAAGCCATATTGGCCAGTGATGATAATAGGTTTAAGTGACCGCCTCTCAATGTCAGCACAAAATTCCGCAGGTTTATAGGCATTAAATGGAAATCCACACTGCTGATACTCTTCTAATGCCGGAGTATATTTTTTATGAAACTCTTCAGGTGAGCACTCTTTTATACTTACGACATAGTTCCCGCTTAGAACATTTGAAAACTGATGTCCCCATACGCGTTTAAATACGGCTTCACCAAGTAGTGTTCCTTCATGCTCTACTAAATGAAAGGTGATGACGTTTTCCTCAAGTTCAACCTCATACTTTTCGATATTTAGCTTAGGATTTGGATTCATAATTTCACATAACGCCGGTGGCAAGGGCGGCTGGAGCGCAGCGTAAGCCGTCCAGCGGCGATAGCCGCGTCTTGGCCACCCTTGTTATAGCCTATCTTGAGCATGGTTTACGATCAGCCTGTTGGAATATTTCAAAATTTCCATCTTCCACAGATAAGTAATCGCCTGAAGAAAGTTTAGCTATCAATAAGTCTCCGTGAATCCAAGGCTTAAACCCTGGGCAAAGCCAACGAACTGTAGAGATAGTTTGTTTAAACATTTCGGGGTCTTCTTGGTAGCCAATTATCAACTGATCCAAAGTCAAGGATTTTATTAGCCTTCCATCCAATCCATATATTGTGAGTGCATCATCAGAGGCCCTGTCGCTAAGAGTGTATACATTACCAGCAGAAGAGATCAGTACGTTAGTGGGCAGCCACATGGACTTTTTTAGCAAAAACTCACTTACTTTTTTGTACACTTCACCATCAAGTCTATAAATCCTTGCAATGCCCTTGCCCAACACATTCTCTTCTGCGTTATTGATTCTAACTACATAAAGACCTTCCTGACTAACGCCAGCCAGAGGCTCGTCACTAAGCTTATCCGCATACACAACTATCGGGATAAGGAGCAGAATTAGTATTAGCTTTTTCATATTTTTAGCTATAACGCCGCCATAAATTGCGGCTTTGTAGTTGATTGTTTTGTGGTAGCGTAGCGTTAAGCCACAAAACAAGCGACGGAAAAGCCGTCAATTTGATGGCCTTGTTAAATGCTGGCTACCCACCCAACTAGGCTTATTAATGTAGTGGTAGTGGAAAAGGAACCCAGTTACACCACCCGCCAAATTCCAATATAGATTTTCTAAAGAAGCGGAAAACCCGAAACAAACGAACGTGACCGCCAAACCAAGTAAGAATGAGGTGTAATAGTTGGCCATTTTGTATTTAGCCAGAACAACATAAACCGGCCCGGCTACAAACATTGCTATTACGCATGATGCAATGGCCGTAACAAAATAAAACAGCACAGCGCCACCAATTGCATCACCTATTAGATCCCACCCATCGCCCATGAATGAAACAATCATTCCTACAAAGACTACCACGCTACCCAAGAACGATGAATAAACAGAGCTGGTAAATATATTGGCGATGATTTTCTTCATAGGCATTTAACGCCTTTAGCAGCGGCGAGCGTAGCGAGTCCAGCCCACGGGTATTTTTCCGTGGGCGATGCTGGCTAAACTTGTTAGGTTTTTACCCATAGAAGTCATTGTATTTTTGTGGAATGACAATTTCATTGAACCACCCATTAAAACCCAATATTAGCAACAATGACAACAAGCAACCTGTTGCCATAATGGTGTAGGCCAGCTTACTGCGGAGTGAAGACGATATTTTGTTACGACATAACCAGTTAAACGCGGCTGCAATATGGACAAAGATTGCCACCACCGCAAGAAAATAGTACGGGATAAAATAAAAATGGAACGGAGGATTATGGAACCCCGCGATACCAAAATAAATATTAGTGTCTAATTGCGCTATAACCCGGCCGTACAAGACAGCACCAACATGATTAAGGAAAAAGAACGCTAGATATAGACCAGAGAATGCCTGTGCTTTTTCAATGAAACTTGAACGCTGCCCCCAACGACGCCAGACAAAATAAATGCCACTGAATATTTGGAAGATGACGCAAAGTAACAGAATACTTTCTGCGATCATATGCCGATATACCTGACGAAAGGCATCCATGAATTCGATATGCGATTGAACACCATCAAGTATAAAGAGGTGATTAATTAAATGGACGAGAACGAATGCTCCGATAACGACAGCAGATATCCGGTGTAACTTATGAAGCATCATCATTCCTTGAGTTTGATCTGGAAACCTAACGCCCGCAGCACACGCGAGCGTAGCGAGTCGAGGCCGACAGGCCGGTGTGACTGCGTTTGTTATGAGTGTATTTAAGAACCATTAAATTTTCACCAATACAAAGGGAACAATGAAGGCTACTACCTTTATAGCTAGCCACCTAAGTGATTCATGCCAGATTTCTTTAGACCCTTCCGGGTTAGACCACTCACCAGGCATATCATCATCTAGCGTAATAAAATGTCCGAACGCTGCAAACCCTGAGATTGCCAATGCGGGAAATGCCAGCAAAAGCGAATGTTCATAAGAGAATATTTGCGCACTTACGACTCCGAATACGGCGGAGGTAAAATATATTGCAACTAGCGCCAACTCCGCCCTATTCATCGATTACTCATAACGCCCGCAACAAACGCGAGCGTAGCGAGTCGAGGGCGATAGCCCGTTTTGGTTGCGATTGTTATGTTTTTTTAAAGAACTTCTCATTTTGATGTGGCTTCTTCTTTTTTAGCTCTTCTAAATGTGCCTTTTGTTGATCTACATAGGCCTTTTTCTTATCTCTGCATTCACGACAGACAGCAGCAGTAGTTTCAAAACTACCTTTTGCCACCTCGTACCACCATTTTTGCCGCTCAGCAGTCCATATTTCTGTTTTACCACACTTTTTGCAATTGAACTCTCTATCCAGATAAAACAGCGGAATATCCATAAATAGAGAATGATATACGATTTCATCGGGGTTTACCCTGACCGCCCAATCAGGTACCGGCTCCCTATAAGGATTGATATACGCACTATTTTTTTCAGATTTTTTGGTGCGCGCTGCAACAATCTCAGCCTTTCGTTTTTTATTACTCTTCATCCGTCAGCCAATGGAAACATAACGTCGCACTAAACCGCGCGCGCTGTTTGCGCGTCGGTTTTAAGTGCCTTGTTAAATTGGTTCTGCTTAAACAACCAATACATAACTGAAGAAATTCCAATAGCACTAGTGGTAGCAAAGTTCCATTCTCCAAACCATTCAATTGGAGCACTTGGTAATGCTGAGCACTTCGACCATATTGGCTCTGATAGAGTGGACAAGCACTCAATCAATGGTTGGTAATAGAGAAAAACAAAGCTTACAGAAATTAAGAGACTAATAAATAGCGCAATATAGCCTCTAACCAAAGTGGCTAGTAGGGCTTTGGGTACGCAAGTAATTTTTCTGGCAATAAGCCCAAGTATTAGCGGCCAAAACAGAAAGCTGACACCAAAGAAAATATCCATAGTTACTTCAGGCTACCCGTGTAATTTAACGCCCGGTTTAGGGGCGGCCGGAGCGTCAGCGTAGGCCGTCCCAGCCGCGCTTTTTGCGGCGATTATAACCGCTTGTTATTGAAGCCACCTGCCTAGCTTGCTACAACGCACGATGCGAAGCGCCAGCGCAGCCTATGGAAATTAATTTTGGTAAGAATACTTCACCCAAATGCCATTTAAAACCCGCTTAGGGCACACCACAATCGAAGCACGCATGTGATGAAACTTCGGGACTTCTTAGTGGCACGATGAACAAAACTACGTACTTAGGTACAGTGCAATCCTTGATACTGGCATGCCGATTGTTGGCACACTGCTGATTTCATTCCCTTACTATCTACTTGTAAAAATGGCTTGGCTCAATAACGCCGGCAGCAAAGGCGAGCGATAGCGAGTCCGGGCCGCGCTTTTCGCGGCCCATTTTGCCTGCCCTTGTTATGCATTTGTTTCAATATCTTCACTTATTCTGACCCAAGGTAATTTACCACCATGGCTAATCGAATATGTTGGCTCCCCTAGCGAATCCTCAATAAAACAGCCACCAGCAATACCAACCAGATCTGGAAAGGACGAAACGTACCAATAAAGCGTAGTGCCACAACTTGAACAAAAATGACGTATTTGTTCATGATTTTTTTCTTTATGGTAGAAAGAGTATTGATCTGTCTTTCCAGACTGTGCAATCACTGCATCTTTTTTAAAATAGGATGATATCCCAAACGCTGATCCCGTTCGCTTTTTGCAATCACTGCAATGACAAATACTATGAAGATATGGCTCCCCATATACTTCGACCGACAACTGTCCGCAGCAGCACTCCGCTTTTCTATTCAATGTACGTTCTTCACTTTTATGCATAACGCCCGGTTTAGGGGCGGCCGGAGCGTCAGCGTAGGCCGTCCCAGCCGCGTTTTTTGCGGCGACCCTAGAACCGCTTGTTATGCGCGACCTAGTTACGCACCGCCCTTTGTTAATATTAATTTACTTTTGACCCACTATTTTTGTACCAGCATTGCCACTACCTAGCAGAGCAAGAAAATACACTTAGCAAATGTGAGCATACAACACTATTTTCTTAGGCTGAACTTTGGTGCCAAGATTTTCTTGACTTCGAAGTTACCAACAATGGGCTAGCTTAATCAATTCTATTTGCATCCTTACTTCTTAGAGCCACTTCACTTTGACATCGCGCTGATCATGACTACGAAGTGATTTGTGCGCCATCATTCTCAGGATTTTGCTTTTCCGCATAACGCCCGGTTTAGGGGCGGCCGGAGCGTCAGCGTAGGCCGTCCCAGCCGCGTTCTTTGCGGCGACCCTAGAACCGCTTGTTATGCGCGACCTAGTTACGCACCGCCCCTTGTTAATATTGAGTTACCTTTGGCCCACTTTTTTTGTACCAATATTGGCACTACCTAGCAGAGTAAGAAAACACACTTAGCAAATGTGAGCATACAACACTATTTTCTTAGGCTGATCTTTGGTGCCGAGTTTTTCTTGACTACGAAGTTACCAAGAATGGGCTAGCCTAAGCAATTCTATTTACAGCCTTACTTCTTTGAGCCGCTTCAATTTGATATCGCTCTGATCATGACTACGGAGTAATTTGTGCGCCATCATTTTCAGGATTCTTCTTTTCCGCATAACGCCTTTAGCAGCGGCCGAGCGCAGCGAGGTCCAGCCCAGCGTTTTTTGCTGGGCGATGCTGGCTAAACTTGTTAGCTGGCATTTAAGACGCTGGCTCATGCCACAGCACCAAGCCTGAATTATTTTGATTTTTTAGTGGTAATAGAGGTGCTATATCGATAAACCACCTTCGGCAAATTACAACTAATTGTTTTACCGCCTCATCAGACGGCGATGACTTAAACTGAATGTGGAGATTTAAGCCTTTGCCTTTAACAGATAAGAACCCCGGCAGTGCATATAGAGCATTAAAAAATATGTTCTCATCTTCCTCGTCATAGAATGACGGGCCTTCAATAATTATTTCCATACTCTTCATTCAGCTAACGCCCGCAACAAACGCGAGCGTAGCGAGTCGAGGCCGACTGGCCGGTTTGATTGCGTTTGTTATGCATCAACATCAAAGATAAGATACCTTAAGTACCAATTCTCAAACATTCTTATAAAGCAAACTCCTGGTGCTGGCTCCGCAGCCTCTTGACAGGTAGAGCCATCGAAGTCTGATCTGAACATAACAGCAGAGACTATACACATTTTCTTTCCGCAAACCGACGAAACGCCGTTTTCTATTACAAACTTTTTGTTGTCACTAGATATGAGAACATTTGCATTTTTGGGTAGGAATTTTATGTACTCTTCTTTATCTTGAATATCTACACTTTTCCCATTTTGACTCCTAGACCTAAATCTCGGCGGCACGATATTCCATATATAATCAAACCTATCATCCTGCTGCAGCTTAATATCTAGCGATTTCAGCTGATCAAAATTTTCGATAATCCAATCCTTGAACTCAATTTGTTCTGGATATTCATTAGCATTGACTGCTGCAGAAAATATCAGGGCTATAGATATCTGTAATAGTTTCTTCATTTTGCATAACAGCCTTATTCAATGCCTCGGAGGCGTAATATATTACGCCTCCGAGGCACATATCCAGAGCTGGACTTTCGTACCAGTCCAAACTCCCGTTACTTTTCAGTAACTTACCATATTTGATTTCCGTGGGCGTAAAATAATACGCCTCCGAGGCACATATCCCATTGACCTATTCCCCACCGCCCCTACACTGTATAAAAACACAGCGAAATGGGTGTCAAGGATGAAATCATTATTTATGAAGGAAGTGCGGGACGCCATCCGAACTAAACACTACAGCATCAAAACAGAGCATACCTACCTTTATTGGGTGGGCAGTTATCTTCGCTTTAATCAGTACCAATCACGCAGTGAGATTGGCGGCGCCGATGAGATTCGAAGCTACTTGAATCATTTGGCACTGGACAACAATGTCAGTCCGAACACGCAAAAGACCGCGCTCAACGCCATCGTGTTTATGTACAGGGCGGTATTGAATATTGAACCGGGCGACTTTTCTGATTTTCACAAAGCCAAAGGACCCCAAAAACTCCCCACCGTACTGACCCACGACGAGGTACATAGACTGTTTACCCAGATGCGTGGGCCGACTCGGCTATGTGCGGGGCTGATGTACGGCTCGGGCCTGCGGGTAATGGAAACCGTGCGCCTGCGCGTGCAGGATTTGGATTTTGATCGTTTATGCGTTTATGTGCGCGACGGAAAAGGTCGTAAATCTCGGATTACCACGCTATCGCCGCATTTGGTGACCGCACTCAAAGCACAGATAACGTTGGTGAGCGGACTCTTTCGTCGCGATTGTTCCGAACCGCTTTGGGACGGTGTGTATTTGCCATATGCACTGCACAAAAAATACCCGCGCGCGCCTTTTGAATTGGGCTGGCAATATTTATTTCCAGCCGATAATTGGAGTATTGATCCGCGCTCCAACAAGCAACGACGCCACCACGTGGTGGAATCTGTGGCTCAACGTGCGGTTAAAAGAGCCGTCCGCGCTGCGGACATACACAAGCCCGCAACCTGCCACAGTTTACGCCACTCCTTCGCCACGCACTTGCTCCAAGCTGGCGCAGATATTCGCACAGTACAAGTTCAATTGGGGCATGCAGATGTTAAAACCACCGAAATCTATACCCACGTATTGAACCGCGGCGGCCAGGCGGTCGTGAGCCCGCTGAAAGATTTTTAACAGGAAAGCTCACGGATACTTTTTATGTTTTTTTGACTCAGTCGCTTGGCCGCGCCCTTTAATCTGCGCCACTCGCGCTTGTCAGCACTGCAATTTCTTCATCAGAAAAACCCCAGCCACTCAACACGGTGGCCGTATCGGCACCTTCAGCACGGGGGGCTGCGGGCTTTTTGCAACGGCTGCGGCTGAATTTTGGCGCGGGTGCTGGTTGAATTTTGCCGTTTATTTCGATAAAGGTTTCGCGTGCGATGTTGTGTGGGTGCTTGGGCGCTTCGGTGTAATCCAATACGGGCGCAAAGCAGGCGTCTGTGCCCTCTAATATTGCGCACCATTCATCGCGGGTTTTTGTTTTAAAGATGGAAGCAAATTTTTGCTTTAATACCGGCCAGTGTGCCGGATCATTTTGCGGTGGCAACTCCGCTGAAGCTAAGCCCAGCAATGTCAACAGCGCTTGATAGAAATCCGGCTCGATGGCGCCAATGGCAATGCTTTTTTCATCGGCGGTCACATAGGTGTCGTAAAAATGGGCCGCGCCGTCTAGAAAATTCGATTGGCGTTTAGGCTGCCAAACGCCCAAATTACTCAACGTGTAAAACAAACTCATTAAGCTCGCGCTACCCTCGGTAATGGCGGCGTCCACCACTTGGCCCTGGCCCGATTTGCTGGCCTCAAGCAGCGCAGCCAGCATGCCCACCACTAGAAATAAACTGCCACCGGCGTAGTCACCTAAAAGATTGAGCGGTACTGTGGGTTTGTCTGTGCCACCAATGCCCGCCAGGGCGCCCGACAGGGCAATGTAGTTGATATCGTGGCCAACGGTGTTGGCAAGCGGCCCCGTCTGCCCCCAACCTGTCATGCGGCCATACACCAATTTAGGGTTTTGCTGCAGACACACTTCTGGCCCAAAGCCCAGTCGCTCGGCCACCCCAGGGCGAAAACCTTCGAACAAGGCATCGGCATTGCTCACCAGTTTTAACAGGGCCGCCTTCCCGGCGTCCGTTTTAAGATTGAGTGCAATGGATTTTTTACCGCGCGCATTTACATCCATTGCCGATGGCAACACGATGCCACTTGGCGCTGTGCTGCGTTCTACCACAATCACTTCCGCCCCCATGTCCGCCAATAACATGCCGGCATAGGGGCCGGGGCCAATGCCTTTCATCTCAATGATTTTAAATCCCGCCAATGGCCCCATGCCTGTTATCCCCTACTATGTCGATGGTGCGTGTGCACTGTACTTGATTCGGCGCGCCTGACTGGACCCAGCACAAATTACGGTGCGCATTCTTTGATTGGAGTGTGGCCAGCACACGACAATCGCGCAATGATGCGTGCGCCCATTGTGACCGACCATTCCGTTCCAGCTGAGCATAAATGTGACTGATGTGAGCCATTTTGGTCAAAAAGGTGTATAACTTCCACCACACATTGAAATCGATTTAGAGGTAATCATGGACACGCCGCTGCTCAACGACAGCGATCTGCACTTTCTGCTGTATGAATTTTTAGACACAGAAGCGCTGCTAGCCCGGCCGCGCTATTGTGAGCACTCGCGCGAAGTCTTTGACGCCACGCTCAACACTGCCAAGACTATCGCGGAAAAGTATTTCGCCAATCACAACGCCAAGGGCGACGCCCACGAGCCGCAATTTGACGGCGAAAAAGTTAGCTTGATTCCCGAGACACAAGCGGCGTGGAACGCCTTTGCCGAAGCGGGCTTTCTCGCCGCCCATCACGATTTTGATGACGGCGGCCTGCAGATGCCTGAAGTCATTTTGCGCACCGCCATGGCGTACTTTACCGCCGCCAACATCGCCACCGCGGGCTACGGATTTTTAACCATCGGCGCGGCAAACTTGATTCACACCTTCGGCTCGCCCGAACAGAAGGCCCGCTTTTTGCCCGCCATGCTCGACGGCCGCGCCAGCGGCACCATGGCACTGACGGAACCGGGGCAGGGCTCGGCACTGGCCGATATTAAAACCAGTGCCACGCCAGCAGACGACGGCAGCTATCGCATTCGCGGCAATAAAATGTACATTTCCGGCGGCGATCACTCGCTTACCGAAAATATCATTCATCTCGTGTTGGCAAAAATTGCGGGCGCCCCTGCCGGCGCCGGTGGTATCAGCCTTTTCATCGTGCCGAAGTTTCTGGTAAACGACGACGGCACGCTAGGCGCGCGCAACGATGTGGCGTTAGCAGGCTTGCTGCACAAGATGGGCTTTCGAAACACCACCTCAACCGTATTGAATTTTGGCGAGCGCGACGGCGCCATTGGCTACTTGGTTGGCGAGCCGCATCAAGGTTTGCGCTATATGTTCCAAATGATGAACGAGGCCCGCATCGGCGTGGGCGCGGGCGCCGCAATTCTCGGCTACCAGGGGTTTAACTATTCACTCAACTACGCGCGCCAGCGACCACAGGGCCGCCTGCCTTCAAGCCGCGACGCCACGTCGCCACAGGTCAACATCATTGAACACGCCGATGTGCGGCGCCTACTGCTGTCACAAAAAGCCTACGCCGAAGGCGGGCTTGCGCTGTGCTTGTACGCCTCATCGCTGGTAGAAGACGCGCGCACTGGCGCCACAGAAACCGCGCGCACCAACGCCTTCACTCTGCTCGATTTGATTACGCCCGTGGTCAAGAGCTGGCCATCAAAGTACGGTTTGAAAGCCAACGACAATGCCATCCAAGTATTGGGTGGCGCCGGCTACATTCGCGAGTATCCCGTCGAGCAATACTTTCGCGACAATCGATTAAATCCGATTCACGAGGGCACCGAGGGTATTCAAGGTTTGGATTTGCTGGGCCGCAAGGTGCCGCAAAAAAACATGGCGGGCTATCAATTGCTGCGCGCCGCCATCAACGCAACACTCGATGACGCACGCCCTTTCGACAGCGCGCACGCCTTGGCGCAAACGCTGGCAACGCACCTGCACGCGTTTGACCAAACCACGCAACAGCTGATGGCGCGATTGGCGCAAACACCGGATGCAACACTGGCCAATGCCACCGTGTACTTGGACGTGTTTGGGCGCGTGCTGGTGAGCTGGCTGTGGCTAAAACAAGCCGTCATTGCCAGCCGTCAACTCGACCAACACCGCACAGACTTGCCAGATGTGGAAATAAATTTTTATCGGGGTAAATTGCAGGCGGCGCGCTACTACATTGAATGGGAACTGCCCGAAATTATGCCGCAACTGGCGCTACTCGATGGCGCCAATAGTCGGTGCTTCGACATGCAAGACGCTTGGTTTTAATAAAACACTTTTGGAGGCACGTCATGTCACCCGAGCTACCCGTACCGCCAGTGTTGGCAGAGCTACTCGCACAGGGCCAAACCCACAGCCATTGGGTTGCGCTGGATCAAGCCAAGATCAATGCCTTTGCCGAACTCACAGGCGATCACCAGTTTATTCACGTGGACGAAACCGCCGCGCGCACCACCCCCTTCGGCGGCACCATTGCCCACGGGTTTTTAGTGCTATCGCTCATGCCGGTGCTCACCTATCCTCTCATGGGCGACTTGGTCAATCGGGCCACACTCATCAATTACGGCTGCAACAAATTGCGGTTTGTCGCGCCGGTAAAAGCCGGGAGGCGCGTGCGGCTGGCATCACAGGTGAGCAGCATCGAGGCAAAAGCCCAGGGCTGGCTGATCACCCAAGCACTAACCTTTGAAATTGAAAACGAGCCCAAGCCAGCCATCGTGTGCGAGTGGTTGAGCTTGTGTCTGCTGCATCCCGAGCAGCAATAGCCAGCGACCGCAGCCACCTCCAACAGACATCAATTAAATTGATGATCAAGCATAAGCTTTATTGATTTTGATGATAAGTGCGAACGCGTTAACATGGTGCGATGCCATATCAGCAGGATGGATCATGTCTGAGCTCTACTTTGTACGCCACGGTCAGGCCTCCTATGGGCAGGCAAATTACGACCAGCTCTCCCCTCTGGGCCACACCCAGAGTCGCCTGCTGGGCGAGTACTTTCGCGCGCGCGGTATCCACTTCGATCGCATCGTCACCGGCGAAATGGCGCGACACGAACAGACACTGGCCAGCCTCTTGGCGGGCTGCGGCCAAGACCAACCCCACGAGCGCCACGCAGGCTGGAATGAATTCGATTTTGAGCGATTGATTCGCACCTACTTGCAACAACATCCCAGCGAAGCGCCCCCGGCCGATGCGCCGCGCGCCGCATTTTATGGGTTGCTTAAACGCGGCTTGCTGGCGTGGGCCGCCGGCGAACTCAGCGAAGCGGCACTGCCCGAACGCTGGAGCGAGTTTGAGCAGCGCGTAGCCAAGGCATTGCACACACTGCAACAAGCGCCCGGCAAAGAGCGCGTGTTGGTGGTTAGCTCGGGCGGTGCCATTGCCATGGCGGTGCGACACATCCTTGCCGCGCCTGCCACCACCATGGTGTCACTCAATTTACAGTCGGCCAATACCGGCCTTAGCCGTTGCTTTTTCAATGCCGACAGCATGCAACTGCACAGTTTTAATAACCTGCCCCATTTAGATACGCCCGCGCACGCGGACAACATCACTTTTTCTTAGCGAGCCCCCTATGGACTTCGAATATTCAGCCAACGTTCTCGACCTGCTCACGCGCTTGCGCGCCTTTATGGATGAGCACATCTACCCCAACGAAGCGCTGCTAGAAGCGCAAGTGGCCGAAGACCCATGGCAAACGCCGCCGCTGATGCAAACACTAAAAGCGAAGGCGCGCGCGGCCGGCCTGTGGAATCTGTTTTTACCGGTAAGCTACGGCGACTACAGCCCGGGCCTGACCAATTTGGAATACGCTCCACTGGCCGAAGAGATGGGCAAAGTGATCTGGGCGCCCGAGGTTTTCAACTGTGGCGCACCCGATACGGGCAACATGGAAGTGCTGGCGAAATACGGCAGTGAGGCACAAAAAAAGCAATGGCTTGAGCCCTTGCTGGCGGGCGAGATTCGCTCAGCCTTTGCCATGACAGAGCCCGAGGTAGCCTCCAGCGATGCCACCAACATCGCCACCAGTATTACTGCCGATGGCGATGACTATGTCATCAATGGCCGCAAATTTTACATTTCTGGCGCCTGCCGCAAGCAGTGCAAGATCATGATTGTGATGGGCAAGACCGACCCAGAAAATCCCAGCCGCCATTTGCAGCAATCACAAATTTTAGTGCCCATGGACACGGCCGGCGTTACCGTTGTGCGCCCCATGAAAGTATTTGGATACACCGATGCACCCGAGGGCCACGCAGAAGTGCTGTTCGAAAATGTGCGGGTACCCAAAGAGAATTTAATTTTAGGTGAGGGGCGCGGTTTTGAAATTGCACAGGGGCGCCTCGGCCCAGGACGCATTCACCACTGCATGCGCTCAGTGGGCGCCGCCCAGCGCGCCTTGGAGATGATGTGTCAGCGCGCTAACGAGCGCACGGTATTTGGTCAGCCCATGATTAAACAGCAGAGCGTCCGCGAAGACATTGCTCGCTCTGCCTGCGAAATTGAACAGGCGCGCCTGCTGACACTAAAGGCAGCGGCAAAAATGGATCAGGCGGGCAACAAAGAAGCGCAAGAACTCATTGCCATGATTAAAATTGTTGCACCCAACATGGCCTTGGCGGTAATTGATCGCGCCATTCAGATTCACGGCGCGCTCGGGGTCAGCCAAGACACCTTCCTAGCACACATGTTTGCCGCTCAACGCACCCTGCGTTTGGCCGATGGACCCGATCAAGTGCATATGATGCAATTGGGGCGCAACTTGGCCAAGCGCCACGCGCGTTGATCGACGGCCAAACACAAGGAAAACGTTATGCATCAGCCAGCAATTGATCCCATCGCGCAGTTGAATCTCCCGGAATTGACCGCGCACCTCAGCGCGCACATCTCTGGTTTTGAAGGGCCGGTTGCTGCTGAAAAATTTAGCGGCGGCCAGTCCAACCCCACATTCAAACTCACCACCCCTAAGGGCATCTACGTATTGCGGCGTCAACCACCGGGCAAGTTATTAAAATCAGCCCACGCTGTGGATCGCGAATACCGCGTGCTCGCAGCGCTGGCGCAAACAGATGTACCCGTGGCTAAGGTGTACCACCTGTGCGAAGACCCAAATGTCATCGGTTCCTTGTTTTATGTCATGGAATTTTGCGAGGGCAATGTGTACTGGGGTGCGGCCCTGCCCGAGGCGCGCGACAACACCGAGCGCGCGGCCATGTACGATGAAATGAACCGCGTGTTAGCGGCTCTGCACAGTGTGGATGTCACCGCCGTTGGCCTGAGTGATTACGGCAAACCCGGCAATTATTTTGCGCGCCAACTCGAGCGCTGGAGCACCCAGTACGCTGCCTCTGAATTGACACCCATTGCGCTCATGCACGAATTGATCGACACATTGCCGACAGCCATGCCGAGCGATGATGGGCGCGTGGCTCTTGTGCACGGCGATTTCAGGCTCGACAACCTCATGTTTAGCCAAGATCACCAGCGCATCACCGCCGTGCTGGATTGGGAGCTCTCAACACTCGGCCACCCATTGGCAGATTTGGCTTACCAATGCATGCAACTGCGCCTACCCTACAGCGCCGACCGCACCAGTATGTCGGGGCTGTTGGGCGTAGACGCCAAGTCGCTGGGCATTCCCAGCGAGCAAGCCTACGTGGCCCGCTATTGCGAACGCATGGGTTTAGACGGCATCACGCACTGGAATTTCTATTTAGCCTTTAGTTTTTTCCGACTCGCCGCCATTGCGCAGGGCGTGGCAAAGCGCGCCAGCCAAGGCAATGCCAGTAATAAAAAGGCCGCAGCCGTGGGTGCCATGGTGGAGCCGCTCGCGCAATTCGCCATGCAAAGTTTGCAAGAGTAGCGCGCTATCGACCTGGCGACGGATTCGCTCGTCGTTTCACACATTGATGTAACCAGCGTTCAACGCACGCTCCACAAATAAGACGCCATAAACAGTAGCGATAAACAGGACAGCCATGAAAGCCATACAATGCAATGCCTTCGGGCCACTAGAAGATTTGGTGTTGGCCGATCTACCCGATCCGACGGCCGGCCCCGGACAAGTGGTCATCGCAGTGAAAGCTGCCGGCGTTAACTTCCCCGACGGGTTATTGGTACAAGGCCTATACCAACTTCAGCCACCCACGCCCTTCGTACCCGGCACAGAAGCGGCCGGTATTGTGGTGGAGGTTGGTGAGGGCGTCCGCCATTTGTCGGAAGGCCAGCGCGTTTTCTGCTGCAACCTCCTCAATTGTTACGCCGAAAAATTGGTGGTTGATGCGCGCCAAGTCTTGCCGCTGCCCGATACCATTCCCTTTGAAGAAGCCGCGGGTTTAATCACCGCTCACGCCACCGCACACCATGCATTGAAACAGCGCGCCAACTTGCAGGCGGGCGAAACGCTATTGGTAACCGGTGCCGCCGGCGGCACTGGCTTGGCTGCGGTGCAGATTGGCAAGGCCATGGGCGCGCGCGTGATCGCCGTTTGCTCCACCGCAGAGAAGCTGGCCATCGCGCAGGCCAATGGTGCGGATGTGCTCATCAACTACAGTGAGAAAAATCTCAAGGATGAGTTAAAAACCCTCACGGAAGGCAAAGGTGTCGATGTTGTCTACGAATGTGTAGGGGGCGACACCTTTAATGCCTGCGCCCGCAACATGGCGTGGAACGGTCGATTGCTGGTGGTGGGATTTGCGAGTGGAAAAATTCCAGAACTGGCGGTCAACCTCGCTCTGGTGAAGGGCTTTAGCTTGGTGGGCGTATTCTGGGGCACCTTTACCCAAAAGCAGCCCAGCGATTTTGCCGACAACATGCAAGAGCTTTTGCAATGGTACTTGGCCGGAAAAGTGAAAGTTCACGTGGATCAATTGTTTCCCCTAGCCGATGCACAGCAGGCACTGCGCAAAGTCTTAAACCGGCAAGCCATCGGCAAAGTCATTTTAAAACCCTAATATCTGTGCACTAGTGAGAGAAAATTTTCATGTCTAAAAATGTATTCGACTTAAGCGGCAAGACCGCACTCGTTAGCGGCGCCAGCCGTGGCATCGGCGCGGCCATTGCAAAAACGCTCGCCGCCCATGGCGCACATGTGATCGTCTCTAGCCGTAAAATTGACGATTGCCAAATCGTCGCCAATGACATTATTGCCGACGGTGGCAGCGCCGAGGCCTGGGCCTGCCACGTCGGCAATATGGATAGCATCACCGCAACCTTTGCCTTTCTGCGTGACAAACACCAAGGCAAGCTAGACATCTTGGTTAACAATGGTGCGGCCAACCCCTATTTCGGTCATATTCTCGACACCGATCTGGGCGCTTTTCAAAAAACCGTGGATGTAAACATTCGCGGCTACTTTTTTATGTCCGTTGAAGCGGGCAAATTAATGAAAGCCAATGGTGGCGGCACCATCGTGAATACGGCGTCGGTAAATGCCCTGCACCCGGGCCCGATGCAGGGCATCTATTCCATCACCAAGGCCGCCGTGGTGAATATGACGCAAGCCTTCGCCAAAGAGTGCGCCGAGTTCAACATTCGCTGCAACGCACTTTTGCCCGGCTTTACCAAAACAAAATTCGCCGGTGCGCTGTTTACCGATGATGGCATTTACCAACAAGCCATCGCGAGTATTCCCATGCAGCGCCACGCCGAACCGGAAGAAATGACCGGAGCCGTACTGTATTTAGTTTCCGACGCCAGCAGCTACACCACTGGCCAATGCATTGTTGTAGATGGCGGCATGAACGCCTGAGGATAAACCGTGGACAAGTTACTCGACTTCACCGGCAAGACTGTACTGATCACCGGCGCCGCACAGGGCTTTGGTGAACTCTTAGCTCGTGAGCTGGCAGCGCGGGGCGCGCATTTGGTATTGGGCGACCTTAAAACTGATGCACTCATGGCGGTGGCATCAGAATTAAAAGCCGGCGGCACTAAGGTCGTTGCATTGCATTGCGACGTGAGCAACGAGGCCCACTGCCAAGCGCTCGTTGATGGCGCGCTTGAAACTTTTGGCCAGCTGGATATCGCCGTTAATAACGCCGGCATAGCGCACACGCTCGGGCCCATCGAAACCATTACTAACGACATGTTTGACCAGCAATGGCAAGTCAATGTGATGGGTGTGCAATTCGGTTTACGCCATCAGATTACCGCCATGCGCAAACAAAAACACGGTGTGATTTTAAACGTCGCATCAATGGCGGGGCTGGGCGGAACACCGCGCGGTGCGGCCTACAGCGCCGCCAAGCATGCAGTGGTTGGGCTTACCAAAACAGCGGCTGTTGAAGTGGCGCGCGACAATATTCGCGTCAATGCAATTTGTCCGTTCTTCACAGCAACACCCATGGTGACCAAATCCGATCTGGTATCTCACGCCGGCAGTTTAGAACAGGCAAAAGATGCACTGAGCCGGGGCGCACCCATGCGCAGAATTGCAGAGCCCGAAGAAATCGTGAATGTCATGTTGATGCTATTGTCGCCCGGCAACACCTACATGACCGGCCAAGCTATCGCAGTGGATGGCGGGGCCTCAGCTATCTAAGGATACTGCGAAAAAACGGCCGCAGCCTCCTGTGATGATTCCGTCGCAGGAGCGCTGGCAGGCTGATAAAAGTACCTTTCGTAATTTCTGTCCAGACCGTCCACCAATGGATTTTTAAGCGTAACGATTTTTCGATTGGGTAAATCTGCATAACTGATCGATTCGCCAAACACTTCCTGCCACAGGCGTTGATACTCCCCACTTGCGTATACCCGTTGCAATCCTACTGTGACCCTGTCAATGAGTAACTTGTTGTGTCGATTGGTAAAAAAGAAGCGCGGGTGTGGATAGAACAGTGCAAACGTTTTTTCTTTTTTCAACCCTTCCAGATGGCTGAAGCTCTTGAATTCGCGATTAAACTCACCCACGCTACGGCAAAAAAAATCAACCTGTCCGACGGCTGTCATACGAGCCAAGCGACCTGCGACAGTCGCTGTGCGTACAGCAAAACCGTTCGATTGCAATATATAGGTATCAGACCAGCCATCGCCGGAGCCAAAACTGAAACGTTTCAATTCATCTAACGGGTTTTCGGTATTAACATCTAGATTGACACTTTCATTGGCGAAACACACCCGATAACCAAATATGCCCAGATAGACTGGAAAAGAGATAAACGTATTTGCCCCCTGCGCCAATCTTTCTGGTTTATAGCCCATTACCTGCAATTGATTTTCGAGCTTTCTCCCAGCTAGATCTCTAATGGTTCGCTCTGTGGTTGCATGAGGTAGCTGTACGAGTGTGAATGGCCCGTAATCAGCTTCTGTAGCGGCGAGTGCTAGCCTAAGAACTTCGGCCTCATATTCATTACCGTTGGCATTTTTAAGATTATAAATCGAAGGAAAATAGTGAACAATCAATGCCGCTGATTCAGCAGCATACGTATTAGCTGAAGCACTGATAAATAGAGCCGCCGTTGCCACCCAACAAGCCAATGGCCCAGATGCTCGATACATGCTCACCCCTGCAAACTTTTCCCAAAGACAAGCGACCCTAATAAAAGTCTCTAGCGCATACACCAAGCTGGCCACCTTAAGTAACATCACCACATAGAGGATCGCTACTCAAGATTAGCAAAACGGTGAATGCACGCTGCTAACTCTATAAAGAAAAAATAATTCAAAAGAAATTTGGCTCAACATTGGGAATACTGCTAACGCTAAAGCCTATTTACCACTAGTTACAGCCGCCGCTTGATTAATCAGCCTCTAGGCTAACTGACTGAAACGGTGCCGCAACCATAGCCAGGCCACAAATCCCACCAAAAGGTTACAAAGGCCAGTAGCAAAAAATAGGCCGGTTAAGCCCCACTGCCACTGCAACAACCAAGCCAGAGGCAAATACAACCCTATAACCCTCAGAAACGAAATAGCGACACCCGGCATCGGCTGACCAATACCATTAAAGGCCGCATTAACGGACATTACCAGACCATAGGCGCCGTAACTGATTGGGACAATGAGCAAATAGCTGCGCGCTACGTCCACCACTGCATCTGTATCGGCAAACAAGCGAATTAACAGCTCTCCAGTAGCCCACAGAACAGCGGCCAGCGCTACACCAAACAACATACAAAATTTTGTCATTACACGTAGGGTTTCATCTAACCGCTGATATTTTTCAGCACCTAAATTTTGCCCACAAAACGGCCCAACCACACCCGAGAGTGCATAAAATACAATCAACGCTATGGGCTCAATGCGCATGGCAATACCCAGGCCCGCTACCGCCACGGTGCCATAGGTCGCCACCAGATAAACTACGACACCACTGGCCAGCGGAATAATAATGTTATTGACCATGGCCGGCACACCCACGTGCAAAATGGCCCGCCAACTGACCCACACTTCGTGCAAGCTCGCAAAGGGATTGACCAACATGCGAAGCTGCTTGTGCAAAATATAAATGACGGCCACTAAACTCAATGCGCGGGTAATGAGCGTGGCCAGCGCCGCCCCTTCGAGCTCCAAGCGCGGCAGCCCGAATAGCCCAAAAATGAGTAGCGGATCAAGAATTAAATTTAGCAGTGCCGCCGCCATCATCAGCGTGCCTTGAATGCGCGCCAGCCCCATAGCTCGCAATGACGCCAAGCCCACCATGGGCACCATTAAACACGGTGCGCTGAAATACCAAATCCACATGTAGTCGTGGATGAGCGGTAGCAGTTCTGGCTCGGCACCAAGTAACGTAAAAAGTGGATTGATGGTGGCTAAACCGATGCCGCACATCACGACACTGATGATGGTGGTGAGCGTCATAGCGTCGGTGGCCATGCGCTGGGCCAAATGGTGATTGTCTGCACCAATTGCCCGCGCGACGGCGGACGACGTGCCGGCGCCCAAACCAATGGCAATGCTGGTGAGTACCATCACCACAGGAAAGGTAAAACTCATGGCCGCCAGCGGTTCGTGACCAAGCTGCGCGACAAAGAGTGTGTCAACGGCATTAAACGACATCGTCGCCAAGAGGCCCCAGACCATCGGCATCGCCATATCACGCAAGTGGGCACCAACGGGGCCTTCAGTGAGTCGAGGTGCTTGCGATGCATTCATGGGAAAGCGATGAGTCCTGCGCGGGATGAAATTTCAACGGAGTATACACCAGCACCTCCCCCTCACGGCCGCCAATGAAAACCAATCATCGCAGTGAGGGCGCGGCTGGTGGTGTGCAGGTGGGTGAAGTTGACGATCAACTAAGGTAGGCGACTAGCGTAGATAGCGCGCCATGATGAGCGCGTGTTCCTTGCCATTTGCTGTGGGGTAATAATTGGGGCGCTCTCCCACTTCAATGAAGTCGTGGCGCTGATAGACGCTGATGGCTTTGTGGTTGCTAATGCGCACTTCCAAAAAAACCGTTTCTGCTTTTTTTTCTGCCCATTGAATCAAGTCTCCCATCAACAGATCAGCCAACCCACGGCCGCGCTGCGAAGGGTGAATCGCGATGTCGAGCAGTTCAGCGTCGCCGCCCCCCATTGATGCAATGTAAAACCCCACCAGCTCTTCATTGACCACACAGCCCACACAACGATGGTGCCCTGCAAGGCTGTCATCCATGCTTTGACGCTTCCAGGGGTGGGAGTGGGCCACCGTTTCTATGGCCATTACGGCATCGATATCGGAGGGAATTAACAGGCGCAATTGTGCCGAGACGTGGGTCATGGGTGGGGCTCAGCTGTCTAGGCGCAACGGGGCGATGGCGCGCCACACCGTCGCCTTAAGCGACGGCGTGCGGAGAATATCCTCTAGGCTCGGCAAGGCTATGGCAGGCATGGCTTCACCCTCTGCGAGTGGCAAGTCAAACGCCCCCTGTGTGATTTGTTTTGTCTGGGGCGCCAGCTGCGCCGCAATGGTTTCACCAAAACAGAGTAATCTTGTCTCTTGATCGGGCAGCCGGCGCGCCAATAACAATGAAGTGAAATAGGTGAGTGCGGGCCCGGCTTGCGCAACGGGCAGGCCTGCCAGTGGCCACTTGATCACTTCGGGATTGTCGGTTCTATCGCGCGCGCGACCCAGCGCCACTAAGATGTTTTTCAATAACAGGTTTACGGGCAACGCTTGCTCGGCGTGCCTATCCGCAATCACGATCAACCCGGCAAATTGCCAAAGAGATACGGAAAAAGAGACTGCCGGCGCCTCAGCGGCAGCTGCGCCATAGGGCTTGCTGCTGGTTTTCGGCGCGGCTTTAGTAGCAGCAGGCACTGCACCCATGCTCGCAAGGATATCGTCGACCGAGGTTGCTGCTGGTTCGGGATGCTCGCTCAACGGCGCAGGTTGCGCTGCCGCTCGAGTCACCGTGGCGCCGGCCTGCGAATCTGGCGAGGGACCTGTCGTAGGCGCTGTCGTGGGCACTACTGGCTGCGATTGCGCATCGTCGTCAACCAAGCCCCTGAGATCACACTGGGTTGGCACAGGTGCCGCGGGGAGCACCAGCCTAGGCATATAACTCTGAATACCCATGGCGTCTAGGTAGTGCTGTCTTGCCAACTCGTGCATGCGAACTCTCGGGGCGGTTAAACACCCTCGCGCTGTGGGTGCTCTTTATGTTTATCTTCGGCCAGCAAGTTTAACGCATCCACGTAGGCTTTAGCAGAGGCAATGACGATGTCGGTATCGGCGCCCGTTCCATTGACGATGAGGCCATTGCGAGCCAACCGCACGGTCACCTCACCTTGCGCCTCTGTACCCTGAGTGATGGCATTGACGGAGTAGAGCTTTAATTCTGTGCCGCTGTGGGCAATGGATTCGATGGCCTTAAAGGTGGCATCTACCGCCCCGCTACCCTCTGCGGCGGCCTGCACGGTTTCGCCATTTACGATTAACGTCACTGCCGCATTGGGCACTAGCCCCGTCTTGCAACACACGTCTAGGGCATTAAAGCTATAGCGTTTCGGCGCATCATCGCGGGCGTCTAATACCAGCGCCTGTAGATCCTCATCAAAAATTTCGTGTTTTTTATCGGCCAATAATTTAAACCGCGCGAAGGCCTCGTCGAGTGCCGCTTGCGATTCAAAACTGACCCCTAACGCATCAAAACGCGCCTTGACTGCAGCGCGCCCGGAGTGCTTGCCCAGCACCAGTTTATTGGTGTGCCAGCCCACGTCTTCAGCCCGCATGATTTCGTAGGTTTCTCGATGTTTAAGTACACCATCTTGATGAATACCTGATTCATGGGCAAAGGCGTTAGCGCCGACAATGGCTTTGTTAGGTTGTACGGGGAAGCCCGTGACACTGGCCACTAGGCGCGAAGTGGGCACTATATGCGTGGCATCAATGCGGGTTTCAACGCCCATAATGTCTTTGCGCGTGCGAATGGCCATGACGATTTCTTCCAGTGACGCATTCCCTGCCCGCTCACCCAACCCGTTGATCGTGCACTCCACTTGCCGCGCGCCATGGCGTACCGCACTTAGAGAATTAGCCACAGCAAGACCTAGGTCGTTATGGCAGTGCGCAGAAAAAATCGCTTTGTGCGCATTGGGGACCGAGGCGATCAAGCGGCCAAACATTTCACCAAACTCTTGCGGCTCGCCATACCCCACGGTGTCGGGCAAATTGATGGTAGATGCACCGGCGTCAATCACCGCTTCGATAATGCGGCACATAAACTCAAATTCTGAACGGCTGGCATCTTCCAGTGAAAACTCCACATCGCCCACTAAATTTCGCGCGCGCTTCACCGCGTGAATGGCACGCTCCACCACCTGGTCGGGCTGCATCTGCAATTTGTATTTCATGTGGATGGGCGAGGTGGCAATAAACGTGTGAATTCGTCCACTGGCTGCACCCTGCAGTGCTTCGCCGGCCCTATCAATATCCGCGTCCACCGCCCGCGCCAGGCTGCAAATGGTAGAGTCTTTAATAGTCTCGGCCACTGCCTTCACTGATGCGAAGTCGCCGGGACTTGCGATAGCAAAACCAGCTTCAATCACATCCACCTTGAGCATCTCGAGCATTTTTGCAATACGCACTTTTTCAGCTTTGGTCATCGAGGCGCCGGGGCTTTGTTCGCCATCACGTAACGTCGTATCGAAAATGATTAAGCGGTCGCTGCTCATTGGGGTTCCTTAAATTATTGGGGTCTTTCAGCTTGAAGTTTCACAGGTGGCGAGGACACGCCGGTGCACTAGCGGCTCAGAAGGCGGCTAGTGAGTAGATAAGTCGTAAAAAGGTCGAATAGCGGTGGTACACGGGAATACCCTAAGTGTCGTGACCGGAATTTTAAGGCGCAACTCCAGCCACCACAAGCACATTAGGACAGAAAGCTCGAATAACACCAATACAAGCCATTACAATAGCCATCCATCATACTTTATAGAGTATATTGGGCGTTGCGTCCTAACCAAGCATTTTCAACAAGCCCTTTAGCTGAGTTTGTAATGCCGCAACGTCGAGGTCTTCTGAATGCAATTGGCTTGATGAGCGCTTCACCCAGTCGATGGCTTTAACCTGCAGAGCCTTACCTGCTTTAGTGACACTTACCCGCACCTGACGCTCATCCTCATCGCTGCGTTGACGGCGCAATAGTCCATTGAGTTCCATGCGTTTAAGCAACGGAGTCAGCGTGCCAGAATCTAATATGAGTCGCTCACCCAAATCGCCAACCGTCAGCGCCGATTCAGACTCCCAAAGCACCATGAGCACTAAATATTGCGGGTAAGTAATGCCCATGTCATCAAGCAATGGCCGATAGGCCTTTACCATAAGTCGACTGGCCGCATAGAGCTTAAAGCACAACTGCTGGTCCAACTGAACCAGCAGTGCATCCCGATTAGCGTCCACTATTTCAGTGCCGCTTCAAGATCGGCGACAATGGATTCCGGCTTATCTTTTGGCGCATAACGCTTGATCACCCGACCGTCGCGCCCCACCAAAAATTTGGTGAAATTCCACTTTACCGCCTGCGTGCCAAGTAGCCCTGGCGCCTCTGACTTAAGCCAGGTAAACAAGGGATGTGCGTTATCACCGTTCACATCTACCTTTTCATACAGTGGAAAAGTGACCCCAAAATTCAGCTCACAAAACTCACTAATTTCTTCGCTCCCGCCGGGCTCCTGTTTGCCAAATTGATTACAAGGAAAGCCCAGCATTTCAAATCCCTTGTCCTTGTACTCCTGGTAAATCGACTCGAGCCCCTTATATTGGGGGGTAAAGCCACACTTACTCGCAGTGTTCACCACTAGCACAACTTTTCCCTTCAGCTCAGATAATGACTGAAGTTCGCCAGTTAATGTTTTCGCTTCAAATGAATACAGATCAGTCATCAGACTCTCCTTTGTTAAAGGCATCATTTTACATTGTGCACAATATAATTGCGCATTACTTTTCTATAGATTGAATAGGGTAGAACTATCATTAACTGAACCTGCAACTAAATCCCCATCAAAGCCCAAGCCTAAGATAACCATCGAAGTGTCGCTGAGCGTTCGAATGTATTGAACAACTAAAGACATAAACGTAAATAGGGAACCTGAGTATGAAATCTCCCACGGTTTTACAGACAAAGAAAAACGCCCTGCAGGACTAATCGGCCAGGAGCCGATTAGCGCAGCGTTAGCTGGCCGAAGGCCGAGCCCTAGGACGGGCGAGTGATTACCTACAGGGCGTTTTAATTTAGAAGCTTGACGATGTCCTACAGTTGGTTGCGAGCAGCGCTCGCACTACAAGCGCCGCGCAGGAGATCAGCTTTAGCTGGCCCGAAGGGTGAGCCGAGCAACGGCGAATCATCGCTGTGCGACGCTGACGCGCCCCTACGCCGTGCTTGCAGCACAGGCTAGGTCGCATGGGCCCGATAGTTAGTGAGCGTAAAAAATCGTGCTCCAAAAAAACAAAACCCCCGCTGGAATCCAGCGGGGGGTTTTCTTTTTTAGAAGCTTGACGACCGGCTGTCGCCGGCCCGGCCCAATGCATAGCATTGGGCGTTCGCCATTCGCAAATTGTCATTTGCGTCGCTGCGCGACCATGGCTCACCCTACTCCCGCAGATGTATTGGCAGTAGAACTTAATCAATATGTAAATAAAAAGGGCCACCCAATTGGGTGGCCCTTGTTATTTAGAAGCTTGACGATGTCCTACAGTTGGTTGCGAGCAGCGCTCGCACTACAAGCGCCCCTACGCCGTGCTTGCAGCACAGGCTAGGTCGCATGAGCCCACTATTTAGTGAACGTAAAAAATCGCATCCCCGAAAATATTTGTCGCGAGTAAGATTTGCTTCTTCGCATGGGGGCGAGACGGCGCGTTTAGGTTGCGATCAGCAACCTGCGCTGGCTCGCGCGGCCAGCTATGCTGGTCGCCGGACCGCGGAGCGGACCCACAGGTAGAGAGAGGGGCTTGCCCCATGCGAGAGTAGGACATCGCCCACCTTTCTACCAGACAAAGAAAAACGCCCTGCAGGATAACCTACAGGGCGTTTTAATTTAGAAGCTTGACGATGTCCTACTCTCGCATGGGGAAACCCCACACTACCATCGGCGCTAAGTCGTTTCACTACTGAGTTCGGAATGGGATCAGGTGGTTCCAACTCGCTATGGTCGTCAAGCAAACTGGTTTAGTCTGTGGTTGGTTTTACGCTTTCGCTACCGCATCACAATACTAAATAGGGTGGTAAATGACCTCCAGGTATGGAGGGAATCAGGGTAACGCAGGAGCAGTTACCGTGGGCCGTTAAGCTTGAGTCTGCACTACTTACCTTGATCAAGTCGTAATTCTTGCTGAGCGAACGGTGGTCTTTACACACTTGTTCAACTCAATTTGCTGAGCTTTGTTCTTCAGTCGTTGTCCAATCAACAGTCAACACAATCGTTTCTGTTATATGGTCAAGCCTCACGAGCAATTAGTACGGGTTAGCTCAATGCCTCG
>NZ_JACHXZ010000004.1:0-113249 GCF_014192475.1 Simiduia aestuariiviva
GGATCTACTGGTGGGCTGGCATGCAAGGCCACCGAAAAGAGCAAAATAGATATATTTACTAGTCGAATCATAATTCTATTTGGGTGCCTAACGCCGCGCTAAACCGCGCGCGCCTTTGGCGCGTCGGTTTTGAGCGCTTTGTTAGCTTTATTTGAAATACTTATTAATTGTGTTTAGCTCATCCGATATTGAGCAGCCATTCCATTCAAAGTTTTTTAAATTCTCTGCACTGGCAGCCTTAATGGCTATTTCGTATATGTGTACATCCGCAGGATTAATTCTTGATGCTTTATAAGGGCTTAACTTAGCGGCCATCTCTACCAGATTAAAGCAGATATTAAACTTTAGTTCTTTGACTCCATCTTCCAGACCGCCAGACTCTAAAGTATATAGAAGGTTTGTTTTCTCGATTATTTCCTGTGCATCTCGACCGGAGCTAGTTGGACCTATATTTGAATAGAATATGATACCTACCCCACCAAACAGAACACCGATAATAAAGGTTGCCGCGAAATAATATAATTTACTCAAAAGCACATGCTCGATTGAAAGCTAACGCCCAGCTAAGCCGCCTGAACGGAGTTGATTGTTTTGTGCGAGCGTAGCGGAAAAGCACATAACGAGCAACGCAGTGGAGGTCGGCTTGAGCTGTTTGTTAAATGTAGATGTCATGATCTATATCTAAGCCTAAACGCAATAGACCAGCCATTTGATTTTGACTTAACCGAGGTCCACCATGCCCCGACTTGGAACTCCAAAATACACTCACATATGACTCTTGGCTTTCTGCGGCTACTTTTCGAAGCAGCTCATCTTTCCCTTCAAAATTCTGGAGAAGCCAGTCAATGTGTCGCCGAGAATCTAAAGAGTCTACCTCACCCTGACTAGAGAGAAACCATCCGTTTAAAATTGCTGGCTTTTTCCTTCCTTTGGCTATCTGGCCTTTGGTCAAAGTATCTGAAGGTTTAACTCCTAGCATTCTCGTGACAAATTCAGGAGCCATTTCCCCTGTGTAAATTCGCAAAGTTACATATGTATCTTCACAGGTTGGGTAATCGTCGATGTAATTCATAGGGGACATTTAACATTTTATTAGTATGCCGGCACAGTATGCCGACTGTCGTCAAAATCAACGGCGGCAAGCCATTGATTTAAAAAGATTAATTCAGGCGATACTAGCACACCAAACTAAAACCGTGCGCGCCGGTTATGTGGGATGTGAGTTCTCATATGTATTCCAGGTACCGCTTTAATCATTTGATTTTAAAGTAAATTTATTTTCGCAAGAACAAATATGCGCTCGGTTGTCAGGTTTTTTTACCTAACTTTCGGTTAAATTTTAATATACTGGATATATATACAGTTTAATTGATGGCGCACGCACCTTGCTAAAACATTCAATCAGAGACTAAATATCGCAACTTATTTAGCTCTCTTAAGTCAAAGCCTGCACCCAAAAAAATGGCCACCCAAGGTGGCCATCCAGTTACACGCTATCTATTACAAACACAATTTAAACTGGCGACAGGTAAACCCGTAGCTTTTCGCATTCCCTGCACGCTCAAATTCCGCGGCGCTTTGGCGCGCGGCGCGCTTCTCGAATTTGGCCATGCGCTTGTCGAAGTCGGCCAGTAGCTTTTGTTTGATGTCATCTTCCACAAAGCCGTAGGCGAGGGAGTTTCGGCTGAGCAGTTTCACTTCTTCCCACGAGAGGTTGTAGGATTTTACTGCCGCAAAGAACTCATCGGTGTAATTGGAATCCCACATGCCGCGGTCGTCGGTAGACAATGCCACGGGAATGCCTAAACGCAAGTACTCGGGAAAGGGGTGCTCATCAAAGTTTTGATAGTAATCAAGCAAGAGATTGGAAATCAGATTGATTTCCACCAAGTAGGGGCCGTGGCGCATTTGGCGCAGGAGGTCGCGATCGGTGATGAGGTTGAGGCCGTGGCCGATGCGGTCGGCGCCGAGCGCCAAGGTGTCGCGGATGTGGGTATTGGGCTCGTCCACTTCACCGGCGTGAATGGCGAGACGCACATTGGGGTATTGCTTGCGCGCTTCGCGGAAGGCGGTGTTGAAGCGCAGCGGGTGGCCGAAGGCGTTGTCTTCGCGGCCTACCATATTCACCCCCACCATGATGTCGCGATTGCGATACACCAAACCGTGCGAGTCGATCACTTGCTGCTCGGCATTGGGTAAAAAACGCAGCACGAAATCGTGCAGGCGCACGGTGACACCAGTGGCGCGGGCGTCTTTTTGTTGCAGGCGCTGGCGGTATACATCGACCACTTCATCGGGCGTGAGCGGCGTGCCGTCGGCCCGTGCAAAGCCGCGGGTTTCTACCATGGTTTCAAGATACACCAGGCCCTCGTCGCGGTAGGCCTGCATATTGCGTACTAACAGCTCCGCAAAAAGATACGGGTTGGCGAGCAATGCACCCAGGCGCGACCAATGGGTTTGGAAAAACTCATCGCGGCCTTCGTGGGGTTTATCTAGGCGTATGCTGTTTAACCACGCGGTTTTTTCTTCAGCGTTTAAATCTTCTAGGCGCTTGTATTCCGTTTTTTCACATTCGGGCAGGCCATCGAACTGGGCGCTGGAAATATTTTGAAACAGCAGGTGATAGGGTTGAAAGCTGTAGGCGTTTTCACCGTAGCCGCGGCAGTTGTTGATACGCACTTTGGTGAAGTAGCGGTAGCCGCGCTCTGCTTCTGCTAGCGCTAGCGTGTACCACCAGTCAGAAAACGCAGAGCCACTTAGGTGATGGTGCAAGTCGCCGCCCTTGGGCATGGCGTAGAGCAGCTCGTACAATGCTTTATCGCTGCCCTTAGTTTTTATCTCTTCAAACCAATCGCTGGCAAACGCCGCGGGCGACAGTGCGCCGATAAATGCGAGCCGCAGCGCCCACGCGGTGAGCTGCCGAGTCAAACTGTGTTGCATGATGTTCACCTCTCAATAGACGTTTTTTATTGTTTGGCGTGTTGTGCACCGGTGTTGCGCAACACGGCTTGAGTGTAAGCACTTATTCAATGAGCTTGTTAAAGATCAACTTAAAGCACCCACTTAATATTCAGTTAATTTTTTACGGGATTCTGCCGCATGCCAAACCCTATGCAGCGCCTAAAAATAAAAAATCCCAGCCGGATAAACCCAGCTGGGATGCAGTGTACCACCGTTTATCGCGCGACTTTAGCGCGCGCTAAAGTCGACGAACAATTTAGCGTTTACCCGCCTTGCCCTTTTCAGTGCGCGGGTCGTGCCCCGGTGGAAAACGACCTCGGAAATACAATTCCACGATCACCGGATCGTGATCCGATGCGCGGTAGGCGTGATCGCCATACAAGCTAACGAGATAATTGTCGGGCTTGTACTCGCCGTTGTAATCAAACAGCGGCAATTCATCGGCGTTGATGTGCCAGTAGTGCACGCGGCGCACAAACGGCTGAATGGAGCGGCTGCCCAAAGCGTGGTCTAAATAGCCCAACTGACCGTCGTAGGTGTAGCTATAGGCTTCGTTGCCAAAGCGGCGGCTCAAATCGAGAATGCCCTCGCGCATGAACGCCATGATGGGGTCTTCGTAGCGGTAGGCGTTCAAGTCACCCATGACTAACAGGTGCGGGCTCACCGTGCCGGTGGGGCGCCCTTTAAGCCAATCCAGTGCCACTTCAACCGCAGCCGTGCGCGTGCCGTTGCAGGTGCCCTGCCCGCGCGCAACATCGTCATCGCCTTCACCACAGGATGAGCTCTTGGCCTTGAGGTGCGCCATGGCCAGTGTGAACACTTTGCCGGTGCGCAAATCGCGGAAGGTTTGTGCCAGCATGGGGCGGTGTTTGCCGCGACCGGTGTTCATGGGGTCTACATAGTCGGGCGTGTCGAGTACCGCATGCGCGCCTTCGAGCATGGCGCTGCTGGGTTTGTACATGATGCCAACTGTGGCGGCATCGGTGCCCAAGGTACCGGTGTGTACACTCGCGTAACCACCACAGGCTGCATTGACGGCATTCACCAAAGTGTCGAGCGGCGTTTCGCCCACACTGCCTAGATTGGGATTTTCCAGCTCGATCAAACCGACGATATCGGCATCCATTTCACACAGCGCCGCCACCAACTTCGCTTGCTGGCGCGCCAGCTCGTCGGTGTTGTCGGCACCGCGACAACCCATGTTGGCATCGGGGCCGCACACGTCTGGACCTAGATCCAAGGTGGTGAAGTAGTTGAGCAAGTTAAAGCTCGCAACAGTGAGCGAATCGCGCCACGGCTGCGGTGCCTCGGTGCGCGGATTGCTGGCGACAAAGTCGTAGCTGAACTGCTCGGGCACCGGCTGCACTGTCCAATTGCTGAAGCTGTAGTGCAGCGGGCCGGTCAAGTTGGCCAAGGTGTCACCAGCGCGCAGATAGTTGTCACCGGATAGGCCTGGCATTGGGTAGGGCGTGGGCTCTGGATTTTGCATGCCGCTGCCGTCATCCAACATCAAGGTGCGCGCGGCGGTGGCAATTTGGTGCGCCTCGAAACCCTCGGCACTTGGTGGCTGCAAATGGGTAAATTGGTACAGGCGCTCATCGGCCAATTGCATTGTGCCGTAGCGACCCAAATTAAAGTGGGCCACCACAGACAGCGGCTTGGTCCAGCGCACCAACATGCCTTCGCGGGCCTCGTAGTAGGCGTCGATTTCCGCCTGTGCGTCATCGAGGTTGGTGGCGCTAACCGGTACCGGGAGGGTCATTTCAACGGGAGTGGGCAGCGCTTGGGCGGTGGACACCAGCTCCACATCGCTGCTGCGCCCGACGTTGAGCTGGCTCATGCCATAGTATTCTTTGGGTGTGCCGGTGACGCGCACTAGATCCCCCACGGACACATCCACATCGCAGCGATTGCCGCAGTAAACATAGATGCCCTCGGAGGTGGCGGGATCGGCGTCGGCATCGGCGTCTTCTTCCTGCACAAAGAAAGCGCGCAGTTGATCGCTGCGTTGATAGTCACCCACCACAATGCCTTCAATCTGCACTGGCGTAGACAGGGTGACGCTATCGCCCGCGCCCTGCACCTGGTGAATTTTCATCAAGGGCGCAGGTTCTTCTGCCACGGGGTTGGCACAAGTGCCGAAGTGACTCTCGGCGGGGCCAGACCAACTGCTGCCCGTGCGGCTCAGTGAAAAGCCCGCCGGCGTACCGCTGGTTTCCGCGACGCCAATGTCGGTGCTCATAACACCGTCGGCGGGGCCAGTAACACCCACGAAGGCGCCTTCATAACTGATGAACGACACCAGCACGCCCGCGGCATCTACCAGTGCGATACCATCGGGCGAACCGTTTTGAATGCCGGCAATTTCGGCCACGGCGTAACCTTCACCATCACAGTCCGCACTGCTCGCCAGCGCACCCGAGAAGGTGTGCGTTTTATAGGGCTTGCCCGAGCTGGAGGAGCCGTTATAAAGCACCAAACTCCAACCCGTAACGTCGGTGCCCAGCGGGCCCGCAATTTCGATCGCCTCGCCGGTATCGGCGCCGCTGTTGTCGTAGTGAATTTCGCTGATGTTGACCTGCGCCTGGGCTTGTAAGCCCGCCGCCGCCAATGCCATGCCCAGGCTGAGCCTGCGTAGACCGAAGGGAATCTTCATGATGAGACTGTGCTCCTGCATTTTTGTTATGGTGAGTGGCGCCACACCACTAAGACGCGCCTATGGCAACCTAGCCCAAACGAATCGAGACGCCAACCGCTTTCTGTCCAGTTGGTTAAGATTTGAATTTAATAATTACGGGGAATGTGATTAGATTCCATTTATTGCCACGCTTCTACAACTTAAGTTGCAAGAAAAAAGCGGCGCCATTCCCCAATAATGTAAAACCCTAGCGCTCCCCTGTGACAGCTATATGGCATTTTTCCAATGAGGCCAGAATGAACACTGACTACCCCCGCGACCTTATCGGCTACGGCGCCACGCCCCCACAGGCCAACTGGCCCAACAAGGCCCGACTGGCACTGCAATTTGTCATTAACTATGAAGAGGGCGGCGAGAACTGCGTGCTGCACGGCGACGCCAATTCCGAGACGTTTTTGTCGGAAATTATTGGCGCTAAACCCTACCCGGCGCGCCACATGAGCATGGAATCACTGTACGAATACGGCAGCCGCGCGGGCTTTTGGCGCTTGCACCGTTTGTTCGAGCAATACCAAATGCCGGTTACCATTTTCGGCGTTGCCATGGCGCTGGCGCGCAACCCCGAGGCGGTGGCCGCCATGAAAGCCGCCAACTGGGAAATTGCCAGCCACGCCTATCGCTGGATCGATCACCAGTTTATGTCTGCCGAAGAAGAGCGCCGCCAAATTCGTCAGGCCATCGACATACACACCGAGGTTATCGGCGAGCCGCCGCTGGGTTGGTACACCGGCCGCGATAGCCCCAACACCCGCGCACTGGTGCGCGCCGAGGGCGGATTTTTATACGACGCCGATTCCTACGCCGACGATCTGCCCTACTGGGTAGCGCCCACAGAAACGCAACCTGCGCATTTGGTGGTGCCCTACACCCTCGACTGCAATGACATGCGCTTTGCCAGCCCCCAGGGTTTCAATTGTGGCGATCAGTTTTACACCTATTTGAAAGACAGTTTTGATGCGCTCTACGCAGAGGGCGAGCAGGCACCAAAGATGATGAGCGTGGGTTTGCACTGCCGCATTGTGGGCAAACCGGGTCGCATCATGGCGCTGCAAAAATTTTTAGATTACGTGCAGCAATTTAACGACGTGTGGGTGTGTCGTCGGGTCGACATCGCGCGCCACTGGCATCAACACCACCCGTATCAACACCACACTAAACAATCCTAAAATGCGCGCCAGTGCGCGCGCCATATTTATACAGGTCTGACGATGCCGTACATTTTTGCACTGCTGTCATTGCTACTCGCCGTTGCCACCCATGCCGACAACCCAACACCCCAGAGAGTGCTACTTATCTCCATCGACGGCTACCGGCACGATTACACCGCGTTGCATAAGCCACCGTTTCTCACCGAGTTTCGCCAGCGCGGCGCCGTACTGGCGTCGCTGCGGCCGGCCTTTCCTACCAAGACGTTTCCAAACCATTTGACCTTGGTAACCGGCATGCTGCCCGCCCATCACGGCATCGTATACAACAGCTTTTACGCCCCGGATATCGGCCGCCCCTACAACAAATCGCAGCGCGCTGCGGTCACCAACCCCGACTTTTATCTGGCGGAACCTCTGTGGGTATTACTGGAGCGACAGGGCCGCAAAACCGCCACCTATTTTTGGCCCGGCTCAGAAGCCAGCATTGGCGGCATCAGCCCCAGCATCGTCAAGCCCTACAACAAAAGCACGCCCACTCAGGCGCGCATCGACGAAGTGCTTGGCTGGATCGGGCAGCGCGGGCCCGACGCGCCGGCGTTCATGACCTTGTATTTTTCGCAGGTGGATGACGCCGGGCACGTTCACGGGCCCACATCAAAGGCGACCAAAGCCGCAATTTTTAGCCTCGACAAACAGCTCAAAATGCTCTGGACGCAAGCGCAAAAACTGGACCCGTCGCTCAATTTGGTGATCGTCTCTGATCACGGCATGCAGGCCCTCGTGGCTGGGCAAACAGAGCCACTGGTAAAAGCGGGCAGCGAACAACTATTGGAAAATTATCGATGGGTTGGCAACGGGCCGACAGTGCAACTGTACAAAAAAAATAACGCCACTGCGCCGGCGCGCGTGGCGGCAGCACTCAACCAAACAGCGCAACACTTTGCCTGCCACACACCGGTGAGTGCGCCAGCAGCATTGGCCATAACCAACACGCAACGCATGGGTGATATTTTGTGTGTGGCAGATCAACGCTGGAACATCGCCACGCCCAACGCGCGCAGCTTTTCAAAGGGCAACCACGGCTGGCATGCCCAAGAACAACTAGACCCCGCCGCCAAGGATTTGCACGGAATTTTTTACGCCCAAGGGCCCGCCTTCAAAACCGGCGTTGTGCACACCACCCAAGACAATATTCACGTAATGCCACTGCTGGCGAAGATACTCGGCGTTGAGACATCGAAAGATCTGGATGGATCTGCAGCTGCGCTCACCCCCCTATTGCACCAAAACTAACATTCATCATAACCACAAGGAATGTCACATGTGTGGGTTACTGCAAATTGGTTTAACCCCGCCATTGCGGAGAGACCCATTAACCCATAGCGTTTGAGCGGATTGTCCCGCAATACACACAACGCGATACACACAAGGAGGTGCCCCCATGATTTGGGACCCGTTTGATCCAGTTAGCTATTTAGTACACGTTGGGCTGGGCTTTCTCGCCCTGAGCGCAGGCCTCATCGCGCTCGGCAGCCAGAAAGGGAGCCCGCTGCACAAGCGCGCTGGCCGGTGGTTTGCCTATCCAATGGTGCTCGTTGCGCTCTCCACGTTTATATTCATGTTTCATCGCTTCCTGCCCTTGGCCATCGTCATGGCGTTAGCCACGCTCTATTGCATTCCCAGCGCACTACGCGCCGCTCGCTACACCGAATACACCGGCCGCCGATGGGATGGCCTGTTGCTCACCCTGCCCACTTTGCTGTGCATTTTTACCGCCTTACAAGCCATTCGCTTTTCGCAAATTGACGGCGCACCCGTGCTTGGCCCGTGCGTGCTAGCGCTCACATTTGGATGCTTGGCGGCCCAAGATATTCTGTTGCTGAAACGCGGAGCGCTGCCCCACAACGGATGGGTGCGCCGCCACCTAACCCGCATGGTGCTGGCGTTCACTTTTGCTGTGATGGCAGTGGTGCGCATTGGCATTAACTTTGGTTTGACACTAGAGCAAACCGTGGTGGGGCCACTGTTGGTGGCGGTGTTGATTATTGCCTACTTTTATCGGCGCTACCCGGTGGAAGACATGCAAGTTAGCTCTGCCACGCACTGAAAATGGTTATCTGCTACTGCGCAGATAACCACGCCAACATTTGCGCGCGCTGTTCGTCGGTGAGGCCAGTGAAATTGCCGAGCGGCATGTAGCTCGATTGAATGGCGGGCAATGCGCGCGCTTTTAAGGCGCGCAGTTGATCCGGCGTTTCAATTAATAAACCGCCCGGGGCCTCGGCAAAACCGGCTTGCGTGGGCGCAGTGGCGTGGCAATTGCCGCAGTGTGTCGCCACCAATTGCGCCAGCCCATCAATGTCTGCCGCTGCCTTTGCACCCTCGGTGGCTGGTAGCGCCTTGTGGGTGGTGTGCGCCATGGCGCCCGCCAAAATCACCACGCCCAAGGCGGCCGACAGTAAAATCCCGTATCGCGTTTGGCCCTGATGTTTAAGATTAAAAAAGTGTCGCCCCCACGCCAACAGCGCGGCCAAAATCGTGATGCACAACCACGCCTGCGGATGGCCGTATAAAAACGGCGAGTGATTGCCAATCATGCACAGCAATACGGGCAGTGTTAAATAGTTGTTGTGGGTGGAGCGCAACTTGGCAAAGGCCATATCGGCTTCCGGCAGCGGGTCGCCACTGCCCACGGCCGCAATAAATTTGCGCTGCGCGGGCATAATGCCGAACAACACATTGCCCGCCATCACGCTACCCATAAACGCACCCAAGTGCACCAGCGCTGCGCGGGCGGCAAACAGTTCAAAGGCCACGAAGCTGGCCGCACCTATCAACACCACCAGCAGTGCGGCAAATAAAATTCCCCGCTTTACCAGGGGACTGCGCACCAGCATTTCGTAAATCAACACGCCCGAGCCGATGAACACGACGCTCGCCACAATGGACTGGCTGGCCGACAAAACGCCGCCGGCTTTCATCAACATCATGTCGGCCTGGGCGTAATAAAACAGCACCATCAACGCGGAACCGCTAATCCAGGTGCTGTAGGCCTCCCACTTAAACCAGTGCAGCGTGCCGGGCATCACCTCGGGGCGCGTGTGGTATTTACTCACTTCGTAAATGCCGCCGCCATGAATGGCCCATAGGTCGCCTTTAATCCCCTGCTCGCGTTTCGCGGCCGGGGGTTCGCGCAAACTTAAATCCGCCCAAATAAAATAGAAGGACGCGCCGATCCACGCGATACCCGCCACCAAATGAAACCAGCGCACGGCCAGATTCAACCATTCCAAGATCAGGGCTTCCATGGAAGTCTCCGCTATTTTTTATTGTCGTAAAGGCATTCGCCCATGGCGTAAGTGCGCGCCACGTTGCGTTCATCGCCCAAAATCATGAGGGCAAACAGCTGCTCGGCCAGCGTTTGCGTTTGGCTTTGTCGGCGCGCTTGCAAATCATCGGGTGAAAGATCCAACACCACAAAATCTGCCTCTTTGCCCACCGCAAAATTGCCGATGTGATCATCGAGGTGCAGGCTGCGTGCGTTGCCCAACGTCAGCGCGTAAAACGCCGTGTAGGGATGCAGTGATTGGCCCTGCAGCTGCAACACACTGTAGGCATCTGCCGTGGTGCGCAATTGAGAAAAACTGGTGCCGCCACCCACGTCGGTGGCAATGCTCACGCCCACGCCGGCGGCTTCAAGGCGCGCCATGTCCAACAAGCCACTGCCCAAAAATAAATTCGAACTCGGGCAAAATGCGATGCTGGAGCCGGTGTCGGCCAGCCGCTGCACCTCGTCGTCACACAGATAAATGCCGTGGCCGAATACGCTGCGCGGGCCCAATAGACCGGCGCTGTCGTAAACGTCTAGGTAGTATTTTGCAGCGGGATACAGTTCTTTTATCCACGCCAGTTCCGCGAGATTTTCAGACAGGTGTGTTTGTAAAAACAACCCGTCGTAATCTTGATACAGGCGCCCCGCCGCCGCCAACTGTTCGGGCGAGCTGGTGGGCGCGAAGCGCGGCGTCAACGCATAGTGCAAACGGTTTTTGCCATGCCAGGTTTCAATTAACTGACGACAATCTTTCTCGCCCTGCGCCGCCGTATCCGATAAGGCCTGAGGTGCATTGCGATCCATCATCACGCGCCCCGCCGCCAATCGCAGGTTGCGTTTGGCCGCTGCGCTAAACAGTGCATCGGCGGCGTGTGCGTGCACCGTGGCGTAGGCCAGTGCAGTGGTAGTGCCCGCCGCCAGCAGGCGATCTAAAAATAATTCTGACATGGCGGCGGCGTAGTCGGGATCGGCAAATTTCATTTCCGCTGGAAAGGTGTAGCGGTTTAACCAATCCAATAGCTGCTCGCCATAGGAGGCCATGACATCCAATTGCGGGCAGTGAATGTGGCTGTCGATAAAACCCGGCATGATGAGCCGGTCGGGGAGATGCTCACAGCGCGACACATCGAAGCCCTGTTGCGCCATGTGTTCGGCGGCGGCCACGGCGGTAATGCGACCCTGCTCCACCAACAGCACGCCATCGTCAAAGTATTCAACACCGGCGCCATCGGCGCTGGGTTTGTCGGTAAAGTGCAGAATGCGAGCGCGCAGCGCGAGGGTCGCCTGACTCATGTGTGCAACACCTCAACTGCCGCGATAGGTTGAATAGCCGTGCGCGCTTAGCAACAGCGGCACGTGGTAGTGCTCATCGGTTGCCGCCACACGAAAATTGATGGTGACCTCTGGGTAAAAGCTGGTGCGATTTTGCGCGGCAAACCATGGCGCCACATCAAATACCAATCGATAATCGCCGGCACTAATGGCGAGCGGCGCATCCCACTGGACAACGCGACCATCGGCGTCGGTGGTGCCGCGCCCCAAACATTGGTCAGCACGCCACAGGCTAATGGCCAAGTCCGCTGCCGGTCGACCGGCCTCCAGATCTAATACGTGGGTGGTAATAGGTGCTTTCATTCACGCTTCCATTTCACGATGGGTTGTTATTGACTCAAGCAAACAAGCGCTGCAAGCGCAAGCGCGTAATGGCCGCTTGTTCTGCGGCGGCATTTTCCAATTCTTGTGCGCGCGTGTTTTTCAGCCGAGCAGTTAATAATTCCAGCAATGTTTCTGGCGACTTGCCGGAGGCGCAGACCAGATAAATAAAACCAAATTTTTGCTCGTACTCGCCGTTTAACTGCGCCAGCGCCTGCAGCGTGCTGCTTTGGGCGGAGGCAACCTGGCCCTGCTCACGGGCGGTTTTACCGCCCGCCGCAATGGCTTTTTTATCGCCTATTTTGGCGTGGCCTTGCACCGCTTCCAATAGCTGCGCCTCGTCACCCCGCCAACACTGCTCGGCACTGTGCAATAGTGCCGCTAGGTTGTCATAGGGTCGCGCGGCAACCATCTGCTCCGCCCAATCGCGGCAATGGCAAATATCGTACAACAGGGCAACGGCTTCAGCCGCGGGCAACAGATTAAAGTCACTCAGAGTTATCGGCGCGTCGAGTGTCATAATTTGTGCTCGGCCTTTTCTGTGGTCTGTGCCGAAGGGCCTTCTTGCCCTTGTTCACGCAGCAATTTTTTAATGGTTTTCCAACTTTCCGTCTGCGTTTTCGGGCGCTTGATGTTTTGATAGTAGAGCGATTGCAGCTGCGCCACGATGGATACCGCCACTTCCATGGGCAATTTGCCCTGCACCTCTGGCAGGCCCACTGGGCTCACCATGCGCTCGAGCGTATCGTCATCAATACCGGCGTGTGCTAAACGGCGACGAAAACGTGCCGCCTTGGTTTGCGAACCAATTAACCCTAAAAAGCGCCAACGCGGCGCCTGCAATAGCGCCAAGCACAGGGCGTAATCCAACTGGTGATCGTGAGTGAGCAGTAGCACCCAGCCGTTATCTGGCAAATTTGGCACTTCGGCCACCGGATCTTCGCACACATCAAAGCGGCAGTTTGCGGGCAGCGCGCCGTCCAACATGCTTGGGCGCGAGTCGATGACGCGCACCTGCATCGGCAATTCACCCACGATGGCGAGTAGCGCTTTGGCCACGTGACCGGCACCGAATATCGTCAACTGCCAATCGCAGGCGGGAAAGCATTCGAGCATGACGGTGACGGCGCCACCACAACATTGATTGGCCTGAGCGGCTAAATGAAACGGCTGCAGTGTTTGCGCCGCTTCGTTGCGCGCGAGCATTTCACGCGCCGACTGCTGCACCATAAATTCTAATTGACCACCACCGAGGGTGTCATAACTGCGCTCGGCGTCGATGACCATTTTGCTGCCACCATCGCGCGGCGTAGAACCCTGCGCTTGCACAACCGTTGCAATCACATAACCGCGCCCGGCTTGCTGACAGTGGTTAATAGCTTGCGCCCAGTTGAGGCGTTTCATTGTGCGCCGCCTTTTGCTGCAAATGCTTTGGCCTGCTGCACCGCCCAATAGACTTGCTCGGGCGTGGCTGGGGCATTGATGCGCGGGCTAATCTGATAATTCGCCACTGACGCGCAGGCATCGCGCAATGCCGCCCACACGGAAATGGCCAGCATCAACGGGGGTTCCCCGACCGCTTTAGAGCGGTGTACCGTCGCTTCTTGATTGGCCTGATCGAACAGCACCACGTTAAACGCCACAGGCACATCGTGGGCGGTTGGAATTTTGTAATTCGCAGGGCTGTTGGAAATGACGCGGCCAGTGTCGTCCCACAACAGTTCTTCGCTGGTAAGCCAACCCATGCCCTGCACAAAACCACCTTCAATTTGGCCGATGTCGATGGCGGGGTTCAACGAACTGCCCACATCGTGCAATACATCCACCTGCGTGACGCGGTATTCACCGGTCTCGGTATCGATGATGACTTCGCTCACTGCCGCGCCATTGGCAAAGTACAAAAACGGGCGGCCTTTGGCGCTAGCGCGATCGTAATTAATTTTCGGCGTGCGGTAAAAACCGGTAGCCGATAGGGGCACGCGGTTTAAATAGGCCAACTGAATAAATTCAGCAAATGCCATGGACTCGGCACCGAGCTTTACTGCGCCCTCTAAAAATTGCACTTCGGTGGCGGCCACTTGAAAATGCTCAACGGCAAATGCGCGCAAATCGGCTTTGATTTTTTCACAGGCATTGAGCGCCGCCATGCCGTTCAAATCGGTGCCAGACGATGCCGCTGTGGGCGAGGTGTTGGGCACCTTGTCTGTGCGCGTTGACACCACCGCCACCTGCGACAAGGGTTGGCCAAAGGCATGGGCGACGATGGTTTGTATTTTGGAGTACAAGCCCTGCCCCATCTCGGTGCCACCGTGGCTGATTTGCATGCTGCCATCGGTGTACAAGTGCAACAGTGCGCCCGCTTGATTTAAATGCTTTGCGGTAAATGAAATACCAAATTTGACCGGCGTTAACGCCAAGCCGCGCTTGGTGGTTTCATGGGAGGCGTTATAGGCGGTAATTTCCGCGCGGCGTGCACGGTAATTCGATGATTGCTCCAGCGCTTCAATGATGGCGGGCAATTGATGCTGCTCAATGGTCTGCCCGTAGGGTGTTTCATCGCGGCCCGGCTGATACAGATTTTCGATGCGCACATCCAAGGGGTCTTTACCCAGATGCCGGGCAATATCGTCCATCATGCACTCGACCGCTAACACGCCTTTCGGGCCACCAAAGCCGCGAAACGCCGTGTTCGAAACGGTGTGGGTTTTGCAACGCAAGCCGAGAATGCTGGCATTGTTTAAATAGTAGGCGTTGTCGGCATGAAACATGGCGCGATCCACAATTCCGTCGGATAAGTCGGCGGAATAACCGCACTTGCCCGCCAACGTCATATCCACGCCCAGCAAGCGACCGTCGTCGTTAAAACCGACGCGGTAGCGATTTAAAAAATCGTGGCGCTTACCGGTTTGCACCATGTCGTCGTGGCGCGGCATGCGGTAGCGCACTGGCCGCCCGGTGCGCTGGGCGAACAATGCGGCCAAGCAGGCCAGCGGTGCCGCCTGAGTTTCTTTGCCTCCAAAACCGCCGCCCATGCGCCGCACTTCAGCGACCACTTTATGAAACGGCAGATCCAACACTTCCGCCACCAACTTTTGCACTTCAGTGGGGTGTTGCGAAGAACTCAACACGTGCAGCGCGCCGTCTTCTAAGGGCGTCGCTTGGCTGATTTGACCCTCTAAATAAAAATGCTCTTGGCCGCGCACGTAAACTTCACCGCTAATTTGGTGCGGGGCGGTGTCAATGGCTGCATCCGGATCGCCCATGAGCAATTTGTGCTGCGGCAAAACAAAGCTGTCTTGGGCCAGCGCCTGTTCAATTTCCAACACGGCCGGCAATACGTCATAGTCGACCTTTGCACATTTAACGGCGCGCTGCGCCGCCGCCATGCTGGTGGCGGCAACGGCGAACAGCGGTTGGCCGACGTACTGCACTTCGTCGCCCGCAAGCAAGGGATCGCCGGAATAAACGGGCGCCACATCCACCTTGCCGGGAATATCGGCCTGCACAACCACATCCACAACACCGGGGCTCGCCCAGACGGCAGATAAGTCCATAGCCAACACTTTCGCGTGGGCGTGAATAGACTGGCCAGTGGCCACGTACAACAAATTTTCAGGCGTGGCCGTATCGTCCACATATTGCGCCATACCCGTCACGTGCAGGCGCGCCGACTCGTGGGGCGTGCTGCCACCCAGTTGTGCCGCTTGAGTGTGGGGCCGCGGCGGCGTGGGCTTGCGATCGGTGAGCTTACGCATAAATGCCAACCTCCACGTCGTCACCCACGACCAACGCGCGACACGCTTTGCGCAGCAAGCTGTGCGCCATGGCCGCTCGGTATTCACTGGACGCACGCACATCGGTCATGGGCGTAAAATCTTGCGCCAGATACTGCGCGGCTTGGTCGATGATGGCCGACCACTTTTCTGGATTGCGCCAGTCTTGCTTATTGATAAATGCCTCCGTGGCGCGCGCGCGCTTCGGCACCGCGGCCATGCCACCAAAGGCAATGCGCAACTGGCCGTTCGGATTGATTAAAAAGGCGCCGCATACCGCCGAGATGTCGTCCTCAAAACGCTTGCTGACCTTGTACAACTTGGCGGGGCACTTGAGGCGCGCGCGACTCAATCGCACATCCGCTAAATATTCACCGGCGGCGAGCGTGGTTTTTTTGTAGTCGACATAAAAATCTTCAAGGCGCTCGTAGCGAAACCCACCGCCGGCCTTTCCGATAATCAACTCCGCCTCTTGCACGAGCAACCACGGCGGGGTGTCGGCAATGGGCGATGCATTACAAATATTGCCGCCCAAGGTACCCCGGTTGCGAATTTGTCGAGAGCCTAAGCGCAGCAGAAACGAAACATAGGCCGGTGCCAAGGCGGACAAGGCTTTTTCTTGCGCGGAATAGGTGGCCGCCGCACCAATGCACAAGGTGTCACCGGCACTGTCGATTCGGGTCAAACTTTTGATATGACTCAGGTCGATGAGTTGGCGTAATTCGCGGTACTGCTGGGTGCCTTCGAGCATGAGATCGGTGCCGCCCGCAATCAGGCGCGCATCGGGGTACTGCTCCAACAGCCCGCGCAATTCAGTTTCAGAGGTCGGCTGCCAATAGCCCGGCAGGGGCTGCGCTGTACGCGTTTCACAGGCAGGCGCAGGCGGTAGCGGATTGGGCTTAGGCAAAACTTGCAGACCCGCCTCTACGATGGGTTTGTAACCCGTACAGCGACACAGATTGCCAGAAATGGCATCTAGAATGTGTGCGCGGCCATCACCCTCCACTGCGTGCTGATTGGCGCCGGCCAAGGACATGGCAAAGCCGGGCGTGCAAAATCCGCACTGCGACGCGTGGGTATCGATCATCGCTTGTTGGATGGGGTGCAGCTCACCCGCCTGCGCCAAGCCCTCAACGGTCAACACCTGACGCCCCTGCACAGACGCGAGCGGCATCAGACAACTGTTCACGGAGCGATAACTGCCGTCATCGTCGGATACCAATAAGGTGCATGCACCGCAATCACCCGACGCACAGCCCTCCTTGGTGCCGAGGCTGGAGCGAGATTCGCGCAGGTGCTGCAACAAGGTGATGTCTGCTGCAACACCATCGACGTCGGTTTGTTTACCATTCAACCAGAACCGCACCGCTATTCCTCCGTGCCGGGTTATCGTTATCCCGCCATTTAACCAAATAACTGTCCAAGTGGCCAGCTTTTCATTGGGTCGCGCGCAACGCGCTAAAGTCCGCCAGTTTGAAGCCTCTATCCACGCTACCACATAGCCCAACAACCCCTCAGCCCACAAAGTCACCCAGATTGGATGGATATGGTATAAAGTGGGGCCGGCATAGGCCTCAACTATCTAAATCACCGAAAAAGTACATGACCAAGCCAATGATCGACAAAGGACAGGATTTCGATCCAACGGAAACTCCCACCGGAAAATACAAGGCCGGCAAAATTCGCGAGGACAACCTCGCCAATATTTTGAGCGCCGCGGAAGAAGAATTTGTGCAGCACGGATTTCGGGGCGCCAGCATTCAAGCCATTGCCGATCGCGCCGGACTACCGAAAGCCAACGTGCACTATTACTTCAAAAGTAAATCCAATCTGTACGTTACCATCCTGAACAATATCATCACCCTCTGGAACGATTTTTTCGACACCATCACAGAGGACGACGATCCAGCCGAGGCGCTGGACGCCTTCATTCGCAAAAAGGTGGCGCTGTCTTACTCTCACCCGCGCGCGTCTAAATTATTTGCCATGGAAGTGATTCAGGGCGCACCCCACCTTAAAGACTACTTTCGCTCTGACATGCGCACCTGGGTGCGCGCTCGCGCCCAAGTCATGGAGAGCTGGATTGCCCAAGGCCGAATGGGCAAGGTCGATCCCGTGCAGGTGATTTTTCTAATCTGGTCGTCCACTCAGCACTACGCCGACTTCGACACGCAAGTCTTGACCATTATGAATCGCGCCGAATATGAGCACGACATGGTTGAAAATATTGCCAACTTTTTGAGCCAAGTGATTTTAACTGGCTGCGGCTTAACGCCCCCGCACCTAAAGGGCTAGCCAGATAGCAACGCGGCGCCCTCAGGCGCCGCGACTATTTCTAATTACCCCAAATTGATTGCACGTATTCCGGATGATCCACAAATGGGTTGCGATTGCCTTGGTAATCGTGGGCCGCATTGTTGCGATCAATTTCCTTTTGGCTCACCGGGTCGGCATTGTGCCAATCAATCAGCACGTGCAGCATCCAGGTTTCGAATACCTGACTGCTAGTGCCATTGAGCACGGCGTCGCCATAGCTGCTGTTGGTCTGCCAGCTGCCAATCACATTTTCGTAGCGCGTCGCCATGTAAAAGTAGGCGCGCGCCAGATCACCTTTAAACTCATCGATCGGCTCAAACACTGTACCGGTATAGCCTTGACTCAACTGGCCATCGCCCAAGCGACTGCCACTGCTGGACGTGGAAGTAATGCTGGCCACTTCGCCATAGGGGTAGCTGCCACGCATGGCATTGACATAGCCGTCTGTGGCAAAGATATGGTGTACATCTGAATTCATCGGCTCAATGGCACCGCCAAACCAAGAGCGCGGAAAGCTGTGCTCGCGGTTATAGCAATGACCTTCACCCGAGTAGTTGCCGCACTGATTGGTGACGGGCGTATAGTTGTAGGGATCAGCCGCTGAGGGTTGCTCGGAATAGATGTCCAATATGCTGCCATCATTTTCATAATAGGTGTCGAGCTCATGGGCTGAATAGAAGCTCCACAAGGCCGAATAACCCTGCGGGTTATGATCTTTAATCAAATTGTGCAATGCGCTTTTAAGGGCATAGCCACTTAAGCCTTGCACCGAATCGTAGTAGCCGCCTGCACCGCCACCGGATCCACCGCCTGAACCGCCACCAGAACCACCGCCGGTTACTGGGCCGAAGTCATCCACGTAAACAACTTCAGAGCCATCGAAGCCCGCTTGATCGTAAAAGCGCAAGCCCACTTCAATAGTGCCACTGGTGCTGGCCACATAGCTGTAACTCAGCTGTTGCCATTGATTCAATAGATTATTGTCGGAATAGTTTAAGTAGCCGTTGACATAAAGGCGCGCCTTTACGCCGCCTTCTGTGTGTCGAACCCACACCGAAAAATTGTAGGTTTCACCCGCGGCAACGCTCACCGACTGGCGAAAATCCGTAGAGCCCTGGGTCGCCGTATTGACCGCAACGGCTGCGGCCGCGGAGCCGCCGTGCACAACGGACGTCGATTTTGAAACACTGATACCCGAATCTATAGTGGTCCAGCTGTCGGGTGCAGAACCCGTCCACGCCTCAAAATCGCCATTGACCACTGTCGCAAAACTAGCGGCCGAACAACACAGCCAGCCAAAGAAAACCAATGGGAGAATCGCTATTTTTTTATTCATTGTTTTTGCCTTTCAAAGTTAAAAGCCGAGCGCTGATAACCACCCCAACGCCATTGCAGATACAACCGTAAAAACCAATATGCAAATGCAGGCGCCATCAAACCACTCCCTAGCACCTCACTGGCAGACTAACGCGCAATTGCGTCAACCTAATGACCACTCCCTAAATTTCTACTAACAATAGATTAAAAAAAACCCCGACACAGGGCCGGGGTTTATTTAAAGCTACAAACGTCGATTAGAACTCGTAGCGAACGCCAAGTTTCAGCGCCCAGGTCGAGGCTTCTGCATCGTAGAAGTCGTAGTTGTCCAGGTTAGTTCCGCCGAAGGCTTCGTCGTAAATGTACTGACCGTCAACCACATCGTAATCTACCAAAGCCTGATCGTTGAAACGCTTGTAGCGAATCGCGCCCAGATTGTTTTCGTAGATACCGGTATCGTTCATGAAGTCCAATACATTGTGCACAGTGAACTCAAGCACACCGCGATGACCTTCCATAAAGCCCGGGATTTCCTGGGTAAATTTCAGGTCCATTTGGGTCTGCCAAGGCTGTGTACCGACGTTCTTTGGCACGTAACCACCAGCGTACTGAGCAAGTCCCGCAGCGTTAACAATTTCCATGATTTCGTTATAGCTCAGGCCATCATCGAAATTCATCGCTGGATCATCTGCGCCACTTGGAATGTAAGGCAGGTAGTTGTTGATGCTGCTGAACTTAGACTGATCGCCTAAATCGTCATCGCGGTAAGCGCCCAGTGTCCAGCTGAACGGCTTGCCTGAACGGCGCTGCATGTACAGATTGAAGGTCGAACGGTAGCCATCAACTAACTCAGTGTTGTAGTTTAAGTTCAGTACAAAGCGATGCTCAACTTGGTAGTTACCGGTACCCATGGTGATTTCGTTACGGTTAATGGTGGGTGCGTAACGGAAGTTTGAGTGCGCGGTAGAACTGCCACCGTAGGTGCCTTCGTTGATGTTCTGATTCGTGTAGGAGAAGTTAGCCGCTAGGCCATTGTCCCACTGCTTGAACAAAGACGTGGTGAAGATCTGGCTGTTGCCATTGTCATCCGCGTTGGTCAGCATCAGATCGTAATCGTTGCCGCGCTGCATCGCATAAATCTTGCGACCGCCATCAACGGTTGTGCCCACTTGCTCACGCGCCAAGTCTACCCACTGCACAGAATTTTCCTGCTTAATGTAGGTATAAGTTGCACTCATATCCACTTCGTATGGCAGCTGATATTCAACTTCCATGCTCATGCGGATATCTGAAGGCAAATCAAAGTTTGGATCGATAACGTTGGTGGAACCATTGCCGCGATCAGCTGCACTCAGCAACATATCGGCAGGGATCGCCAGCGACGTCAAGCCAGTGTAGTCGTTGTAACCTGCGCTAACGTAGGTAACACCGTCGTTGCTCCAAGAGTTAGCCAACCATACATTGGGCTGACCACCAGAGAAGCGACCCACACCGCCCTTCACACGCAAGTCGTCTTGCACATCCCAGGTGAAACCGATGCGCGGTAACAGGATAGACGCGCCATCCAAGTTTTCTTGGTTAGAAAAACCGTAAGTTGCTGCAAAGTTGGCATTGGCGTTTGGCGCTTCACTTGCACCGATGGTTTCGTAACGCAGGCCGTAGGTCACTTCGAAATCGTGTGACAGTGCCCATGTATCTTGCGCGAACAGGCTGACCGTGGCCATGCTTAAATTGGCAGCCGCATCCTGCTTAACGTTGGTGTAGGCATTGGAGTAAGAAACCGTTGCATTACCTGCAACAACATCAGCAAGGCTGTCGAACTCGAAGGTGCCGTTGGCGTTGTACACGTACAGGTTGTACGCATCAAATTGATCGTACTTGGCGCCGAACGACACGGTGTGGTCGTCCATCAACAACTCGCCCACCCACTCGACACCAATGCGCTCGTTGGTCAGCTCATTGCCGTGGCGGTTTGGATCTGACCCCAAAAACACATCGGTATCTTCGTGGTCCACTACAATCGAAGGCATGCCATGATTCAAGGAGACCTGCTCGGTCACAACGTCTTTGTAGTTAACGCTCAACTCAGAAGAGAAGGTGTCCGACCAGTTAGAGTAAACTTGCACAGCCCAGTTCTGCAGCGTTTCAGTTTTGTTATAAGCGCCACCGGCGCTATAGAACTGATAGGAGCGCGAGCTGGAAAACTCAAGTGAGTTACCTTCGGTGTACTGGTGAGTCAACGACATGCGGTGATCGTCGCTGATGTTCCAATCCAGCTTGATCAATAACTTTTCATCCTCTTCCTGAGGGCTGGCACGCCAATCGCCCACATCCAGTGAATAGGTATCGTTGATGGCTGCGCGAATATCATCGTAACCGGCTTCGCTCAGGTTTACGCTGTTGGCCAGACCGGCGCCCTCGGGGCCCCACTCTTGCGCGGTAGGCGACTCATACTTCTCATAGCTGGTGAAGAAGAACAGCTTGTCTTGCATTAACGGACCGCTGAAGGTGGCACCCCAGTTGGTCTTCTCGTAGTCCATGTCTACTTTCTCGCCCTTCTGGCCGTCTGGCTCAGCAGTGCCGCCCAGCGAGTCGGAGCGCGTTTCATAAAACACAGAACCGTGGAAATCGTTGTCGCCAGATTTGGTTACCGCGTTGATCTGGGCACCAGAGAAGCCGCTGGCACGCACATTGTAGGGCGTGGTGTCCAAAGAGATCGCTTCAAGGGCCTGAGTCGACACAGGAGAACGACGGGTTGGGTAACCGTTGTAGTTCAAACCGAAATCATCGTTCTGGCTGATACCGTCAACCGTCAAGCTATTAAAACGTGGGTTCATACCAGCAACAGACAGCTCACTGTCTGAACCAGGGTGTACCACGGCCAATGGGTTCATGCGCACCAAATCTTTGATGTCGCGGTCCATAGAAGCAGAGGTTGCAATAGTGTCTGCGCCAAATACGCTTGAGGTACCGGAGTTGCGATCGCGCAGCATTTGCTCAGCTGTCACCACAACCTCTTCCAAGCTACCGGCCTGCAGAGCAGCGGTGAAGCGGAAGGTGTCATCCAGCTTCAGGAAAATGTCTTCGTATTGGGCATCTTGATAGACGTTGGAATCTACGACGATCTTGTAGGGGCCACCTACGCGCAGACCATTCGCGGTAAAACGACCCGAGTCATTGGTAACCACTTCTGTGGTGTTGTTTGATGGTTCGTGCAAAATCACCACGCGGGTATTGGCCGCAGGGCTGCCGTCTGGGCCAGTAACCAGACCGCGAATGCCGGAAGAAGTATCCTGCGCGAGCGCTTCAGCGCCGCCCAGCGCCAGCAGCACGCTAAGCGCCAATGGCTTGCGAGTTAAGTTTGTGAAGCTCATGTAGTTCACCCTCTGTCTATGCTTGGGTTTATCTTTATCAGGCCTGAAACAACTGCCCATTAGTGTTGTTTTGCTGTGTTGCCAGATCATGCAGCCGGTGGATACCACTCACATTCCAAGCGCGTGCGGCTCTCTCCTTCCACACCCACCTACCGGGGGCGCACTAATCTGACCACATGGTCAAACTTATGTCTAGGCGAGGATTTTCCCCGCGCTATGTGACAGACGTATGACGTTCGAATCATATCAATTAAAAGTGAGCTTAATTTAGCTTTTTTAACTGAAATTGGAGATAGAGATAGCGGCCCCCTAATTGTGTGCGCGAAATACCATCGCCATGCAAGCGGTCAGGTTTTGGTAAAGCCGCTCCTGCGGCGCACCTGTAACAACCCCACATGCTAGCCCAACTGGGCACCAGCCTAGTATCAGGCCCTATTGACCGGCCCCTAGGGCAGCACCGGCGCCCATGCCCTGCCCCCATAAGCCGTCAACTGCAGCAATAGCTGACCGCGCTAACAAGCTTTATTTGACAGCGGGCTTGCCCGCCACGGGGCCACGCTCAGCTGCGGCGGCCTTTACCCAGTTATCAAACCCCTGCAAGACGAGGCCTGCAGCGCACATTGCCTCCCACTTAACCCAATAACCAGTTGGTCAGCAATTAATCCGCAAGGCCTGGCAGTCAGTGCGCATTTCACCTTTTAATCAACTTAATTTTAAGCCCATAGCAACGCGATTAAGCTAAGATTTATTGCGCTGCGGTCCCGACTCACGCAGACTTACCGCTAATTTTTATCAGGCGGTTGCTTTTTAACCACACTGGTGTACATTCGCCGATTTTTTCCGAGGGAGCCACCATGGAGAAAACCTATATCAGCGCCCAACAATTGTTGGTCGATTCCCTGCAGCTGGGTTTGCAGATATATGAGAGCGGTTATCGCCCCAACTATATTGTGGGCGTGTGGCGCGGTGGCGCCCCCGTGGGTATCGCCGTTCAGGAAGTGCTCGATGTGCTGGATGTCAAAACAGACCACATCGCCATTCGCACCTCGTCCTACACGGGCATCGGCGAGCGCAGCCGCACCGTTGTGGTGCACGGCCTTAATTACTTGGTTCAGAAGGTGAACCCCGAAGATTCAGTGCTGTTCGTGGATGACGTCTACGATTCGGGCCTGAGCATTCAGCAGGCCATCAAAGACCTGAAAGCCCTGTGCCGTCGCAATACACCGGACATCAAAGTCGCCACCCCTTATTTCAAACCCGGCAACAACCAAACGGATCAAGACCCTGATTTCTACATCCATCAAACCGATCAGTGGCTGGTGTTCCCCCACGAGCTGCATGGCTTGACGCTGGAAGAGATTCGCGACCACAAACCAGAGCTGGGCCATGTGAAGGACCAACTGTTGCAGTTGATGCAGGCCCGCAACGAAAGTAAATAGCGATGTGATGTGATGCTCCGGGATACCACCCGGTGATCTCATCTCTTTTCGTTGGCTCCGCAATGGAGCCAACGCCGCTCCGCTACTAGACCAATTTCCAACCCGCCAACGACAATTTGCTTGACACCTATCCGACCGCCCAATAACTTAACCGACCAGACAAGTTTTCGGTACGCGGGTGCAAACACAGCACCCTTTGACGATTCACACAATAACTCCAAGAGGATGTCTACGATGCACACCAAACCTATAGTTGCCGGTATTGCACTGGCCGTGGCCTCCAGCGTGAGCTGGGCCCAGACCGATGAAGCCAACACCATCTTTGAAGAAGTCGTGGTCACCGCACAGAAGCGCGAACAAAGCATTTATGAAGTGCCCGTAGCCATCAGCGCCTTTTCCGGCGACACAATGGAAAAGCAGGGCATTAGCGACCTGACCGATATCGGTAAATTTGTACCCAACCTCAACATCACCGGCTTTTCGGCGGGGCACACCTCCTCCAACAATGCCTTCATTCGCGGCATTGGCTTACAAGACCACTTGATCACCACCGATCCAGGTGTGGGCGTGTACGTGGATGGCGTTTATCTTGGCCGCCAAGTGGGTCAGAACTGGAGCCTGTCTAATATTGAGCGCGTCGAAGTCTTGCGTGGCCCACAGGGCACGCTGTACGGCCGCAACTCCATTGGTGGTGCTATCAACATCATTACCCGCGCTCCCGGCGAAGAAGCCGAAGTGCACTTGGGCACTCAGGTCGGTACGCGCGGTCGCTTCAATGCCGACATCTATGCCAGCGCGCCGCTGTCTGACAGCTTTGCCGTATCGGGCAGCCTGGCCTACCAAAGCCGAGATGGGTTAGGGGAATTCACCAATCTGCCCGGCGCTGATATGGATGTGGGCGAACTGCAAGATTTCTCTGGTCGCGTCGCCGCGCGCTGGACCCCAACCGACAAACTGTCCATTTTGTTTGCCGCCGATGGCAACGATGGCAAGAACGGTTTGCGCCCTTACACCACATTGATTGACGAGCTGCCGAACGGCGCCGTGTATCAAGCGGGCTATCGCAATAGCGATCGTGCTGCAGACCCTTACGACAACGCCACCGGCCAGCTCAATCAAACGGAAGTCACCAACAAAGCCTCGGGTTTCTCCGTCACCGTGGATTACGACATTTCCGACTCGCTGCACAGCAAGTTGCTGTTTAGCGACCGCCACTCCGAGTACACCTCGGGTCTGGATGACGACAGCATTGAAGCAGACTTTTTGTCCTTCCCTGAAGAAGGCGAAGCGGATCAGCGCTCCATTGAGTTTCAGCTGGATGGCGACATGGGCGACTGGGACTTTGTAACCGGTCTTTATTTCTTTGAAGAAGACGGCCACAACTTCCAGGACGACACCGTCTTTAACGGCGGTGCGCCGAGCGACTTCTTTTTGGAGCAGAGCTTGGAAAGCACTGCCATTTACGGCAACGTCGGCTATCACGTCAACGATAAGCTGCGCGTGTCTGGCGGCTTGCGTTACACCCAAGACGAGAAAACCGCGCACACCATCTTGTTTGAAACCATCGAGGAAACCAATACACGCGACTGGAGCGAAACCAGCTGGGAATTGGCGGCCAATTACGACATCAGCGAAAACCTTAACGGTTATGCCACCATTCAAAGTGGCTATACCTCTGGCCAGTATCCCGCGCGCCCCTACTGCCTGATCGGCAGCTTCGATTTTGGCTCTGGTGAACTTAGCCGTCCCAACTGTTTTGAGGCCAACGACAACGTCACCGCGCTGAACTATGAGGTGGGCATCAAAGGTACACCACTCGACAACTTGAAAATGAGTTTGTCGTTGTTCCACACCATTTACAATGACTTGCCCTACCAAGTAAGCACAACCAGCGGCGGCGGTTTCGAAACACGCAACTTGCTCGTTGATCAAACTTCACAGGGCATCGAATGGGAAAGCAGTTTAGCGGTCACCGACGGTTTTATGTTGCACTCAACCCTGGGCTACATTAACGCCGACGTCGATGACCAACAAGCCGCCGCGCCGCTGACGCCCGAGCTGACCGTATCCATTAGCCCTGAGTACACCATGGCTATGGATTCCGGCGAACTGAGCTTCCGTGCTGACTGGTCCTACCGCAGTGAAATGTACGGCGAGCCCAGCAAAGATCCGGGCCGCTTTACCAAACTCGACAGCCGCTCACTCATTAATGTGGACATTACCTATCGCAACGACGTGGACAACTGGTCTGCCAGTTTGTACGGCAAAAATATCACTGACGAGCGCTACGACAATGCGCGCTTAAACACCGGTGATTATGTACTGGTGATGCTCAGTAACGATGCCAGCGAGTTTGGTGTTCGCCTGAGTAAAGATTTCTAATTGCTCGCGCAATTCCGTACTTAGCCCCGCACTGCGGGGCTTTTTTTTGCCCGACAAGAAGTAGTAATACTGCACAGGGCAGGACGTTTTAGCGCAGCAATACTCGCCTCAATTTGCCGTTTCAGTTTTGGATGGAAGCTCCGGCACCAAGTTGAATTTCATTAATTTGCCATCGCGAACAACCTGAACGGTGTATGCCTGCCCCGGCGTGCTGCGCGCCACCAATGCAGCAAGCTGCAGCCAATGTTTAATGGGTTGATCGGCAAAGGCCGTCACCCTATCGCCGGCGAGTATTCCAGCGCGCGCGGCAGGCCCGCGGGCAACCACCTCTGTGATCACAACATTTAAGCGTTCAAATTTTTCACTGCCCGACTGTAACCACACATCGGAACCGGCTAGGCCAATCACTGGCCGCGCCCATGACGCACCCTGTTTCAGCGCCGGTAAAGCGTCCTGTATGAATGCGATGGGAGTAGACAGCGAAATGCCACTAAATTGTGGGCCGTCGGTCATGATGGCGCTGATTACACCAACGGCCTCACCTGATGCATTCAACAAGGGCCCACCCGCCTGACCGCGATTGGTATATAGCGTGGCCTGAATGTAGGGTTTGCCATCGGCATTGGCGTACTGATCAATTGAGCTAACGACGCCCGCAGTAAACGAAAGCCCCAGGTCAAAAGGAAAGCCCATGGTCGCCACGGGCAAGCCTACTGCCATCGGCTCTGTAGGCGCCAGCGCAACGGCCACTTGCCCACTTGCCGGAACTTTTAACAAGCCGATATCTAATAACGCATTGGCCCCAACAACCTCTGCGCGGAAACGACGTTGGTCATGGGTGACAACCAGCACCTCCTTCGCGTTCTCGATGGTTGAAAAAGCCGTGAGAATGAGTCCATCGGCGCTGATGAAAAAACCACTGCCATTGGTTCTTGCAGACCGCTTGGCTCCTAAGCGCTCACCAAAAAACGTTTTTAACTCCTCAGGCATTTCGGGTTGCTGTCGTTCGCCAACCGCGGTCACGCTGACCATGGCTGGTGCAACTCTATTCGCCACCGCCTGCCAATCTTGAGCCGTGCTGTGGCTCGCGAACCCGAGGGCGTACAGCGCTATCAACAGTGCATATATTTTCATTGTTATCCACCCATAAAAAAAGGCCCGGAGAACCGGGCCTATTGCAGTACGTTTAAACCTTAGAAATCCATGCGGAAATCTACACCATAAGTGCGCGGCTCATTGACAAAACCGGTGTTGTTGTTGAAGTCGATAAAGCCCTTCACGTTTTCCTCATCGGTGATGTTGCGGCCATACAGTGCCACTTCATAACCGCTGTTGTCATTGATAAAACCTAAGCGCATACCGCCTTCGAACTGGCCGTCTGTCTGAAACTCCACAGACTCATACAGCGCCATGTTGGTATCGCCTTGATAGGCCCAATCAGTAAACGCGTAGAGCTCACCGTTGCCAACGGGAATCGCGTAGCGCAAGGTTAAGTTAGCGGTCAGCTCAGGTGCCGCTTGGAAGGGGTTGCCATCCAGCATTGCGTTGCCATCGCCATTGAGTGGATCAAGTACAGTGCACTGACCAGAACCACAGGGAGCCGTGGCAAGGGTCTTATCTTGCAATTCTGTTTTGGCGTAGCCAATACCTGCGGTGGTGATGAAGTTTTCGGTGATCGCAAACTCCAGATCCGCTTCAAAACCATAGCCAACGCCTTTTTTCGCATTCAGCAGGCTGTTGCCGTTGTTGGCACCACCAATGGCAGACAACTGAATGTCATTCACCTGATAGTAGAAAGTGCCCAAGTTAACGCGCATGCGACGATCCATCAGATCGGCCTTGTAGCCCAACTCGAAGGACGTAATGGTTTCTGCGTCGGCAACTGATGGCATCCCTTCAAACGCCACATCGCGCGCTTGAATAGACTGCGCACGGAAACCGTTGGCAATGCGGCCAAACACGCTGCTCTGATCGCTTAGCTGGTAGTTAGTGGCAATTTCCCAACCCATGCGGCCATCATCCACTTCAACGGGCTCATAGGTTTGAATGGATGCCACATCGATCACGAGTGCAAAGCCGTCGACGTTTTGCTCGCCCACGGTCAATGATTTTTCATCGTAGGTGTAGCGCAGGCCAAGACTTACATCCCAGTCGTCGCTCATGTCGTAGGTGCCCTGACCAAACACGGCCCAGGTGGTGTTTTCGTGCGTGACAGTGGTTTGCCCGAAGAAACCATCGACCGTGGTGACATCCAGCGAGGCGTCGTAATAGAAACCACCCGCCTGCCAGTTAAATGGGCCATCGTAGTCACTGGCCAAGCGCATTTCCTGGGTAAACTGCGACACCTTGGCGCGATCTTCAGTCACGGCCTGGAAGGGAATAAAACCTGGACCGGTTGGATTGCCGCCGTCGATATCGCCTTTACTAAAGCTGTTGGCGCGCTGGTAAGAGGAGATCATGGTAAAGGCGGTTTCACCGAAATCCCACTCCAACTTCAGGCTGGTGCCAGAGCCATCGACGCCCTGTGGGTTATTGTCGCCATCGTCGTATTGAACGACGTCGCGATCAAAGTTTTCATTTAAGCCAGACTGCCCCGTGGTGAATACGTTGGCGCGGAACATGGATGATGTGCCGCTCAAGTCGCGGTCTTGATGGCTCAGCAACGCACTGAAGTCATCCGAGGGGGTCCACAACAATTGACCGCGAATCGCGTTTTCAGTGAAGCCACCCATGGCATCTTTTTCACCGGTGAAGCCGTTGTCCACCCAATCCGAGCGCTGCTGGGACAAAACCGATACCCGCGCAGCCAACTTGTCTTCTATCAAGGCACCGCCGTAAGCGCCTTCCAGATTGCGGGTACCCAAGGTACCTGCGGTTAGGTTAATAAAGCCTTCGGATTCAAACGTCGGGCGACGGGTATCGAACTTCACCACACCGGCGGTGGTGTTGCGACCAAAGAGCGTGCCCTGTGGGCCGCGCACAACTTCTACTTGGCGCACGTCGAACAGTGGGAAACTTTTCAGTACCACGTTCTCCATGACCACGTCGTCCATCACCACCGACACGGGCTGAGAGGCTGCCAAGTCAAAATCGACGTTGCCCAAGCCGCGAATGTAAAAGCGCGGCGACGCGCGGCCGTTAGAGGATTCTGCGTACAAACCGGGCACGCGGGCTGCGAGCGCCATGATATCGGAGCCATCAGAAAAGATAGCGTCCATGCGATCACCGGACAGCGTCGCAACAGAAATAGGCACTTCCTGCAAACCCTGTGGCCGCTTTTGAGCGGTGATAATTACTTCTTCCAGAATGAACTCATCTTGGGCCTGGACGGCGGTGGCCGCCATGGTGGCCGCGATAGCGACACCCAAGGTCGCACGGGTAAAGCGGCGCGTGGCGTTTTGCTGGCTGCTCATGGTCTCTTCCTCATCGTTATATTTTGAGATGTTATAAAAGCAGGACTCAAAGCTCGGGCGACCCGAATTGCCTCAAGTTAATCGGTTAACTTTCTACCATTAGACTGATACACACACAAGCAAACAGGCCCGAAGGCCTGTTAATTAAGTTAATTTAAGCACAAGGGTGATCAGTAGCCACCGCCGGTTTGTATGGCGTCGCCATAGGGCACCCAAATGTTTTTCACCTGACAGGCCTCCTGCAAAAAGCGCTGGCCTTGGGTATCTGGCGCAAACCAATCGTATTGCGCGCCGCCCTGCGCCCAGGTGCGCTTGAGGTTGGCCACCGAGGCGAGTTCAACCATCCCATTGCCCTCTTTAGAACCGAAATACCAGAGTGCATCCACCTGCAAGTGCTCCGCCAAAACTTTCGCCAAGACATCCCGCTCACCGGTGACGATATTGACCACCCCACCCGGCACGTCGGAGGTCTCCAGCAACTGATAGAAGTCAGTAGCCAAGAGCGGGTGCTGCTCCGATGGCAGCATCACCACGCGATTGCCCATGGCGATCGCCGGCGCTAGCAGTGACACCATCGACAACAATGGTGAATTATCGGGACACACAACGCCCATCACACCAAAGGGCTCATTCATGGCGAGCGTGATGCCGCGCATGGGCGGCTGGTGCACGCGACCTTCGTACTTATCGGCCCAGGCTGCGTAGTAAAACAGGCGCTCTACGGTGGCATCCACCTCTTGCATACAGCGCGCGGCGGCATGGCCCGTGCTTTGCGCTAAACGACGCGCAAATTCATCGGCGCGGTAGCTCAAGTTTTCCGCCAGGAAATACAAAATTTGCGCGCGATTGTGACCGCTGGCTCCGCTCCAACCGGCGGCGCCATTGGCGGCTTCAACGGCGTTGCGAATGTCTTTGCGGTTGCCATCGCCCACGAGTCCAATCACGGAGCCATCGGCGCCCACAACGGGCAAGCTTGCACCGCCATCGGGGCGAACCTGCTTGCCACCAATGTAGAATTTTGTGGTTTGATCCACGGCCGGCAAGTTACCCGCTGGCTTGCTGGCGCTGACTTTACCGGCGGGTTTTTCTTGGCTCAGGGTAAAGGTTTTAGGCTTCAGGTATTCGTACAAACCTTCGAGCCCACCCTCGCGGCCCAAGCCCGATTCGCGGTAGCCACCAAAGCCGCAGGCGGCGTCGAATTGATTGGTGGTGTTCACCCAAATCACACCCGCTTTAATTTGCGGCGCAACATCCAGTGCACGGTTAATATTTTCCGACCAGACGCTGGCAGCTAATCCGTAGCGCGTGTTGTTGGCAAGTGCCACGGCTTCTTGCTGCGTGCGGAAGGTCAGCACCGACAGCACGGGGCCAAAAATTTCCACATTGGCCACGGTATTACTGCTGTCCACATCGGTCAGCAAGGTTGGCGGATAGAAGCAACCGTTGGCAGGCATGTCGATATCGGGTTGATACAGGCTGGCACCTTCCGAGACGCCCTGCTCAACCAAGGCCGCAATTTGATTGCGCTGACTTGGATCCACAATGGCACCCATGTCCACGGCTTTATCGAGGGGGTTACCCACGCGCAGGCTTTGCATGCGCACGCGCAATTTTTCGATCACTTGCTCGGCCACGCCCTCTTGCACTAGCAAGCGCGAACCGGCACAGCACACCTGGCCCTGGTTGAACCAAATGGCGTCTACTAAACCTTCAACCGCACTGTCGAGATCGGCGTCATCGAAGACGATAAACGGCGACTTGCCGCCCAGCTCGAGTGTCAATTTTTTACCGGTGCCGGCGGTGGCGCGACGCAAAATACGACCCACTTCGGTGGAGCCGGTAAAGGCCAGCTTGTTGATGTCGTCGTGTTTTACGATCAGCTCACCGGTGCTGCCGTCGCCGGTAACGATGTTCACCACACCCTTGGGCAGGCCCGCCTCTGCACACAGCTCCGCAAACATGATGGCGGTTAAGCTGGTGAATTCCGCAGGCTTTAACACCACACAGTTACCCGCTGCCAAGGCCGGTGCAATTTTCCAGGCCAACATCAACAGTGGAAAATTCCACGGAATGATTTGACCCACCACACCTACGGGCTGGTGATCGGGCAACTCAGTTGCCATGAGCTGCGCCCAACCGGCGTGGTGATAAAAGTGTCGAATGGCCAAGGGCACGTCGATGTCGCGCGATTCGCGAATGGGCTTGCCGTTATCCATGGTTTCCAGCACGGCCAGTTTGCGCGAATGCTTTTGGAGCAGGCGCGCTATGGCATAGAGGTAGCGCGCGCGACCGTGGCCACCTAATCCAAACCAATCGGGTTGCGCGGCACGTGCGGCGGCCACGGCGGCATTGACGTCTTTGTCATTGGCTTGGGCCACTTTGCCCAGCTTGTCGCCGGTGGCGGGATTGACGCTGTCAAAGTACTTTCCCGACGCCGGTTTCTGCCACTGGCCATCAATGTATAAGCCAAAACCTTTTTTATGGTCGGCTAACCAGCTAACGACTTTTGTGTTGTCTTCAGGCGCGGGTCCGTAGCTCATATCGTTAAAGATCTGTTCAATGTTCATGGGAAATTCCTAGGCGAGTGGGTGGCGGTGGCTGGCGGAGTAACAACCGGTAACCTGGTGTTCCAGCTGGCGCTCGATATCGCCCAAAAGGCTCGACGCCCCAAAGCGATACAAGGCCGCGTTCAACCATCCCACACCCAGTTCTTCTTTAATCATGACCAAATAATCCAGCGCATCTTTAGCCTTGCTGATGCCGCCAGCGGGTTTGAAGCCCACTTTAAAACCGGTCAATTCAAAATATTTTCGAATCATGCGCACCATCACCAAACTCACGGGCAAGGTGGCATTCACCGATTCCATGCCGGTAGACGTTTTGATGAAATCAGCGCCCGCCATCATGCACACCATGGACGCCTTGGCCACGTTAGTGAGCGTCGCCAACTGACCCGTGGAGATGATGGTTTTCATGCGCGCGTCACCACAGGCTTCGCGGTAGGCGCGCACTTCGTCGTAGAGTTTGTCCCACTGCTGGTTGAGCACATAGCGACGGGAAATGACGATATCAATTTCTGCGGCACCGGCGGCAACCGATGCGCGAATTTCTGCCAAGCGCGTTTCAATGGGCGCCATACAGGCGGGAAAGCCCGTGGACACAGCCGCCACCGGAATACCGCTACCGGCCAACGCCGCCACCGCCTCTTCCACCATGACGTGATAGACGCACACGGCACCGGTGGTGACGTTCAACGACTGCGCGCCCAGCGCGTCGATGATATCTGCGCGCACGGGGTTGCGCGCCTTGGCACACAAGCGCTTTACCCGACCCGGCGTGTCATCACCCGACAGCGTCGTGAGATCAATGCAGCTGATCGCTCGCAACAACCACGCCGACTGCCACGCTTTTTTAACTGACCGACGGCCTTTCAGCGTCGCAATGCGACGCTCAACGGCACTCTGGTTAATGGCGATATCGGTCAACCAGCGGGCGTTAAATTCGGTGCCCGGGTTGCGCTCGGCGATGGCCCGCGACGCAAACAGTGGCGCCACTACATTGCTGCGCTTTTTTGCGCTGGCGGCGGCCGTTTTTTTCTTAACAGCTGTCATGATGCTCTCTCGTGTTGCCCGATTAGCACGGGTTGTTTCAATCGTTTGCGCGTCGTTTAACCGATGCGCTGCAAAATTACCGACCCACTATCAACCGGGCTTTCACTCAATGTAACGGCGGCGCGAATGCGCGCGCCGGCCGCGTCGGCAGCGGCCTTGTCGCGCGCGTGCACCCACGCGATGGGCGCGTCCGGCCCAACCGCTTGACCGAGATGCGCCACGTCGGTGAGCCCCACCGCAGGGTCGATACGATCTTCTACGCGACGGCGTCCACCGCCCAGTTCTACCACGGCGTTACCCACAGAGCGGGTATCCATCGTGGCCAAATATCCAGCCTGGTCGGCATACACAGGCACCACAACCGGGGCCTTTTCTAAATAGGCGTCGGTGTTTTCCACCAAATCGCCGGGACCACCCAAGGTGCGCACCATGCGCGCAAAAATCTCGGTGGCACGGCCGCTGTCGAGGCTGTCCTGCAATTGCTTGCGCGCCGCTTCAGCGTTGGGCGCCAATTTCGACAACACCAATAAATCTTCACCGAGCGCCAACACGTTGTCATGCAAACGCGCTTCGCGAGACTTGCCCGTCAAATAATCGAGGGTTTCGCGCACTTCCACAGAATTGCCGGCGGTGGTGCCGAGCACTTGTGACATATCGGTAATGACCGCGGCGATGGGCAAGCCCAAACCGGTGCCCACTTTGACAATGCGGCCACCCAAGTCTTGGGCTTTTTCTAGCGTGTCGGCAAAGGCGCCACTGCCGGTTTTAATGTCCATTACCAAGCCGTCGAGGCCAGCGGATAATTTTTTCGACAAAATAGAGGCGGTAATCAACGCCAGCGCTTCCACCGTGCCGGTGACATCGCGAATGGCGTAAAAACGGCGATCGGCCGGCGCCAAGGTCTCGGTTTGACCGACAATTGCGCAACCCACTTGCGCCACTACTTCTTGCAAACGCTCATTGCCGGGCACTGAGTTGTAGCCGGGAATGCTGTCGAGCTTATCGAGTGTGCCGCCGGTATGACCCAGGCCACGACCAGACACCATGGGCACGTAAGCGCCGCAGGCGGCCAACATGGGCGCCAACATCAGCGACACTTTGTCGCCCACGCCGCCGCTGGAATGTTTGTCTAACACCGGGCCATTTAACGCCAGCGATTGCCACTGCAAGGTAGTGCCGGAATTCAGCATGGCGCGCGTAAGTGCGACGTTTTCATCCAAATTTAAATCGCGAAAATAGATGGCCATGGCCAGTGCCGAAACTTGGCCTTCGGAAATGCTGCCGTCGGTGAGTCCGCGCACAAAAAATTCAATTTCAGCCGTGCTCATTGGCTGGCCGTCGCGCTTGCGGCGAATGATGTCCTGAACAAGCATTTGTACTTCCTTACATAGCAAATAAAAATCGTACAGCAATGCCGGCATCCCCGCGGGCAAGGCTGTACGGAAACCCGCGCAGCGCGCGGTATAAAACGTTACTTGGTGCCGAAAATTTTATCGCCAGCATCGCCCAGGCCCGGCAGGATGTAACCCTGCTCGTTCAAGCCGTCATCGACACTCGCCGCAAAAATTTCTACATCTGGGTGCAGCTCGTTGACCTTTTGCACGCCCTCGGGCGCCGCCACCAACACCAGTGCGCGAATACTCGTGCAACCGTGCTTTTTCAACAGATCAATAGTGGCAATCATTGAGCCACCGGTGGCCAGCATTGGATCGACAATCAACGCCAAACGGTCGCCAATATCGGGCGCCAATTTTTCAAAATAAGTGACCGGCTCCAGCGTTTCTTCATTGCGATAAATTCCCACCACGGAAATTTTTGCGTTGGGCACCAGCTCCAATACGCCGTCGAGCATGCCGAGACCGGCGCGCAAAATTGGCACAACGGTGAATTTTTTACCTTTGATACGCTCCACTTGCACGGGGCCATTCCAGCCGTCCAACTCATAGGACTCCAACTCTAAATCGCGCGTCGCTTCGTAGGTAAGCAGCGCGCCCACTTCACCGGCGAGCTGACGAAAGCGCAGCGTGCTGATGCCACCCTCGCGCATTTTTCCAAGCTTATGGCATACCAGCGGGTGTCGAATTTCATGCACGTTCATGGCTTAGTCCTCTTGCAAAGCGCATTCGAGCGCCAGCTCAATCATGTCAGTCAGGGAAGTTTGGCGATCGGCGGCGGCCATGGCCTCGCCCCGCAGAATGTGGTCGGTCACGGTGCAAATGGCCAGTGCCTTGGCGCCCATTTCGGCGGCCACGCTGTACAAGCCGGCGGCTTCCATCTCTACACCCAGCACACCGTACTTGGCCATCACTTGAAACATTTCGGTGTCGGGCGTGTAAAACAAATCGGCGGAAAAGATGTTGCCGACGCGCACGTTGAGCTCGCGTTTGCGGGCTGCAGCAACGGCTTTTTCCAGCAGATCGAAGTCGGCGATAGCAGCGTAGTCGTAACCTTTAAAGCGCACACGGTTCACGTTTGAATCTGTGCACGCGCCCATGCCCACTACCAAATCGCGCAGGTTGATATCCTCACTCACCGCGCCGCAGCTGCCCACGCGAATGATGGACTTAACGCCATACTCGCCCATGAGTTCGCGCGCGTAGATGGATGCCGACGGAATGCCCATGCCTGAACCCATCACGGAAATGCGCTTGCCTTGGTATTCGCCGGTAAAGCCCAGCATGTTGCGCACGTCGGTCACTTGGCGCGCGCCCTGTAAAAAATTATCGGCAATGTATTTTGCGCGCAGTGGATCGCCGGGCATTAAAACCGTTTCGGCAAAATCGCCAGCCTTGGCATTGATGTGGGGAGTCATTAAGGGTGTACCTCAGAATCAGTCGGAGTGGTGGTGGGCGCGAGGCCCAAAAAACTGGTGCCGTGGCTCAAGGGCGCCAAGCCGAAATGATCGGCCAGCGTTTGGCCCATATCGGCAAAGGTGGTGCGGCGGCCTAGGGAGCCGGCGCGCAAGCCCGCGCCGTAGGCCAGCACCGGCACGTGTTCGCGGGTGTGATCTGAACCGGGCCATGTGGGGTCACAGCCGTGATCGGCAGTAATGATCAGCAAATCATCTTTTTGAAGTTTGGCCAGCAATTCCGGCAGGCGACCATCAAAATATTCGAGCGCCGCGGCGTAGCCGGGCACGTTGCGACGGTGGCCGTATTCAGAATCAAAATCCACAAAATTGGTGAACACAACACTGCGGTCACCGGCCTCGTCGAGCGCCGCCATGGTGGTATCAAATAAGGCGGGCAAACCGGTGGCTTTAATCTTCTTGCTAATGCCTTGGCCAGCAAAGATGTCGTAAATTTTCCCCACCGCCAACACCTCGCCGCCATCTTCCACAAGGCGATCCAATAACGTGGGGGCTGGGGGCGTCACAGAGAAATCGCGACGATTGCCGGTGCGTTTAAAGGTCGCGCTATCTTCGCCCACAAAGGGGCGCGCGATGACGCGACAAATGTTGTAGTCGGCCAGCAATTCAAACGCAATCTGGGAAATTTCCAGCAGCCGATCCAAGCCAAAACTGTCTTCGTGGGCGGCGATTTGGAACACGCTGTCGCTGGAGGTGTAGACGATGGGCTTGCCCGTGGCGCGATGCTCTTCGCCCAAGCGCGCAATAATTTCTGTGCCCGAGGCGTGGCAATTACCCAGCACGCCAGGCAGGCCTGCGCGCTCCACAAATGCGTCCAACAGCGCCTGCGGAAAACTGTTTTGCTTGTCGGTGAAATAACCCCAATCAAACATCACCGGCACCCCCATCATCTCCCAGTGTCCGGACGAGGTATCTTTACCGCTACTCAATTCAGCCGCGTGACCAAAGGCCCCCTCAACACGAATATTGGTATCGGTACCGGCGGGAAATTCGCCACGGCTTTCGCGGGCGGCGTGCATCAAGCCTAGACGCGTCAAATTAGGCAGCGTTAACGGGCCCTTGCGGCCTTCGTCTGCGCGCCCCTCGGCACAGCGCTCGGCAATGTGGCCCAAGGTATCGGCACCGGTATCACCGAAGGTGTGGGCGTCTTCGGTGTAACCCACCCCGAACGAATCCAATACCAAAAAAATTGCGCGTTTCATGTTACCTCTCCTTCGGGCCTAAGCGACCCGGTGCCCGCTTAGGCCAGACCGATAAACAGGCCCGCCAGCGTGGCGCTCATTAAGTTCGACAGCGTGCCTGCGGCAACGGCTTTTAACCCCATGCGCGCGATGTCGTGCCGGCGCTCGGGCGCCATGCCTCCCAAGCCGCCCAATAGAATGGCGATGGACGACAAGTTGGCAAAACCACATAGCGCAAAGGTGGCAATCACCTGCGTTTGTGCCGACAAGGTGTCGCGCACGCCAATCAAGTCGATGTAGGCCACGAATTCATTCAGCACCAATTTCTGGCCCACTAAACTGCCCATAGCGACGGCGTCACTCCACGGCACGCCCATGAGGAACGCCAGTGGCGAAAGTATCCAGCCCAGCAACTGCTGCAGGGTGAGATTCTCAATGCCAAACCAGCCCGCCACTCCGCCCAGCATGCCGTTCAGCAGGGCGATCAAGGCGATAAATGCCACCAACATGGCACCGATGTTCATGGCCAGCTTCATGCCGGTCAGCGCGCCGCCGGCAGCGGCATCAATCACGTTTTCTGGCTTATCGCTTTCATCGAACGAGGCCGATGTCACATCGTCAATTTTGGGCGTCTCTGTTTCCGGCTTAATAATCTTAGCCATCAATAGGCCACCGGGCGCCGCCATAAAACTGGCCGCAATCAGGTATTTCAACTCCACGCCCATGGCCGCATAACCCGCCATAACCGCGCCAGCAATGGAGGCCAAACCGCCGGCCATTACCGCGAATAATTCGGAATCGGTCATGCGACCAATGAATGGCCGCACCACCAAGGGGGCCTCGGTCTGCCCCATAAAAATGTTGGCCGCCGCCGATAGCGACTCGGTGCGCGAGGTACCCAGCAAGCGCTGCACCGCGCCACCCAAATACTCCACAACCCGCTGCATTACGCCAATGTAGTAAAGCACCGCCATCAATGCCGACAGGAACACGATCACCGGCAGCACCCGAATGGCGAAGACAAAGCCGATGGAGTCGCTCGCCAAGCCGCCAAATAGGAAGTTAATGCCGTCATTGGAGTAGTCGATCACATGCTGTATCGAGGCTGCAGCGCTAGCGAGCGCTTCCTTACCCCAAGGCACATACAATACTAATGCCGCGAAACTGGCCTGCAAGATAAACGCGCCAATTACCGTGCGCAGGTTGATGGCCCTGCGGTTATCCGACAGCAGATAGGCAATCGCCAATAACGCTACTACTCCTAAAATGCCCATCTTTTCACCTTATTATTTAATTTTATTCGACGTAAATTGGGTTGCTGGCAGCGCCTGAGCGCACCACTGAACATGACGACTTAATCGTTTAAGCGAATTAAACGAAGGTTATAGACTCCCCCTTTAGGTGTCAACCAAGGTCGATTGGGGTAGCATTGCGCTCGCGGCGGTCTATCCACCGTGCAATCCCCTTCCATTTTATGTCCCAGCAAGAGTTCAGCCCATGCATGCCGATTCCATCAAGGCTCTGATGCGCCCAGAGGCCTTCAATCACCCCGTCGCCGATCTGCAGTTGATCGAGACGCACATTTCCTGGGTGATTCTCACCGGTGAATTCGCGTACAAGATCAAAAAGCCCCTCGACCTTGGCTTCCTCGACTTCAGCAGCCTAGACAAACGCCGCGGGTTTTGCGCCGATGAAATCCGCTTAAACCAGCGTTTTGCGCCTGAGCTGTACATCGAATTAACCGCCATTACCGGCACTGAGGCAGCGCCCCACATGGGCGGCACCGGCGACACGCTCGATTACGCCGTCAAGATGCGACAGTTCGACCAACACCAGTTATTAGACGCCATCTATCAACGGGGCGAATTAACCAGCGACCTTATTCGCGCCATCGGTCGCCAGCTGGCCGATACCTACGCCCAACTCCCGCCGCTGTTCCCCACCGAGGGTGCCGGCACCCCGGCAACCCTTGAAGCGGCAATGATCCAGAATTTTGAGCAGATCGGCGCCTACCCACTGCCAGGGCCCGAGCGCGCACAACTGGCACAACTGAATCAGGCCACCACTGCGGCCTACGGCGCGCTCGAAGCCACCATGCAGCAGCGGCTGCGCGATGGTTTTGTGAAAGACCTGCACGGCGACATGCACTTGGGCAACATCGCCTTGGTAGACGGCAATATCCGGTTTTTCGATTGCATCGAATTCAACCCCGGCTTTCGCATCATGGACACCGTGGCTGAAATCGCCTTTATCACCATGGATATGATCGCCCGCGGCGCGCCAGCTGAAGCCCGTCGACTACTGAACAGCTACTTAGAATACAGTGGCGACTACCTGAGCTTGGCACTGCTGGACATGTACCGCAGCTACTACGCCACCGTGCGCGCCAAAGTTACGCTGATGCAATTTAGCCCCGATGACCAGTCGCTGCTAAGTTCGCCCGTGTTCGACAGCTTCCGTCACTATCTTGGCCAAGCACTGAGCTACACCGGCAGCACACAGCCCAGCCTCACCTTAATGCACGGGGTTTCGGGCACCGGCAAAAGCACCCTGGCCCAAGCCCTGTGCGAGCGCACCGGCGCCATCGCCATTCGCTCCGACGTCGAGCGCAAGCGCCTCTTTAACCTCAATCCAGAACAGGCGAGCCTGCCGGAACAAGACATCTACTCCGCCGAGGCCAACACACAAACACTCGAGCAAATCACGGCGCAAGCGCGCCATGTGCTCAACGCCGGTTTCAGCTGCATACTAGACGCCACCTTCCTGCGCGAGAGCGATCGCGCGCCGGCGCTGGCGCTGGCCGAAGCGCTGGCCGTACCAGTCCGCATTGCAGTTTGTGAGGCGCCGGACGCAACCGTGCGCGCCCGCCTCGCCCAGCGGCAAACAGAGGGTCAAGACGCCTCCGAGGCGGGCATTGCGGTGATGGAACAACAGCAACGCCACTACCAACCCCTAACCCACGCGGAACAAGCCTTCGCCGTTGCAATCGATACCACGCAACCGGTGAGCGATGAACTGGTGGCGGCACTCACGCATAAATAACGTCGTTTATAGACACCCATTAATTAACTGTTTACGTTAAAGGCGACTTCGGTCGCTTTTTTATTTTCAGGCAGCCTCATTGGCAATGACACTAAAGTAAAGAGTAGGAGTGGGAGTGGGAGTGGGAGTGGGAGTGGGTGTGGGAATGGGAGCTGGACGAGCAAATAAAAACAGGGAGGCCAGGCCTTTGTGGCGACAATTTAAAAAACAGCAAATGCTACCCACTGTGGACGCCATGCTCGGCAATCGCATCTAGCAGACCAATAACATGACATCTCTCGAACTCATCCTGCCGACAATCATCCTGCTAGCCGCCATCTCCATCCTGTGGAGCACGCTAACAACGGGCATTTCACCCATGATGAGTTCAGCCAAAGCCCGCCAAGCCATGCTCGCCGAAATACAGCAGCCCGCCGATGGACCTATGATTGACCTCGGCTCGGGTTGGGGCACGCTAGTCATCGCCGCCGCCCGAAAATTCCCTCAGCAGCAAGTCATTGGCTACGAGCTGTCGTGGCTGCCATGGCTGGTTTCGTCATTTCTGCAAAGGTTTTACGGTTTGAGCAACCTCACGATACATCGCAAGGATTTCAGAGCTGCAGACATCCACAAAGCGTCAACTCTTCTCTGTTATCTGTTTCCCGCGGGAATGGATGCCTTAGCCAAGCGATTGGCGAGCGAGTGCACCGGTGCAATGCTCATTGTGAGCAACACCTTCGCGCTGCCGGGATTGCCCTCCACTAAGACTCTACGGCTTGACGATATCTACCGAACCCCCATCTACGTTTATCATTGGCCGCCAACAAATTTGCGTATCGCCGATGCATCACCGAAGCAAAGCAACCTGAGCAAAGTAACCTGAGCGAATCATTGCCAATTGATCTCTCGTAGCGCGCGGAAGACTTTCCTTTGAAACGCGGCCCGCGCGGCCGTTGTACCATTTTAAACAACCGATGTGCGCCTTATGCAGCGACATCTTTGAACGACGAGAATTCGTTTTTTCAGCGAACGCAATGGGCCTCGACTGCCGTCGCCAAAAGCTGCTGCAGAGTGCCAGCCGGTGTTACGCATCACCCACAGATTTGTGCACTCCCCACTGAAACGCCTTAAATCAAAACCACCTTAACTTGACTTAAACGATTAAGCGCTTTATTAATGTATCCTTTTGCGTTGCATGCTAAGGCTAATTTGCCTCTTTGCCACAATCGAGGGTGATGTGGCGCGCGCGCCCATTAACTAACCACAAGGACACTTCATGGCCAGCTATTTCGACAAACTGCAGGCATTGCAGGCCAACGCCCACGCGCCCTACTCTCAGTTTCGCGTGGCGGCCATTTTGGTTATGAACGACGGCACCGAAGTCACCGGGGTGAATGTGGAAAATGCGTCCTATGGCGGCACCATTTGCGCCGAGCGCTCGGCCTTTGTGAGTGCCATTTCGCAAACGGGTAAAACCGATCAATTTGCATCTATCCACCTGCTGGCCGGGAAAGGCGACCAGTTCATTATGCCCTGCGGAATGTGCCGACAGGTGATGAGTGAATTTGTGGCCGCCGATTTTCCGGTGTTTTTGTACAACACCGAAGGCAATAGCCGTCAGGTCACCATGGCTGACTTGCTGCCCTACGCCTTCAGCAAAGACGACCTGTAAGCACCCGTGGCCACGCTCAAAGACATCGCCAAAGAACTCGGGGTTTCGGTTGCCACCGTCTCGTACGCCTTAACCGGCCGCGGCTCGGTGAGCCCGGCCATGCGCGACAAGGTGCTGGCTACCGTGGAGCGACTGGGCTATCAGCCCAACCGCAAGGCTCAGGCCATGCGCACCGGCATTACCCGCTGTATCGGCTTGATCATTCCCGATCTCACCAACCCCTTTTTCCCTCAACTGGCCCAAAAAATTGAATTTGAGGCCCGCGCGGTGGGCTTATCAGTGTTTGTGGTGGACTGCCAAAATCAAGCGGTACACGAGGAAGAGGGGCTGAACTTGATGGAGCAGCAGCAGGTGGATGGCGTTATCTGGTGCCCCACCGGCAACCGCTCCACCCAGCGCTTGGCGCGCCTGCGCTGCCCCGTAGTGCTGGTGGATCGGCCGCTGCCCGGCTTTGACGCCGTGCACTCGGACTACCGCGCCGGCGGCCAGCTGCTGGCACAACACGCCATTGAACTGGGGCACCGCACCGTGGGGCTATTGAGTGGCCCGCAGGAAACCGAGAGCGCGCGCCTGCGCCGCGCCGGTTTTGTGGAGGCGGCTGCGGGTCGGCTAGACATTCAATGGGAGGAGGAGGTGCCGTTTTCCTCGGAGCTATCGCCCGCCGCCCGGCAGGCCTTGGCCGCCAGTAAAGCAAGCCTCGTGGTAGCGGCCAATGATTTGATTGCCGTGGGCGCGCTCGATGAGTTGCGCTCTCTGGGCAAACGCGTACCCGAGGATGTGTCCCTCATGGGCTTTGACGACATTCCCTGGTCGGCCCTGATTACCCCCTCGCTCACTACCATTCGCCAACCCATTGCCGCGCTGGCGCACGAAGCGCTGTCGCTGCTAACGGCCAAAATGCTAGACCGCAACCGCCCCGTCAGCACCCGCGTGGTGGGCGTGTCACTGGTTGAGCGCAACTCGGCCATTGCACTGAACCATGGCTAACCCGATTTTTGACGCAATAAGAAAGGACATTTCATGATACTGCGACGCCTCCTGCCCCTGCTGTGCCTGCTGGCACTGCCGGCCTGCGCCAACCCCTCGGACACCCAAAGTCCAGCGGCCCTCACGTTGGTGAGCTGGAATATAGAACATCTGGCCGAGCGCGATGGCGCGGGCTGCCGGCCGCGCAGCGCTGCGGATTACCAAGCGCTGCAAACCTTCGCGGCCAGCCTCAAGGCCGACGTGGTAGCCCTGCAGGAAGTGGAATCCGAAGCCGCACTGGCGCGCGTTTTCCCGAAAAGCGATTGGCAGCTGGTCGTGTCACCGAGAGCCGCCAGCGAAACCTACGACTGCCGCGGCAGCAAGCAGCGCTCAACTCAGCAGCGCGTGGCACTGGCGATCCGCAAGGGCGTGAGCTTCAGCTACGATCCCGCACACAACCTGTCGGCACTGGGTTTAAACGAAGATGGCCTGCGCCATGGCTTAGTGGTGAGCCTCACCGCCACCCAACCGGCCACGGAGCTGCTGGTAATTCACGCCAAGAGCGGCTGCTTCATCGACGACTACCGGCAGGATACCGAGCGCCGCGCCTGCCAGCTGCTCGCCCAGCAAGCCCCCATTCTGGATGGCTGGATTGAGCAGCGCTTGGCCGCCAACACGCCCTTTGCCGTGCTCGGCGATTTTAACAACCGCCTGCTGAAGCCCGGCAATCACCTGTGGCAGGAGCTGCTAGAGATGAATGGCAAACCCGCGGCGCTGATCAACGCGATGCAGGGCCTCAACAGCTGCCACCCGAAATATCCCGACCTGATCGATCACATTTTATTGGGCGGGCCCGCAGCGGCGGGCTTCGAGCGCTTTAGTGCCCGCTCGCACCGCTACCCCGGCGACACCATGCTGGCCGACCACTGCCCCATCAGCGCCAAGCTTGCGCGCAAACTGCCACAGGCCGGCGCGGTAGGCCAAGTCAGTTCGGCGGTAACCTGGACTCGCAACGCTGTGGAATACCGCATGATGACGCAAGCACTGTACGCACAAACACAGGCACATGTGTTATCGACGCCGCGCCAGCACAAAGACCCTTGGGTGGTGTTTATGGATGTGGACGAAACCCTGCTCGACAACAGTGCCTACAACCTCGCCCGCGACCAACAGGGGTTAGGCTTTAGCTCCGACAGCTGGGCCGCCTGGGTGGCCGCCGAACAAGCTGGCGAAGTGCCGGGCGCCAAGGCGTTCGTCAATGCCGTATTGGCCGCCGGCGGTCAGCTGGCGCTGATCACCAATCGCAACCGCGATCAAGATCACCACACCTGGGCTAACTTGCGCGCTCTGGGTTTTGCTATCGACAAGCGCAACACCTGTATCTTGGGTCGCGCGCCCGAGGATAAAGCCGCCGTGGGCCAAGCGGGCATCATCAATGACAAAGATCTACGCCGCCAGCAGGTATTGGCCGGCACCGCCACCGACTGCTGGAAAACCGCATCCGAGGCCAAGCCGCACTGGGCGCGCAAATTGTCATTGGTTTTGGAGGTGGGCGACAACATTCAAGATTTCAGCCAGCAATTACAAGACCGCGCTGATGCCGCCGCACTAGCGCCACGTCAAGGCCGCGACCTGCTGCTCTTGCCCAATGCCATGTACGGCTCTTGGTCACATTAAGTTAGCGTTTCGTTCACCAAAGGCGCAGCTGGGCATCCACCAGCTCGCCAAAACTGCTGCCGTAAAACGGCAGTATGGCATCGGCCACGGGCAGCAATTGACGCTCTAAATAGTGACCGTAATCCAGTGGAGACGGCGCACTCGCGGCCTTGCGCAACGAGACCGGCTCCGGGCCGTTAACGGTGATCCAATAGCTGATCCAGTCGCCGCGCCGGGGCGTTTCACCGGCGGCGTCTAACTGCAACGCGGCTTGTACATGGGGCGGACGATTCTTCGCGTAATCGTGTAATTTGCGCCGCAACCGTTTGCGATATACCAACTGATCGTCGCGCTCGCCGGCCAGCACGCTGGCCACCCACGCCTGCACCCACTCGGCAAATGGCTCGCCGTTAAACAGTTTCCAATACAACTGCGTTTGAAATTCGCGCGCTAACGGCGTCCAATCGGTGCGCACACTCTCCAACCCCTTGAATACCAGCTTTCGCTCATCGCCATCGCGCACGATGCCGGCGTACCTTTTCTTGCTGCCCTGTTCCGAGCCTCGAATCGTGGGCATAAAAAATTGTTCGAAGTGGGTTTCAAATTCAATTTCGAGAGCACTTTGCACGCCGTGCTCGTCCCGCAAATTGTCGCACCACCAGTGATTGAGCGACTGCGCTAGCTGTGCACCCACTTCAGCTGCCGATTGCTCAGCGGCATCTGGCGGCACCCAAACAAATACCGAATCGGTATCGCCATAGATCACATCGAAACCCTGGGTTTCAATCCACTCGCGTGAGCGCTGAATAATTTCGTGGCCGCGCAAGGTGATCGAACTGCATACGCGCGGGTCGAAAAACCGACACCCCTCTGAGCCCAATACGCCGTAAAAGGAATTCATGATAATTTTGATAGCGTGTGACAAGGGCTGATCGTCGGCGCGCTTTGCGGCGTCGCGCGCGGCCCACAATTTCTCAATAATCGCCGGCAGCAGATGTCCGTCTTTTACAAAATAGGCGCCATTGAATCCATCCACATGCAGCTCGGCATTAAAGTCTGCTACGCGCGCCAACCAGTAGCCGCACGGATCGATCAAGAAGCTCCGAATAATGGACGGGTACAAACTTTTGAAGTCGAGCACTATCACATCGGTGTAGACACCGGGTCGCGAGTCCATCACATAGCCGCCGGGGCTAACGATGTCGGATTGCACATCTCCGAGGTTGGGTGCCACAAATCCCGCGCGGTGCAACAGCGGCAAGTAGGCGTACTCGAAGGCGGCCACCGAGCCACCGATGCGATCGAGCGGCAGACCCGTTAAGCGCGCCCGAGCCACCGCGAAATCGAGCAATTTTAGCTTTGCAAAAATATCGCTGACCAACTGACAATCTTGCACGTTGTAAGCGGCCAGTGCCGGCTTATCTTCGCGGTATTGGCGCAAAATTTCTTCGCCGCGATCGGCGTGATCAATGAGTTTTCCCGCACCCAGCACCTGACTCGATACCGACTGCAAACTGAAACTGTCAAAATTATAGGCAGCTGCCTTTAGCAGCTCGATGCCATCGAGCGCCACGCGCCCTGCGATGTGCACATAGCGGCGCTCGCTGTCACCGCCCTCCTCGCGCCAGCGCGGCGCTTTGCCATCGCGCCCAAGGGTAAAGGGCAGGCGCGCGGCATCACAAAATCTCTGCAGCATCCACAGATCGAAACCCACAAGATTCCAACCGATTAAAATATCGGGATCGAGCAGGCGCAATGCCCGTAAAAATTTATCCAAGCAGTCGCGCTCGCTGAGGCAGCCCACCAATTCAACGCCATCATGATCGGCAGTTTCAGCGCCCACCATGTAGACGCGGCGCACGCCTAAGCCCTGCAGTCCGATTGAAAATAGGTGTTTGCCGTCCAGAGACGTTTCGATGTCGACAGACAACACCTTGAGAGACAAACTGATCGGCTCCGTCGCGCGCAACTGGCGCGGGGCGATAAATCCCCGACTCCGGGGGCCCGGCGTAAACTGCACATCGGCAGTGATAAAGCGCTCCATTAAAAAGCGATCGGCGGGCCGAACATCTGACTCCCAGGTGTGCACACCCGCCGCGGTCAGCAACTTAATGGCTTCGCGCTGAATGCGATGCTCCCGGCAATAGAGTCCACTAACGGCCACGCCGTCGTGGCACTTCAATGCCAGCATTTGAGTTCGCCAGCCTGCGAGGCCCACCAAGGCAGTGGCAAGCTGGTCATGCTGTGCGGCGCTATAAAAACACACACTCTCCTGGCCAGTAATGCGCAGCGCTCTGGGCCCTTCAGATGTGTGCAGCCACAGCTCCAACGCCAATCCAGAACGGCTATCGCGCCAGTCGCGCGTCAACAAAAAACCCCGCTCGTCGAGCGGGGTTTGGGTGTGTCGAACAGGATCATTCACTTGCGATCAACCTTGAGACAGCAACTCGCGCAAATCAATAATGGCGGCGTTAGCGCGGGAAATATAGTTGGCCATCACCAAGGAGTGGTTCGCCAACATGCCAAAACCAGAGCCGTTGAGTACCATGGGACTGCGCAAGGTCTCCTGGGTTGATTCCAGCTCACGGATAATTTGTTGCAGACTCACGCGCGCGTTTTTCTTTTCGAGCACGTCGGCAAAATCCACCTCGATGGCCTTGAGCAAATGCAGCAATGCCCAGGCCGTACCGCGCGCCTCGTAGAAAACATCGTCAATTTCAAACCACCCCGTTTTAATGACCAACTCGCGCGGTGTTGCAGTAGATTGTTGCGCCGCAGTATCTCCCGCAAGATCGGTATTGATGCGCACTTTTTCAACACTGGCCGACAAGCGTTGCGACAAACTGCCCAGTCGCGACTCCACGGTGCGCAGCCAATAGTTGAGGTTATCGGCACGCGCATAAAATTGTGCGTCTTGCGCTTGATCATCCACCAGGCGCGTTAGGTAATGGTTGAGTTTGGTAATACCTTCAGCGTATTGAGATTCCGTGGATGGCCACACCCAGCTGTTGTGGTCAAAGTTAAATCTGGGCTCCGCCAACGTGAGATCGGGATCTTCGCGCGACTGTGACTGGGAGCGACTAAACGCCTCGCGCATGGCCTTGCTCATGTCGCGCACTTGAATCAATACCCCGTACTCCCAGTTGGGCAGGTTATCCATCCACACGCCTGGAGGGGCAATATCATTGCTGAAGTAGCCGCCGGGCTTGTGCAACAGCTGATCGGCCAGCTCAATCAACGTTGCGGTAGTCACCGCACCTACAACTTGGCGCTTGCGTTGATCCAACACCGGCACCCGTTGCTCTGCTATAGCGCGCACATCAAAGCCGTCGGGTTCAGTGCTCCAAAAAAAACCGAGCCCCGCGATAACTAGCAGCAGCAATAACACCAGGCCCACGGCCCAGCGCCAAAGCGGGCTTTCGACAGCCCAATCTTCGCGCACGTCGGCACTGTAATCCGCTAATTTGCGTTTGCGTTGCTGCCAAAACTGTTTCACTTTATTAAACGCCATGGGCGTTGCGTTCCTTGTCGGTTAGTGATTGTGGTGTGGCATTGCATCGGCGGGCGATAACACGCGCGCCACTGCCTTTACTTTTTCGCCATTGCTGAATTTAAATTCAACCGGCAACTCTGTACCGGCCTTAAGCGGCTGGCGCAATTGAAACAACATGACGTGGTAGCCACCGGGCGCAAGCGTTACGCTGGACCGGCCGGCCACACTTACGCCAGTGACTCGGCGCATGCGCATCATGCCACCCTCTTCGTTGTGGGCGTGCAATTCGGCCTTGTCGACGCCGTCAACTACCACAGCCACCAACTGTGTTGCCTTGCGTTCGGTGTTTTCTATGGTGGCAAACAAGGCTGATGTATTGGTGCCCGGTACTGACTCGCGGGCCCAGGCATCGCTTACCAACATTTCTGCGCTTAGCCAAGATGACCAGAGCAAACCCAACAACAATCCACTGCGCAAAATCATGAAATATTCCTGTCTACGACGTTATTTGTAGCGCTATGAGCACCGTTTATTTTAACTCTATGAGCATTATCGATCGCTATCCTTTTGGCAGCTCCGCGGCGGGACGCCCCAGCAAATAACCCTGGCCGCCATCGAGGCCCAAACGGTGAATTTGCGCCCACTCAGCGTCGGTTTCAACGCCTTCGGCTAGCAGCAACATATCACAGCTATGCGCTATCTGAGCCAGCGATTTTACGAAGAATTGATTGTCTTGGCGAGTCTCTAACTGGCTGATAAAACTGCGATCAACCTTCAAGCAATACAGGGGCAAGGTTTGCAAATAATTAAACGCACTGCCCGCCACGCCAAAGTGATCAAGCGCCACCCGTACACCCCACTCAGAAACACTCTGCACCAAGTGTTTAAATGCATCACCATGACTCAACACCACAGACTCCGACACCTCCAACACCAAATTGCGTGCGAGCTTCGGATGCTCCGAAAGGAATTGTTGGATCCAATTTCGAAAACTAGGCAACGCCACCGAGCGCGGCGATAAATTCACAGAAAATTGTTTATCCTCTTGTAACGATCGCTCAGCCAGTAGCGACAACACACAGCGATCAAGCGCATCGGACAAGGCAAAGCGCTCCACCTGCGGCAAAAAACTGCCCGCATTTTGCAACTGGCCATCAATATCCATGCGCACCAGCACTTCACTGTGCAGCAGGTTTCGATCGCGATCGAATACGGGTTGAAAATAAAGCTGAAGCAAACTCTCATCGATGATGCCGCGCAATAATTTGCGCCACTCACCAGCGGGCCGAACGCCATCGCTCTGCTGCGTCAGCAGGCACCAATAGTCCTCCGCTTGGTGTTGTGCAGCGCGCAGTGCCGCATCAGCACGACTGAGCAGTTGGCTGTCGAGCGTGACACTGGGTTCATGCACCGCCCCCAAATGAAACGGCAAAGCGCCACTCGGCCAGCTGATCGTATGCAGCTCTTCAATTAATTGAGCACACAGGGTTTCGGTTTGCAGTCGATCGATGCCGGGCACAAACATGCAAAAGTCGGCGCCGCCACGGCGCGAGACAATAGCGCCGGGCCAGGTCATCAACAAGGGTTTCAAAGTGTTGGCAATGGTGGCCAACAATCGGTCGCCGGCCTCGCGACCAAGCTGTTCGTTGTACTCCTGCAGGTTTGACAGCTGCCCAAGCAACAGCGCGCCGTCGCCGCCGCCCTGCTCCGATTTTAGAAATGCCTCCAGCCGCGCATCAAAATCCACGCGATTGGACAGCCCGGTCACGGGATCGACGTGAGACGCGCGATGGAGCGATTCTGTAAGCTCGATTTGCTCGTTAAACATATCGCGAATTTTCGCCACCATGCGATTCATGGCCTGCACCATACTGCGCAATTCACGGGCGCGCGGCTCGCGCTGCTGCTCTGGAAACTCGCGCCGGCAAATCGCCTCCGCCTGCCGCTCCACTTTTTTTAACGGCCGCAACAAGAAATGCAGCGAGACGCCCGCCATGCCATAGGCCAGCACCGCGGTAAACGCGAACAACCACAACTGCTCTCGGAATACGCGCCACAGATCCCGATAGGCTAATCCCGTATGACCCACCACCTGAATTTTGCCCAAGCGGAACCACCCGTTGATAACCTCGGATTCACCTTTGGGGTTTGGAATTTTTATGAGATCGATAAACCACTGCGGCACACTATCCACCTGCACCGGCGTTTCGCGCACCACCACTTGCTCGCCATCGAGATTGGCATAACTGATACGCTGGTAATATCCGCGATCGAAGATGACATCCACCATTGAACCAATGAGTGCGGCATCTTTTTCCTGAGCGGCTTGAGAGATACTAAAGCCCAGCGCGGTAGCGGTATCTTGCGCGTGCACCTGCATTTGTTCAAAAAAGTGGGTGCGCGCGTTGTAGACGCTGACGGTCATATTGCCCGCCAATAAAATCACTACGAGCAGGGTAATGGATAACACCAATTGACGCAGTAAACTCACACGGGCTCCTTATGTATTCGATCGCAACCCCATCCCTAGCAGGCGCCATTGAGAAACAGTACTTCGTTGAGACATCCATCCAGAGCGCCCAGCAGACGCCAACACATTTCGGCTACCCTAACAGAATAGCAGCCGAGAATACCCCGCCACCGGCTGGAGCGGTAAAAATTCCAGACGGTTTACCCACTTATTACTGCCGCGGGCACCCGAACGATGTGCGGTGTGGCTGACAGGTCCGTGGAGGCGCTAAAAAACACCTCGGGAACCGCGCGCTTTAGCTGGGCATAGACCCAGCGCGCTTCGGCGTCGGTGCGGGTGTAGATGACGATCCGCTCGCCACTATTGGCCAACTCCTGCGCCAGATCTTGCAACCTCGCTGCCAGTGCCGCCCGGCGCTCGGCCAGTGCCTCCGCGTCCAGCGCCATGACGCTGCCCTCGCCCCGGGCCAGCAATCGCTGCTCCTGCTCCACCAGCGACTGGCGCAGATCGCGCGCCAAGTGATTGGCGGGATTTAACGCTAGTGCGCGATCAAGCAACGCATAGGCACGGCTCATATTGCCTCGACTAAGCGCCGCATTCGCCAACCCTACAAAGCGGCGATCGGCGAGCGCCAAACCCCGCTGGGCGCGCACATTGTTTGGGTCCAGCGCCAGCGCGCGCCGATATAAGTTGACCGCACTGTTGCGCCAGGGGCGACTGAGGTGGTCGTCAGCCAGCGCGCGGTCGGCAACGGCCACATATTCCTGCGCCTGCGCCAAAGGCTCCACGCTCTGCGGTACAAAGGCCGCCGGTCGAATGCGTTCGACCACTTGACTGCAACCAGCCAGCCAGACAATGGCCACACAAACTAACGCACGGCCCCACACTGTAAACTTCACCAAACCAAAACCCATCTAATCTGAACAAACACAAACGTCGAATCGCCGCAGGTGCACGTTTTTATCTACGCGGCAGTGTTACCCTTGGCAGTGGTTCGCAAGCCCATTAAGCTGCCCGACCAGCAATGATCAATAACCTATGGCGGCATTGAGATTGTCCGTCATAGATTTTAAGCCTGACAAACATGAGCCGAGCCCACATGCCGACTGCCAAAAACCGCGCCCAGTGTGCCCCAACCGCCACCGTCCTGCCAAGTTTGCGCTACCTAATCCTGCTCGGGCTCATACTCTGCCAGAGCGCGCTGGCACAGTTTTCGACCGCGAACAATTTAGATCAAAGCCCCGAGTTTTTGCCCGTCGAAGAGGCCTACCAAAGCCTGCCCGAGATGACCCCTAACGGCCTCAATATTCAATGGCAAATTAGCCCCGGCTATTACCTCTACCAAGAGCGCTTCAAAATTGCTGTGGAGCTGGGCGGGCAGCGCAAGGATTACAGCCCGAGCTGGCCAGCGGGCAAACGCAAATATGACGACTACTTCGAGCGCGAACTTGAGGTTTACTATCAGCAGGTCAACATTCAACTGCCCGCCACGGCAACCCCGGAAGGTCAAGATTTCATCCTGCACCTAGAATCTCAAGGCTGTGCCGATTTAGGGCTCTGCTATCCGCCGCGCAACCAGCGCTTTAGCTTCGACGCCAGCAGCAACAGCTTTACCGAATTGCCGCCCCAGCTGCCCGGCCCACAAAACCTCACAGATCTGCCCGTGGCGGATGTGCCAACAACCGATACCAGTTGGCTGCTGGCCGTTGTATTGGCAATGCTCGGCGGCGCAATCCTCAACTTGATGCCCTGCGTGTTTCCAGTTTTATCGATCAAAGCGCTCAGCCTCGCCAATAGCGGTGAAGATGCGAGCCACCGGCGCCAGCACGGCTGGGCCTACACCGCCGGCGTGGTGCTCTCTTTTGTGGCAATCGCCGCTGCATTGCTGCTCGTGCGCGCGGGCGGCGAAGCCGTTGGCTGGGGCTTTCAGTTGCAATCACCGGCGTTAGTACTGGGCTTGGTGTACCTGTTTTTTATCTTGGGCATGGCGCTTCTGGGCGTGCTGGAGTTGGGCAGCGGGCTCTCTAATGTCGGCGGCAAGCTCGCTGCTAAAGGCGGCCTCAAAGGCTCGTTTTTTACAGGAATGCTCGCCACCCTGGTCGCCAGTCCCTGCACGGCACCTTTTATGGGCACTGCGCTGGGTTATGCGATGACTCAACCGGCCCTGGCCAGCCTGTCGGTGTTTGCCGCGCTCGGTCTGGGCATGGCATTGCCCTTCTTAGCGCTGACCTACGTGCCCAATTTGCACCGGTGGCTGCCCAAGCCCGGCGCCTGGATGGAAACTTTCAAAGAGCTGCTGGCCTTTCCGCTCTTGCTTACCGCCATATGGCTGCTGTGGGTTTTGGGCAGACAAACCGGCGCCGATCACCTCGCCCTCGCCCTGTGCGGACTGCTCAGTCTGGGCTTTAGCCTGTGGCTTTGGCGCAAGCGCGGAACCGTCAACCGACTGATCGCGCTGGCCGCGGTGGCGCTCGCTATCTACTTGCCCGCCAACGTGCAGGAACAGCAGGACGATGGCTGGCAGCCCTATCAAGCCAGCAGTTGGCAGTCGGTGCGTGCGCAAGGCCGCCCCGTTTTTGTCAATGTCACGGCCGACTGGTGCCTCACTTGCCTTGCCAACGAAAAGTTGGTGTTTAGCCAGCGGGAGGTACAAATAGAGATAGCCGACGCCGATTTACAGCTAATCAAGGCGGATTGGACCCGATACAACCCCGAAATCACCCAATTGCTAGCGCAATATCAGCGCAACGGCGTGCCGCTCTACCTCATGTTTCCCGCCAACCCCGAGGCCGACCCCGAAGTTTTGCCGCAAATTCTTACCCCCGACAGCTTTACGGACGCCTTGGAACGAGCGCTATCCGCACAATAGCTGCACGTTAAGCGAAAATGGCGACCCAATGGTCGCCATTTTCGAGACTTTGTTCAAAAAAGCCCTCTTCTCCCCCTAAACTGCCCATTATGGGGCGGCATTTGACGCTAACGTGTTACAACGCAGCACTCCAATGCCAGTTAAAACAAGCGTTTTGATGCTATCTTCTTCGAACAGGTCGCTATAGTGCCAGAAAGTATCATTTTGCCTCTGTTATCGTGGACATGGAGTCACAATTGGGGCAAACTCCCGCTCTACTCGAAGTCAGCTTCCCTCTTTTCTGGATGTTTGACGACGTTCCACCACTGTTCGCAGCTTGATGAGGTGAAAACCCCACAATGGCAACCATTTTGGTGTTACACGGCCCCAACCTTAATCTGCTCGGTACGCGCGAGCCCGAGGTGTATGGCGCCACCACGCTGACTGACATCAACCAGCGGCTAACTGAGCGCTGCCTGTCTAGCGGCCACCACCTGCAGGCCCTGCAAAGCAATGCGGAATACGAACTGATCGAGCGCATTCACGACGCCAAGCGCGAACAGGTGGATTTTATAATTTTTAATCCCGCCGCCTTTACCCACACCAGCATTGCGTTGCGCGATGCGTTATTGGCGGTCGGCATACCTTTCATCGAAGTGCACATTTCCAACGTGCATCAACGTGAATCTTTTCGACACCACTCCTATTTCTCTGATGTAGCAGTGGGCGTTATCTGTGGGCTGGGAGCCCAAGGTTACGAGCTGGCACTGGAAGCCGCCCTGAATCAATTAGCTAAATAGCTTTAAACCTTAACAAGACTAAGAGCCGCAAGGCCCAACACAAAGTGAGAGTGTGATGGATATTCGCAAAATTAAAAAATTGATTGAGCTGCTGGAAGAATCCGACATCGGCGAAATCGAAATTAAAGAGGGTGAAGAATCTGTGCGCATCAGCCGTGGCAGCAGCCACCAGCCAATGATGCCCATGCAGTACAGCATGCAAGCACCAGCTGCCGCACCGGCCGTAGCCCCCGCTCCCGCAGCACCCGTTGCCGACGCCCCCAAGGCCGAAGTCTCCAATGGTCATGCGGTGAAATCGCCCATGGTTGGCACCTTCTATCGCAGCCCAAGCCCAAGCTCAGACCCCTTCATTGAAGTGGGTAAACACGTAAAACCCGGCGATGTCATTTGCATCATCGAAGCCATGAAAATGATGAACCAGATCGAAGCCGACAAAGCCGGCATCATCGAAGCCATTTTGGTTGAAGACGGCGAGCCCGTTGAATTTGATCAACCACTAGTCACCATCGTTTAAACGGCCATCCGGCATACACACGACTGACTAGCAGGAGTTGGTTCATGTTTGAAAAAATTCTGATCGCAAACCGTGGCGAAATTGCGCTGCGGGTATTGCGCGCTTGCAAAGAGTTGGGCATTAAAACCGTGGCGGTTCACTCGCAGGTAGACCGCGATTTGAAACACGTGCGCCTTGCCGACGAGACCGTTTGCATTGGCCCCAACCCATCACCTAAAAGCTACTTGAACATACCGGCGATCATTTCCGCTATGGAAATTACCGACTCGGTAGCGGTGCATCCAGGCTACGGCTTTTTAGCTGAAAATGCCGACTTTGCCGAACAAGTACAAAAGAGTGGCTTTGTGTTCATCGGCCCCGATCCCGACGTGATTCGCCTGATGGGCGACAAGGTATCCGCCATCGCCGCCATGAAGCGAGCCGGCGTACCCACAGTGCCCGGTTCCGACGGCCCACTACCCGATGATCGCGAAGCCTGTTTGGCCACAGCCAAACGCATCGGCTATCCCGTCATTATCAAAGCCGCCGCCGGTGGTGGTGGCCGCGGTATGCGCGTGGTGCACACGGAAGCCGCGCTGGTAAATTCCATTCAGGTGACCAAGTCCGAGGCCAAAGGTGCCTTTGGTGACGACACCGTCTATATGGAAAAATTTCTGACCAACCCGCGCCACGTAGAAATTCAGGTGATGTCGGACGGTCAGGGCAACGCCATCCACTTGGGTGATCGCGACTGCTCGCTGCAGCGCCGCCACCAAAAAGTGCTGGAAGAAGCCCCCGCGCCCGGCATTCCAGACGATGTGCGCGCCGCCGTGCAGGCGTCATGCGTAAAAGCCTGTGTTGACATCGGCTACCGCGGTGCTGGCACCTTTGAGTTCCTGTACGAGGACGGCCATTTCTACTTTATCGAAATGAACACCCGCATTCAGGTGGAGCACCCCGTCACCGAAATGGTCACCGGCGTAGATTTGATCAAAGAGCAAATCAGCGTGTGCGCGGGCAATAAGCTGTCGCTCAGGCAGGAAGACATCGTCATTAAGGGCCACTCCTTTGAGTGCCGCGTGAACGCGGAAGACCCCAAGACGTTTATGCCTTGCCCCGGCAAGGTCAACACCTTTCACTGCCCCGGCGGTCTGGGTGTGCGCGTCGACTCGCACATCTATGGCGGCTACACAGTGCCCCCCAACTACGACTCCATGATCGCCAAGATCATCACCTACGGCGACACCCGCGAAATTGCCTTAAACCGCATGCGCAACGCCCTGGATGAAGTGGTTATTGACGGCATTCGCACCAATATCCCGCTGCAAAAGGATTTAGTGCGCGATGAAGCCTTCCGCAAAGGCTGCGTCAATATTCACTACCTGGAGAAGAAGCTGGGCGAGAGCCACTAACACAGCGCCGCAAGCAAAACGTCAAAAGCCCCGATCTTCGGGGCTTTTTTTTGACCGCGCAACGCAGGACTACTGCGGTGGAATTGCGGCCCAGCTTCGTCTAATAACCGAGACATTCACCATCAGCCGACATAACAGCGAGATGCCCATGATCCGATTACTTAGCACAGGCCTGCTCGGCCTGTTCGCCCTGCTAGCACAGGTGGCAAGCGCTACCACGTTAGACCCAGCTCAGGACTACCACAGCCTGTCCAACCCCCACCAAGTATTGACCACCCACTTGAATCTGGACCTCGCGGTCGACTTTAAAAAGCGCGAATTGGCGGGCCACGTGATTTTCGATATCACCCGCAAAGATTCAGAGGCTAAGGAGCTTGTGCTGGACACGCGCGACCTTACCATCATTGCCGCTAGCGCCCGCATCGATGGCAAGTGGCAAAAAACCGGTTTCAAATTGGGTAAGGTCGACCCCGCGATGGGCCAAGCGCTGCGCATCGCACTGCCCAAGTCCGCCGATCAAATTAAGGTGCAATACCGCACCAGCCCGCAAGCATCGGGCCTGCAGTGGCTAACGCCCGCGCAAACCGCCGGCAAGCAACACCCTTTCTTATTTACGCAAGCTCAAGCTATTCACGCGCGCAGCTTTATTCCGCTGCAGGACACGCCGCAAGTGCGCACCACTTATGTAGCTACCCTGCGCACGCCCAAGGCCCTGCGCGCGGTTATGAGCGCCGAGAACACACCCAACGCACCTAAGACAGGCGTGTACACCTTTAAAATGCCACAGGCGATACCCTCCTACCTCATCGCCCTAGCCGTCGGTGACCTGGACTTCAAAGCCATGGGCGAGCGCACCGGTATCTACGCCGAGCCCTCCATGGTGGACAGCGCCGTGGCGGAATTTGAAGATACCGAAGCCATGCTAGAGGCCACCGAAAAAGCCTACGGTCCCTACAGCTGGGGTCGCTACGACCTCCTGATTTTGCCGCCGAGCTTTCCCTTTGGCGGCATGGAAAACCCACGCTTAAGCTTCATTACGCCCACGGTTATCGCCGGCGACAAGAGCCTGGTGTCACTCATCGCCCACGAACTGGCGCACTCCTGGTCAGGCAACACGGTCACCAACGCCACTTGGCGCGACCTGTGGCTCAACGAGGGCCACACCACCTACCTGACCTACCGCATCATGGAGATCATCTATGGCACGGATCGCTTTAACATGGAGAGCGTGCTCGGATATCAGGATTTGCAGAGCGATTTAGCCGACTTGCCCCTGCCCTATCAGCAGCTGGCCATCGATTTGCGCGGCAAGGACCCAGACGATGCGTTTTCCGACGTGCCCTATGAAAAGGGCGCACTGTTGCTGAAAGAATTGGAAGCGCGCGTGGGCCGGCCCGCCTTTGATGCCTATCTCAAGCAATACATTGCCGATTTCGCCTTCCAAAGTTTGACCTCCGAAGAGTGGCTCGCCTACGTCCAGAAGCACTTGGTAGACAAATACCCAGAGCAGGTTTCCATGGCGCGCTTGAAACAGTGGATTTACCAGCCCGGCATTCCCGAGGGTGCACCTAAGCCAGAATCGGACGCCTTTACCAAAGTGGATCAGGACCGTGCCGCTTGGCTCGCAGGCGAGCGTCGCGCCAGTCAAATCGATGTCGCCCAATGGACGGTGCACCAGTGGCTCTACTTCCTAAACAACATGCCCTCCGCACTCAAAGCTGCGCAACTGGCTGAGTTGGACAAGCAATTCAAACTCACCGCCAGCCGCAACAATGAAATCGCCCACAGCTGGTTGCTCATTGCCATTCGCAATCAGTATCAACCGGCCTACGAACGCCTCGAGGACTACCTGGTACATATCGGACGCCGCAAGCTCATCACGCCGCTCTACAAAGCGCTGATGGACAGCCCCACCGGCGCCAAGTTTGCCAAACGCGTGTACGCCAAAGCCCGCCCCGGCTACCACCCGCTGGCGCAGGGCACCATGGACGCCATCGTCAACCCCTAAGCCAACAACGCAAAAAGCCCGCATGTGCGGGCTTTTTTTGGGGTGCCTAAAAATTTTAGACATAAAAAAAGCAGGCTAAAAAGCCTGCTTTTTTCTCAATCGCAGATACTTAGATCGCGACGATGTTCTCAGCCTGTGGGCCTTTCTGGCCTTGGGTCACAGTGAACTGAACAGCTTGGCCTTCGGCCAAGGTTTTGAAACCTGAACCAGAGATAGCGCTGAAGTGTGCGAAAACGTCTGGGCCAGACTGCTGCTCAATGAAGCCGAAGCCTTTTGATTCGTTAAACCATTTTACGGTGCCGGTTACGGTATTAGACATACGGAATAATCCTGTAGGTATTGTATAAATGTGCCTGCTAGAGGCGGTAATAGCTGAAAATAAAGTCTGGAATCTAGCAACTACAGGACGAAAATCTGCCGTGCGGCATCGAAATGAAGTGTACAAACAAGAGGCTTACTTTTTGCTACCGGTGAAAGTATAGATAAGTCTCCACGGTGTCAACGTTTTTTATCACTATCGCAGAAATTCAACGCTTGGCCTCAGGCCTTTAGACAGGCTCTAGGTCCTTGATTTATAGTCGAAAATTTAGCGGGCCCCAAGAGCCGCCAAAATACGGACATTTCGAACTGCACACCAGGAGCAACTATGCAGCATGCCATTCGAACCCCCTTTTTGTTGGTTCTGCCACTACTCGCGGCACTGCCTTCCGAGGCCCACGCTGAAGGCAGCATCGGTATCGCCGCAGCCGTATCTACCAAGGGCATATTCAGCCCAGAAATTGAACGCTTTACGATTTCAGATGTACACAAAGACTCCGCCGCGCAAGCTGCTGGCCTAAAAGTGGGCGACCAAGTGGTGGCCATTGATGGCTGTCGCATTCCCGGCTGCCCGGCCAAAAAAGCAAAATCGCTGATGAGCCGCGAGCCCGGTGAGGTGCTGCCGTTGATGGTGGTCGATGGGTCGGGCTCAGAACGCCTTATCAATATCAATGTACGCTGATTCGCACATACAAAACCATGAGGCTAGTCATGCAAATTGTACGAACGCTATGCGTTTTTATGGCAGTGTTTTCCAGTGCGCAACTCGCCAGCGCTGACACAGATTCATCACCCCTCTCGCGCATCGATAACTACTTAGCGAAGGGAGTCGAGCAAGAGGGTTTTTCCGGCGCCCTGCTCATTGCCGAGCGCAACGAGATCGCACTCCATCAATCCTATGGAATGGCCGATAGAGACCAGCAACGCCCCATCACGGCAGACAGCGTATTTGACATCGGATCGGTGACAAAACAATTTACCGCCGCTGCCATTTTGCTTTTAGTAGAACAAAAGCAATTAACGCTATCCGACACTCTCGCGCAACATTTTAAGGGTGTGCCGAAAGATAAGCGCCACATTACCTTACATCAGCTACTGACCCATTCCGCGGGCATTACCGACAGCGTCGGCGATGGCGATTTCGACCACATGCCCACCGACGTTTTTTTCAAGCAGGTACTGGCGTCGCCACTCGCCTTCGAGCCGGGCACGGGTTTCCGCTACTCAAATACGGGCTACAGCTTGCTAGCACGCATCATTGAACTCCAGTCAGAACAAGAGTATGAGCAATTTGTACGCGAGCATTTATTTAAACCCGCCGGCATGAATCATACCGGTTATTTGCTGGCGAACTGGTCCCAAGATCAGCGGGTCAGCGGCTACCAGCTGGGCGAGTTCTCTGTGGGCGCGATGACCGAGCGCTATCAACGCGACGGCAAAATATCATGGGTGCTCAAAGGTAATGGCGGTATCAACGCCACGATGACCGACATGTTCCTCTGGTATCGCGCACTGCGAAACCACACTGTGCTCACGCCGCACAGCATCGATTTACTCACCAGGCCGCACGTCAAAGAGAATCCCGAAGGCCGCAGCCACTATGCCTATGGCTGGGCCATTTTCAAATCGCCGCGGGACACGAAAATAGTTGCCCATAACGGCTCCAATGGCATTTTTTACTTTGATTTCATCTGGCTGAAAGACGAAGACAAAGCCATCATTTACGCCACCAACGCACTGACACCCAACGTGCAAGAAGTGGGGTTAACGGCGGAGCGAATGCTCTTTGATGATGCCTTCACACCCGATCCGCTGACCCTTCATCTAACCACCGAGCTGTTGCGCGTAGCCCAAGCTCACACGGGCAGCCCCGATGCGCTTGAGCAAAAAATAGTGACCGCCTACGCCGCTCGCATTGACCACCCCGCCTATCTGAATCGAGCCGGATTGGCCCTGGTTAGAAACGGCCAAATCCAACAAGCACTGCCACTGCTGCGCGCCAACCTGGCAATTTTTCCAACAGACGGCAATTTGTGGGACAGCTTGGGCGAAGCCTATTTTACCAATGCGCAGTACTCACAGGCCAAGGAGAGCTTTGAAAAAGCCCTTGCCTTTAAAGATCCGGATCGCTGCTATTGGTGCAGTAATTCCGAACAAATGCTCAAGCGTATTGAGAAAAAATCCAATCCGCTGTAAACGAGTAATCACAACCGGCCACGCCAAGCAATGCCCCAATCGACACCGGGGATATTGTTCGGCGTTCACACAGCGCTGGGCATTGAGCTGAGCGCAGCAAGGACTGCACCTACATCCGTTGAGCGCCGACTAGGCGCTTGCGGTAGAATGCCGAAAATCCCTCAATGAAGACGCACACTATGGCTTGGCTATTGCTACTCATCGCCGGCATGTTTGAAATTGTATGGGCCATAGGATTGAAACAAACCGATGGGTTTAGCCGTCTGTGGCCGAGCTTGCTCACCTTGGCGGCCATGGCACTGAGCTTTACCTGCTTAGCTCTCGCGCTCAAGTCCATTCCCATCGGCAATGCCTACGCCATTTGGACCGGTATTGGTGCCGTGGGCGTCGCCATTGCGGGCATGGTTTGGTTCGGTGAATCGGCCGACATCAAGCGCTTAGCCTGTATCGCGCTCATCGTGATTGGCATTGCAGGCCTTAAATTGCTGACACCGGAGACCCATCAGGCATGATTAGCCGCCGCCTACACAAAATACTTGGGCTTTTATTGCTGCTTCCACTGTTGGCGTGGGGCGCCACGGGTATCGTCTTCTATTTCAAACCGGGCTATGGCGACGCCTACGAACAATTAACCCCTAAATTTTACCCACTGAAAAACGTTGCGCCGCTAATCCCCGAGAACTCAGCGCAGTGGCTCAAAGCGACGCGCGTACAAACGCAATTGGGGCAGCACCTGTTGGTGAATACGGCCGACGGGGTAGCACACTTGAATGCCAGCACTGGCGCTGAATTTAGCCAGCCCACCGACGCGCAACTGCGCGCGTTTATCAACGATGCCATCGCCCACAACCCCGCGCGTTACGGGCAAGTGATTGAGCGCGAGGGCGATGTGTTTACCACCAACACTGGCGTGGTCATCACCTTGGATTGGCCGCGCCTACAATTGCGCCAGCGCGGGCCAGACACCGAATTCATTGACACCCTATACCGCATTCACTATTTGCAGTGGAGCGGTTTCAAAACCTTTGACCGCGTTTTCGGGTTGCTCGGTATCGCGCTGCTCTTTAGCCTAAGCCTGCTTGGATTTTGGCTCTACCTACAACATCGCCGTCGCACTCAACGGCCCACACGCTAACGGAAAATGATCATGAATACTCCGCCATTGGACTCGAAACCCTACGACATCGGCACAGCAGGCAGCCCCTGGTCAGACGCCGAGAAAAGCCAGTGGTTGGCCCGCCAAAAAAAGCATCGGCTACACGCACAGGATGTACTGCCTCGCATCGACGCCCTGCGAGATCGCTTTGATGTGATCGAATACGGTCAACTCGACTACCTTGAGATAGCAAACGCGGCAACGCTGGGTGGCCACTATCCATTGCTTGCCGTGCGCAGCCGGAGTGCCAGCCAGTTGCCCTTGGTCATTGTCACCGGCGGCGTGCACGGCTATGAAACCAGCGGGGTGTTGGGCGCACTCACTTTTTTGGAAACTGAAGCGCAATTTTACGCAGACCATTTCCAATTATTGGTGATCCCCTGTGTGAGCCCTTGGGGTTACGAAACCATTAACCGCTGGAATCCCAACGCCATAGACCCCAATAGATCCTTTGGCGCCAAGGGCGTGGCAGCGGAAGCCCAACTGCTCAAAAAATTTGTAACCGGTTTGGGTATAGAGCCACTGGCCCATATCGATCTGCACGAAACCACCGATACCGACAATTCGGAATTCCGCCCCGCACTCGCCGCCCGCGACGGCGTAACGAATAAAAACTGGAACATTCCAGACGGTTTTTACTTAGTGGATTGCAGCGCCCGCCCACAGCCGGATTTTCAACGGGCCATACTCGATAGTGTTGCACAGGTAACGCACATCGCCGATGCAGACGCCGATGGAAAGTTGATCGGCACGCCGCTGTCTCAACCCGGCACTATCGAGTACCCCACGCAAAAAATAGGGCTGTGCACTGGAATGACTAAGGCGCCATACACCTCTACAACCGAGGTCTATCCAGACAGCCCCAAGGCAACCCCCGCGCAATGTACTCAGGCGCAAGTGGCCGCGATTACTGGCGGTCTGAATTATTTGCGGAATTTACGTTCACAGGCGCGCTAATCCGGCGCGCCCCAGCCAATAGCGCGACCCATTGCGGCAATTGATTCACTAATTGGAACAATTGCGCGATGAATTTGACGGCGGTATTGGCTGTGGCTGCCAGTCACTCATAACGTATCAATTGCGCCACCACAATGATGAGTAGGCAGCACCAAAGGGCGCGGCGCAGTCTACTTATCCCCTTCCGTTATCCCTAAATGAACTTAACCCGTTTCCGGTAGGCCCGAATGTGTCTTAGCAATCGCAGGGTTTGAATGTGATCATGGAGACTTGCCCAAACAACGGGAGGGTACCCCATGGAAATCGCGCAATCGGTGGCCCACTATTTAGAGAGCCGCCAAATTCCTCACGACGTGGTTGATCACCCACAAACCCAATCATCCCTGCAAACCGCGCGCAGCGCGCGCATTGCACCCAGCCAACTGGCAAAAGCTGTAGTGGTCAAAGAAGACGATCAATTTATCATGTGCATTTTGCCCGCCACGCATCTACTGGTATTAGAGTGGCTGGATCGCGAGCGCAGTGGCAGTCACCGCCTGGCACTGGAATCTGAATTGGACACACTATTTCCGGATTGTGCCACTGGGGCGATACCCGCCCTGGGGCAGGTTTACGGCATGAAAGTCATTTGGGATAACAGCCTCAATAACCACAAGGAAATCTATTTTGAGGCCGGCAACCATCGCCAACTGGTGCATTTAGACACGGAAGAGTTTATGAGCCTTATGTGTCAGGTAGAGCACGCCACCATTGCCTGCCCCCACGAGTCCGCGGAATTTCGACGCATAGCGCACTAACCACATAGCAAACAGCCGGCAAGGAGGCCGGCCCCCATTAATTTGATTCATAGTCAACTGCAATCGCCTTCGCTTTGATCACGCCCCACCAATCGGTACACTGACGGCTTTTTGGAGCGCTTGTCGATGAGCCACAACGCCGAATTTCTGAACCGCCAACAGGAATCAGAAACCCGTATCGTTAAAGCCATATTCCCCAACACCACCAATCACCACAATACCTTGTTCGGAGGTCAAGCATTGTCGTGGATGGATGAAGCCGCCTTCATATCCGCCACGCGCTTTTGCCGCAAACCTCTAGTAACCGTGTCCACCGACCGCATAGATTTCAAGGAACCCATACCAGCAGGGACTTTTGTTGAACTGGTTGCACGGGTGACACAAGTTGGCCGCACCAGCCTGACGGTGCGCGTAGATATTTGCATTGAGAGCATGTACGCCGACGGCCAACATCAAGCCATTAACGGTGAATTTAAATTTGTCGCCATTGATGAAAACCGCAGGCCAACCCCGGTGTTAGACTAGCGAGAAAAACCGCCTATGTTGGAGCCTCAAAATATTTTCGTCCATCTGCCGGATGCCAGCGATTAAGAAATATTTGAACTACTGGCCAGTGCCAACGGTTGCCGGGCAGAGCGCATAGTCAGCCAGGACCAGCACACGCCCGCGAGCGAATGGTACGACTAATCAAGCACCGAGTGGGTCATACTACTGCAAGGCGCGGCGATTCTGGATTACGAAGACGAAAATCAGTGCAGATAAAACCCCGGCAACCACCTCACGCTGGCCGCTCACTGCCGGCACCGCTTCGCGTGGACGCACCCAACGGAAGCCACCGTCTGGATCGCCGTCCACTTCTGAGTTGCGGCGGCCACAATTGCGTCATAGTTTCCATCCGCTGGATCAATGAGCTGAGATTCGGTAACCCGAGTTGGCGCCCCCCTTTCTAGATATCTCGAATTATGTCGATACCCAACCGCGCTCTCCGCACAAGGGCGCTGCGGTGCAGCGGCACTGGCCGGCCGTTACAGGCACGGCAATCAACAAGAGGATTTATGCGCCATATGGCGGGAACTTGAATGCCGCCAAAGGACGCTCGCTGGCAGCCACTCCTTCAAACCGGTATTCTTTGCCGATTGCGCGCGCGACACATGACACACAAATTACCCGGGGTGAATCAATGGCTGCACGCAACGGACAGGATGGACGCGTCACGCTTGATCGATCAAGGTTAAAGGCGCTCAGAAAGCAATGCGGCCTCTCGCAAGAGCAGGTAGCTCTCGCGTGTGCTGAACAAGGGCTCTACGTGTCCATCGCCTCGCTCAAACGCGCTGAAACCAATAACAATGTGCTCTACCGCACCGCGCGTGATCTGGCATCCTTTTACCAAGTTGCACTGGAATCCTTAACTGTTCCAACGCAAGATGGCGCGCCCCATAGCGACTCCCAAATACAAAAGCTGGACGACAGCCACGCTGCCATTTTGTTCAGCGCCAGGCTTACGGAATCTGGCGAGCCCTCACTATCGCTCACGCAACTTGCACCCATAAACGCCATTGAACGTCAGTCGACTGACAACATTGATTGCATCCAGCTGCACGGCGATTGGGTGCAGTTGTGTTTTGGCGTAGAACGGGTTTCACCCCGCCTCCTAGATCAGGTGGCCGCCTTCATTCACGAATTGCACACATGCGCGCAACAGGAAGATGCCGGAATTACCATTTTGCTGACCGAATGCAAGGTAATATCTCACTACGTTGGCCAGCAGGCACAACACCAGCTAAATACTGACAGTCTGGCATTGCATCAACACCTCGCGAACCAACTGCCCGCCTTCGGCACTTGGGTTGATGCATCCTTGCGAGCCTCCGCCGGCTACCGCTACACACTCACGCCCCTATCAGCAATGGGTACTCAGGCAGCGCCCTCCCATTCACTTTGGCATCTCGATTTAAGTAAACAAAGGCGCGACGTCGCTGACTTTGTTGGGCGGCGCGCAGAGTGCATACAATTTAAATCGCTGCTCGAGTCTGCCGAGGAGTATCAAGCGGCACAGCTGATAGTTTTGCAGGGGGCCGCAGGCATTGGAAAATCGCGTCTACTAAAGGAGTACCAACGCCTAGCCGGGCAAGCCAACTGCGGACGGGTCACTGGCTTTCACTTTGACTACGAAATTGAAGAGGCCGAGCGAGCACTACCCAGCCTCGCGCGCCAATTAATTGAACTTATAGAGCTTGAAAAACCCGATGGCCACAGCAGCGCAGAGGAGCGCCAGCCCGGCCAAACTGATGCAGCACTCGGTGAGCCCGGCATTCTGAAAAGCTGGCTGCAAGAATCGCCAACCGCAGAAGAGCTATTAAAGCTCGACAACGCAACGTCTGCCCAGCTGATTCAATACCAAGCAAAGACCATGGCCGCACTTATATGCCGGGCCAGTGCCAAACGGCCACTGTTAATAACCGTTGAAGATTTACACTGGGCCGACACCAATTTTATTGATGTCATCAAAATGGTCACCCAGCTGACTGCCGAGCAGTCGGTAATCTACGCCTTTAGCGCGCGCCCCGATACCGAAAAAATGCTTCACTTCGTGCAGGATATCAGCGCATTACCGTGCATCACCCTCAACCTGTGCCCACTGAGGGACACGGAAATGCGCCAGCTAGGGCTGGCCCTTGGAGCCACGGGCGAAACGCACCTGCGCCATTGCATTACTCGATCTGAGGGCAATCCGCTGTTTCTGGAACACCTGCTCAACGAATATCAGAATCACGAACAGCACCTGCCGCTGACTATCCAAGCACTCTTTCTTACGAAGATTCAGCGGCTAACGTCATTGGATCAGATGGCCGCAGGCGCCGCAGCGATTATTGGCCGAAATTTCGATCTAGCCACGCTGCGAAAAATTATCGGCGCTCCGGAATATGACGCCACCTCCCTGTGCCGAGCGCGCTTGGTGACACGCCAGCAGGACAGTTTCGAGTTTTGCCATGCGTTGATTTATGAATGCATTTACAACTCAATTCAAACCCACTCCCGGCGAGCGCTGCATCTGCAGTGTGCGCAGCAATACAAAACCTCAGATGCCACGCTTTACGCCTATCACCTGATCAAGGCAGCACACAGTGATGCAGCGGCGGCAACGCGCGAAGCGGCGGAGATATTGCTGGCCCGACACCAGTTCGAGCGCGCGCTCAGCTTGATCCAAGAGGCTTTGGCGCTGCCGGCTCTTGGGCCTGCGGCATCCTGCCTGTTGCGCCTGCAGGGCACGCTGTACACCCGCATAGGCGACAATCAGGCGGCCATCGAAAAATTGCAGCAGGCCCTAGACCTTGCAGAGACCGATACTCAAGTTATAGAGGCACATATTCAGCGCGCCGACTGCATGAATACCTTAGATGATTTTGACGCAGCGATTGCACACTTAGATCGCGCAGAAGCGCTAGCGGAAAATATTCAATCCAACCAGCACCTGGCGCGCATCAACTACCTGCGTGGAAACTTCTACTTTCCCAAAGGCGACTCTGCTCGCTGCGAACAATTCCATCAACGCGCGCTGGATTTTGCGCGCCGCTGCGAGGATCCAGAACTGCAGGCCCGCGCGCTAGGCGGCTTAGGTGATTCAGCCTACGCAGATGGAAAAATGTACACTGCCTTCGAGGCCATTAGTCAATGCCTCACGCTGTGTGATAAGCACCGCCTAACGCACGTTAAAGCGGCAAATCTTTTCATGCTGGCCACCACACAAATCTATCAAACCAGAACCCAAGATGCTTTGTTCAATGCTCACGAATCAGCGGCACTGGCACATAAAGTTGGCCATCAACGGGCGGAGATAGTCTCGCGTTTGACCGCGGCGTGGATTCTCATTGATCAGTTGGAACTAGTTAGCGCGCAGGCACAAATTGACGGCGCACTGAAGCTCGCGAGCGAAGTAGGGGCTAAGCGCTTCGAACCTTTTCTAATGGAAAGTGCGGCGAGAACCGCGCTCTACCAAGGCGACGGCACGGGCGCAAAAATAGTGATAGCCAAGGCCGTTGAAACAATGGAAACCCTTTCGCTGCAGCGGTTTATCGGCCCATGGCTATACGGCACCCAGGCGCTGATAGAGGCGCATGGTGGCGCTGCTGATTCCAACAAGCTAGCAGTGCGAAGCCGCCTAAATCAGGGCCAAGCGCTACTTGTTCAAGGTTGCGTGGGCCACAATTATTTTCGATTCTACTGGGCCGCCATTGAATCCATGCTGTTGCTAGGCGACGGCAAGAGCGCGCTCTACTATTGCCGCGCACTGGGCGAATACACAGCAGAAGAAGCAACGCCTTGGACGGAATATTTCCTCGACCGCGCTACGCTGCTGGCGGCGCTGTTGGAGGCTAAGCCGTCTACCCGACCCGCTGCACAAGCGCAGCTGCTGTATCGGCGTGGCAAGGAGGCCGGGCTGCTTACGTCATTGCCATTGCTGGAGCAACACCTTCCCTCGCTCGCTGAGCCGTCACAGCCCGGCAAGTGAATTCCACCTGTACTAGCTCACGAGCCCATACCAAGTCTCATGCGGTTACGAAAGTTTCAGCTTCGCACAGATGCTGCGGGCAATACTCTGGCCCTGTAGCCAACACTCCTCATGGAGACCCGCCCCCAACGACCAGCCGCCGGTAAAAAACAAGCGCGGTAGTGATTCGTGGTATTTTTTTATTTCTTGCTGCGTATGAAAACAGGCACTGTCCAATAAATTGTGTTTGAAATACTCAACTACTTGAGAGTCCCCCAACGCCTGCCCATCATTCCCAACCATGAGAAGATCTCTTTTTTTAAGCACATACTGATCGGGAATTCTCGTCATGGGATTCAAAGTCACAAACACCTGTGGCGCACCCGCCGAGTTCCATTGGTCACCGGAAACGTCATTCTGGTGGCGATTGCACACGTAGGTCATAGAATAAGGTTTGAGCCCCGCGCCCTGACGAATCGCGACATTGTAGGTTCGCCAGGCGTTGACATCCGGCGGCAGCAATCGGGTATAGGTGTGGGCAACAGCGACGCTGGTCGTGTAGCTAATACTCGCCAACCATTTACGCACCTGCGATTCGCTTTTTCCTGCCAGAGACTCGGTTAGCACTGCACCCTGTTCGAAAACCAGCGCTCGCTGGGCAGCGTCGGCGTGGGTCGCCATGATGCAGTAGTCATAAAGTATTTCAGATACTGCGGCCTTCGACGCTCCGTTTTTACCAGCGGAATCTTTTTCATCGCTTGGCTCACAGTCACGCTCATCTTCCCCTTCGTGACCCACCAGAAAGCCAGATTCAACAACCTTGAGTGCAACAGCTCTTCGCAGGAACTCTATTTCCAGCACCGGCTGGCCATCGACAGCTTCCTGATTAATTTTTTTCGGTAGATCACCAGAAATATAGCTCGCCAGGTGATAGAACCAATGCGATGCGCCCTGCGTGAAGTAGCGTCGATCGGGCGGGACACTGTCGCCCCCCACACCCTCTTGAAATCGGTAATAACGGTAGGGCGCCGCGAGCAGCATCTGCTCTGGGCCGGCATCATTGGCGAAATACATCGCGGAAATTCTCGGGTAGTAAACGCAGTCGCGCAGCAGTCGCAGACATGCCATTGTGTCTTCTATGTCATCCGCCGCCCAATAGGCGGAATAATCGCATTGGCCTGAATCCGGGTTGCAGAGGCTATCGTTCGAAACCTCTTGAAGCACTTTTGCATTTTTGGCGAGCACCCGGTCAAAAAACTGGCTGACGGTAGTTGTAAGATCGTACTCGGGCGTAGCGGGCTTCGGGTCGCAGCGCCGGTAAACTTGTTTCAGCGCCGCCTTGTCGACGATAGCCATCAAACACTTATACTTGCCATTTTTGGCCCGATCGAGGTCTCTGTTTTGATCGCTGACCCCCGCCCGCAGGCCGCCATCCATTGTATAGCAGAGCTGTTCCTGCTCGGAGAAAAAGCACACCGAGTCCTCCAGCGCCTTTAGATTTTCACTCGCAGCTTCAGCGCTACTGTCTTCACTGCACTTACCGTAGTAACCCGTCTCCGCCATCACCCGTGCGATATTGTGATAAGACGATAGGTTGATGTCGTTGACACCCATGTCCACCCAGCGCCGCACCGGCTCACTGACCGCACCGGCTTTTACCCCTAGCTCCACAACCTGGCTATCGATATTGCCGCCAGTTCGAAGGTTGCGTTCGTAGATGTGTATTCTCACTTTGCGCTTGCCAGCCACACCCTTGGCCAGCTCATAGGCGGCCGCCATTCCGGATAACCCACCACCAACAATCGCTACGTTAATCCACCCCGAGTCGTCGTTCATTTATGCAGCCCTCTTCGCAAACGCGGAAACAGGATTTTACTTTGCGACGCAGCTGCGCGCAGGTCAAGCGCACCGGGCATCTGATACCAAACTGATACGCCAGTGATCCCAAGCTGATCTCGATAACACCGAGGCTGCACCGGATACTTGATACATCCCAATCTGATCAGTATTGCTCGGGCAGGGATTGCGAAAGTGGCGCACAAATGCGCTGCGTTAAATCATTTTGCAAGGAGCAACACCATGAAAAATCTACAGCCTTACCAACTAATATGGTCCTTTTGTATGCTTTGCTTTATCGCAACGTCACTCAAGGCCCAAGACACCGAACCCCCGCAACTGGTTCTAGAACCTCCGCACTATGTAACTGCCAACAGCACCTATCACTTTACGCCGACGCTCAGCACGCCTCCCAACGGCCTGTTCTTTGAGCTGGAAAATGGTCCGGTTTGGATGAGCCTTGACCCTGGAACAGGCACACTGTCTGGCGCACCAACGGTCGAAGATGTAGGTGGTAGCTACGACATTGTTCTCAAGCTCACAGACGGCATGGATATGCAGCATGATCTGGCATTGTTTTACGTTGATGTGTTGCCACTGCCATTGTCACAAGACAACTTATCTGCCGATGGATCGATTATCGAAACGAACTCGGGCTATGAGTTGCAAGGACAATTGGATATTTCAGCCAATGGCCAAAGCCACACTCTATTGAATTCAGATCTTACCGTCGCGTTTGATGATGAGGGCAACTTGATTGCGGTAGAAGGCGAAGCCGAAGCGCCTGCGCAACTGTCGGATAATGTCACACTCAATACCGCCGTACGCTCAATTGTAGGTTATTACACTGGGGCTGAGCTGAATCAAATGGACGCCATCAATATTTCACTGAAAGATCAAGTGCGATATTTCGTGTACATGATAGAGAACCAAATCGATCTAACCATCGATAATCGCGACGGCTCCGGTCCTGAACAAGTGACGCTGACGCCACCATTAAACGGGAAAATCCTGATCATTACCGATATGAGCGATCCCATGTTTTACCGTTTCGCGTCAATTCCCTTCGGCCCCGAAATCGGCCATGGTGACTCCTATCACGGGCGCTTACCTTTTATCCCTTCATTAGGCTACGGCAAGCTACAAAGCTTTGATGGCCATTTGGTTGATCTTGGCTCAACCAGCCTGGGCTTTAAGGTGTTTGATTTTTTTGATTTCTCGGGTACGTGGGTAACGAAAATTCCAACGTTCAATGAAGTTGACCTAACAGATCCGCTTAACTCAACGCTTACCTATAAAATGGGCTTAAACGGCGAAGCTAACTATGGTCTGAGTGTCTTCGGGGTCGGAATTTTCTCATTCCCCTTTGGTGAAACCAGTGCAACCATGCACGTAGGTTTCGGGGAGGACCATTTTGCAATGCGCAACACCATTGCCCCCGACACCTCCTGGTTACCTGCTCACCTGCCCTTTTACAACAATGCCAATCTCACAGCCGATTGGTTCGTCACCGATACCGATTATGCAGCCAGCATCTCAGGGCAATTTGAGTCAACAATTCCTGCTGCAATACTTGACGGCACCATCTCACTGACCCCCGACGGTGTGACCATGACTGCAACAGTCGCAGACGACACCCTGTCACTGGCTGTCAACGCAGAGTTTCACGATACCGGCTATAACGCAGAAGTGATGATTCCGTCTGCCTTACAGGATCACCTCGCCGGTGATGTTAATGCCATGCTGGACGCCACGTTTGATGAAATTCAAACCGCACTGGACGCACTAACTGAGGCCACAAGTGCCTATGAATTTGAAGTGAGCTTGCGGGGCATTCGCAATAGCATTCCCGCTGTGGCCGACACTGCAATCAGCAGCCTCAACGCCATGCCCAGTGCGATTTACAACAGCGTATACAGCGCATCGCTAAACTATATGAAGAAAAAGTGCTGGTCTACCTGGATCGGCAAGCGCTGTTTGTATCACTACATCAATGAAGGTTCACACGCCCGCACCGCGGCCAATAGAGCCAAGGCAACAGCCGTAGCCCAACGCGACGCACTGGTACCGCTTTTTCAAAACCTAAAAACTCAAGCACTTGCTGCTGATAGCGAATCGCTACGCATAGCACTGGCCACGGCGCTGCAGACGGCCATCGACAATCGCACGACATCTGTTAAGGCCTACTATCGTATTAAAGTTCTAGGCAAGTACTACACCGTTATCAATAAAACGTACAACCGCACCCTGATTAGCAGCAGCAATACTCAAAAGCTCATTGACGCAAAAAGCTATATTCCGTATATCGCAGAGACTAGCGATATAAAGGTTTCTGCGCAGACGGTGGTAGATGAGCTGCCAACACAACAGGTCATTGAACAGGTACGCGATGAAATCCAACAAGGACTTACCGCAATTCCAACCATTGAGTCCTTAGGCTTCAGCGTTGAAAACGGTCAATACAGCGCCACCGTTCAGTTAGATGGACAATCCTATGACACTGATGTCAATCTCTTAACGGTCAACGCCCTGCGAGACTTCCTCAGCAAAAAAGCGACTGATCAACTGGTAGACCTTCCTTGAGGGGCTAGCGCACCAAGCTTGCCCAGGGGCGTCACTAGCAATCCTGCCCACGGGCGCCCCTAGCAATAGAGGCGCCCGTTTTTTGGGCCAACCAAACAAACGATTCAGTAATAAAGACCGCACAAAAAAGAACGCCGCAATCTGTCCCTAGATGATGTGCTTACTTCTTTAGCACTCCCTAGATACTACCTGACATCAGCTGGCACGCTCTCTAGCGCTTTTATCTGGCACAAGGTGTCGGCACATGTGATTGATTCAGTTTTTGCTAAATGCTCAGCAGCCTCCATCACCAACAAGAAAAACCTTGCAAAAACAGACCTTTACGTTAGTAAGTAATGCCATATACTGAATCCGGCATCCATCTTCTCTCCGTCAATTCCACCCCTGTCATTTAGTTACTGGCAGCGATCAGCCCAGCATCAGCGTTACATTCTGGCTCTTTTTTCCCAACCTAAAAAATGGGACTATAGGCGCAACCAATAATAACAGCTAAGCATGATTCTCTACCCAGCCAGCACTGAGTGCCGCTCGATGGAACCGGTCATGCGCAATACAGTGATCAACACATGGATAGCGACACTCGAAACACCTCCGAGCTTCTGCACAAGCTCAAAATTGATCGCCAAGCGCGCGAGGAACCTGCCGGCATCAGTACAAAATCCGCTGTGATATTGGCGTTTTTGATGACTGCTATTGGCATTGCAATTGGCTATGGGGTTGCCCCCGACACCCACGAGCAATCAACTACACAGCGAAGTGTCAGCGCTGCGCCTGCCAAGGCGCCGGCTCAGGCGGCTCAATCTGACACCCCCCTTTCCAAAACCACTGAATCCAACGCCGGCACCGCGGTACTCAACGCGTCTGGATATATCACGCCGCGGCTCGTCGCGACAGTCTCTGCCGAAGTGATGGGCCTCATTAGAACGGTGGAAGTAGAAGAAGGTATGGCGGTAACCAAAGACCAGGTGCTCGCCCGGCTAGATGACACCATTGCCAGTGTCAGCTTAAAGCAAGCAGAAGCTAATGTAAGCGCCGCCAAGTCCCGACTCGCGAGCAGTGACGCCGTGCTCGAAGAGGCACAACGTCAAGCCCGTAGAGCGAGTGAGAATAAATATTCCAGTGAATTGGAGAAGACGCAGGCGGTGACCAACTTGGCCACCGCCAAGGCCAATCGCGCAGGCGCATTAGCGGATTTGCAAAGCGCTCAATATGAAGCCCAGCGACGCGCAGAAATACTGGATGATCACACCATACGCGCGCCTTTTTCCGGCGTAGTGACCGTTAAGAATGCGCAACCCGGTGAAATTGTAGCCCCCAGCTCCGCCGGTGGTGGCTTCACCCGCACTGGCATTTGCACCATTGTCGACATGGATTCGTTAGAGATAGAAGTTGACGTCAACGAATCCTTTATCGGTCGGGTTAGCGCCCAACAGAAAGTTGAAGCTAAATTAGATGCCTACCCGGACTGGACCATCCCCGCCAGTGTGATTGCCATTATTCCAACGGCCGATCGCGGCAAAGCAACGGTTCGCGTGCGCATTCAAATCAACGTAAAGGACACCCGCATTTTGCCCGACATGGGCGTGAAAGTGGCGTTTTACTAAACCTAAAAAGAGAGCTGACCCATGACAACGGAACATCTATTCGATCTGCAAAAAGTCGCCAAACGGTTTGTGAAAGGCAAAGACAGTATTACTATTTTCGACAATCTGGACCTCTCCATTAACAAAGGTGATTTCGTAGCCATTATGGGGCCCTCAGGCTCAGGCAAAACGACACTATTAAATCTGCTCGGTGGCGTCGATCAACCAACTGAGGGTGAAATTTCCTTTGATGGGCAGCGTATCGACAAGCTGAGTGAAAACTTACTGGCAAAGTGGCGCGCCAACAATGTGGGCTATATTTTTCAATTTTATAACTTGATGCCAATGCTCAACGCTGCCCGCAATGTAGAGCTACCGCTCTTACTAACCAACCTGAGCAGCAGCGAACGCAAGCAAAGCGTTGCCACCGCGTTAGAACTGGTCGGCTTGGCCGACCGCGCTAAACACATGCCAAGCGAGCTGTCCGGTGGCCAGCAGCAACGCGTCGCTATCGCGCGGGCAGTGGTATCGGATCCAAAACTATTGCTTTGCGATGAACCCACCGGTGATTTAGATAGAGCAACCGCCGATGAAATTCTTAAGATGCTGCAATTGCTGAATCGAGAGTTCGGCAAGACCATCATCATGGTGACTCACGATCCATCGGCTGCTAAATACGCGAACCGCACGCTGCACCTCGACAAGGGCAAATTTGTTGATAGGGAATTGGCAGCATGAACGATTTCTATCTGATTTATAAAAACCTTACGCGGAAAAAACTGCGGCTCACATTAACGGTTTTTTCTATCTTTATTGCATTCACAATATTTGGCGCTGTATCCGCACTCAAAGGCTCGCTGGATTCTGGCATAGAAATGTCCGCGGACAATCGGTTGGTTACGGTCAATAAAATTAATTTCACAGTCTCTATCCCCTACGCCTACGTCAATAAAATCCGAGCGATGGAAGGCGTCAAAGACGTTACCCATGCCAATTGGTTTGGTGGCTACTACCAAGAACCGGCCGTTCAAATTGTTTCTATGGCGGTAGACCCAACCACCTACTTTGACGTTTACAACGAGCTGGTAGTGCCAGACGAGCAGATGCAGCGCTGGCAATCCAATCAGACAGGCATGCTCGTGGGCGCACGGCTCGCCAAAGTTTACGGCTGGAAAGTGGGCGATCGCGTTCCCATTTCATCCAATATTTTTTCGCAAAAGACTGGCGGGCAAACATGGGATTTTACTGTCGACGGCATCTTTGATGCGGAAGATGCCAAGGTTGATACGGGCTACATGGTATTTCACTACAAGTACTTCCGCGAGACCAATTCCTATGGCGGCGATAATGTCGGCTGGCTAGTGCTCACCACTACCAGTTCTGATCTAAACGAGCAGGTGGCAAAAAGTATTGACGAAGCCTTTGCCAACTCGAGTGCTGAAACAGAAACCAGTACCGAAAAAGCATTCAACAAAGCGTTTCTTGAGCAGATTGGCAATATCGGCCTGATAATTTTTGGCGTGGTGTTCATGGCCTTTTTTACGATCCTCGTGGTGGTTGGCAATACCATGGTGCTGGCAATACGGGAAAGAACCAATGAGATAGCCGTGTTAAAGACGCTCGGTTTCACCTCCGCGCGCATCTTTAAAATGGTATTGATTGAGTCACTGCTGCTCGCCTTCATCGGCGGATTGCTGGGGCTTGGGGCGGCCAAATTGATTGTTGCCGCTATGTCAGATCAGTTGGCGCGCTTCCTACCCAATATTGCTGTGGGCACGGACGTTATTATCCAAGCACTGCTGTACATGGCATTGCTGGGTTTAATCACAGGCATTGCACCTGCGATAAATGCCTTGCGCCTCAACATCGTCACCGCATTCAGTCGAGGATAACTATGTTTTCTTTCATTTCGCAAACTTGGGCGGTGATCGTGATGAACGTTCGCAGCCTACCGCGTCGGCTGTGGATGAGCTTAGCCATGGTGCTTGCCAATGCTGTGGTAGTCGCCATATTGCTCGCCTTTTTAGCAATGGACAAAGGCTTTGAAGTCACCTTAAAAGGTGCCGGTTCCGATGATGTAGCATTGTTTTTACGCGGCGGCTCGGCAGCGGAGCTGAACAGTGGGTTGGGGCGAGATCAAGTTAATCTAATCGCAACGGCACCTGGCATCGCAAGCAATGCAAACGGCCCCATTATTTCGGCGGAACTGTATGTCATTGTTGACGGCATCAAACGCTCTACAAAAACCGAAGCTAATCTACCACTGCGCGGGCTGGAACTAACGGGCATTGAAATGCGCAACGGTTTCCAACTGCAAGAAGGACGCATGTTTACGCCGGGCACCAATGAGTTAGTAGTTGGTCAGGGCGTACTACGGGAATTTGAAGGCTTTGAAGTGGGCAACACGCTGCGTATCGGTAAATCCGAATGGCGCATTGTCGGCAGCTTCAGCACCGGCGGCAATGTCTTTGAAAGTGAACTCTGGGCCGATTTGAATGTTATTCAAAGTGTCTACAATCGCGGCAGCAGTGTGCAAACCGTTAGGGCCAAGCTGTCAGAGTCCGGCCAATTGGATGCTATCAATGCCTACGTTGAAAATGAGCCACAACTCAATGTCGATGTGCAAACTGAAAAAGCGTATTTCGCGGGTCAAAGCAAAAATCTTAGCTACATGGCATGGTTTGGCAAAATCATCAGTGCGGTAATGGCCCTGGGGGCACTTTCCGGCGCACTCAATACCATGTACACCTCCGTTGCCGATCGCGCTAAAGAAATTGCCACCTTGCGCACCTTAGGGTTCAGTACCGGCTCCGCGTTTTTGGGCACGCTGGTAGAAGCAATGGTGCTAGCCATGGCGGGCGGTCTGGTGGGCGCTGTGTGTGCCTACTTATTGTTTGACGGCCTCAATGCATCAACGCTAGGTGGCAGCTTTACGCAAGTGGTGTTTAGCTTTCAAATGAGTGGGGACTTGATCGCACAAGGCATGAAAATGGCCTTGGTGATCGGTTTTGTTAGCGGGGTTTTCCCAGCGTGGCGGGCAGCCAGAATGCCCGTCTTACTTGCCTTTCGCTAAGCTTACTAGGTTGGCGGAAGCTCACCGCCCGCCAACCTGCACCTCAACGCAACAGTTGGAAAAATTATCGTGCACAAATTTATGAAATGGCTTTTATGGCTCACCATTACGCTACTCGCGCTATTGAGTCTGGGCTCCGGATTTGCAAAATTGCTGCAATCACCCCAGGAGATGGCATTTCTTAGCCAATTCGGATTGAGCGTAACGACAATTTTAGCGTTCGGCAGCCTGCAACTAGTGGGCGGTATTTGCTTGGCTATTCCCATTAGTCGGCTATTAGGGGCGGCAGTTGTCGGTTTGTGCTTTGGCATTTCGACGTGTTTACTCGGCCTTTCAGGCCAGCTTCTGTTTGCCGCCATGTCGCTGTTACCGGTAGCTTTGTGTGTCTGGGTTTTTATGGCTTCAGCAACCACGCAGCAATCGCAGATGAGCGACGATGAGCGATAACTACTGCAAAGGCAATATATTTTCCCAGTTGCCTGATGCATCACAACGCGAAGTGTTTGAACCCTTGAGCCAATCAACGTTCACTCACATTGAACGCATAGTCACCCAAGGCCAAGTGACGCCCGAAGGCGAGTGGTATAACCAAGCGCGCGCCGAATGGGTTCTACTGCTTCAAGGCCGGGCGAGATTACGCTTTGCTTCAGGCGATGTGGTTGAGCTAAATGTGGGCGACCACATTGAAATACCGGCACACTGCAAACACCGCGTAGATTGGACAGACGAAAACGAAGTAACCTTGTGGCTAGCGATGCACTACGACTAACCCTAGCCAAGTACACTTATAACACCAAAAAAACCTGCAGCTCGCCCCCTCCATCACCGCCCTCAACTCAGATGCCTCCTCACAGTAGCCTCCTCACAGCAGTTACCTATCATCCAACTTAGGTACGGCAAACTACCTACTTTTCCCAAGCCGATTAGGTTGCACGGGTTCGAAAATTCAATAACCACTCACTCAATGGCAATGATGCAACGACTCAAAACTGCGCACCCTGCACAAACATATATTCTTGCTACAACTTTTTGCGCACCAAATTAGACATCAAATTTGATGATTTGCGCTAACTTGGTTCAGTGACTATTGCAAATAGCGTTGTCAATCCGCTTGGTTTATCTCACTGTAGATGACATATTAGCTACGAAGGTAAAGCCCAAAAGACACACAAATATTGTGGTTTTACCGTGAAAACATTGATAGCGAGAAAAGACGCGCACCCTACAGACCTTTGGCACACATATTGAAAGAGCTAGCATTCAATAATCCTGCACGCTAAATTTTCAACATCCAGACCAAGAGAGCTCCGGCATGAGAAAAATCGCTTTTGTAGTTTCCACCACCCTAATGGCGTCATTTGGATACGCTGACACTTCCATCGATAAATTCATGGACGAGAGCAATACGCAATTGAATTTGCGCTACCGCTTTGAAGCGGTAGACCAAGAGGGTTTTAATAGTGAATCGGCCGCCAACTCACTGCGCACTCGCCTTAGCTTTAACTCAGGCGTCGTGAGTGGATTGCAGCTTGGCTTGGAATTTGATGATGTGCGCCATATCGGCGATGACAGGTTTAATAGCACCAGCAACGGTAAAACCGCTTATCCTGTGGTAGCTGACCCAGATGTCACAGACCTAAACCAGCTGTTCGTCAAATTCAAAGCCGAAAACCTCACCGCAACCGCTGGCCGTCAACGCATTAATCTTGACGATCAACGATTTATCGGAGGCGTCGCATGGCGCCAAAATGAGCAGACGTATGATGGCTTGCGAATGCAATACGATCACGGCGACCTTAGCGCTGACTACAGCTATGTGGCCCAAGTCAATCGTATATTTGGCCCCACGGGTGACAGTGCCACGCTTGATGGAGATCTCCATTTACTTAACGCGAACTGGAACATCACTGCCGAACATGCAATTACCGGCTTTTACTATGACATGGATTTTGAAGATTCCGCGTCGCTATCAAACACTACCCTAGGCCTTCGGTATCTCGCGAAGTTCAAGCCGCTCACACTGACGGCTAGCGTGGCAAGTCAAAGCGAGACGGGAGCCGCTAGCATCAATTACACGGCACTCTATTACTTGATAGAAGCTAAGGGTAACCTTGCCATGGTTAAATGGTCCGCCGGCTACGAGGTGCTCGGCTCCGATGACGGTATGAAAGCCTTCCAAACTCCCTTGGCGACAGCCCATAAATTTCAGGGCTTTGCGGATAAGTTTCTCAGCACTCCTGCAACCGGCATAGAAGATATGTACATTGGCCTTGGAACTGCACTCGGACCCGTCAACCTGTCGCTAACCTATCACGACTTTAATGCTGAGGAAGGCAGCAACCACCATGGTTCAGAGTGGGACCTTGCCGCCAGCTACCCCATTACCAAAAACCTTAATGCGTTACTGAAATTTGCTGATTATCAAGCCGATGATCACGGCACCGACACACAAAAATTATGGCTTCAATTACAACTTAGCCTGTAATACTTAGCGATAATGATAAAGGCCCCATACGGGGCCCTTATCAATCTGTGATGCTATTTCCGCTAGACCGGCTAGGTATTCAATGTTGAGGAAAAGTCGGCTATGGATGTTTCATTGTTAGCGAGGCTTATTTTTAAGCCCTACGAGCTCTCTCTCAATTGCCTCAACAATCACAGCGTCATCGGGTGTAATAAAGCTGCCAAAATGTTGGACCCGTTTCCCGTCAGCTGAAACCAAGTACTTATTAAAATTCCAGGCTGGGCTTTCGCTGAGTGCAGCCAAGGCTGTAAAAGTGGGATTGGCCTCTGGGCCCTTGATGGATGTGGGTGCCAGCATCGTGAAGGTGACACCGTAATTTATATAGCAAATTTCTGCAGAAACTTTTTCGTTGGGATTCTCTTGCTTAAAATCGTTGCTGGAAAACCCAACCACTGCCAACCCTCGATCTTTATAGCGCTGGTACAAAGCCTCTAATTGTTTGAACTGTGGCGAAAAACCACAATGACTGGCCGTATTAATCACTAGCAACGCTTGACCGGCATAGGCATCACACAAGTTCACTTCCGTTGTGGCGTGCAGTGTACGATAGCTATGGTTTAGGAATGGCGGGCAAGCGGCATTTGCTGTCGAGGCTAAAAACATTGCCGTGCCCAGCAGCAGCGTGAAAAAAAGTTTATACATAGTCAGCTAGCTCATTTAAAAATTAAGCGACCCGTACGCAAACAGCTTCCCCGGTCACGGTCACGAATGCATCAGGTGCTTTCTGGATCGAGCGCCACACAATTTCGGCCTCGGTCTTTCGCACGATACAGTGCATTGTCGGCGCGATTGATCAAATGTGAAAAATCCGAGTCTCCCTTTTGACACTGGGCAACACCAACACTAACCGAAACACTTAAATTGTCGGCAACATCGCGCAGATCGATATCGGCAATGGTTTCACAGAGTCGTTGCGCCACGTCGCTTGCGGACTCAAGATCGGCGCTCGGCAAGGTCACCAAAAACTCTTCGCCTCCGGTGCGGCCCAACACATCGTGTTTGCGCAGGCAACTGGCTGCCGCATCTGAAATTTTCTGCAGTACGCGGTCGCCTATTTCATGCCCCCAGGTATCGTTGATGCGCTTAAAATAGTCCACATCAAAAACCAACAGACTAAAATCATCACCCTCTGCGCGACACTGTGCCAAGGTCTCCTTGCCGCTCTGGTAAATACTACGGCGGTTAGGCAAACCGGTTAATTCATCCGTCATCGCCAGATGACGCAGCCTGTGCGAGCGTCGCCATTGCCGGACGGCCAACAGCGCCAAGGTGAACAATATGACCACCGAACAAGCCAGCAGCAAACCCTGCCAACGCTTGCGCTCCTCTAAATATTGCAATTTTGCTTGGCGCACATCGCGTTCAGACTTTAACGCGCGGTTTTCTGCATCTTTGCGCGCAGCGTCAAATTCAATGCGCATACGGGTGCTGGTTTGATCACGCAGTTTTTCCAGTAGCATTTCATGGGTGCGCTGGTATTCAGACAATGCTTGGTACGCGGTCTGCCATCGGCCGAGTTGGCCTAGGACTTCAGCTTTAAGTTTTTGAATCCAGGCAAGGTACCGGTGCTGATCTTGCTCTGCCACGACCGGCTCAGCTTCGATCAATAATTGCAAGGCAGAGGTGTGATCGCCAACCGCCACCAATTGGTTTGCCTTAAACAATTTCCAAAGGGCCAAATTGAGCGCATCCAGACTGGGATCCAATAGGGGTTCCGCGCGGTCTAGCGCTTCTGTCGCTGCCGCCACATCGCCTGCGCGCAAACGGTTATCGGCTATGGCGATATAAGTTCCCAACTTCGCGCGCTCAAGACCTTGCTGTGACTCCTGTGCGAGCATATCTCGGTAGATGGCATAGGCAGCGTCGTATTCACCGAGGTCATCATAAGTTAAAGCGAGCATAAAGCGCGTGCTATCAGCACTTTCTTTATCATCGCGCTTGGCATAAATTTCGATCACTTCCTGCAGTAGTTCTTTGGCGCGATCAAAATCCCCCATGCGCCGATAGGTGTTGGCCACCATGGACAATGTATAGGCCGTCCAGTAGCGATTACCGATCAAGTGATACATTTGATGGGCAACTTGCAGATCGCTTAGCGCCTGCGCCAGATCGCCCTGCAACGCCAACAATTCACCGCGAGCGCTGAGCGCGTCGGCAATTAGCCGCCGATCTTCCGCGCCCTCAGCAACAGCGAGTGCGGCCTCGTAATCGCGCAGAGCGGGCTTATAGTTGCCCGCTATTTCTTCAAACCAACCGCGACACAAGAGGTAATCTGCCTGCCCAAGACGGTCATCGCGGGCCATAGCTCGATTGATCCACTGAGTCGCATTATCGATGGCGGTATTGATTTGATCGAGACTCTGCTCCGGCTGCATCCAACAGCCAAGGCGCCGGTAGCGCTCTTGCTGAGCGGCATCATTGGCGTCGAGCCGCTCCCCGAGGGCTTTAAACGCACGCCGATAATCTTCGTAACTGCCCACCAGCTCCGCATCTTCCAACTGGCGAAATGCAGCGTCAACCGACAGCTCCACATCGCCGCTCGCCGCTGCGGCACCAGAAAGTAGACTAAGAAGCAGTGCGAATCCTATCGCTATCCTGTGCCCGGCAGTCCTTGGCCGCGCCGTGGGTCTTGGAGTCATAGGTTCTCGAGGACAAAGTACGATTGGGCTTGAGTATAAGACAAAAGGCCTGTGATTGGGGCTTTGAAGTGCCCATAAAAAAGCCCCGCTACGCGGGGCTGTTCCATACACTGCTCGGTCAGAGCTTACACCCTAAGACCCGCCTCACAGTGATCGATCACTCGATTTCCAGCTGGCTGGCAGCCTTGTCATTGGGCAATAGCCACATGTAGCGACCCTCTCCAGCTACGCGCTCGATTTGAACCTGGGCGCGGGCTTCAACGGGGACAGATGCGGCGCTCACCACAATTTCGTCAGCCAAATCTATGGTGCCGTACTGCACATCGACGCTGCCGCTGTCAGTTTGGCTGTAGGATTCTAGCCAATAGTTGAAGTTAGTATCGCCAGGTTCCAAGAAACCGTAAGTCCCATAGAGGTCAACGGTATGGATCGCGCTGCTGTCGTTGTAGTCGTTAGCGACGCCATACTCCAGCAAAAAACTGCCCGTATTGAGGTTTTGCAAGGCGGTAACCATTTGACCATTTGGATCGGACGCACCGGTGAGCCAACCGTAGTCGTAGCTATACAGGATGTAGTCGTCGATGCCATCTTCATTGGTATCGATGTACATCGCGGTCCACAGCTGCGAAAGGTTGTTCCAGGGTGCCTCTGTGGCCAAGCCAAATTGCAACACGGGGTAGCCAAAGTCGGCGACGCGGTAACCCAAAGCTTTAATCGCGTTAGAGGTGCCGTCGAGGAACAAACCGTCTTCTCCCGCCAGTGTAAAGCCCTCGGCAATCCCTAGGCCTTGCCCCTGATTGTGCAGGGTGAAGTTGCCATGGCGATCACTGCGCGCACGAATACGCGAAGCGGGGTCAACAACAGCTAGGTAACCCACGGTCAGTTTGTCTTCACCATCGTCAAAGATCAGCCAGCCGTCCACCTCTGTCTGGCTGTAGAACGCATCATCCGCAGGCAATTCAGATGCATCAACCGCCAAGGTGATCGTTACAGGTCGCTTGCTGTTGCGCCCCATGTGCACACGGCTTGGGAACTGAAGCGACACGCCGGGTACGGCGCGGTTGGGCACATGCGTCACATTGTAGGTGCGGCTGGAGGATGACAAGTTCTTCAGCGTTACCTTTTCGTGGACGCGCACATCGCGATCTTCGTTAATACGGCCAAAGCTAATAGCGCCCGGCATGGCCAAGCTGGTGAGCTGAGCCGCCGTTGCAACGTTGATCACACCCGTTCCCTGCAGAGTTAGTGGGTAGGGCGTATTAGAACCAGGGCCCTGTGCATTGGCGGGGTGCGAACTGTTTTGCAGCATCGCCTTAATGGCATCAGGCTCCAAATTCGGGAACCGCTGCAACAATACAGCCGCCGCACCAGCTACATGGGGCGTCGCCATTGAGGTACCGCTCAGGCTTACCGCGCCATCACCCGACTGCGTTCTGGCGGAAGAAATTCCCACGCCGGGCGCCGCCAAATCGGGTTTGAAGTCAGAGGCACCATTATTGGGCCCGCGAGAACTGAAACCCGCCAAGGTGTCATCATTGTCGGGGAAAGGCACATAATTATTGGCATCCAGCACGCCGACTGGCATATCACCGCCGGTCATTGCGTCATGGATAGTGGTTCCGTCTGCTAGAGAAATCATGGCCGCATGCAAGTTCACTGGTGAACCACCCATGATGATCGGGGCACCGGGAACATTGTTAAACACCACAGCACCTGAGGCGCCTGCAGCCAACGCATTTTGGAGCTTGGTCGTAAATGCACAGGATCCGCGCTTCAAAAATGCCACCTTACCAGTCATGTCATTGGCCAGCGGCGCACACGCATTCAAAGGGCTCGCAATCTCTAATGGGCCACTGATGGGGCTACCGTCTACAAGGGCGGGCGAAATGCCTGAATAGGCGGCGTTGTAGTCACCGCCCACGAGATCGCTGTCAATTTTGATCGCGAATTCATTGGCACCACCTGCGACCGTGGCCGCCACCGCGATGGTTTTCTTGCCAGCCGCAGGCGCGCCGTGCACATAGGGCACACCATTGCCAGAGTTACCGGCGGCGACCACCACCACAACACCCATGTTGGCGGCGTTGTCTGCAGCTACAGAAGATGGGTCATCGGGATGACCAAAATCCGAACCCAAGCTCATGTTGATCACGTCTGCGCGATCGTCAACGCTGCCGTCACCGTTGGGGTCCAGTGCGTATTCAATTGCGTCGACAGTCAGCGCAGTGGAGCCCGCGACATCGCCGAACACTTTTAACGCCCAAATTTCAGCGTCTTTTGCGACACCAGCGCCCACTTTACCGTCAACGCCATTACCCGCCGCAGAGCCGGCAACGTGGGTACCATGGCCGTTGTAGTCCATGGGGTCCGGATCTGGCTGGGGAATGCGCTGCTCTGGGGTGCCACCGGCGTGATAGTTGGCGCCGGCAAAGTCATAACCACGGGTCACTTTCGCAGTGGGGAAAGTGCCCGGCTCAATCACGGCGGGGTCATTGCCTGCATAATCACCATCGCCGCCAAAATTCTGGTGCATGTAATCAACCCCAGTGTCGATTACTGCGATTTTTTTCCCGGCGCCCGAAAACCCCAGCGCCCAGGCATCTGTGCCACCAACCCATGGCACCGACACACTGTTCATCAACTTGTGATGAGGTACGCGCATAACGCGCTTCACACCAACAAGTGATTGAATTGCCGCTAGGTCAGACCGCTCAACAATCCACTTGCTGCCATTGACGCCTGCGGTGAAGCTTTTGACTTCGGTCGCGCCAATTTTCTGCATTTTTGCACGAAACTGGGACTGTTCCGCTTTAATTTTATGCGCGTGGGCCATCTGGCGATCAGGCGTCGGTTCCGCCGCTGTCGCTTGCATTTCATTGACCACGAAACCCGCTACCGATGGGCTTTCCAGTTCAACAAAAATTTCAATTCGGTTTTTACCATTTGCAAAGGGCGCCTGCTGAATATCTAGCGCTTGCCGCTCTAGCGACAGCTTGGCCGGGTCGTTGGCCTGTGCGCCGGCCAATGCAGCAACGGAGCAAGACAAACAAAGCACGGCAGTTTTGCCGAGTAAATGGACGGGTATTTTTTTCATAAAGCCAACTCCATGGACTATCAATGATCGGTCTTTACTGGGATCACCAGCAACCGAAGCTTGTTTGAAAAACCGCACCTGAATTGAGGACAACGCGACAGGTCGGTATCCACTGAAACACCATTAGTTATAGCGTTTTGTAATACTTCAGAGATTTAGTACAACCTCAAATTGCATATTGTTTTTATAGCTATTTGAGCGTGTCAATCAAACGACAAATACTCGCCAAACTACAACCCAAAACAGACTAACAACCTGCCAAAGCTGTCACTTTTAGCAAAAACCAGCGCTAAGTATTAAGCTACCCCCAAAACCCATACTTTATGCCTAAATAAGCCACTACGACTGGAACGCCGGTGCAGCTTGAAGTCCATTTTCTAGCAAACCGTAATACGCCAACTTATAATCGCGCGCCTTGTCTGTACTGCATGGATCGCACTATGAACGGAATCGCAAATCTGGGTTTCCAAACCCATCAACCCAACCAGCAAAAAACTCAACGATTCATCCCATTCTCAGCTAACACCACGGGAAAGTGCGGACGACCCGTATTTATTGACGCAAAACTGCTGCCGGATTTTTTGATCAATATCGACCTAAAAACCTATCGCGGCCTGCAGATTGTTCGCGGCATTGAGATGTTGCGCTCGGTGGGTGGGGGTATCAATGCCTATCAAAGTAAACTTAAAGCCGCTAAACATATGAGTGTGATTGGCGAACTGGAGATTTACTATTACATTGCCCAGCAAAACCCCTCTGGCAATGAAGTTAGCGGGGTTTACATTACTGAACTATCTAACGCAGCAAAAAATACTGCACCAGCAGGAAATTACATAGTTAAAAGTGGTAAAGCCAACCCTAACAATCTAACCCAATTTAGCGGGGATCAGGCTTGCATAGGCGGAGCGGCAAATTTAGAGCTGGCAATTTCAGACGCCAGGGAACATATCGAAACCGATGGATGGGGAAGATCGCCAGATTACGGCCTCTACTTTATACCGGACTCACTGCAAAACATCCAAGGCACATGGCTTACCCCAGAGCAAAAGACAGTAAAAATTTCAGAGCATGCTTCAGAACTAGCTACCATTCTTACCACCACTCAAAAAAATCGTTTGCATACAAAAAGCCCAATTCGAATCCGAGTATTCAACGGCGGCTGCAAAGTACTTTGTGTCGCTCTAAAAAGCATTCAAGGCCATCTAGACAAACTAGGATTTGAGCTAATAGATCCGGACGTTTCAGCCAACTCAACACTGAAAGAAATACTTGCACACGATGCAAGACTGTCTCCAGATGCAATTCAGTTCACCAAAAAATCTACGGAAATAACGTTATCGTCGGTGAGAAACTCACTCGCAAAGACACTTTCTGCCCTCGGCAACAAAAAAAGCGCAGAAAACATACTTAATAAAACTTCGAAACAGGCAAATGCGCTATCTGTCGGCAACAATTTGATTACAAATAATAATTATTTCCTAGATGCTGCAAGACAGGCCAGCATCCTTGGTCAATGGTCAAAGCAGTGAAATACTCGGACATATTTACCGACCCTGAAATCATCCAAATGCCCGTTGGACGTAGTGTATTGACTGCACTTACGCCTAACTACGGAACCTTTCACACTAGAAACTCCAGCTCCTATTTACAGGTCAATAGATACCTAAAAGAACGGCCACCGCTCAACATAGACATTGAACTTTTTACAATGGATTGGGCGTACAATGACGTAAATAATACTGAGCTGCTTGGCATGATCGCTTTAACAGGTCTGTTAACTCTCTCGAAAAATCCCATTCAATGCGCTGACTCTTTCTTTAAATATATACGCAGCGAACTAGACGAAGATCGCAATCGACTATTGCAGCAACATGAAGATTACTGTCGCAGAATGGGAAGTGACCACCCGCTGCCTGAAGCCATGAGTGGTCCGACCTCTGTATCCGACGTTTCCTGTAAAGTATTCTCCAACTTTAAATGCTTTAAAACTCTGCTTTCATCTTCGGCTAGTGAGACTGGTTATCAAGTATATTTCATACCTTTAAATACTGTTTCTTGTTTACAGCTTAGTTTTAGCCCGCACAACTTTAAAGTTGACCGTTTTGAATCGAAAATTGAATGCTGCGCCTTCATAGAGCAACTTTGCGACGAATTCATATCAAAACTAACGCTCAGTGATGGCAATTTCACCCAGGCCGCCCCACCGCCAAAACTAGAGCCATCGCCCAAAGATCTACCCGACAACAGCTGGTAGCCATTAGAATTCCTTCTGAATTCAGCAAAATAACGCATTTTTCATCGCGCCCGCAGACCACTATGCTTAGCCCTATCAAAATTTAGGAGTAGACCTATGCAGACCTGTGGCGAATTACTGGCGAAATATCTCGATGCCTACGGCATTGAAGTGGCCTTCGGCATCCCCGGCACGCACACCATCGAGCTGTACCGAGGCCTACCTAAAACCAACATTCGCCATGTCACCCCGCGCCACGAGCAGGGCGCCGGCTTTATGGCCGATGGCTACGCCCGGGTCACAGGTAAACCGGCGGCCTGCATTACAGTGTCTGGCCCCGGCGCGCTGAATATCAGCGGCGCCATGGGGCAGGCCCTGCAGGATTCTCAGCCCATGCTGGTGATCTCCGCTGACAACAACACCTGGCAGCGCGGGCTGGGCGAGGGTCGACTGCACGAAACTCGCAACCTACAAGCGGCCATGGCCGAGAGCGCGCGCTGGGCCCATACGCTCACCCGACCCGATGAATTGCCCAAAGTCATGGCGCGCACCTTTGCCATTTTCGCCAGCGAACGTCCGGGGCCCGTGCATTTAACCCTGCCGCTCGATGTCATTACCGCGCCCGCCGATCACGTCGCTCTCGATATTTGGCCACTGCCCGCGCGCCCAGCGCCGGCAGCTAGTGCAATTGCTGAAGCGGCGGCGCTGTTAAACAAGGCCAAGCGCCCACTGTTGGCCTTAGGCGGCGGCTGTGCCGATGCGCAAGCGCAAACACGCGCACTGGTCGACGCACTGCAAGCACCCGTGAGCCTGACTCACAATGCCAAAGGTCTGCTGCCGCCCGACCACCCTTTGTTGCTGGGCTCAAATCCGTCTTTTGCGTCTATTCGCCACGAGTTTGAGCAGGCTGACGTGGTCTTGGCCATTGGCACTGAGCTGTCTGAAACCGATTACGACTTTTTCTTTAAGGGCGACTTCAAGATTCCCGGTCAGTTGATTCGCGTGGATATCGACACGCCACAACTCACCCGCAATTGCCGCCCAGCGCTGGCCATTCAATCCGACAGTGCCGCGTTTATGGCGGCCCTTACACCACACATCAAAGCCGACCGCCTCACAGCCAGTCAGGCTCGGGTGGCCAGCGCTAAAGACAAGCACTTGAGCGAGCGCCACGCGGGCTATCAGGCATTTTTAGACTGTTTGCTCGACACCCTGCCCGACGCCATCATCATGGGCGACTCCACCCAACCGGCCTACTATGCTGCGAATCAGTTTGACGCGCGTGCGCCCCGCAGCTTTGGATCTGCAGCCACCGGCTACGGGACTTTGGGCTGGGCGCTGCCGGCGGCCTTTGGCGCGCGCTTAGGCGCACCTCAGCGACCGGTCATTGGTTTGCTGGGGGATGGGGGCGTACAGTTTTCCCTCAATGAATTGGCCACTGCGGTGGAAGCGCAAATTCCCGTGGCCCTGATCATCTGGCACAACAGCTGTTACGAAATGATTGCCATGAATTTCCGCGACGCGGGCATGGCCCCCATGGCCTGCGACATCTACTCTCCGGACTTTATTAAAGTCGCAGAGGGCTATGGTTGCCGCGCCACCCGCGCGCAGGATCTTGCATCGCTGGCGCGTGCCTTGCGCGACGCCCAAGACGCTGACGTGCCAACCATTATCGAAGTACAGGAAAGCGATTTTATTTAATGGTGCCGCTATAATGGCGCCCCGCTCGCCTGCCCGGACCCGCACATGACCGACGCTACACTTTCCGACAGCTACCTGCAGCGCTTTGGCGGCATAGGTCGTCTCTACGGACGGCCCGCCCTCGATCGGTTGCACGAAGCGCACTTTATGGTCATCGGTATAGGTGGGGTGGGTTCATGGGCGGCAGAGGCTTTGGCGCGCACTGGCGTCGGACGAATCACGCTCATCGATTTAGATGAAGTCTGCGTCACCAATAGCAACCGCCAATTGCACACCTTGGCAGGCACCATTGGTCAATCAAAAATTGCCGTAATGGCCGAGCGACTGCGAGGTATCAACCCTGAGGTCGCCGTGCAGCTCATCGACGATTTTGTCGAGCCCGAAAACATCGCGCAATTGATTGGCCGCGATCTGCATATGGTGCTCGACTGCATTGATTCGGCCTTTGTAAAGTCCGCCATCATCGCGCACTGCAAACGACAAAAAACGCCGGTAATTACTGTGGGTTCCTCCGGTGGAAAAACCGATCCTCGCCAGATCACCTCATTGGATTTGGCAAAAACCACCAACGATCCACTGCTGGCTAAAACCCGAAATAATTTGCGTCGGCACTACAACTTCAGTCGCAACGCCAAGCGCAACTTTTCCATCGAAGCCATCTACTCCACCGAGCAATTAAAATTCCCCGCAGCCGACGGCGGCGTGTGCGAAAACAAATCAGCATTGGGTAGCGAAGTGAAACTCGATTGTGGCGGCGGTTTGGGTGCGGCCACCATGGTCACGGCAACCTTCGGCATGATTGCTGCCAGTCGTGGCATCGCGCGCTATTTAGCCAGCGCCCCACCTGAACCGACCGATGCTTGAATCCGTTTGACCAGCGCGCCAAAGCCATTGGCGCGCGACGGCGATAGGTGTCCATCCAAACCAGACTCTGCAAGCAGGCCCGCCACATCCAACGCGGCAATGGCCTGTGCCGTGCGACCATTCACCTGAATCATCAGCAGTGCCGCCAGACCTTTGATAATGCGCGATTCACCGTCCACGGCAAACCAATGGCGATCACCCTCAGCACAATGCGCCAGCCAAAGTGCCGTATCGCAACCCCGCACCCGCCGCTCGTCGCACCGCATCCAGGGCTTGACTTGAATGCAGTTGCCCCACGCCATCAATAGCTTGTACTTTGCCTGCCAGGATCGGCTGGCAACGAGCGTCGCTATATGTAAATCAGTCAGATCATCAACGGGGGCTTGAAAGGGCATTGCAAGATCCACAAATAAAGAGCACTAATGTTAACCCAAGCGGCCGTTGCGCACGTACCTTAACGGCCTGCGTTGCGGTTTACCTTCTACTGACGTAAACCACAGACACCTACGGACCAGAGCCATGCGCGATTACACAACCCACTACGGCCCCGTAAGCAAGTGCTTACACTGGTGCATCGCCGGTTTAGTGCTCGCTCTGTTTGGTTTAGGGTTGTGGATGGTGCAACTGGATTACTACCACACTTGGTATCATCAAGGCCCCGCACTGCACATCAGCGGAGGCCTATTGCTCCTGTTGCTGACGCTACTGCAACTGGCGTGGCGGCAGGCAACGCCGGCACCGACGCCACTGGCAAGCCACCCCCACTGGATGCAGCGAATGGCGCTTTGGGTTAAACGCACCTTACACCTACTGTTGCTGGCACTGCTGCTCACCGGCTACCTGATGACCACGGCCGAGGGCCAAGCGGCGCGATTTTTCGATTGGCCGCTGATCCCCAGCATCGCGAAACTTAATGGCGCCGCCGTGGATTGGCTGGGTAGTTTGCACCTGTGGGGTGCCTGGCTGCTAATCGCATTGGTGGCTGGCCACGCGGGCGCCGCACTGTTTCACCACTTTGTTCACAAAGACGCTACTCTCAGGCGCATACTGCCCTTCGGGCAGCTACACTCTGACCCCAAACACGACCCCAAACACTCTTCCAATAACTCAGTCCAAAAAAGGAAAGCACGATGACACTGCCCACTTTGTCTCGCACGCTGTTAGCAGGCGCAAGCCTATGGCTGGCCGCCACTGGCGCACACGCAGCGGATTACGTGATCGACAGCAAAGGCGCGCACGCCAGCGTAAACTTTGCGATTCAACATTTAGGTTACAGCTGGCTCACCGGCCGCTTCAATACGTTTGAGGGCAGTTTTAGCTACGATGCCGAAAAGCCTGCTGAAAGCCAGGTGAATGTCACTATCGATACCCAAAGCGTGGATTCCAATCACGCCGAACGCGATAAACATCTGCGCAGTAAAGATTTCTTGAACGCCGACAAACACCCCAAGGCCACATTCGTAAGCACCAAGGTCAGCAACGTAAAAGACGGCGGCTTTGAATTAGCGGGCAATTTAACCCTAAACGGTGTCACCAAACCGGTGACCATCAATGTCACTAAAGTGGGTGAAGGTAAAGATCCATGGGGCGGCTACCGCGCGGGATTTTCCGGCGAAACCAAATTGAACCTGAAAGATTTTAATATCAATTACAACCTTGGCCCAGCCTCGGAAAGCGTCAAGCTTTGGTTGAACGTAGAAGGCGTTCGCCAAAAGTAAATCCGTTGTGCGGGCGCCCTGCGCGCCCGCAGCGTTTTAAAAATCCTCCACGTCTGACACGCACACTGATCAACTCAGTGGACCAAATAACTCCTGTGCCGCACGCTCTGTGTGTGCATGCAATTGCGCCAGCGATTCACCGCGAAGCTCGGCAACACTATTGGCGATCTTTAATAATTGGGACGGCGTATTAATTTCCCCCTGCGATCCAAACACGGGCATCGACGGTGCGTCGGTTTCCAGCAAAAAACTGCCCTGTGGCAAAGCCGCTACCGCAGCGCGGGTTTTACTTGCCCGCGGGTAGCTCACCACACCGCCAATGCCCAATAAAAATCCACGCTTTATATACTGCAATGCGAGCTCAATACTGCCAGAAAATCCGTGCACCACGCCGCGCAGGTGAGGAAAGGGTTTTAACATCGCCAGTATCGGATTATGGGCGCGATGGACATGCAAAATCACTGGCAACGTCAAATCAGCGGCCACTTCAAGTTGCGGACGCAACCAAGATTGTTGTGCGCCCATGGGCACATCAATGGCACCATCGAGCCCACACTCGCCCACCGCAATGGCGCCGCGAGTGAGCGCTTCACGCAAGCGATGCATAATCATTTCAGGCGCTTGTGTTTGCGCGCCTACCCACCAAGGGTGAACACCGGCCGCCCAATAGGCCCCCGGCAATTGCACCGCCAACTGTTCAGCACTCGCCCATTGCGCGGGATCAACACCGGGAATTAACACGCGCTGAACCCCAGCCTCACGCGCTGCGGCCCAGTGATTGTGTGCCTGTGCATGCAGCTCAGGTAAATCCAAATGGCAATGGCTATCAAACCAGTGCATCAAATAATTTCTCCAAAGGACATAGCACTAACAAAATTAGCGGTGCTTGGCGATGCAACGCGACCTACACGCAACCAACACACTAGACTACAGAAAATGCGATGAAACAAACACGTTCATAGAGTCTCTAACTCATTGCAGCCAACAACGGAAATTATTATGCCATCTCAAACAGTGGACATCGCCATTATTGGTGCAGGTACCGCAGGCTTGGGCGCCTATCGGGCGGCCCGCAAATACACGGACAGTATCCGGCTTATAGAAAGCGGCCCACACGGCACTACCTGCGCGCGCGTTGGCTGTATGCCCAGCAAGTTATTGATTGCGGCCGCAGAGCACGCCCATCTCGCACACCACAATGGCGTTTTTGGTGTGGACTACACGCCACCTCACATCGACGGCCGGGCGGTGATGGACCGTGTCAGGCGCGAGCGCGATCGCTTTGTGGGGTTTGTTTTGGAATCGGTGGCGAGCTTTCCCGACGACCACAAGCTACGCGGACACGCCACGTTTATCAGCCCCAATGAACTGAGCATTGAGCGCGAGCAAATGGCGCCAATCACAATCAATGCGAAACGCATCGTCATAGCCACAGGTTCCTCGCCACACGTCCCAGAGTTGCTGTGCCCAGCCGGTGATCGATTGCTCACCAATGATCACATTTTTGAATTGGAAACCCTGCCGCGCTCAGTCGCGGTTTTTGGGCCGGGGGTCATCGGTTTAGAATTGGGCCAGGCGCTGGCACGACTGGGCGCAAGAGTCGCCCTCTTTGGCCGATCCGGCGGCTTGGGCATTGCGCAAGATCCCGAGCTGCGCGATTACGCAATAGACTACTTTAACCGCGAATTTTACCTTGACCCTAGCGCTTCCGTGTCCGCTGTCCGCCGCACGCAAGATGGTGTCGAGGTGGATTATGTGCACCGCGAACGCGGCGCCATCACGGAGCAGTTTGATTACCTATTGGCAGCAACGGGACGCCACCCGAACCTCGCCAATCTGAATGTAACTGCGGCAAAACTAGCACTGGATGAGCGAGGTCTACCGGTGCACAACCGCTACACAGGCCAGTGTGGGGACTCAACCATTTTTATCGCCGGCGATGTCACGGACGATCTCCCACTGCTGCACGAAGCCGCCGACGCTGGGCGCATTGCCGGCGACAATGCGGGCCGCTCACTGCAACAACTTGCCGACCTGCGCGCCGGCGAGCGCCGCACACCCATCAACATCCTCTTTAGCGATCCGCAAATGGCCAGTGTGGGCCGGGGTTATCACGCGCTGGAAACCCATTGCGCCAATGGCTACACCACCGGTCAAGTGAGCTTTGAAAATCAAGGGCGCGCACGGGTCATTAATAAAAACCGGGGCTTGCTGAAGGTGTACGGCGAACACGGCACCGGATTGCTGCTGGGGGCCGAGATGTTTGGTCCGGCCGCCGAACACATCGCCCATCAGCTAGCTTGGGTAATTCAAATGCGTATGACCGTCAGCCAAGTGCTCGCTCTGCCTTTTTACCACCCCGTGATTGAAGAGGGCGTGCGCACGGCACTGCGCGATCTCAATGAACGCTTGCAGATTGGCACAGCATCGGAGCAGGGTTGCTTGGATTGTGGCCCCGGTGCCTAGGCGGTCGATTGGCAGTGCCGCTTGAGGGTTTGTGGCTGGCAGCAGTCCTAGTTATAACCATATCCACAAGGACGCCCCAATGATCCGACTACTCGCTACCGGCCTTGCCCTGCTGCTGGGGCTCACCGCCTGTTCGCCGAACAATTCCAATGCCCCCACCGACAATAGCATTGAATCATTCACCCGCAACATGACGCGGCAAGCCGGCCTTATCCCCGTCATTTACGACCAAAACTCCGGCAAAGCCTATTTGGAAATCACAAGAAACGGCCCCGAATACATCTACTATTTCAGCCTGCCTCAAGGCTTGGGCTCTAATGACATTGGCCTCGATCGGGGCCAACTCATGGACTTGGAAACCAAGCTGGTGCGCTTTGCAGATGCCGGCGATAAAGTACTACTGCAACAACGCAACACCTACTACCGCGCCGTAAGTGACAATGACCTTGAACAACAGTCGGTCAGCGAAGCCTTTGCCAGCTCAGTGCTCTGGGGCTTTCCCGTGGTGGCGCGCAGCGGCGAACAGCTTTTGATAGACGCCACGGAATTTATGTTGCGCGACAGTCATGGCGTGGCGCGCAAATTGAAACACTCCAAACAGGGCGAATACCGTCGCGATGCCAGCCGGTCAGCCGTCTACTTGCCACGCACCAAAGCCTTCCCGCGCAATACCGAACTCGAAGCGACAGTAACGTTTACGGGCGACGATCCAGGCGAGTTTGTGCAGGCAGTTGCACCCGACCCCTATAGCATTAGCGTGCGCATGCACCACAGTTTTGTGGCGCTGCCCGAGGCCGGATTTGAGCCGCGCGCGTTTCACCCCCAAAGCGGGTTTTGGGCCTTTGAATTTAAAGACTACGCCGCGCCTATCGACGCCGATATGACAAGGCGCTGGATTCCCCGTCACCGATTGCAGAAAAAAGACCCCAAGGCTCAGGTTAGCGCTGCGATTGATCCCATTATTTACTACTTGGATCCGGGCACACCAGAGCCGGTGCGCAGCGCTCTGATAGAGGGCGGCCGCTGGTGGAACCAAGCGTTTGAAGCCGCGGGCTACCGCGATGCCTTTCAAATAAAAATGTTGCCCGCCGATGCCGATCCCATGGATGTGCGCTACAACGTCATCCAGTGGGTACACCGCGCCACACGCGGTTGGTCATACGGCTATGGGCTCACAGATCCACGCACTGGAGAAATCATTAAGGGCCACGTAACCTTGGGCTCACTGCGCGTGCGACAGGATTTTTTGATTGCCCAAGGCATGACTGCGCCGTTCGACACCCTCGCTGCCAGCACGCAACCCATGCGCGACATGGCGCTGGCGCGCATTCGCCAGTTATCGGCGCACGAAATCGGCCACACGCTGGGCATCGCCCACAACTTTGCCGCCAGCCCCAAAGATCGCGCCTCGGTGATGGATTATCCGCATCCGCAACTGTCTATCAACGACGGAAACATCTCACTGGTCGGAGCCTATGCGGAAAATATTGGCGACTGGGATAAACGCGTTGTCCAATACGGCTACGGCAGTTTTGACAGCGAAACGGCGCGATTAAATTTTATCGCTGAATCTACACAGCTCGGATTCAAATTTATTTCCGATCCCGACAGCCGCAGCCTCGGCGATTTTCACGCCACTAGCAGCCTGTGGGACAACGGCGCCAACGCCGCTGACGAATTGGCCCGCGTCGTAGAATTGCGAACCAAAGCACTGGCGCAATTTAGTGACAATGCTCTGGCATTCGGTCGCCCCTATTCCGACTTAGAAGAAATTTTGGTGCCTGTGTATTACTACCACCGCTATCAAGCTGAGGCCGCCGGTAAATTATTGGGCGGCTATCACTATGACTACGGTGTGAAAACGGGTGCCGCTGCGCAGCAACTCAGTCCCGTATCTGCCGCAGACCAGCGCCATGCACTGTCGCAATTGACGCGCACCTTGTCGCCCGATTTTTTATTGCTGCCCGCTGCCATCGAATCGCTGATTCCGCCGAAAGCATATGGCCACAAGAAAACGCGCGAAAGCACACAGGGCTATACCGGCGCTCTATTGGACCCCTTGGCCATGGCAGAAGCCGCGGCCAATCACAGCCTAAACATCCTGCTGCACCCAGAGCGGCTGGCCCGCCTGCAGTGGGCCCACGCGAGCGATGACGCACACCTGTCGCCCACTCAGGTTCTCGATAACATTTGGGCAGCGACGGGCACTAATGGGGCAAAGGGCAAAGCCCTGCTCATCGCACGCCAAACGGAAATTTTAGTGCTGCACAAAATCACGCACTTGCTGGCCAATAACAATCTCACCCCGCAACTGCGTGGGGTATTCGGGGCGTTCCTGGCGCGCCGTCAAATCGATGCACCGGTTAATACCCACGAGCGACTGCTGGCCGCGATGGTCAATACCGCACAAAGTCTGGTGGCCAGCAAAGACGCCATCAAGCCCAAGCCCTTACCCCCCGGCTCACCCATCTAGCCCTTCTAGCCCCCTAGCTGTCCACGCACGGCTAGGGGGCTTAGTGGCATAGCGCTTTAGGAAATAGCGCTCTAGGCGCCAACGCATGGTAAACGGCGCGCTACGCCGACCCCGGTTGCCTCACGCCATAGCGTAATAGCCTCATCACCCACTTCCGGAAGATCAAGATGACAATGGCTGTCGAACCGCTGGAGATTAGACAACGCGCAAACTCCTTTTCACTAGAACTCAATCAGCGAACATATAGTCAATAGTGAAATATAATTAGAGCCAGTTTATAAAAAATTGAAATAAAAGATATATTTCATCGGCAACAGACGGGAATACAATCACACAGCCGGACAATTCACTTGACGCATTTGAATCAGAGGCGTAAAACTCAAGGCCTCATTTTGACAAGTTTACAATAATAGGGAAAGGGACTGCCCATGAAATGGCTTTTCATGGCGATACTCATCGCACAATCGGCTGCACTGGCGATTATTTTTTCACACCTCAAAAGTTTGCACACAACGGTAGACACTCTTGCAACGTACCTGCCCTATTCCCATAACAGCGATTCCACGAATAGCAGCGATTCCACGAACCGCCACAACGTGAGATCCTCCACGGATAACGAAACCCAACCCACCGATCAGCTTCAGCAATTGGCCATGATACAAAAGGAACTTGCTAGATTATCTTTGGCCATCGAAAGCAACTTAGATAGCGCAGGCATGAGGCCCGAAAACATCGCCCCCCCACCTTCTGCCTCTCAGATCGAACGGCATGACATGCTGCGGGGGTCACTTAACAATATGATGTTTGCGGGACCAGTATCTCAGATGCAAATCGATAACTTGCAAATACAAGCAGCACAGTTACACCCAGAACAGCGCAAGGAGATGTTCAGTTCAATTGCACGCGCTGTAAATTCAGGGCAATTGAAAATCGTGAATCAATAGTTTAACCCACCAAAAAGGATGCAACATGAAAAAGCAAATGATTGGATTCGTCTTAGCAACATTCTCGACCTTAGCATTGGCTGGTGCAGCAATCGACGTACCTGTCGAAATCGATATGGATTCAAAAGTTGCCTTTGGCAACATGAAAACCGCACGTTTCTCTAGCAATGAGTTTGAACAAATTGGCTGCGGCACTAGGACCTTTGGTGCTAACGATGTGGACCCTGGTTTTTCTTGGGGCTTCTGCCAAGCACAAATTATTGAAGGGGAATCCGTTATATGCTTCGCCTACGATAAGCCAGATTTGATTGATCAGATAAAAGCGCTCGACAGCTTTTCATTCGTCACATTCCGGTGGGATGATGAGGGTAACTGCACCTATGTAGGCAGCTCAACCCAATCGCAGTATATTCCAAGCAAAAAGTTCAAAGACTAACCGTCTGTGATGGCAGTGGCTTGGCGAATAACCAAGCCATTGCCAACATTCATCAAAGCAGGCTTTTGCTTAAAGGGTACGCAGTACGCGAAAGCCTACATCAACATTGACATCCCGGTGCCACCCCCAGAATTCCCCCAACCTGATGTCCTTAACCCTGCGTGCGGAAGACTCCTCACGGAGTGCATTTCGACAGCTGCCCCAATATTGAGACCCTCTTCATTACTCTCCGAGAGCGCCTTCAGTCGGACAAAACAAAGTGCTCTACGCTTAAACTCGGGGACTTGATATCCTTGTGTCGCCTCTCATGTACCTAATCCAGCAACAGCTCAAGCTTCATGGTAAACTGCGCGCCATCTGCGCCACCGCTGTGGCATTGCTGTGTGACATTTAGAACAAGGAGGTCAATTGTGAATATTACTATCGTGGGAACCGGTTACGTGGGGCTAGTGTCTGGCGCCTGTTTCGCGGACATGGGCAACCAAGTTACCTGTGTTGACGTGGACGCCGCCAAAATTGAGCGACTGCGCGCGGGCGATATTCCCATCTACGAACCTGGCCTTGCGGCAGTGGTAGAGCGCGGCATCAAACTCGGGCTGTTATCCTTCACCACCGACCTGCCACAGGCCATGACCCAGTCGAGCATTTACTTCATTGCGGTGGGCACGCCCCCTGGTGAAGACGGCTCAGCCGACCTCAAGTATGTGCTGGCCGTGGCCCGCGAGATTGGTCAAAACCTCAACGAATATGCCGTTATCGTCGATAAATCGACCGTGCCAGTGGGCACTGCTGACAAGGTACGTGAAGCCATTCAGGCAGAGCTAGACCTGCGTGGCGTGGATATTCCTTTCGATGTGGTTAGCAATCCGGAATTTTTGAAGGAAGGCGCCGCGGTCAGCGATTTCATGAAGCCAGACCGCATTATCATCGGCACTGACAGCGAGCGCGCTGGCGCCGTGATGGGCGAGTTGTATCAAGATTTTTCTCGCAATCACGACAAAGTCATGTACATGGGCGTGCGCGATGCAGAGATGACTAAGTACGCCGCCAACGCCATGCTCGCCACCAAAATTTCATTCATGAACGAAATCGCCAACCTGTGTGATGCGCTCGACGTCGATGTCGAAGAAGTGCGCCACGGTATAGGCTCGGACTCACGCATTGGCTACTCCTTTATCTACCCCGGCTGTGGCTATGGCGGCTCCTGCTTTCCTAAAGATGTGCAGGCCCTAGTGCGAATGGCTGATAACGTCAAATTTGACGCCAAACTACTGAACGCCGTAGAGGAGCGCAACATTGCGCAGAAACACGTGCTTGCCAGCAAGGTGACGCGCCACCTCGGTGAGTTGAACGGCAAAACCATCGCCGTCTGGGGCCTGGCATTTAAACCCGGTACCGACGACATGCGTGAAGCACCGTCCATCGTGTTGATCAATAGCCTGCTCGCGGCCGGCGCCACCGTGAAAGTGCACGATCCAGAGGCCATGACTACCTCTAAACGCGAATTCGCGCCTAAGTTTGTGGAAGAGGGCCAGCTCATTTATTGCGATCATCACTTCGACGCAACCGAGGATGCCGATGCGTTGGTATTGGTGACCGAATGGAAGCAATACCGCCAACCTGATTTCGACAAGTTGAAAAGTCAATTGCGCGCCTCGGTGATTATCGACGGCCGCAACATTTACAACCCGGAAAAACTGAAACAGATGGGCTTTGTGTACGAGGGCATTGGCCGCCGCTAAGCGAAGTACCAACCATAAAAAAACCGCCTTACGGCGGTTTTTTTATAAGCGGTCGAATCTTATTTTGCAGTTGTATCTGCAGGCACTTTTGCGATCAACTCTCGGAATTTACGCAGCGATTGCAAATGGGTGAAGATGAGTTCCATACCGTCATTTTTCATAAGCTCTGCCAGCTTGTCACTGTCGAGTGCCTTAAGTTTGTCACGGCTTACCGCCAAAAAGCCACCCAAGCGAATTTTCTCACCGCCGTCGTTCGGCGTGAATTGCGCCTCCATAGGCTCAAGTAAATCCCACTCCTGTAAACGTGCACAAAAAGACTGAGTGCGAGCAAAGTTCATTTGATATTCTTTTAAGAAATCCAGCACTTTGCCTAGGTATTCAGTTTGCTTGCCTTCGTCATCAAATAAACGCTCGCCCTTACCATCTGGGCTGCAACCGGCGTACGTTTCATCGATGCACAACAAAAAGTTTTTGCCTTCGTCGTTGCTTGAAAAAACAAAAGGATAGCGGCGGAAGAATGCCGGCAGGTAATTAGCGGTAAACTTACCTTCTTCGTTGATGAACAGATTTTGCTCTGGCTTCACGCCCATTACTGCCAAAGGCAATACGTTGTCACCGTTTTTGGTGAATACAACAGGAAAAGATTCCGCTGCACTGAAGAACTCAACAGCCGTCAGCGGCACAGAGTTTACGGTTTTGGCAAAGCTCAGGTCACCCGTGGGCTCAATACCCCAGCCGCGATGGCGCTCACTGGAAATGGGGGTTGCGTTGCCGTATATCAAAAGTTGTTTAGTCACGTAAGGTCTCTCTTATTTATCCGATGCTGTTGATTTTTTTTCCTTGGCCTTGCGCAAGGGTTCGTATTGATCTGGATCTAAAAACGTTAGACACAGATTCATTTCTTTATTTTGGCTGGGTGCGAGCACCAGTACCAAAACGTTGTAGTCGCCGCCCTTCTCAATGACACCGGGCTTGTGTACTAGGATATTGCCGTTATCACCCGTGAGAAAATTGAGGTCTTGGCGCGCCTGCAGGGCCTGGCCTAGATTTTGTAACATCGCCTGCAAGCTCGCTTTGAACACAGGGAATCCCAACTGGCCCCGGAATTCTTTGCGATCAAGGGAAATGGTCAGTTTAATGGTGACCTGCTCGCCAACCGTCATGCTGCCGGCGGCCAACTTTTCCTCGTCTTTAAGCTGCTTAAACAGCTTTTTACCGTGCTCATCGCCTTTGGCCAAAAAGCCACCGTGGAGAATATTGCAGGCCAAATTGACCACTTCGGGAATATTTATCGTGAGTTGAGGCTTTTCAGCCGCTGCGTCAGTCTGAGGGGTTACTGCTTCTGTCATTATTCTAATCTCTGGTTACTTCGCTTTGGTTACCGCGTTTGTGCGCTCTTCCTTGATGCTAGCGCCGCTTGTGAAGCCGCTCGGCATTCTCAAGTCGCTGTTTGTCACTCTTGCGAATCAGCACATAGGTGGCACCAACGCCGCCATGCTGCTTCTGGGCCGAGTGAAAGGCCTGAACTTCTGTTAATTGGGGCAACCAGTGCGCAATGCAACTCTTGAGCATTGCCGGTTGTGGTTTTCTTCCCTCGCCCTTGCCGTGGGTGATCAATGCCGACCGAATATCGTGCTGACAACAGTCCTGTACAAAGGTGTGGACCGCAAGTCTGGCCTGCTCAACCGTTAAATTGTGCAGGTCGAGGCGCGCATCCATGGCGTACTTACCCAACCGCAGATTGCGATACACCCCGTTTTGAATGCCTGGGCGCTTAAATGCCAACACATCGTGCGGGTCCACAGGCTCAATAAACTCGCCACTGAGTCGGTTGTACTCCTCCACTTCGGTGCGCACCGCATCGGCGCGTTTTTGCCTTAGGGCCACCTCGGACATGCTGTGCTTCACTAGGGCGACCCGAGGCTCTACCGCGAGCGGGCGCACATCGCTCAAATCCTGCCCCAACAGGCCAATAAACGATTCATCACTGCTCATCACCGGCCTCCACCACTGCGGGCTGATACGTGCTTAAAAAGGCCTCAGGCATGCGTCTGGCCCGCCCGCTGCTCATTTCGATGCACACTAGCTGCCAACACCCACGCATCAAGGTCTCGCGGCCCCGTAGCAGCTGAAATTGGCGTGTCATATTGAGGCGTGCATCGGATGCAGTCAACCAAGTGGCTAAGATGAGTGAGTCACCCTGCAGGGCAGGCAGCACATAGTCATATTGTGCTTGGCGGATAGCCATGGCCCGATCCAACGCCCGGTAGTCGGCGAGCGATAGCCCGAGTTGCGCAGAGTGATCCCACGCTACCCGCTCACACCACTGTACGTACACCGCGTTATTGACGTGACCCAATCCATCGATATGGGCCTCCGTCACCGCGATTGACTGGGTGTGGGGACCGGGAAAATCAAAGGGCTCGCCCCCGTGCACATTTACCTCCTCAGGGTGCCCTATTCATTCGGACCCGAAGATTACCGCGCAAAAAAAGGGCGGTCAATTTGACCGCCCAATAACATGGTGACCGCAGTCACTTAAGGGTGTAGGTGAGTTTACGCTGCGGCCTTGTTACTGGATCATCGATTTGCGCGATTTTCGATCAGCTCGTCCACCACTGAAGGATCGGCCAGCGTTGACGTGTCACCCAGCGTGTCCAATTCATTGGCTGCAATTTTGCGCAGTATGCGGCGCATAATCTTACCGGAGCGAGTTTTAGGCAGCCCTGGCGCCCACTGGATGATGTCGGGCTTGGCAATGGGGCCAATTTCTTTGGTGCACAGCGCGACCAATTCTTTTTTGAGCGCATCAGTGGGCTCGGTCCCCGCCATAAGGGTGACATAGCAATAGATGCCCTGGCCCTTGATGTCGTGGGGGTAACCCACCACAGCCGATTCCGCCACCAGATCGTGCAGCACCAATGCGCTCTCGATTTCTGCGGTGCCCATGCGGTGCCCGGAAACATTCAACACGTCGTCCACGCGCCCGGTGATCCAGTAGTAGCCATCGGCGTCGCGGCGGGCGCCGTCACCAGTGAAATAGTAACCTTTGAAGGTGCTGAAATAGGTGTCCAGCATGCGCTGATGATCGCCGTACACACTGCGGATCTGACTGGGCCAGGACGCCTTAATGGCTAGGCTACCTTCGCCAGCGCCTTCAATTTCGCGCCCCTCACCGTCGAGCAACACGGGCTGTACGCCAAAGAACGGCAGCGTCGCCGAGCCCGGCTTAGTGGCTGTGGCACCCGGCAGGGGCGTGAGCATGTGGCCACCCGTTTCGGTTTGCCACCAGGTGTCCACTATGGGGCAACGGCCTTCACCCACCGTGTGGAAATACCACTCCCATGCCTCGGGGTTAATGGGCTCGCCGACGGTGCCCAGGATGCGCAGTGACTGGCGCGATGCGCGCGTGACGTATTCATTGCCCGCCCCCATGAGCGCGCGGATTGCCGTGGGCGCCGTATAAAACGTATTGACCTTGTGCTTGTCCACCACTTGCCAGCACCGAGAGGCATCTGGGTAGGTGGGCACGCCTTCGAACATCAAGGTGGTGGCGCCGTTACACAGTGGGCCGTAGACAATGTAACTGTGGCCGGTGACCCAACCCACATCCGCGGTGCACCAGTAGACCTCACCCTCGCGATAATCAAAGGTGTACTTAAAGCTCATGGCGGTGTGTAACAAATAACCTGCCGTCGTGTGTAAAACACCCTTGGGTTTGCCGGTGGAGCCTGAGGTGTAAAGGATGAACAGCGGATCTTCTGCATCCATCGGCTCGGGCTCGCACTCGGCTGGCACCTCTGCCACAGCATCGTGATACCAAACATCCCGGCTCGCGTCCCACTGAATTGCCCCACCGGTGCGCTTGACCACCAAGCAGGTGTGAGTATTGGGGCAGGCCGCTAGGGCTTTATCCGCATTGGCTTTTAGCGCGACGCTTTTGCCACCGCGCACGCCCTCGTCGGCCGTAATAAGTACGCGGCAGTCGGAATCCAAAATCCGGTCTTTCAATGCGTCTGGCGAAAAGCCACCAAATACCACCGAGTGCACCGCCCCCACGCGAGCGCAGGCCAGCATGGCGTAGGCAGCCTCTGGAATCATGGGCATGTAAATGCAGACGCGATCACCCTTCTTTACGCCCCGCGCTCGCAGCACATTGGCCAGCCGACACACCTGCTCATGCAGCTCCGCGTAGGTAATGTGCTTATCTACCGCTGGGTCATCGCCCTCCCAGATAATGGCCGTCTGTTGTGCGCGAGCAGGCAGGTGGCGATCAATACAATTAACGGTAACGTTAAGCTTGCCACCCGCAAACCAACTGGCTTCGCCCTTACTTAAATCCCATGAACAAATCGCATCCGGAGCCCGCTCAAAGGTCAGAAACTGTTCAGCTTGTTCGCGATAGAACGCCTCAGGCTCGTTGATCGAACGCGCATACATGACATCGTAAGTTTCTTTATTAATATGTGCGTCTTGAAAATTTTGCGGGATGGGGTAGGTTTTAACGTCAGACATAAACAAGCTCCGTTATTGTGTTATGCGCTTTGATCTAAAAGACCGACTATACCAACTAGCGCACACATTCCCTATTAGTCGGTGGTCGAAAACCCAATGTGCATTGCACAATGACACGGCAAACAGTAAGTTAGCGGTTACTAATTACAGCCCGACACGGATGTTGCAACGGCCCAATAACAAAATTAACCAAGCCAACACCCGATGACGTACGCCACGAACAGCCAAACTGATCACTATGAAATTGAGTCTATCCTTGGCAAAGGTGGCATGGGTGTGGTGTATCTTGCCTACGACAAGCGATTGGATCGCAAAATTGCCTTAAAATGCATTCGAAAGAATCGCGCCAATCCTCTATGGATCGAAGCGGTGCAAGAGGAGGCCAAACTCCTAGCAAAGATCAACCACACCAACATTGTTCAGATATACGATTTGATCGAGTGGCAGGACTCGCCCGCGCTGGTCATGGAATACGTGGAGGGTCGCACGCTGCTGGACTGGCTGTGCAGCGACGAACTGAGCGATGGCCGACTGAGTCTGAATACCCGCCTCGACTGGTTGCGTCAAATTGCCGATGGACTCGCTTGCGCCCACGAAAAAGGCATTATCCACCGCGACCTCAAACCTGAAAACATCATGATTTCGGCGGGCGGGCAAGTCAAAATCATGGATTTCGGCATCGCCCGCCACCAAGCGCAACCGCAAGCCGCCAATGTTCATGACAGCCAGGCACTGCCCGGCGAATATATCGGCAGCCCCGCGGCCCTATCGCCCGAACAAGCCATGGGTGACAACCTCACCACCGCCAGCGATATTTTTTCCTTCGGCATTTTGGCCTACAGCTTACTGTGTAAGCATCACCCATTCGGCGATACGCAAGATCCAGACGGAATCTTGCAAGCCATTCTTTACCGTGCGCCGCTTCCGGTTAGCGTGGATGACGACACTTCGAATTCACTCGATGCATTTGCCAGCCTACTGATTCAATGTCTCGATAAAGATCCAGCGGCTCGACCCACTGCATGCAGCTGTGCGAAGCAGCTTATAAATGCCACTGAACCAGCAGTGATCACCGCCGAATCAACGCCACCCACACCCAGCAAGCCAGACCACACATTGTGGGCCTACGCAGTTTTGGTCGCCGTCATCTCGCTGGCGAGCTTGGCCTGGCTGACGTTTGACAATCACCAAGCCAACCAAATTCTGGCCATACAAGAACCCGTTATTACCATCAACAATACCGAGGGTGTCGCGCAAACGACGCAACTGAGATTGGCCGTGGATAACGCGCTACAAGAATCTCTGCTCAGCCAATCGCACATTCAGCTAGTTGACCGGCATGAGTGGCAACACACTAGCTCGACCAAGGCTATAGATATCAATGCCATCACTGGCGCCAAGCATGTGGTAAGACCCACAATCGACTGCCAAGCCAATCGCTGCCAAATAGAATTGTTACTCATTGATGCACAGGCATCCACAATTGTTTCAAAACAATCGTGGCCGGTATTTTTAAGCAATGAAGCTGACATCTATTACACCACCTGGCAGCACGCGCTCGCATTGATTGGCTCGCAAGCCCAGAGCCCAACAGCCATCGACCAAACTTCCTACCTTAAATACATAAAAATATTGGAGACGTTTAACGTTGCGGCACAGCTTAGTGATGAAGAATTTCAGGCGCTTACTGAAATCATAGAAACGGACGCCAGCTTCATCCCAGCCTACCGAATACTAACCCACGCCGCTGTGGCCAACCTTAATTTCCATAACGAAGGGGGGCAAATAAGAATCGCTCATGAGCTGCTAAATGAAAACAAACATCACCATATTGACGAAAGCACAGCAGCCGAACTGGAGTCACTTATTTTTATTGCATTGCGACAACTTAAAGATGCAGAGGCATCCATTCAAAAAGTTAAGGAACACGGCAAGCTGGAGCGGCACCTTCAGTTAACCGCCAAGCTCGCATCAAGAGACAACGACTTCGAAAAAGCTGAGCGAATCTACAGTGAATTATTGGAAAATCGATTTTCCGTAGCGCTGCTATACGACCTTGCTGCCGCCCAGTATTTTCAAGGCAAATACCAAAAAAGTATTGAAACCTTAAACACACTGATCAACATTTCCCCCGAGCACACGCCTAGCAATAGCTTGATTGCAGGGCTCTCCATTGCCATCGGTGACGTCAATACCGCAATCGAGGCCTACCACAGGCTCACTGACAAACATCCAGACAGCATCGAATACAACAACTTGGCAACCGCCTATATGCTCGCGGCCGACTTCGCGTCAGCACAAAAATACCAAGAAAAAGCGCTAGAAATCAGCCCAAACAACCCAACTTTTTACTTAAATATGGGCGAGATTCATTTACTGAACGGCAACGCCCAAGAGGCTGAGTACTTTTTTCAGGAAGCGCTTAAAAAACTGGGCAAGAGCGATGACATCGACACGCTGGTGAGCATAGCCACCGCAAATATTCATCTCGGCAATCTTGACGAGGCAAGTAAAAACATTGCTGCGGCAAAGAAATTGGAGGGGGGATACGCAGACCTTATCTATGCAGAAACACTGTTTTTACTGAAATCAAACAAACAGCAAAAAGCCATGGACAGTATTGCGCAGCTGCTTGAGCTTGGGTACACGCCCATTTGGTTCACGCTACCCTGGTTCACCAGTCTATGCACAAACGCTAATTTTCAATTATTGGTTGAGGAGGCGGCGGCCAATTTTTGCGCCACCGCCAACATTACAACCGATGCTAGGGTCGATGAATAACAATTTTTGGATCAGGGCCTTCAAAGATATGAAGCTCACCCGTGTTACGATTTTTTCTAGAAACGAGGAATCCAAAATCGACGGTAGATGAAGTGCCCCCTTGGTTCTGGATAGTAAACACCAGCGTCTGACTATCTTTCGTCAAATCTGTTGTCACATCATCATTTACGTCCTCTCGGTCATCTGCATACTCTAGGCCATTGCCAAAGAACTTAAAGCGCTCCTCGCGCGTCGTATTAGCGGTCGACAAGGTCACCATCAGCAGAGCCCGCTCGCGCATGCGCTCGAAGTTGGCTGATTGGCCGTCAAACTCAACCACCAAACTGTTGGGATCGGCGGGCTGGCCATCTGGTCCTAATAAACTCCAGATTGGAAATGGCGCATTTTCTGGTTTGCCATAGGGTGGCACCAACTGCAGCTGCAGCGTGGCAACGCCACCGCGCGGCACCTGAATTTTTGGCAGGGGGTTTAAATCGTTCATGACTGTCCTTCCATTGTTAACGATGTGAATCCTAAGGTCGTACAACATCTTCGACCAGCGCCGATCGAGTGTGCCATAAAGGCGCAAGGCTCCCAACCTATTTACACGCCATTTGGTAGAGTGCGACGGCACAAGCGCTGCCCACATTAAGACTTGAGTTATGACCGAACATAGGGATGTGTACCACGGCATCAGACAGCGCAAGTAATGGCGCTGATACACCGACATCTTCAGCCCCCAAAATCAAACACCAGTGTTCATTAGTGGGTTGCCAATGGGGCAGCGGCGTGGAATTCGCCGTTAATTCAAGACTGGCTATACGCACGCCCTGCGCCTTAAGCGAGCGCACTAACGTTTGCGCGCAGCTGTGCTGCTGCCACGGCACATATTTATCTGCAGCCCTCGAAAGGCGCCGCAATTTACTGTTGGGCGGCACGATGGTTGTTCCGCAAAGGTATAAACACCTACAGCCAAATGCGTCCGCGCTGCGGAACACCGCCCCCACATTGGCCGGGCTCTGAAAATTTTCTAGCAATAGACTAAACGGCTGCGGGATATTGTCAGGTTGGTGCTCCGCGTGCGTTAACTGGCGAATGGCGTCTGAATCATCACTCATAACCACACACCACTCCCGTACAACTTTTTACATAACATCCAAGTGCATTTCCATCGATAGTAAACCTAGCAGTCTATTGCGCCGGAGGGACAAATAACAAGCGTGCAACAGCGCTCACCGGCGACAGATTTACGCAAACCAAACGGTAAGGCAACAATAAAAAAGGGGAGCCTAGCTCCCCTTCTGGTCATGCAATATTTTTGTCATGTGTTATATGCGTCAATCATTACTTGCCCGATCATCTGGCTCATACAAGTCAATGATCTCCCTCACCAAGCCACTGCGCACGATATCATCGCGGTCGAACTCATGAATATAGACGCTATTCACGCCCTGCAACCGCTCCACCGCGTCTGCCAGCCCGCTGCGACCACGAATATCACTTTGTCGAATATCGCCGTTAATCACAACGCGGCAATTTTCGCCAATGCGGGTTAAAAACATTTTCATTTGCGCCACAGAGGTATTTTGCGCTTCATCGAGAATTACGAAAGTGCGATGATCGAATGTCTTGCCTCTCATGTATGCGAGCGGCGCAGCCACGATGCGACCGTGTCGCAGGCAATAGTCAACCGTACCGGAGCCCAAACGCTCATTGAGAATATCGCGAAATGCATCGATATAGACGGCAAATTTCTCATCGAGAGCACCGGGTAAAAAGCCTAAGCTCTCGCCCGCCTCTACCGCTGGTCGCGTGATAACAATTCGTTCAACTTCGCCTGACTCCAATGCCTGCGCAGCCAAAGCCCCGGCGCAATAACTCTTACCCGTTCCGGCAGGACCAATACCAAAGGTTAGCGCATTGTTGTTAATAGCATGAATATAGGTTTGTTGAGCGGGAGTGCGCGCTTTGAGCGGCTGATTATTGCGTTGGGTGCTGTAGGCGGTATCGGCGCCGGTATAACGTGCGTTGAGTTCTACGATGTTACTTTGGTGCTTGCGGCTATTACGGCTCGCTTTCTTGAGTTTTTTATCTGCGTATTGATCTTCGTAAGTTTTGCGTCGCGCTTGCGATCTTTTCGCCATGAGTCTGGACTCCAGTGGTTTCAAAAATGTCGGATTACGCTGCGGTGCTTGGGGCCTCCCTTTAATTGAATTTAATGAAAAATAAAAATACGCTACTTAACAAAAGTCACGAACCAGCCTTCTGAAAATATGCCAGATCTGACGCTATATATTTGCAAGCTAGGGAACTTAGAGAGACAGGGGCCGTGCGCGAAGAACTTCACACAAAGGCGCTTGGCCAAGAGGTGGCAAGAACGCCCAGTGAAGTTGCCCAAGCCACGAGCGCTGCTCTTGCTTAAGTCATCACATCTTGCGTCTTACAGATAAATTTAGTCTGCGACGTTTCTTTGTGTTTGTAAAGTAAAAATTTTTAAAATAATGGCATAGGCATTAACTACAGGTAAGGCCGGCGGACAGACAACCAGCGCACCGCAGTTTTGCGCCAAGCCATCGGGCCCTGTGCGCGTTTTCATTGGCACAATGTTGGACCTCTGTGGCTTTACCTGTAAATGCTTAAATGCAGATGCAATACCTGCATGCTGTACTTAGGCGGCACTGGCGCAATAAAAAGCCCGCTTTGTGAGCGGGCTTGTAAAGGCTTCGTTCTATCAAGAACACACGGGGTTAGGCAACTTGCACCGCGATAGTGTTGGCGGACCGCTCAACGCTGTTATCTTCGTTGAGGTATACCAACTTGGGTTTATAGCTTGCAGCTTCCGCCTCAGTGAACTGACCGTATGCGGCAATGATTACGCGATCGCCTTTTTGCACCCGACGGGCAGCCGCACCATTCATGGAAATAGTACCCGATCCCCGCTCAGCTAAAATGACGTAGGTAGTAAAACGCTCGCCGTTACTCACGTTATAAATATCGATTTGTTCAAACTCCCGCAAACCTGCCAACTCAACTAGGTTTTGATCGATTGCACAAGAGCCGTCATACCACAGCTCAGCTTGGGTTACTGCTGCCATGTGCAGCTTGCCTTTCAATAAAGTGGTCAACATGGCTAATACCTCAATTTAACTCTATAGATACATTGTCAATCAGGCGCGCGCTTGCGGTAAACATAGCGCCCAAAATGGTGATGCATTGGTCATCATGTGCTGCCGGCTGAAGCGTCTTACTATTGCAAATGGAGAAATAATCAGGCCTAAAGCCAGCCCCAATCAATTGCGATTTGGCTTCGAGCTCTATGACATCAAAATCGCGATTGCCTGCACGAATTTGTTGCGCGGCCCACTGCAAACTTACCTGCAATTGCTTTACGCGCTCACGCTCATCAGGCTTTAAGTAGGCATTGCGCGAGCTCATGGCCAAGCCATCGGCTTCGCGGTGGATTGGCGCAGCCGTTATCTGCACAGCCATGCACAAGTCTTCCACCATGCGCCTGATTACAGCGAGCTGCTGATAGTCTTTAATACCAAAGACAGCCTCGTCGGGTTGCACGATGTTGAACAATTTAGTGACCACTGTAGTCACGCCCTCAAAATGACCGGGCCGGCTAGCGCCGCACAGAACATCTGTCATCGTGGGGCATATCACACGCGTCTGCGTATCCAAACCATTGGGGTACATTTCTGAGTCGTCTGGGTGAAACAAATAGTTACAACCCACAGCTTTCAGCTTTTCGCAGTCATCTCGAAAGGTGCGCGGGTACTTATCCCAATCTTCGTTTAGACCAAATTGCAAACCGTTTACAAAGATTGAACAAACCACAATGTCGTTGGTGCTCTGCGCCTGCTCAATAAGCGCAATATGGCCTTCATGCAGATTACCCATAGTGGGAACGAAGCCGATACGTTTACCGACGCGACGCTCTGCATCCAGCGCATCGCGCAGGGATTGAATATGGTGGTAGATATGCATGACACCCCCTTAGGGCCAGCGGGAAACCGCGCGGAGTTTACTAAAACATCTGTTTGAGCACTATAGGCAAAATCGGAGCTATTATTCGGATATTCACGACAAATCGACGCCCATTCCCACACCTGTCAGGCGCATTTGGCCTAGCCGCAGACTGCACAAGCTATCGCTCTGGGCGACACCCTTGAGGCAGCGAGAATATCACCGTCTAGAATAAGCACAGGGCACTGCCAATTTAATTGACCTAGCAAGCGTTTTTTGTCGTATTGTTGCGGCTCATTGAGGTAATCTTGGGAATTGGCCGCGCTTGGCATTGGTTGCCCGCGAATACCCTACATTCAAGTTTCTTATCACCGCATTGGTAAGCTCATGTTTGACGTAATAGGCCCAGAAGAATTTAACAAAATTCCCTGGAAGAACGGCAAAGGCGAAACCCTAGAACTCGCGATTAGCGCAGGGCACACCTTGCAGTCCTTTGATTGGCGCATAAGCATCGCGCAATTGGAAGAAGACGGCTATTTTTCTGATTTTGCCGGCTACCATCGGACCCTGATTTTACTAGAGGGAAATGGCCTCGAACTTTCGCATGAGCAGGGTCCCCTACACCGACTTACCGGAGCCTTGCCTCAAATCGAGTTCGACGGCGGCTTGCGCACATTCGGTCGATTACTCAATGGTCCCGTCACCGATTTAAACATCACGACAAAAAGCCACAAATTTCAGGCCATCGTAGAAACCCATCCACACCCGACGCGGGTTAAAGTATTGGGCGAAAAGCTTTGCTTCGCCTACAGCCACCGCACCTCGCTCACACTCCGCCCCACCGAGGGCAATGATGAATACACCCTACCGGCGGGCCATCTGTTAAAGATGGAAAATACTGAAACGGGGGCGTGGACCATCAGTGGTGAAGATTGGACGCTGATCTACCTCACCGGCTATTAACGACAACTCCTTCTGAAACTACGCACCCCAACGATTGCGACTAAGGCCAACAGCGCGTAAGCCAGAAATTGGCCAAGCAGAAGTAAACCTAATTTAGGCCAGAAGTTGATTTCTTCCGAAAACAACCGAAGCCACGCGATGCCGGGATAGGCCAGGATTTTGTAGCCGGGCATCTGCCCTGACAAACAGTAAAAGTCGATAAAGAAACATAGCGCAGTGATAAGCACCACGGCCGCTGAGACGCCGATCGCCAAAGCGATCGGCCTTACCACTGCAAGTCTCCTGCGCCTTTAGTGTCGATGGATTCAGCCAGCACAGCAGGCACAACAATCACTTTCACACAGTCTCCACTCGCCTCCGCAGCGCCGATCCTCCTGACAATCAAGGGAAGTATTCGGATCAACATAACGGCTACTCCCTGTTCGCTGTGAACAAGCGACGTTCACTAACTTACCCGGCACAACATAACTCAGTGCCACCGCTTGGCGCGTTGTGCAACGCCGCATCGTATGCAGTCAGGGTACAACCGTGCTCCGGCCCACCGACTTTCTACACTAACTCAACACACCTTGGCGCGTTCTGCGAGGACGCCGAGGCAAGGCGCAGTGGCCTTAAAAAAGCGCAGCGTACATATCGTACGTGAGCATTTTTTAAGGGCGCTGCAACGCCGCATCGGCTACGCAGTCAGGTTACAACAATGCTCCGGCCTACCGCCTTTCTACACCCACCACGACACAACTTAGTTCGGAACCGTTAACTTGGCGCGTTCTGCGAGGACGCCGAAGCAAGGCGCAGTGGCCTTAAAAAAGCGCAGCGTACACATCGTACGTGAGCATTTTTTAAGGGCGCTGCAACGCCGCATCGGCTACGCAGTCAGGTTACAACAGTGCTCCGGCCTACCGCCTTTCTACACCC
>NZ_JACHXZ010000004.1:113347-649624 GCF_014192475.1 Simiduia aestuariiviva
CCACCACGACACAACTTAGTTCGGAACCGTTAATTTGGCGCGTTCTGCGAGGACGCCGAGGCAAGGCGCAGTGGCCTTAAAAAAGCGCAGCGTACACATCGTACGTGAGCATTTTTTAAGGGCGCTGCAATGCCGCATCGGCTACGCAGCTAGGGTACAACAGTGCTCCGGCCTACCGCCTTTCTACACCCACCACGACACAACTTAGTTCGGAACCGTTAATTTGGCGCGTTCTGCGAGGACGCCGAGGCAAGGCGCAGTGGCCTTAAAAAAGCGCAGCGTACATATCGTACGTGAGCATTGTTTAAGGGCGCTGCAACGCCGCATCGGCTACGCAGCTAGCGCCAAGGGGTTAAGGGCCGTAGTCGGGCTGCTGCATATACTCCGGCGCAAGGTTTTCAAAGCGCGTGTACTTACCGACAAACGCCGCCTTACAAGTACCGATTTCACCGTTGCGCTGTTTGCCAATAATGAGTTCCGCCAAACCTTTATCGGGGCTGTCTTCGTTGTAGTACTCATCGCGATAGATGAACAGAATGACATCGGCGTCCTGCTCGATGGCGCCCGATTCACGCAAATCGGAATTCATAGGCCGCTTGTTGGGTCGCTGCTCGACGCCACGGTTTAGCTGAGACAGCGCAATCACGGGGCAATTAAATTCTTTGGCGATACCTTTTAACGAGCGCGAAATTTCAGAAATTTCCTGGGTTCGCCCTTCGTTGCTGCCGGCCACTTGCATGAGCTGCAGATAATCCACCATGACCATGCCCGGTAGACTTTGACGCTCTGCCTCTTCATTCGGCAAATCCGGATTGGCCTGCTGCAGCTTGGCCTGATGCTGTCGCACGACCCGTTTAATACGCGCGCGCACCTCTTGCGGTGTCAGCGCGGGCGTGTCGTCGATGTAGAGCGGCTTGTCTTTTAATTTGGCTACGGCGGAAGAAAGCTTGGGCCAATCCTCTTCGGTGAGCTTGCCGTTGCGCAGCTTGCCGGCGTCAATGCGCCCAAGGCTAGACAACATACGCATGATCAATGAGTTGGCGGGCATTTCCATGCTGAACACCAATGACGGCTTGGCCGAGGTGCTCAGCGCCGCCTCTACAAAGTTCAGTGCCAGCGCAGTTTTACCCATAGAGGGTCGCGCTGCCAGAATGATCAATTCGCCCGGCTGCCAACCCGCGGTGCGCTCGTTGAGCTCCTCTAGGCCGGTGGATAGCCCCGTTAGATCCGAGTCGGTGCGAAACAATTCATCAATGCGGGCAACGGCCGAATGCAGCAGGGTTTCCGCACCCACAAACCCGCCTTCCTTGGGGCGATCCTCGGCGATGGCGGCCACGCGCCGCTCGGCCATTTGCAACAGGTCATCGGAGTCGAGGCCCGCGGGGTTCAAGCTCGACTGGCTGATTTCATTGGCCGCGGTTATCAAATCGCGCAGTGTAGAGCGCTCGCGCACAATGCGCGCATAGGCCGCGATATTGGCGGCCGAGGGCGTGTTGTGGGCTAGGTCTAGTAGGTAGGCGTGACCGCCAACGCGCTCCAGCTCGCCGTTGCGCTCTAGCTCGTCGACCAAGGTGATGGCGTCGATGGGCTGCTCGGCCTCAACCAGACGCTGCATCATGGTAAAAATTTGGCGGTGATCGTCCCGGAAGAAATCATCGGGCCCAACCAGCTCTGCCACAGCATCGTACTTGGCCGCATCGCGCATCAAGCCACCCAGCACCGCCTGCTCTGCTTCCAGCGAGTGGGGCATCGTCATGACTTTAGAGGGTTCGGGCGATTCTGTCGGTTCGCGCTTGGGGCGGGGCTCGGCCATGCAAATTCTCGGTGCGACTGTCTGGATAGTTGGAATTAAGTGATACTGGAGTTTGCCTGATACCGGCGAAAAACAAAACGACCTAGGGCTAACTATCGCGCCAACAGGCCGGCTGAAAGCAAAACGGGCACTGTGCTGGCACTAACCTTAGTCAGTACAGCGCAGTGCCCGTTTGCGGCTTTGCAGCCAAAAGCGTGAGGCCTTGCGGCCCCGCTGCCGGTCACCCGGCAACCTAGACCTTATTCAGGTACTACAGACAGCTTAAGGGTCGCAGTCACGTCGGTGTGAACCTGAACGTCAATCTCGTACTCACCCACTTCACGCAGTGGACCTTCCGGCAGACGAACTTCAGATTTGTCCACTTCAACGCCAGCCGCGGTAGCCGCGTCAGCGATGTCACGGGTGCCAATAGAACCGAACAACTTACCTTCGTCGCCAGCGTTGGCTTCGATAGTGATTGCCAGTTCGTTAACTTTGGCAGCGCGTGCTTCAGCTTCAGCCAGCTTGGCAGCGGCAGCAGCTTCTAATTCGGCGCGACGAGCTTCGAACTCAGCGACGTTAGACGCAGTTGCCATGATTGCTTTACCCTGCGGCAGCAGGAAGTTGCGGCCATAACCAGACTTAACAACAACTTTGTCGCCAATTTTGCCCAGCTTGCCAACTTTTTCGAGCAGAATAACTTCCATCTCGGTTTTCCTCTAAATTTGCAATTCGATTGCATCAATCGCTTGAAGGCGGATGCACATTCAAACGATTACGTAAATTTAACCACGTGTCGGCCAGTCCCAGTAACACGATGGCCATACTCAACGGCTCAATTAAAAAGAGCCCGAGATACAGCATCACCAACCAGCCGATTCCCTTTTTACGTGCATGCACTACGGCATGAACCAACGCGATACCTGCGAGCAACAATGGCAGCGAGAAAACGCTGACCCAAGCCTGATAGCCCACTGGCTGCAGCAGACAATAGGTCGCAGCAGCCATGCATACCAAGGCCTGTGCTGGCGCTAAGCGAAGTTGGTGCAACTCCTGACGAAATCCGCCGGGGTTATACAACTTCGCCTGAGCCCAGCGGGCCAACAGGAGGCTACCCAAACCGCTTAACGCGATCACGTAGGCCACCAAGCCCAGAACAAACGTGCTGTCTGGGTTTGCAATCGCCGCGCCCTCTGGCGCATTCGACTGCAGATCTCGCAACATGTTACCCAGCGCTTCGGTCAAGCTTTGCACCGGGTTCGGCAATACCACTGCCAGCAACCCGGCACCAGCCACCGCCAGCGCCACTAACCCGGTTAAGGTGCGCGACCACGAAACCGTGATTCGCAACACTTGGGCCGCAGCAAACACGACCACCAACCCGATTAGGGTAACAAAGGGCATTAACGGCCCCATTTCGCTCAAACCCTGACCGGAAAGCATCAGGGTAAACAATGCGGGCAACATGGCCCACACCAGGGTTAGGGTGCCTTCAAAGGCGCCCTTGCGCAGGCTCACGAGGCCAACCACGGCCGGACTGACCAGTGGAAACCAACTGCCGATTAACGCTACGGTTGCCGCCTGAAGGCGGCCACGCATAATGAATTCCAGCAGTGCCTGCACGCTTAAAAGTCTTACTCGTGGCTGTCGGTGTAAGGCAGCAGGGCCAGAACGCGCGCGCGCTTGATCGCGGTTGCCAACTGACGCTGGTATTTAGCCTTGGTACCGGTAATACGGCTTGGAACAATCTTGCCGGTTTCTGAAACGTAGGCTTTCAGAGTTTCCAGATCTTTATAGTCGATCTGCTTAACGCCTTCGGCGCTGAAACGGCAGAACTTACGACGACGGAAAAAACGTGCCATGGTGGAACTCCTTATTCGTCAGTGCTGTCTTCGTCAGCGTCGGAACTATCGTCGCTGTCGTTTGATTCATCCGCATCATTGCGCGTGTCGCGGCGAGTGTCTGGACGGTGCTTGCGCTCGCGACCTTCTTTCTCGGCTTTCATGATGGGGGATTCTTCGGTGATAGCTTCGTCCTGACGGATCACCAAGTTACGCAGAACGGCGTCGTTGTAACGGAAGTTGGTGTTCAGTTCTTCCAAAGCAGCTTCACTGCACTCGATGTTCATCAGAACATAGTGTGCTTTGTGAATCTTGTTGATGGAGTAGGCCAGCTGGCGACGACCCCAGTCTTCCAAACGATGCACCTGACCGCCATCTTGAGTGATGGTAGCGGTGTAGCGCTCGATCATACCGGGCACCTGCTCGCTCTGGTCCGGATGTACCAGAAAAACGATTTCGTAATGACGCATTTATAGCTCCTTACGGGTTACGCCTCCCACATAATTGCGGTGAGGCAAGGAGGGCTGAACAAAATCCAGCCAGTTTTAGGGCCGCGCATTGTATGCGAGGCCGTGAATTGATGCAAGTTTGATCAATGGCGTCGGCCGACGCCCCAGATTGCGGTTAACCGCCCTGTCGCTGCCGGACCGCCTCAAACAGGCAGACGCCGGTGGCCACCGACACGTTCAGACTAGATACCTCGCCCGCCATGGGTATGCTGATCAGCCCATCACAGGTTTCGCGCGTCAGGCGCCGCAGGCCATCGCCCTCGGCGCCCATCACTATCCCCAGCGGGCCCTTTAAATCTGCCTGATAGAGGCTGACTGTGGCCTCGCCGGCGGCACCCTGGAACCAAACACCCGCATCGCGCAGCTTATTGAGGGTGCGCGCGAGGTTAGTCACGGGTACCAAAGGCAGCACTTCGGCCGCGCCACAGGCCACTTTGCGAGCCACGCCGGTGAGGCTGGCAGAGTTGTCCTTGGGCACGATCACAGCGTGCACGCCCGCCGCTTCGGCACTGCGCAGGCAAGCGCCCAAGTTGTGCGGATCGGTGACGCCGTCGAGCACCAACAAAAAGGCGGGCTCATCCAAGCGCTCAACGAGCCTTAGCAAAAACGCTTCATCGTGCACTTCTCCGGGGTCGCACTCCGCCACCACACCCTGGTGATTGCCGTCCACCAAGGCATCGAGCTTGGCGCGACTCCAGCGCTCAAGGCTAATGCCCTCGCGCTCGGCAAAACTCACCACCTTTTGCAGTTTTTGGTCGTCGCGGCCGGTCAATAACATCAGCTTGCGAATGCGCTGGGGCGCACTTTTTAACAGGGCCTGCACTGAGTGCAGGCCGTATATCAACTCAGTTTTCATTTTTTAGTTCGCGATTTTGCCGGAGCTTTTGCCGATTTCGACGCGGGCTTTGCGCCGGGCTTGGCCGCACTGCGGCTCGGCTTGCGCTTGCGGCTGGGTTTTTCAGCCTTTGCCTTAGTCGCCTTGGTCGCGGCGCCCGCCGCCTTGCCGCCCGGCTTCGATTTGCCGGCGCCAGCAGCTTTGCCTGAACGCTTTTCGGTGCGACCGCGACCGGCTTTTTTGCCGTCCTGACGCCCGTCCTTGGCCGCCTTTTTAGCGGGGCTCGCCTTGCGTTTGTTCAACACTTGAACCAACTCAAAGTCGACCTTGCGCTCGTCTAAATCGACGCGCACCACTTTCACTTCCAACTCGTCACCCAGCTGGAACACTTGGCGCGAGCGCTCACCCACCAAGCGATGGTGTGCGGCGTCGTGGTGGTAGTAATCGTGCGGCAAGCTAGTGACGTGTACCAAGCCGTCGGTGTACAGCTCTTTGAGCTCCACAAATAGACCGAAACCGGTAACGCCACTGATAACGCCTTCAAAATTTTCACCCACGCGATCGAGCAAGTACTCGCACTTAAGCCAACTCATGACTTCGCGGGTGGCCTCATCGGCGCGTCGCTCATTCAGCGAACACCCCTCGCCCAACACCAACAGATCATCGAGGTTATAGGGATAAATACGGGGCTTGGGTAACGTGCCCGCGCCCTTCACTCGCTGCACCTGCGACGACTCCTGCGTGGAGCGGATCACCGAGCGAATCGCGCGGTGCACTAAAAGGTCGGGATAGCGGCGTATGGGCGACGTAAAGTGCGCGTAAGCCGTATAGCCCAAGCCAAAGTGGCCCAAGTTTTCCGGTTGATACACGGCCTGGCTCAGGCTGCGCAACATTACCATCTGGATCACGTGCGCATCGGGTCGCCCTTCAATGGCCTGCAAAACCGACTGGTAATCGGCCGGCGTGGGCGTGCCAACGCCGGGCAAGTTCAAGCCCAGCTCACCTAAAAACTCGCGTAGGTTCTCGAGTTTTTGATCGGCTGGGCCTTTGTGCACGCGGTACAAACCCGGAATTTTATGCTTTTCCAAAAACCGCGCGGCGCACACATTGGCCGCCAGCATGCACTCTTCGATGACCTTGTGTGCGTCGTTGCGCACCACTGGCACGATGCGCTCGATCTTGCGGTCCTTGTTGAACAGAATACGGGTTTCCACTGTTTCGAAATCGATGGCGCCGCGCTCGTCGCGGGCTTTGCGCAGGGCCAAATACAGCTTGTGCAGCTCGCGAATTTGCGGCATGCGCTCGCCCAAGTCACCCAGCTCTTCGCGCTTGCGGCCCAACAAGGTGTCGACAATTTTGCGCCTCGTAGAGCGCTCATCCACATCGGCATTGAGGGCATCGCCTACCTGGCTGTAGGTCAAGCGCGCGTGTGAATGCATGACCGCTTCATAAAACTTATAGCCACTGATTTTGCCGGCGCTGGAGATAGTCATCTCGCACACCATGCACAAGCGATCTACCTGCGGGTTCAGCGAACACAATCCGTTGGACAACGCCTCTGGCAACATCGGCACTACGTAATCGGGAAAGTACACCGACGTGCTGCGCACCACGGCTTCTTTATCGAGGGCCGAGCCAACGGTGACGTAATGGGATACGTCCGCGATCGCCACATACAAGCGCCAACCGCCGGACTTTTTCGGCTCGCAGTAAACCGCGTCGTCAAAATCGCGCGCATCTTCGCCGTCAATCGTGACAAAGGGCAAATGGCGCACATCAACGCGCGCCTGTTTATCCTGCTCTTGTACTTCCGGTGGGATCGCTTCTGCCTCAGCGCGCACAGAGCCCGGCCACATGTGCGGAATGCCGTGGGCGCGAATAGCGACGTCGATCTCCATGCCGGGCGCCATATGGTTGCCAAGCACTTCGATAACGCGCCCCTGTGGGTTTTTTCGGCCCGGCTGGCAGGTGATCTCTACCACCACCACCTGACCGTCAACGGCCTTGGCCAAATCCTCGGGTGCCACCAAAATATCGTGCAAAATACGGGCGTTTTCGGGGCGCACATACGCCACACCTTGATCGTAAATCAACCGCCCCACCACCTGATGGGTGTTGTGCGCAATCACCTCGACAATCACACCCTCGGTGCGGCCGCGGTTGTCGGTGCCACTAATGCGCACCAGCACTTCATCGCCATCGAACACTTTGCGCATTTGGCGGTTGTATAAATAGATGTCTTCTCCGCCGTCGGCGGGAATTAAAAACCCATAGCCATCTTTATGGCACTGCACCCGCCCGCGAATGAGGTCTACCTTGTTGATCACGGCATAACCGCCCTTGCGGTTGCTGATCAGCTGGCCATCGCGCTCCATAGCGATCAAGCGGCGACGCAGCGCTTCGCGATCATCATCGGAGGTCAGACTCAGGGCAAAGGCCAGCTCGTCTTGGGTTTGCGGGCCCTTGGCGTTGTTCAGTAGCTCGGCGATGTACTCGCGGCTGGGGATGGGATTTTCGTACTTTTCAGCCTCACGGCGGGCGAAGGGGTCTTGCTTAGTGGATCGTTTCTTGGTCAATACTCTTTCCTTTATATGGATGTAGCAACAGGCTACAGGTGCGCACTATACCTGATGGGCGCCTAAGCACCAGTAAAGTTAGCCGCTTTTGCGGGGTTTTTCCTGCCCCACTGATTGACAAGGATATACCAGATCCTTATAGTGCGCGCCTCAGCTTTTAGCTGATATGCCCAGATGGTGAAATTGGTAGACGACGTGCAGGATGCACAAGTGTCTCGCGAGGCAGGAGCCGATAGAGACCACGCGTAGCGTGACGGAGCCAGGGCACAAACTGCGTTAAATAGGCCGCAGTATAATCTCGTCATATTTGCCCAGATGGTGAAATTGGTAGACACGCTAGCTTCAGGTGCTAGTGCTCTTACGGGCGTGGAGGTTCAAGTCCTCTTCTGGGCACCATACATAATGAACCCGCTCATTGAGCGGGTTTTTTTATGCCCAGGGACTTCCGGCTGGCTGATAAAACGCCAGCGCGAACCTCGGTTCAAAGCAGCGCTTTGAAGTCACCGAGAACCGCCCTCTTCTGGGCACCATATTTGATGAAAGAAGGCTCTGATCTTAGGATCAGGGCCTTCTTTCGTTATGGGCCCACGGGTCGCTCACGGCATCCTGCCTGTCGCACCACTTTTCGTGGAGACCTATGCCCTCATACTATTATCGTGGGTGTCTTTTTATTAACGAATCCATGCTTGATAGTTTCTGGGAGCTTGTTCATTTTCTTTTTATACGAAAAGAAAACGAACCAAAAGAAACGTACCCCGGCTACGCGCCCTATCGGGTTCGCTCGCTCCAGTCGAATTTTAGGGGTCGCGAAAACAGGCTCCTGCCTGATCGTCGCTCAATTGGGCGCCCATGCACAATTGCCCCCTAAAACCCGACCTCCGCTCACCGCTGCGCAAGGGGCCCCAAGAGCGGACTTCGTAGCAAAGTACGTACGATATTTCTAGCGATGCATTAAAACGCAGAGCACATTAACGCCGCTGTAAGTTGCGACTTTGTTGTGAAATATTTTGTGGTAGCGTAGCGTTAAACCACAAAAGCTGGAACGAAAAAACTGTCAACTTGACAGCCTTTTTATGCGCACCAGCCCTGACCTTCGATAAACAGCATATGCTCCCCATCCGACACCGCAAAACATTATAGCAAATAGAACAAAGCTGCTATTAATGATATTAAATCTGGCTAGCATGCTTAATGCTACGAGCAGACCTAGACCCATTACTAGCACGAGCTTCATCTTACTATTTAGAACTGGGTAATTCTTATAAACAGACAAATGATAAATAAGACAAGCAATACAAACTACTGAAACAAAGATTAAACCTATCAGCTCATTTGAAGATTTTGATAGCTCTATAAAAGGGAAAAGTACACCTGCTGGGGATATAATTTTATGCCCTCTAAACCCAGCTTCTTCCCAAAAGATATTATATATATGATTTATATCTACCTCTGATTCAGTAGATAAAATTACCCAGCGAGGAATAACCCATACTACCGCTAGAATAGCGCCAGCAATTAGGATAAACATTCCTAAACCGAAAATTACTTCAATCATGACCTATAAACGCATAACGAGGCTGTAGAAAAACGCTTTTAAGATTCACTTATCCACAGCCCCTTTTAATTGATTTCACCGATCATAGAACAATCAGATCCACTTTACATAATCTTTTCTTATGCGTACTTTTTGCGTGAGAAACAAGATTTCTGTGGATAATCCATCCGGCCTCAATAAGGACACCCACTCCAAAAACATTCTCAAACACCTCTACGGCGACAAAACTCCCCCCAACCACTATCTACAAAAGACCACTGCCCCCAGCACTTCGCCAGCCTCAAGGAAGTGGTGTGAGCGACTCAAGGCAGGGAGGTATTGATGGAGCGGCGAAGTGTTGGGGGCAGTGGGTGCCTGCGCGATATTCTTTCGTATTAATGGACAGCCACTCTAATGCTTACGGCATTCTGCCTCTCACTCCAATAGTCCCTGGGGTCTACGACCGCCCACTATTATTGTGTTTGCATTTTCTATTAACTTGCTAGCAGCGCCAGCTGAAAATCAGCTGGCACCACAAGAACGTCAATACGCCATACCTATACTTACGCGCTCAGAAAGGAATCTACTCTTCGACCAAGGTAAAGTACTCGTCGAATTCCAATTCACTTGGGCGCGTTTGCGGGTTTTCGGTTTCAATACCCCCATAGAGGAAACTTCCGTCGCGATAGATAATGCTGCGCAGAACGGGTTCCCAACTGTCCTCAATTGACTCCCAGACCAATTCCATATCTATTTGATGGGCGTTAAGTCCGCTATCCGTCACGACCTGAGCACCAAAGACAACACTATAGGTGGCAGAAAAGAGATAGCTAGCGCCGCCCGTACAGGAACTGTTGCTGGGCTCATAGATATATACGTCGATATCAACATTGGTCGCACCTTCGTCGTAGCGCTGTTCACTGCGTTGATACGTATCTTCTTCCGTGTCGGGGTGCCCTGCTTCAACCAAATTACACGTTGACCGCCAAAAGGTGCCGGAAAGGCTGAACACATCCGTAGAGGCAGAACTCACCACATGCACCGTTCGCGTAACCTCAGCGGTATTTCCGGCGAGGTCCATGGCACGATAGGTCACCGTATAAACATCGACAACGCTCGTATCTACCACACCAGAAATATCTACAGCAACTTCACCGTCACGGTCATCGAAGGCCTCGGCACCCTGCTCTTCATAGACACCACCCAGTGCGATCGTTAAAGAATCAGGGCCGTTAAGGGAAATTGCGGGCGGTGTAGTGTCTATAGATTGAACAACATCTACAATTCGGGTCTTTGAGCTGGTGTTATTGGCTGCGTCAGATGCGGCATAAGTAAGTGTGTACCTGCCTACAGTTGCGGTATCCACCACACCAGAAATCGTGACAGGCACACTTCCGTCGACATCGTCGTTAGCGCTTGCGCCCGGCTCGAGGTAGGTATCGCCCACGCTGAGCGTCATCGAGCTATCGCCGACGAGCGAAATAACAGGCGCAACAGAATCTACGGACGTATCAGGTAATTCATCAGGTGTTGTAGCGCCACCTCCACATGCCACAAGCACCACCAAAACACATAAGCTAAATAGCCATTTCAATCCATTTGCCACAGCCTCAACACACTGCATTACGCGCATAAACTAACCTCCTTTTGTTTAGGGGGCGCAATCTAGCACGTGTATCAATTAATTCAGGAACAAAAGGTCGGGCAGGTTAACGTTTTTTTAGAAATGGAGAGCCGATCACAATTCACCCAAAATAGTAAAAAGGTATGAAGCGGAGACAGAATACCGGGGACAGCCACTCTGATAGATAGCCACGCTAATAGATACTGAAGACTGCCTACTCGATTAACGCTCGTAGCCTTCAATGAAAGTATTCAGCGAATACGAATAAGAGAAATTAGTTTCGGACACTGCAGACACACAAAAAAGCCACCGCTGCTTTATCAAACAACGGTGGCTTTGGTTAGCACTTAAAAAATTAGCGCGTGGCGGCTATCCATTCATCGACGCGGCGTTCGAGAATGGGGACGGGCAGTGCGCCGCCACCTAAGATGACATCATGAAAATTGCGGATATCGAATTTATCGCCCAGTTCTGTTTTCGCTTTTTCACGCAGCTCCAGAATTTTCAGCATGCCGATTTTGTAGGCCGTAGCTTGGCCGGGCCATACGATGTAGCGGCGCACTTCCGAGCGCACGGCGGTTTCTGGAATGGCGGAGTTTTCCAGGAAGTAGGCCACTGCCTGCTCTTCAGTCCAGCCCTTCGCGTGCAAGCCAGTGTCTACCACCAAGCGAATTGCGCGCCACATTTCCGCAGTTAAATGCCCGAACAAGCGGTAGGGGTCTTCGAAAGCGCCCATTTCTTTGGCAAGTTTTTCTGAGTAGAGCGCCCAACCTTCAGAATACACAACGAAGTTCGCTTGCGTTCGAAACTGTGGGATGTCCGTGCGCTCTTGCGCGATGGAAATCTGCATGTGGTGGCCGGGATTGCCTTCGTGATAGGCGACGGTTTCCATATCGGCAATGGAATAGGCATTCATGTCCGCCAAGTGGGCGTAGTAAACACCGGGACGCGAACCATCGGGCGTACCGGGGAAGTAGTGCTGCGCACCACCCGGTTGCTCGCGAAAGGCCTCAACGCGTTTCACCACCAAATCCGCTTTTGGCAATATGCCAAAGTATTGCGGCAGCTTAGCTTTGATGTCATCCAGAAATGCGGTTGAGTCATCTAGGTAAGCTTGTCGCCCCTCATCTGTATTGGGGTAGTAAAATTGGGGATCTTCACGCAAAAATTTAAAGAATGCTTGCAGATCGCCATCGAACTTCATCTCGGTTTTGATGGCCTCCATTTCTGCGCGAATACGGGCCACTTCTTTCAAACCGAGCTGATGAATATCTTCAGCGGTCATGGGCGTTGTGGTCATTTTCGTTAATTGTACTTGATAGAACGCCTCGCCATCGGGCAGGCTGCTGGCGCCATGTGGCTCCGCACTCACATTCGCCATGTCCGCTTTAAGCCACGCTATGAGCGTTGAGTAGCTTGGGCCAAATGCCTCCAGCAACGCTTTTTTGGCACTGGCCTGCAGTTGCTCCGCTTGCGCTTGGGTGATTTTTTCTTCGGCTAGCAGAGCATCTATTTTGGACTTTGCATTGGCCCACAGGGGGGCATCGCCATTGGATTTATCAAAGGGAGCACCGGTGATCAATTTAGTGGCTTGATCAATGGCGCCTTCTGTGGCGAAGCGCGGCGGGCGAATATTCATTTCTGCAGCCACTTGCGCGTGTGCCAACAGCTGATCGATGGCACGCGCCACACCACTGATGCGCGCGATGTAGGCTTCCATGTCAGAAATATTTTCCACTTTATGGAAGTTCATTAAAAAGTTGGGCAATCGAGATTGCAGGCCGCCCATTTGTTCAAAGATATAGCGGTGGCGCTTGAACGGATCGAACTGCACAGTCTGCTCGTATTCAAACAGCCAAAGGTCGTAGGAACTCTTGCCTTCGTTGGTCAGTGCCGCGCGATCAAATTTCGCTTGCATAGCTTCAACGCTGGCCTTTTTCCAAGCCATTTGACGGGCGTAAGCTTCATCGCTTAGGTCATCAATTTGATCGTAGAGGTCTTTTCGGCCCAAAAAGCTGAGTTGAATAGGACTGAACTGTAGCTGCTCTTCGTATTGCGCATCGAGCCAATCATTTAAGCGCTTGGTTTCCTGCTCTGCCGCCTCAACGTTAACGTGAGCCTGGGCCGCTGGCGCTTGAACACTGGTTTGATTGGGTTGCTTGCTATCGCAGGCGCTTAAGGCCGCTGCAGCAATGACGAGGGGGAGTAACGTGCGCTGAAATGACATAGGAACTCTCTTATTAGTTGTTAGGTTCAGCGGGGATTATGGCGTGATAGTCGCCCCCAACTCAAGCGGGCCCAGGGATACCGCGGCCAACCGAGGGTATATTGCGCCAATTCATGGCCCATAACGCAAACAAAAACCCGAACAGGGCCATTCAGTTATCGTTCATGTTCACAGCGCTATAAATGCATTTCCTTCCAACCGATATAGGGCACAACACATGAAAGCGATAACTCTTTTTGCCACGGCCTTGCTGGCTGCAGGTCTTGCTCAAAATACGCTGGCCGATAACGATTCTGGATTTTACCTGGGCGGGTCTCTGGGCAATGCCAAGATCGCATTCGAAGATGCCGATGGCGGCGTGAACGACACTAAAACGGGCTATAAAGTTTTCGGTGGCTACAATTTCGATTTGGTGCCCATGGTAGATCTGGGCATCGAAACCAGCTACGTGGATTTGGGCACCATGAACGGCAACATAATGGGCGAATCCTTCGCCTTTTCTAACAGTGCCTGGCAAGCGCACCTCGTTGGCGGTATCGATGTAGGGCCGGTGGGTTTATTTGCGAAAGCGGGCGTCAGTCAATGGGAAACGAAACTCTCCAGCGATGTTTTTTCCGGCTCCACCACAGGTTCCGATCCGGCCTACGGCATTGGTGCGAAATTTCAGGCGGGCCCCATTCAATTGCGCGCTGAGTTCGAACGCATAAATCTCGATGATGCGGATTTGGATTTCTACAGCCTAGGCGCTGCTTTTACCTTCTAACTATGTGCAAGAATGATTCCGCACTATGAATATTAAAATGACGAACGGCACGGCAACGAGAGGGATTATCTAGAGACAAAAAAGGCGCCCATAAATAGGCGCCTTTTTTGTTTCTTAACGACTCAAAAACCTATCAATCAAACATGTCGGGTTGCTCGGCCGTGATAACACTAAACAGGGGTGAAAATTGAAACTGCCCTGCCAGTGCACTGCCCACCGTTTCATAAGTTTTGCGCGCCACTTCGGGGGCAATCAATTTCGGAGTACCAGCTGCCTCTGCCAATAGCTGAGCCTGACAGCTGCGTTCAAGGGTGATGTACCACCAGGCGGCGGCCTCTACCGTTTCGCCCACGGTGATCAACCCGTGGTTCTGTAAGATAGCGGCCTTTTTATCGCCCAAGGCCTTGGCAATGCGCTCGCCCTCCTCCATCTCCAGTGCCACGCCACCGAAGTCATCATACAACGCGTGGTCCTCGAAAAAGGCACAGGCATCTTGGGTAATGGGATCGAGCAGCCGCCCCAGACTCGACCAGGCCTTGCCGTGCACCGAATGCGCGTGCGCCGCGGCAACAACATCTGGACGCGCCGCATGAACGTGCGAATGAATAGTAAAGGCGGCACCATTTAAAAATCCGTTGCCCTCCACCACTTCGCCCTTGTGGTTGACCAACAACAACTGCGACATCCGAATTTGTTTGAAGGACACACCCATGGGGTTTACCCAAAAGTGATCGCTGTGTTCTGGATCTCGCACCGTAATATGGCCCGCGACCCCTTCATCGAATCCGAACTTGCCAAACAAACGAAACGCAGCAGTCAGTTGGCGCTTGCGATGCAATCGCTCATCGGCAATAGAGCGCGCCTCTGGCGTTAGCGCTGACTCATCGGCATTCATCACAACAGTGTTGGCATCTTTCATATTCGACCCCGCGTTTTCCAAGGATTAACTCATGCGCTTACAGTACAACGCTAGGCGCTCGCTTTTAATTTGGACACAAAACTAACTGACAATAGTAGCACCGAGCCCGCGATAAGCCCCACCAGCAAATTGAAAAATACGCTGAATACGGCGCTAAACGGCAACGCGAGTGCTTCAAATCCGTGGTGCAATACCGGCAGGCCGTGCACAAGAATGCCGCCACCCACTAGAACCATGGCAGCTGTTCCCACAACTGACAACCCCTTCATCAACCAAGGGCAAAACGCCAAGACGCCTGCGCCAAATGATCGCCCCCAGCGCACCGCGAGGGTGTCGCCCGGACGCTGCATTAAGTACAAGCCCATGTCATCTAATTTCACAATGAAGGCCACTAAACCATAAACACCAATGGTCATGGCCGCAGCAATAGTACTCACCACCAGCACCTGCGTCATGAACTCCGCCTTACTGACCGTACCCAGCGCGATGACAATGATTTCAGCGGATAAAATAAAATCTGTGCGTATCGCCCCTTTTATCTTTTCTTTCTCAATCACTTTTAAGCTGACTGACGGGTCTATTAATGCATCGTGTAGCACGCGCTTGTTTTCCGCAACCGCTTGCTTGTGGGCGAAGCTATGCCAAATTTTCTCCACCCCTTCATAACAGAGATACAGGCCGCCGAGCATCAACAAGGGCGTAATCAACCACGGCAAAAATGCGCTGATCGCCAAAGCCGCTGGCACCAATAAAAATTTATTGATCATCGAACCTTTGGCCACGGCCCACACCACTGGCAGCTCGCGCTCAGCGCGCACACCGCTCACTTGTTGCGCGTTGAGCGCCAAGTCATCGCCCAATACACCCGCAGTCTTCTTTGCTGCCAGCTTTGTCATCACCGCCACGTCGTCTAAAACGGTGGCGATGTCATCTAATAAAACCAGTAAACTTGCACTTGGCATTTTTCGTCCTTATTTATTGTTAATGGGTAGCGAGTTAATCTAAATGGCTAGAGTTGCGCTTGCAGCTCAGCGCGCCGGGCCTGTTCTTGTTGGTGATCTTTGGCAACCAACACATACACCGAAGGCAAGACAAACAGCGTTAACACGGTGCCAATGGCCATGCCAAACACCAGCACTAAACCAATGGCAATGCGCGCACCCGCGCCCGGCCCGTCAGCGAAAATCAGCGGCATGTGGCCCGCCACGGTGGCGATGCTGGTCATCAGTACGGGGCGCAAGCGCACCACTGCGGCCTGATGCACCGCCTCAAGCTTGCTCTTGCCCTCCTCTTGTAATCGATTGGCAAATTCCACCACCAAAATGCCGTTGCGGGCAATCAGGCCCATCAATGTGACGAGCCCCACTTGTGAATAGATGTTCAAGGTCGTGCTGAAACTGTCCGTAAAAAACGGCAGGGGCATCGGCATTTTGATAAAAGTGAATATTAAGGCGCCGAATACGGCTAGCGGCACGGAGCCCGCTAAAATCACCACCGGATCGCGAAAGCTATTGTACTGCGCCGCCAACACTAAAAAGATCATGGTTAACGCCAATAGAAAAGCCGGCAGAAAGGTATTGCCCTCACGCTTTAACTGGCGGGATTCACCGGTGTAATCGATTGAATAGCCTTGAGGCAAAATTTTTGCCGCTTCTTGCTCCAAGAAAGCCAAGGCCTCGCCTAGCGGCAGGTGGGTGTCGCCACTGAGTTTTACCGCGTTGCGTTGCTGCATGCGGTGAATGGTGCGCGGCGCCGTGCTGTGCGATAAGGTCGCCACCTGATCGAGACGAATTAACTCCCCTTTTGGTCCAGAGATGTACAACTCCTGTAAATCATCGGGCGTAAGGCGCGCAGTGCGTTTTACCTGCGGAATGACCTTATAACTCTGGCCCGCCATATTAAAGCGATTCACATAACCGCCACCCAACAAGGTGCCCAGATCTTGCGTTACGGTTTGTAGGTCAAGGCCGAGATCAGCCACTTTTTCGCGATCGATATTTAACAGATAGTCGGGCTGATCGACTTTCATGTCGAGCATGGTGAAATTGAATTTGCCGCTATTGTTTGCCACTTCCTGTAGCTGTAGAGCGTAGTCATAAATATCTTTGGCTGGGGCCGTACCCGCCACCACAAACTCCACGGGGAAGTTGCCGCCACCCGGCAGTGACGGCGGAGTGATGGGAAAAATGCGCACGCCCGGAATCGCGCCCAATTTTTCCTGCAACTCTGGCTGTATTTCAAACACGCTGCGCTCGCGCTCTTCCCAGGGCTTGGTCACCAGGCCGGAAAAGCCACCCGTGGGAAACGTAAGTTGAAACGTAAAATCTGTTTCCGGCACTGCCATAAATATATCGTTCACAGCGGCGGCATAGAAAGACGCTTGATCCACAGTGGCGTTGGCGGGCGACTCTACTATACCAAAGATCACCCCCTGATCTTCTAGCGGCGCCAGCTCCTTTGCGGAAAAAAGATAAAGGGGAAAACACAGTAGCGCGATACCCACCCAGACAATGTAAATAGCAGGGCGATGACGCAAGGTTTGCGCGAGTCGGCCACTGTAATAGGTTTGAAAACGATCAAATATTTTGCCCAGCGGCGCATTTAACGTGCGATGGGGTTTGAGCATGCGCGAACCCAACATGGGCGACAGAGTAATAGCCACGATGGCAGAAATTGTGACTGCGCCGGCGAGGGTAATAGCAAATTCGCGGAACAAGGTGCCCGTTAATCCGCCCTGCAAACCAATGGGGAGGTAGACCGACACCAAGGTGACCGTCATGGCCAAAATTGGCCCCGCCAGTTCCCGCGCGGCGATGATGGATGCCGCGAAGGGCGGCTTGCCCGCTTGGATGTGGCGCTCAATATTTTCCACCATCACAATGGCGTCATCCACCACCAGGCCCACACTCAACACGATTGACAGCAGCGTCAACAGGTTCAGCGAAAAGCCGAACAGCTGCATGATAAATAGCGCGCCGATGAGCGACAATGGAATTGCCACCACGGGAATCAACACCGAGCGACTGAAACCCAAAAATAAAAATATGACCACCACGATAATTAACAGGGTTTCTGTCAGGGTGGTTAGCACCTCGGTGATGGACGCGTCTATATACTTGGTGGCATCGTAGGCCACCACTGCGCTCAAGCCCGTGGGCAATTCTTTTTGTATGGCCGCCATTTCCGCATTAACGCGCTGCATAACCGACAGCGAATTTGCGTTGGGTGCGACCCACACGCCCAAAAATACTGCGGTCTCGCCCGAGAAGCGCACTTCGGTGTTGTAATCCTCCGCGCCCAACTGCACATCGGCCAAATCGCGCAGCCGTATGGTGCCCGAATCCGTTTGGCGAACCACAATGTTTTCGAAATCTTCAACGCTGTTTAAGTCGGTATCTGCGCGCAAATTAACTTGGGTATAGCTGCCCCTCGTTTGCCCGATGGCGGCCTGCACATTGTTGCGTTGCAAAGCTTGACGCACCTCCAAGGGCGTCACTTGTAGCGCTGCCAGGCGATCGTGTTTAATCCAAATGCGCATGGCAAACACGCGACCACCCAAGGCCTCAGCCTTTTGCACTCCACTAATTGCCGTTAAGCGCGGTTGGACCGAGCGCGTCAGAAAATCGGTGATTTGATTTTGATCTAGGATTTCAGAGTTGAAACTTAAATAGGCCGCGGCAAATTCACTGTCTGCCGCCTCAATGGTGATACTTGGCACTTCCGCTTCCGGCGGCAAATCGCCGCGCACCTGATTGACCTTGGCATTAATTTCCGTCATGGCGCGCAGCGGATCATAGTTCAACCGCAAATGCGCGCGAATAGTTGATCGATTCATGGCGCTTTCAGAATCGATATAGTCGATGCCCTCGGCGGAAGCGATGGCCCGCTCGATGGGCGTGGTGATAAAGCCGCGCACCAACTCTGCACTGGCACCCACATAGACGGTGTTAATGGTAATGCGCGCCACATCGCTGCGCGGAAACTGGCGCACAGAGAGGGAATTTCCCGCCTGAAAACCGGCCAGTAAAATCAGCAGGCAGATAACAATGGCGATTACCGGCCGCTGAATAAATATATCGGTAAATTTCATAATTCGTTAACGGTCTGCCGGTGTTGGAGTGAGACTTAGCGGCGGTGTGGGCGTATCGCTAATGGCAATGGCCGCACCGTTCATCAACTTAAATGCGCCCGCTTCAACAATCTGCTGGCCCAGCGTTAGCCCACTGACAATGGCCACGTAATCGCCTCGCGCACGCCCTAGTTTCACAAACTGTTGGCGCGCAATGGTTTGCCCTTTGTCGTCAGTGTCGACCACAAAAACGGTATCGCCGTAGGGCGCGTAGATTATCGCTGTACTGGGTATGGCTAACACTGGCTGCGGGTCGGCCAAGGTGACTCGCGCGGACACTGCCATACCGGGAATCAGTGCGCCGTCGCGATTGTCTATGGACGACTGCACCACGGTACTGCGCGTCACTGGATCTATTTCTACACCGATGGCGGTAATAATGCCGGTGAATTCACGCTCTGATCCGTCGCCGGCAGTCACTTGCACCGGCAGGCCATTGTGAAATTTTGACAGCCAAAATTGCGGCACCGGAATATTCACGCGCACTCTCTGTGTCGCCTGCAAAGAAACCACGGGGGTTCCCACCTGCAGGTCTTGGCCAGGGTCAACCAGACGCAAACCTAAACGACCTGCAAAGGGCGCGCGCAATTGCTTCTTCGCGAGTGTCGCCTGCAAATTTTCTAATTCACCGCGAGCCGACAACATCTGTTGCTCCCCGGTATCTAACTCACTCTGTGATGCGGTGTTATTGCTGCGCAACGTCTTCAAGCGCTCAAACGTAGACAACGCCAAGTTGTAGCGGGCTTGAGCAGCACTCAATTGGGCGCGCTCGTTGCTGGACTCCTGCTCAAGCAACAGTTTTCCCGCCGGCACAACCTCGCCGGCGTCGAACGCAATGCGCGCCACCTTGCCCTGGACTTCTGCGGCAATGGTAATGCCTTCATCGGCTTCGACGGTGCCAATGGCGTCAAATTCATTGGGCCAATCTTGAGCCTCGACCCGCATCACGCTCACCGACTCCGGCGGCATGGCAAATAGCGCCCCCGCCGAACCCATGGCGCCAAACTGGGAAAACTTAATGCCCGCAATCGACAGAGTGAGGACGGCTAGGCCAGCTAGCGCAAAACCAATGGATTTAAATTGGGACATACTATTTTTCGCGTGAATAAATGAAAAAACTCAATGATGGCGCAATGTTTTGTGACCGCCGCCCGCGGGTATCGCGCCATGCTTACATCAACATATCGATCGGCATCATACACTTTTCTGCCGCAACGAACCCGCCGCGCGGCAACCGTGTGGCTGGTGTGCTGGCTGTTCACCGCCGCCCGATTGCGCACCAGACGCAACCGAAAATCGGGGCCGAGGCCCCGAGCAAAAGAATAGAACGGCGCTCAACTCGCTAGAGCCCCTGTGCCATTTTAGCCTTGCGCACCAGCTGCACAAACTCTGTGCGGTAGCCATAGGGGTCCGCGCCCTTGCTGGCCTGCGCCAGCGCCAGCGCATCGTCGTAACTCCAATCACCGGTGTATTTGCCACCCTTCAACAGTTGCGCGAAACCCGCCACCGCAGTGGCAAAATCGGTTTCTCGCTGAACCCACGCCGCCACCCGCGTGCGCGCATTGATTGTGTTTACCGGGGGCACTGGTTGCTCTAACAGGCGCGACTCAGCGGCGCCAGGCAACTTGTAACGCAGTTTAACAAAGGCATATTCACTATTGAGCAAGTTTCCTTGGTCGGGACCCGCTTCGACTTCAGTCACCGCATTTTTTGGGGTGTAGCGCGGCGAATCAATCAATGCCTTGCCCCCAAGCGGCGTGAATTCGTAGATGGCCGTGACCGAGTGGCCCGCACCAATGTCACCCGCGTCCACTTTGTCATTGTTGAAATCTTCGCGCGCGAGTGCGCGGGTTTCATAGCCAATCAGTCGGTATTCCTGCACCGTGTTGGGGTTAAACTCCACCTGAATTTTTACATCTTGCGCAATCGGAAACAGATTGCGCGTGGCCTCTGTCACCAATACTTTTTGCGCCTCACTCAAGGTGTCGATATAGGCGGCTACGCCATTGCCATTTTGCGCCAAGGTCTGCATGAGGTGGTCGTGGTAGTTGCCCTGACCAAAGCCCAGTACCGACAGGTAGATGCCCTTGTTCCGTTCGCGCTCCACAAAGCCCTTCAGCTCTTCGCGGTTGGTAATGCCCACATTAAAATCGCCGTCGGTAGCGAGTATCACGCGATTTACCGCGCCCTGCTCAAAGTTTGCCGCCGCCAACTGGTATGCCAACTTGATGCCCTGGGCGCCGGCAGTTGAGCCACCCGCGCTCAATTGATTCAACGCGGTTAGAATTTTCTGTTTGTCTTTGGCGGCAGTGGGTTCCAAAACTGTGCCAGCGGCACCGGCATACACGGCGATGGCCACCGTGTCATCTGGCTGCAACTGCGACAACAGCAATTCCATAGACTGCTTCACCAAGGGCAATTTGTCAGGCGCGTTCATCGAGCCAGACACATCCAGCAAAAACACTAAATTAGTTTTTGGCTTCTGGGCCGCACTCAGCTGATAACCTTTAATGCCGATGTGCATCAACTTATTGCCCGCCGTCCAAGGTGAATCACTCACGATGACATTGGTGCTGAACGGTGTGTCTTTGGTGCTGGGTAACGGGTAGTCGTAATCGAAATAATTCACCAACTCCTCTACCCGCACGGCATCCTTTTGCGGCAGCACGCCTTGATTGAGTTGTCGGCGCACAAAACTATAGGACGCGGTATCAACGTCAATTGAAAAGGTGGATACCGGGCTGTCAACAACCCGCTTTACCGGGTTTTCATCTACGTGCTCAAAATCATCGCGCCCCTGCGGCTGACTGGGAATCTCGATGAAGCTATCACTGGCAACCACACTGGCCGCCGGCAGCTGCTGCGCCACCGGCGATGCCGGTTTCTCTTTCCCTTTCCCTTTCTCTTTAGCTAGAGCAAGCCGCGCGCCGGTGACGATCACCTCCTCGGTCGGTGTGTAATCTGCTTCAGATTCCGCCAGCTCTAACGCTTCTTTTTTTGCGAGCCTGCGCTCGCCGTTCAATTGCGGTACTTGCGCGCCATCTAGCTCCGGTGCCACCACAGTGTGTTGCATCTGCTGGGCCACCATGACGGTCAATACCGCCACGCTGGCCGCCGCGATACCACTGTATAACCACTTGCGCTGAAAGAGTTCCATAATGCTGTGTCCTAGGGTTGTTAATGTCCCCGTTGGACGCCAGCGCTGCCAAAATCCTTGGTGCGATTCGGTATTTTTTTTCTGAACTCGGTCAAACTCCATGAGCGCGGCGTCGATGGCGCGGGCCTTGGCGCCCGCATCCACGGGCGTGTCTTGGGCATCGGCGAGCGCGCGCGTGAGCGCTGCGTCGGCTGCGTTCTGCTTATCGGTCATGGGCCACTCCCCGAATCCTGTTGCCACTGTGCAATGCGTTTACGCACCTCGTGAATGCGCCAGGACACTGTGCTTTCTTTTACATTCAAAATGTCGGCGGCCTCTTTGTGGCTGAGCCCCTGGCCCAACACCAACAACACCGCCTCTTTAAAGCCTTCACCCAGCTGCGCAATCCAGGCCAAGACCGACTGTAAAAACATGAGGGTTTCCACCGACCCCTGAGCGGTCTGCTGCGCCAGCGCCTGTTCGGCACTTTCGCCGTGCAAGCGCTCACGCTGGTGGCGCCCCTGCGCCTGCTGCCAATCTTTCGCGCAATTGATCACCAAGCGATAGAGCCAAGTATGAAACGCCGACTCAAAACGGAACTGCCCCAAATTTTGCGCCAGTTTAATGCACGCTTGCTGGGCGACATCCTCTGCATCTTCGCGCACGCCACACCAGGTGAGAGCGAAGCGAAACACCACCGCATACTGCTCATCCACCAGCCGCGCGAAGGCCTGCCGGTCGCCGGCTTGGGCGCTTTCGATCAATTCGCGGCTGGGTGCGGTCACGCGCTCTTTCCTGTGCTTTACGGGTTAGACGGCCAGCATCGGCATTTCCTTGGCGCGCCGGCGCTACTCAAGCGGTCTCTGGCTGCGTAGAATGCCACCTTTTTGCCGTCTCTACACTCGGAGCTGCTATGCCGTTGCGCTTGCTCACACTCATTGTGGCAACTTTACTGGGTACTGCACTGTTAGCCATTTGGTGGCAGGCCGACCTCACTTGGGCGCGCGCAGTGCAGTTCTTCCCCGTGCTGTTTGTGGGCATTGGCGGTGCCACCATCGCCAATGCCAGTGGCGTGGGCGGCGGCGTGGTATTTGTGCCGGTCTTTGATTACTTTAACAGCGCCGGCATTGTGCCTGTCACTGCCACGCAAATTGTCGCCACCAGCTTTCTCATTCAGTGCTTCGGTATGACCACGGGCTCCCTCACCTGGCTCAATAAAATGCGTCATCAGGGCCCCCAACCCGCCACCGGCATTGCCACCCGAGACTTTTGGCAGATCATTTGTTGGGTGGTCGCCGGTTGCCTACCCGCTCTGCTAGCGACGCAATATATCTTCGCCTTTACGCCAGCGGATGTGTTGTTCTGGTTTAAAAGCTTGTCTATCTGTCTTGGCTGCGCTCTGTTGATGAGCGTGTGGCGAGATAACCCCAACAAACGCCCGCGCTATTCACTCGCACAAATCGATCTCTTGGTATTGGCGGCCCTTGGTGTCATTGGGGGCTTTGCCACCGCGCTGTTTTCCGTCGGTGTGGGGGAATTGGTCGCGCTGTATCTGTTTATTCGCAACTACCCACTGGTCACCTGCGCGGCCACTGCGGTCATCATTACTGCCATTACCGTGCTCACGGGCTTGGTGTATCACTTACTGCACACCGACATTCCGTGGCAGCTGGCGGCCTTTGCCATTCCCGGGGCAGTAATTGGTGGCTACATTGCCCGCGGCTTTGCATATTTCTTGGGCCCACACCGACTCAAAATTCTGGCCGGACTCTGGATTGTGGGCTCGAGTGTGTATCTTCTGGCGGCCCACTAAACTGCCCACACGCTGCGCCCCGGGGGAGGCTGCGCGCGGGCAGTGCAACGGCCTTTAGAAATTCCAGCGGCCCGCTTCAACCTCCAAGGTCTGAATGGCACCGCCGTCTTTTTCGATAACGCATTTCACTTTGCGCGATACCGTGTCGCCAGCGGATTGGGCGCGATAGTTGTACATAAAGGTGTAGACCCCACGACGGTAGTCGCTCATGGAATTGCGTCGAAATTTAAAGTCCGACTGATCGGCTTGACGTTCCGATACCTGGGTATCGCACAGCGCTCGGGCTTCAGACTGACTTAGGCCGCTGGCAAACGTGGGGGCGGCGACGAGCGCCAGTGCAGCAAATAACATACGGGTGGCCATGGGGATTCTCCTTGGGGTATCACTAGGGTGGTGTTTCTATAAAGGCATTGCTACGCAGCTAGATCTCTGCGCAGCTTGCCGTGCGACAACAGCCAACCGCAGGGTTTAGTTTCGAAACACAACGGTTGCATAACGAAACTTAAGATAATTGCTTTAGTTGTTTTTTGCAACTAATATTGCAGTCAATTCAAAGGCAGAACTCCATGGTCAAAAATAACTTTTCACACCTGTGTTGCCCCGTGGCCCGCTCTATGGATGTGGTGGGTGAAGCTTGGTCGATGCTGGTGCTGCGCAACTTGATGTTGGCGGGCGGCACCGGGCGCTTTGATCAGATGGTGGAGGAGCTGGGCATTTCTCGGAATATTTTGACCGAGCGCTTAAAGCGCCTTGAGACAGAAGAGATTGTGTCTAAGCAGCCCGTGCAAGAGGGTGGCCGGCGAATGGAGTACAAACTGACGGCTAAAGGGTGGGAATTAATGCCCATCATGATTGGCTTTGCGCAGTGGTTTGATCGCTGGCGCCCCGATCCAGAGCGCTCGCCACTGACCTTTCTAGACCGGCGCGACAATCAGCCCATACAACCGCTGCGGGTGCTGTCGCACGATGGTCGACCGTTGGGCCCGGCGGATATTTTGCCCGTCTCCGACGATCAATAGCGCCAGCGCGGCGCACCACCCCGCGTGCAATTACATAGCCCCGTAGCGACTTTTTTCTATCCACACGCTCGACCGGTAGCTGGTCGTAAAGGTACTGCCCACATTTGCCCAAAATGACGTGCGGTTAAATTGAAACTGCGGTTCGTATTTTGGCAGGGTGCTGGCCAGTGGGTAGCGGCGCAATCCCCCTAGCCCATTTTTTTGGGTGGCCTCCAAAATAAATTCTTGCCCGTCTTTAATTAGCACCACCCACGCGTGACCACCCCCATCGTATTTACCCAGCGCCACCCGTGCATCTTCACCCATATCGATCAACCAATCGGCCAATGCAATGGCGTGATCTTCACAGTCGCCGCGGGTGTACAAATACGCCTGCCGGCTGGTTTGCCACACCTCCTCACCACCGTGGTTGAGCTCGTCCAACATGTAGGTTTTTCGGCGCGCCAACACCGACAGGGGAATGAATACGTTGTCGGTAGCAAAGGGGCTGTAACCCTCTAGGTAGGCATTGACGAAATGATGCCGCTGATCCAAGCCCATAGCCGAGGCGGTTGCATGTTCAACGCCGTGTAACTTGTAGGCGAAAAATGCCGAGCGCTGATTGTCTGCACCTAGCAGGGTGTGCAACTGTGACTCGTTAAAAATCACGTCGTTCAGCAACAATCTAATTGCGCCAGCGCGCGGGCCCGATTGTGTGTCGGCTGCTTTCAACGCCGCAACACTCTGTTGATAGGCGCGATCTTCCTGCAAGCGGATCTCGCGCTGCGCGGCGGCCTTAGCCTCTTCGAGTCGTTGGTGTTTCAAATTGGCAAAAAACTGGACGGCAACAACGAACACCACCACCCACGCCAGCAAACTACGCATCAACCCTTAAATCCAAAAGTGACGATCAACGCCACAAAAATCAAAATAGATGACGCGAAAATGGCTACGGCCACGTTGCCGTTTTTCAGCTCTTCTTCAAAGCTCACGTTTTTCAAAAGCCGGTCGTCAATCATGAGCAAGGCTTTAACACCAACAAACAAGGCCACCAGTGTGTACAACAAATTCACACTTAAATTCATCAGTGTTGCCAACAAAAAATCCCACTGCATTGTTACATCCTTTTTAAACGGTTTTATAAATTCAGGGCCGCGACATGGCCGCATTACTGCCCGCCGCCACGCAATCTTTGCATAGCGCAACCCACTTAGCGAAGCAATAAATAAGCAGCGCTGTATTCTTGGTTGAATTAGAGGAGCTGCGCGTCGCCTTACCGACGCGCACTGGAGGGAGTTTAATGCTCGCTGACGCCCGCCTCGTTAAACGTCGCCATATTGTTGTGCAGGTCACAGGCCATCCGCAACAGTGGCACCGCAAGCGCCGCCCCGCTGCCCTCGCCGAGTCGCATACCTAAATCCAACAGGGGCTCGGCCTTCAAGGCCTGCAAAACTGCGCCATGCCCGGGCTCGGTGGAGCGGTGTGATGCCAATAGCCAAGGGCGCACACTGGGATTGATGCAGACAGCCGTCAACGCTGCCACACCGCAGATGTAACCATCCACCAGCACCGGCAATTTGGCTTGGGCGCAGGCAATGTAACTGGCGACGAGAGCGGCGATATCAAACCCACCCAAGCAGCGCAATACATCAAGCGGCGCCTTTACGTGCCGGTGATGTGCAAGGGCGCGCTCAATAACGGCAATTTTGTGGGCCATGCGGTTGAGCGGCAACCCCGTGCCGGGTCCCGCCAATGAGGCAGCGGGCTGATCGAGCAAGCGCGCCAACATGGCAGTTGCCACCGTGGAGTTGCCGATGCCCATTTCACCGGCCACAAATAGCTCGCAGCCAGTCTCCACAGCCCGGGCCACCGCCTCGCGTCCAATGTCCATGGCTTGCGCCAATTCACCGTCGGTCATGGCGTCTGCGCAGGTGATATTACCAGACTGCCGGGCAATGGTTTCATCGCGCACCGCGCTCATTTCGTGCACAGGTGCCACCGTGCCTAAGCTCACCACTTCAAACTCTGCCTTGAGCGCCTTGGCCAATACCGAGATGGCGGCGCCGCCATTGATAAAGTTGTTGACCATTTGCGCAGTGACCACCTGCGGAAAGGCCGATACCAATTCTGCGCATACGCCGTGATCCGACGCAAAAACGCAAATATTGACCTTTTTTAGCTCCGGGTGTTTTCGCTGTTGTAGCGCAGCCAGCTCGACGGCGAGCGACTCAAGTCGCCCTAGGGAACCGTCGGGTTTTGTCAGTTGCCGCTGCCAAGCCTGTGCCTTGGCGCGATGTTTTTCACTGGGCGCCTGACCGGGGCGCAAAAACCACTCTTGCATGTGGGTAACCTTCGAACTCGATTCCAATTAATGAATACTGCGACGCCGCTATTAACCTTGGCATCGTTCCTAACTGTTGGCAGGCCAGTAGCGCAATTGCTACTCGGTCACAGCTCACCACCCTTAAATTGATGTTCAAATCCGCCGTTTCAACGGCGTGTATTTTATTATCGGCAGTACCCCAAACCCGCTATTTCAGTCGCGACAAGGGGCAGCCTCAGCTCATTGAGAGCTAGAGAGAATCTATCAAAACTCTGCAGGCATTTGAATCCCCTACAGTTTACAGGGTTAATGTATGCAACAGATGCCATAGGCCCACACCCTTTCGGTCACAATTCACTTAAAATTTAAACGGCGCGGGCTTTTGAGCGGCGCAGGCTAGAAACCTCCCTACCGACCACAGCCATTGCGCATTCACTTAATGACCGCCGTGCTATCAAACGGGAAAACCAACCAATGCCTATAGACTGCTAGACTTACAGCGTGGTTAGCGCAATGATTAACCCCCCTGCCCGGCCGGCTGTCTTCGGCCAGACACTTGCGACCTACCCGCATAATAAGAATGTGTACTAAGGACTGTTATGACCGATGTGAACTCACCCGTCGAACCCCTGCCCTGTGTTGGCTGGCGCGAATGGGTTGCCCTGCCTGAATTGGGCATCAAAAACATCAAGGTAAAAGTGGATACCGGCGCCCGTACGTCAGCGCTACACACCTTTGCCATGGAGTTTTTTGAGCGCGATGGGGAAGAGTGGGTGCGCATCGGCGTGCACCCCATTCAAAAGAGCGATCGCGAGTGGTTTACCGAGGCGCGCGTGATCGACAAGCGCGTGGTACGCGACTCAGGTGGCCACGAAGAACTGCGCCCAGTCATAGAAACCCAAGTGTGCTTGGGCGATTACCAGTTTCGCGCAGAATTAACCCTGACCAGCCGCGACAATATGAAATTTCGGATGTTGCTCGGCCGCAAAGCCCTAGAAAACCGATTTTTGGTGGATTCCCAGGGTTCCTATATGCAATCCGTTCGGCCTAGCGCCGACGCACAGTGAGGTGTCACCATGAAAATCGCAATCCTATCGCGCAATGCAAACTTGTATTCAACGCGACGCCTGCAAGAAGCAGCCGAAGCCCGCGGCCACCAAGTGGAGGTCATCGACGCGCTGCGTTGCTACATGGCGATCAACCCCTCAGACCTCGACATGCACTACAAGGGCAAAGAGTTGCTTGGTTTTGATGCCGTCATTCCCCGCATTGGCGCATCCGTGACCTTTTACGGCACCGCCGTGTTGCGCCAATTTGAAATGATGGGCGTCTACCCGCTGAACGAGTCGGTTGCCATTTCTCGCTCGCGCGACAAGTTGCGCTCTATGCAGTTGTTGGCGCGCAAAAACATCGGCCTGCCCACCACCGGCTTTGCCAACCAAACCCGCTATATTCCCGACCTCATCGACATGGTGGGCGGCGCCCCCCTGGTGATTAAATTACTGGAGGGCACACAGGGAATTGGCGTGGTGCTGGCTGAAAATCGCAAGGCTGCCGAAAGTATTTTGGAGGCCTTCATGGGCCTGGGTGCCAACATCATGGTGCAGAAATTTGTGAAAGAAGCCGGCGGTGCGGACATTCGCTGCTTCGTTGTGGGCGACAAAGTGGTGGGTGCCATGAAGCGCCAGGGCAAAGAGGGTGAGTTCCGCTCGAACCTGCACCGCGGCGGCTCCGCCTCGCTCGCCAAAATTTCGCCCCAGGAACGGGAAACCGCGGTACGCGCTGCGCGCACCATGGGCTTGAACGTGGCGGGTGTCGATTTATTGCGCTCATCGGCGGGCCCAGTTGTCATGGAGGTTAACTCCTCGCCCGGATTAGAGGGGGTTGAAGCAGCAACGGGTAAAGATATCGCTGGCGCCATCATTGAATGGATGGAAAAGAACGCCAAGGCCCACACCTCCAAGACCAAAGGTAAGGGTTAACAGCATGCCCAACACCGGCAAAGCGAAACGCTTACCGTTTGAAATTCTAGATGCAACTGTCGCGCCCGGTACGCGCGCCATGCTGCAGATGGATATAGGCAAGCTGTACACCAACACACCGTTGTCAATCGGTGTGGAAGTGATTCACGGCAAATACGAAGGGCCTGTGCTGCTGGTCACCGCCGCCATCCACGGCGACGAATTAAATGGCATAGAGGTGTGCCGCCGACTGGCAAAGTTGCCGGCATTAAACCGACTCCACGGCACCTTAATTTTGGTGCCCGTCGTCAACGCCTTTGGCTTTATACAACAAATTCGCTACCTACCGGACCGGCGCGATTTAAACCGGTGCTTTCCGGGTAGCGAAAAAGGCTCGCTCGGTTCGCGCATTGCCTATCTCATTCGCACCCAATTGCTCGAGCAGTGCACCCACGTGGTGGATCTGCACACCGGCGCCATACACCGTTCAAATTTGCCGCAAATCCGCGCCAATTTGGAAAGCGAGGCCAACGTAGAAATGGCACAGGCATTTGGCGCTCCCGTGGTGATGCACTCCAGTGTATTGGACGGTTCATTTAGAGATGCCGCAGACAAACTCGGCAAACCGTTTATTTTGTACGAAGCCGGTCAAGCCTTGCGCTTTGACGAGCCCTCCATCAACGGCGGCGTCAAAGGCGTGCTTGGGGTTATGAGCCATCTCGGCATGTTTAAATCGCGCAAACGCACTAAGAAAAATATCGAACCCATACTCGCCACCTCTAGCCAGTGGGTGCGCGCCGGCCACGATGGCATGATGGTGGCGAATGCCGAACTGGGCGCGCGCGTCAAAAAAGATGATGTACTGGCGCTAATCGTAGACCCCTACGGCACCTTGGAGCTGGAAGTGCGCTCGCCGGTGAACGGCATAGTGATCGGACGCAACAATATTCCCGTAGTGAACGAAGGCGAGGCCCTGTTTCACGTGGCCAAGTTTGAAACCGTGAAAGACGCAGTCAAAACCGTCGAAAAATTTCACGAGCAAATGGAAGACCTCAACGACCCAGAATTGCGCCACATAGACCCATGGGGAGAGCGGTATGACAATTAGGGCATTGCTGTTTAATGCCAAAGGCGAGCTTGAGCAGCAAGGCGGCGTAGAGTTACTGCCGATGTATCACAACAGTGATTATTTTCTGTGGTTGGATATATGCGGTGCCGACAGCGAATCAGAGGCGCGCGCACTGGAAGACTTTGACATCAACCCACTGGCTCACCGTGATGCACAACGGCACCGGCACCCACCAAAATACGAAGCGTTTGATGACCATATATTTTTGCTGATGCACGAGCTCAAGCAAGACGGCAACTACGAAAACATGACCCGCTTGCAATTGGCGCTATTTGTAGACAACTCTCACATCATTACGCGCCATAGCCACCCATCGCATTCTGTGGATAAGCAATGGGCGCAAGTCACCGACGACAAAAAATTGCCCGTCGGCGGCATGGGCCAACTGTGTTATAGCATCTTGCGCGGAATTGTAGATCGCTTTCTTCCCATTATGTTTGAGATTGAACTACGTCTCAGCAAGATCGAAGATGAAATATTTGAAACTAACACTGACGACTTACTCGGTGAACTTTTGAATTACGGCTCCCAACTGAAGAAAGCACGCCGATCTTTTTTGTATCAGAAAGACCTTATCGATGAAATCATAAACGATCAACGGCCGCACCTTTTGGCCTTTGACGAACACGAATTAATAGACCTATTTGAACACTTTGAGCGGCTGGCTAGCTTGTCTAATTTGTATCAAGAATTAACCACAGACTTGATCAACGGATTTATCTCCATTAGTGCACACCGCGCCAATAACATAATGAAGTTGCTCACCATCGTCACCGCCATTTTCCTACCCCTGACACTGGTAGCCGGTATCTACGGCATGAATTTTCAGAACATGCCCGAACTTAGCTGGCAGTATAGCTACTTTTTTGTGCTCGGCTTTATGGTGGCCTTTGTGGTCTTCGGTGTGACATTTGTTCGAAAAAAACGGTGGCTATAACCCATGCAAGATATTCTTAGTTTTGCGCTGATCGATTATGAAGGTTACCGGTTAACGGTTTTTGGCCTTACCAAGATGCTCGCGGTCCTCATCGCTGGCGTAATCATCTCGAATCTTGTTCAGCGGTCCATCATGCGCATTGCGCACTTAAAGCGCACATTCGATGCGCGCGCCGCCTATTCATTTGGGCGCATACTGCACTACGGCATCATGACGCTGGCGATAATTCTTTCGCTATCGGTGGCGGGTTTTGATTTCACCAAGCTGGCCATTATTGCGGGCGCCCTGTCCGTTGGCATTGGCTTCGGTTTACAAGGCATCGCCAACAATTTTATTTCGGGCATCATCATGTTGTTCGAACGCAACATCAATGTGGGCGACGTAGTTGAACTACAGTCGGGTATTTTTGGCACCATTAAAGAAATTAATGTGCGCTCTACGCTGATCAATACCCCTGACAATATGGATGTGTTAATTCCCAATTCAGAGTTTCTTTCTGGCCAAGTAACGAATTGGACACTGCGCGAAGGCTTGGTGCGCTTTCGCATTCCCTTTGGCGTAGCCTACGGCACAGATAAGGACAAAATGCGGGAGGTTATCATTCAGGCTGCCAATGCGCTCTCGATAACCGTCAACGATGAGCCCGATCACGGGACACGGGTATTTATGACCGGCTTTGGCGATTCGAGCCTCGACTTTGTACTTGCGGTTTGGGTATCTGATGAAGCCGCTAAGCGACCGACAACCACCAAATCAGAATACCTGTGGACCTTAGAGAGCGCCCTAAAACGCAACGGTTTTGAAATTCCATTCCCACAACGGGACCTGCATGTGCGATCTGATTTCCGCGCTCACAAAGACGACAACCAAACGACTAGCGCATAAATACCAGCAAAAACAGGGCCGCACCCACGGCCAATCGCAACAGTGCCGGCCAGGCATAGGACTGCGCTAAAAAGGCGATGTGCGGATATTTAGGGTGATGGAACACCCGAACCTTTTCACCCTCATCAAGCCCCGAAATACGATTGCGCGCTAACGGCCAAGTGGGTGCCGCATGCAGCCGTGTACCCACATACTTGAAGCCTTCGAGCGCGTAGACATAACACAGCACCTGCGCACGCGCATGGGATTCATCGGAGCGGGAGCGGCCCAGCACTGCTTGATCAAACCAATCGCTAAATGTAGCCAGTTCGGTCGGTATGGCGCGCGCTATGACAGCCACTGTGCTGGGCCAGTGCCGCCGAATTAACACGCGGTACAAATTGATCACACCTTCAAAGATGATCAATAGCGCCAAGATGGCCAGCGCCAAATTCATTACCTCGCCTGTAGTCATTGCACTGGCTTAGCGACACGCAACACAGCCGCGCTCGCCCCAGAAAGAAAACGCCGCCGACGCCTCAATGGTGATGCCCCTCTGAGCGCTGGTGCTGCGAATCTTTGTGGCCATCTTCAATGAGCGCCGGAAAACGAGAGCGCGCGTAGCGATCGTGGCAGCCAATACAGGCATCCATCATTTTCAGGTAGTAGTAACTCACCAGATCAGTGTGCTTTTCTTCGGCAACGTGCTGAAGCATGGCGGCATAGCGGTGAAAATCCTGATCGCGCAGCTTGAATTCATCGGGCAAGCTTGTCGTCAACTCTTGGCGTTGTGCCGCCGTCAGTTGCTGGCGCATGATATATCCATCTTTCATTTGTCCGGCTGTCTGTGCCACGCGCACCATATCACCGGCAACGTATGCAGATACCAGCTGGTGCATACCCTGCTCTAGCGCACGCATTTCCTGGCCGAGCAAAGCCCTCGTTGCCGGGTTCAATTGTTCGACGGCTGAGCCCGCACGGGCATCCACGGCCATGAAACTGGCCAGACCAATTGCACTCAGTGTGCGTAAAAAGGGGAACAACGTTTGGGTCAACTTCATCTTCCTTGTCCTCTATTAACACCCAACTAAACGTCTTCAATACCGGAGGGCATTTTACACACGTACACCGTATTCGTGGCATTGACCTGCTGGAACGGATTGTAGAAAGACACGATGTGCGAACTGACGTCAGCAAACACTTCACCCAACAGCGCCATAAAGCCTTGATCGGGACTGTTCTGCGACCACATCGCAAATACCCCGCCCTGCTTCAGCTGGGCGGCCATGGCCTGCAGTTTTTCGCCAGTGTAAAACTGTGCATTGCCCGCGTTTAAAAACTCACTGGGCGAGTGATCTATATCCAATAGGATAGCGTCGAACTGGCGCCCCGGTTGCGCGGTGTCAAATCCACCCTGTGCGCCCACCGCCAAGTCGAAAAAACTACCCAGCACATAGCGGCAACGGCCATCGGCATTTAACACCCTACCCAGCGGCACCAATTCCTGGCGGTGCCAATCAATTACCGTCTCAAGTGCATCGACCACCAACAATTCTGTCACACGACTGTCTTCGAGCGCCGCCACTGCGGTATAACCCAACCCCAGGCCGCCCACGACCACGCTCAACTGCTCACCCGCCACGGCCGCCAAGCCCAGATGAGACAGCTGCTCTTCCGCCTCCACAAACATGCTCGACATTAAGTACTCCTCACCCAATTTCACTTCGTAAATGGGCTCGGTACCCAGCGCGGGAATGACCCGTTTACGCAGGGAAATTTCCCCAAGGGCTGAGGGTTGGCTGTCAATTTCTTCAAATAGCGGAGGCATAAATGGGGGCTTCCCTAGCGTGTTTAAGAACGAAAAGGGAGGGTAACATATTGCGCAGCAATATTCGTTTCGCCCAAAGCGGGCGCGCAGCACACAATCCAAAGCCATGTGCTTAGTAATATTTCAGCCATTAAAAAAGGGCAGCCCCTGTAGGGCTACCCTTTTTTAGTGCGCGGCTAGGGTTTAAATAGCGACGATATTTTCTGCCTGCGGGCCTTTTTGGCCGGCGGTCACGCTGAATTCAACGTGCTGACCCTCAGCGAGGGTTTTAAAACCGGCGCTGGCAATGGAGCTGAAGTGCGCGAACACATCGGGGCCTGACGCCTGCTCGATAAAACCAAAACCTTTTGCTTCGTTGAACCACTTAACAGTGCCCTGAACGGTAGTAGACATAATGCTTACCTGAATTTTAACTAAATGTGTGCCTTCAAGAGGCTTGAATTGCAAAAAAATAGACTGGAACTTAGAAACTTCAGGACGAGGAATTACGAATAAGACAGCGCAATGCAGATTTTAAATTAGAGACTTCTTTCTAGCTGCGAAGGATAGTATAGACATAAGCCTCAGATAGCGAGCTTTATCTCAACTTATTATTGATCTGCTACTTTGTCGTTTTTATCTGCACGCACATAGCGAATTAAATCAATAAATGGAAAAATCTATTTTCTGATTTTTACCTGATCTTTAACTAGCTTTATCTGACTTCTATCTGATTTTAGTTGCTTGCCTTTAACGCACCGCACAACACTGCTAAACAACGATTTTAACTTTGCTGGCCATAGCAGAACGACACAAAAAGCCTCGACCACGATGCGCGCCGATTGCAATTAGACATCCATGCAATTTCAAACAAATGGCGGCACGGCTTTGCGTCAGGAAAACCCTTACACTCACGGACGCACATGGCACTTTTATGGCCACGCCAATAACGCGATCGTCGCCAGCGCTTCCCATGCCCCGCCAAAATCACCTTGGGAAAAACTTATCACACTGCAGTCTCTGCTACTTATCGGCAACAATAAATATCGATACATGGCGCGAATTGGCTTCCTGTGCTACCGATAATAACCAATAGACTCGCGGTGCAATAAACCGAGCGGTGAAAGCGAAAAAAACAATCCAAAATCGTTGACATCAATGGAAAAAATCTCCCCGTGAGCTAAACCTCTAATAGAGAAGCTCGATTCATCCATAGGGAATAGAAAGCGCCAAATCTGGCAGGCCATTTATTCCTGCGCTGTGGCGATTGGCGAAACATCCAGAAACTTCTCAAATCGTGGGTTCAAGCAGCCCTTTCCCAACCAGATACACAATGGGAAAAAGACGACTCTCATTCCAAGAACATATTTAAACGGAGTTTTTGATGAATAAATCACTGCCTGAAGATGCGCCAATCAGCCACGCACAATCAGGGCAGGAAGCGTCTCAATACGCCCGTAGCCTTATTGAAGCCAGCCTTGACCCCCTTGTTACCATTAGCCCCGAAGGTAAAATCACCGATGTTAACGAGGCCACCATTAAGGTGACCGGTGTGCAGCGGGAACATTTGGTGGGCACCGATTTTTCCATTTACTTTACCGAACCCGATAAAGCCCGTGAAGGTTACCAACGGGTATTTGAAGAGGGCTTCGTCACCGACTACCCGCTCACCATTCGACACAAAGATGGCGAACTGACGGATGTTCTATATAACGCTTCTGTCTATAAAGATGCCCAAGGTAAGGTATTAGGTGTATTTGCGGCGGCGCGCGATGTAACCGCCCAAAAAGAGGCATCACAATATTCGCGCAGTTTGATTGAGGCCAGCCTGGACCCGCTGGTGACCATTAGCCCGGAAGGTAAAATCACCGACGTTAACGAAGCCACCATCATGGTGACCGGGGTTCAACGCAGCCACCTTGTTGGCACCGACTTCTCCATCTATTTCACGGAGCCCGATAAAGCGCGCGAAGGCTATCAGCGGGTTTTTGAAGAGGGCTTCGTCACCGACTACCCACTCACCATTCGCCACAAAAATGGCAAATTAACCGATGTTCTTTATAACGCATCGGTATATAAAGATACGCGCGGAAACGTACTAGGTGTATTTGCGGCGGCGCGCGACGTCACCGCTCAAAAAGAGGCATCGCAATACTCTCGCAGCTTGATTGAGGCGAGTCTCGACCCGCTGGTTACCATCAGCCCCGAGGGTAAAGTCACCGACGTTAACGAAGCCACCATTGAGGTCACGGGGCTACCGCGGGAGAAAATTGTCGGCACCGATTTCTCGATTTACTTTACCGAGCCCGATAAGGCGCGAGAAGGCTACCAGCGCGTTTTTGATGAAGGCTTTGTCACCGATTACCCACTCACCATCTGCCATAAAAACGGCAAGCTCACTGACGTGCTGTACAACGCCTCAGTGTACAAAGACACCCGCGGCAATGTACTCGGTGTATTCGCCGCCGCTCGCGATGTGACCGCCCAGAAAGAGGCCTCACAATATTCGCGCAGTCTGATTGAAGCCAGTCTCGATCCACTGGTCACCATCAGCCCCGAAGGTAAGATTACTGACGTCAACCAGGCCACCATGGAAGTGACGGGCATCCCAAGGGAAAAACTGGTGGGCACCGATTTCTCCGTGTACTTTACTGAGCCCGACAAAGCGCGCGAAGGCTATCAGCGCGTATTTGATGAAGGCTTCGTCACCGACTACCCACTGACGATTCGCGGCAAAGATGGCAAGCTCACCGACGTGCTGTACAACGCGTCCGTCTACAAAGACACCCGCGGCAATGTACTCGGTGTATTCGCGGCCGCTCGCGATGTCACCGAGCAGAAACGCGTTATGCGCGAATTTGCCGAAACCCAAAACCTGTTAGATAACATCCTCGAAAGTTCCATCAAATACTCCATCATCGGTAAAGACCTGGACTTCAAAATTCTGACATGGAATGAGGGTGCCCGGCGAAACTATGGCTACACCGCCGAGGAAATTGTCGGCAAGAGCTCTGAGATTCTACATACGCAGGAAGATCTAGACTCTGGCCTAGTAAAAAACATGATCGACGTGGCCTACCGGGAAGGTTTGGCCGAGGGCGAATTTACCCGCGTTCGAAAAAATGGCTCTAAATTTGCCGCCAACGTGGTGGTCACCCGACGCAACGATGCCGCAGGAAATCCCATCGGCTACCTGTTGATGAGTAGCGACGTTTCAGAAAAGCAGCGCGCAGAAGAGCAATTGCTCGCCGCTTCGGAATACGCACGAAGCTTGATCGAGGCCTCATTAGATCCGCTGGTGACCATTAGCTCAGAAGGTAAGATTACCGACGTAAATGAGGCCACCATAAAAGTGACCGGGGTGCACAGAGATCGGCTCATCGGGACCGACTTTTCAGACTACTTCACTGAGCCCGATAAAGCCCGAGACGGATATCAGCAGGTATTCTCCATGGGCTTTGTAACCGACTACCCGCTTACCATTCGCCACCGCGATGGCAAGCTCATCAACGTGGTTTACAACGCCTCTGTGTACAAAGATACCAAAGGCAACGTGCTCGGAGCCTTTGCCGCAGCACGTGATGTGACCGCACAGAAAAAGGCCGAGGCGGAAGTTGCCGACCAGCGCTCGCGCGAACTGGAGCGACTATCAGAGCTGGAACGTTTCCAAAAAGTCACGGTGGGCCGCGAATTAAAAATGATCGAGCTCAAGAAAGAAATCGAAGAGCTTAAACGGCAACATGACGCATGAATAGCTCAACGGCCAAAGATTCCATCAATCACGATTATGTGGACGCGCCCACGTCTACCGACTACGTGCGTGCGGTGGTTAACATCCTCGAGGATATTGGGGACGAGAAGCAACGTCTAGAAACCACCCAAAAAGCGGTACTCAACATTCTTGAAGACTTGGAGGATGAAAAGCGCAGCGCGCAGGAAGCCAACCGCATGAAAAGCGAATTTCTCGCCAACATGTCCCATGAACTGCGCACGCCCCTCAATTCGATCATCGGATTTTCGGAATTGATGTCCGATGGCAAGGTTGGACCCATTGCCGAAAATCACAAGGAGTATCTCGGCGATATTCTCACCAGCGCCCGGCATCTGTTACAGCTCATCAACGACGTACTCGATCTCGCTAAAGTCGAAGCGGGCAAACTCGACTTTGACGCCAAGCCCATTCAAATTCACCAGCTCATTCACGGCATTCGCGATACGCTTCGCAGCATCGCTGCCGCTAGAAATATCCAAGTGGATGTAGAAATTGACAACGACATTAAGGATGTCATTGGCGATGCAGCGCGATTGAAACAGGTACTCTACAACTACCTGTCCAATGCGTTGAAATTTACCCCCGAAGGCGGGCAGGTTTGCGTATCAGCCGAATACGTCGACGAGGACTACTTTAAAATCAGCGTGCGCGATACCGGCGACGGCATAGCACCTGAAAATTTATCGCGCCTGTTCATTGAGTTTGAACAGTTAGATGCCAGTATCGGCAAGCGCCACCAAGGGACAGGCCTAGGGCTGGCATTGACTAAGCGCATTGTCGAGGCTCAGGGCGGCAAAGTAGGCGTAGACAGCAAAATTGGCGTAGGCAGTCATTTTTACGCCATATTGCCCCTGTCACTCAGGCCAGACCATCTCGACGAAGAGCCAGCAAAAATAGCCATAGAATCCTCTCAATGGCACCTGCCCAAAATCCTAGTGGTTGAAAGTAATGCCATAGAACGCGAGCACTACGTCAACCTGTTGGTCAGTGAGGGCTATGAACCCCAGGGCGTGGCAACGGGCGAAGAGGCCCTCAACTTGGCGCGGCTGCAACAATGGGACGCCATCGCAGTGGATTTAAGCCTGTCTGATATAGATGGCATCAATGTCGTATCCAGAATCCGTGCCGAAACGCCCAACGAAACCACCCCAATAATTGTAATCACCGCACTGCCCAATAATCACTTGGCAACGATTGCGGTGCAGGAAGTCTTGCCCAAACCCACTGAACCCGCAGCACTCATTGCAGCCATCAAGCGAACGGAAAAGCACGGCAAGATGCGCAATCAGGTGATGGTAATCGATGACGACCCAAGCGACCTTAAACTGGTACAGCAGCATCTGTTAGACGCGGGCTATCAATGCAACTGCTTCGACAATGGCCAGCAGGCGCTCACCTCGCTCGTCATCGAACAACCGGACATAATCATTCTCGACTTAGTGATGCCCGCCATGGGCGGGGTCGAGGTTCTGGAACAACTGAAGCTGAATTCTCACAGTCGAGATATTCCGGTCATCATTTGGACGGAAACTGAGTTATCAACAACATCACAGCGTAAAAATTTAGCCGCGGCCACAAGTTACCTCAATAAATCCGATGGCCATAGAGCGCTGCTAACAGAACTAGGGCGACACGCACCGATTCCAAACCCAACTAAATGTAGTTAAACGGCAGACGATAATTGTTAAGAGTGACGAACTATGAGTAATAGCGATGGATTAATTGACAGCAACAAGGACTTGGATGCAGTTGGACATCAAGGAAAATCCGTATTAGTAGTCGATGATAGTTTCGCGAATCTAAAGCTGGTATGCCTGCTCCTTAAGGGCGAAGGCTACAACATTCAAACTGCCATGGGTGCGGATGAAGCCTTGGAAGTGCTGGAGACATTCCTGCCAGATCTCATTCTAATGGATATTCAACTGCCCGGTGTAGACGGTTTGACGCTCACGCGCCAGATCAAGAAAGATCCACGATTCAAAGATGTGGTGGTTGTCGCGCTAACGGCCTACGCCATGAAAGGTGACGATGAGCGCGCGCGTGAAAGCGGCTGTGCGGGCTACATCACCAAGCCCATCGACACGCGCGACTTCGTAGCAACAATGTCTCAATTCTTGCCTACCGACAAAGGCCCCCGCTAGGTCATCCCAACCGATAGGATTTGATTGCATTATGGGTAGTAGTTATGACCAAAAGTGACGCTGTATTTGAGCCAGATAAACATAAAATTCTTTTGGTAGAAGATAACCCACTGACGGTAAAATTAGTACGTCTAACCCTAGAAACTGAAGGCTATTCCGTGCTCGTGTGCACCACGGGCGAGGAAGCCCACCAAACGCTTGATCGTGTTGCACCGGACATCATTCTGCAGGACATGCGCCTGCCCGACACCGATGGTTTGCAACTTATCAAAGAACTTAGGGCTATGCCCAACGGCGAAAGCATCCCCATTATTGCTTTTAGTGGCTTTATTTCCATGGTGGAGGAAGCTCGCATTGCCAACGCTGGCTTTACCGATTTTTTGCTAAAACCCGTTGAGCCATCCCTGCTCGTAAAATGTATAGCCAATCACCTGCCGAGCAAGAAAAGCACAACGCGTGTTGAAGGCCACAACCGATTAGTTTTAATTGTTGACGACGACCCAATTCAACTCAAATTCACAGGCCTTCAATTTGCCCACGCAGGGTTCAAAGTGATCAGTGGGGCCGACGGTGTCCAAGGGCTGGAACTAGCGCAACAATACGTACCCGACGTCATTGTGTCCGACGTCTTGATGCCGCGCATGGATGGCTTTCAGTTTTGCAAAGCGGTGCGCGAAGATGATGCCATCCAACACATACCCATCGTTCTGTGCAGCGCCAACTACGTTGAAGATATCGACCAAAAGTTGGCCAGTAAAATCGGCGCCAACGGCTATGTGTATCGCTCTCAAGGAATTCAAAAAATCATTGATACTGTAGAAAGCTGTTTAGCAAGCCACACCCCTTCAACATCAAATGGCGGATCTATACCCTCTATAACTGACGCTGAAATTGATGCTGATATTGACGATGAAATTCACAATCGAATGCTCCAGCAGCTGGAGCGACAGGTCAGCCTCAACCTCGTTAGTCGCCAACGCAGTTACGTTCAACATACTATCCTTGGCCAAATAGGTGCCATTGCAGACTCCTTGATTCAATTTAAGGGCAATCAATTGGTACTGGACGACATCCTCGCTCGCTGTCTGGACAGCGCCGGCCTTTCCCACGGTGTTTTTTATTATGGTGATGCTCACAACCCGCTAAAGCTGAGAGCGCAATTCGGCTTCGCAGGGAAGATAGATGAATTAAAAAACGGCCTAAATTGCAGAAAGTCGCTGATTAAAGTCATGCAAGGTGAAATACCCATTGCGGTACCCACCTTCAAGGTAGATTGTGAGATTTCTGATAATATTTTACAAACATCCGGATCGCGCTCTGCACTGCTCGTACCTATTAGAGGTAAAGAGGGCGCCTGGGGTTTGTTCATCATGTTCGCCGACCAGCAGCTTTTAATTGAAGAAGATTGGATTTCCTTTGGACGAAATGTGGCCCAGCAATTTGCCCAGGCTACCGAGCTATCTGACACCTTTTCCCGCCTTGCGGAATCTGAAAAGCGCTTTAGGCAGCTTGCCGAAAATATACAAGAAGCGTTCTTCTTGGTGTCCCCCATCCGAGGCCAAGTACTCTATGTCAGCCCAGCCTATGAGCGAATCTGGGGCCGCTCGCTGGATCAGATTCACCAGGAACCATCATCCATCCTGCAATCGGTATTGCCACCCGACAGGCCAAAAGTGGCTGCGCTCATAGATGCATTAAGAAACACAGGGCTGGGAGAATCCGAATTTCGCATCACCCAACCCGACGGAGATCTCAAATGGATTGTCATACGCGGGTTTCCAATTTTCGATGAAAATGGAAAACTCTCACGCATCGCAGGCACTGCAGAAGACATCACCGCCAGGAAGCATGCGCAATTTAATATTCTGCGTATGAACAGGCTCTATGCGCTGTTGAGCAACATCAATAACTTGATCGTGAGGGCAGATAGCTATCAAGAATTGTTTAACGACGCCTGCCGAGTCGCCGTGCAAGTTGGAGAATTCGACCTCGCCTGGATGGGATTCATTAATCACGAAGACGACACAATAGCTCCCATCGCTAAATTTGGCACAGAAGAGGACATGCAGGCGTTGGCCAGAGAACAATTTAGGACAACGGATGAAAATCGCGAGTCGCTGTCGTTAATCCCACGAGCCATTAGCAAGCGCCAACCACAATGGGAAACCACCTTTCGAAGTTCCGTAGAGGGCGATGTGGTCGCTGGCATCATGAAATTAAAAGGTTATCGATCCGCCATTTGCCTGCCCCTACTGAACGAAGAAAATGTCATTGGCGTGGTCATGCTCTACTCAAAGCGCACCATGACGATCGATTCTGTTGAAATCAAATTGCTTACTGAAATATCGCAAGATATCTCTTTTGCCGTCGACTACCTGAAAACCAAAGACCGGCTTCATCACCTTGCCTACCACGACACGGTCACAGGATTGGGCAACAGGTCTCAACTATTGCGCATGTTAGACAACAATATTCTAGAGGCCGAAAAGACCAATAATAGTTTTGGCCTTATCCTTATCAATATCAACAACTTCCGGGAAATTAACGACACCCTTGGGCACAGCAATGGTGATTTGTTATTGACAGAGGTGGGCGCTCGCTTACTGGCCACCTCTAAGCAAACGGACTTCGTAGGCTGCTTAGGCGGCGACGAGTTCGCCATACTTATCAACCCCGTGGAGAGTAAAATTCGAATATCTGAAATCGCTAATCGCATTGGCGATGCGCTGCACGAGAGCATTCAAATTTCAGGCGTTCCGATTCTCGTGGAAATCCGCGCAGGCACCGCCCTATATCCCAAACACGGGAAGGATGCCAACACCCTGTGGCGCCGTGCGGATGTGGCGTTATCTGCAGCAAAGAAATACAAAGAATTTATGTGCATATATCACGAAGCCTACGACGACTTTGATCCACTCAAACTTTCGCTTCTGGGTGAGCTCAGAGATGCCATCGATAACAACCATCTCGTACTGCACTGGCAACCCAAGATTAATCTAACCACAAAAACCACCTGCGGCTTCGAGGCGCTGATTCGCTGGCAGCACCCCACTCGTGGGCTGCTGTTTCCAGATAGCTTTATTCCCATTATTGAGCGCACGGCGCTCATCAAGCAATTAACCGATTGGGTCATCATAAAAGCCATTCAACAGGCTAGCTTATGGCACCAAATGGGCTATGAGTTAGATGTTGCAATCAATATCTCTGTTAGAAATTTGCAGGAACCAGACATAGATAAAAAAATCATGCAGGCCGCCCACGCCGTTGATTTCCCCGTGAAGAATATCATTGTTGAAATCACCGAAAGTGCCGTAATGGAAGACACCACCAAAGCCTTGGGTGCACTACAAAAGCTGCGCAGCGCTGGCATGCAGATTGCCATCGACGACTTTGGTACCGGGCACTCTTCGCTGACCTATCTGAAAGACCTACCCGTCACAGACATGAAAATTGACAAGTCATTTGTAATGGATCTCAGCCGCACCGAGAATTACGCCATTGTAAAGTCCACCATTGACTTGGCAAAGAACCTGTCGCTCACCACCACAGCGGAAGGCGTTGAAGATAAGGAAAAGCTGGAAATCCTCAAGGATCTAGGCTGCGAAGTTGCACAAGGGTATTTCATAAGCAAGCCCTTTCCAACAAACCAAATTATTGAATGGATTAATAATTCCGTTTGGCCCAGTGTAAAATTATGCGAAGACAAAGATGGCAATAGTAAACTCGCCAGCTAGACGTTGACATTTCATCGAGCAGTTAAGCAAGCGATTAACTGCGAAACGCGCCTGCAAACAACAGCGCAAAGCAATTCACAAGGCAATCATGACTCAACCCAACCCCCAATCATTGTATGCGTCCGAAGAGAAAGAGCACTTCGAACTGTTAGTTCAAGGCACGCACATCGGCATATGGGATTGGGTGGATCTCAACCACAGTGACGTCTATTGGAGTTCTAGCTATTTCCGATTACTGGGGTACGAAAACCTAGCGTTTAAACCCAGTCGCGATAAGTTTTACGAGCTGCTACATCCAGACGACAGAGATGCGCATCAGCGCGCGTTGATGAGCCACTTGGATGACGGATCAGAATACGATATTGAACATCGACTATTGAAGAAAAACGGGTCCTATAGCTGGTTCAGGTCCACCGGTAATGCCATATTAAACGAATCTGGGCAGCCAATCCGGATGCTCGGAATTATTGAAATAATTGATCAAAGAAAGGAGTTTGAGGCAGAAAAACAAAGCGCGCAAGAGCGCTTCCAACTGGCAATAGCGGGCGCCAGTGTTGGGGTTTGGGATTGGCTTAATGTAAATCGATCTGAGCAATTTTGGAGTTCAAAATTTTACGAATTGCTAGGCTATGAAGATCAAGAAATAGCCTCCAACTTTGAAAACTTTGTATCCCTGCTACACATGGAAGACCAGCAGCGATTATTTAACACACTCGATGCCCACTTTCTCAAAAATCAGCCCTTTGATATGGAATATCGCATGCGCTTGAAGTGCGGCACCTATCACTGGTTTCGCGGCTCGGGTATCGCCTCTAGAAATTCCGACGGCAGCCCCGCCAGAATGGTGGGCAGCATCGAAGATATTGAAGATAAGAAGACCGCGGAACAGGACGTAGCCCAAGCGCTGCGGAAACTTGCGGATTCCAATCGAGATTTAGAGCAGTTTGCCTACGCAGCTTCACACGATCTGCAGGAGCCATTGCGAACCATAGCGAGCTATTTGCAGTTAATCGAACGCCGCTATGGCAACCAACTGCCAGACGAAGCCAAAGAGTTTTTCGGCTTCGTTACCGATGGCTGCAAACGCATGAAAGAGTTGATCAATGATCTACTACAACTTTCACAGGTGCGCGACGATTATGCACCCTTTGAGGGGATTGATGTCGAACAGATGCTGCTCGCAATGAAAGAAAATTTCATCACCCAGTATCCCTCTCTTAAAATTGATGTTCACTGCGAAGATGCTGGGTTCGTATACGGTATTAACAGCCTGATTCAACGGCTGTTCAGCAACTTCATCGGCAATGCCATTAAGTATCGGCACCCGGATAGAACGCCGGAAATTAAGATAGAAGCCCGAGCATTGGAAGACAAAATATTGGTATCATTTCAAGACAATGGCATCGGTATAGATAATAGATACTTCGATAATATTTTTGAAATATTTCAACGCCTGCACTCGGCATCCGATTACCCTGGCACGGGAATTGGATTGGCGCTTTGTAAGAAAATCGTCAAGCTACACAAAGGGACTATCCAAGTTTCCTCCACCCCAGATAAAGGCAGCTGCTTTACCGTGGCGCTACCGCAGGAAGCCACTAGTATTAAGCAAGCAAAAGATAGCCCCAATTCAAACTCTTTAGGCAGACAGTGACATGAATCAAGACACGTATGACTGTTCTAACGCTGGCGACGGCTTTACAAAACCCATTGAAATCTTACTTGTGGAGGACAATCCCCTCGATGCTCGGTTGACCATAGAGGCTCTAAAGGAAAGCGGGCAAGTGGTAGTAAAACATATTCATCATGTGACGGATGGGGAACAGGCGATTGCGTTCTTGGACAACAAGCCGCCGTTTAGTGATTCACCAAAACCCGACTTCGTGCTGCTGGACATCAATTTGCCCAAGGTCAATGGTAAAGAAGTGCTCACCTTTTTGCGGGCTCATAAAGTACATAAGTTGACGCCGGTTGTGATGCTGACCACCTCGCTAGATGACCGAGACATCATTGCAGCATACGACCTGAAGGTGAATGCCTATGTCGCAAAACCCATCGAGTTCGAAGAATTTTTAGCGGCAATCAGGAGCCTGGAGAGCTTTTGGTTATCAACCACCAAACTCCCGCCCAATCGAAGTTAACGATCGGCTAGATCTTTTGAGATTTTTTATTGATTAAAGGCTGTTCGCCCACGCGGTAATCCACCCCTAACTTCCTTAATTCAACCCAAGTTCTTTCACACTCGATACCGCTCACTAATATTTGTTTATTCAGTTCTTGCGCCAATCGAACCACTGCCTTGACGCCAAGGGCGCCCGCTTCGGACTCCATTATACGATCCGCCATTTTCTTGTCGATTTCAATGATGTCGAAAGGTATCTGCAATACCTCCATTAAACAGCACTGGGTAGACCCAAAGCCAGCGAGTGCAACAGGCACATTTAGCGCTTTCAATTCTTTAATCGCCCGTATCAATGCGGCATTGCCTTCCAATAAACCAGACTCTGGAAATTTTATGATAATTGACAGCTTGTCCCTCACAGCATCAACAACGCGTCTAATGCGCTCGCCAAACCGGGGAGATGACATCTGCTCGACTTGCAGGTTGATACAGACAAAGGACACCTTGGTGCCACCGCTCTCTAGCTTATCGAGCAATTCAGTAACGCTTGCAGCTACCGCCCCCCACTCGTCCTGCTGCGCTTTGTTCAACACCAGCTCTGTGGCACCGGGCCGCAGCTGACTGTTGGCGCCCAGCACGCCATCATGTTCATTGATGACGCACTCATAGCCATCCAGTGACAAGGTGGATACGCCATAGATTGGAACGAATTCAACGTAGAAACGCCGCGCCGGACGCAGCTCCTGACCGCCAATCTGCGCGACGTTTCCAGACCCGGGTTGGGGCTGAGCATCGGCCTGGGAGTATCTGAGGCAGTCTCCGCCACTTTGCTTCGCTAGATACATGGCCTCGTCGGCCTCATTCATAAAATCCTCTATGGATTTTTCTTCATCCGCAGACGGATCAAAAATAGCTCCGCCCACGGAGCAACAACTTTTAATTTTATTGCCGTTGGTTAATGTGAATGGCTTGCGCATTTCCGCCAATAACCCATCCACAAATGGCCGGCAAGCACTAATTGATGCGTGCTCAGTTTCCACTAACACGGCGAATTCATCACCGCCCAAACGACTGCAAAAATCGGATTTTCTCAGTATTGTTTTAAAGCGCCCGCCAATTTCCGTTAGGAAATTATCGCCCTCCACGTGCCCGTAGGTATCGTTCAGGGCTTTAAATCCATCAAAGTCGATGTAGAACAACACCAAGCGAAGGTTACTGCGTTTAGCGCGCTCCACGGCAGTTGCGGCATATTCCAGAAAATAGCCACGATTGGGTAATTGCGTTAAGGGATCGGTCATAGCGCAGGCAACAGCCGCCTGTTCGCTGCGGTGCCGCTCAATTGCGAACTCAATGGATTTTAGAATGATCTCGCCATTGCGAGCGTCTTTCATTATGTAGTCTTGCGCACCTAGGGCGACGGACTGCAGACCCATTTCATGCTGACCTGCGCCAGACAGTACGATAATAGGGGAGGTCTTGTTGACATCTCTGAGCATATTGAGCGCGTCGTAGCCCTTGGCATCGGGCAGGGAGAGGTCCAACAGAATCACATCATATTGCTCACCTGAGGCCAATATGGCCACGGCATCGCACATTTTGTCGGCATGAGTGATTGCAAACTCTTTTAAGCCAAACGCGTCCTTAAGCTCTTCAGCGATAAGCCGCGCAAATACATGACTGTCTTCTACGTGGAGTATCCGCACCCATCCTTCCTTACTCGGTGGTTGTCCGAAAAAGTATAGATGACGAATCTGTCCTATTGAGAAAGTTGAACGGCTTTTCTGTGCTACCGCCGAAAACTTGACGTTACACCAAAAATAACGATCCCAATCCTAAAAACGCGAAAAAGCCGACGACATCGGTCACTGTCGTTAAAATCACGGCGCCGGACAGCGCTGGATCAATCTTGAGCTTGTCGAGAATGAGCGGAATGATGACACCACTGACAGCGGCGAAAATTAGATTGACCAAGATGGCGGCGCCAATGACAAAGCCGATGGCGGGCTTAGCAAACCACAAACCGGCCATGGTGCCGATAACTAGCGCCCAGATAATGCCGTTGAGCAGCCCCACCAAGATTTCTTTGCGAAAGATGATATTGGCATTAGACGACGACAAGTGTCCCAGCGCGAGGCCGCGAATGGCCAGGGTCAAGGTTTGACTGCCCGCAATGCCGCCCATACTGGCCACGATGGGCATCAAGATTGCCAATGCCACCACTTGTTCTAAGGTGGCCTCGAAAAGGCCGATGGTCCAAGACGCTAACAGCGCGGTACACAAGTTGATTCCCAGCCACACGGCGCGACGCTTGGCCGAGCGCTTGACGGGAGCAAACAAATCCTCGTCTTCCGACAGACCCGCCTGCTGCAGCAACTGGCTTTCCGCTTCGTCCTGCACCCAGCCCAAAATATCTTGCGATGTTATTCGGCCCAGCAGGTGCCCGGCATCGTCGACTACCGGCGTCATGGCGTAGTGATTTTGGTAGCTGTGGTCAGCCAGATCGCTCATGTGCATTTCAGCGCCCACCGCGGGATCTTCTTCCAGCTTTAGCTCGTTAATTTGTTGCTGCGGGTGCGCGTTAAATAAATCAGTGAGCTGCACGCTGCCGGCATAGAGTCCATCTTCACTGACGAGGCACAATAAATCGGTGTTAGAGGGAATTTGCCACTGGCGCAGCAGGCGCATCACCTGTTGGGCGGTGAGGTTTTCACTGATGCTTATAAAGTCAGAGTCGATGTTACGACCGACTTGATCGTCATCAAAGCGCATGGCCGTGTTTACGGCGGTCTGCTCTTTGATGCTCATGAGTTTTAAGCGGCGAGAGTAGAGTTTTTCTGGAATTAACTCATTCAGCTCAACCAATTCTTGAGGCGAGAGGCGCGCCGCCATGGTTCGCAAATCGGCCTCTTCCATCTCGCCAATAAGATGGCGGCGCGCGTCATCGTGCATTTCGAACAGCACGTCGCCGCGCTCGTCATCACTAACCAGCGCCCACACTTGTAGACGGGAGTTGACGGGGAGCGATTCCAACAGCGCCGCAATCGCTTCGCTTGGCAATTCCAAAATCGCGGCGCGCGTAGCCTCGGAAAGCTGGCCATCTTCCTCAGCCAATTCGCTGAGAATGGGATCGACCAATGGCTCGTGCGTTGCGATCTCTGAAATTTCCAAATGGGATTCCCTAATGGCTGAATGGGTGAGCGAATTTGTTCGTGCAATGCGCGCACTGCGCATAGCACGAACAAACAGTAAACGCTTAGCCTTTTAAGCGCTTGTATTTCATGCGCTGGGGCGTGGCGTTGGCGCCCTTACGCTTGACAAAGTCCTCGTGGTATTCGGTGTAGTTGCCCTCAAAGAACACCACGTCGGAGTCGCCTTCGTAGGCGAGAATATGTGTGGCAATGCGGTCTAAGAACCAGCGATCGTGCGAGATCACTAGTACACAACCTGGGAATGCCAACACCGCCTCTTCCAGCGCGCGCAGCGTTTCAACGTCCAAATCGTTAGAGGGTTCATCCAATAACAAGACGTTGGCGCCCTGCTTAAGCGTGTTTGCCAAGTGCAAGCGACCACGCTCACCGCCCGACAAATCACCCACGCGCTTTTGCTGATCCGTGCCTTTAAAATTGAAGCGGCCCACGTATGAACGCGAACTGACTTCGTAGCTGCCAATTTTCAACACGTCGGCGCCGCCGGAAATGGCTTGCCACACCGTGTCTTCATCTTTCAAATTCTGTCGACTCTGTTCGACAAACGCGAGCTTTACGGTTTCGCCGATGGTGATCTTGCCGGCATCGGGTTGCTCATCGCCCGCAATCATGCGAAACAATGTTGACTTACCCGCACCGTTACCGCCGATGATACCCACTACCGCACCCTTGGGCACGTTAAAGCTGAGATTGTCAATCAGTAGGCGATCGCCATAGGCTTTAGTGACGCCGTCAAATTCAATGACTTTGTCACCCAAGCGCTCGCCCGGCGGAATATAGATTTCGTTGGTTTCGTTGCGCTTTTGAAACTCTTGGCTTTGCATTTCTTCAAAGCGCGCAACGCGTGCCTTGCTCTTGGCCTGACGCCCTTTAGGGTTCTGGCGCACCCACTCCAGCTCCGACTTCATGGCCTTGGTGTGAGCAGCTTCTTGGCGTTGCTCCTGGGCAATGCGCGCTTCTTTTTGCTCCAACCACGAGGAGTAGTTGCCCTCGTAGGGAATGCCGTGGCCGCGATCCAATTCCAAAATCCAGCCTGCGGCATTGTCGAGGAAGTAGCGATCGTGGGTAATGGCTACCACGGTGCCTTCAAATTCGCACAAAAAGCGCTCCAACCAATGAACGGATTCGGCATCCAAGTGGTTCGTGGGTTCGTCCAAAAGCAACATATCAGGGCGCGACAGCAACAGGCGACACAAGGCCACGCGGCGCTTCTCACCGCCGGACAACTTGCTGACATCGGCATCCCATGGCGGCAGGCGCAGGGCATCGGCCGCTACCTCTAAGGTGTGATCGAGATTGTGGGCATCCCACGCTTGAATAATGTCTTCGCAGCGGGCCTGCTTTTTCGCGAGATCGTCAAAATCGGCCTCGGGTTCGGCATAGGCTGCGTAGATGGCGTCCAGCTGCTTCAAGGCGTCCACCGCCTCGCGCATACCGTCTTCCACATTGCCGCGCACATCTTTGCTGTCGTCTAGCTGAGGCTCCTGCTCTAAATAGCCCACTTTGATGCCGGGCATCGGCCGCGCTTCGCCGTTAAAGTCTTGGTCCACCCCTGCCATGATGCGCAACAGCGTGGATTTACCGGAACCATTGAGGCCCAAAACACCAATTTTGGCGCCAGGGAAAAAGGACAGCGAGATATCCTTTAGGATCTCGCGCTTGGGCGGAACGATCTTACCCAGGCGATTCATCGTAAACACGTATTGCGCCATGACGCTGCAACCTCTGTTAATGGGGAATAATGCCGCGCACGTTACCCCAAAGCTCGGCGGTATTTCAATGCTGGCGGGCGTGTAGCTGTGCTTTGCGCCTATACTAGTAGCTTAATGAAACGGGAGACACCTAGTGCAGCAACTGCTGGAAGCCGCCTTTCACCAATCACATCAGCCACAATGCGTGGTCGACGGCGCTGACCTGCTGCTCTTGGTCAATCATGCCTACCTCTCACTCACGGGTGAACCAGCTGACATTAAAGGCAAGCCCTGCCCTTTTTTCGACCCCAATTTGCAGGGGCCGACCATGGTGAAAACCATCAAAGAAGCCCTCATGCGCAAGGGCTGGTGGGAGGGCGAGCTGCCGTTTCAACATCACGCTCGCAATTTCCAGAGCTGGGTGAGCATGAAGCGATTGCAGACGGCCGCGGGCAGCAGCGTATTGGTGTCGTTCAGCGACATCAGCGAACGCAAACTGGCTGAGGTAAAGCTGCACCGGCTGGCCTATTTCGACAGCCTCACCCAGCTGCCCAACCTGAGCCTCCTGTTAGATCGGTTAAATCAGGCGCAAATGCGCGCTAAGCGCAGCAATCAACTGGTTGCTCTCGTCATTTTCGAACCCGACAACGCAGAGGCCCTGCGCACTCAAATTGGCAGCACTGCCTTCGATCAGGTGGTGATCGCCATGGGCGCCCGCATTCGCGATCTACTGCGCGCCCAGGACACCTTGGCGGCACAGGGTCACGGTCGCTTTGCATTGCTGATGCCCGATCTGCCCGACCGACGGGCCGCCCTCAATGCCTTTACCCAAGTGGCCGAAAAGATCCAGCTTGCCATGCGCAGTGAGCTGCCCGATTTACAGCAGGGCTTGACCATCGCAGTGGGGGCCTCACTTTTTCCCCTCGACGCCGTAACCCCGCAAACCCACCTAAAACAGACGGAAACCGCCCTGCTGCAGGCCAAGCGCCGCGGTGCCGGCCAGACCCTGCTCTTTACCCCCGCATTGCAGCAATTGGCGAGCGCCCGTCAGCAGCTAGCCAAAGAACTGCAACGGGCCATGGAAAACCGCGACTTCGTGCTCCACTACCAGCCCGTACTGGACGCTGATACTGGCGAGATCACCGGCGTAGAAGCGCTGCTGCGCTGGCAGCATCCAGAGCGCGGCCTGTTATTGCCTGAAGATTTTCTGGAAGCAGCAGAAGCCACAGGCTGCTTAAAACAATTGGGTGGTTGGGTGTTTCGCGAGTCGGCGCGCCAATTCCTGCAATGGCGCAATCGCGGCGTTCGACTCGATATGGTCAACATCAATTTGTCGGCCGGTCAGTTTCAATCGCCCACACTGCTCGCCCAAACCAAGGCACTGCTTACGGAAACGGGAATCGACCCCGGCTGCGTGACGCTGGAAATCACCGAGGCGGCACTGGAAACAGAGGCCCCCGCCGAGCGCCTTCAGCAACTGCGGGATCTGGGTATACATCTCGCCTTGGACGACTTTGGCGCCGGGCGCTCCTGCTTGATGCAGCTGCAAAATCTGCCGTTTAATCAAATCAAGCTCAACCGAGAATTTACCAAAGCCTTGCCAGACGCCAAGGCACGCGCCCAGCTGCAAGGCCTCGCAACCTACATGCACACGCTGGGTTTTCAGGTGGTAATGACGGGCATTGAAACGCCCGCCCAGCTTGAAGTGGCTCAACATCTAGACTGTCAGTGTGTTCAGGGGTATCTACTGCGAGAACCCGCAAGCCCAGAAGAATTAAACCTAGGCCCGAGCCATGAATCCGCGTAGCGCTTTTACACTGTTTATTTGGCTATTGTTAGCCTCGCTATCTACAAGCCCGCTGGCGGAACCCTCCAGTGAGCGAAACCTGGTCTTTACGATCGACAGCTTCTATTCACAACCCATTTACGAAAAGCACCCAGCCCGCGACCGCATGCGCGTTGCGCTAGCTAATTTGGGTTACACCTACTCGCTACGCTACATAAAAGGTCCGCGTGCACTTGCCATGGCAAATAGCGGCGATGTCGACGGCGAATTTGCCCGCAATCGCGACCACACGGCCGAATTTCCCAACCTGCTGTTTGTACCAGAGCCAGTCAATGCGGTGCATACCATTATCATCAGTCGGGCCGAACTTGCCGATGAAGATCGACAGTGGACATCTTTGGCGCCGCGCAATCGCGTGGTGATTTCAGGTTCGCGCGTTGGCCGCAAAGTACCCGCGCAATTTGCGGATCTGCCAACCATTGTGGCAGCCAGCTACGATCAAGCACTTAAGATAGTGGGCTCGGGGCGCGCCGACATGGTCATCATACCCGCCAACTTTGATTTTCTTACGCAACAATCCGACGTTGAAGCGCAGCGTTTAGTGGCGCTCAGCCCGCACCTCGAAGAGGAAGCGGCCTATATGCACCTGCACAAACGGCATCAACAACTGTTGGCCCCGCTGACCGCAGAACTTAAAAAATTGAAATACCAAACGCAATTTCCGGAGTAGATTGCGCGCAAACTTCACAGGCCGCCACCAGCCAGGAGGGCAGCATGATAAAAGCATTTCGACTTTGCTATATATTATTTCCGCTCATTGCCTCTGCGGAAAATCTGACCCCAGATCCAAAGGTACTGACCTTTACCACCGTCGACTTTTACGAGCACCAAGACTCAAATAAACTTCAGGGCGTTAACTTACTGCGTGAAGCGCTGGCAAACCTCGGTTACCATCTACGCATACAACCCGCACCACCCGAGCGGTCATTGCGCATGGTTGATGCAGGCGTGGCAGATGGCGAATTGTTACGCCTACGCGATATGACGCCCCACTTCAAAAATTTAGTCCTGGTGAACACACCGCTCCAGACAACGTCCATGATGCTAGTCACCTCAGCCAATTCGGCGCCTAACAGTGGCCGCTGGAGTGAATTTCATGCACAGCGATTTATTACTGTTAAAGACATTTTTGTATCTGAATTATTGCCCCGCCGCTTTCACAACCTGGAAAATGTGGAAGTTGAAAATTATCATCAAGCACTGCGCATGCTGCAGGCGGGTCGCGCCGATTTAATTTTATTGCCCGAGGCTTATTTTCCCATCATAGAGCAAATGAAAGGCGTCCAATGGCCGGAGAAATTTTCAGTATTAACGCCAGTATTATTTGATCTGACAGGCTTCATTCACTTACACAAGCGCCATGCACAATTGGCTAAAAAACTAGAACATGAAATTAGAGCGCTGGCCGGCAATTTTTGTGCACATTCCATGAATGATCACACCTGCACGCAGCCGTCTTTGGACACTGTTAACTATTACGCTGAACACTTTCCGAAATCTGCTCGGCAGTAACCGGGTCAGTGCCAGTGCGCGCAACCCGCGCTGCAGCCTGAATGGCAATACGGAAATGACGCAGATAGCGTCGACAGTGGGTACACATCATTAAGTGCACGCGATAATTTATTCGCGCCCAAGAAGTGAGTTCACCGTCCAGGTAATCGCTCGAGCGCGCAACGATGTCTTTGCACTTTAACATTGGCCGGTTTCCTGATAATGATCCACCACCGAGAGCAGGCTAACCCGCGCCCGATGCAACAATACCCGTGCATTAGAGTTAGTAATGCCCAGCATGTTACATATGGTGTCTAAGGGTTGCTGCTCCACGTCGCGCAATAGAAATACCGCGCGTTGGGCATCCGGTAGCAGCGCCAGATTTTTCTCAATACACTGCTTCAGCTGACTTTCTTCTAAGATGCGGTCGGGCGATTCCATGTGCCAATTCACGGGCCCGCTCGACCAGTGACCATCACTTTTGAAGCGGTCTTCTGACAGATAATCACCCAATACCCGCTCGGCATCGTCCCACGTGATCTCGCGATTTTCTTTGCGCAACTTGCCCTTAGCCGCATTGCTGACGATGGTGAACATCCACGTTTTAATGCTAGACCGGCCCTCAAACTTTGGCAGTGCGCGGAAGATCGATACCCAGGCCTCCTGCACCACCTCTTCGGCCTGCGCCGGCCGAACAATAGCGCGCGCCACCACCAACAACTGCCCGTGATACTGCTGCACCAACTGAGTAAAAGCGCCGTGATCCTGCGCACGCAACAGCGCCAAATCCACGGCCTGAGTCTGTTCGATGGTCATAGTTATCCCTGTCGCCGGTGCCCTGCGGGCCAGCTGCATTAAAGCACAATGCTGAGGATACTGTAACGATGTCGTCGGCGCTGACTCTAACTCACTCGCACCTTGAACCCCGCTAAAAAGCATTTATTCCATTCATTAGGAGCACACACTTGATTGCACAACTTCAACAGGGCTACCACTGTGCTGGTCGCCTGCTGACGCCATTGGAGGGCATTCCCGCCCTGCTACTTCGACTCTACCTTGTGCCCATATTTTGGATGGCCGGCACCAATAAATTTAACCATTTCGACGACACAGTGGCGTGGATGGGAAATAGCGAGTGGGGCCTTGGCCTGCCGCTGCCGTGGCTGATGACGGCATTGGCTACGGCCACTGAATTACTGGGTGCAGCGCTGCTGCTGCTCGGCTTTGGCACGCGTCTAATCAGCGTACCACTGGCGATCACTATGGTGGTGGCAGCGCTCACCGTGCACTGGCAAAACGGCTGGCAGGCGATTGCCGATGCCACTGCGCCCTTTGCCAACGACGCAGTGCTGGCAGCACCAGAGAAACTGGAGCGCGCGCGCGCGATTTTGCAAGCGCACGGCAACTACGACTGGCTCACCAGCAGCGGTAACTTTGTGGTGTTAAACAACGGCATTGAATTTGCCGCCACCTATTGTGTGATGTGCCTCGCACTCATCGCGCTCGGCGGTGGTCGCTATGTGAGCGTGGATTATTTTATCGCTCAAAAGTTTTCGGCCACGCCAAATCGTTAAATGTTGTGCAGCCCGGTGCGATAGCGCGCCGGGCTCACACCCATCACTTTTTTAAACAAACGGGAAAAGTAATAGGCGTCTTCATAGCCCAAATTGAGCGCCACCTGCTTGATGGGTTGGCGGCTGGTATCGAGCAGGTAGCAGGCCTGCTGCATTTTCAGTTCAATAAAGTAGTGGATGGGCGATTGCCCCGTTTGCGCTTTAAACAACTTGGCAAAATGGTATTTCGACAGCGCCGCATCTTCAGCCAACGCCGCCAGATCAATGTGATCGTGTATATGCGCCATCATCAAGCCTTTAATCCGCGCTATGTCTAAGCGCCCCGCAGAATCGGCGGCCTGACCCAACATTTGCGCAATATGGCTCAGCAAAAACTGCAGCTGATGGCAGGCGTGCAGCGCGGCGTCCCAGTTGGAGCCCTGATCGCGCAGCCCAAATTGCGCATCGAAAAGCGCCAGCAACCGCGCATTCAATCCAAGTCGGTGCACCGGCCCCCCTTTGGCCGCCAGCCAGTCGGTCATGGTGTCGCTGAGCAGACCGGCATAGTGCACCCAGTACACCGTCCACGGGCGTTGGTGGTCAGATGCATAGCTGTGGGCTTGGCCGGCTGGCAACACCACTACGTCGCCGGCGCTGACGGGAACGCGCCTACCCTCATAGTCCAACCGGCCTTGGCCCGCCGTGCAATACAACAGCAGGTGATCATCGTGCAGCTCGCGCTGCATGCGATGACCCCGGGCCACCGGGTAAAAACCCAGCGCACGCGGGTACAACTGCCGGGTGAGCGGCTCGTCAGCCAGCCTATCCAATAGTGCTTTTGGTAATAAAAACCGCTTTCCGTCACGCGGTAGCGGCCAATCGGAGGGTTGCGACAAGGTTAACCTTTTGTTTTTTAAACAAATAATTGAATTTCACGCCAACGCGTGACCTATCGGACAATAACAAGATAATCCATCAAGCCGCCAATATCGTCAATCCCGTGCGTGCCACGCCTATGGTTTGATGGTTGACTAAATTTCCGACGCTGGCGGCACGCCTGTGGCACGTCGTCGGTCACACTCCATTAGCCCAACGAAAGGTCTGGCATTATGAGTAAGCATTTTTCAAACGGACTGCCCAAGCGCGTCCCACTTTTTATTGAAGGCGAGTGGACCAACAGCGAAGCCAGCCAGTGGATCCCGGTAACCAACCCTGCCACGCAAGAAGTCATCTGCGAGGCGCCCTGCGCCACTGAGGCAGAAGTGGAGCGCGCCGTTGCCAGCGCCAAGAAGACCTTTGAGAGCTGGAAAGACGTGGCCGTACCCGTGCGCGCCCGCATCATGCTGCAATACCAACACCTACTGAAAGAGCACCACGACGAAATCGCCACCATCTTGGCGAAGGAAACCGGCAAGACCTTCGACGACGCCAAGGGCGACGTGTGGCGCGGTATTGAAGTAGTGGAGCACGCCTGTAACATCGCCTCACTGATGATGGGCGAGACCGTTGAAAACGTAGCTCGCACCATCGATTGCTACTCCTACACCCAGCCGTTGGGTGTGTGCATGGGCATCACGCCGTTTAACTTCCCCGCCATGATCCCCCTGTGGATGTTCCCACTGGCCATCGCCGCCGGTAACACCTTTATTCTGAAGCCCTCCGAACAAGACCCACTGACGCCCACGCGCCTAGTGGAATTGTTTGAGCAAGCCGGTGCCCCCAAAGGCGTACTGCAAGTGATTCACGGCGGCAAAGAGCAAGTTAACCAACTGCTCAATCACCCAGAAGTCAAAGCCGTGAGCTTTGTGGGCTCTGTGCCCGTGGGCGAGCATGTGTACCGCACAGCCACCCAAAACCTGAAACGCGCCCAGTGCTTCGCCGGTGCCAAAAACCACATGGTGGTCATGCCCGATGCCAACAAGCAGCAGGTGATCAACAATTTAGTGGGTGCGGGCTTCGGCGCCGCCGGTCAGCGCTGCATGGCCATTTCAGTGGCGGTGATGGTGGGCGAATCCAAAGAGTGGATCGACGACTTGAAAGCCGCCGCCAGCAGCATCCGCCCCGGCGCATGGGACGATAAAGACGCCGCCTACGGCCCACAAATTTCGCCGCAAGCGCGCGACAAGGTGTTGGCGTTTATTGAAAAAGGTAAGCAGGAAGGTGCCAACTGTATTCTGGACGGCAGCAACTGTGTGGTTGAAGGCTTCCCCGATGGCAACTGGGTGGGCCCCACCATCTTTACCGACGTCACGCCCGAGATGGAAATTTACCAGAAAGAAATTTTTGGCCCCGTTATGTGCATCATGACCGTCGATACGCTCGAAGAAGCCATCGCGCTGATCAACAACTGCCCCTTCGGTAACGGCACCTCCATCTTTACCGCCAGCGGCGCTTGCGCGCGCAAATACCAGCACGAAATCCTCGTGGGCCAGGTGGGCATCAACGTACCGGTTCCAGTGCCATTGCCCTTCTTCAGCTTCACGGGCTGGCGCGGGTCTTTCTTTGGCGATCAGCACGCCTACGGCAAACAAGCTGTGCGCTTCTACACCGAGACCAAAACCGTAACCGCACGCTGGTTCGACGACGATATTCCCGGTGGTCCAAACATGACCATTACCTTGAAGTAGTCCATTGCTCAATGCTGAACGGTTGGCAGGTGAGCGCCTTAGGGGCCGCGTGAATACATCCATGTAACTCGAGCGCCGGATCCCTCCGGCGACGCCCCTAAGACACTCACCCGCCACCCACCACCGACACAGTTTTAACAAAACATTCGCGATGTCTTAAAAAATAAAACGAGAGCGCAATGAATTTTGATCTAACCGAAGAACAACTCGCCTTCCAACAAGCCGCACGGGATTTCGCCGCCGGCGAAATGAAACCGCACGCCGCCGAGTGGGACGAGCAACAAATTTTCCCCGTAGACCTGTTCGCAAAAGCCGGCCCCATGGGTTTTATGGGCATCTACTCGCCGGAAGATTGTGGCGGCATGAATTTGTCCCGCGCCGACACCATGGTGATCGTGGAAGAATTGGCGCGCGCCTGCCCGAGCACTGCCGCGTTCATCACCATCCACAACATGGCTACGTGGATGTTGTGCAATTGGGGTGCCGACGCCCTCAAAGCCGAGTGGGCAGAACAGCTTACCAGCGGCGCCAAGCTCGCCTCCTACTGCCTCACCGAACCCGGTGCCGGTAGCGACGCGGCAAGCTTGCGCACCAAAGCCATAGTCGACGGCGATCACTATGTGATTAACGGCAGCAAGGCCTTTATTTCTGGCGCGGGCAGCACCGACATTCTGATTGCCATGGTGCGCACAGGCCAACAGGAAGACGGCGCCAAGGGCATCAGCTGCATCGCCATTCCGGCCGACTTACCCGGCATTAGCTACGGCAAAAAAGAAGTGAAAATGGGCTGGAACAGCCAGCCCACTCGCACCATCACCTTCGAAGATGTGCGCGTACCGGTGGCTAACCGCCTCGGCGCTGAGGGCGAGGGTTTTGCCATCGCCATGAAGGGCTTAGACGGCGGCCGCATCAATATCGCCACCTGTTCACTGGGCGCAGCCCAAGAGGCGCTGACCGTTGCGCAAGCTTATTTGCACGAGCGCAAACAATTCGGCAAACCGCTGTCGGCGTTTCAGGCACTGCAATTTAAACTGGCCGACATGGCCACGCGTTTAGTGGCAGCGCGCAACATGGTGGCACTGGCGGCGTTTAAGTTGGATCAAGATCACCCCGATAAATCCACCTACTGCGCCATGGCCAAACAGTTCGCCACCGATCACTGTTTTGATGTAGTCAATGACGCCCTGCAATTGCACGGCGGTTACGGTTACATTCGCGAATACCCACTGGAGCGCTTGCTGCGCGACTGTCGGGTGCACCAAATTCTGGAAGGCACCAACGAAATCATGCGCGTGATTGTGTCGCGCAAAATGTTAGCCGAACACGCAACGGAGACGATTCGATGAGCACTTGCGACCTATTGAAATTTGAAACCCGCGGCCACACCGCCATCATCACCATGAACAACCCGCCGGCGAACACTTGGACGCCGGAAAGCCTGAATTATTTAAAAGCATTGGTTGAACAATTAAACGCCGATAAAAATAACTACGCGCTGATTTTAGCCAGCGAGAGCGAAAAGTTTTTTTCCGCCGGCGCGGACCTCAATCGCTTCAACCACAACGACAAAGACCAAGCCTTTAGTTTTTGCGCAGCCTTTGGCGAAGCCTTTGAAGCGCTGACCAATTACAACGGCGTCTCCATTGCGGCCATCACCGGTTTCGCCATGGGCGGCGGCTTGGAAGCGGCGCTGTGCTGCGACATCCGCATTTGCGAAACCCAGTCACAGATGGCATTGCCAGAGGCCACCGTGGGCTTACTGCCCTGCGGCATCGGCACCCAACACCTGCCGTGGTTAGTGGGTGAAGGCTGGGCCAAGCGCATGATCTTGCTAGGTGAACGACTAAAAGCACCGAAAGCCGAGCAAATTGGGCTGGTGCAAGAAGTTGTGGAAACTGGAACAGTGTTGGCGCGCGCACTGGAATTGGCTGACAAAGTCGCCGGCCAATCGCCCACCTCAGTGACCCGCTGCAAGCAATTAATCATGGGCGCTCGCAACGCCACCTTGAACTCGCAGCTCGCCAAAGAGCGCGAAGAGTTCGTCAAATTGTGGGATACCCAAGATCAGAAAGAAGGCGTGGCCGCATTTATTGAAAAGCGCAAACCCGAGTGGAAAAACGCCTAGGGCGAGGAGCAACTGTGTCGGATCTACCCGTAATTTTTGAAACCCTCGCCACTGCCGATGGCAAACACATCGGCGTGGCGCGCCTGAACGCTGAAAAATCTCTTAACGCGCTAAACCTGCCGATGATTGATGCCTTGCATGCGCAACTGCAACGCTGGGAGCAAGACGATGCCATCGCGGCAGTGTGGTTAGAGGCTGCGGGCGAAAAGGCCTTTTGCGCCGGTGGCGATGTGGTGGCCCTGCACGCGGGATCAGCCGCCTACGGTGAGCAGTTACCCGATGACAGCGCACAAACATTTTTTGAACGCGAATATCGACTGGATCACTACCTGCACGTCTACCCCAAGCCTTTAATCGTTTGGGGCAGCGGTATCGTCATGGGCGGCGGCATGGGTTTGTTGTGCGGCGCCCCCGTGCGACTGGTCACCGAGACCACCCGCATGGCCATGCCAGAAATTACCATCGGCCTGTTTCCGGATGTGGGCGGCAGCTACTTTCTGAGCCGCACACCGGGCCGCGCCGGTTTATTTTTGGGGCTAACGGGCGCGCAATTCAATGGTACCGATGCGCTCTACTTAGGCTTCGCCGACGGCTTTGTGCCACAAGCGGAAAAAGCGGCCCTGCAGCACCATTTGTGCGCAGCCAAAGACTGGAGCAAAGACGCGGTATTCCAACACGTGCTGGGCTTTTGCAACGGCTTCAGTGACCAGCAACCCGCTGCACAAATTGAGCCGCATCAAGCGCACATCGACAGCGTCTGCAGCGGTGACAATCTGCTGGCGACCATCGACGCCATCACCGGTTACGACGGCGACGACGTCTGGCTGCAAAAAGCGGCTAAAACCTTGGCACGGGGCTGCCCTGTGACACCGTTTTTGGTGCAAAAACAATTGCAAAAAGCCTGCGAGCTCGATTTAGCCGACGTGTTTCGCATGGAGCTGACCATGGCCGTGAACAGCGCGCGCTTTGGCCACTTTAAAGAAGGTGTGCGCGCACTGCTGATCGATAAAGATCGCAGCCCTCACTGGACACCCGCCACCTTTGCCGAGGTGCAAAGTGCGCACATAGACGCCTTTTTCGAAGCACCCTTTAGCGTTCACCCCCTGGCCGACCTGTAACGGAGCACACTATGAGCAACACCCTAACAACTATTGCGTTTATCGGCCTGGGTAACATGGGTGGCGGCATGGCCGCCAACTTGGCCAAAAAAGGTTTCATCGTTAACGCCTTCGACTTAATGCCCGAACATTTGGAAAAAGCCCGCGCCGACGGCTGCAACACCTTCGGCAGCGCCGCCGATGCCGTGGCCACCTGCGACGCCGTGGTGTCCATGCTCCCCAACGGCAAAATTGTCGAGAGTCTGTACATCGACCAAGACGCCCTGCTCGATGCCATGCCCAAGGGCACACTGGTAATCGACTGCTCAACAGTCGCACCTGAAAATTCGCGCAGACTGGCACAAGTGGGCACTGAAAAAGGCATGCGTGTTATTGACGCACCGGTATCCGGCGGCGTTGCCGCTGCCGCTGCCGGCACACTGGCATTTATGTGTGGCGGCAGCGAAGCCGACGTAGACGCCGCTCGCCCCGTATTGGCAGCGATGGGCGCCAATATTTTCCGCGCCGGTGATCATGGCGCGGGTCAAGTGGCAAAAGTGTGTAACAACATGTTGCTGGCCATTCACATGGCAGGTACCGCCGAGGCGCTGCAATTGGGCGTCAATAATGGTTTGGATCCAAAAGTACTGAGCGACATTATGCTCAAGAGCTCCGGCTGCAATTGGAGCTTGGAGAAGTACAACCCCTACCCCGGCGTGCAAGAAAACTCCGCCGCAACGCGTGGCTACACCGGCGGTTTTATGGTGGATTTAATGCTCAAAGATTTGGGCTTGGCCATGCAATCAGCGCTGGCTAGCCAGTCGTCTATCCCCATGGGAGCCAGTGCGCGCAACTTGTTTAGTCTGCACAAAAAGAGCGGCGGCGAAGACAAAGGCGGGCTCGACTTCTCCAGCATTCAACAGTTCTACCAATAGCTGCGGGTGACATGCCACCCCGACTAGAGCGCTAGCTGCATGATCACATCGCAGCGGGCGTAGTCGGGGTGGCAGCGCTGCGGCAACACTGTAAAGCCATGCTTTCGATACAGCGCCAACGCGCGCTCCAAGCGCGAACTGGTGAGCAAGTCTAGGCGCACAGCGTTTAGTTCGCGCGCCAAATCAATACTGGCCGTCATTAATTGATGGCTGAGCCCTCGCCCCTGATGCGCGGGATCCACCGCCATTTTGGCCAACTCAAAGCTGTCAATGCCATTTTTTAGCAACGCACAACAGCCCAGCACCTCGCCCTCGTCTACCAAGGTCAAAATGTAACCGCCCTGCTCCACAATTACCTCGGGGCGCTCAAGCACCTTGCGATCCGACGCCTCAAGGGTGAAATGCGCCTCAATCCACGCGCGATTTAATGCCGAGAAACGCTCAAAGTCCGCGGCCACATTGACTCGAATGTCCAAACGCCCCCCCTTATAACCAGATATCCACCTATTGCGAACCTTATAACAATAGCGACCTAAAACGCACAATCAAGCAGGTTGAGCACCATGACCTATACTCAGTAGAAACCCCATATGACTATGACATGACTGCATCTTCCGCCCGAGAAAACGCCCTTTCGGACGCCCAACGCGTGGCTGAACTCGAAGCTCAGCTACGCGAGCGCGACGACGCCTTACGCACGCAACAAGCGCTGCTAGATATCGCGGATCTCGCCTATAAAGCGGGCAGCTTGGAACACCTGTTCGCCAGCAGCCACGCCATCATCCGCCAGTTCATGTACGCCAACAACTTCTACATCGCACTCGAACACAAAGACCGCAATACCATCAGTTTCCCGTATTACATAGACACCGAAGACCCATCCACCAGCGACGACATTGGGGAAATCCCCATTGGCGAAATGAATCGCAGCTTGACCGCCTACCTTATGCGCAACGATACCACCGTATTTGTGCGCAGCGCGGAGGAGTTCGAACAGTTACTGCACGACCGCGACCTGGAACTCGTGGGCAGCCCACCCCAGTGCCTGCTGGGCGTACCCATCAGGCGCACAGGTGGCCAGCAGGGCGCGATTGTGGTGCAGAGCTATGTGGAAAGTGCGCGTTTTACCCATGCCGATCGAGACATGCTGTCGTTTCTAGCTCAGCATATCGCCACGGCCTTTGATCGCTTTGAACAACGCGAATTACTGGAACTAGAAGTTGCCGAACGCACGCGCAGTCTGCAAGAAAAAAATCAACAATTAGAAGTTAATCTAAGAGAGCGGGAAGCCGACAAAAAACTGCAAGCCGCACTCTACAGTCTCGCGCAGCTGGCCCACGGCACCGACGACATCAACGCCACCTTTCCAAAACTGCATGAAATTTTAGGCAGCCTATTTTATGCGAAGAATTTTTACGTCGCCCTGATCAGTGATGACGGAGAGGAAATCACCTTCCCCTATTACTCCGACGACGTAGATATTAAAACCGAAACTCGAAAGCTCGGACATGGCGTCACAGAGTACACTCTGCATTCACTCAAGCCTGAGTTAATCCAACGCAATGACCTGATTCGATTAATTGAAGAAGGCGAGCTAGATCCACCCGGCACCCACCCAGAAAGCTGGATAGGCGCGCCCATAATTGTTGGCAATAGCGCCTTCGGCGTAATCGCGTCGCAAAGCTATGAAAAAGACCATATTTTTTCTGAAAAGGACTTGGAGCTCCTGAGTTTCGCCGCCGACCAGCTGGCCGAGACGCTCAAACGCCAACAGGATTCAGATGCCATCATGCTGGCCAACATTACCCTAGAGGCGCGAGTCGAACAGCGCACTTGGGAGCTGTCGCAAATCAACGAGCAAATGGAAAGTGAAATTGAGGAGCGTCGGCGTGCAGAAGAATTGCAAAAAACGCTGTTCACTATTGACGAGCTAACCCACCAAATCGACGATATCGGCCAGTTTTACAATGAAATCCATCAGCTCATTGGCAAGTTCATTCACGCCAAGCACTTCTTTATTGCTGAATACAATGATGACAACGGTAAGCTGTATTTCCCCTACTACGTAGATGACACGCAAAATCTAGCGGACTTTACAGAGTCTACTGACGACGACCCTATTCCGCACATGCCCTTCGAGCTCATTCGAAAAACCATGACGGCCTATGTCATACGCACCGGCAAGTCGCTGCTGGCCAATGACAAAATTCGCCGCGAGCTGGAGGCCGCTGGAGAAATTGGCTTAGTGGGCGTTGACCCCGTTGACTGGCTCGGCGTGCCGCTCATCAAAGACAACAAGGTCGCCGGGGTCATCGTCGTGCAAACTTACGACGAACAAAATCGGTTTGGAAAAATAGAACACGAGCTTTTACAGTTTGTGGCATCCCACATCACCACCGCCCTCGAGCGAAAAAGCTATCGCGATGCACTCGAAAAGCGCGTTGAAGAGCGCACACTAGAACTCGAACAAACCAACCACAAACTGCAAGAACAAATTTCCGTGCGCGAGCGCGCTGAAAATTTGCAGACAGCCCTGTTTCGCATCGCCGACATGACCAACAGCGCTACCGATATGACCACGTTTTATCGGCAAATTCATGAAATCATTGCGCGCTTAATGTATGCGAAATATTTCTTCATCGCGCTGCTGGATAGCGATCAGTCCAACACCCTCACCTTCCCTTACTACATCGACATTGAAACTCATATGCCCGAACCCAGGGCCATGGGCAACCACTTAACCGAACACGTTATTCGAACAGGTAAGCCACTACTCTTGACGCCTGACAATAGTGAAGACATACAAAAGGCGATCAAGATCAAAGGGAAGATTCCAGTTTCATGGCTGGGGGTACCGCTGATACTCGACGGCGAGATACTCGGCGCTCTGGTGGTACAAACCTACGACACCGCATTTGTATTAAGCAAAAACGAAGAAGAAATACTCACCTATGTGTCCCACCACGTGGCCACAGCACTCGACAGAAAGCGCGCGCGTGCCAAGCTAGAGCAGCGGGTTGAACAGCGCACCATGGAACTGCGTGAAGTTAACCTGTCGCTGGAGCGCCAAATAGACAAGCGCCGACAGATTGAAAAGCAACTGGAACACGATGCTTTTCACGATGCGCTTACACAGTTGCCTAACCGCATGTTGTTTATGGATCGGCTGAATCAACTGATCGCAAAAGGTGGCCGCGACACACGCTTTCGTTACGCTGTACTCTTTCTCGACCTCGATCGTTTCAAAGTCATTAACGACAGCCTTGGGCATTTAGCAGGCGATAAGTTACTACAAGAGGTGTCTAACCGATTGCTAAAACTAGTCAGGCCGCAAGATACCGTGGCGCGACTGGGCGGCGATGAATTCTGTATTCTCTTGGACGATATCCAAGGCCTCACCATGGCTGAATTAGTGGCCAAGCGCGTGTGCGATGACCTAACCCAGCCATTTAACATCGATGGCAATGAAGTGTTCACCTCTACCAGCATAGGCATAGCCTATAGCGCACTAAAATATACCGCCGCCGATGACATGTTACGCGACTCCGATGCCGCCATGTATCAAGCAAAAATGCTCGGCAAACGGCAATACTCCGTATTCGATAAAAGCATGCACGCCAAGGCGATGAATACGCTGAAGCTAGAAACCGAACTGCGCAACGCCATTCGCGCGGGTGACATTGATGTTTACTATCAACCCATCGTGCGACTCAGTGATCAACAAATTGACGGCTTTGAAGCCTTGGCGCGTTGGCACCACCCCAATCAGGGTTTGATCCACCCCGGTGATTTTATCCCACTGGCCGAAGAAAGCGGCTTGATTACTGAACTCGATCTCGCCATGTGTCTCAAGGCCTGCTTACAGGTTGCACAATGGCAGAGTGAAGAGCGGCCGCTTACCATCAGCGTAAACCTTTCTAGCAAACATTTTTCGCGCAATGATCTCGTCGAGAAAATTGCCGATATTTTAGAGGTGTCTTCGCTAAAGCCAAGCTTACTTAAGTTAGAAATAACTGAAAGCGCACTCATGGAGAATGTAACCACTGCACAAAAACTTCTTCGAGCGCTTAAGGATCTTGGCGTCACCTTGGCGATGGATGATTTTGGCACTGGCTATTCATCACTGAGCTACCTACATCGCTTCCCGCTAGATGTTCTTAAAGTCGATCGATGCTTCGTGGATGAAATTGACATCAAAAAAGAGAACAAAGCCATCGTCAGCACCATCGTCACACTGGCCAACACACTTGGCATGACTTCCGTTGCAGAAGGCATTGAAACAGCAGAGCAGTTAGCAACGGTAAAAGCCCTGGGGTGCGATCTTGGCCAAGGCTATTTATTTTCCAAACCCATGTCGCATCAAGACGCAGAGCGCGCGCTTAGAAGCGGCTAACCAATCGCCGTATATATTGCTAACGAATTCCATGGACGAGTTGAATGGACACGGTCCCACCAACACCTATACACGCGACACTCTCACTTACTGAAGCGTGCGCCCTCATGCTCTTGCAGCAGACACATCGCTGCAGAATTACCGACGACAGCAACCAAACATCTCACATACTCTATCGTGCAGATCTACTTCAGCTGTTGGCCAGCGAACCATCACGCGAATCTGAAACCCTGCTCAGCCTCATTAATTCCAGAGGCATTACAAACGCACGTTATCAACGACTGGCCACAATCCATCAGTGTCAACGCTACTATCTGGCTGATCAGGCAGGGCGTTTCATACATGTCAGCGATGCCCTTGCTGAATTGTTTAACACCACGTCAGAGGCACTATTAGGGCAATCAGCAGACACTGTTTTTCCGCTGGCGCAGGCACGAAGACTGAATCAATGGCACGCCGACGTCTTGCAGGCTAAGTCACCCACCGTTAAGCCACTGCCCTTTGCCGGCATCGATGGCACGCACATTACGCTGCTTACTTTGATGCCCATATCCGAGCCAGATTCACCCAGCGAAATTTTAGGGCTATTAACGTTAGCCCCGTCAGAGTGGCAACCCACCGAGGTCGACCGTATTACAGAAAACGAACTTGAAACCATTTTCCAATCGCTGCCAGATTTGTTTTTTCGATTGGCTAGTGACGGTACTATTCTCGACTATAGAGCACAGCAAAGCGCGGATCTGTATATGCCGCCGGAGCAATTTCTCGGAAAGCGCATGCAGGAAATTTTGCCCTGCGACTTGGCTGAGCTATTCACATGCCGAATGGACGAACAAAAATCCACAGGTGAGTTAATTACCTATGAATATGATTTACCCATTGGTACTGGCACAGCCCGCTTTGAAGCGCGGCTGCGAGATTTGCCTGGCACTGACGAAATCATCGTCATCGTGCGCAATATCACGGAGCAATATCGAGAACACCAGGCGCGCATTCGCGCAGAACAGCAGTTGAGCCTTGCGTTAGAGGCAGCAAAAGAAGGGGTATGGGACTGGGATATTCGCGCGGGACTGTGGAGCGCCAACGCGCGCTTTTTCACCATGCTCGGTTTCCCGCCTGCAGTTCAGCCGCAACCCATTCACCACTGGAATACCAAAATTCATAACGACGATGTCGAACGCCGCAAGCTGGCCTATGGATCATTGTTAACCGGTGACAGCGAAAATTTAGATGTGGACTTTAGGGTGCTCAATAGCGATGGCGGCTATCAGTGGGTACGAGCGCGCGGTAAGGTTGTCGAGCGAAGTCCTGATGGATTGGCCTTGCGCGCGGTGGGCACCCACGAAGAGGTTAGTGAGCGCAAGATGCTCGAGGAGCGCCTGAAACTGGCGGCGACCGTGTTCGAAAACACCGCAGAAGGCGTCATCATTGCAAACCCTCGTGGCCATATTATCGAGGTCAACCAAGGCTTTGTTGACGTCACCGGATTTAGCCGCGACGAGGTGCTAGGGCGGCACGTTCGCCTGTTAAATTCTGGCCGCCAAGCACCCGCCTTTTACCGCACAATATGGCGTGCACTGTTAACGGAGGGAAGCTGGCAGGGAGAGATTTGGAATCGTCGTAAGGACGGTCAAACCATTCCTGAGTGGCTAAATATTAATGCCGTCTACGACGACAACCAACAAATCAGTCACTTCGTTGCCGTCTTTTCAGATATTTCGGTGCTCAAACGCTCCGAAGAAAAACTCGATCACATGGCCCACCACGATGCGCTCACGGGCCTACCCAATCGACTCATGCTACAGGCGAGGCTCGGACGCGCGCTGGTGCACGCCAGTCGCAATCAAAGTTTATTGGCACTGCTGTTTCTCGATGTCGATCGGTTTAAGAAAATCAACGACAGCATGGGGCACACTATTGGTGACGGACTGCTAAAACAAGTGGGTAAACGCCTCAAATCTTGTGTGCGCGCAGAGGATACCGTGGCGCGATTGGGGGGCGACGAATTTGTAGTGCTCTTAGAAAACTTACCCAACGGTGAAGCGGCGGCGTTAATTGCGGAAAAAATACTACGGTCGATTCGCGAACCCTTTGATATTCAAGGCAAGGAGTTTTACACCACCACCAGCATTGGCATTAGCGTCTATCCAAACGATGGCAAATCGCCGGCCGACCTGCTGCGCAATGCAGACACGGCCATGTATCAAGTCAAGCAGAAGGGCCGCGATAGCTACAGCTTTTATACCGAACATCTCACCACCAACGCACAACGAAAAGCGGAAATGGAGTCTGAGTTGCATCGCGCGATTCTCAACAATGAGCTGATGCTTCAATATCAACCACAATTCAATCTCAACAATGAAGAGTTGGTCGGCATGGAGGCGTTAGTGCGTTGGAACCACCCCGTGAAGGGCATGATTCCGCCCGATTTATTCATCCCCCTTGCAGAGGAGAGTGGGCTGATAAATAAAATCAGTGAGTGGGTTTGCAATGCAGCCTGCCAACAGGTGCGCATCTGGCTGGACAAGGGCTTTCGCGTTCCGCGCGTCGCCGTGAATGTTTCAGGAGCCGAGCTAATGGGCGGCAATTTATTGACAAATTTTACCTCGGCCATGTCGACGCACCGCATTGCTGGCAGTCAGCTTGAGGCAGAGATCACCGAGAATTTTATGATGCAGGACGTAGAAAGAGCCGTAGGCTTGGTGAACGAACTGCGTGATTTAGGCATCGTTATTGCCGTTGACGATTTTGGCACGGGTTACTCCTCGCTGGCATACCTTAAAACACTCCCTATACACCGACTTAAAATTGACCGCACCTTTGTGCGTGAGATCCCCAACAATGTCAACGACATGGCCATCACCCATGCCATCATCGCCATGGGCGAGAGTCTTGGATTAGAAATTTTGGCAGAGGGCATTGAGACGCGGGAACAACAGGCCTTTTTGCGCTCGAAAGGCTGCAGCCTCGGGCAGGGTTATTTGTTTGCAAGGCCGCTCTCGGCCGAAAATATTGAGGGCTGGCTCGCCCACTGATCGCCCCTGTCCATTGGCTTAGTCAGTAGCTCTGGCACAAGGGATTTTTGCGCGTACAAACGCGTTGCTAACGCCGAAAAACATACAGCCTCTATGTTCAGCCTCGCTCAAAGTAACAATTGAACGGCAAGCTTGATTGCCTGAGCAAAGACTGGAAAGATAGCTGCTTTGTCTACTGCGAATAAAATTGATGCTGCCGTTTATCAATCCCGAACTACCCTGTGCTGAAATTGCTAGCAAGCTCGCAGCACAAGACTACGTAGTTATAAAAGATTTCTTAGCACCCGCCGTCGCCAGCCACCTACAGCAACTGATGTTGCAGCAGCCTTGGGATTTAGCATTCAGCCAGTCTCGAAAAGGACAGATATTGCGCGCTGCCGACATAGCCAAAAACCCACAACGGGAACAGCAGGCCAGCGCTCAGGCGTGGGCGGAACAAGAGTCTTTTCGATTTTCTTACCACAACATTGATTTGGTCAAAGCCTGTATAGAAAAGCGGCCGGTGGCTCCGGATTTAATCGCGTTGCTGGAGATTTTTAATACGCCGGCCTATCACGCACTGATGGCGCAACTAACTGGTTGCAGCGACTTTACCCGAATTTCTGCGCAGGCTACCTGGTATAGGCCGGGCGACTTTTTAACACTACACAACGATTTTGTGCACGAAGAGCAGCGGTTTTTTGCCTACGTCTTGAGTTTATCCGACCGCTGGCAAGCGTCGTATGGCGGACTATTACACCTGTTTGATGAACAGGGCAACGAGCGCGCCAAAGTAGTGCCCCAATTCAACTGCCTGACCCTGTTCAAAACACCGCAACAGCACCTAGTGTCAAAAGTGATAGACAATACCGCTGGCGCTCGGCTGGCAATCACCGGCTGGTTGAGCAAACCCAACCCAGTCTCAAACTCCCAGTAATTTTGTACGAAGAATACCTGCGAGGACGTACCTGCAAAAGCGCCTTAGCAATGGCAATGTTTTGGTTCCATTTCTGCAGGGCTTGCTATCGCCGACGCGGTACAGTAAATTCAGTTTCCTATAGGAAACCAAATTTTACTATTGGAAACAAACACCTTGTTGCGCATCTGCATCCAGAAGACCGGCGTATTTTGACTAAATATTCGCCATAAATAAGGTACAATGCGCGCCTTCAAATTTTCACCTCGTCTGGCTATAGCAGGGCTACCCCATGTTTGATAAATCGCAAACCATCGCATCCTTTGACCCGGAACTCTGGGCGTCTATTCAGTCTGAAGAAGTTCGCCAGGAAGAACACATCGAGCTGATCGCCTCGGAAAACTACACCAGCCCCATGGTCATGGTGGCGCAGGGCACCAAGCTCACTAACAAGTACGCTGAAGGCTACCCGGGCAAGCGCTACTACGGTGGTTGTGAATACGTGGATACCGCTGAAACCCTGGCCATCGAGCGTGCCAAGGAGCTGTTTGGCGCCGACTACGCCAACGTTCAGCCGCACTCCGGCTCACAGGCCAACAACGCCGTTTACGCCGCCCTGTGCGAACCGGGCGACACGGTGTTGGGCATGAGCTTGGCCCACGGCGGCCACTTGACCCACGGTGCCTCCGTCAGCTTTTCTGGCAAGATTTACAAGGCGGTACAGTACGGCATCAACACCGACACCGGCCTGATTGACTACGACGAAGTGGAGCGCTTGGCCGTTGAGCACAAGCCAAAAATGATCGTAGCGGGCTTCTCTGCCTACTCACAGATCATGGACTGGCAGCGCTTTCGCGATATCGCCGACAAAGTGGGCGCCTACCTGTTTGTGGACATGGCCCACGTTGCGGGCTTGGTTGCCGCCGGCGTCTACCCCAACCCCGTGCAAATCGCCGACGTGACCACCACCACCACCCACAAAACCCTGCGCGGCCCCCGTGGCGGCTTGATCCTTGCCCGCAAGAACGAAGCCATCGAGAAGAAATTGAACTCCGCGGTTTTCCCCGGTGGTCAGGGCGGCCCCTTGATGCACGTGATCGCGGCGAAAGCGGTGAGCTTCAAAGAAGCCATGAGCGATGAATACAAAGCCTACCAGCAGCAAGTGGTTAAAAATGCCAAGGCCATGGCCGCTACCTTTATCGAGCGCGGCATCAAGATCGTCTCTGGCGGCACCGAGAACCACCTGATGCTGGTGGACTTGATCGGCAAGGAATACACCGGTAAAGACGCGGACGCCGCACTGGGCGCCGCCAACATCACCGTCAACAAAAATGCCGTGCCCAACGACCCGCGCTCACCTTTCGTGACCTCCGGGTTGCGCGTGGGCACCCCGGCCATCACCACCCGCGGTTTTAAAGAAGCCGAAACCATCGAGCTGACTCACTGGATGTGCGATGTGCTGGCAGCGTTAGAAGCTGGCAACGCCGATGCCAAGATCGAAGAAGTGAAAGCCAAGGTCCTTGAAGTGTGCAAACGCTTCCCAGTCTACGGCGCCTAAACTGTGCGGCTGCCGACTCGATAGCTCCACCCCTACGAATAACAAAGCCCGCAATGCGGGCTTTGTTATTTCTGAACGCTGCGTTATGACCTATAGACCTGCCCAGCTAGCTGATAAAAGCCTACACTTCAGGTACCCCAGCAACGCCGAAACTACACCAACACAACACCAACACAACACTAAAACAACGTGAGGCAAACACCCACACCCGCTCGACGGCCCAGTCATGCAGCATAATTGGCCGTTACGCATTCGTATGCATAGCCAGGCAGGCCTATGAATACGTATGTAAAGCCTTGTTACTAGGGGCCTTGCCTCATTAGCATGAATTTCTCATCACCATAATAACTAGGTAATCTGAGGGATACCCTATGAGCAGCCGTTACAATCCATCAAAAGGTCTGCGCTTTGCGCCCACCTTGCTATCTGCCGCCATCATGGCCGCCACCGGCGTTCCTGCCTTCGCTCAAACCAGCGCAGACGATCAGGAAGCCATTGACGCCATCGAAGAAATTGAAGTTACCGGCTTTCGCCGCAGCGTCATGGACTCCATCAGCACCAAGCGCGACGCCGCTGCGGTTGTTGAAGCCATCTCTGCGGAAGACATCGGCAAACTGCCCGACTCATCCATCGCCGAAGCCATTTCCCGCTTGCCGGGCCTGACTTCTCAGCGTCTGGACGGCCGAGCAAGTAAGGTAACCATTCGCGGTTTCGGTGAAAATGAAAGTGCCACCACCTTTAACGGTCGCGAGCAGGTGTCCATTGGCGACAACCGCGGCGTAGAATTCGACCTCTACCCCTCAGAAATCATGAGCGGCGTTACCGTTTATAAGACCCCATCTGCCAACATTGAAGCCGAAGGCATTGCCGGCGTCATCGACATGCAAACCGTCAAGCCATTGAGCCGCGACGAGCGCGTGATTCAGTTAAACGGTCAGTTGGAACAAACCAGCTTTGACAAGTTGAACCCCGATGGCGACAACCAAGGCCACCGCGGTACCTTTTCTTACATCGACAAGTTTGCCGACGATCGTTTGGGTGTCGCTTTTGCCTACTCCACCATGAGCTCACCCAACCAGGAAGAGCGTTGGAATGCTTGGGGCTACCCAGAGTTCACCGTCGATGGCCAAAATTACTCCATCCTCGGTGGCGCCAAACCTTTCGTGCGCTCTTCCACATTGGAGCGCGACTCCATGATGTTGGTTGTTGAAGCGCAGCCCATGGACAACCTGAAGACTACCTTCGATGCGCTGTATGTCGATTTCACCGACGAGAAAATTCTGCGTGGTATCGAGATCCCCTTCGCGTGGGGTCAAGGTGCAATTTCTGCACAGCCTGAAAATGTCGATGCGGCATCTGGCTTCATCACCAGCGGCACCACCACTGGCCAGCGCGTTGTGGTTCGCAACGATCTTGAAAAACGCGATGCCAAACTGAACTCCTTCGGCTTCAACGCCGAGTGGGATGTCTCTGACGAGCTCGTGGTGGAATTCGATGCCAGCATGTCTTCAGTTGAACGGGACATTTGGAGTTTCGAAAGCTACGCAGGAACTGGTCGCGGCAATGATGTAGGTGTGGCTGACACGCTGACCTACACGTTTGATGGCGGCAATACCGGCGCCACCTTCGACCACGGCTTGGACTACAGCGACTACAACTTGATTCAAATGGGTGGTCCACTCACTTGGGGTTGGAGCCAAGCGCTGAACGACAAGTACAACATCGGCGGCACCCCACTTGAAAACACTGCACAGGACGGTTTCTTAAACGCGCCTGAAATCGATGATGAGCTGTCGTCTCTGAAACTCGCCGCCACCCAAATGGTGGATGCAGGTATCGTCAACTCCATTCAGTACGGTTTGTCCTACCGCGATCGCGAAAAGACGAAAAAGTCGCAGGGTTATTACATGACTCTGAACGCCTTCCCCGAAATGCTGACTGTGCCTGAAGAATACCGCTTGGGTTCTGCGTCATTGGATTTCATCGGCATGGGTAACATGATTGCCATCGACTCTGGCGCCATGTTGCGTGACGGTTACTACGACCTCACCGATGAAGCGCTAACGGGCATTCAGCACTTAACGAAGTCTTGGTCTGTTGCAGAAACAGTGACAGCCGCCTTTGTACAAGCAGACTTTGAAAGTGATATCGCTGGCATGGCATTGACCGGTAACGTAGGCCTACGCTATGTACAAACCGAGCAACGCTCTAAAGGCAGCGCTGGCAACACCATCGACGGTTTAGTTGTTGCATCGCCTACAAACATCAGCCACGACTATGAAAACTGGTTGCCCAGCTTGAATCTGTCACTGGCCATTGATGATCAGCAAACAGTTCGCTTTGGTGCGGCGCAAACCCTTTCGCGCGCTCGCCTGGACGAAATGAACGCATCAGTACAGGTGAACTACAACCAGCAGCCTGACAGCAATGGTAATTACTGGTCCATTAATGGCGGCAACCCTGCGCTGGAACCTAAAGAGGCCACCGGCTTCGACGTGACCTATGAAAATTATTTCAGTCAGGAAGGTTACTTCTCAGTCGCTTTATTCCACAAAGAGTTGGACAGCTGGATTTTTGATGGCACCTACGAAACTGAACTGGTCGGCGTTGCTGATCCAGCCACCGGTAATGTACCTGCCAACTCCACTGCCACCGGCAGCGGTAAAGTCAACGGCGGCGGCGGCACTCTGCAGGGTTATGAACTTGCCGTAGCGCTTCCGTTCAACGTATTCAGTGAAAGCTTGGATGGTTTCGGCTTGTTGGCCAGCCACACCGGCGTTGAATCCGACGTGAAAGATTTGAACGGCAACGACTACGAACTGCCCGGTTTGTCGAAGAGCATCGAGTCACTGACCATGTACTACGAAAACCACGGCTTCCAAGTTCGCACCAGCATGCGCAAGCGCGCTGACTTCAAAGGCGATGTCTATGGCATTGGCTTCGATACCGTGCAAGTTGATGTTAAAGGCGAAACCATTTGGGATGCCCAAATTGGTTACAACTTTGAAGACTCCGGTGTTACCGGCTTGGAAGGGTTGTCTATCTTCCTGCAGGCCTACAACCTAACAGATGAGCCATTCACTACCTTGAGCGGCGATAACGCGCTACAGGTGCGTGACTATCAGTCCTACGGTAGCACCTACCTGATGGGCTTCAGCTACAAGCTGTAATGTATCGTCTGTAAACGAAAAACCCTTGCGGCCCAGCCGCAGGGGTTTTTTTATGTCCGGGGCCTGCTGAACAGCCGCGCCCAAAGGCCTATAATGAATTTAAAAAAATAAAGAGAGAATTCCGTGCAGACACAAGAACCCGTGCAAAATCTCGTTATTCTTGGCGGCGGCACCGCCGGCTGGATTACCGCCTCACTGATGGCCAAAGTGTTGGGCAAGGTCATCAACATCACGCTGGTTGAGTCCGATAAAATCGGCACGGTGGGCGTGGGCGAAGCCACTATTCCTCCCATCATCAATTTCAATCAAGCGCTGGGATTAGACGAACAGGCATTCCTCAAAGCCACCAAGGGCACCATTAAACTGGGCATCCAATTCGAACACTGGCACAAGCAGGGCGCCAGCTACATGCACGCCTTTGGCAGCATTGGCAAAAATTTCCCGTTTTGCGATTTTCACCATTTTTGGCGCAAGCACCAGCTGCAGGGCAAGGACACAAATTTTTGGGATTTTTCGCTGAACTACCAAGCCGCAATTCACAACAAATTTGCGCCGCTTGCGAATATTCAAGGCACGAACTTGCCCGGCCTCTCCTACGCCTATCACTTTGATGCCGGGCTCTACGCGCAGTACTTGCGGCAATACAGTGAGTCAAAAGGGGTAAGACGCATCGAAGGCACCGTCAAAGAGGTCGGCGTCAACGCCGAATCGGGCCACATCGAACGGCTGCTGCTCGACGACGGGCAGCAGATTGCCGGCGACTTGTTTGTCGACTGCACCGGCATGAGTGGCCTACTCATCAAGAAAACCTTGCAGACCGGCTACATCGATTGGTCGCACTGGCTGCCCTGCGATCGCGCCATCGCCGTGCCCAGCAGCGCGCAGCACCCCATTGCACCCTACACCCGCTCCATTGCTCACGCAGCCGGCTGGCAATGGCGCATCCCGCTGCAACACCGCACGGGCAATGGACTGGTATTTTCCAGTCAGCACTGGTCAGATGCGGAAGCCGAAGCGGCGCTGATGAATAATTTAGACGGCGAACCACTGGCCGTCCCTAAGGTCATCCCCTTCACCACCGGTCGTCGCGCACAGCAATGGAATAAAAATGTGGTCAGCATTGGCCTTTCCAGTGGCTTTCTCGAGCCCCTGGAATCCACCAGCATTCATTTAATTCAATCGGCGGCCACCCGACTGATTAAATGCTTTCCCCATAACGGCATCAAAACCGCCGATATTCAGGCGTTTAATCAACAATCAATCGTAGAAATTGAGCGTATCCGCGATTTTATTATTCTGCACTACAAGGCCACCGAACGGGATGACAGCCCGTTTTGGCGCCAGTGTAGAGAGATGGAAATTCCCGACACGCTGGCCGAAAAAATTGAATTGTTTCGCGCCACTGGCAAGGTGTTCCGCGATTTCGACGATTTGTTTACAGAGGCCGCCTGGCAACAAGTGCTTATCGGCCAAGGCATATTACCCAACGACTATCACAGCATTGTCGACTCGCTCACCGAACAGCAGTTACAGGAGCTCATGGATAACTTGAAGACACTTATCGATGGCACAGTAACCGCGCTACCGATGCACGATAATTTTTTACCTAAGTGAGCCACCTAATGGCGTATTAGCGCCACTTGCGCAGGCCCCATTGCATGAATACGTATGCAGATGGTTTTACCTGAGACAGGGGTTTCATAGCATGTGGGCTACCCCATGCGGAATGCCACTCGCCTTCGCAAGTCGCCTAAAAAGGAAAACCCATGCGCTCTACGCTCGCAATACTGGTCGCCGTTGGTTTTGCTGCCACCCTAGAGGCAGCGAATGCCGCTACGACGCAAATTAGCAGCCCCAATGGCAGCTTGACGCTCACCCTGTCTGACGAGGGCGATGCGCCCAACTATCACATCACATTAAACGGTGCCCCCGTCATTGAGGCTTCGAAATTAGGACTGGTGACGCTGGAGCGCGGCGAACTGGGTGCGCACTATAAATTGTCCGCCCATACGCGAAGCAGCCAAAACACGCGCTGGGAACAACCCTGGGGCGAGCGGCGCTGGGTGGCCGATCACCACAACGAATTGCTGGCCACCTTTGCGCATGTCAATGGCGGAAAATTCAATCTGCGCATTCGCGCCTTTGACGATGGCATTGGTTTTCGCTACGAAGTCCCTGCGCAAGAAAAATCTACGCGCACGAATATCACCGATGAGCTAACAGAGTTCGCGCTCGCCAATGCCGCCAATACGCGCGCGCTCTGGATTCCGGGCCGCGGGTGGAATCGCTACGAATACCCCTACCGCAATACGCCCCTTGCCGATATGGGTTTGGCCCATACGCCGGCAACATTTAAAAACGGCAATGGCGTGCACATCAGCATTCACGAGGCGGCGCTTGTGGACTACGCCGCCATGGTGTTAGACCAGCGTCGACCCGGCATCCTGAAAGCCAACCTCACGCCTTGGTCGGATGGCATTAAGGTAAAAACCGGTGCAAGTTTTGTCACGCCTTGGCGCACGCTGCAGATTAGCGAATCGGCAACCGGCTTACTCAACTCCGATTTAATTTTGAATCTCAATGAGCCCAATGCCTTGGGTGATGTCAGCTGGGTAAAACCCGGAAAATATGTGGGCATCTGGTGGGGCATGCACTTGGGCGTTAACACTTGGGGCAGCGGACCCAAACACGGTGCCACCACCAAAAACACGACGGCCATGATGGACTTCGCCGCCGAGCACGGTTTTGATGGGGTGTTGGTTGAAGGTTGGAATGAGGGCTGGGACGGCGACTGGTTTAACAATGGCGATCTGTTTAGCTTTACCAAAACCTACGCCGATTTTGATTTAGCCGCCGTCACTGCGCACGCCAAGGCCAAGGGCGTGCGGTTAATCGGACACCATGAAACTTCCGGCAACGTCACCAACTATCGCAATCAAATGGCGGGCGCGCTGGACCTCTATGCGAAGGTCGGTGTTACGCAAATTAAAACGGGTTATGTGGCCGACGGCGGCAATATCAAGCGCATCGATGAACGTGGCCTTGTGCGCAAGGAATGGCACGACGGCCAATTTATGGTGAACGAATACCTGCACAATATTCGCGCAGCCGCCCAGCGCAAGATCAGCATCAACACCCACGAGCCCATTAAGGACACCGGCCTGCGTCGCACCTACCCCAACTGGATCAGTCGCGAGGGCGCGCGCGGTCAGGAGTTCAACGCGTGGGGCAGCCCGCCGAACGCACCGGATCACACCGTTAATTTGGCCTTCACGCGAATGCTTGCCGGCCCCATGGATTTCACCCCAGGCATCTTTAATTTAGCGTGGGATGGGCTAGATGCAGAAAACCGGGTGCAAACCACCTTGGCAAAACAACTGGCCCTGTACGTGGTGCTCTATAGCCCCATTCAAATGGCCGCCGACCTGCCCGAGAATTATTTGGCGCGCCCCAAAGCGTTTCAGTTTATAAAAGATGTGGTCACGGATTGGGAGCAAAGCCATGCCATTGCAGGCGAGCTGGGCGACTATGCAGCCTTCGCGCGTAAAGATCGACACAGCAGCACCTGGTTCATTGGCGCCATCACCGACGAGCAGGCACGAACCGTCACCTTGCCACTGCACTACCTCAAACCAAACACAAACTACCGCGCAGAAATTTACCGCGATGGCGAACAGGCCCACTGGAAAACCGCGCCCTACGACCTGCTCATCGAAACCCGTCGCGTCACCCATGCCGACCAACTCACCTACCCACTGGCTGCCAGCGGCGGACTCGCCGTGCGCTTGGTGGAGGAGAACCAATGAAGATTTCAAGCGCTAAGATCGCAACGATTGTTGCCCTATGTTTTATGTGGACGCCATTGCAAAGCCACGCCGGCATCGAGCGGGTGGAACCACCACACTGGTGGGTAGGCATGCAGAATACGTCCGTCGAACTGCTGATCTACGGCGACAATATCGGCGCCTATGACGTACAACTAGCATCATCAGACACAGCGCGAGCAAAAATATCAAAACGCACGCGTACCGATAACCCCAACTACCTTTTTGTCACGCTGGATATCGCCACCAACGCCGCGGCCGGCGTGTTAACGCTCAACTTCACCCATCCAGACCGCGCGACGCTGCAACACCACTATGAATTGAAGGCACGTCAGTTTGACCCTCAGAAACATCAAGGCTTTAGCAATCGCGATTTGATTTACTTACTCACGCCAGATCGCTTTGCCAATGGCGATCCACGTAATGATTCGCACCCGAACTATCGCGATAGATTAAATCGAGCCGACCCCTACGGACGTCACGGTGGAGACCTACAAGGCATCATCGATCATTTGGATTATTTGCAATCACTGGGGGTAACACAGCTGTGGCTGAACCCCGTGGTTGAAAATGCCATGCAAGAGGCGTCCTACCACGGCTATGCCGGTACAGACTTTTACAAGGTAGATCCCCGGTACGGCAGCAACGCGCTCTATCAAACACTCGCAGCGCAGGCGCGCGCGCGCGGCATTGGTTTAATCATCGATCTGGTGCCCAACCACAGCGGCATTGACCACTGGTGGTTGCGCGATATGCCCGCTGCCGACTGGGTCAATCACGGCGGAAAATTTGTGGAAACCAATCACATGCGCGAAACGCTGCAAGACATTCACGCCGCGCGTGCCGACCAACAAGCCTTCACCGACGGTTGGTTTGTGCCCACCATGCCCGACCTGAATCAACGCAACCCATTACTCGCCAACTATCTCACGCAAAATGCCATCTGGTGGATCGAGAGCGCACAACTCAGCGGCATTCGCGTCGACACCTGGTCTTATTCAGACAAAGATTTTCTACGCCAGTGGGTGGCAAGCATTCTCACCGAATATCCGCGGCTAACTATCGTGGGCGAGGAGTGGAGCACTGACCCCAACATCCTAGCCTATTGGCAGCGCGGGCAAAAAAATGCCGACGGTTATAGCACGCAAATTCCCAGCCTGTTTGATTTTCCATTGCAAGCTGATCTCATCGCATCGCTCGCCGAACAAGAGAGCTGGAATAGCGGCTTGGTAAAACTCTATCGAAGCCTAAGCCGCGACCGAGTCTATGCCGATGCCAGTGCGCTCACCATCTTTGCCGACAATCACGACATGAGCCGCGTGCATACGCAGCTGGGTCACGACCCGGCACTGACTCGCATGGCACTCACACTCGTGGCTACGCTGCGTGGCATTCCGCAGATTTTTTACGGCACAGAAATTTTAATGGCCAACCCCGGCACTGATTCGCACGGCGTCATTCGCACAGACTTTCCGGGTGGTTGGTCAGGCGACAAGGTCAACGCCTTTACCGGCAAAGGTTTGTCGACCGAAGCCCGCGCCATGCAAGCCTATGTGCGGCAATTATTTAGCTGGCGTAAAACGGCCACCGCAATTCATACAGGTGCCCTGCGTCACTACGCACCCAAGGACGGCGTTTACACCTTTTTCCGCTTTAACAATGCCGAACGCTGGATGATTGTCGTCAACAAAAATGCAACGGCCAAAATGCTGGACACCAACCCCCTGCGAGAAGATTTGGCGGGCTACAAATCGGCCACAGAAGTGTTTTCCCAGCGCACCACACCGCTGCGCGAAGGCCTGAGTTTGGCGGCCAAAAGCGTCACCATTTTCCGCATCCAATAGCCAATGCAACTACTGAGTCATTGAACATGCATAACAACACTAAATCACTGCGTCATTGGCGCCGCCATGTACTCGCCCTGCTGCTACCGTTGTCGGTCATTACGCCGCAGAGCTACGCTGACTTTGGCAATTACCAGAGCCACTCACTGACCGATACCCAGTTAACGATCATTACTGACGAGGGACAGCTCAAGATTGCGCCCCAGGGTGACCACGCTCTGGAAGTTCACTACGCCCCAACCGGCGTTGCGCAATTGCCCAGCTTTGCACTGCCGGAACAACGCGCCACGGCATCGGCGCTTTCGCTAAAGAACTTTAATGATCGGCTAGAGCTCACCAGCCAATCACTCAAGGCGATCATCCAAAAACACAATCTCACTATCGCCTACGAATTTAAAAACAAACCGCTGGTGGCGGAGGAAGCTGGGCTATTTGTACAGGACAGCTTGCGAGGCTTTCGCTTTGCGCTCACACATGGTGAAAAAATCATCGGTGGTGGGCAGCGCGTCATGGGCATGGATCGACGCGGCCAGCGCATGCCGCTGTATAACAAAGCCCACTATGGTTATAAAACACAATCAAACCAAATGTACTACAGCCTGCCCGCGGTGCTTTCAACCAATAAGTACCTGTTGGTGTTTGATAACAGCGCCAGCGGCAACTTAGATATTGGCGCCACCGAAAGTGATGTGCTGCAATTTGAAGCCGTAGGCGGTCGCACCAGCTACCTGATTGTGGCCGGCGAGTCCTACCCATCGCTAATTGAAAACTACACTTTGGCCACCGGTCGCCAACCCTTGCCCCCGCGCTGGGCCTTTGGCAACTTCGCCTCACGCTTCGGCTATCGCACCGAGCAAGAGGTGCGCGACACCCTTGCAGCCTACCGCGAACACGACTTCCCCGTGGATGCGCTGGTATTGGATCTATACTGGTTTGGTAAAGACATCAAAGGTCACATGGGCAACCTCGAATGGGATCGAAAAGCTTTCCCCAACCCGACAGCCATGATGGCGGATCTAAAAAAGGCCGGTGTAAAAACCGTTTTGATTACCGAGCCATTTATTTTAACCAGCTCTAGTCGATGGCAGGAGGCGGTTGAAAATGATGTGCTCGCGCAGAATGCTGCGGGCAAGCCCAAAACGTTTAATTTTTATTTTGGCAATACGGGTCTCATCGACGTTTTCCACAGGCCCGCACAACACTGGTTTTGGTCGGTCTACCAAAACTTAATGCTACAGGGCGTAGACGGTTGGTGGGGCGATTTGGGCGAGCCCGAAGTGCATCCCGACGACACCTTGCATCGCCTGCCCGAGCGAGTGGCCGCCGGTAGCGAGGTGCACAATGTCTACGGTCATCAATGGGCCAAGCTCGTCTATGACCAGCAGCGCAAGCACTTTCCCGACACCCGCCCTCTGGTGATGATGCGCGCCGGTTTTGCGGGTAGCCAACGCTTCGGATTTATTCCCTGGACCGGCGACGTAGCGCGCAGTTGGGCTGGCCTTAAACCGCAAGTTGAGCTGTCACTGCAAATGTCTTTGCTAGGATTGGCCTATACCCACTCGGATCTCGGTGGTTTTGCGGGCGGCGAAACTTTTGATCAAGAATTGTATGTGCGCTGGTTGCAATACGGTGTGTTTCAGCCGGTGTATCGCCCGCACGCGCAGGACAACATTGCACCCGAGCCCGTGTTTCACGACCAAACCACCCGCGATCTGGTGCGCCCTTTCGTCAAACTTCGCTACCAGTTATTTCCCTACAACTACACGCTCGCCTATGAAAATAGCACGCGCGGTATGCCCTTGATGCGGCCGCTGTTTTTTGAAGATGAATCTGCACCGGCTTTGATCGACAACAGCACCAGCTATTTGTGGGGCGATGCGTTTCTGGTAACGCCGGTAACCGAGGCGGGTATCAAATCGGTTTCAGTGCAGTTACCTAAGGGCGTTTGGTTTGATTATTTCAGCGGCCAACGCTACCGCGGCGGCCAAATCATTGAACAACCTACGGAGTTAGCCACGCTGCCGGTCTTGGTGCGCGCGGGCAGTTTTATTCCCATGGTGGCCGCAACGCAAAGCACGCGCGACTACGACAGCAGCCAGCTAACCCTGCATTACTATCACGACAAGACCGTAGAACGTGCACACGGAAAAATGTATGAAGACGACGGCCGCAATCCTAACGCCTTGCGCGACGGTCAGTTTGAATTGCTTTCTTTCAATGCTAAGCAGCTGCGCAATCGTCTCGATATTTCACTGAGTCATGCAGGCGGCTATTCGGGCCAGCCGCCTCAACGCAACATTAAACTGGTGGTGCACAATCAATCGCGCAAACCGCGCAGGGTTGCCCTAGAGGGCGAGTCAGTGCCCTTTGCCTATGACGGCGATGCACAGCGGCTTATCGTGCCGTTCAACTGGCAACACCAAAATCTAACCGTCTCTATTCATTGATTGCGGAGTCTACATGCGCATTGTTTATTTTCTAGTGCAGGCGGCCCTTATCGGTTGCCTATTGAGTTGCGACAGCAAGCAAAACATCGCTAAAGCCGAACCCGTTGCGGCAGTGACCACCGAAACACCCAGCACGGAAAAGGCCGTGGTCTATCAGGTATTTACCCGCCTGTACGGCAACACCAACGACACCAATAAACCCTGGGGAACCGCAGAGGAAAACGGCGTTGGTAAGTTCAGCGATTTTACCGACACCGCACTTGCGGATATCAAATCCCTCGGCACCACGCACGTGTGGTACACCGGCGTGCCGCACCACGTGCTGGTGCGCGACTACACCGCCTACGGCATTAGCAACGATGATCCCGATGTGGTTAAAGGGCGCGCCGGTTCGCCCTACGCCGTGAAAGATTACTACAGCGTCAATCCCGATCTCGCCGACAACCCAGCGCAACGGCTCGAAGAATTTGATGCGTTGATCGCGCGCACCCATGCCCACGGCATGAAGGTGATTATTGATATCGTACCCAATCACGTGGCGCGCAACTATCAAAGCCTCGGCAGACCCGAGGGTATTAGTGATTTTGGCGCGCACGACGACACCAGTGTGACTTACGCGCGCGACAACAATTTCTATTATGTTGTAGGTGAAGATTTTGAGGTGCCCACCGCCGTCGATTACCAACCGCTGGGCGGCGAGGCACACCCGCTGGCCGATGGTAAATTTGATGAATCGCCAGCAAAGTGGACCGGTAACGGCGCCCGCGCCCCCCAGCCCGACATCAATGATTGGTACGAAACCGTCAAAGTCAATTACGGCGTTAAACCCGATGGCAGCTATGACTTTGCACGCTTACCTGCGCACTTGCGCGGCGCCCACTGGCGCCAGCACGCCGCCTTTTGGGTTGACAAAGACGTGCCCGATAGCTGGCGTAAATTTTACGACATTACCCAATTTTGGCTGGCCCGCGGCGTCGACGGCTTTCGCTACGACATGGCGGAAATGGTGCCGGTGGAATTCTGGAGCTATTTAAATTCTGCCATTAAGCAAACTAATCCAAACGCGTTCATTTTGGCGGAGGTGTACAACCCCGATGAATACCGCAACTATATCCAGTTGGGGCTGATGGATTACCTGTACGACAAAGTAGAACTCTACGACACGCTGAAAGCGATTATTCAGGGCGAAGCTAAACCCGCCGCAATCATACCCATTCAGGCGCGCATGCAAGACATTGAACATCACATGCTGCACTTTCTGGAAAACCACGACGAACAGCGCATCGCCAGCCCTGAATTCGCCGGTGATCCGTTCAAGGCACTGCCCGCTATGGTGGTCTCCGTCACCCTCAGCAGCAGCCCCACCATGATTTATTTTGGCCAGGAAGTCGGAGAGCCGGGCGCGCAGGACGCCGGTTTTGGCAAGCCGTCGCGCACCAGCATTTTTGATTATGTGGGCGTACCCAACCACCAGCGCTGGATGAATGACGGCGCTTTCGATGGCGGCCAATCTACAGATGATGAAAAAGCCTTACGCAACTATTACAAAAAATTGCTCAACCTCAGCGTCTCGGAGCCAGCATTTACCGGTCACTACGCGGAAATTCACCAATGGAATCTCGATCAATCCACGCGCTACAACGAACAGCTGTTTAGCTTCGTGCGCTGGCGCGCCGGCCAAAAAATCTTAGTGGTGGTGAATTTCTCTGCGCAAAACTCATCGGTGTCGCTAGAGCTGCCGCCAGCCATTGCCAACCAATGGGGCCCTGTGATCAGCGCCACCGACACCCTTGAACATCGCCCTGTGTCAATCGAGGGTCAACAGCTGTCGCTAGAGCTCGCGCCCTACGGTTCTAGCATTATTCACATTAAAACGGAGCGCTGATGATGCGGCAGTGGCGCCAGTTAATTTGCATTTTGTGGGTGGCGTTCGCCGCGTCAGTCGCCACGGAATCTGTGGCCCATGAGCGCTTAGATCCACAAGGCGCGATCAGCGGCCGCGTGCAAGTGACCGAACCCCTGCTGCTACCCACCTTGGACCGCAGCCGCCAGCTGCGCATTTACCTGCCACCGGGCTACCATGAACGCGCGGATCGCTACCCTGTGGTGTACATGCACGACGGGCAGAATCTATTTGATGAGGCCACCAGCTTTGCCGGTGAATGGGGAATTGATGAAACACTGGACGAGCTGGCCCGCACCAAGGGCACACGGCTTATCGTGGTGGGCATCGACAACGGCGGCGACAAGCGCACCCACGAACTCAACCCCTATGATCACGACAAGTATGGCAAAGGCGAAGGCGCGGCCTATGTGCAGGACTTGGTCAATACCATCAAACCCTACGTGGATCGCCACTATCGCACGCGGCCTCAGGTCCAGCATACGCTCATCATGGGCAGTTCACTGGGCGGCTTGATCAGTCACTATGCCGCCCTCAGCTATCCCTCTGTATTCGGCGGCGCAGGCATTTTTTCACCGGCTTATTGGATTGCCGAACCCATATTTGAGGCCACTGCAGACACCGGCTTTAAGCGCCATCAGCGGCTGTACTTTTTAATGGGCGGCGCCGAGGGCGACAGCATGGTGCCGGATTTTAAGCGCATGCAACGGCTAGTGGCAGCATCGACTCATGAGGCACAATTTGCGCTGGTGCCCCACGGCGAGCATCGCGAGGCGTTTTGGCGCGCGCAGTTTTTGACCGCCTTGAGCTGGCTGCTCGCCGACGGCTCAACGGCAGCGGTCGCCAGCCCCTGAATATTCAGGCCGCTTGCCATCCAATCTTCAGGTCAAACCTGTACGAGGGTACCAAGAATAGCCAGCTGTAAAACTGCCGCTAAATCACTGACTTTATTAGTATTTGCACGACTGCCCAATAATTTAGCAGGGGCGCGAAAATACTTTCCTATATGACTAGACAGTCACTAAAACCACTTCCAGTATCTACCCTGAAAATCAAATTTAGGTGCTGTATCAGTGCGGGCCTGAACCTGCCTTTTCCTCAATTATTTTCAGCATTTTGTCTGTACAAAAAAACATAACTAACAGATTAGAGAGCTTTGAAAATGAATACTTCATCTCCTACCCGGCGCCAACAGTCCGGGCGCTTTACGTTATCCATGGCATTATTCAGCTGCTTGCTTGCGCCCCATTTTGTGGAGGCGCAAGGCTACAAACACGTGGCCGTCGCACCTGAGGATGCTCAACAACAACAGCTACCCAATGCCCAGGCCACCGGCGTCTTTAGCCACGCCAGTATGGTGGCCATACGCGCAGAGGCCGGCAGCCAATCAACCGATGGCATCACGCAATCCTTGGTGGTGGACAACCTAGAGGCAAGCCCGGTGGCCTTCATTGGCCCCAATGCGGAGCAATGGGACCTGCAAGTTATTGACCCCGATGGCGTGGCGGTTATCGACGAGCGCCGCAATGGCCAGATGCGCGTGGCCCCAGTGCGCGTTGGCAGTGAATCCTTTCCCGGCAAGCAGTGGCAGCTCGACGCTAAGAAAACCGGCCGCTGGCAGATTACCTTGCGCCCTAGTGGCCAGCAGGCGCTGCAGGCCACTGAGCGCAAGTCTGCAGAGGTGCTCGGATACCTCATGGCGAAAGGCGATCCAAATTACAAACTCTATAGCTATCGCGATACCCAAATGACCCTGCAGGGCGAACGCGTAAACCTAGTGGCGTACCTGGTGGAGAGCGGTCAAGACCGCGGCAAGCGCGCCGCCATGACCCGCAAACCCGCACTACCCGCCAGCATCACTCGCGCAACCGTCACCCTGACCGCACCCGACAACAGCGAGCAAACATTGATACTCAACGACGCGGGTATCAACGGTGATGCCGTGGCCGGCGACGGTCATTACTCTGTGGCCCTGCCGACGCATCAATTGGGCGTATATACCCAATCGGTCCGCGTGGAAGGGGTGCGCCCAGACGGTCTGGCCTTTACCCGCACCGCAGCAGACCTCTATCCCGTTGTGGCGCGCAGTCACGACTTCGACAAACGCGACGCCCGCCTCCATATTGACAGTGATACAGACGCGCGCATCACCGTTCCCGTACAGCGCATCAGCGGCACAGAGGCTGTGTTTGTAGCTGCCGAAGTGTGGGGCACCAACCGACGGGGCGAGCCAGAATTGGCCACTTGGGTCGGAGGCTTAGCGAGTGTCGAAGCTGGCACCAGTGGCGAGCAATTAACGTTGCACACCGACAGCCGCTGGCTCATGCGCAAACAGTTACAGGCACCTTTCAGCCTGCGCAATTTGCGCCTGCAGCACAAAGAATTCCACACCCCCATGGCCGTGAGTGCAGAAAAAGCCTTGCTGGTGGACAGCAAGGGCGAGCGCAGTTTGAACCGCGCGCGCAGCGGTGTGCTTGCCGCCAGCGGCCAACAAGTGAGCCAAGACATGCGCGCCAAGCGCGTCGGCCACGGTCGGCCCAGCAGCGAGCCCACCATGGCGGCGGCCGGTGGCGTGCTGATGCTGGTACACGGCTATTGCTCCAGCAGTGCGTGGAGCACCAGCCACTTCAGCAACGCCGTCGAGTTCAAGGATTACAACGCCAACCGCAGCCACGAGGCCTTTGCCCAGCGCATTCGCGATTTTGGTGCTAGCTATCCATCCTTCGGCGTGGTGGCCCATAGTCAAGGTGGCGCAGCCGCGTTACACCTCTATGCGCGCTACTACAGCGGCTTGGATTACGCCAGCGGCGGCCGCCTGATTCAGTCGGTGGGCACGCCTTACCAGGGCACGGCGCTGGCCGGAAATCTCGCCGTGCTCGGGCAAATATTTGGCGCCGGCTGCGGTAAAAATACCGACCTCACCTACAGTGGTGCCGCCAATTGGCTAGCTACCATTCCTAGCTGGGCGCGATCTCAAGTGGACTACTACACCACCTCCTTTAAGGATCGCTGGTGGGCCTACGACTACTGTCACTTGGCCACCGATTTGTTGTTAGACGACCCGGAAGATGGCACCACGGAAAAGTGGGCAGGCCAACTCTCAGGCGCGGTCAACAAGGGTCACAAAACCGGCTGGTGCCACACTTCCGGCATGCGCGATCCGGCCCAAACCCGCGACACCAGCCGCAACAGCAGTATGAGTAACAACGCGGCGCGCTAGCTGAGTTGAGCTCACTGCGTTCATTAAACGCCGCGCATCTGCGCGGCGTTTTTCATTGCCCTTTTACATAGCCCTTTTACATAGCCCTTTTTCATTGCCCTTTTTCATTGCCTAAGCCCCGCTTGCACAGTTCGATGGGCAAAGTTACTGTGGCCATGACTACTTGCAAGGACACTTCCCATGAACGCATTCTCTTCCACAAAAACACCCCTTTGGTTTTGGTTCATTGGCGTCTTGGCACTGGTGTGGAATCTAGCAGGGCTGCTCGCGTTTGGTTTTCATTTGATGATGACGCCCGAAATGTTAGCGCAACTGCCACCAGAGCATGCGCGTTTATACACCGAGGCGCCCGAGTGGCTCGACGTCGCCTTTGGCATCGCGGTGGTGGGTGGATTTTTGGCGTCGGTAATGCTGCTGTTGCGCAATATATTTGCGGTGATGCTGTTTAGCCTGTCGCTGTTGGGCGTGCTGGCACAAAACAGCTACAGCTTTTTCATGAGCAACACCTTCGATGTGCTGGGCCCCAATGCCATGATTATGCCGGCGGTGGTAGTCCTGCTAGCGGCCGGCCTATTGGTCTATAGCATTGCCATGAAGAATCAAGGATGGTTGCGCTAGAACGGCTTTGGCGTTGGTGTTGGCATTGGCGCCTGCACCGGAGGCATTTGCCGGCGATAAAAATTGCACAATATCGGCCATTGATCTGTGCGCTGGCAGCGCTGCAATAAGGTCTCTTGGAGCTGGCGCTGCAGCGGCGCCAGCAACCGCAGATGGCGCTGGTGAACAACTAAAAACATTTCTGCCACCACCAGCGTGCCAGCACTTTCGATAGCAGGCACATCACCGTCCATATGCGCCAGTGCATGCAATACCTTATCGCGATTGTGCACAAAGGCCTGCACGCGGTCAGCGGCCAACATTGCCATGGCGTTATCAGTGCCTGTGATCGCCACAATTTGTTGGTGCGCAATCATGTCGTGTAATTTCTTATCCACAATCCATGCGCCGCGCTCGAAGCCCACCAAGCCGCCCCCGGCAATGACCTCAGCCAATGAGGGCAATTTGCCATCGCGAACCTTGATAAAAGCGTCGAATTCAAATTCCGCAATGACTACGGGAACCTGTAAAAGATTTGCATAGGGGCCACGGTTAATTAGCTCAGCGGTGCGCAGGCAATTGCCATCGGCAAAGCCGCGGGCCACATCGGTGATGGCGCGGCGATTGGTGGTGGGAACCAAAACCAACTGCAATCCCAGCTCAGAAAATACTTCGCGGTAGAGCGCAGACAGCTCGCGGTAGATGGGGGTTTGCTGTTCAAACTGACAGGTCATCACAAAGGAGCCCGTCGCCATCGCCGGGGCTCCACTGAGGGTCCACAGCCAAATACTCAGCCACGCAACATACACTCGCCTAATCAACAACTGCCAACCTGTCGCCACAACACTCGTCCTTGGAATGAACTTCTAGTGTAGCGCACGGAACTCTGTCCACGTAAATCTGACCACGGAACTCTGTCCACGGAACTCTGTCCACAGAACTCCGTCGAGCCGAGGTGTTCGGTGCAGGAGCTAGCAGAATATCCATTCGCCGCGCTCTGGCTCAACCAAAGAATCTTCGGTTTAGTCCTTTGTCGGCAAGCCAAACAGAATATTATTTGTTTTAATGGTCCTCCGACTTACTTTTAATCGAAAGAGAAACACCGATGGTAAACTATATTTCGGATGCCGCACCGCTCGACCGCACAGACATTGCCATCTTGCAGACCCTGCAAGCCCAGGGGCGCATCAGCAATGTTGAACTGGCCGAACGGGTGCACCTGTCACCGCCTGCCACCCTCGCTCGGGTGCGCCGGTTGGAACAGGAGGGGTTTATCGAGGGTTACACGGCCTTGTTAAGCCGCGAGAAGCTAGGGCACGACAATTTAGCGTTGATCGAGATCGCGCTGGAACTCCACCAGCACACCCGCATCGCCGAAATTCTGTCGCAACTGGTGGACATGCCCGAAGTTATGGAGTGTTACCACGTCACTGGCGAGTACGATTACATGCTGAAAGTGTCAGTGGCCAACACCAAAGCGCTGGACGGGTTCATCTCCAGCCGCTTGATTCCATTGCCAGGCATTGCCCGCATCCACACCAGCATCGTGCTGAAAGAGCTGAAGGCCACCACCCAAATTCAGCTACCCGATAATTGAGAGAGCGCCACAAGCGCTCCAAAAATCCGCTGCTACCCGCGGCCCCAACGAGAGACAAGCGCTATGTGGAAGTCTGATCACATCGAAACCAATACCATTCACGGCGGCAAGACCAGCCAGGGCGAATTCGGCCCGCTGTCCACGCCCATCTACCAAACCTCGACCTTTGTGTTCGATAGTGTCCAGCAGGGCGCCGATCGATTTGCCGGTGAGTCCCAGGGCCACATCTACTCGCGTTTAGGTAATCCAACCGTGGATGAATTGGAAGCGCGTATGGCGCTGCTGGAAGGCACCGAAGCCGCCGCTGCGTTCGGCTCCGGCATGGGCGCGGTGTCCGCTTCAGTACTCGGCTTGTTGAAGCAGGGCGATCACATGGTCACCTCGCACCGCCTCTACGGTTGCACCTTCGCGCTGTTCAACCACCAACTGCCCGCGTTTGGTATCGAGGTCAGCTTTGTGGATCTCAGCGATGAAGCGGCCGTGCGTGGAGCGCTGAAACCCAATACCAAAGTTATTTACGGCGAAACACCCATCAACCCCTGCCTGTCGGTTATCGATTTAGACATGATTGCCGCCATCGCCAAGCCGCGCGGCATCACGACCATTATCGACAACACCTTCATGTCACCCGTGTTGCAACAACCGGCTAAGCACGGCATCGATATCATTTTGCATTCGGCGACCAAGTTTTTGAATGGTCACGGCGATGTGGTTGCGGGCATCTTGTGCGGGCCAAAGGAAATGATGGACCACATTAAAATGACCACGCGCAAAGACATGGGCGCCATTATCAGCCCCCACGATGCGTGGCTAATTATTCGCGGGTTAAAAACATTGCACCTGCGGGTGGAACGACACAATCAAAATGCCTTGTCATTGGCCACCTATTTGAGCGAACACCCCCTCGTTGCCAAGGTGGACTACCCCGGCCTTCCCGGTCACCCCGGTTACAAATTATTGGGCAAGCAAATGCGCGGCGGTGGCGGCGTCTTGGCGTTCGAAATGAAGGGCACTTTCGATCAGGCCGTGGCATTTATGAACCAATTGCAGATGTGCAAGCGCGCAGTGAGTTTGGGCGACGCGGAAACCTTGATTCAGCACCCGGCCTCTATGACCCACTCCACCTACGAGCCGGAAGAGTTAGCCGCGGCCGGCATTCCTCGCACACTGATTCGTCTCGCTGCGGGGCTCGAGCATGTGGATGATATTATTGCCGACTTGGAACAAGCCCTGAGTGCAGCCAGCGCCGGCGAAGCCGCAGCCTAAGCTAGCGCGCGCCCACTGAATGCATCGCGCTCAGTGGGCGCCTAGCCCTCCTAACGCCAATCAAAAACACTAGCGCAACTGGCGCGTCAATAGCACATCCATTTCTGCATCTTCAGCAACCATCTGAGGGTCTGCCACACGCACGCAATTGCGGCCATCCTGCTTCGCGCGATAGAGCGCCACATCCGCACGCTTAAACAATCGCTCAGGCAAGCCCGGCTGATATTGTTTCAAGCGCTCGGAGGTCAAGCCAATGCTTACCGTTAACTGGGCACTTGCGCCGAGATATTCAATTTTATGCTGTGCCACACGCTCGCGGATTCGCTCGGCCACGAGTTCCGCACCGGCCAAATCGGTGCCCGCAAGAATTATGCTAAATTCTTCACCGCCGTAGCGCGCGCAAACATCTGTGGCGCGGGGTAGCGAATCGCTCAAAATTTTTCCCAGCTCGCGCAGACACTCGTCGCCAAAATCGTGGCCGTAGTTGTCGTTAATGGCTTTGAAATGATCGCAGTCCACAACCAAAACGGCCAGCTGCACGTGATCGCGCGACGATAAATGACACAACTCATTGAGCTTTTCATCAAAATAACGGCGATTATTGAGCGACGTTAACGCATCGGTGCGGCTTTGCATTTCCAAAATCATTTCGTTGCGCAATGACGCCCAATACTCTCGGTGTTGTTGGCCGGCTAAGTTCAACATGTAGAATAAATAGGTGGCTATTAAAATAGATTCAGCCCAAGAATCTAACAGCCAAATGCTCACCACCAGCGGCGGTAAGATAAACGATATGATGTACGCAAATGACAAGGACTTCACCGGCGAAAAACTATTTGAACCACCGGCGAGAATTCCAGAACTCGAAAACGCCATTAAAAACAAAAAGTCTGCCTGCCCCATGGTTAATGACAACGCAAACATTGCCCCCCAGCAAGTGCTGTGCGTCAAGACCACCACATACATACTGCATCGCCACAACGCAAAGCCCTGCTCGAGACAGCGTTCGAGTAGCCGCATGTGTATCACGCGCAGCACGCTCGCCACCGTCAACACGCCCATAACGGACCACGCCAACAGTGGCGCGGCAAACATAATGCCCGCACTCGCGCTAATGATTAGCCACAGAATCGGATACAGCGTGATGCCGGGACGCGCGCGCGTAATCACGTCGCGCCACAACCGCAGCCGTGTTTGGACAAATTCCTCTGGAAGATCCTTCATGGGTTGATCTGGGTTCATCTAAGGGGCGCCTTAGTGTTCTGTGTACAGCCGGCGGCTGAGGCCAAATGAATCAGTTCCGCCGCTGCAACTTCCACATCTCATCTAAAAACCAGTCTAGCAGTCAATGCCAAAGGTTCACGAATACTTGCAGACACTGGCAACCTCTCGCTGCCGTTCTACCTTTGGCTATGTGGTGCAGGGTGTACAACTGGCAGCGTCGCGAGCAACCAGCATCGAAATAGAGCATCAAGAACCAAAATGTAAGCGCTTTACATCGAGAAAAAACGACGTAGTATGGATTTTTCGATCCACTCATCGGATACAAGGAATAACAATGCAGCCCTATTTGACGCGCTGGTTGACGCGCTGGACACCCGCTCTCTTTTCAGGTTTCGCACTGCTCCTATCGGCCTGCGCGCACCATGAGCCAGCGCCGGTTGGCCAGACGGCGGCGGATCTATTGGTTTGGTCTGACGAATTTAACCGTATCGATAGCGACAATTGGAGCTTTGAAACCGGTGGTGAGGGCTGGGGAAACAAGGAGCTGCAGTACTATACCGCCGGTCACAATGCACACATTGAATTCGACCCGCACGCCAACAGTCACGTGCTGGTAATCGAGGCGCGCCAAGAGAACCCGGCAAACTATCGCTGCTGGTATGGCCCCTGCACCTACACCTCAACTCGCCTCATCACGCGCAATAAGCAATCCTTTCAGTACGGTCGGATTGAGGCGCGCATGAAGCTTCCGCAGACCCAGGGCATTTGGCCCGCGTTTTGGGCGCTCGGCAACAATTTCGAAACTGATGGCTGGCCGCTGGGCGGAGAGATCGACATCATGGAACACGTGGGTTCAGAGCCCTCACTCACCCACGGTGCCCTGCACGGCCCTGGCTATTCCGGTAAAACACCCATATTCGGGACCCACGACGTCGGCGAGCCAGTGGACGCCAACTACCACACCTATGCGGTCGAATGGGATCGCCAATCAATTCGCTGGCTGGTAGATGACCAGGTGTTTTATCAGGTCACACGCGCGCAAGTAGAAGCCCACGGACAATGGGTGTACGACCAGCCCTTCTGGCTATTGTTGAACGTCGCCGTGGGTGGTGAGTGGCCCGGCAGCCCTGATGCCAGCTCAAGCTTTCCACAGCGCTTATACGTGGACTATGTGCGGGTATACCAGGCGCGCTAGTGCCACAATCCCAATCCGCTACTCAAGTGCAGCAACAACTCAAGCCGCAAGATTGCAGGCTGCACGGAGGCGACTATCCTTGGTTTCGCATCAGCCGCTCAGGCTAGCCGTTTTGTGCACATTCAGATGGCTCTCACTTTGGGGAGCACTAAAAGTGGCACTTGACGTTGAAAAATGTCTAAATACGCACCCTGAAGGGCATAGACGGGCGTTTTTGTCTGCCTTCGGGTGTACCAATGTGGCTTGGTGTCCACAGGGAGCCTAAGTTGACCCTCACCCTTTTTGTATGGATCGCATCAGCCGCTGCTTGGCCGTCAACCTTGATGGTGAGCACCTAAAATGCAATCGCAACCTTTCGAGCCGGATTGAATTGCGCAGGGGAGTGAACTTAAACAGGCGGGGTGACATGCGGTTCAACTGCTGAGCCTTCACAGCCCAACACAGACATACACTGAAAAATTACATTCACACATCAATAGGCAATTACTTAGCGATCGAACCCAATTTTAACGATCATCTCTTTGCCTTATTACACAGCAACTAGGAACGAAACATGGCCAAAGGCACAATCAAACGTTACGACTTTCGCAAAGGCTTCGGCTTTATTGTGGACGATAAAACCGGTGAAGATCTGTTTTTCCACAAGAGTGCATGGCAGGGCGACGGCCCCATTCGCCAGGGCTTAGCGGTCAAATTTGTCAACAAAGATTCGGACAAGGGCCCGCAAGCAGAATCTGTTATCCCCCTGGACGGCGGCAGCAAATCGTCTAACAGCAAGCCGGCCGCCAAACCTGCCTCCCTGGAAGAGCGCGTAGAGGCACTGGAAGGCGCGCTGCGCACCTGGAAAGTGTTGAGCTTTTTGGCGCTCGCAGGCGTGATCGCGTTGGCGGTTGAAAAATTTCTGATGTAGGACATTTTGTCCGCGCCAAAAAAGGAGGGCCAACAGTCATGTTGGCCCTCCTATTTTATGGCGAACAACTTTTTGGCCAACTACTTTTTGGCCAACTACTTTTTGGCCAACTACTTTTTGGCGAACAACGCTTTGGTCGCCGACCTGTCAACATACCGAACATTTTGTGGCAGCCACCTTAGATCGCCTCTAAGGCCTCGGCTAAATTTTTTACCGTCACAATCTCCATACCTGCCACGCCACCTTTCGGCGCATTGGCCTTGGGCACAATGGCGCGTTTGAAGCCGTGCTTGGCCGCCTCGCGCAAGCGCTCTTGACCCGAGGGCACAGGGCGAATTTCACCGGACAGGCCCACCTCGCCAAAGGCAATTAAATCCTGTGGCAATGGGTGATCGCGAAAACTGGAGACAATAGCCAGCAACAGCGCCAAATCCACGCTGGTTTCGCCCACTTTGACGCCGCCCACCACATTCACAAACACATCCTGGTCGCCCACCATAATGCCGCCGTGGCGGTGCAGTACCGCGAGCAACATGGCCAGTCGATTTTGATCGAGGCCCACAGCCACTCGGCGCGGATTTCCTAGCGACGAGCCGTCCACCAATGCCTGCACTTCCACTAACAGCGGGCGCGTGCCCTCCCACACCACCATGACGATGGAACCGGAAGCCACATCTTCGGCGCGCTGCAAAAAAATGGCCGAAGGGTTGGTGACTTCGCGCAAGCCCTGCTCGGTCATGGCAAACACCCCCAGCTCATTGACGGCGCCAAAACGGTTTTTATTGCCGCGCAAGGTGCGGTAGCGGGAGTCGTGACTGCCCTCGAGCAAAATTGAACAGTCGATCATGTGTTCCAACACTTTCGGGCCCGCCAGTGACCCGTCTTTGGTGACGTGGCCCACTAACAACAATACCGTGCCCGTCTGTTTTGCAAAGCGGGTCAAAAAGGCCGCGCTCTCGCGCACTTGGGTAACCGAACCCGGCGCAGACTGCACATCGGCCATGTGCATCACCTGAATGGAATCCACCACCATCACCTTGGGCTGCATGGCATCGGCCTGTGCGGCTATCTGCTCGATGCTGGTTTCCGACAACATCGACAATTTATCGGTGGGCAGATTGAGCCGACGCGCGCGCATAGCCACCTGCTGAAGAGATTCTTCGCCGGTCACATAGAGGGCTGGCATGTGTTCCGCCAATTTGCACAGCGTTTGCAGCAGCAGCGTGGATTTACCAGCGCCGGGATGCCCGCCAATGAGCACCACCGAGCCCGGTACTAGCCCGCCACCCAGCACGCGATCAAACTCTTCCATCCCACTGCTAACCCGGGGCAAATCATCGAGGCTGATATCCGACAATTTTTGCACCTTGCCGGTGGTGGCCCCCGCGAAGCCTGAAAACTGCTCAGTGCGGGCGGTTTTGGCGGGCGCCAAGCGAATTTCTACGATGGTGTTCCACGCATTGCACTCACTGCACTGGCCCTGCCATTTGCGATAGTCCGCGCCACAGTCATTACACACAAATGCCATCTTTGCCTTGGCCACACTGCCTCCCGACGGGCTCATTCATTGTCCAGCGGGCAGTGTACCCTAAGCGCTCACCGACGAAAGCGCCGGAAGGCCCTCGACAGTGATGATCCGCACCGGCCTTCAGTGGTAAAGTAGCGCCATGACCCACTCACTTATTCCCGAACGCCCCATCTGCATCAGCCCGTCACTGGCCGCCACCTTGGGACTCGAAGAGGCCACCTTGTTGAGCCTGCTCAACGACGCCCAAAATTTTTACCCCAGCCAGTCCAGCAACGGCTACCAGTGGTGCCATTTGGAGGGTGATCAAGTGCGCAAATTAATGCCTTTCTGGCGCGATCACGATATTGCACGCATCGCTAAAAGCCTGCGCGACAAGGGCGTGTTACTGATGTCTACCGCGCCGTTCCACGAAAGTCAGTCGCTGCGTTTTGCCATCAATGAGCGCCGCCCCGACGCCAGTGACAATCAACCCACACGGCGCCAAAGCGCGCCCACACCCGGCGCGCAACCCATGGCACCCCACTGGCAGCCTGGGGAAGAAGTGTATGCACAGCTGGCGCAACACAATATTCCACAACAGTTTGCGCGCGCGCAGATCCCCGAATTTGTCACCTATTGGCGCGATCAGGGCCAGGCTGCGCACTCCTGGAATGCTAAGTTTATTCAGCAGGTGCTGCGCAAGTGGCGCGACCAAGAGACCGACTTCAGCCGTCGCGAACAGGAAATCCCCATGACCAGTGGCTGGCGCCCCAGTGCCGACGCCCTGGATGTGCTGGTGCGCCACGCGGGTATCAACCAATGCTTTGTGGAAGATGCCATTGCCGAATTCGTGCTCTATTGGAGTGAACGGGGCGAGCCCTCGCGCACGTGGAACAGCAAATTCATCCAACACGTGCGCCGCCAGTGGGCGCGCTACCAGACCACCCTGCAGTACGACACTGAACCGCGCCCCATCCCCGCCAACTGGGCGCCCTCGGCAGACGTCTACGAGGTATTGGCACTGGCCAATATCGATTTACAATTTGCCAAACAGCAACTCAAAGAATTTGTAATCTACTGGCGCGACACGCATCAATTGCACAGCTCTTGGAATACTAAATTTCTACAGCACGTAAAATTTCAATGGGCCAAGCGCCTGAACGGTACACTGCCAGCGCAAGGTAATGGACATGCAAGACAGCAAAACACTGCTCAATCAGGCCGAACACGCGATCGCTCAGTCAGCGAGCAACTCACAGACCGAAGCTGGGCGCTCTGACAACGCGGGCAACAAGCCCGGCGCGGATTACATCGACGCCATTAATCAGGTGTTCGAGCTGTTTCGGCTGAACTACCACAATCAATATTTTGCCGCCTTCCCCGACATGGAATCGCTGAGCCTGGCCAAGCGCCTGTGGTTAGAATCCTTGAGTAGTTTTGCGCCAGACGTGATATTGCGCGGCGCCAAACGCGTCATCCAGCAATCGGATTATTTACCCACGGTGCACAAAATGCTGGTGGCCTGTGAAGGCGACAACCGCAGCCACGGCCTGCCCGATGTGCACGCCGCCTACGTGGAGGCCTGCAACGCCCCCTCGCCCAAAGCCGACCAGAACTGGAGCCACCCCGCGGTCTATTTAGCGGGCAAAGCCAGCGACTGGTACTTTCTTGCCAACAACACTGAGCGCACCGCCCTCCCCGTGTTTTCAGAGCACTACAAAAACTATTGCGATCAGGTGCGCAAGGGCATCAAGCTGGCGCTGCCCGATCGCAAGGCGCTGCCCGAACACATCGAGCGGCCACTCAGCAAAGATGAAAACTTGGCGCGCTTAGATGCCTTAAAAAAGCAAATCGGCCTAGATTGAGCTAAACACCTACCTAACGTTCCGTTTTTTGGAGAAGCACTATGGGTCCATTGGGCCGAGGCAACGGGCTTGCCGCTATTTTCATGGGCTACGTCGTGGGCGTTGCGGCGCTCGCCTTTTGGTTACAGAGTTCACCGCTGGAGGAGCGACGCGGATTTTTGCGGGAACCGGGGCTTGCGCTAACCGGTGAGGGAGCGGAAGAGCGCTTGAACGCGGAGGCGGTGCTCGCGGCCATGGCACTTGACCCCGAAGCCACCCAATTTAGTGACTATGCCGATCAGTACCTCAGCCGTCTGCATTTAGTGGGTAAAGACGGCGCCTTAAAGCGGGAATTGAATAACACCTACGACTACCGGAGCCTGCCCGACTTCGGCGCTATTACCGACATCCCCGCGCGAAAAAAAGCGTTTTTTGACTACCTGCGGCCCGCAGTCCAATACCAAAATCAGCTGATTCGCGAGCGCCGCTTAATTCTAAAGGGTATTGAAATTTCGCTGGTTAACGAGCGGCCGCTCACCAAGGCGCAACGGCGCTACATGGCACTGGTGCGCGAGCGCTACAAGGTGGAGGAAGACGCCAGCGATCGCGAAGCCGTCGACACGCTCATGCGACGGATGGATACCATTCCCGTATCCATGGTGTTGGCACAGGCTGCCATGGAGTCGGCCTGGGGCCAGTCTCGCTTTGCCCGCGAGGCCAATAATTTATTTGGTCAGTGGTGTTTCAGCGTGGGCTGCGGGGTGGTGCCCCACAGCCGCCCTGAGGGCGAAACCTACGAGGTGGCTAAGTTCGACAGCGTTGAAGCCGCCATCGCCGCCTATTTCCAGAATATCAATGCCTTTCACCGCTACAGCAGCATTCGCGAAATCCGCGAGCGCGCGCGCGCCAACAACCAGCCCTTGCGCGGTTACGACATGGTGGCGGGTCTCGAAGCCTACTCCACCCGAGGCCAAGCCTACATTGACGAGCTGCGCAAAATGATTCGTTACAACAAATTGGAGTGAAGACACCGAGCGCTGGGCACAATTGATGGCTCTCGGGCGTCCTGCCCTACGCGGCATTCGTACTTCCTGTACATCTCGCCGTTCTTGGGCGTCCTGCCCTGCGCGGCATTCGTACTTCCTGTACATCTCGCCGCTCTCGGGCGTCCTGCCCTGCGCGGCATTCGTACTTCCTGTACATCTCGCCGCTCTTGGGCGTCCTGCCCTACGCGGCATTCGTACTTCCTGTACATCAAAAAAAACCCGGCGGTTGCCGGGTTTTTTAGAATACACGCTAGGCTTAGCCGGGCGTTACATTCTCTGCCTGAGGACCCTTCTGGCCCTGAGTGATTTCGAAAGTCACAGCTTGACCTTCTACCAGTGTCTTGCGGCCGTTACCATTGATGGCGCGAAAGTGTACAAACACGTCCGGACCTGATTCCTGCTGCAAAAAACCGTAACCTTTTTCGTCGTTAAACCACTTAACAACGCCATTGTGCAAATTAGACATTTAAGACCTCGTCTTACAAATAAACTGTGCCAGTTCCCTTGGCGATTTCCAAACTTATCCATCTAGCAGCGCAGAGCAAGGCAAAATGTCTTTCGGCTGAGCAGCAAAACGGTAAAGCATAACCATTCTAGGTGGGTCTTGACGGGAGTACAAGGCCGCTTTACCCAGCCAATTTGTGAGTGCGCCTCGCCTATGGCTCACGTGGCCAATGGCCATCGTCCGTGGGGCGTAGAAAGGCCTGTGAAAACCAATAGAATCGCCCACGTTCGCCACTGGGCGCTGTGCAATTATAGCGACTGCGCCCAGCTGGAAGCGGGCGCTTGGCTTGAAACGTGCGCTCGGCCCCCGCTCCATCGAGCACCTCGGCCAGCCCCTGCCCACTCACATAGCAATTCACCGTTTGCGCCAATCTTTCCTTGTTAAAGGTCAGTGACAATTGCGGCTGGCGCACGCCCAAAGGCAATACGCCATCTGCCAAGGAATGACCCGCCTCATCGGCCAACTCAACGCCTGCCAGCGGCAGTGGCAACGCCTGCAGCTTTTGCGCGAAATCGTCAATTTTCACATAGCGCCCCCCAAAGGGAAAACGCGGCAGCACCGGTAGATCGCGCAGCGCCGCTGCGCCCGACTGTTGACCGAAAGCAAGCCAACCCCATGTCTGCATTAAATTCACGAGTGAAGCGTCATATTCGCCATAGGGGAAGGCCAGCACGGGCCAGGTTTGCTTCAACTCCTCCTTTAAGCGCGCCTGCGCACTGAGTAGATCCGATTTCACGTGCGCCGCCCACTGCGCGGGGCCCACGTCAGTTGGCCGTCGCACCAAATGCGTGTGCTGGTGCCCGTGATTCGCCACCGCCGCCCCTTCGCGCGCCAACTGTCGCAACTGATCCCAGCTCATGACGTGTCGCTGTCCGTGGTCAACGGCCTCTGTGCTGGCGAAGATCACGTAGGGCCAACCGTTCGCCTTGAGGATCGGGTGCGCCACCTCCAAGACCGACACATAGGCATCGTCAAAGGTGATCAATACCGTTCGATCCGGCAGCGGCTGGCGCGCCTGCACCAACGCCAATAACTCGGGTAACCCTATGACCCGAAAACCACTGGCCTTTAAGTGCGCCATGTGGTCTGCGAAATTCGTTGGTGAAATACTGGTGGCGGAGGGGGTGTCGTCGCTCACGTGGTGATACTGCAGCACCACCAGTGCACTGGCGCTCGGTGCCCACAATAGACTGGCAGCCAGGGCCAGCATAGCCATCAATCGGTGCATGCCTAGGTATAGCGAATTCAAATAACCACTATGCATCAAAACATCGCTCCTGTTTATGTAGGGCCTGCATTTAGCCCGTATACTTGGGCGGTCATTCTGCAGCGAGGACATTGCCATGTCCAACGTTCCGCATCCGGCGAACAGCACCTCGAACGCACTGCTTACCCCCAGTGCAAAACGCATAGCAAAAACCATACTCAATGGTTTTGATGCCTATTTTGCCGACTTCCAAAATATCACACTGGGTGCGAAAGCTCGTTTTGAAACCTGTAACTGGCTGGCTGTACAAGAGGCGCATATCGCGCGCATCGAGTTGTATAAGCGCAAAGTGATGCAGGTGTGTTCATTGGTTAAGGGCGTTACCAGCAAAAATGTTTTAGCGCTCGACATCTGGCAACAGGCGCGGCAAGCCTATGCATTACTAGTCACCAATCATCGCAACTATGAAATTGCTGAAACTTTCTTCAATTCAGTTTTCTGCAATCTATTCAACCACCAACAAATTCACGATCGCTATCTCTTTGTCAAACCCTCGAAGCAAGAGGACAACAAACAGCTGCGAGAATACGCCATTTATTTCAGCTATAGCGCTGAATTCGGGCTGACCAATGTAATAAATCGCATCTTCGATGATTTCGAATTCTCTGTGCCCTGGGAGGACCGAGCCCGAGATGTACGGCGCATGGTCGACGCCATTGAACAAGCGACTCTTGCCCTCCAGGACCTGCCTACCAACGACATGCGCATCGATGTCCTGGAGTCCATTTTCTACCGCAACAAGGGCGCCTACTTGGTCGCACGCGCGGTGATTGGCGACATCATCATTCCGGTTATTGTCCCGTTTCAACACAATGAGCAGGGCGGAATTTATGCTGACGCTATTCTACTCGATGGCGACAGCGCCAGCCGTGTTTTTAGCTTCACGCGCTCCTATTTCATGGTGGACACCCCCATCCCCTCCCGCTTCGTTAAATTTTTGCGCTCCATCATGCCCCGCAAAGATGTATCTGAGCTTTACAACGCCATTGGTCTAAACAAACACGGCAAAACAGAATTTTACCGCCACGTGATTCAACACATGAAACGCAGTGATGACCAGTTCGTTATTGCACCGGGCATCAAGGGCATGGTCATGAGCGTATTTACGCTGCCCTCATACGACGTGGTGTTTAAAATTATTAAAGACCGCTTCGACCCGCCAAAGAAAGTAACCGAGGTCATAGTCAAAGAAAAATACAAGCTCGTTTCGCGGTCCGATCGCGCAGGGCGCATGGCAGACACTCAGGAGTACACCAACTTTATTTTTTACCGAAATCGATTTAGCACTGAGCTACTGGATGAACTGCAAAAAGTGGCGCCCTCTAAACTCATCATCACCGACAAACTCATCATCATTAAACATCTCTACACCGAGCGTCGCATGGTGCCGCTGAATATCTATTTAGCTAAAGCCACAGACGCCCAAATAGAAGATGTTATGGATGAGTATGGCAACGCCATCAAGCAACTTGCCGCCGCCAATATATTTACTGGCGACATGTTGCTTAAGAATTTTGGTGTCACTCGGCACGGGCGCGTGGTGTTTTACGATTATGACGAAATATGTTTAATCACAGAGTGTGTATTTCGAAAAATCCCCGCCGCTCAAAATGAAATCGACGAAATGTCCGATCGCCCCTGGTATACCGTAGGTGAATTTGACATTTTTCCCGAGGAGTTTCGACTGTTTTTCAGCGGCAACTCAACCGCACGCAAGGCCTTCGAAAAGCGGCACGCTGATTTATACGATTATCGATACTGGCAAACTATTCAGGATGAACTCAGGGCGGGGAAAATTAACGACACCTTTCCGTATCGTCGGCACCAGCGTTTTGCGCGGACCTAATAAATTGGCGCTGGTAGATTATGGCGGAAACCTGCGCTAGCAGCTAAGTACAAAACTTGAGCCCCAAACCACCCTCTTCTATGCGCACGATAATCATATCGACCACCGGTGCATCCACCAACATGCCCTGAACCTGTCCGCGCACTTCCGTGCCCACAGGGGGCATCACCTCGGGATTGGCGACGATAAATATGCCGCCATCAGAAATGTCGCGCGTTTGGGCCAACACTTCACCGCAACTCGCGTGCTGTATCAATACGCGACACCGCACGGGAATTCGAGGGTAGCGGCGATTATCTGTGCTCATTCAAGGCTCCAAACATGACCACCGATTGACGGTGGTTACGGCTGCAGCAGAATGCGATCCAAACGGCTGCGATAATAAGTTATTGAAAAACGGTTAGTACCATCTTTCACAACCTCAAGTACCAACTCCGATTCCCCCACCTTAAGCAACTGGCCCTGTACTTCTTTGGCGCCGGTCACAATGACCACGGTGCGACCTATGTGCTCGCGGGCCTCATCAAAGCTGATTTCTACTGGAGCTGGCGGCGGCGCGGCGCGTTTAGGCTGCAATGGCGCAGTGCGCGTTACCCGCTGTTTTGGCTCCACTCTATTAAATATAGGCGAAACTGCCGTACCTGCTAGTTCTAGCTCCAGACGATCCACGAGCATGGCCTCTATAACCTCGAGACTAGGAACTTCATTGAGATTAACACCCAACACCCAGCGCGCCTTGAGCCGGCCAGATCGGAGCAAATAGTTTTCATAGGCGCTGCGGGCAGCTTCGGTCATGCTGAGGCCCTGATAATTTAACGAGTTCTCAATGGCGGCCACGTGCTGCGTTACTAATGCCTCGGGCGACAGCTCATGGTGCTTGGCACAAAAGGTTCGCCAAGCATCAATGCTGCGCACGTCGTGGTAGTTAATGCGCACCATGTCCAGCGTGCCAGCAGTGCGCAAATTTGGCGCCACATTGCCCAATCGCAAGTGGGTATTCAGGGAGTAGGCATCGGGTACCTGCACATCCAAGTCCAGTGTTAAATCGCGATTTTCAGCGGAGTAGTCGTAGGTGAATACCAGATTGCTTTCTTGATTGAGGCCCAGCATCCAGTCGGCGGGTTGATGGGCGGGGTCCATGCAATTGACGTCCCGCTCGAAGGTTTCTACTAGGTTGCCAAAATTGGCTGTGACGCCGGTTACGCGAACCTGCATGCGCTCTGGTGGCTCGCCGCCCAGCCGACGCTGAAACAGCTCTGGCAGCGACTGAAGATCGACCTCAATCTGCTGAATAAAGGCATTGAAACCGTCCTCATCATTGCTATTGAGCGTTATGCGCTTGACCACCACCGTGCCGTCGAAGCCCACATCCAACCGATCGTAGTTGACATAAACTACCGAGCGCACACTGGCGATTGCGTCATCGACGCTATTTCGAATTTCCCATTGCAGCAACCAGCGGCCCGCTAACAACAGCGCTACTAGCACTAACAATAGTTTGAACAGTGTCTTGCCCATGCGGCACCTCATCTCATCCTTGTAAACCACCGGCGGTGGTGGGGCCGCATTCACGACCCGATATCTGGCCCAGTCTAGCGCATTCGCGCCGCTAGCCCACTAGCCCTTGCGCGCAACTGCGACGCTGTCAACTTTTTGAAAGCCCCGCGGCAGCTTATTGCCCCGCCGTCCGCGCTCACCTCGATAGTGCTCAAGATCACTGGCTTTAAGTGTCAAATGGCGCTTGCCCGAATAGACCGTCAACTCGTCTCCTGCGCCCAACACGGCGAGTGCCAACAGAAATTCTTCGCGCGCCTGCAGGCGCGCCGAAGGAATATTCATGATTTTATTGCCCTTACCGCGTGCCAATTCGGGCAATTCGGTCAATGGAAACACCAGCAAACGCCCTTCGTTGCTGACCGCGGCCAAAAGCGCCGTGGAGGGCTCAGATACCGCACAGGGCGGCATAATCTGCGCGCCTTTGGGCAGCGTCACCAAGGCTTTACCCGCGCGATTTTTGGAGGCCAAATCGGCCAGCTTAGCGACGAAGCCGTAGCCGGCATCGGAAGCTAGCAGCACTCGCTCATCATCCGCCCCCATTAAAGCGCCCTCAAAGGTGGCGCCACTGGGCGGATTCAAGCTGCCGGTAATGGGCTCCCCTTGCCCGCGCGCTGACGGTAAATTGTGACTGGCCAGTGAATAACTTCGGCCCGTGGAATCCAGCAACAACACCGGCTGGTTGCTCTTACCGCGCACCGCCAGCTTAAAGCCGTCTCCGGCTTTGTAATTGAGCGCCGCGGGATCGATATCGTGGCCTTTGGCCGCACGAATCCAACCCTTCTCGGAGATCACCACCGTGATGGGGTCGGCCGACATCAATTCCGTTTCACTAAAGGCTTTGGCCTCTTCGCGCGCGACGATGGGCGAACGGCGGTCATCGCCATGCTGCTCCATTACCGCTAATAACTCTTTCTTTACCAGCGTCTTCAAACGCACCGCCGAGCCCAGTGTTTTTTCAAGATCGGCCCGCTCTTTTTCGAGCGCCTCCTGCTCTTGAAGAATCTTCATTTCTTCCAAGCGCGCCAATTGGCGCAATTTGGTTTCTAAAATGTATTCCGCCTGCGCCTCGTTTAAATTGAAGCGCGCCATCAACACGGGCTTGGGTTCGTCCTCTGTGCGAATAATGTGAATCACTTCATCCACATTTAAAAAGACAATCATCAACGCCGCCAAGCGATCTAATCGCTCATTGACCTTCTCCAGTCGGTGCTGAAGCCGTTTGCGGGTGGTGACAAGACGGAAGCTCAACCACTCACTCAGCAGCGTATCGAGCGCTTTGACGGCGGGGCGGCCATCGATGCCGATCATGTTCATGTTGACGCGATAAGTGCGCTCTAAGTCCGTTGTGGCGAACAAATGCTGCATCATCTGCGCCAGATCCACGCGGTTTGAACGCGGGACAATGACTAAACGCGTGGGGTTTTCATGATCCGACTCATCGCGCAGATCGGCCACCATGGGCAGCTTTTTGGCCACCATTTGTGCAGCGATTTGCTCGAGCACCTTGGCCCCGCTCACTTGGTGTGGCAGTGCAGTTACCACCACGTCGCCATCCTCTTCAATCCACACGGCACGCATCCGTAGACTGCCGCGGCCGGTTTCGTACATCTTGATAATGTCGTCGCGGGGCGTGATGATCTCCGCCTCAGTGGGCATGTCAGGGCCGTGAATAAATTCTGCCAACTCGGTGACACTGGCCTTGGGATGGTCGATCAAATGAACACAGGCCCCCACCACCTCGCGCAAATTGTGCGGCGGAATATCGGTGGCCATGCCCACGGCAATGCCCGTGGTGCCATTTAAGAGCACGTGCGGCACTTGCGCTGGCAGCACCGCCGGCTCGTTTAACGTGCCATCGAAGTTGGGCAGCCAATCCACGGTGCCCTGCCCCAATTCCGATAGCAACACCTCGCTAAACTTGGTCAGGCGCGACTCCGTGTATCGCATGGCGGCGAAGGATTTGGGATCGTCGGGCGAGCCCCAGTTCCCCTGGCCGTCCACCAGTGGGTAGCGATAGGAGAACGGCTGGGCCATCAGCACCATGGCCTCATAGGCGGCTGAATCCCCATGCGGGTGAAACTTACCGATCACATCGCCCACGGTGCGCGCCGACTTCTTAAATTTTGCGCTCGCCTTTAATCCCAGTTCGCTCATGGCATAGATAATGCGGCGCTGAACCGGCTTTAGCCCGTCACCCACGTGGGGCAGCGCGCGGTCCAAAATGACGTACATGGAGTAGTCCAAGTAGGCCTTTTCGGTAAATTCTTTAAGGGCGAGGCGTTCATCCGCTGGCATGGCGGTGATCAGATCAGACATGCTACTTCCTGCAATTCAATATTCGGCGCGGGCAATCCCGTGCGAGTGCCATGGCTTATACCAAAATCGAGCCTGCGCTGCCACTGCCCAAACGGCTTCAGCACAGCTAGAATGAAAGTCTGAGTCATACGGTAGGGGCGGGAATGCACCAACAGAGATCGGCAATATGGCCCATAATCGCCATGATAGTTGCCACCCAGGGACAGGCAGAGCTAAATGACGAACCCAATTGGTTTGATACAGCCAGCGTGGAAGCATGGCTCGAGGTTAAATCCAATCAGTGCGAACTAGCGCAAACACCTACTGCGTTTACCATCGAGCAGTGGCCAAGTCTATACGACTACTCGCCTCGGCTGTCACCCAGCGAGCATCGCCACAACTCATTGAGGCTGGACACCAGATCCAGAGAGCCGGTAAAGCTCCGCGGCGTGGAGGATTTTACGCCCTATCAGTCCGCCGCAGCCTTTGTGGCGCATTCTGTACAACACACACGCGTGGCGCTCTCAGATCCCAATTTATGGCCCACTTACAGCATCGCTGAGGCCGATAAAAACTGGCTCGACAACACCCGAGAGTACCTGCACGAAACGGCCCAGGAGCCAGTCATTTGGTTTGATAACTTTTTTGCCGTCAAGCGCGGCCCCAGTCATGCCAGCCATGATTTGCGCTTAACCCCCAAATTCGATTGCAGCGACATTCAAGGCTGTGATTTTTCGTTCTCAGTGCGCAGCCGCGTCACCCTGCCCTACACCCAAGAACGATTGCGGTTGCTGCTAACCAACGAAGACCCAGACACGCTATTCGACAGCTTGGACCGTCGCTCGGTAACACCCTCGCAGTCAGAGCGGCGCAACCCTATCTCAGCGGCCCTGAGCTGGGCACTGCGCACCACCGAGGACTACAACATCTCCATCTCCTCTGGATTACAGTTGCGCACGCCCATACGCGCTTTCGTGCAGGCCAACACCACGGGGCGCCTCAAGCTCACCGACAAAGCCCAGGTGACCGGGGGCCAAAGCGTCTACTACCGCAGCGATGAAGGCGCGGGCGCGCGCACCCAAATCGATGTGGATCACTCCATGGCCGATAGCCGACAGGACATACTGCGCTGGCGCCAGCGCTATGATGTGAACGAGGAGACCACTGGCGTAGACTGGCACTCGAGTGTGGAATATCTGCACCAGGTGGATCGGGATTTGGCTTGGGGCGCCGGCGTGGCTTCGAACGGTAACATCCACACATCCGCGCTCGCGGACGGCCACCGCGTATGGCTGCGCTATCGCAAGCGCTTTTATCGCGAGTGGCTATTTTGGGAACTGCAACCCTATGTGCGGTGGGATCGTGAACACGGTTTCGATCACGATCCCGGTATCGAGCTGAGTCTCGAAATCTATCTCGATGAAAAGCCCTAACGCATGCACTTACAACGATTCGCGCGCGCCTTCTTCGCTCCTCGCTGCTGCGGCCTGCACGTAGTCGAGTAGCGGCAGGGAGTGGCCCGGGCGCGTCACCAAGCGCACATGTGCTGGGGTCATTTGTCGCGGCTCCGCTACCCCGCAGGCATGGGCAATCATATTCAAACTGTCCGTCATCTGCTGGTGATACTGCGCCACGCGCAGCGCTTTTTCAGCGGGCACTAAGCCTCGCTGTAGGCGCTTATCGTGAGTTGTCACACCGGTGGGGCAGGTGTTTTTATTACACTGCATGGCCTGAATACAACCGAGGGCAAACATGAATCCACGGGCGCTATTGATGGCGTCAGCGCCGACACACAGGGCCGTTGCGACCGCAGAAGGGGTTATCAACTTGCCCGCCACAACAACTTTAATGCGCTCGCGCAACCCGTATTTTTGCAACAGCGCCACCAATTGGGGCAGGCTTTCTTTGATGGGCAATCCCGTGGTGTCCATCAATGGCTGAGGCGCTGCACCCGATCCGCCATCGCCGCTGTCCAGAGTTATAAAATCAGGCGCACTCGGGTGGCCGCGCTCGCCAATAAGCAAAAACAATTCGTCGAGCCAGCGCGCGTCGCCCAGCACAAATTTTATCCCGGTCGGTTTCCCCGTCACCCGTCGAACGCGCGCCACTAAATCTAGCAGATCGGACACCTGTTTTACTTCGGTGTGACCGTTGGGACTGATGGACGCCTCGGCCACGGGAATACCTCGAATAGCGGCAATTTCCTGCGTGACTTTTTCAGCGGGCAATATGCCACCTTTGCCGGGCTTGGCGCCTTGGCTCAGCTTAATTTCAAACATTTTTACTTCTGTTAGCGCGGCAATGTCCGCAAGCTTGCTGTCATCCAGTTCTCCGGCGGCGTTGCGCACACCGTATTTGGCAGTGCCTATTTGAAATATCAAATCGCAATGGCCGCTTAAGTGATGCGGCGATAAGCCACCCTCGCCGGTATTCAACCAACAGCCGGCGCGCGCAGCGCCCTTCGACAGGGCTTCCACAGCCGGCGCCGACAAAGCGCCAAAACTCATGGCGGAAATATTGAATAGCGAGCGCGTGCTGTAGGGGTTGGGGCAATCGGGGCCAAAGGTCAGCAGGGCCGGGGGTTCGTGCGCCTCATGGCTGATGGGGATTAACGCATTGAGAAAAATGGGGGTTCCGGGCTTATCGATATCGCGCGTTGAACCAAAGGCCACATTTAAGGTTTCGTTTTTTGCTGCGCGATAAACCCAGCTGCGATCCGCGCGATTGAACGGCATCTCCTCCCGATCGAGCGAAAAGAAATACTGGCGGAAAAACACGCCCAGGTGCTCAAACCAATAGCGGAATCGCCCTATGACCGGGTAATTGCGCCGGATGGTATGGCGCGTTTGCGTGCGATCCACAACGAAAGCCACCAACACCCATAACAGCAACCCCAATATCGCCACTGCCAACAGGTCGCCCAATATCTCTAACATCCACAATCCCCAGCCCATCGCCGCCTCTCCAGTTCTGTGTGAGCGGACATTGTAAGTCAAGGGCTGTGCAAGATGGTCTATTCTAGAAGCACACCCTCCGACCACACGGGAAAATGTCATGCAAGCGTCCGACTTAATGGTGCAGTGCCTCGAAGAGGAAGGCATCGAATATATTTTTGGTGTCCCTGGCGAAGAGAACGCCGACTTTATGATGTCGCTGGAAAAGTCGGAGCGCATTCGATTTATACTCACCCGCCACGAGCAGGGTGCTGCATTTATGGCCGAAATCTATGGCCGACTTACCGGCAATCCCGCGGGCTGTCTCGGCACTCTAGGCCCCGGCGCCACCAACTTGATTACCGGCGTGGCCGATTCGAACATGGATCGCGCGCCCATGTTAGTCCTAACCGGACAGGGCGCCTCCACCCGTTTGCACAAAGAGTCACATCAGGTGATGGACGTTGTGCACATGTTTAAACCCGTTACAAAATGGGCCACCACCGTTTGGCACCCGGAAAACATTCCAGAAATTATGCGCAAAGCCGTGCGTGTAGCACGCACCGAAAAACCCGGCGCGGTACACGTGGAATTGCCCGAGGATATTGCCAAGTTGCCCACGGACAAACGTCCACTGGCCGTACATAAATTTCGCAGACCAGTACCCGACGACAAAGCCATAAACCGGATATTTGAACGTATCAAGAACGCCAAGCGCCCGATCATCATCGCGGGTAACGGCTGCATTCGCCGGCGCGCCTCCAAACAACTGCGCCTATTTTGTGAGGCCACGGGCATCGGTGTGTTGTCCACCTTTATGGCCAAGGGCTGCGTGGATATGGACGCACCCTATTGCCTCTATACCATTGGACTCGGCTCCAAAGACATTCCTGCCTGCGCCGTCGATGCCGCCGACTTGGTAATTTGCCTGGGCTACGACATGGTGGAATACCACCCCAAACTGTGGAATAACGACCATTCCAAAGAGGTCATCCACATCGACTTTTTACCGGCTGAGATTGACGAAAACTACCACCCGGAACTTGAAGCGGTGGGCGATCTGGCCCACGCACTGTGGATGCTCAACGAGCGCGTGGCGGCTGAGCCGAATGCGTTGCAATTTGATTTAAGCCAGCAACAAGCCGTGCGACGCGACATGAGCGAAGAGTTGGCCAAGCACAAAAACGACACCACCGAGGGTCTAATACGCCCGCAAAAGGTGCTGTGGGATGTGCGCCAAGCGATGGGCGCGCACGACATTCTGCTGTCGGATGTGGGCGCCCACAAAATGTGGATTGCCCGCCATTTTCAGTGTCACGAACCCAACACTTGTCTCATTCCAAATGGCTTTTGCTCCATGGGCTTTGCACTGCCGGGGGCCATTGCCGCAGCGCTAGTACACCCCGATCGCAATATCGTCGCCATTTGCGGCGACGCCGGCTTCATGATGAACGTGCAAGAAATGGAAACTGCGCGCCGCCTCAACCTCAATATTACCGTGATGGTGTGGGCCGACAACGCCTACGGCCTTATCGCCTGGAAGCAAGACAACGAATTTGGCCGCCACACCGATCTCGCATTTGGCAATCCAGACTGGATGAAATTGGCCGAGGCTTTCGACTGGCATGGGCACCTCGTGGAAAATGCGCAAGACGTTGAGAGTACATTGCACCAATGCTTTGCAGAATCGGGCCCCAGCCTGCTAGTCATTCCCATCGATTACCGCGAGAATAATCTACTCACCAAGCGTTTAGGTGAACTTACCTGCTCCATATAGTGTTGCGTGAACGGCCCGCCCCACTACTGCGGGGCGGGCACCGTTAGCAACTGACAAAGTCAAAATGTGCTATTGGCCGTCATTTTTGTTTAAATGGTGGCCTCATCGTCAGGTACCCACGCCACAACTAGGCCAATAACAGCTCGGACTGCCCGAGTAGAATAAGGGCCAAGGCGCGTATTTGATGCATTCACTCGCTGTTAACTCACGGAGCAAACATGCAATTAGGTGAATTTATTTCCCTAGGTCTCTATTTCGTTGTAATGATCGGTATCGGTATTTACGCCTACCGAAAAACTGCTAAAGATGTCTCGGGCTATATGCTTGGTGGCCGCCAATTGGGCCCCGCGGTGACGGCATTGTCTGCCGGGGCCTCAGACATGAGTGGCTGGATTTTAATGGGCTTGCCGGGTGCCATGTATGTATCGGGTATCTCCAGCAGCTGGATCGCCATAGGCCTTGTTACCGGCGCATGGCTCAACTATCTGGTGGTGGCGCCGCGCCTGCGCGCATATACCGAAATTGCCGAAGACGCGATTACCATTCCCGATTACTTTGAGAAGCGTTTTAATGATCACTCGCGCACACTGCGCATTATTTCATCGCTGGTGATCATTATTTTCTTTACCTTATACACCTCTTCAGGTGTAGTGGCCGGCGGTAAATTGTTTGAGTCCTCATTCGGCCTTAGTTATTACGCAGGTTTGTACATCACTGCCGGTGTCGTTGTGGCCTACACCTTATTTGGTGGCTTTTTAGCGGTCAGCATGACCGACTTTGTGCAGGGCTGCATTATGTTCGTGGCGCTCATCTTAGTACCGCTAATTGCATACAGTCAGTTTGACGGCTTGGCCGACCTCAATCAGCACGTCTCTGCCGTGGATCCAAATCTATTTGGCTTTTTCACCGGCATTTCTGCTCTGGGTATTATTTCTAGCCTCGCTTGGGGACTGGGTTATTTCGGCCAGCCTCATATCATAGTGCGCTTCATGGCTATTCGCTCGCTGGGCGACATTAAAGCCGCCCGCCGGATTGGCATGAGCTGGATGATCGTAACCATTGTCGGCGCCCTTGCGATCGGCTTTGTGGGTGTAGGCTTTGTGGCAAAAACACAGGCTAATTTCACCGACCCAGAAACAATTTTCATCTTCTTCGCGAAACTTTTGTTCCACCCGCTGATCAGTGGCTTTCTATTGGCCGCCATTTTGGCTGCGATCATGAGTACCATTTCCTCGCAATTGTTGGTCTCTTCCAGCTCGCTCACAGAAGATTTTTATAAATCGTTCCTGCGTAAAGACGCGTCGCAAACCGAGCTGCTGCTAGTGGGTCGCATATCAGTGGTTGTCGTCGCGGCGGTTGCCATTAGCTTGGCCTATGATCGTTCGAGCACGATTTTGACGCTAGTGAGCAATGCGTGGGCCGGCTTCGGCGCCGCCTTCGGACCGTTGATTATTTTCAGTTTGTTCTGGAAGCGGATGACCCGTGAAGGCGCAATTGCCGGCATGGTGACTGGCGCGGTGACTGTTTTGATTTGGCTGTACGCACCAATCACCGTCGACGGCCAAAGTCTCAGCAGTTTAATGTACGAAATCGTGCCCGGCTTCGTGCTCGCCAGTATTGCATTGGTCTCAGTCAGCTTGTTGACCGCGGCACCCAGCGCCGAGTTACAGGCAACCTTTGACAAGGCCGAAGCCGCCGTGCGCGCATAACGCCATACCACCTATAAAAAAACGGGCGCTAGCGCCCGTTTTTTTATGTTCAACCGTCAATAACTCGTGGCATCAGTGGTTAAAAAGCGCATATCGAACACTGAAAACCACTCAAAACGGCTATTACCTCTTCGACCGAAATCAACAGGGTCTATATTTTGTGTTGGCAACCGCAATGAACTGCAGTGCACATGCTTTGAATCACACCACTATTGCGCCGACAGCCCACGCACCTGACTAAAAGGCAATGGCCCGGATTCTTCGATGCGAATGGCGGGCATAAAAGTGCCCACATCTAATTTCGCTTTCAGGCTGTAGGTGAGCGTTTGTGGCCGCTCACGAGTTAGCTCACTGATTAGGCTCAATACATCCACTAAGCTCGCGGAGACTTCGACCGTTAAGGGTGTTTCTTCGTAGGCACGCAGCACCGGCACATTGCTGGCGACACCGCTAAAAATATCGTGCCCTAAGATGCCAATCTGGTAACTCATACCCTGCAACACGATATCCGTGGCGTTGGGGTTGGTCACTCGCAACCCCACCACAAAGCGATGCTGGAATCCATCGGCAGTGAGTGGCTTGATGCTCATGAGCTTGACCTGCGGTTGCTCTAAGCGTGGCTGTAGGCCCGCACACGCGGCTAAGCACACCGCCATCAATACACTCACCACAATTTTCATAGGATTCCTTGCGGCATCAGCCGCCGTAGGTGTAGCTCGATTGGATACCCAAGGGCAAACCAATGCTCCAGTAAATTAACAAAAACGCAGTCCAACAAACCAACAGCGTTAACGCATAGGGCAACATGATGGAAATCAATGTACCGATGCCCGTGCCTTTCACATAGCGCTGAGCGTAGACCACAACAAGGGGGAAGTAAGGCATCAACGGTGTAATGATGTTAGAACTGGAATCACCAATGCGGTAGGCCGCCTGGGTGAGATCTGGAGAGATACCCAATTGCATCAGCATAGGTACCAAAATTGGGCCAATCAGGGCCCACTTTGCGGAGGCTGAACCGACAAAAAGATTCACAAAGCCGGTCAACAAAATCATGCCTACCACCGTAACTGATGCAGGCAGCGCCAATTCTCGTAGCGTATCCGCGCCTTTAACAGCCAACAGGGCACCAATGTTTGATGTGTTAAATGCGCTGATAAAAAGTGCACAGAAAAACGCCATCACAATGTAGTAACTCATGCCATCCATAGACTTGGTCATGGCATTGATGACATCGCGGGAATTTTTAAAAGTGCCTGCTAGGTAGCCATACACCACGCCCGGAATCAAAAATAATAGAAATATCAACGGCACAATGGATTGCATTAAAGGCGCCGAATAAGACGCCAACTCGCCGTTGGGCGAACGCAATGCGGACGACTCCGACCACACGGAGGCCACCAATAAGCCAATGCCCACTGCCATTGCAAATAGCGCCCATCGCAATGCCGACTGCTCTTTGCCCGTCACTTCAGCAAACTTGGGAATATCTTCGGGATCACCATCGACAACCATTTTCTGCAGCCGTGGCTCGATGATTTTATCGTTTAAATACCAGCCCACTAGAATCACCAATACACTCGAGGCACTGGTAAAAAAGTAGTTGTTAAGCGGATTAATCTGTATTGCAGGATCGAGAATCTGTGCCGCACTTTGGGTAAAACTCTGCAACAGCGGATCAATTGCTGAGGGCACAAAGTTGGCAGAAAAACCGCCAGAAACACCGGCAAACGCCGCAGTAATACCCGCCAACGGATGGCGCCCCATGGCGTAATAGATTACACCGGCCAGTGGAATCACCAGCACGTAGCCCGCATCACTGGCGGTATGACTCACGATGGCTACGAGAATCACAATGGGTGTCAACAAAAACTGTGGCGTTCGATCCAGTATTTTCTTAATACCGGTGTTAATGAACCCCGAGTGCTCGGCCACGCCGACACCTAGCATAGCCACCAACACCACTCCCAATGGTGCAAAGCCCGTGAAGGTTTTCACCATATTGGCTAAAAATGTGGCCAGTGAGCTGCCGGTCAGTTGATTGTGTACCACAATCGCCTCACCCGTGCGTGGATCGATCTCGCCGAAACTCATGCTCGACAACAACCAACTTAATGCCCACACAATGAGCAGAGAAAAGAAAAATATCATGGCGGGGTCGGGCAATTTGTTGCCCGTGCGCTCAATCCAGTCGAGCACGCGTTGAAGTTTGGTATCGGTTGCAGCTGCGGTCGTATCCTGCACGGCAGACTCCTTTTTATTGTTTATATGTAATTGGTTTTGTTCGTTATCTGCGACAACTTCGGTCAGCGCTTCAATAGCTTATCGCACATAGAGTGTAAAAAGCCGATGGCCTTACTATCGGCTCTGGGCAAAAGCTCCATGGCCCACTTTGTCAACTTGCTGTCGGCGCCGTAGCGATGCTCCAGCAATAACTGCGAAACCTTTTCGCGTAAAGCTCGATATTGTTGCGCATCGGAGCCGTTTACCGACTGAATTTCTGGCTGCGTAGTCGCTCGCAGGCCTCGCAGTTCGTAGGCGTAGAGCATAACGGCCTGAGCCAAATTAAGCGACGGGTAAGGCGCCGGTAATTCGATACTGGAGACGAGATCGCACAGTGCCAGGTCCTCATTGGACAATCCGCTAGCCTCACAGCCGAAAACCAGTGCTACACGGGCCACCACGCCGGCTTTATCCGCAATAAGCTCGCCCAGTTCGTGCGCCCGCGTGAGACTGCGCCACTGGTGTCTAGCTTTAGCAGATGTGCCGATGGCCAGATCTACATCGGCAAGTGCATCAGCCAACCCGGTATAAACCCGAGCGTTACCCAATACATCGGTAGAGCCGTGGGCAAGTATGCGGGCCTGCTTGTGGGTATGGGCCTCGGTATCCACCAAGCGCAAATGTTGCAGCCCCATGGTCTTTAGTGCTCGACAACTTGCACCCACATTTTCTGGCACGGCCGGTGCCACTAAAATAAATACCACTTCCATAATATTCACTCACTCAATGGCCGCTATTCTAATGGCAATAGTGGCCTCTGGGGTATGTTGTCCGCACTGCCGCTCTGCTAGGCTTTGGCCATCGAACTGCACGCCGGAGTTTTGCAATGCGTAAGACCAAAATCATCTGCACTATCGGGCCCGCCACCGACAGCTATCCGATGCTGGAAAAACTGGCGCACGCGGGCATGAATGTGGTGCGGCTGAACATGTCCCATGGCGACCACGCCAGCCATACCAAAGTGATCAAAGCGGTACAGCGCTTGAATCGCCAGTTGACACATCCAGTTGCCATTTTACTTGACACCCAAGGGCCAGAGATTCGCACCGGCGAGCGCGACAATGATTTAAATCTGCAGACCGGCGACGTCATTTCCGTGGTAGCGCGCGGCACCCAGGACGTGGAAGAACATTCGTTAATGGTCAACTACGCCGACCTCATCGACGACATGGACGTGGGCGACCGGCTAACCGTGGACAATGGGCTAATCAACCTGGAGATTCTGGAAAAGCACGAACGCGTCATGCGCTGTAAAGTCATCGACGGAGGCGTGCTTAAAAGCAAGCGCCACGTAAATCTCCCCGGCATTCGCGTCAACCTGCCCGCCATCACCGAAAAAGACCGGCAGGATATTTTGTTCGGCCTCGAGATGGACGTGGACTACATAGCCCTGTCCTTCGTACGCGAGGCCAGTGATATAGCCCAACTCAAAGAGTTACTGGGCGAAAAAGCCGATAAAATTAAAGTTATCGCGAAAATTGAAAACCAAGAGGGCGTGGAAAATATTGACGCCATCATCGACGCAGCAGATGGCATTATGGTCGCACGCGGTGATCTAGGTTGCGAAGTTGATTTTTGGGAGCTTCCCAACATTCAACGGCGCATTGTGCGCGCCTGCGCACAACAAGGTAAGCGCGTTATCGTGGCCACCCATCTACTCGAAAGCATGATTGACAACCCCATGCCAACGCGGGCCGAAGTGACCGATGTCGCCAACGCAGTGTACGAAGAAGCCGATGCAATTATGTTGTCGGGCGAAACAACGGTGGGCAAATATCCCGTTAAGTGCGTGGAGGCAATGAACAACATCGCCCTCACTATCGAGAAGCACCGCGGCCTAAACTTTACCGCCGATTTAGAAACCCGCGATCACAAACAAAATTTGGCTGCCAGTGCCGTACACCTTGCCGAGTCGCTTAAAGCAGCAGCCATCGTGGTCATTACCCGTCGCGGGCGCATGGCAAACTATGTAACCAATTGCCATCCACAGCATTCGCCAATTCACGCCTTTACCAACGACGGTCGCACGCGCCGCCAAATGGCCCTCAACCGGAATGTCTTTGCGCACAAACTATTATTTAGTAAAGATCCGGAAAAAACCCTGTGTAAAGCCTTCCAACAGCTCATCGACGCCGGCATGAACAGCGCTGACCAGGTGGTGGTGATATCCGACACGCTAGGCCACTATGATGCAGACGCAGGCCAAGGCATTGAAGCGATTCAAGTACGCACCTTGGGTAAAGCCCTGTAATTTTCAGAGGAGAATGTTATGAAGCTCTACGGTTCGAATACCTCACCCTATGTGCGCCGACTGCGCGTATGGCTAGCCGATAAGCCCTACGAATATATCAACATGGACATATTCGGGGCCGAAGGCCGCAAGCTGCTAAAGTCAAAAAACCCCACCTTGAAAATTCCTATGCTGGAAGATGGCAGCAGAGTGATTTTTGATTCAAGCATCATCTATCGCTATCTCTCGGAAAAATTTAAAACGCCAGCACTGAACTGGGATCAAGAAAACCAATTAACCTTAATCAATGCGGCGAGCGACTCACTGATACAGCTGCTGTTGTGCGAACGTTCTAATTTAGACACCCACAGCGACGTCATGTTTTTCAAGTTGCAGCGCGAGCGTTTAGCCGAGTTGTTTAGCGAACTGGACAAACAAGTGAATGCAGAAAAATTCAACCAGTGGCACTACCCTACCATAAGTCTGTATTGCTTAATCGACTGGGTGAAGTTTCGCGCGCTGCACGAACTGGACAGCTTCGGCGGGCTTACTGCTTTTCACCAACAACACCAGCAAAGCTCATTCATAGCTGAAACAGATCCGCGCCATTAAGCCTGTTAGAACATGGTGTTATCGTTGGCTGATTGTGCAGGCACGGCCTGCACAACATCCCAATGCTCAACTATTTTGTGATCGGCAACGCGAAAAATATCCACCACTGCTCCGCCTTGGGGACCCGGCCATCCGTAATAGTTTACATGCAGCACTACGAGGTCACCTTCAGCGATTGCTCGGACAATTTTGCCAACCGCCTTATCAGGCTTGGGCAGTGCTTTAATTAGCGCCTTCAGGGCAGCCTTACCATCGGGCAAATTGGGGTTGTGTTGGATGTAGGTATCGCCAATAAATTGATCTATCGCATCGGCATTGCGCTCAAACAAAACCTGTTGATAGAAATCAACCACCAGCGCTTTATTTGCCAAGGCGGCATCAAGACTGGCTGGCTTCGAATTCGCTATCGCACCTGCACTCGAAAAAGCGAACAATGCCAAACAGCCCAAAAATAGAAATACCCGCATCGACCTGCTCCTACTCACACCACATTAAGTCCTGCGGAGCCTAGCGAATACGCTAACAAATTATAGGAAATATTCGTTGAAATGCAGGTTGTGTGCGGCAAGCAGCCTTTGCCGCACAAGCAGGGCGTTGGCGCTAGATGGTTTTAGGCATGTAGACGTATGAGAGGACCGGCACTTCCATTTTCGCCACTAATTTTATTCTATTTGCTGCTTTCAATTGTGTCAGCCGAGTGGAAAAAAGGGTAACCGGGCACGCAATATGTTCCAATTCTGCAATAGCATCAATGCGCTCTTCATCCTTTTCACACACTTCGCCCAGCAATTCATAAAAGCTATTTATAATTTCATCAGCCGTCATTTTCTGATGAACCACGACCATTCGCTCGCGTATTTGCTCCCAATTCGCTGCCGTCATATTAGCCCGCTCTGAAAGCCGCCGTAATATTTTTCGAGACAGCCACTCTGACTTTTCGCAACGCGCCTCCTCCAAAAGCCGCTGCAACAGATCCTCACTCAACTCAACACCTACCTTTTCAAGCAATGCGGCAACCGTGGGATCTCTTAACTGCGCCTCCTCCCACAACCAAGCGTTGTATTCCTCTACGAAATTCTGAAAGGCATTGACGACATTACCCAGCGCTTTAACGGGCACACCATTGGGCGCTTGCTGAACCAACACTTGGTGCAGCGCGCCCAAGGATTCAGATTCTTCAATCACCAAACGGTCTTTTTGCGGCCTAGGTAAGGTGCCCGCATCGGCACTATTGGAAACCGCTAAGCTGCTACCGTCTGCGTAGGTTTGAAAAAGCTCAGATGCATAAACGGTATGAAAATCATCTTGATCTTCCAAATACACTCGACACTCGTAAATGGCACAACAAATGGCCAAATCGGCGTGTCCCCATAAGGAAATCAGCGCCTCAGCCTGCCCCATAATGGTGTCGAAATCGCCTTCGTGGGTAAATCCCGAATCCCGCAACCACTGCTGATCGCGTAGCAGCCGCGCCTGCTGAGTCCAATTGGCCTCGGGTGCTGAATGAATCTCAAAATTTATTGGCGGCAATACCATCTGCACGATGGCCATTTCATTGAATTGATCCGCCGAACGCTTTATCCAGCGATAGAACTTGAAACCGAAGTAGGCGGCAATTAATAGCACACCCAAAAAGATCAAGCCCAAAATCTCCAACCAGCCCATATCAGCTCCTAATTATTATTGACACACCCCTGTGGCCGAGCCCTACGATACCAGAAGTTAATCGCTTGCCAAGCGCCTAGGCACGGTGGCGACAAACGCCAGTAAATCAAAGAGTTGATCCAGTGAGTGCAAAGGTCTATCGTCTGCCATTCAGCCCTCAAGACCCTGCGCCATGTACACCAATTATTTTGGACTAAGGGACACACCTTTTTCCATATCCCCCAATCCACACTATTTGTTTATGAGCGACAAGCATCGCGAGGCACTGGGGCACCTGCTTTATGGCGTAGGCGTGGGTGGCGGCTTTGTACTGCTGACCGGTGAAGTGGGCACGGGCAAAACCACGATTTGTCGGTGCCTGTTGGAGCAGCTACCCGACCACACAGACGTTGCCTTTATACTCAACCCACTGCAAAACGCCCGCGAATTGCTCGAGAGTGTCAGCGAAGAATTGGGCGTCGACATCACGGCTGACCAGCGCAACCTGCGCGGGCTATCCAACACCCTGTACAAGTTCCTACTCGACAACCACGCTCGCGGGCGCAATACCGTCTTGATTATTGACGAGGCACAGAACCTTGACACCAAAGTACTCGAAATTATTCGACTGCTAACCAATTTGGAAACGAACACTAAAAAGCTGCTGCAAATTATTTTTATCGGCCAGCCAGAACTACAAGACCTACTCGAAAAGCCCGAACTGCGCCAGCTGGCACAACGCATTACCGCGCGCTTTCACATTGACCCGCTCAACGAAGAAGAAACACAAGCTTATATTCGGCACCGACTGCAGGTGGCGGGGCTACCCGCTAGCCAGCCATTATTTTCCACTGCCATCATGCGCCGGATTCATCGGCACTGTGGCGGCATCCCACGCTTGATTAATGTCTTTTGTGATCGAGTATTGCTGGGCACCTATGCCGAAAACAAAACGCAAGTGGACCGACGCACCCTCGCACGCGCTGCAGAAGAAGTGCTGGGCAAACCAAAGCGCGGTCAGCGGGTCTATTGGGTAGCCGCAAGCCTTTTGGGCGCAATACTGTTGAGTGGAGTTGGCTGGCAACTGGCGCCCGCACTGACCACCGCTGACACGCCAAAGGCCGCACCCACGCAGGACAAAACCACGCAGGGGATAACAGAGGCACCTCCATCGCCCCTAGACCGACTGCTGAAGTCCACCTTTCGCACCGAAGCACAGGCCCTAAGCGCGCTGTTTAACCACCTGCAACTGCCGCAGCTGAGCGGACCAGCACCGTGCAAGGACACCGCGGGCACAGGCATGAATTGTTCACGAGTCAACGTCGATAACTGGAACGGCTTGTTGCGCTACAATCGGCCCGCGGTTCTCCCACTGCAAAACGATAACGGCGAAACGGGCTACGTTGCCGTGCTTGGCTTAGGGGGCGGTTCGGCGCTGTTGCTGCACCGATCGGGCACCCAACAGCTACCCCTTATCGCCCTGAGCCCGCTCTGGAATGGCGCCCTGACGTTTGCCTGGTCTGGACCGGAAAGCTACGAAAAACCCCTGGCACAGGGTGATACCAACCCCGCTGTCAGCTGGGTTGCCAAGCGTTTCGCGGAGCTGGACGGCCAAGCGTCCCCGCTAACCAACGAGTTTTTTAACAGTGCATTGACGCGGCGCGTCAAACTCTTTCAAAACGATCAAGGGCTCGAAAGTGACGGCATTGTCGGATTGCAAACCTTGCTAAAGCTGAATGAGGCACTGGGCCTGGACAACACGCTGAGCCAACAAGTCTCACAACTGATGGGGCCACCCAACGCACAGCTGGTGGATGAAACCTGATGTCATATATTCTCGACGCACTTAACAAGTCAGAACAAGAACGGCGGGAACAACAGCACCCGCCCAATTTAAATGCCATTCACCAGCCTCAGGCCACGGCATCGACACAGAAGTTGTGGTGGCTGGGTGCCGTCATCGCGCTGGCGATCGCCGTCGCCAGCGGCGCCTACATGTGGCTGACAGTGAGCGCTGCAAACTCGCCAAACCGCCTGTCGAATTTTGAGGAAGCGATCTCGGCGCCCCAAAATAGCCCATCAGCGGTATCTACGATCGAGCCACGCACGCAGGCGCCTGCTGCCACACCGCTTAAACAGGTCCCTGCAGCCTCGCCGCTCAAACAAGTGCCCACAGCGACATCTGCCCCCGTCGACGCGCGACGCAAAGCCACTGCAGCAACCGGCTCCTCATCGCCAAACCGCACCGAAGTAGAATCGCTATATACCGAACCCAAGCGCGATACAGTTTCGCGCTCAGCCTCGCCCGCCCTGCCCCCTGACATCACCCAGCATGTAAGGGCAGCACTGCAAAGACAATCCGAGACACTGTCCATCGACGCGCTACCGTTTGAGACGCAAGCAAAGTTACCCACCATGTACTATTCGGCCCATATTTTTTCCAACGAAGAGGGCAAAGGGTTCGCAATCATCAATGATCGCGCACGCTATAAGGGAGACGTGCTAGGGCCGGGACTGTTTGTGCAGGAAGTGCGCGAAGGGGGAGTAATTCTCAACCTCGATGGTCAATCATTTTTGCTAGACGCATTGACCGATTGGCCTCCCGAGTAAGCTCATGCGTGAGCCAAATCGATAGCGTATTTTTAGATAACATAACCAAGTTAATTGGCGGATGGTTGACTTAACTCATCAATAACACAGCAATTCCTACCCTGATCCTTTGCCTTGTAAAGGGCCTGATCGGCGCGCGCAAACAACTGACTGCCAGTTTCACCTGCGCAAACTTGCGCCAGGCCTGCGGAAAAGGTAATCGACAACTGCTGATCCTTAAATTTAAATTTTGTGGCGGCCACGGCCTGTCGAATTTTATCCATTTTAGTAAGCCCGCCCGACACCTCAGTCTCCGGAAATAAAACGACAAATTCTTCGCCGCCGTAGCGCGCCATAAAGTCTACGTCGCGCAGCTGTTTTTGAATGGCATTACTCACCACCTTTAACACGCGATCTCCCACCTGATGACTGTAATCGTCGTTAAATTTTTTGAAATGATCGATATCGCAAACCACCAACGTGAGGTGTCGGCCGTAGCGTCGAAAGCGCTCTATTTCATGGTGGAGTCGCTCGTTATAGGCCTCGCGATTTGGCAGCCCCGTAAGATTATCAGTACAGGCTTTCTTCCGCTGCGCCTCCAACTCCGCTTGACGTTGATTTGCATCAGCCTGTAGTTGAGCGATAGTCAACTCGAGGGCTTTAATTTTTTGTAGCGGACCATCGTCGGCAGCGCGGGCTTGGCGATGGCGACTTAAAACGCCGGCCAAGGTGTGCACCCGGGCTTCTATAGTGTTTTTTAGCTCCGCCAAATCCGACATTGATTGCAGCGCCTGATCAAAAGCGCCGACCTCTTCGTCTAAGTCCACCAGTAATTGTTCTTCGCTCGCGGCCACAGCGTTGGCGGCATCCACTGCGGTTCCGGCCATAGTGATCATTTGATTAATTTGTTCGAGCAGGTGCAACAAGTACTGTTGATAGTCTTGTTTCGCGTTGACGATAAGCGCCATCACTAAGTCGCGAATGTCTTCGAGAGTGGGTACCAATTCGTACCAATTTAGGCCCTTGTCAATGCGGCTTTTAGCCGCCTCGGCCTTATCCGCCACATTGGGTTCCGGTTCTATTTGCGCGAGCAAATCACCTAAGACGCGCGAAATGCGGTCGCTTATTTTTCCAAAGGGTGGCTCGTGAAGAGGCGCGCCCGAGGGATGCTCGATCAACTCCCCACTAATCCCCATCGGTGTCGGATCACTGTGCGTGGATTCACTGGTGCCGGCATTCGGAGTTGCTGGCGACGTAGCTTCCGCCAGTGGCATGGCCCCATCGCCGCCTTCAGAATCTATATTGGGATCTGGCTGTGGCGCTTGTCGCTCGCCAGCAGCATGGGTTAAGGGCACCTCTTCCGTGGAGCTATCGGCCTCCTGCTGCGCCTCGTTGAGCGTTTCGCGGCTCGGTGCGGGGGGATTCGCTTTTGCGCCAAACAGCTTATTCAAAAGACCCGGTTGCTCGCGCTCCGCCAAGTTCGGCTCGGGCTTTAGATTGCTGAGCGCCTCGAGCACGGGGGCCCACTCATTTGCGAACGACTGCTGTTTAAATAATTTGGTGGCGAGTTTCAGGTTTTTTTTACTGGCACCATCGAGGGGGAAAGCCGCCAGCGCTTTTTGCAGCTCGGAAACCGCCGTGCGCTCGCGCTCACGGGTAACACTCAACTGGCGCTGGAAGTCCTCCAGCGTTTGCTCCAGCAGGGCTAACTGGCCAGGCTTGCCCCAGCTTTGACGCTTGGCCTGCTGAAACACGGGATTGAGGCCCTGCGAGAGCCGCTGATCTAAAAGCGCGGCGGTGCGCGCCAGCTTCTCAATAGCGCGCTGAAGGTCCGGCGCACCTTGACCGCTATTGGGGCTTCGCTCCTGCAGCAATTCGCGGTATTTTTCGCGCCAGTAGGCCGCATCTTTTACAGGGGTCGTCACGGGCTGTCCTTGATTACGCTAGCGTGTATAGCAGTGTAGACAGCGCCCACAAAAAAGGGCCCGCAATGGGCCCTTTTAGGATTTTCGAAGCGAGCCGTTAATTATTTGGCGCGCTCAGCTCGAATTTTAGCCACTAGGAAGTCAGCTACATCCAACATTTCCTGCTGGCCACCGGCGGCCCGAGTAGAAATGCGATACTTGCCATCTACCACCAGCTCGGGCGTACCCGTGATGCGGTAGCTACGAGCGCGGGCATCGGCCTGGCGAACTTTGCCAGTCACGCCGAAGGAGTTGAATACCTTGGCAAAATTTGCGGCGTCGACACCATTGGCAACGAACAGCTCCGCAATCTCATCCTCAGACGCCAAGCGCTTTTTACGCACGTTCATGGCATCGAACAGTGGGTCATGCATGGTGTCTAGAACATTTAAGGCGGCGGCGGTGTAGAAAGCGCGAGCGTGCAACTCCATGGCTTTATTCCACATGGCGGGCGAGCGCACGAAGGCTACGTCATCAGCCTGCTTTTCCTTCCACGCTTTTACCAGCGGCTCAAAGTGAAAACAGTGGCCACAGCCATACCAAAACACTTCGGTCACTTCGATTTTGTCGGCACTGCTGGTGCGCACGGGGTTGTCGAGCACCACATAGTGTTTGCCCTCTTCATATTTTGCCGGTGTTTGCGCGTCGGCACAGGCTACCAGAGACACCATTAGGCCCACCAAGGCCACAAGAATTCGCATAACATTTCTCCCGCGATTAAAAAGATTTGGCTGAATTATTGGGGTTTACAGGCCTGCGTGCAAGACCGCAACCGTTAAAGTGAAGTCAGCATAGGGCCAGTCAGATTAACCCCAACTGAACACCAATAAAAAAGGCGACCGAGGTCGCCTTTTGCGCTGTTGATTGCTTAGGGGTGCAGACCGGCGATGAAGTTAGCCAAAGCGCTGATTTCGGCGTCGCTCAATTGAGCTGCCACGTCGCGCATGATCTTGTTGTCGCCGTCGTTGGTGCGATTACCTGCACGGAAGTCTTTCAACTGTTTTTCGATGTAGGCCGCGTGCTGACCACCCAAGCGTGGGTAACCGGCGGGATCGTTGCCGGTACCGCCAGGGGAGTGACAACCGAGGCAGGCCGGTACGTTTGTTTCCATGTTGCCGGCGCGGTAAGTGCGCGCACCCAGCGCGAGGCTGTTGACCTTGGCGCCACTGTTGAGCTGAACCTCGGCGTCTTTCTTAGAGCCAGACAGTTGAATGGCTGCGCCATTGAAGTAGGCTGCCATATCCGCCAGGTCCTGAGCCGACATACCGTCTAACTGGCCTGCCATCTCCGGAACGGCGCGCGCGCCCGACTGAATATCCAACAACTGCTTGAGCAGGTATTTTTCACCCAAACCAGCGAGCTTTGGGAAGTTGGGTGCTGGGCTGTTGCCGTCGGCACCGTGACAGGCCGCGCAAGCGGTAGATAATGATTCGCCATTTTTGGCATCGCCCGCGAAGGCTAACTGAGACATGGCCACGAGGCCCAGCATCGCTACAACCTGCTTAATCAGCTTGTTCATGTGATTAATCCGTTATTTTGCTAGTAAGTTGAACACTGCGTTAGCCGCGCCGACACCCACGGGCTACAATCGCCACCCAAATAGCGGGCGGCCACTGGGCGGGCATTATATACTAACCGCCTGATAACACACCAATTTTACGGATTTCCATGGCAGAGTTACTCAATTTCAATCTCGCGCGCTACCTGATGAGCGCACCCACTTTGGCCCAGTGCCCTCCAGAAACCGGCGTTGAAGTCTGTTTTGCCGGACGCTCCAACGCTGGGAAATCCTCCGCAATCAACACGCTGACCAACAATGGCAAGCTAGCGCGCACCAGTAAAACGCCAGGGCGCACGCAGATGATCAACTATTTTACGCTCGGCAATCCAGAACAACGGATCGTCGATTTGCCGGGCTACGGCTACGCCAAGGTGCCCCTGGCAATGAAGCGTGAATGGGATCGCCACATGTCTGAATACCTGCAAGAACGCCAGACTTTGGCAGGCATGGTATTGATGATGGATGTACGCCACCCGTTCCAAGAATTTGACACCACCATGATCAACTGGGCAGTGGAGGCTGAAATGCCCGTCCACATCCTGTTGACCAAGGCCGACAAACTGAAGAAAGGGCCCGCCCAGTCCACCCTTTTGGATGTGCGCAAACATTTAACAGAAGCTAAGGCGGACGACCTAGTGAGCGCCCAGCTGTTTTCTTCCTTGAAAAAAACGGGCCTGCCGGAGCTTATCGCGGTGCTGAACCGCTGGTTTGCCGAGGGGCGCAAAGGGGAGAGCTAATAGGAATTGGCAAACGGCCCGTGATAGCCCGTTGCTGTCGCTGAGCAACTAGGTGAACCACTAAAAAAACCAAGCGCTATCGCAGGTCAGCAATTCCCATGGGCGGGCGCATCACAGTCGTCGTGGGTGCAGCTTGGCGGCATTTGCACATCCCTGTGCGGCGCGCCGTTCTCGGGCGTCCTGCCCTACACGGCATTTGCACATCCCTGCGGTCGCGCCGCTCTCGGGCGTCCTGCCCTTCACGGCATTTGCACATCCCTGTGCGGCGCGCCGTTCTCGGGCGTCCTGCCCTTCACGGCATTTGCACATCCCTGTGCGGCATAAAAAACCCCGGTGCTGTGGGCTACCGGGGCTGAAAAGGCTGCACCCATGTTGGGGCTGGGGTGCAGCGCGTTGACTAGCGCTTGGGGAACCCTAGCCAACAGTGATTTGAACCTGCGAACGGCGGAAAGTTGCAATCTTATCCTTTGCTTGCGCCCAGTGGATGGCTGAATAAGACGAGTGAAGGTCGGGAGTGGCTAAGCACGGGAGAGACGCGCCGGCTGGGCCCCGAGTGCCCGGTATGCAGTCCGCTTGGTGGGTGCAGGGGTGCTGCGGACTACATAAACGCTACTTGGTTAAAATGAGTTTACCCGCCTTGGTCTGCCGCAAGAAATAATCTTGCCCATCATGCTCAATCACGATCAGGCTTTGCCCCCCCAACAACTCGGCGCTGCCGATGCGAGCCTTAGCATCCACCGGCTGTCGCACCACCACAGCGCGTACGCTAGTTAAACTGGCATTCATCCTTACACCTCGCTCGATGAGTAATTGTGCAATCAGTATGCCTTAATGAGAATGATTGTCAATAGCATTTAAAGTGCTTTCAACGGCAATCTTTGTTGGCCGCGTAAACGACCCGCTTACTGGCGGGCGTGCACAAGGAAATTAGCCTTTCCTACTGGGGGCAGGCGCGCCGTTCCCGGGCGTCCTGCCCTCCGCGGCATTTGCACATCCCTGTGCGGGCGCGCCGTTCTCGGGCGTCCTGCCCTCCGCGGCATTTGCACATCCTTGTGCGGGCGCGCCGCTCTCGGGCGTCCTGCCCTTCACGGCATTTGCACATCCTTGTGCGGCATAAAAAAACCCCGCGTTTTGGGCGGGGTTCAAGATTCAAACAATCAATGGAATCCAAGGGAGAGCAAAACATCACATGGTACTGATAGTTATGACTCGCTCGGTTTTCGAAAGTTCAAAATAAATGCGGTTAGTGCGCTTCATCCCAATTATTGCCAACGCCGGCCTCAACCAATAGCGGCACTTTCAGATCGGCAGCGGCCGCCATGCGCTCGCACAACGCGGTTTGCAAGGCAGCGACATCAGCTTCTGCGACCTCCAGTACCAACTCATCGTGCACCTGCATAATGATGCGCGCATCGGGGGCGCCCTCAGCATTTAGCCAATGGTGAACATCAATCATGGCGCGCTTGATGATATCCGCAGCGGTGCCTTGCATCGGGGCGTTAATGGCAGTGCGCTCAGCGGCTTGTTGGCGCATTTTGTTGCGGTCGTTGATTTCGGGTAGGTACAGGCGACGGCCAAACAGCGTTTCCACATAGCCCTGCTCATGGGCCAACCTGCGGGTATCGTCCATGTAGCGGGCAACCCCCGGGTAGCGCTCGAAGTAGGTGTCGATATATTGCTGTGCTTCGTGGCGACCGATGTGCAACTGTTTAGCCAAACCAAAGGCTGACATGCCGTAGATCAAGCCAAAGTTAATGGCCTTGGCACTGCGGCGCATGTCGCTCGTGACATCCTCCAACGACACGCCAAAGACTTCCGCGGCGGTGGCCTTGTGCACGTCCAAGCCTTGACTGAAGGCATCCAATAAGCCTTTGTCTTCAGACAGGTGGGCCATGATGCGGAGCTCAATTTGCGAATAGTCCGCCGCCATCAGCAGATAACCCTCCGGCGCCACAAACGCTTGGCGAATACGTCGACCCTCTTCAGTCCTAATGGGGATGTTCTGGAGATTTGGGTCCGACGAAGATAGGCGCCCAGTGGCCGTTACCGCCTGATGGTAGGAGGTGTGAATGCGCCCCGTACGCGGGTTGATCATTTGCGGCAGCTTGTCGGTGTAAGTGCTTTTTAACTTGGACAAACCGCGGTATTCCATCAGGATTTTTGGCAGCGGGTAGTCCAACGCCAACTCTTGCAGCACCTCCTCAGCGGTGGAGGGCGCGCCCTTGGGCGTTTTTTTCAGCACGGGCAGATTCAACTTCTCAAACAATATGGCGCCGAGCTGCTTGGGGGACGACAAGTTAAAGGGCTCACCGGCAATCTCAAACGCTTCTCGCTCCAGCTCCACCAAGCGATTGCCCAGCTCCACGCTCTGCTCTCCCAACCGCTTGGCATCCACTAGAGCCCCGGTGCGCTCGACGGCAGACAACACCGGCACCAAAGGCATTTCAATCGTTTCGAACACCTGCTGCAGGCTAGACTCAGCGGCTACCTGCGGTGCCAATTGGCGGTGCAGTCGCAGGGTGATGTCGGCATCTTCGGCGGCATAGGGTGCCGCCTGCTCCAGCGCAATTTGATTGAAGGTGAGCTGCTTAGCGCCCTTACCCGCGATCTCTTCAAACTTTACCGTGCTTTCGTTTAGATAGAGGTTGGCGAGGCTGTCCATGTCATGGCGGGTCGCAGTGGCGTTTAGCACGTAGGACTCGAGCATTGTGTCGAAAGCAATGCCGCCCATGGCAATGCCATAGTTGGCCAAGACGCTGGCGTCGTACTTTAAGTTTTGTCCCACTTTGGCTGGGGTTTGGGCCTCTAGCAGCGGTTTAAGCTGGGCCAACACCCAGTCGCGTTCGAGTTGTTGGGGCGCCTCCATATAGTCGTGAGCCACAGGCACATAGGCGGCCTTGCCCGGCTCAACGGCGAAAGACACACCGACAATCTCCGCCTGCATGTAATCCAAGCTGGTGGTTTCCGTATCGAAGGCAAACAGAGGCGCTGCTTCTAGCTTGGCCAACCAACGCTCAAAGTCGGCCCGCGTGAGCAGGGTTTCGTACTCGCGCTCAACCGGCGCACTAACAGGCGCAGCACCGCCTGCGTCGGGCTGAGCGGACGCTGAAACGCCATCCGATTGCAGCTCTGCGACCCACGTTTTGAACTCTAGCTCTTCGAACAATGCCAACAATCGCGCGGGGTCTGGTGAGCCATTGGCCAGCTCGGTGAGCTTTTGAGGCAAATCCACGTCCAGCTTAATGGTGGCTAGCTCGTAGGAGAGGTAGGCCTTGTCTTTGTGCTCCTCCAACTTGGCGGCCATGGTTTTTGCACCGCGAAAAGACAGGTCAGCCACCTTAGCGAGGTTCGCGTAAATACTGTCTAGCCCGCCCAAACCCTGCAGCAGCGCCAAGGCTGTCTTCTCACCCACGCCCGGCACACCGGGAATGTTGTCCACCTTATCGCCCATAAGCGCCAAATAATCGATGATCAGCGAGGGCGGCAGACCAAATTTTTCCTCAACACCTGCGGGGTCCATGACGGTGTTGGTCATGGTGTTAACCAGGGTGACGTGATCGTTCACCAACTGCGCCATGTCTTTGTCACCCGTCGATACCACGACCGGCAGCCCAGCGGCCTCAGCTTGGGCGCAATAGGTACCGATAACGTCGTCGGCCTCTACGCCTTCAATGACTAACAACGGCAAACCCATGGCCTCGACGATATCGTGAATGGGTTGCACCTGTGGGCGCAAATCATCGGGCATGGGCGGGCGCTGAGCCTTGTAGTCGGCGTAGAGATCATCGCGAAAGGTTTTACCCTTGGCATCAAAGATCACCACGATGGGGCTTTGGGCATAGTCCTTCTGCAATCGGCGAATCATATTGATGACGCCTTTCACTGCGCCCGTGGGATTGCCCTTGCTATTGGTTAAGGGTGGCAAGGCGTGAAAGGCGCGATAGAGATAGGAGGAACCGTCGACGAGGACAACCGGGGTAGACATAGCAGATCCGTTGTTTAAACAAAGGCGCAAGGATACACCAAATGCCCCCTCACTGGCCGCGCTAGCTCACTGCCGCAGACTGGTACGCAAGTGTTACCGATGTGTTACCCATAAAAATGCGATCGAAAAACGTACAATTCACGCGAATCGCAATGAAAATCTACGGTTAGCGCACATTTTTAATGTCGAACTGTCATATTTCTGAAAAAAAGATAGCCTAATCTTTAGCCAATTGTTACCATGCGTAACAATTGAAAGGCGACTACCGCCTACAACTGATTTTTAGTGGTATCGACAACCAAGGTCGGTAACACCTCAACCCCTTAACGGAGGGCCGCACCATGAAAAAGCTTGGTTTTCTGTTGTTAGCATTAACGACTCAGGCCGCCTTGGCGGCGCCGCAACCCAATGTATCTGCCGCCGTGGCAGTGACAGGAGCGAACGCCAGCTGGACTGCCGAAGCCGTAGAAAGCAATGCCAATACAACGCAATTGAAAGAACTGGACAGCGCCACAATCAATCTTGGCAACCTGATCAACGCCGATCTGGACGAGAAGATTGCCCAGCGTTTGCGCGAACAGGCCGAGGCCAAGTAGCACCAGATTCCGCCCCCTTGGGCAGCCCACCGGAGCATCCGGTTTCGCTAGTTTTGATATCGCACGTGTTATACATCGCTGATGTGGCCGGTGGCGCAAGCCCCGGCCTTTTTTGTGGGCGCTAGTTACGCCGGTGCAAGGCAGTCCTGCAGACCACTGGCCAACTGTTCGAGTAGCCGCTCGTAACGCTGTGGCGCAGGGCCCACGCCGGCACCCATGGGGTCGAGTACCACCTGCCGCAAACCCAGCTGCCGAGCCAGTTGCTGACTGTTGTGACTGTCATAGAAGGACTCTGTCACTAAACATTTAGCCCCAGCTGCTTGCTGTTGGAGCGCCATGAGGTGGCGAGCGCCCGGCTTTTGCTCCGGCGTCAGCGCCACCCACGCCAACTGTCGAAGTCCAAAGCGCTGGTTAAAGTGCCCATAGGCTGGGTGGTGGGCGATGAACGCCATTTCCCCGAGCGGCGACAACTGCTGTGCCAACCGCTCCGTCAGTGCGCTAAGGCGGGCGAGCGTTTGATCGCGCCGCACAGCAATGGCCGCGGCCTGATCGGGCGCCGCCAATATCAATTGCGCAGCCAACCAACGGATAATCAGCACGGCATTGTCAGGGTTTAGCCAAAGGTGTGGATCGCGGTCGCCATGGGCGTGATCGCTGTGCGCGTCTTGGTGCGGCCATTGCAACCCAGGTAATTGCATTACGGGTTGCGCAGCTGGGTGTTGGCGCAGCGGTTTTTCTAAAAAAGGCTCCAGTATAGGCCCCACCCAAAGCACCAGATCCGCCGACTGCAGCGCGCGCAAATCTGAGGCGCGCAGCGCGTAATGGTGGGGTGAGCGATTGGCCGGCAGCACCACTTGCAGCTGATCTTCGGGCCCCAAAAGGGGCTCCGCCAGCATCGCAAGCGGCTCGATGGACACCACCAATCTAGCTGCTTGTACACCACTTACACCGAGCGACACCCCTAGTGCTAAACACCATACCCAATAGCGATGCATACCCGCACTACCCCTAAAATGTTATATGATAACATATCATTTTCCCATATCAGCACGCCCATGCCCCAACACGCCTTGCCATTTCGGCGCCACAATCATCAACACTGCATCGCGGACGCCCTCGCGGCGGCCCGCGCACTCGCCAAGGCCCGCGGACTGCGCCTTACCTTACAGCGCGAACAGGTATTGCGGCTGATTTGGCAAAATCACAAGCCCGTGGGCGCCTATCAACTCATGGAGCAATTGGCCGAGCTCACGGGCAAGCAAGTGGCGCCGCCCACCGTCTATCGGGCCCTAGAATTCCTGTTGGAACACCGGCTGATCCATCGACTCAATAGTTTGAATGCGTTCATTGGATGCGCCTGCCCCGACACCGGCCACGCCGGCCAATTCGTTATTTGTCGCGCCTGCGGTATCGCGCTGGAGCTGAACGAGGCCAGCGTCCGCGTGCCCATTCAAGCGCTGGCGCAATCTGTGGGTTTTCAGATAGAGCAACAGACACTGGAACTCTCAGGCCTGTGCCCCAACTGCCAAACCGCGGATGCCATCACCGAGGAACCATCGTGACCCGTCTCATCGAAGCCAAGAATATCGGCTTAACACTGGCTGATCGGACTATTTTAGAGGGCGTGAATCTGCAGTTGCACGCTGGAAAAATCACCACCTTGATAGGCCCAAACGGCGCCGGCAAAACGAGTTTGGTGCGCCTGCTGCTGGGCCTGCAACCGGCGAGCCAAGGGGAGCTCTGGCGCAAACCGAGTTTGCGCATAGGATACATGCCGCAAAAATTGCATATCGATGCCTCGCTACCGCTCACCGTGCAACGCTTTTTGCAGCTGGGGGGCGCCGGCGCGGCCGCGCTCAAGAACGCACTGTCGCTCACCGGCATAGCGCATTTACTGGCCAGCCCAATGCAACGATTGTCGGGCGGAGAAGTTCAACGCGTGCTGCTCACGCGCGCACTGGCCCGCGAGCCGCAACTATTGGTATTGGATGAACCGGTACAGGGCGTAGACGTCAATGGTCAGGTGGCGCTCTATGATTTGATCGATCGCATCCGCGCGCAGCAGGGTTGTGGTGTACTCATGGTGTCGCACGACCTCCACCTGGTCATGGCGCACACCGACGAGGTGATCTGCCTGAATCAGCACGTCTGTTGCCACGGCCATCCAGAGAGCGTCACCAGTGACCCCGCCTATCTCGCACTGTTTGGCGCCAAGGCAGCACAGACCTTGGCCGTGTATACCCACCACCATGATCACAAGCACAACTTGCACGGCGACGTGGTGTGTAATCACGACCACAGCCTGCCGCTGGAAGACTGCCCGCCCGCTGCTCAAAAGGATGAATCCAATGCCTGATTTTATGCTCCACGCGTGGCTTGCCGGCGCCGCAGTTGCCGTGGTCGCCGGCCCCTTAGGGAGCTTTGCCGTGTGGCGCCGCATGGCGTATTTTGGCGATACCTTGGCACACTCGGCCCTACTCGGCGTGGTCTTCGGCCTGCTGTTAGACGTCAACATCAATTTGGCCGTGACCTTGGGCTGCCTTATTTTAGCCACCGCGCTGGTACTGCTGCAGCAGACGCGCGTGCTCGCCACCGACACCCTGTTGGGAATTTTATCGCACTCCACACTGGCGCTCGGGCTGGTTAGCATCAGCTTATTTGGCAACACGCGCGTCGATTTGATGGCCTATTTATTCGGCGATCTGCTGACCGCCGACAGCGGCGATGTGATTACCATTGCCACGGTGGCCGCACTGGTGCTCGGGCTGATTGGTTATTTTTGGCGCTCGTTAATTGCCATTACTGTGCACGAAGAATTGGCCCGCGTGGAGGGCGTGCGCGTGGGCGCCGTGCGGATGTTGTTGATGCTGGCCATGGCGCTGGTGATCGCCATCGCCATGAAAGTGGTGGGCGTGCTATTGATTACGGCGCTGCTCATTATTCCCGCGGCAGCGGCGCGGCGATTGAGTCAAACGCCCGAATCCATGGCGGTGATGGCGAGCGCGCTGGGCCTAGTGGCAGTGACCTTAGGGTTGGTCAGTTCTTACTTTTTAGATACGCCAGCGGGCCCAAGTGTCGTGCTGGGTGCCAGCCTGATGTTTGGGCTGACACTGTTCAAAAGGCAGTCGTGATACGGGGCTTAAAGCGCCCCGCTCGACTGGCCAAATTTCACGCTGGCATCCGGCGCAGGCAGCTCCGGCAGGTTGCTGGCAATCATCTTAAGTCCCTGCTGGTAATAGCCGGTACTCAATTCGTGCTCACCCAGCGCCGCCATCAATCGCGCCAACTCTGCGTAAGTTTCTGGCGCAGGGCAAATTTTCAAACTTGATTCAAAGTATTCACGCGCCTTGCCCCAGAGTTGATTGCGCAGCGACAAGCGCCCCAACGCCAACAACAGAGTGGCGTTGCGAGGCCGCTCTTTAAGCCAGCCCTCGCCCACCAATAATTGCTTGGCCGTATCATCGCCCTTGAGTCTGCCGAAACCGTCCAGCAAGCGATCGTCCCAACTCTTTTGCAAACTCTTGCGCAGCAAGGCTTCGGCCTCACCTTCGCCCACATGCTGCACCAGTAGCTGGGTATAGGCGATGAGCATGTCGGTATCGCGCTGGGTGCGGGTGTCAAACTGCTGCCACACTTTGTGTAGCGCGGCGGCAGTGTTTTCGCCTTGGGCCGATTCCACCGCCTGAGTGAGCTGATAAATCTGACAGCGCCGCTCCAATTCTTTGAGCGTCTGTTCGGGCAGGGGTTTGTGCTTTTTCAACAACGGCAGCAACTTTTGCAACGACGGCCAATCCTCCAACGCCACGTAGGACTGGCGCAAGATATCGAGCACCACGGGGTGGTTGGGCGCGGTATCGCGCACCCGCTCCAGTGCCGCTAAGCACTGCTCGTAGCGCTGATCCATGAGCTCGATGCGCGCCTGCGCCAAGGCGGTGGCCAACTGAAATTGCGGGCCCACCTGTTCAGCTTTTGCCAATAGCGACTGCGCCTCGTCTCGATCACCCAACTCATAGGCCGAGCGCGCGGCAGCTAAATAATTAATGACTGGCACAATGGAGCGGTCTGCAGATTTTAAAAGCTTTTTGCGGGCAAGTTTCCAATTGCCCTCCATGAAGTCCACCAACCCATCGGCCAACTGGTTGCGGTTGCGCTCTTCACTGCCGTGCATCACATAATGGGTCACACCCAAAAATCCACGAATCACCGTAAATAATGCACGCAAAACAATCCAGGCCATCAAGCCAAAAATAAGTAGTGCGAGGATGGCAAACCACAGGCTGGTTTCTAGGCTATAGCCATAGACGGATACCAGCAGATAACCACTGTCTTTTGCCAACTCGCTGATGAGCAAACCACCGGCTAACAGGGCAATGGCAACGAGCAAAACCAGTCGCTTCACGGGCGCACCCCCAACTCCAAGCGATACTGACCAATAAATTGATCCAAACTGCGCACAGTGCCAGAGATGTCTGGCAACTGGCTGTTCACCGAGCGGGCCGCCAAACCGTCGAGCTGTTCCATCATGTGATTGCGTTCAATGGAAACCGGAAAGTACTCCTCTAACCACTGGCGCGCCTGCTGTAAATTATTGCCATACAACTCGCCATCGGCGCGCAACAACGCGAGTTGCGCCACCTGTAATTTGAGTTTTAGATTCTCCCGCACACGGGTTTCTTGATCCGGCGACAGCAGCGGCTCTACCGGTTTTTCCAAGCGCTTTACGCGTACGTAGCTGGCCAGTTCGCGGGTGAAATTGCGCCAACCTACAGTGATCTTTGACCACAAACTGTCGGGGTTTTTGTGAATGACTGCGGGCTCCACCGCTTCGTTGGCAAACTCGCGCGGCGGCTGCGCCAACGCCAGTGCATCCACTTGGATCAAAATCGCATCCAGCGCGAAAAACACGCCGGTATAGTCCACAGCTTGAAGGCTTTGCAGTTGCGCTAAGTCCTGCGCCAACTGCTGGCGCGTAGCCATTAATCCGGCGGGATTGCCAAGCGCCGTCTCCGCTTGGGCCAACAGCTGATCAGCCAGCTTGAACAGTCCCACCGCGCTGGTCGCCGAACGCTCGAGCTGCAAGCGCTGGCTGGCTTGGCGGGTGAGAAACTGCGCCTCGTTCAATAGGAACTGGGTGCGACTGGCCGCGGTCATCTGCGCCAACTGCTGGTGCTGTGCAGCCAACTGAGCCTCAACTCGATCGGCGAATTCATCGTACACCCGCTGACTGGCCGACTGGGCCGCCTCGAATCGACTCAGGTTGCGCGCCAGCTCCACACTCAATTTTTGTTGCTCGGCGCGCTGGGCCTCCGCTGCCGCCGACAAGTTCGACACCTGTTGGGTCGCCCATTCCGTAGTGGACTCTGCCTGCTTAGCCAACTGCTGCCAGAGCCAGAAACCCCCACTGGCGGCGGCCACGGCCAACAACAAGATGGCGAGCCACAGAGGCCAAAGCGTCGATTTTTGGTTGGCGGTTTCGGCAACAACAGCGGGCGTTGTTGATTCAGATTCGGTTTGAGCCACAGGTCTGCCTCTGTCGTTATGCATCGGGCGAATGCCCTTGATTAGATTTTGCGTTATTTTTCGTTGTTAACCGCACGCGCTGACGGTACGCCATCTTGCGCCGCAGTCAGTGCTTGCCGCAAGCGCGCGGCCATGGCCCCATCGGTGGCGTTGTCGGCCACTAATATGTGAGAAAACCCCATAGCCTCAGCCATCGCCGCCACGCGCGCGCCCGGCACCAACAGCGGCCAGGTGCGCCAAGAATAACTGTCGGCCTGATCTTGCAGCAGCTGATACAGGTGCTGCAAGGACTCTCCACTATGGACTGACAGCCATGCTGGACCTAGCGCTAATGCATCGCCGACGCGCGCCGGCGCATCTACCGGTAATTCACGTTCGTACAGCTCACAGTAGTCTACCCGCGCGCCCCGTGCGCGCAAGGTGTCGCCCAAATGGGTGCGCCCACCGCGGCCCCGAAAAATTAAAATCTGTTTGTCTTTGAGTTCGGACAACGCCGGCAACGCCAGTAGCGCTTCGCTGTTCATGGCACTAGTCAATGGCAATTCACTGACCACCGGCAGACCAGCTGCGGACAGCGCTGTAGCAGTGGCCTGACCCACCGCTAAAAACTGGCAGTGCAAAGGCAACTGAGGCCAGTATTCGTCCAGCCACTCAGTGCCGTAATGGACGGCGTTTTGGCTGATAAAAATCGCAAAATCGTAGCGATCAAAATCGAGAATTCGGTCGCGCACGGCTTGTTGCTGAGCGGGCTCACGCAAGGGCGCGATGGCCATTACCGGTACGGACACCACGTCCACATCCGGCGCAGAAAACGCCTGGGTTGTAGCCGCAGCTTGGTGGGCGGGACGCGTCAGCCACAGGCGCCGCTTCATGACTGAGCGTAAACTTCCGCCAAAATTTTATCGGCACCCTGTGCCAGCAATTGCTCGGCCACCTGCACACCCAACTGTTCGGCCTGTGCCGCGGGCGCCCGCGCCTCGGCGCGCAACACCCGCTGGCCGTCCACGCTCGCCACCAAGCCACGCAGCCACAATTCGCCCTCTTGATGCACGGCAAATCCACCAATGGGTACCTGGCATCCGCCTTCCAAACGGCGATTCATGGCGCGCTCGGCGGTCACTTGCTGCGCCGATAGTGTGTGGTGCAGCGGTGCAATCAGCGCCTGAACACGGCTGTCGTCGGTGCGGCATTCAATGCCCACAGCCCCTTGGCCCCCGGCGGGCAGCGAGTCGTCGGTAAGCAGGTATTCGCGAATGCGGTCTTTCTCGCCCAATCGAATCAAGCCTGCCGCGGCCAGAATAATGCCGTGATATTCACCGGCATCCAGCTTGCTCAGCCGGGTGTTTACGTTGCCGCGCAAAAAGCGAATATCCAAATCGGGGCGACGCGCCAACAACTGCGCTTGGCGGCGCAAACTCGATGTGCCCACCACGCTGCCGGCAGGCAATTCCGCCAAGCTGTTGAAATGGTTGGCGACGAAGGCATCGCGCGGGTCTTCGCGCTGGCAAATCACGTACAGACCCAGCCCCTCCGGAAATTCCATGGGCACATCTTTCATGGAGTGCACGGCGATATCCGCGCGCCCCTCCAAGAGCGCCGTTTCCAGCTCTTTAACAAACAACCCTTTGCCGCCCACCTTGGCCAGCGGCACATCGAGAATCTTGTCGCCTTTGCTCACCATGGGCACCAGTTCCACTGCCAGCCCACTATGGGCGGCCTCTAGACGCGCCTTGACGTCATTGGCCTGCCAAAGAGCCAGAGCGGAAGTGCGGGTAGCGATGCGCAGTGTTGCGGTCATGAATCATCCTTAGGGGAGCGACATGTAAAAGGCCGCCATCATACCACTAGAGTTTGGCCAGCAGCTCTTTCAACTGGGGTACGTGCCGACGGCTCACCACCGGCTTGACGTCCACATCGGCCAGTCGCAATCGGAAGTGGCCATCACCCGTGCGCTCTAGGCCGAGAATGTGCTCAAGTGACACCAACGAATTGCGGTGCACGCGAATAAAGCGACCCTGAAATTCGGCCTCCAAATCTTTGAGGGTGTCATCGATAAGGGTCTCGCCCTCCGCGTGGTGCACGGTGACATATTTCTGGTCGGCCAAAAAGAAGCGCACATCGGTGAGCGGAATCAATTCCACGCCGCGCCGCGTTTTGGCACTGATGTGCTGGCGACCCTCGGTCAAAGGTTGCTGCTGATCGCGCAGCTTATCGATCTGCAAACGATTGAGTTTGGCGGCCTTGTCGAGCGCGTTTTTGAGATCATCCAACTGTACCGGCTTAAGCAAATAGCCCACGGCCTCGGTGCCGAATGCATCCAGTGCGTATTGATCGTAGGCGGTGCAAAAAATTATCGCGGGCGCGTGATCGAGTTGCGCAATGTGGCGCGCGGTAGCGATGCCATCCTCACCGGGCATGCGCACATCCAACAGCACCACCGACGGATCGTGGGCTTCGATTGCCTTTAGCGCAGCCTCGCCATCGGCCGCCTCGGCCACCACTTCTACGGCGTCCAATTGTTCTGCCAGCCGCCGCAGGCGGGCCCGCGCTAAAGGTTCATCATCGACGATTAACAGGTCCATTCCAGTCTCCTAGTGATCCGCTAAGGGATAGCTGATACGCACGCAAAAATGATCCGCCTCTACGCCCACATCGCAGCGCGCCGCGCTGCCATAGTGGGCCGCCAATCGATCGCGAATGTTGGCCAAGGCCATACCGTTTCCCGGCGTGGGGGCCGCTTGGCCAAGGGGATTGCGCACCAGTAGTTGCAGTCGATTATTCTCGGCCTGCAGATCAATCTCAAGTAAACCGCCCTCGCGCCGAGCGCCAATGCCATGATAGAGCGCATTTTCGAGCAGTGGTTGCAGCAACAAACTGGGCATTTGCACGCCCTCCGGCAGAGTCCCCAAGCGCCAATCCACCTGCAACCGGTCGCCGAGGCGCGCACCTTCCATGGCCAAATACCGGCGCGCGAGTGCCAATTCACGATCCACCGGCACCAGCGCCGCCTCCGATAAACTGGCGCGAAACAACGCGCTCAAATCTTCAACCATGTGCTCGGCGCGAGCCGGATCTATGTGAATTAAACTGGCAATGCTATTCATGGCGTTGAATAAAAAATGCGGCCGTATGCGCGACTGCAAGGCTTGAATGCGGGCCTCCAGTTCGGCCCGCTCACCGCGTTGCAACTGCTGCTGTAAATAAAAATACTGCAGGCCAATGCCTGCAAAAATGGCCGCTACCACCAGGTCAGCACCCAGCGCCGACCAATCCAGCGGTTGCGGGCTCCACCAATAACCGAGAAAAAACCACTGACCCAACAGGGTAAAAAGAAAGGTGAGTGAGAGTATCAACAGATAACTGAGCAACACCGCCTGCCACAGAGGTCGGCGCGCCATGAGCGGTCGCAAGTTACAGATGCACGCCGCACTGGCCAAGGTGATCCACTGCACCATAAACGAGGTGAGCGCTAGTTCTACCCAATTAAAGCCCAGCAATCCACCATCGTTGAGCACCAACACGATCGCCAACAATTCGGCAATCATCACGAGCCGCAACAGCGAGGGCCCGGTGCAAAGATTGGGAAGATAATCGAGATCGGCGTCAGCGCCTGAGTTCACTGCGTGTTCCTTTTGCTTTTTGTTATTGAATCACGGCTAAGCGGCGACAACAATTGCCCAAACACCCACAAAACGCGAAGACTTCAGGTGAATAGCGCTGCAAACCACACCCAAAGACACGATTTATTGCGCAACCCAGTGCCGCTGTCATCGCGCCCGCTGGCGCAAGTCGCTATAATGCCCGCCATTTTCGCACGACATTCACGCACACACTAATTTTGGACAGGCATCGCCACAATGAGTCACGACAACAGCATAAAACCCTGGGGCGGACGCTTCAGTGAAGCCACCGACGCTTTTGTAGAGCGCTTTACCGCGTCGGTCACCTTCGATCAGCGCCTGTACCATCACGACATCAATGGCTCTATCGCCCACGCCACCATGCTAGCCGAAGTCGGCGTGCTCACCGACCCTGAACGCGACCAAATTATCAGCGGCCTCGAAGCCATCCGCGCCGAGATAGTCGCCGGCAAATTTCAATGGTCTGTGCAATTGGAAGACGTGCACATGAACATCGAGGCCGCGCTCACCCAACGCATTGGTATCACCGGTAAAAAGCTTCATACCGGTCGTTCGCGTAACGATCAAGTGGCCACCGACATTCGCTTGTATTTACGCGACGAGATCGACGCAGTGGCGCAAGAACTCACTCGTCTGCAGCGCGGCTTAGTGGGTTTGGCCAAGCGCCACGCCGACACCATCATGCCCGGTTTCACACATTTGCAGACGGCACAGCCAGTGACCTTTGGCCACCACCTGTTGGCGTGGAACGAAATGTTGCAACGGGATTACGGTCGCCTGATTGACTGTCGCAAGCGGGTCAATCAATCGCCCTTGGGCGCCGCAGCGCTAGCCGGCACCACCTACCCCATCAATCGCGCCCGCACGGCCGAGCTACTGGGGTTCGACGCGCCCACCGCCAACTCGCTAGACTCCGTCTCCGACCGCGATTTCGCCATCGAGTTTGGCGCCTTTAGCGCGCTGCTCATGACCCATCTATCGCGCGCCAGTGAAGAGCTGGTGCTGTGGACCTCGGCGCAGTTCAATTTCATCAACCTGCCCGATCGCTTTTGCACTGGCAGCTCCATCATGCCGCAAAAGAAAAACCCCGATGTACCCGAGTTGGTGCGCGGCAAAACCGGCCGCGTGAACGGCCACTTGGTATCACTGCTGACACTGATGAAATCGCAACCGCTCGCCTACAACAAAGATAACCAAGAAGACAAAGAACCGTTGTTCGACACCATCGACACCGTTAAGGACTGCCTGCGGGCGTTCGCCGACATGGTGCCTGCAATCGAACCCCGTCAGGCCGAAATGCTGGAGGCCGCCAAGCGCGGTTTTTCTACGGCCACAGATCTGGCCGACTACCTCGTTCGCAAGGGCGTCGCGTTCCGCGACGCACACGAAATTGTGGGCAAGAGCGTGGCCTATGGCATTGCGCACGACAAAGACTTGTCGGAGATGAGTCTGACCGAGCTGCAACAATTCAGCGCTAGCATCGAAGCCGATGTTTTTACGGTATTAACGCTGGAGGGTTCAGTCGCTGCCCGCGATCACGTGGGAGGCACGGCACCGGCTCAGGTTCGCGCCGCCTGTGCAAGGGCGCTCAAGTTGCTTGATCAACGCCCGGCCTAGATCATGAACACAGCGGGGGCGAAGCGGCGCCCCCGTGCCTATACTTGAGCTGCTTCCTCCGCAGCGTGATGCCATGACCGCCGACAATCAACTCGACCAGCTCCTCAGCACTATAGAACTCCTGAAAGCGGAAAACAGGGAGTTGCAGGCGGCGCTCGCGCAGCAATCCAGCCAACAGCAACACCAGCGCAACCACGAACTGTTCTTTGAACAGTGGGCCGCGCGCCTGGCTCGACCTGAGCCCAACAATGACATTCATCAGGCCCTAGCGGCCCTGAACCTGCATCTAGATATCGATTTTCTCACCCTATTTAACTATCAGTCGGCCAGCCAAAGTTTTGCCTACTGGCAGGGCTATCCGCCCCGCGACGCCACAGACACCGACGCCGGCACCCCCAACCTGAGATACCCCTGGATCTTCCAGCGCGCACGCCAAAAACAAACCACGGTGATTTATCACCGCAACGAACTCCCGTCCGAGGCCCGCGAAGACCGAGACACGCTCGCGCAACACGACATCGAAGCCCTGGTGGTGGTGCCCCACTTCAATGCCAATGGACTGGTGGGCATTGGCACTTACGGCCTCAACAAAGCGCGCTATCGCTGGCAAGCGTCGCAGATCAAACTGATGCAGGACTTCACGAAAATCGCCTTCAGTCACCTCGCACAGCAGGCGCTGTTAAATCAACAGCTACTGCACAACGATGTCTTACAAAGCGTGCTTGACTCGGCAAAGGTGGGCTACTCCGTTTGGGAGCGACAGGGCGGTCGCATCACCTATTCACCCAACTGCTCAGAGCTGCTTGGCTACCCAACAGGCACCGATATCGACGTGTTTTCACACATACACCCTGAGGACCAAGCCCAAGTGGTTCAAAAGATGAACTACTCCATTCGAACCGGTGAACACCACAGCTTCACCTATCGGGGCCTAGACAATCGCCAGCAGGTGCACTGGTACCATCAAAAGTCCAGCATCATTCGCACCGACGACAATGGCCGCGTAGTGCGCTTGGTGTGCTGTTTTGTCAATATCGACGAAGAGCAAAATGCCAAGACGGAGCGGCGGCGGGTGCGCCAACTGGAGTCGCAATTAGCGCGGTTGGTAGTCGATGTGCATGGCGACGCCGACGACTTACAGCAGAGCTTTCACAATGCTGTGCGCTCGCTGAGTGAATTACTCGAGGCGGACCGCAGTTTCATTTGCTACCGACATCCCGACACCAACGCACTGCTGCTGCGCTACGAGTGGCACGCCGAGGCCATCGACAGCATCGAACCGGTGCTAACACGCCACACCAAACACCCCTTGGCCTATTTAACCGGCGACACGCTACTGGCCATCGACCGCGTAGGCGATGCCCATCGCGCCACCATTCCCGTGGAAGACAATTGCCAATCGGCAATGATTGTGCCACTGCACCCGGTCCGGCAATTCAGTGCGTTTTTAGTGATAGAGCGGGTACTTGAGGGCCGGCGCTGGAGCGCCAGCGACAAGCGCTTTGCCTCCACGGTGGCAGATGCCATCGGCAGTCGCTACGTGCGCCACAAACTCACCGAGCGCCTAGTCCGCAGTGAACAGCGCTTTCGCGATGCCATGGACACCACCGAAGACGGCATTTGGGAGTGGGACTTAGACACGGACGAGGTGTACCTGAGCCCTGGATTATTGCGTATGGCCGGCTATGAACCGGGTGAACTGCCTAGCAGTGGTGACACCCTGCGCGGTCTCGTCCACCCAGAGGATCAGCCCAAGCTGGCTGGCGAGTTTGCAAAGCTCAAACACAACCGCGTGCCATTCGAACATGGCCGCATTCGCTGGCGCCACAAAAACGGGGCAATCCTGTGGGTCTTTGGCCGCGCCCAGTGTGTCGAACGCCGACCGGATGGCAGCATTAAGCGAATATTGGCTGTGGTGAGCGACCACACCCACATCATGAAACAACAGGAGGCGCTGAAAGTTGCCCGCCAGCGGGCCGATGACGCGAACGTGGCCAAAACCGAGTTTTTAGCCCGCATGAGCCATGAGATTCGCACCCCGATGAATGCCATTATCGGCATGAGCCATCTCGCCAAAGACACCCCGCTGAACGAACAACAGCGCAGCTACATAGAGCACATCGATCAAGCCTCTACCGCGCTGCTACATATCATCAATGAGGTGCTGGACTTCTCCAAAATTGAAGCGGGCAAACTGACCTTAGAAAATGCCCCCTTTCGATTTGAGTCCCTGTTCGATCAGCAGGACAAACTGCTCAGCCTTCGGGCCAGCGAAAAGGGCGTTGAGCTGCTCTTTCAACCGGACCCCGCGATTCCCGATCTCTTGGTAGGGGACGTCTTGCGGCTTGGGCAGATCCTTACCAACCTCACCACCAACGCCATCAAGTTCACCGAGCGCGGCCACGTACTGGTAAAAGCCCAACTCTTGACCAGCGACCCCAAGAGCGTGCGCATTGCGCTGTCGGTAACGGACACTGGCATAGGCATTTCCGAAGCCCAGCAGCGCATGTTGTTCAACCCCTTCACTCAAGCAGACGGTTCCACCACCCGCCGCTTTGGCGGCACCGGCTTGGGCCTCTCGATCTCGCAGCGACTGGCAAAGCTAATGGGGGGCGACATTCGCATCGAAAGCCGCCCCGATGCGGGCAGCTGTTTCACGTTAGAGGTCGCCCTAAAACCCTGTCAGCAAGATGATCTCGCTGAGGGTCAATCCGTGAATTTGGGCAACCTGCGCACGCTGGTGGTCGACGATAACGCCACGGCGCGCGAAGTCATCAGCGCCACGGCGCGCGCGCTAAAGCTCACCACCGATACGCTGCCCGATGGCAAAGCCGCAGTCGCGGCGGTTAAGTCGGGCGCCCCTGCCTACGAACTGATTTTGATGGATTACGACATGCCGGACATGGATGGTCTAGCCGCAAGCAGGGCCATTCGCGCACTCGGTGGCAGCGCGCCCCCCTTGATCATCATGGTTAGCGCCTACGACAAAGAGCAACTGATCACGCCAGACGTCGCAGAATTAATTGACGGATTTGTCAGCAAACCCGTCACTCAGTCGCGCCTACTGCAAGCCATCGCCGCGGTCCTTGGTCAGGGCGCCGACAGCCACCAACCGGCGCCACACAGCGACTATTGGCCAGAACTCCAACATCAGCGCGTGCTCTTAGTGGAGGACAACCCCGTCAACCAAAAAGTGGCTGCCGGCCTGCTCAGGCGCCAACATGTGGACTGCGACATCGCCAACAACGGCCAAGAGGCCATCGACCAGCTGCTGGCTAAGGGGCCCGACCACTACGCACTCGTGTTGATGGACGTAGAAATGCCCTTGGTAGACGGCTATCAGGCCACGCGCTTCATCCGCGGTCGACCCGAATTCAATCACCTGCCCATCATCGCCATGACCGCCCACGCCATGAAGTCCGATCAAGATAAGTGCCTGCAGGCAGGCATGGACGCATTCGTGCACAAACCCATTAAACCCGACAAGTTATATCAAAGTTTATCGGACATGCTTCGCAATCCCGACCGCACACCCCCCAAAACTGGTCTAAGCTAATCTACTTGGGGCTTCTGCGCGCGCAGGATTCGAGCGGGAGCAATAACAACCATCCAGGGCACGCAGTTGAACCCGCCTTGTGGGTTTACCCATGATCGGCTGAACAGGTACTGCATGGATAAACCACCGCAGGCGCAAGACCCGCTCGCCAAGGCCCACACTCGCATCGCCGAGCTAGAGGCCGAGCTAGCTGCACACAAGGCTCCCCCCAATCCCCGCTTGGGCGACTTGGCGGAAGCTGAGGCGTGGCTGCGCCAAGTGATCTCTGAACTGTTCAATCACGACAACCCAGAAGCGCCGCAAAAGGCCCTGGCAGCGCTGGGTGAGTTTTTACAGTTAGACGATTGCTTACTCGCGCGCATTGGCGAAGATCAACTGCACTGGGAATTGATCTGGCAACGCAATCCCAATGACAGCGAGCAGCAGGTGTTCAGCAAGTTCAAACTGGAGCACATGCCAACGGCACACGGGCAAATGCTGCAAGGCAAGATCGGCATCGATAGCAACCTCGCCGCCAGCGGTTATTCCACCCCAGAAACCCAAACAATGTCTGAACTACTCGATATTCGGGCCTATTTAATGGTGCCTGTGCAGCACCATGGGCAGCTGCACAGCTTTTTAGCACTGACGCAGCGCGGGCACCCACGTCGCTGGAGCGACACCGACATTCACGTAGCTGAAACTTTCAGTGCTGTGTTAAGTCTGGCATTGAGCCGACAAGAATCACTGCAGGCACTGAGTATCAGCCAACAGCGCTTTTTAGATGCCATGGCCGCCACGCGCGACGGCATTTGGGAGTGGGATTTACAAAGCCATCAATTCTATATGAGCGACGGCTTTTACCGCATGCTGGGCTACCAACCAGACGAGTTAAAAACTGACTTAACACACGTCACCCAGCTCTTGCACCCTGACGAGCGCCACCTATTCTCTCGCTTTACCGAAGTAGCACAGCGCGCCGACCTAGATAGCGCCCCCTTAGGCGCACGAGAAATACGCTTTCTGCACCGCGACGGCCACATTATTTGGTGTTTCGTGCGCGCAAAATTTACCCATTTCAACATCGCCGGTCGCCCCACGCGCATGGTTGGCGTCAATGCCGACATCTCGAAATTCAAAGCCGTGCAAGAAGAACTGACCATTGCCAAAACCTTGGCAGACTCCGCCAGCCAGTCAAAAACTGAATTTCTGACCCGCATGAGCCACGAAATTCGCACACCAATGAATGCCATAATCGGTATGGGGCACCTATTAAAAGACACCCATTTATCACGCCAACAAGGTGAGTTCCTAGCCAACATCGATCACGCCGCAAACGCATTGCTCAATTTGATCAACGAGATTCTCGACTTCTCTAAAATTGAATCTGGATCAATCGTGCTCGAGCAAAATCACTTTGATCTATTTCAATGCTTGAACAAATTATCGCAACGCTACTCGCCAACTGCAGAACAAAAAGGCTTAGAGATATTTTTTCACATTGACCCCGATGTACCACAGTTTATTAAAGGCGATACGTTTCGACTGCAACAGGCGCTCGGCAACCTCATTGATAACGCCATCAAGTTCACACCCAGCGGAAACATATATGTGGACGTCAAACCTCTTGTGGACTGCCAAGAATATGTGGAATTGCAATTCAGCGTAAAAGATACAGGCATCGGCATGAATGCCGATCAGCTGAGCGAATTGTTTACGCCATTTATGCAAATAGACGGCTCCAGTCGGCGTCGCTTTGGCGGGTCAGGCCTTGGGCTAACCGTTAGCAAACACCTTATCGAATTGATGCATGGATCGCTGCACGTCCAAAGCCGGCCAGAACAGGGCACTGAGGCCACCTTTAACGTGCGCTTTAGTCCAAGCCAAATCGGCGCCGAGCCTCTACGCACACGCAATAGAAACATACGGCCACTGCGCACACTGGTGGTGGACGACAATAAAGCGGCGCGCCAAATCCTCGCCAATCTAGCGCTTCATTTAGAACTCACAGTCAGTGCCGTAGGTAGTGCCCGTGAAGCTTACCAGGTCCTAAAATCCGCCGACTCAGATCCAGATCACTACATTGAGCTGGTGCTCATGGACTATAAAATGCCAGAGGAAGACGGCCTGAGCGCCAGCAATAACATTAAACACCACTGCGGACTTAAACATGTTCCCGCGATCATCCTGGTATCCGCCTTTCAAAAAGGGGACGTGCTTCGCGAAGGCGACGAAAACATTGAGCACTTCATCACCAAACCCGTCAGTCAATCACACCTATTTGACGCCATTGCTGAAGTTTTCGGCGAGACGGCCTACCGAACGGAAAAGATCTCATTGAGTGATGGGGCACTGGCCAACAAGCTAAAAGGGGCACACGTATTACTGGCTGAAGACAACGTCGTGAATCAAAAAGTGGCCGTGGGAATTTTGAAAAAAATGAATGTAACCGTCAGCTTAGCCAACAACGGCCAGGAGGCAATCGACATCCTCTACGCCCACCCTATGGACACCTTTGCCTGCATACTCATGGACATGGAAATGCCGGAAGTCGATGGCTACGACGCGACACGCCGCATTCGCGCCGGCGCCCACTGCCAATCAATCCCCATTATTGCACTCACTGCACATGCCATGCGCGGAGATCGCAAACGGTGCCTGGATTCAGGAATGAATGCCTACCTCACCAAACCCATTAAACCGGCACTGCTCTACCAAACAATCGCAGGTGTAATTACCTCAGACCAACCGCAGACGCCCTAGCAACGCACCATGCGAGCCGAAAAACTCACCAGCCAATCGCTGCCGCTTCAGCTCGACCGAGATAGCGTCGCGCAAATGAAAAGCCGCTTCCTTGCACTTAACGCCCACCGTTTGACACTTGCAAAGCAACCGCTAAGCGAACGCCAACAAATGGCTCTTGAGGCACTGCCCCTGCTGTTACATTTCAATCACCCAAGACTCCCCGGTTATCTGTCCAAGATCAGTCCAGCAGGCTTCAGTGGTTTTACGCCGACGACAGAGCACCAACAACTTTTGAAACAACTGGCGCGCGGCTTTCGCTCCCAAGCTAACCCAAATCGGAAAATGCCCCTCTTGGCACTATTTGTGATGGGCAGTGTCGGCACAGTGGCCCAAAGCGCCAAAAGCGATATGGATTTCTGGCTTTGTTACAGCGAAGAGCTCAGTGACGACGCACTTTCGCTGCTGCATAGAAAGTGTGAAGCCATTAGTCAGTGGGCCAAAACCCTGGGCTTGGAATGGCACTTTTTCCTCATGCAAGCTGACGCCTTTCGAAAAGGAGAGCACAGCCGGCTCTCAAGCGAATCCAGCGGTAGCGTTCAGCATTTCTTACTGCTCGACGAATTTTATCGCTCCGCGATATTGCTCGCGGGTCGAATGCCACTATGGTGGTTTATCGGTGACACTCGTCGCGCGGATTACGATAAAACCAAAGCCGAGATTACACACAAAACATTTTTGCGCCCCACCGAATGGATCGACTTTGGGCCGGTGGGCGATGTGCCCGCAGCCGAATACGTCTCGGCGGCGGTTTGGCAGCTCTATAAATCCATTCAGTCGCCCTATAAATCACTATTGAAACTCTTGATACTTGAGGTTTACATCAGTCGCTACCCCAACGTATTGACGCTTTCCGACAAAATGAAGTTACTGGTGTATACCGGCGTAACCAATGCAGCAGCGCTCGACCCATACCTTTTATTGTTGGAAGAACTCACCGCCTATTTTGTAGAGCGCAAGGAATTTGAGCGCCTAGAATTGATGCGCCAGTGCTTTTATTTCAAAGTCGGCTGCAGCTTTAGCGCGTTAACCAACACCTACAGCAAGCTTGAGGAGGAGAGTCACCCGCTGCTAGCAGCACTACAAACCTGGCAATGGTCTACCTATGACTTCGACCATCTCGATAGATCGGAAAATTGGAATGCACAGCAGGTGTTGGCCGAACGCAAGCGTCTGGTCAATGAACTCACCGCCAGCTATCGACAATTGTTAGCACTCGCGCGATCTACGCACCAACCCATTTCACTCAACAATCAAGAAATCTCAATTCTAGGTAGAAAACTGCACGCGGCGTTTGAACGAAGCGCAGGAAAAATCGAGTTCATCAACCCCGGCATCAGTAAAAATATTCGCGCGCGCTATTTGTTTTTTGAATATCAATCCACCCATTGGTCACTGTACCTAACCAATGGCAACTGGGAAAAGAGCCGCGCGCCACTCGCCAGCGGAACAAGCGTATCGGATTTGATTTGCTGGTGCCTTTTTAACGATATTGCCTACACCAATACGCGCATTAAAATCGCCGGACACCCACACTACAATGAAGCCGATTGCCGGCGTTGGTTGGCGGTGTTGCAACGGCTGGATTATCAGCCGCACCTGGTTACGCAACACGCGAATTTTACGCGCCCAGCAGAACCGCGCTTACTGTGCATTTTATTCAATGATCCCGCACACAAAACCGACACAGACAGCGCTGATCACTACAGTCTGCTGACCATAAACAGCTGGGGCGAAGTGCGCTTGCAACGCTTCGGCAGTGACTTGCAAGCACTGCTGACAACCTTTTGTAAGCCGCTGCCGGCCGATTGCACGCTACGCTTGGATTGCCTGAACGGGCAGACACCGCGCACCCAAATTCAACAATTGCAGGGCCTGATCAATAAGTTGCAAACGGCATTGCCCGGCGAACCCCCCAAGCGATTGCTACTCGGATTAGATAGCCAGTGGGTATTGACCGAGCGCCGCGCAGACTGGCAGGTGCAGGTTCTTGAGCGCAACGCTGCGCTGTGGCGACAACTGGCGCAGCCGCTGCCCACGCGGCACCAATTGCATTGCCAATTGTTCGGCGAGCCACTACCACATAGCGATGAGCTGCGTGCCATTGCCGAACACAGCGATCAACATGCAATACACATTTTTTATCGCATCCGCGAGGGCATGGCGGTGCTTTATCTCTGCGATGAACGAGCCAGTATCGTTCGGTTTCAACAGCGCTTTTTTTCCGAAGATACCCTGTTGCGGCCCCTGCACCATTTCATTCGCGCCTGCCTACAGCGCAACCCCTTGGACTGCGGCCAATCGCTGTTTGGAATATTTCCGGTGAATTTTTTTGAAATGCGGAGTCGAGGGGGCGAGCTCTCTGTTGAGCGTCGATTAGCCACCAGCGATCTCGCCCGCATGCAACTGATCAACCTGCAATTTGCAGTGCACCGAATCGATCTCGACGAGCCTCCACACCACTGGCAGCTCGACGCTTGGCTCGACGGAGAGCCCGTGCTTGGGAGGCAAGGCCAGACGCTGCTCTCTGCGGTGGCGCATGCACTGTTGGTGCAGCGCCGCTCGGGCCATCGATACCCTTGTTACATTACCGATCTGGACCTGTCCGCCTGCGCAGCGCAGCTACAACCCCATGGACAATTGCAAACCAGCCATTACTTTCAGGTTAAAATCCGCCTAGAACAAGCGCTTTACTCGGCTTTACTCGCGCTATAAACATTGCGCAAAATCTTCTCTAGTGCGTTATTGAGAGGATGCACATCCTAACGGTATACTTGCGCCCCATTTTGAAAGGTCACACCATGAACAAGGCAATGCTGTCACTGATAACTGTCTTTTTGCTCGCCGCCTGCGGGCAAACCGGGCCGCTGGTGCTGCCCCAAGACGCACCTGCCACCGAAGCACAGCCCTCTGACGAGCGCACGGGTCAATAGTCCATGTCCTACTTCCCTCGCATAGCGGGCCAACTGCACGCCGAAGCCGTACCGCTCACTGAACTGGCCTCGCAATTTGGCACCCCCACCTACGTGTACAGTCGCGCGGCCATAACTGACGCCTATCGCGCTTATGCAGACGCGCTGGGCAGTCACCCGGGCATGGTGTGTTTCGCGGTTAAAGCCAACTCCAATCTCGGTGTGTTGGGCCTACTCGCGGATCTGGGTGCAGGCTTTGACATAGTGTCTGAGGGCGAGCTCGAGCGGGTGTTGCTCGCCGGTGGCAAGCCAGAGCGCATTGTCTTTTCGGGCGTTGGCAAGACCGCAAGCGCACTGCGCAAGGCACTGGAAGTGGGCGTGCATTGCTTCAACGTAGAGTCTGAAGCCGAACTTGAATTGCTTAACGACGTAGCGGTACACAGTGGCTTGCGCGCCAATGTGTCGCTGCGGGTCAACCCCGATGTGGATGCGCAGACTCACCCCTACATCTCCACGGGCTTGAAAGAGAACAAATTCGGCATCGCCATCGAGCGCGCGCCAGCGGTATACGCCCGCGCGGCCGCACTGCCGGGCCTGAATGTCGTGGGCGTTGATTGCCATATCGGCTCGCAGTTGACGCAGTTACCCCCCTTTCTCGATGCATTGGATCGGCTGCTGGTGCTGATCGACCAACTCAGTGTCAAGGGAATCGTCTTGCAGCACTTGGACATCGGCGGTGGCTTGGGCGTGACCTACAAAGACGAAACGCCACCACCCGTGGCCGACCTGGTTCATGCCGTTAAAGCGCGCCTGGCCGAACGCCAGCTGGCATTGGTGCTGGAGCCCGGCCGATCTATCTGTGCTAACGCCGGCGCACTGCTGAGCGAGGTGCTGTTTTTAAAACCCACCGAGCACAAAAATTTCGCCATCATCGACGCGGCCATGAATGACAACATCCGCCCTGCGCTCTACCAAGCGTGGCAGGACGTACAGCCGGTGCTAACCAGCGCCTCGCCCAGCCAGCGCTGGGATCTGGTGGGCCCGGTCTGTGAAACCGGCGATTTTCTCGCCAAAGACCGCGATCTGGCACTTGCAGCAGGCGACCTGATCGCAGTAATGTCCACGGGTGCCTATGGCTTTACCATGAGTTCCAACTACAACAGTCGACCCCGTGCCGCCGAAGTCATTGTCGACGGCGACCGCGCCCACCTGGTGCGCGCCCGAGAGAGTTTGGCTGACCTGACCCGTGGTGAAAGTCTCTTACCCACTTAAATAGACCGCGCAGCCCGCTGCGTGTTTAGGACCCTAGATGCGCCTGCGCTTTAGTAAAATGCACGGCCTTGGCAACGATTTCGTCATGATCGATGCCATTAGCCAAAAAGTCAGACTTAACGCCGACAAAGTTCGCAAACTTGCCGATCGCCGCTTCGGCATTGGCTGCGATCAAGTGCTCATTGTCGAAGAGCCCTCCAACCCCGACGTGGATTTCCGCTACCGCATCTACAATGCCGACGGCAGCGAAGTCGAAAACTGCGGCAACGGCGCGCGCTGCTTCGCCAATTTTGTGCGCGAGCGAAAGCTGACAGGCAAGCAAGTGATCAAAGTTGAAACGGCCAGCGGCATTCTAGAGTTGCACGTTAAACGCGGCGATCAGGTACAAGTGGACATGGGCAAACCCATACTCGCGCCCGCAGACATTCCCTTCAATTCCCAGCAGCAGAGCACCATCTACCCACTGCACATCGATGGGCAAACACTGCAGATCAGTGCCGTCAGCATGGGCAATCCGCACGCGGTGTTGGTGGTTGATAATTGCGCCGCAGCGCCGGTTGAACGCCTGGGGCCCCAAATCGAAAACCACCCTGACTTTCCCAACCGCGTTAACGTGGGCTTCATGGAAGTGCTGTCGCGCACAGAAATTAATTTGCGCGTATACGAGCGCGGTGCCGGCGAGACATTGGCCTGCGGCACTGGGGCCTGTGCGGCGGTGGTAGCCGGGCGCTTGCGCGACCTGTTAGACTCGACCGTAACCGTCAACCTGCCGGGCGGCGCACTGGTCATAGAATGGGCTGGAGGCGATCACCCCGTGCGAATGACTGGCCCCACAGCCCAAGTTTTTCAGGGCCAGGTAAAACTATAATTAGCAAGGACTGTTACTGTGGCTGAGCACACCGTCACCGACGCCGAAGTCGCCGCCTATCTCAAGCAACACCCCGATTTCTTTGAGCGCCAACCCGATTTGTTGGCCGAATTGCAATTGCCCCACGACAGCGGCAATGCCATTTCGCTGGTCGAGCGCCAGGTCGCCGTGCTGCGCGAGCGCAACATGGACATGCGCCACCGGCTCAGCAAGCTCCTCGACAATGCCCGCGACAACGATAAGTTATTCGACAAAACCAAACGATTAGTATTGGCGCTACTCGAAGGCCGTAAAGCCGAAGACACCGTCAATTCGCTGTTTTACAGTTTTGATAAAGACTTTCACATTCATTTCACGCGCTTGATTTTGTTCCGCCCAAGCGCCGGTAAATTGGGCCAAGCGCGCTGCGCCACGCTCACCGACGCCAAGGCGCCACTGGCCAAAATCCTGAAATCCCAAAAGGCCCTGTGCGGCCAATTGGGCAATGAAGAAAAAGCCTACATCTTTGGCGAACAGGCTCCCCTAGTCGGATCGGCTGCCGTGGTGCCCTTGATTCACGGCACCTGCTTTGGCCTGCTGGCGGTGGGCAATCGCGACGCTAACTATTATCGATCGAGCATGGGTACGCTGTTTTTAGCCTATATCGCAGAAATCTTGAATCGCACACTGCCCTATCAGTTGGAGCCCTAAGAAATCGTGGACGCGCTGCCCTTTGCCGACCAGGTTGGGCGCTTTCTGCAAAACCTCAAGGGTGAACGCAATCTATCGCCTCACACCTCGGCCGCCTACGCGCGCGACCTGCGCAAGTTGCAGCTTTGGTGCGCCGAGCGCGAACTCGCACTGGACCAACTCACCATTCACCACCTGCGCCAAGCCCTCGCGCAACAGCACCGCGGTGGTCTGTCCGGCAAAAGTCTGCGCCGCTGGTTATCGGCCTTGCGCAGCTTCTTTGACTACGGCGTGCGACAAGGCTGGCTAGCCAACAATCCCGCCGCCGGCCTCAGCGCACCCAAAACCGATAAACGCCTGCCCCACACCCTCGACGTCGACGAAGTGGGCCAGCTGCTGAGTTTTGCCGATGAAACTGAATACAGCGCCCGCGATCGAGCACTACTAGAGCTCACCTACTCCTCTGGCCTGCGTTTGGCTGAATTGGCCAACCTCGATCTCGGTGATGTTGATCTGGCAGATGCCACTGTGCGAGTCACGGGCAAAGGCGAAAAGACGCGCATGCTACCGGTTGGGCGCATGGCGGTGCGTGCACTCAAACAGTGGTTGCGCGAACGCGGCGACTTTGCCCAAACGGGCGAGCTGGCGCTCTTTGTGAGCCAGCGCGGCACCCGCATCAGCCACCGCCGCATCCAGCAGCTGTTCGCCCACTACAGTGCACACATGGGGCTCGATAAGGCCCTCCACCCACACATGTTGCGGCATTCTTTCGCCAGCCACATGCTCGAGTCGTCCGGTGATCTGCGCGCAGTACAGGAACTTCTTGGGCACGCCAACATTAGCACCACGCAGATTTACACCCATTTGGATTTCCAGCATTTGGCCAAGGTGTATGATCAAGCGCACCCCCGCGCCCAACAAAAAAGCCAGACAGCCAAAGACCGCACAGAAAATCCGGATATTGACTCTAGCCAGTGCTAAACGGCGCGTGTTAGTCTCAGTGCTCTACCGCTGCTACCACCCGCGCGGCCATCCACGCCGGCGCCCCATAAAAACAATCGCACTGGTAGCCAATAGGTGTATCGTGACACGCGCAATAAAACTGATCAGCTTCGATTTAGACAACACCCTCTGGGATGTTGAGCCCGTTATTCAATCAGCTGAAGCCACCACTCAGGCGTGGCTAGAAGAATTTTGCCCAAAACTCGTTACCCGCTTTAGTGCTGAGCAGTTGCGCCAAGCGCGCCTGGAGTACTGGAGCAATCACCCCGAATTTAGACACCTCATTACCCGCGTACGGCGCGACAGTTTGCGCATTAAGCTCATTGAAGCCGGCTACTGCTTGCACCAAGCCATCGAATTGGCAGATATGGCCATGGATGTGTTCATGGACGCGCGCCACCAAGTCACCTATTTCGAGCACGCCTTAACCACTCTCAATCAACTGGCGCCGCACTTTAAACTCGCGGCCATTAGCAATGGCAACGCCAGCCCCAAGCGGCTCGGTCTGCACCAGTTCAGTTTTCACCTGAGTGCTGAAGACGTAGGCGCAGCCAAACCCAGCCCCGAGCCCTTCGAGCTCGCCATGGCCATGGCCGCGGTCAAACCCTCGGAAATGATCCACATCGGTGACTGTCCCAAAGACGACATCGCCGCCGCCGCCAGCCTCGGCATTAAAACCATCTGGTTTAACCCCAAGCGCGCACCTTGGCCGCGGGCAGAAGTGCAACCCGATGCCACGGTGCACAACTTAAGCGAGCTCTCGCTGGTCATTGATACCCTCGGTCGACCCAGCCCGCTGCAGGCACAATCGGCCTAAACCGTGGACCCGATCAGCAAAACCCAATCGAGCTTTTACCGCCGCCTGTACGTGGCATACCTCATCCATCAGGGTGTGCACACAGTGCCCGCGCTCCAAGCCCACACCGGCATGCCTAGGCGCACCGCCCAAGACACCATTGCCGCGCTGCATGAACTCGACATTCACTGCGAATTCGAGGGCGCAAATAAAATCGGCCACTACCGCATCTTCGACTGGGGCCCAATCAACCTGCAGTGGGTGGAACACAACGCCCACAGGATCGCCAGCGCGTTGGGCTACCCCAACGCCTGAATTACAGACACAAAAAAGCCCGCTTAACGCGGGCTTTTTACCATTGCCGTGATCTATTTAGACGCGGCTAATATGTGATCCACTGCAGCTTTGATTTCGTCGTCGGAGCAATCCATGCACAAGCCTTTCGCCGGCATGCCATTGAGGCCGTTGATGGCATTGGCATAGAGTGAATCCATGCCCTGAGCTAGTCGAGGCGCCCACTGGCCTGCATCGCCCATTTTCGGCGCGCCGGCAGCACCGGTGCCGTGGCAGGTTACGCACTTAGTGCTGTACACCTGCTCACCGGTACGAGGACCTGAGGCAACGGCTGCAACTGGTGCCGCCGCACAGGCCTCACCTTCCATACAGCTATTGCCTGCTGGCTTTATGCGCTCAGCAATCTCCTGGCTGCGGTCAGCCAAGGTCACCATGGATACACTCAACCCCAAACCGGCAGCCGCTAGCAGACAGAATACTTTCTTCAACTGGCTCACTGAAAATCCCCTTGATAGTCCCAATGGCCAAACCTGGCCGAAAGGCCGCATTATAGCCACAAAGCCAGCTGGGCGGAAACCAACTTGGTGCGTGGTATGCTCAAGCTATACAAAACTTCTACCCAAGGGTTTTTTGGGGGGTCGTCGGCTGCCATACGTCATCACAGCATTCCGGCCCTAGGGTTTAATTTATTGGTAGCCACACTCGCTACACGCGCACACGAGGAATCCCGTGAGTTCTAACAGTCAGGCTTTTGATGAATGGATCAGACACCGCTTTGTGGCGCTGAATTCTGAATTGGAACAACGCTATGCCCAACAGGCGGACAGAGCCAATGTGGTGGGCGTTGGCGACGATTTAAAACAACAGTTGGAATCCGAGGGCCGCGCGTTAATCAGCGCCCTGCTAGCCGAAGGCAATACCGATCAAGGGTTCGACAAGGCCTTTGACCTGCTGGGCAGTGTGGGGCTCTACATGGCCGCCTGCCGGCGCCACGAGATCACCGAGCCGTCGCGTGAAACAACCTCACCACTGGTAGAGGCATCGGCCTTGGCAATGCACATAGGCGCCTCAATCGGCGTCACGCCACGCTTTGCCACCGCCCACCTCACCACCCACAACCGCGCCGTGAACGGGGTCTACAAGCGATTTACCGATTTGCCCGATGAAAAGATTTTCGTCGACTACAACACCCGTGGCATCTTGGCTTATAAGCGCGCTGCCGACGCACTGCTGAAAATTCTGCCACTGGGCATTGCACACCCCATCACACAAGATTTATTACAGGTGGCCGAACGCGCCCTGCAAGATGTGATAGACGCCAATGATCAACTCTTCGACAAACTCGATACGGACCAGTTTTTTTATTGCGTAAGGCCCTACTACAAACCCCACCGCGTGGGCCAGCAAGTCTATCGCGGCGCCAATGCGGGCGACTTTGCCGGCATCAATGTGATCGATATGCTATTGGGCCTGTGCTTTGCCAATGAACCCTCCTACTCGCAAATTCTGGTGGATAAATTTCTCTATATGATGCCCGAGGATCAACTCATCCTGCGCGACAGCATGCGTCGCACCAGCCTGATGGACAGCTTCCTCGAACACCAAGCAGACCGCGACCAAGATTGGTACCAAACCAACCTGCGCCACTTTTTGGCAGTTTGCGAACGGCACGGCGACACCGCTATCCAACACCACGACCAACTGGTGAGCAAATACATTGAGAAACCGTCTGCCCACATCGAACAACAACACATTGAAAAAATAACCGCCAGCGGCCCGCCCCTGCACGTCCTATTGGGCGCCCTAGAGAAACTGCGCGATCGACGCGCAGCGGCGCCACGCACTGACATCCGCACGCGACACGACGACATTGCGCACCTGAAATCGCTGTTGGTACCGTCATGAGCACCACTGCACGCAAAGCAGATTTCCATTTACCCGAACACACCTATCTGCTCAACCACTCGGTGGGTCGGCCGCTGCGCAGTAGCCTCACAGCTTTTACGGACAGTTTTATTGCCCCCTGGCGCGATTCAGGGCAGGAGCCCTGGCAGGCGTGGCTAAAAATTATTGGCCAATTTCAGTCCGCCTTAGGGCAACTGTTTAACGCCCCTGCCGATCAATTTTGCCCGCAGGTCAATCTTTCGGGCGCGGTGGCCAAACTCTTGCCCGCTATAGCGCAACTGCAAAAACCAGCCTGCGTCGTGCTGATGAGTGAAATCGACTTCCCCAGTATGGGCTTTGCCGTGTCAAAGGCATTGCCACACTGTGAACTGCGCTTTATTCCCGCCGATGCTGACGTCACCGAGCTCGCTACCTGGGCCAACGCGCTGACTGAAGACGTTGATCTGGTGTTTATCAGCCACGCCTATTCAAACACCGGCCAGCAAGCACCCGTGCAAGACATAGTGGCGCTGGCCCAATCACACCAGGTGATGAGCATTGTCGACGTTGCGCAATCGGCCGGCATCATTCCTTTGGATCTGGCCCTCATACAGCCGGATTTTTTGGTGGGCTCCTCCGTAAAGTGGCTGTGCGGCGGCCCCGGTGCCGCCTATCTCTGGATTAACCCCAACCGACTAGCGGACTGCACGCCACGGGATGTGGGTTGGTTTTCACACGAGAACCCGTTCGAATTTGATATTCATCAATTTCGACAACACCCAACCAGCTTGCGCTTCTGGGGTGGCACGCCGTCCATTGCCCCCTATGCCTTTGCCGCCCATAGCATCGCCTATTTCAATGAAATAGGCGTGGCGGCGCTGCGCCAACACAATCAACAATTGCTAGACTTAGCGTCACAGCAACTGCAGTCGGCGCGCGTATCGCCCGCGATCAGCGACCACCGCAGCGGCACCTTAATTTTAGATTTTGGCAGTCGGCAGTCAGAGGTACTTGCAGCGCTGCAAAAGGCCAACATCAGTGTCGATGCGCGCAACCTCGGCATGCGCGTCTCGCCGCACATCTACAATGACAGTGCCGACATGCAGCGCCTCGTGGACGTGGTGACACGGGCCCTATCTTAACGGCCGAGCATGGACTTCGACCCGCAAGGTGCGTATTATGCGCCGCGTCTACCTCGCCCTGAGCCTGGCTTTGAGGATGGCATAAAAAGTTTAAGCACCCGTAGCTCAGCTGGGTGGAGCCGGTAAAAGTGAAGCACTGCTTCGCCCGGCGAAACGACCGACAGCTATGCTGGCGGGCCGGCCCCGAAGGGGAGCGCGAAGCGGTCTATCCGTTTAGCTGAGCAAGACACAATTTAAAAATGTGCGATGATATATCCAGACTCGCACTAAAAAAGTTTAAGCACCCGTAGCTCAGCTGGGTGGAGCCGGTAAAAACGAAGCACTGCTTCGCCCGGCGAAACGACCGACAGCTATGCTGGCGGGCCGGCCCCGAAGGGGAGCGCGAAGCGGTCTATCCGTTTAGCTGAGCAAGACACAATTTAAAAATGTGCGATGATATATCCAGACTCGCACTAAAAAAGTTTAAGCACCCGTAGCTCAGCTGGGTGGAGCCGGTAAAAGTGAAGCGCTGCTTCGCCCGGCGAAACGACCGACAGCTACGCTGGCGGGCCGGCCCCGAAGGGGAGCGCGAAGCGGTCTATCCGTTTAGCTGAGTCGTAAAGAATTTAAAACGTGTAAGTAAATCCAGTCTTGCACTAAAAAGTTTAAGCACCCGTAGCTCAGCTGGGTGGAGCCGGTGAAAGTGAAGCACTGCTTCGCCCGGCGAAACGACCGACAGCTACGCTGGCGGGCCGGCCCCGAAGGGGAGCGCGAAGCGGTCTATCCGTTTAGCTGAGCAAGACACAATTTAAAAATGTGCGATGATATATCCAGACTCGCACTAAAAAAGTTTAAGCACCCGTAGCTCAGCTGGATAGAGCGCTGCCCTCCGGAGGCAGAGGTCTGGGGTTCGAATCCCTTCGGGTGCGCCAATTAAAAAAGCCCCCACGCCCAAAAGCGTGGGGGCTTTTTTAATTGCCAACCGCAGCGTTTCGTTCGAACCCCAGGTTCGAGCCGGAGCAAAGCGAAGACCAGCGACCAACGGGAGCTCATCCCTCTCTAATTACACACTTTCCCTGCCACGCATTTACCCAACCAGCGTGGGGGCTTTTTTAATTGCCAAGCGCAACTTGGCACTCGATACCCGCCGGCAACTGACCGTTTTTATTGTCGATTTCCGCTCGTACTCTATAGGTACCACTGGCGGCGTCGACGATGGGGTCCACTAAAATGATGCGCGCGCTCACTTCCCCGCCTACCGGTTCAGCGGGAAACACCCTTAGCTTTTGACCTTCTTTCACCACGCCCCAGGAGTCAAAAGGCATCACAACTTCCACACGCAATGGGTTGAGGGACGCGATAGCCAGTACTGCCTCTGTTGTTACAAATTCACCGGGCTCGACAAAACGATCGATCACCACACCGTTAATAGTGCTAACCACCTTGCGTAAATTGAGAACGGCCTTAGCCTGCTCAAGTTCCTGCAATGCTACGTCAAATTCCGTTTTGAATTCGTCGCGTTCGTGAATTGAAATGAGTTCATCACGATATAGGCCCTCATTGCGTTCATATTGCCGCAAGGAAAACTCTGCACGCACTTTTGACAAGGCTACTGCCGCTGCTTCAACGTCGGAACGCAATGAAAACAATTGCTGCCCTTTTTTTATGCGCTCACCAACAGCGACATTGACCGAATCGAGCACCCCGCCCACGGGGCTACTTACATCAATACGTACACTGGGCTCTATCATGCAACCGATTGCTGATAGCCTGTCTTCTTGAGCACCTGCCATCTGACTCGTTAACAAAACAGCTATGCCAACACATATTTTCAGCGTCATATTACTTCCATTAATTTTGCGTAGTTGCGATGACGTCTTAACGCCAGTCATCGTCACCTAGAAACGCCAATAGATTGCGTTCCCGTTCATCCCCACGCAATGTAAATTTTCGCTCAATGCGATGCCGTTGTTCCAATCTCGACTGCGCAAAGCGTTGAATTTTAAAACCCAACCAACTGCCAAGCATCGGCAGTGATAAAAATGGGCTCAAGGCCTGCTGAACTCGAGCCGCATACACCTGCACCAAAGGATCTTGTCGAGACAAAATGTACTCTACACTACCTGGATCCCCTTGGCGCGCACAGCGGCCTTCAAGCTGCCGGTCTATTCTGCGCGCATCCTGTAGCTCGGCAATGATGACATGCAAGCCGCCAGCGTCACGCACGTCATTATGGAGCTTAATATCGGTTCCACGACCTGCCATAGAAGTGGCAATGGTAACTGCCCGCGGCTGCCCTGCGGCCGCCACAACGGCAGCTTCATCGGCGTCTTGCTTAGCAGTGAGCAATTGCACCGGAATTCCCGCAGCGATCATAAGCTCTTCAAGCCGGTGAGATAGGGCGACCGTTGCAGTACCAACCAAGACACTGCGGCCCTTGGCAATCTCACGCTCAACGGCCTGGATAATGCGAGATTCTTTCTCAGCTAAGGTCGGCACAACTTGATGTTTCAATAGCTTACGACGACTTGCCCGAAGCAGCGGCACCTTCACCAAACGCAAACCGTAGACCCCAAAAAGTTCATGCCCCACTTCCTGCGCTGTTCCACTCATACCCGACAGGTAGAAATACTTCCGGAAGAATTTTTGATAGCTTATTTTAGCCAACGTCTTCTGCGGGCTGGTGAGCTCGCAGGATTCCTTAATCTCGATCAGTTGATGTAGACCACCCTCCCAAGAGCGATCTTCAGCTAGCCGCCCCGTATACTCATCTACAATCATGACTTTATCGTCGCGCACAATATAATGCTTATCGCGTTCAAAAAAATGCAGCGCACTCAGCGCCATTGTCACTAATTCCATTGCCCGCGCTCGAAGATACCAACCCTTCGGCGCGCCCTCATAACACCAGTCACGCGCCTCAATCGCGTCACGCGCGCGATCCGTAAGGACTGCTCGTCGGTTTTTTTCATCGAGAAAGAAATCTAATTCCTCTACCAGATCTTGGGTGAAACTCATTACTGCATTTAGCAACGCTTCACTGTCCTTTAGGGCCACTTCTCCGCCTGATATCACGAGCGGCGTGCGCGACTCATCGATCAACACACTATCCGCTTCATCCACTATGGCAAACACCAGACCTTGATGCATCAGACGATCGATAGTCGCGATTCCTTTCAATTGATTCCTATAGATGTCATGGGCGCCTCGAGCCTCGCCTAACACTATGCTGTCCTTAAGATAATCGAAAACCAATTCATTATTCGAGGTATAGACGATGTCGGCGGCGTAACATGTCTGTCTTTCTGCTAACGTGCGCTCATTGATTATGACCGAACAATGCAACCCTAAATACTTGAATAGGGGCTGCATTTCCTCACAGTCGCGCTCCGCCAAATAATCATTTGTGGTGATTAAATGAACCTTAATACCCGCCAACGCCGCAGTTGCAGAAGCTAGCGTACAGGCGAGGGTTTTACCTTCACCGGTCGCCATCTCAGCCATCATGCCTTGCAACATGAAAAAAGACGCTTTTATTTGAGTGGTGTGATGTCGCATACCTAGAGATCGCCCTGAGGCCTCTCTAATCAATGCAAATGCGCTTATAACACGCTGGCGATTGAGCGCCTTGCCAGTCAATTCAGCGCGCAATGCCGTCAATTTCTGTAAGAACTCAGCCTCGTTAAGTTGTGCCAACGCCTCAGATGCCCGCACCACTTGCGCAGCAAAGTGCGAGGGCCGCAAGCACAACCGAAGCAAGGGCCAGAAAATCACGATGTAGACCTTGCGAGCCAGCCTATCGAACCACGACAAGGCCAACGCTGGGCGCTCCGGTCGCAGCTGCTCCGATGTGGGTATACGTCTTGGAAAGCGGTTAAACATCTAGCTGCTCAATAAACACTTGTCGCAGTTCGCGATACCAACGCCAACCCAATGGCTCTGGACTCAATTGAAATTTGATGTAAACACGTTCGTGGACTCGCAGTAGTTTTCCGGATGTAACAGCCACATCTAGCGTTATATAGTTCTCGACAGCGCGTATTTCCTCTGTGCTAGAGGGATCAATTACAATGCTTCCACCACCGGTCTCTGTGAGAATCGCACTGGGTAATACTTTGCTAACTCTGGGCACTACGGTATCTAACGCTGCCGACAAAGTCGTCGAGCGGTCGACCGCTTTACGAACCACCACTCCTTGCAATCGATCCAATACAACATCTGCCTGATACTCTGGCAAGGCCGTGCGAACCGATAAAGGCATTGCAGCATCCGCTTTAGCATCCTTATTATCAATTACATAGCCAATGAGTTCACCGCGCCGAATAAATTGGTCCCGCTCAAACGGCCGCTTTTGGTATACCAGCTGACCCGATGCGGGTGCATACTTTTGGGTATTCGCTAGCGCAGACTTAACACTGTCCAGCTCTTCCTCAAACCGCTGCATTTCGGCTGCCAATTGCAGCGATTTGGTACGATCTGCATAGGCCGATCGAACACGTGCACGCGCCTCCTGAAGCTGCGCCTCCAAGAGCGCTGCGCTGTCTTTCAGTTCATGATTTTCTAAGCCAAATAACAGGTCTTCATGGGTCACCTGATCACTATCAGATCGCTCTATAAACGCCACAAAGCCTGACTCAGATGCGTAAATTCGCCTCGATTCATCTGGCCACACCACCCCGTCCGTTGTATAGCTATAGGGCATTGGCAACAGGAAAAGTAGACTAGAAAGCCCTAGCGCAGTGCAACCAACCACCCATTTAGGATCTCGCCCCTGTACGCGAAATACTTGTTCCCGAAATGGTAGAGATACGGTTTTCATAAACGGAATAAACCAGCTAGAAATGAGTGTCCAAATACCTATCACCAAGCCCGCGATAAAATAGTGCGCGGCAACAAAAAGGAAAATTGAAATACTGATGAAGATTCGGTAGCAAAATGCAAATAGATTGTAAAAAAACAGCCAATACCTTTCGCGCTTATCGCTGCTTGGATCTTCTAATTCCTTAAACCCAAAAAGGTATTTTTTAACCAGAAACCCCCAATAAGACACCGACTTTTTTGCCAAACCGGGAATTTCTAAATAATCAGACAGAATGTAATACGCATCAAATTTAAGTAACGGGTTACCGTTAAACAGCAATGTGGATACCCCAGCCATAAAGGCAATGTTATATAAAATTGCCTTTGATAAGCCGTCGCTGGCATAGCTCCAAAGAATCACCGCCAACGCCGCTATGAACAGCTCCACAATTATGCCCGCAGCCGCAACCATCATGCGCTGACGCTTATCGGTGAACACTGCGGACTCGGAGGCATCGACGTAAGGCATTGGAAAAAACACCAAGAACATGATGCCTACTTCGTGAACTTGCCCGCCATATCGACGCACGGCATAAGCATGCCCTAATTCATGGATGATCTTTATCAGTGGATAAAGCAACCACAACAACATTAAGTTCTCGGCCGCTAATAATCGATCAGCCATATTGCTCGTCAATGCTTCAAAATTCTGCACTGCGATGAAACAGCCCCACGCCAAGATGGCTAGATAGAGCAGCCAAACTCTAGGCTTCAACAACGGATCGAGTACCGGGCACAGTGAATCTAATAATCGGGTCGGATCGAACAATGGGATTTGTAACGAAATCGGCGAATAGACTTTTTGTAAGGACTTTCGCTCTTTCTTCTGTCCGCGGCGAGTGAAGAGATCACGGGCATTTGCAGGCACATTGAGGTAAATCATGTCAGCTTGGTAAAGGCTTGCAAGCAAGGAGATGATATCTTCCTGAGTTGGCATATCGTGCTTTAGCTGATCGCCGGCCAACGTCCATATATCATTTAAACTGCGCTCGCCATTCATTAGACCCACTACCTGATAGGCCTGCGGTGAAAAAAGTTGTACGGTGCCTGCAACGGGATCCCGCAGGGTGTACCAGATTTCGCCTCGCTTTGGCTGGGGGGCTACATCAACCTGCGGCTTTATGCGCGGCGTCAGCTTTTCCACTAAATACCAATTTTTGCTGAACAGCCCCATGCTACCCCCAGAAGGACCACAGCTTCAGCGAAAGCCAATGGCGTAGATCCCGGGTCCACATATCTATCAAAAGTTGCTCACCCACCTCAATTTTTCCAATGCCTACCAGGCCCGGTCGAAAAACCTGGTTGTCATTTTCGAAGGTGGCCTCGACTCGGAACACCGTAGTGCCGTCACGCACTTCAGCAACTGGCGTTAAATTAGTCACTTCAAAATTAAAGGTGTGGTCTGTTGCCGATGAAAATACCACGCGCCCACGCTGCCCCAACTCCACTTCGGCAATATTGAATTCACTAACGAATAAAATGAGCCGGTAATCCGTCATCGGAGAAATTCTGAACAACTCATCGCCCTGATTAATTGCCGCGCCTACCTGTTGACTTAAATCGCCGCTGACCACCAATGCATCGTAAGGCGCCTGAACTCGTGCGCGCTCTAGATCGCGATCCGCAGACGCCAGCTGGGCTTTCGCTTGCTCGACCTTGGCTAAAAATATTTGCGCTTGCGCCCTATCTCCTTCTGCCAGCGCCTCTGTATATTGCTTATTGGCCTGGGAAAGCTGGCTAATCGCCTGAATTTTAGTAAGCCTAAGATCGCGGTCATCCATTGCCAAAAGCTCGGCGCCTTTCGCAACTTGATCGCCAGCGCGCACATTCGCACTTTTCAAATAGCCGCTGAAGGGCGCTGATATCAAGCGTATCGCGGACGGCTCCAGCTCTGCGTCAGCACTAATACGGTAGTTACCAGTGACCACACTAAAAAATAGCACTGAAGCAAGCACACACAATGCTACAACTTTTCGCTTTACGTAACCGTGCGCAAACAATTTCTCTTGTTGGACTTTTAGTCTTCGTGCCAATACCTGCCAAATTGATAGATCAGCCAATCGCTTGGTTTCATAGCAGGCGCCAGCTAGAGAAAGGTGTGCATCTATAGCATCCAGCTCCGCGATTGAAAAACTCACCGTTGCAGGGCGCTCAAATGTAAGCACAAGGTAGGACTTTTGATTAGCAAAAACCGGCACACAGGCTATACACGCATTATTTTGTGCTACCGACAACTTTTCGAGCTGTACATATATTCCGACATCGTCGTCTTTGCGTGGCCAGCAGAGCCGTCGCTGTTGATCAATGGCCTCCTGCATAGCAAGCCGTATTTTTTTTGTGACAGCGCTATTGAGTGCGTGGTCACTGCTGCCCGACACAACTTGCAGTACCGCCTCGCCGCCATGAACTTCACCAATACACACGCGATCACAGCTATAGGTTTTAGCCAAGTAATCGGCCCATTGAAGGCCGACTTCATTTATTGCCTGTGATTTATTCATTGTCAGGATGCCGTCGAGCAGCTGCTCTTGTTGCATTCCCCGCTGGCGTTGCTGCTCCAATAATTGCTTCCGGAGTCTTACTTCTAGCCACAAACACACTTTTTCGACTTGGCTCAGTACCGACTCAATCTCCGCATCGCCGTAGTCAAAACGGCAAGCAAAGACGGCACAAATGCGTTCATCAATTGATACTGGATAGGCTAATCCGCAGACAGATGTACCCTGTGCAGGTGGCACCACAATGGCTCGCTGACATTCGATGCTATCTTCAATAAGATTGCCAAGTTCCTGTATATCAGCGCAGGGATTCGGCCACAGTGCCGTTGGCTTTAATGATTCGCCGGCTTCAGTTAAGGTCAATAATGCCGACGCAAGTGCAGGAATTTCTGTTAAGACAAATTGCAGCCAATAGTCTGCCCACTGAGGCTGTTCCGCGAGTTGATTCAAAGCGTCTAATGATACGCTTTGACGTTCAACTAGGTGCACATTGGCCTTAGGTATTTCGTGCATATTAGCGATGATCCAGTCAACAATTTTGAGCGTGATATTTCAGACAAAACCGTTTTCAGCTAGAGATAAAAAAGGCAAAGCTTGGGCTTTGCCTTTTAGGTCTATTGTGCGGCTAGCCAAGCTACCAATTAAGGAGCATCGCCCACTTTACCAAAACGGTTTTCATACTCGTCTACCACCTTGCCTAACAATACACTCAAACGTTTTGCCGCGTGCGGATTCAGGATAATGCGATCAGTGAGCGAAATCGCCACTTCCTTTTGCCCCGTGTGCCACGTGGAGTTCGTGCCAAACAATAAGGTCACCTCTTCACGGGTGCTGGACACGTTACACACATTTGCATAGGTGCTTCGCATTTTGCTGTCATCCCAGGTGAGTTTGGGTGACGCCGCGCCTTTTTTTGTTTCAGCCATGAAAGGCTCCTTGCTCATCAATATTATTGTTTAGGTTTTAATTTACCATCATCCCAGGTGTATACCTGTCGGCCATTCGGCCCATGACCTGCCAACCACGACGGCCCACTCTTCGTGCTCGGGCGCCCTACCGTCCAACCGCGCTGAGCAGAAACTGCGGCCAATAAGGCCGCCGCCTGCAATGCTGAGGCCGTGTCGCTATCGTCCTCGGTCGCTCGATTAGCTTCACCGTTGGATTGTGGTTGATCGGTCTCTGAATCGAGAGTACACGCCGTCGCACCTTCCGGCAACTCGACTGGCTGTCCATCCGCATCCAGCGGATTCATACACTCTTGCTCATGGCTATTGGTACCTTCAGTACCTGCCTCACCACCCGTGGCAGGTGCTGGAAGGTTCTGTAGAAATTGTATCATTTGCTCATCAGTTAGCTGAGCAACATCACTACTGGAACCCACCGGTGCCAAGGATAAGGCCGCATCGGATTTGATGTTACTGACATCCACTTCCGTCACACGCAGTAACGTTTGCAAACGCAATTCCGCAACTACACCACGATTGTTGTATAGCTCCTCTTGATTACCTCCAATAAGATCTAAGCCTGAAGGTACGGCTGAAACCACAACACCATCGGTGTCCGGCACTGCCGTAATTCGACCGTAGTTGCCCAACATAATGTCGGTGGTAAAGCGACCCACAAACGCATCAGCGCCGGCACCGCCGAGCATCCAATCAAAGCCCGAACCACCAATCAGGGTGTCGTTACCGCCCTGACCCAAGTCTGACGTATCCACATAGAACTGGTTTAACTCATCAAATCCGATAACACCAAAGTCACCAAACAGAATGTCGTCGCCCTGCTCTCCATTCAAAAGATCGTCGCCACCGCCACCGAAGGCCCAGTCATCGCCACTGCCCAGCAGCAGGTTGTCATTACCTCCCAATGGCACGGTGGTGGTTATTGCCTCAACAAAGTCGTTGTCGATGTAGCTTAACTCGCCCTGATCACCGAATACGATATCGTCACCTGCACCCGCATTGACGACATCGCTGCCGAGACCAGCCAAGATACGATCGCTGCCTGCGCCGGAATTGATAGTGTCGTCACCTGCCGTGTCGATCGAGACATCGGTTGTCGCCATGAAGGTGATGAAGCCTTGGCTATCGTAGGTTATGAAACCGTTGTCGCCGATGATGTTGTCATCGCCATTGCCGGTAGTGACGAGATCATCACCACGGCCTGCGAGCACGGTATTGCCGCCGTTACCCAGAATAAACTGATCGTCACCACCAAGTGCTAACTCGCGGGTTTCGACCAGCTGCAGAGTGCCGGCACTGTTTAACGTTATATCGCCGTTATCGGCAATGAAGGTGTTGTGACCATTGGCAGCGGTCACCACATCGGCACCATCGCCGAGGATTGCCATCGTATTTGCGCTACCAATGGTCACTCGATCAGCGCCACCGAGCCCGGCTAGATCACTGTTCATCGCTATGAGGATGTTTTCTTCAAAGCTCAGGCGCCCTGTATCAGCGAGTAACCGCAACTCACCGTTGCCACTGATCACTGTGTCCTGACCCAGGCCCGCAATCACGCGATTAAAGCCACTGCCAACCAACAGGGTATCGTTACCCGCGGTGGCGGCGGTGAGGTCGGTACTTTGCATCAATGATACAAAACCGTTGGCGTCGTAATCGATTTGACCGTTGTCGCCGATTACGTCATCGGCACCGTTACCGGTGGTGACTGTGTCACTGCCAAAGCCGGCAATAACGGTATTGTCGCCATTGCCCAGGGTGACCTTATCGTCTCCACCCTGTGCGCGGCTGGTGCTAACCAGTTGCGTCAGTACGCCGGATGTTGTCCAGGTAATTTGACCGTTGTCGGCCAGCACTTGATGATTACCGTTGGCGGCAGTCAGTTGATCCGCACCTGTGCCCAGTATCAAGACGGCGTTACCTGCGCCCAAATTGACACTGTCGTTACCGCCCAGTGTTTCCTCTAGACTGCGCGCAGACACTAGCACGCCGGCGCTGTAAACAAACTCGCCGTTGTCACCCAACAGGTGATCCACGCCCGCCAATGCCGTCACACTGTCATCGCCCAAGCCGGCAATGACGACGCTGTCGCCGCTACCGAGCGCCAAGGTGTCATTACCACCAAAGGTGGTTGCTGTGCTGATGGCTTGCGCTAGCACGCCGTTGGTGAATACAAAATTGCCGTTATCACCCAGCACCCTGTCGGTACCTGCACCGATGCTCACGGTATCGCTGCCGGTACCGGCAATCACCAATGTGTCACCATCGAACAGCATAAGACTGTCGTCAGCACCCTGTTGCGTTACGATGCTCTTGGCACTTTCGATAATGCCGCCTGCACTCCACAGAATTTCGCCGTTGTCGCCCAATACCGTATCGGTGCCGACACCAGTAGTGACCGTGTCTTGGCCGTTACCTGCGATGACAACCGCATTGCCATCGCCCAGTGTGAGCAGATCGCTGTCGCCTTCCGTGGTTTCGGTAGACGTCGCGCGAATTAACACTTGGTCGAGATAGGCAAGCTGACCGTTATCGCCCAGCACATGCTCATCGCCGCTGCCACTGGTGACTGTGTCCTGACCCAGGCCCGCAATTACGCGATTGAAACCACTGCCAACCAACAGGGTATCGTTACCCGCGGTGGCGGCGATGAGGTCGGTGCTTTGAATCAATGACACAAAACCGTTGGCGTCGTAATCGATTTGACCGTTGTCGCCCATAATTACGTCATTGCCACTGCCAGTCACAACGCTGTCATTACCGAAACCGGCCACGACCGTATTGCTGCCATTGCCGAGCGTAATGTTATCGGTGCCACCCTCACTGAGGGCGGTTGAAACGATTTGTGTCAGAACGCCTGTGGCGTTCCACGTCATGGCGCCGTTGTCGCCGAGTACCCAGTGATCGCCACTGCCGGAGACCAAGGTATCTTGCACGGTGCTGGCCCCCAGCAGTGCCACGCTGTTGCCATCACCCATAGTGACTAGATCATCGCCACCGAAGGCTTCGTCATCGCTGGTCACCGAGCGCAGTACACCTACTTGCCAAAGCGCAGTGGCGTTATCGCCAACCACCAAACTGTCACCGGCAAGAATATCGATGCTGTCGGCACCCAATCCACCCAACGCTTGGTTATAACCGCTGGTAGCACCCAATTGCAGGGTATCAATATCGCCCACAAGCTGGCTCGCACTCACGCGCGTTAAGCCAGTGGCGTCATAGGTGATTTCACCCAAGTCGCCCAGCACGATATTGTCGCCGTCGTGATCGATAATGAGGTCTTCACCCAAACCGCCGACAATGCGATCGGCACCCAAGCCACCGTAAATAGTGTCGCCACCGCCGACGGCTAAATTCACGGAGGTGATCAGTGTCATGTTGGCCAACTGGCTGGCCAACAAACTGGTTCCAATTGCATCTTCGACAACGCCTTCGTCACCGAAAATGATGTCGTCGCCACTGCCGCCATCGATCGCATCGGCGCCTGCGTTGCCGCGAATCAGGTCAATATCGGCACCGCCATAGATAACGTCAGCATCGGCGCCGCCTTCCAAGGTATCGAAACCAAGCTCACCGTAAACGCGATCGGTGCCGCCGTTGGCATAGACGCGGTCATCGCCGTCATTACCGTAGATAACATCGTCGCCCTGACTACCGAAAATAAGATCACCTGCTGTACCGGCATTGGCGCGAATGGCCAAATCGGCGGTACTCGCGTTGATAACATCGGCACCCTGCTGACTGAAAATATCCAGACGGCGCGCTTCTGCATCCGCGACTAAATCCAATCCAAGATGTGCAGGATTGAGCAAGTCGTCAGCGGCACTAACTGTAATTTCGTCGGCGCCTTCGTTGGTGTAAAGGGACGTTACCGTCTGCCCTTCAAGGTACACACTGCTGACGGTAATCAGGTCATTGCCACTACCGGTCCAAATTACCAAGTCACTGTCAAAGTTGCCTGCAGTGGCAGTGTAGTTAATATCGCCAACGGCGGCACCGGTTAGTGCGGAATTCGTTATGGTGATCGGTGTCGATGCATCACTGCTATCGAAATCGCTCACGTACAAACTGTTTTCACCCATGCCGGCATCGATATACACATCACCTAGAATGCCATCGAGTGTGCCATGGGCCGAGTCGCCGTTGGCAAAGTCACCGTTTGCATCACTGCTGATTTCAATGTGATCCGCACCTTCACCCGTGTATAGATGCGTGGCGGTATTTTCGGCGGTGGATTGAACGGTAACCGTATCAGCGCCAGTGCCAGTGTAGACATTCAAAGTCTCGACACCGTAGTAGTTAATACCGTCCATGCGTGTCGCCAAACTCACATCACCTTGCACAGCGGTGATTGACGTCGCAGATAGCTCGCCACGGAAACTAATTAACCATTCGTCACCCACTTTCACCACCGATACATTATTTGTATGCGGCAAATTATCCTGACTGTTATTGGGATTGACGATTGGCAATAGCGCCGCTAGCAGCGCGTCTGCATCGGCATCCCATGCAATATTTGCGGTCCACTGATCCAACACCTGCAGCGCATAATTGCCGCTTGTTGCATTGATGCGCAGCGTTTGCGTTTGACCGGAGGTGGCAAGCGGAGAGCCATTGCGTAATGTGCTAACGCGCGCATCTTTGGTTATTGCGTCCACCAATACATTGCCCGCGCCATCTAAAACAACATCTGACTCTACAAGAGCGTCGGTATTAATAATGACCTCCGACACATCGACACCGGACATTTCACCGCCAAATGTGATCAGATATCGATGCCCGCTAGCGCTCACTTGGTGATTAACGTTAACGCCACCTTGCACACCAAAATGTGTATTCAGCGCTGTCGCTAAATCCGCTCCGTCAATGCCGTAGGTCAGCGCCGTTATCACTCCCGCGCTGCCAAAGTCTAAATCGAAAGTGCCACCCGCTGCGCGAATAACTAGCTGCTGTTGCTCTGACAGCGAGGGCATATCCAAACCGGTTAATGTTGTCGCATTCACCTGCAATTGATTGGCGACTGCATCGGCGCTGTCATCCAGTGTCAGCGTGTCAACCCCATCACCCGTATCAATCGCCAACAGTGCGGCAATCTCATCGGCCAACTGCAAGTCACTGCCAACATGAACCGCGTCATTGTCAGCGCCACTGACGATACTCGTCACACCACTGACGGTTTTAAGCGTGATGATGTTCTCACCCGCACCGGCATCAATGTGCGTACTGCCAGTGTGAGTAGATTCAACTGTAACGTTATCTGCGCCAACACCCAAGTTCAGTGTTAACCCTTCTAGATTGGCGTAGTGAATGCCGCCCTCTACGATTTCGCCTGCAATCACGACATCACCACCCATCCCCATTCCGGTGATGCGGCTATCGGTGAGCGTAATGGATTGATCGGCCGGGCTGTTTGTATTAAATACATTCAGCACATCCACCTGTACGGCTTCATCAACGCGGGTATTTAAATTCACTGGGCGAATGAAATACTCAACACCTGCGGCAATGGTGACGCCCTCTGGCAAGGCAGCAAGGGTCAATGATTGACCATCTCGCGCAATGACATCTAACACAGCGATCAATTCACCATCAGCCATAATGCTGACTTCATAGGGGTAATCATCAATTCTTGGGTCAAATCCATCCACATGCTGGGCAAGATCGGCATCCCAGTATTCTGCATCAGTGTCTGTGATGATCGTGCTTTCCGGTGTGACAACGACCGATGTCAAACTACCTGCCGCAGGGAACAAATTCGTTTCACCGTGAATCGTCAATGGATTATTAAGCTCGTAGTCTGCACCTACTTGCTGTCCACCATCGATAAAAATCGGGCCGCGCAATGTATTTGCAATCTGTCCACCTGGAGCAAACACCTGTGCGTCAGAACCGTCGATAAAGCTTTCGATTTCCGACCCAACAATTGACCCGCCTTCTAACGCATCTATGTCAATCGATCTCAGGCTCGACCAATTGTTGGCGTCGAATATTAGCTGCGCAGTGTCTACCCCCACCTGCACATAATTCGCTTCCGGCTCACCACTAAACACTAAATCGCCATTGTAGGTGCGCGTTTCAACGCCCGCGATATCAAGCGTTACCGTGTCGCTGGGGGCACCCGACAATACGACAAAGTACTGATCTTCTTGCCATGTTGTGAGCGCAGGAGTGTCACCGTAATCTTCGTAGGTGTCCTCGACGTTGTAGGTGATTTCATACCGCTCACCGGCACTAATGCTCAGCGGTGTTGCCAGCGTGAACTGATCGGTTATTGCATCATAGCTATCAATAACAGCACTTTCAGTGGTGCCGTCAGCGCGATGGACAGTAAGCAGCATGCCCGACATATCCAGGAAGTCTGCGTCCGTTGCATGGCCTTCCAACGATACGTTCAGCTGATAACCTGAATCGATGCCCACATCACTTGTGGCAACCGTTGTCGCTGTAGTCGTTGATGAAGATTGGCTCTGCGATACAAATCCACCAAAAATGTTTGTGGTTATAGAGGCAACATCAACTGTCACAGTTTCCGTTTCCACTTGAGTAAGCGTATAACCAACTTCTACCTGATAGTTGCCAATATCTTCAAAAAGGAACAAAGACATTGGATCGGTGGCCATAAAGCTACCCTGATCAAAATAGGCGGTGTAATCAACGTCCGGCAGTAATTGATTACCAGCGGCGTCAAATACTTTCACATAGGGTAGGTACGATTCAGTAGTGGTTTCCGTGACAAGGGTAGTTACAAATGTTCGAGTAAGCTCAATGCCATTTAACGTTTGAGATTCCACCATAGAACTATGGGTGCTGGTAGTTGACGTCGAATATGTCTTAACGAAATCCAAATCGAACAAGCCTTGAGCTGCACTAGTGCGCGACCCACTGACCACTAAACCCGTACCTTCAACAATAATTTTATTGCCGACGGCAGTGTCGCTGCTGGCAAAACCGGCGGACTGCAATTTCGCCATCAATGCGTCTGCCACTAGGTCTTGCGTTGCAACCCCGCTATCAATGTCACTTTGACTGATTACATGGCTGTAATCGATGCCGTTAACAGTAATCGTCCATGTGTCGCCTACCGCAGGCGTAGCGTCTTCATCCACCGCCAACGCGTAGGTATCCCAACGATCCTGATCATCGATGATCGGACTTAAGGATGCCTGCGTAACCGTCATCGCCAATGAAGCGGCAATGGCTCCTTCATCGTCGGCCACTATCTGGAGTGCGCCGTCTACGGCGGTAATGGTATGGTTTGAGAATTCAGCATTTAATGCAGCTGCCGTACTTGCCAAATTACTGCCTACAGCAACGCCGCGGCTAACGCCGTTCACCGTTAGCGTCCAAATATCCGACGGGTCGCTGTAGTTGTAGCCTGCGTCAATAGCAACCGCATAGCTGTAGGCCGTAAAGTTTTCGGTGCTCGGTGTGCCATCCACACCACTGTCGGTAACCTTGGCCTGCAAGGTTAAATTGGGTGCTGCGCCGTCGGTCCTTTTAATGGTTAGCGTGTTGCTATCTGCATCGTAGCTTGCACTATAGGTGGTGCCGTTAGTCGCATCGCCGTCGCTATCAATAGTATTTAATTCGGCTACAAACTGAGTACCTACAAGATCGAGATCATCGTTGTTAAACGGCCCCGAGATTTCGGTGCCCGATAAAAAGATTGACCAGTCGCGCGCGGTGAGCGACTCATCCAAGACCAAGGTCTGTTCGCGCAGACTATCGGTGGCAGTCATCGTCGCAGCGCCACTCTTCGATGTGCCGCTGACAATGGCATTGCCATCGTTGCGTATCACGTCGAAACTTTCACTACCGACGGTATAGACAATCGTGTAATCAGTTGAATCCAATTCCGTTGTCAACTGTGATACAAGGGAAGCAGCCACACTAGCGCGATTGGTAATGCCTGTATCATCGCCATTAACCGTTGCCTCAACACCGTTTACAGTGACCTGCCACTGCGCACCATTGTTAACAGTGCCACCGACGGTGAAAGTTTGACCCGTAACCGTTTCATTTATAGCCGAAACGATTTGTTGCGATTCCATGGTCACATCGACAGACACACCATCAATATCAATAACCTCTATCGCATTGCTATCGTAGCTGATTCGGTAGCTGGCACCTTTACCCGCGGTGACACCATCCCCACCCTTCACAGCGGAGACCAAACCTGCACCGATATCATCCCGATCGTCACCCGCCGCAGCTTGATACGTATAACTGTCAGCACCAATGGTGATGGTCCAAATATCACCTACTGTGGCACTGTCGCCCGCGCTATCGAGGGACAAGGTGGTCTTTGTCAAGTCTTCCGTTGTTTCAGAGGGTACTGCCGTTGAGAAATGGGTGATACCTAACCGGAAACCCACAACCGGATTGCTGACTGTTAATTGCGTTGGATCATTACCGTCGATTTCTACCGTGAACAAATCGCTGTTCAACGCCGCATTGAGCAGTCCACTCAACTCAGTGGCAAGGCTAGCACCCGTGTCTGTAGCATCATCAGCGTTTACTGTGAACGCTTGATCATTCACCGTTACTGTCCAACTTTCGCCAATAGCAACTACTGCGGGGAAATCAATGCCCGAAGATGTATACCAACCGCCATCGGTATTACTTACCGATTCATTTTCAAGGTGTTCACCGAGCGCGCCGTTAAGCATTTCGGTAGTCACGGTAAACCAATAGCGATCCTTACTACCGTTTCCTGAACCATCGACCGTGATATAGGGCATGCTCGAATCAATGCCAGTGCCCGTACCGATATTGGCGTTGGGCTCTGTATACCAGCCGGTGTTGTCTTCGTTGCCAATACCATTTGCCGCGGACGTCGACTCACTCAGCCATTGCCCACCGGCACTGGATTCCAATTCATTTTCTAGCAGTGTTGCAGGAATGAACTTAAAGTCTGCCACGTATTGCTCCGGCAAACTCACATGCAACTCGTAGTTCACACCCTCAGGCACTCCACTGCCGTAGGTTGCCGTCGTAGATTCAGATCCATCCACTTCAATAATGTAAGTGCCCGCCTCGGAAATGCTTTGGCTTAAGTGGATATCATCACTGCCGGTAAATGGCGTGTCGGCGAGCTTCACCAATTCTGTGCCATTTTGGCGGAACAATTTGAATTTTGATTGCCACCAGGTGGTATCCGCATCGCCTTGGTCTAGATCTGCCGTAAGCACAATGGGGCCGTTGGCCAGCATGTCGTCGGTCACCACAACTTTGTAATAATCCCGCGTACCATCGCCGGTGCCCACCACCGTTACATGCGGTGTCGAGGATTGCGCAATGTCCGGGTGGTTAGCGGTGCTCCAGCGCGTAAGGCTCAGATCCTGCGCCTGGAAAGGCGCATCGTTGCCAATGCGTTCATCAATTTCAGCAATACCGACGGTACCGGCAAACACAGTGCCGGTACTGTTAGTCAAGGCTTCGCCCTGCGCTAACACGCCAATTGACGCGCGTTCAGCAACACGACTGGTGCTATCACTTTGCAGCTGGTAGCTCTCTAGATCTGTGGTGCCATCGCCATCCATATCGATGCTGACGCGCTCCAGTAGCAAGAGGCTTGGATACTCGCCGTCGGCAATAGTTACATCCACCGACTCCATCGCCAAGTTATTAAACGCTGCATCGGCGCTGGTAACTGTGTGGGTAATACGACCGTAGTGCTGGCCTTCAACGCCATCATTAGCTACAGCGCTGAAAGTTACCCACTGTGGATCGTTCCAATTGTCTTCAGTAAAGGTCAATGTCGGCTGATCAACAGTTAACTGTCCATCAGTTTCAATGGTGATAACGACGTCTTCCGTGGGTGCCTGACTCAGTACCACGCGATAGCTATCGCTGTTTAAATCCGCAACGGCCTCCGCCACCAACGGATTCTCGGTGTTCTGACTCACAATGACTGAAGCGCTATCGGCATCAACCACTTCAACCACCAAGCGCGATACGTTAAGGCGATCGTAGTCGCTACCATCTTCATCGGTGAGACCTTCCATTACCGAGTGACGAATTTCCACGAAATCGTTACCCTCTGCTACACCATCAGCAGGCGCAGTCACGGTAATGGTTTGGGCAATAAACCAATTGGTCCGATCAAACACTAATGCCGTGGCATTTGCAGTGCCGTTTAACAATACGCCCACAGCACCAGCGTCCTGTAACTGATCGCTGGGCAAGGTCGCCGTGGCAGAAATGCGCACCACATCCTCCGGCGGTCGCGTCAATACGACTTCGTACACATTGATCGCATTAGGATCTACCAGCGCCGTGCCATTGTCGTCTTCATAAGCACGCAAAGGGCCGACCAAAGGCCTAATAATGACGCCCGCTTCGTCGGCATCCATGACGTTGGCGGCCAACAACGCGCGCATTTCAGCGAGTCGTTCATCGCCACTGGTGATCACATGTTCAATCAAGCCACTGTGGCCCAACAAATCATCGGCAACGACAGAAATCGGTTCACCATTGTTGCCACCGGCCGTTTCAAAGGTATCGCTACCTAGGCCGCCAAACAAATTCAACTCAACCTTTTCACTGGTACTCATCACATAGAAGTTGTCGTTACCTTCCATGCCGTCAATCACCAGTTTTTCAATACCGGTAAAGCTCGTGTACCGCCCAGCGCCGTATACGCCCTCTTCAGTTACAACAAATTCGTCGCCAAACTCTGTGCCCAGAATGGTGACCGTATCGAGGCCGTCTCCGCCACTGATTCTTACCGGCGCGTTAATGGCATAACTGATGAAGTCTGCACCTTGTCCACCGTTAATATTGGTAAAGGGTGCTTGAGGATCGTTGGGATCAATAAGTACAAAACTGCGCACCAAGAAGGTGTCGTTATCAGCGCCGCCAATTAAAGAGAGCTCAGCCACATTGCGATACACGGTGAAGTTATCTTCACCTGCACCACCATCTAACGTGAGGCCATAACTGTTGCCGTTGCTAATGAAGCCCTGGGTAATGGGCGTGGTGTCAAAAATATCATCCGAAGACAGCCCAGCCGCTGCATTGCGGGGCGAATTGAATATCTGGCCAACCTGGAAAACATCATTACCGGCTTGGCCCAGCACGGTAATCACCGCACTGGTTTCATCAAAGACAAATCGATCATCGCCATCGCGACCGTAAACGGTAATGCCACCGTTGAGGTCGGAACCATAATTAATGCGCTCTATGGCACCGTTCTCTAGGACTTCTCCCTCGGCATCAGTCTCAAGGGCGTTAATGGCATTGGGGCGGAACAGGAACTGATCAGCGCTGTTAGTACCGTATACATGCAATGCATTCGTGGCCAGCAGCTCTGCTTCCGCTTGATCAGCGATGTTGATGATGCTGTCGCCGGTTCCGGCCAGACCCACGTAATAGGTGTCCGAGCCAATTTGGCCGTGGACATCTAAGGTGCCACCTACGCCATTCTCAAAGGTTTGCTCACCCAATGCGGTGTAGTTCACCCGCAAAAGGTCATTGCCATCACCCGCGTTAAGTTGTGCATAGTCACCGGTCGCGCCAACATTGATGGTATCGACACCGTCGCCTGCGTGCACAATCGTCGAAACGGTATTCGCAGTACTCACAAAAATAGCATCGGTACCATCGCCACTGTTTATGGTGACCAGATCCATTATGGTGTTGCTCTCCACGTGCACTACATCGGCGCCACCGCCGGTGTTTACCGTGATATCGAGCCAGTCCACGCCATCACTAATGGTCACGTGATCCACTTTGTCGAACACCGTGAGCACATCATCAGTCGTGTCTGCGGTATCTTGATCGTCCGTAACATCTGCATTGACGTTGAACGTTGCGTTCTCAAATCCACGCAGCCAGAGCCCGCTCCAATCGCTGTCAGCCAACTCAATGGTGTCGTAACTCACATCGTATTGCGTGCCGTCGATACGACCGCTTACGTAGTCATTGTCAACGGTCACTTCAACCAAGGTGGTGCGATTAACAGTGACCGTTTCCGGCAAGTAGAAACCTGCAGTATCCTGGAACTTAGCTATATCAACACTGTATTCATCCGCAGCGTTGCCAGCCACTTTAGGCTCCAGAATTAGACCGTCGGACAAAAGTGCCGAAATTTCTACACTGCTCTGCGCTTGTGTTAAGCGAATCAACTTATCGACGTTTTCTTCCGTGAACTCATCGCCGATGGTATTGGCAGAATTGTCGAAACCTGCATCTGCCATGAGTGCATCACGATACGAAATCCAATTGTCCGCCGTTAAATAACGCTCCGTGGTTTCGCCGTATTTGGTGCCAGATGCATCTTTGAGATCTGCAACGTAATCCAGCAATTCTTCGTGGGCAACATCTGCGTTAAATCGGTTGATCGAAACAGCTTCAAGAATCTGTTCGCCGTCACTGCCCACGCCAAAATAGGCGTAGGTGTAGTAGCTGGTATTAAGTGCATTGATGGCGTTGGTATACGCAATCTCCATGGCCAACGTATTGCCCATCAGGTCTGGATTGCCTACACCACCAACCATGCCGGTGTAACCGCCGACACTGTAAGCGATCTGCAACAGTCGCAAGGTTTCGCCAGTGACATCATTTGAAGCCAACAGCTCAGAGTCATCCGGGCGGCCCACTAGCCCAGCATAATCACCTGTACCCGCATGCCACTCATTGGCATGTTGTAATAGGTTTTCATCCCAGATTTCTTGGCTGTACTGATAGCTCGCAGTGCGGTCAGTTAAATCGATATCATTGCGGGTATAGACTTTAAGATTCGTACTGGCTTGCCATTCAAAGTCAGCAGCTAGTGTGCTGTCTGCCGTTACAAGCGTAATGAAGTTGCGCACAGCAACCAGCGCTTCTACAGCTGCTAATGCTTGAGCATCTTCGGCCGCCCACGCCTTGAGCGTCGCGTCTGCCAACAGCGCATTAATTGCATCTAACGAAAAATCACCTGCGCCAATAATCGCGCTTCCATCACTGTCTTTTTCACCCAGCAATTGCTGACCCATCTTGGCCAAATTTTCAATACGGGTTTTCGTTGCAATTTGCTCCGCACCAACTGGCGTCAAGGCTGCACTGGCGTTGCGCAAGGCTGACAAATCCGTCGAGAGCGATAACGTTTGCTCAACGGTCTGAATCTGCAGTTCCACCTGCGCATTCGGTTCTTCACCTAGTGCCAACTGGTCCAGTATTGCAATTTGGGTTTGCTTATTGGCGCGCTCTAACGCGCCTTGTACATCCCCGTGGTTGGCATCAGCCAACAGCCCCTGAAAGCCCGTCACCCAATTTCCGCTGGCGTCATAATGCCCGATGAGCGATTCATCATTTACGTAAGTAAATTCCGCTAAATCCATATCGACACGGCCTACGTTGAGGTCCGCGCCATCGGCATCAGCAATATTTAATGTCAAAGAGTCGCTGCCAGGTCCACCCGCCAAACGCAAGGTACCTTGGATGTCAGCCAAATCAAAGGTGGCTGGCATGATTTTGGTGACCGTACGCTGGGTCAATCCATCAAAACGATATGAGGCTGCCCCCTCGTATTCTTGCGCTACATAGCTCTGCTCAAGGTTTACATTAGTGTCTGTGGGCGCCTCTGCCACCGGCTGATAGAAGAGCGAAATTAAATCGCGGAAAAGATCGCCACCCGCTCCTTCCGAGTATTGTTCGGTGGGAATCCATACCGCGGATTCACCCGTCACGTGCGGCAAATTATCTTGCACGGTAACTTGCCGTGTTTTAATGGAAAAACTGCTCCAATCCCAGTAGTGCTGAGTGACAGTTTTGTTCACCCTAACTTGATCGGAATAGAGATCCCACCAATACAAATCAGGATCGTAGCCCCAATCGTCCAAACGCCGTGAGTCACTGTTGTTGTCAACAAAATCAGCAGTGTCGTATATCTGGTCAGCATGGATAAAATCGCCCCAGATTGTAAATGCGACAATTTTGCGCAAATACTCTAAGAAAAATGCGCTATCTAGTGATCGCGTACCCGCTTGTAGCTCGCGATCCCCCACCTTGATATTGCTATTCCAATCGCTCACACCGTCCCATGCGGCTTGTTGCTCAGAATCCAATACCACGCGATCGGGAGCAAGGTTCAACATAGTTTGGAGATCTATGGCGTCTGGCAATATCGGCGCCTGCTGCCCCAACCCAAAACCAACTTCATAGTCGCCATCGGCCCATTGGTTATAGCCGCCTTCTGCATTCATCGCCGCCAGCAAGGCATTCTCGAAGGCATTGACATCGTCGCCGTAGTCACCGGGGCCTTTGAATATTTCGATGATTTCTTGGTGAATATTGTTCGTCAATTCACCAAAATTTATTTTATCCCAAATGGTAGTGCCGTGATCTGGGTTATCACTTAGCGCTTTATCAACGGCCTGACTGTAGAGCTTCAAGGCGACAGATAAATTGGCCTCCAATAGCTGCCAATGAATCGCATCCATTTGTACCGCAGCAATTTCATCCTCTGAGGCATCTGGCTTAACCCAGCGCTTATAAAACTCTTGCCAAAGCGCGACCATATCGGTTGAGCTGCGCTTAACGAATTGAATATCGTTATAGGTTATTTCTGGCTCGCCTACAGCCTCATCCTGATACAAATCGCGCTGCACTGTGTGGGTTGCATTGCTGATGGGGTAGACCACTTCAAAAGTGCGTTCTTCGCCACCCAAAACCACCTCATCGTCGCCCGAGCCGGTATTGATGAGCAATTCTATATTGCCGCTTAAACCATTGAGATAAACAACATCGTTACCGCCACCGGTGACTAACGCTAGACGCTCAATGTTTGACACACCTTCAACTTTTAAGCCGGCGCCATATATGTACTGCTTGTCATTAGCATCTGTAAAAATGAAGAACTCGTCGGCGATGCCTGTACCGGCAATGACCAAGGTGTCAAAGCCAGAGCCACCGTTAATTAGCACCCGATTGTTTTGCACATAGCTGATCAGAATATCCTGATCGGCTTCGTCGATATTGTTGGCCTCATCACCAGCACCGGCAGTTACAGTATTGCCATCTATTTCTTCGCCGTCCGCCTGCAGGTGGGCGCGCAAGAAGAAGGTATCGTCACCCGATTCACCGTAAAGTTCTAATTCGCCAATGTTGTGGTTCACTTCGAAATAATCATCACCGCCACCGCCATAGAAATAGGCGTTGTAACTTACACCGGCAGTGATGCCCTCATCACCTGCCACCACATCTAGCGTTCGACCATCAGCCAAGGTGACCGTTTCAGTTGCGATTACGCGTCCAATGAGGAAATTGTCATTGCCTTCATCACCATACACGTAGGATGCCGCCATGCTGTCATCGGCGATAATTGTATCCGCGCCCAAACCACCATGAATTTCAACCCGCTCTGCGCCTCGGTTGTAATAGACGCGCTGGTAATTGCTAGGTGACGCAAGCGACAGTGACGGTGACGTCGTCGCAGCCGCGTCGGCGATATCTAATGGATCGCTGATCACACTTAAATCGAGTGTGGTGAATTTTTGATAGTTGCCTTTGGAGTCTTTTTTGCCCTTTACAATTTCTATGCGCCATGGATCTCTGTGAGTGCCGGCGCCAGCGAGAGTAACATCGTCGATATCATCAAACGTCTCTAACAGCGCTTCCAAATAGGCGAGACGCTCAGCAACGCGCAATGCACGATCTGCTTCACTATAAAGTTCGTCTTCATTCGGGTTGGTAGGTAGAGTCGCGCTCAGCGTCTGACCGCCATAGGATATATCGAAGGCAATGGCACCCGCGGCGCTGTCGCGCACATAGAACTGCTGCATAGCGAATTGCGGTTTTTCAAATAGCGCATCAATGTCGGGTTTACTCGCCAACAAGGCGGCGCCAAAGTTGGCATCTAATCGCTGTACAAAGGCACGCTCAACATCGGCCTTGGCGATATTGACGTCCGTTGTGCCCAATTTAAAGAACTTATCCTCAGCGGTGGTGTCAGCCGATTCCAATACAATTAACCACGGTTCACCCGACGTACCCTCGCCGGTAACCGTTACCGCGCTAATGCCGTCTAAGGCAATCAATGCATTGGCGATATCTTGCGCGCTACTCGAACCGTTAAGCAGCTCGGTAGACTCGCCGTGATAGGTCAACCTAAAGCTTTCGGTTGTGCCGGTGTAGGTAACCTGCTGACGACTGGTATCGACATCCAAATGCAGCGTGTCGGCTTGATCAATGCCATTACCGCCACCCCAAATTTCTACACTGTCGGTGTCTTCACTGTCGTTGCTACCGCTATCCAAAATTTCCACTGACGAGGCGCCTTCAATTTCACCGCTCAGTGTAATCACGTAGGTATCAGAGCCCACCGTGCCATCGAGCATTGCCTCTTTTGTGAAGTCAACAATGGCAAAATTATTTTGCCCAGCACCGCCGAATAGCTCAAAGCGCTCAAATATTCCCACGCTAGTTTCGCTTTCTGGCACAACGGGCTCACCGGTTAAGCTGTCAGAGCCAGAGATCACCAACTCATTGTCAGAGAGCGAGAAATTGAGATTGCGTTGTTCGATGAGCGTGTCAAATTCGGTCTCGTCCGATGCATCTAAAAATGCATCGACACCGCCGCCGCCAGTTACTGTATCGTTGCCGATCCCAGAGTTGATGGTATCCGCGCGCCAAGTGCCGACGATCCGATCATCATCAGCGCCACCAATTAGCGTTAAGTTATCCACCACGTGAGCCGTAATGATGTCAGTTGCGGCAATGTCGGTGCTGTTAGGTAAGAAACCGGCAATGATTTCATCATCGCCCGCCTGACCGTCAATGGTAATCTGATCGTGAGATCCAATACCTGATTCACTTGTTGAATCATCCAGATCACCGTCTAAATCAATGCCGCGAATTACGATGCTTACACTGCGGGTATCATTGCCGACGCGATGGTGATCAATCTGCAAGGTATCGTATTCGATCGTAGGCGCGTCAGTATCTTCGCCATTGACTAAATGGCCGATAGTGAATGCATCATTTTCGGTGTTACTGCCTTTAATAGTGACACTGTCAATGTTGTTGTCATTACGATAGGTGGGATCTTGAAACCAATCCGTCTCGTCAGTTTCCACCAAGACACCATTCTCATCGTAATCCCAAATGGTTTTTTCGGTTAAACGCGGGCCATTAACCTCTACAGTAAGATAGGGAGAAATATAGAGATCTGCGGTCGCATCGGTCTGCTGAGTTGGCTTAACTGCCTGCAGGCCATCAACGGTCTGCAAGGCCCAGTTGCCATTGTCATCGCGTTTTTCAAGGGTGTGGTAGGTGGATGGCGCTGCCAGCGTTACAGCATCAAATCCATTGCCAGTAAAGTCAATTGCCGCTGTAAAGTCAGACAACCCAGAGAAATCCGCCACCTGAATCACAAAGGGACTTTCAACCGTGCCATCGCCCACAACGGTTATATTTTCAGCCGCTCCCAGCGTTAACTCCGCCAGAGCACCTTGAATACTTAGCGCTATGTCTGCAGCCGTGTTACCCGACAAGGTTAGCGAATGTGATACGCCGTTATAGTTTAGCGTGATGGCCGCCGTCCCTGCAGGCAGCGCCAATTGCGCGAACGCCTGGGTGGCAGCATCGGCTTGTTCCACTGCTGGATCCAATGACATATTGCTGGCCAGCAGCAAGCCCGTTAGTCCTGAATCTGAAATAACATACTGGCCACTCGCTGAATCGAACTCAACCTCAACATCATTACCTAGCAGTACTGAAAGGTCAGTGGCTAGTTGATCGGCTTTTTCACTTTGGGTTTTACCAGTGTAGATAGCACCTAGCGTTATCGAATCATTGGCGTTGATGGCAATTGTAGTGCCTTCCTCAATGAACGCCTCACTTATGGATTGCGTTGTGATATCTGTTGTGTCATTTACGGTTGCGAATTCATTCATGGCCTGTACGTATACGTCACGCGCCAGGGTATAGAATTCACCAATCGCATCAGTTTGCGCATCTACGAGCGCAATGGTCCACTGCGAGCCTAGGACGCCTGCAGCAGCGGAGACCACCACATTGGAAATGCCATCCATTGACTCCAAGGCGGCTTCCACATCAGCTGCACTCATGCCGCGCTCAATCAGAACTTGCTCGCCGTTATAATTGACGTAGGCTGAAGTTTGCCAGTCTTCGAGTGCGAAGATTGCCGTGGCACTGCTGGCAAACACCTGGTTGTGTCGCTTGCCATGGGCAAGTTCAGCGTCTGATGATTCAACGCTGGCCATCAAGAAGTGGCCATCGGGATCTGTGTCCGCTGCCACAAATGTTATCTGCCAATTCCCCGGCACACCGGAAACATGCACGCGCTGAACATTCGCCAGCTTTTCTAAAGCCGTTTCAATTTCTGCTGCTGTTGCGCCGAAGTCAACATCAACGCCTTGGTCGCCGTACCAAAAACTGGCCAATGCATTTTCGGTAACCGATTGAATGCTGTTGTCAGTCAACGCTGTTGAAACTGCAATGTCTGGATAATTTGCCGGCGCGGCGTTTATGCTAGCGCTGTAAAACGCACTGTACTTAACATTTGCATCGACAGACGTTAAGGCAATAGACCATTGATCACCGTCGCGAGTCACCTCGATATTGGCATTCGCCAAGGACGTCAATTCCTCTAGATCAGACTGCAGTGACGCAGGCGTGGTTGCACTGTCAATCACCACGACGCCCGTGCCGTACCACAATAAGTGATCGTCACCGACTAGCGTTACGGTTTGCAGGGCATTGTTGTCGTCACTTGCCGTCGCTTTTACAGACGAAGATTTTGTTTCAAGTACATCCACGGCAATAGCTTCTGGGCTATTTTTGTGAATAACTATTTGCCAAGTATTGGTGCCAGTCATTGCCACCGAAACCGCAACTGCGGTGGGTAATGCGGCAAACGCGGCTTCGATCTTCGCTGCAGACTGCTCGGCGGTTAAGCCCGCAAAATCCAGAGAGAAACTTTCTGTTCCGTAGGTAAATTCCAGACTCACTGCACTGGCCGGCCAATCAAAATACTGGCGATCCAAATCAGGCGCGGCTTCTGTAGCAAGTGTAACGGTAGTCCGAGTCAGCGCGAAAGCGGTATCAGACACACTAACGCCACCCGCAAACTCTAAGGGCAGATAAGCGCCGTCTGTTTGTGGCGCTTGATCGAAGATAAACTCCCACGGATCATCCGCAGTACCACTTCCAAACACCTCAACAGAATTGGCTCCCAATACGCTGTTTAGACGACTTTCGAGCAGCGCTGCGCCATTAGCCAATTCACTCTGTGTGATAGCAACCCCTTGGTCGCCATACCAGATGACGCCTTCTGTACTGCCAGCTGGCAGCGCCAGCTGTTGAATTCGACTATCGGTTACCGCAGTGGCGCTTTCACTATTTACCACCAATGCAGGCGCCACGCCGTCATAAAGGTAATCAGCAGTTTCACTGTCGATACGGTAAAAAACTTGTACTGAGCGCGTATCATCTTTTTGCAACAGGCTCCCGCTGTGGGCCTGAACCGCATAGTGATAGCCAAATAATGCCGTGCTCGAAGCGGAAATTATTTCAATATTCCATGGCGAAATATCGGTGCCACTGCCCGTAACTTCCACCTCATTGATACTTGCCATCGATTCAATAGCGGCCTTTACGTCTTCAGCGCTCATGCCCGCTGTGAGCGTAACGCTATCAATAGGCGAATTGTCATTGGAGGGTGTGGGACGACCGGCATTGACCAAGCTATCGTCGTAGCCGTAAAACAGCGTCACATTTTGCAAGCCATCTGCAAGGCTAACGCTTTGCACTGACAAATCCGAATTCGCTTGCGCCACTACATTGACATCTTTCAGCATGGGCGAACCATCACTGTTGTAGCGATAGGTGCCACCTTCGGCCAAATCAAATCGGTAAAAATATTCTTTAAGTGCAACACCATCCACAAAAGCTTGAGGCTCAACGGGTACCATTACGGTATATCCGTTTGCGTCTTTTACCTCGTTGCCATCGCTATCGAGCAGCGGGGTTTTCTCGAGAAAGGCTGTGTACTCTGTGGAATAGACTTGATGGTTGCCAAAGCCGTCGCGCTCAACTTGCCACATGGTGGCCAAGGATGATCCCAACTGCACATCTACGGTCAATAAGTTGGTGCCGAGTAAATCGCCAATATCGATATCGTCCGCGCCACCTTGGGTGTCCAGCACAAGATTTTCTACGTCCAGTTTCAGGCTATCTGTTTGGCCGCCGTTGTCCTGTATTTCCAAGGTAGCTAACTTGCTCGCAACATCATCACCGTGTTGGTACAGATTGATCTCACTGTTGTTATTGGTAATGAACGCTGACAGGGTGTCGTTACCATCGCCACCTTGAACAATTAACTCCACATCTGCACCTACCGGCGCGTATTGCCACACGATGGTATCGTCGCCTTTACCGCCGAAAGCAATTAATCCACCGACTCCGGCATCGATAATGTCATTGCCGTCATCACCGTAAATGGTATTGGTACCATCCGTGCCGATATTTTTTTCGTTGAGCCCATAGAGGCGGTCAAAGCCTTTGCCGCCGCGTATTTCGTCGTCGCCTTCGCCGCCTTCAATTACATCGCCACTAAAGGTGCGAACCACAATATCCAAACCACTGATATCAATAGGATCTGCGCTATGGGTACCGGTTTCTCCGGCAACGGCCAGTCGATATAGGCCCATGGCGGCATCGAAGAGATAGCTGCCGCTGGCATCGCTTGAGAAAGTGACTGGGAATCCGTATTCGTTATAACCCTCTGCGGAATTCGCCACGCCATAGCGGTCGCCATTAACGTCGTAGATTTCCGCTGCTTGTAACTCACCCTGGCGGTTGACATAAAGTGCTGGGGCTTCATCGCCCCCTTCGATGTAGTCTGCACCGCCGTAGGTGGCGATGACATCGAAGCCTGCGCCGCCATAGACTTCGTCGCGGCCTGCACCACCAAAGATCGTATCGTCGCCGTCATCGCCGTGTATTTCCAACTTACTATAGCTAGCAACGCCCGTTACTTTAATGGAGTCTTCACCCGCACCACCTTGAATGAGGTGTACGCCATCGGGAGTAAGTAGCAAGCTATCAACACTGATTCGATCGGCACCTTCACCACCAATAATACGGATATCCAAAGCTTCATCGGTGACATCACTGTCGGCGTAAAGGTCGATGATATCATCGCCCTTACCTGCATTGATGGTTAACGACTCCACTGTGCCATTTAGCTTTGAAATCTTGAATCGATCAAAACGATCACCAGTCAAATCCGACCCATTGACTACAACGTGGTTAATTTCTGAAGCGAGAAAAACTTCTAAACGCTGACCCGTGCTCACTACTATGACTTCATCACCGGGGTTATTGGCGCGCCAGTTTGCTAATTTAGTACTCAGCGCCAATTCTTCATCGCGATCGTAATACTCTGTATCCAGAAGCCCCGCTAGCGCCAAGCTCTGCAGTGTTAAATCACCGTCTATTGGCCAGACGTCGACAGTGTATTGATTGGCACTGTCGCTATAGTCCGCCGGATATTGCAGAACCAAAGTGTCGCTGCTAGCGTTCTCAATCCATTCACCGCCACTTTCAATACCTTTGAAGGCAATGTCAGTAGGCGCTTCGTGAATACACTCCCAAGAAAACTCGGCAATGATTTCGTCAACGAAGCGATCTCGCGCTTCGAACAAGGTGATCGTACTAAAGCCCATGTCGATACCAATCCACATGAAGGCTTCCAAAAATACACTTAGCTGGCCGGAGACATCGAATAAACACTGTGGTCCGTGTGTGATGCGCTCAATTAGTTCTGAACCGTAGAGTTTGCCATCGCCAATGGGCAAATCGTTTTCGTAGGCGGTTTCGGTATCGTTTAAATCAAAACCAATGATGGCCTCTATTCCACCTTTGACACCGGCTTCAATGAAACCGCCAATGCCCAGTGATGCCTTGGCAAAAATTTCCGCAGTCAAGCCCAATTCGTAGGCATCTTGACCGGTATTTTCTATGCCGTGATCATCGAGATAGAAACCGTTAAACACACGCCAGCTCTCGCCGAGATCAAAACCGGTGTCCATCCACTGGCTAAATCCGCGGGTATCAAAACCGAAATCGAAATTGGTAAATGCGCCAATAGCACCACCCAATCCAACATTCAGACCGGGATACACCATGTAGGATTTTTCGTATTCAAACTCCAAGGCCAAATCTGGCAAGTTGTACCAGAACAAATCGACCTCGCCTTTACCCAAAATAAAATTGAGCACAGACATGGGGTCTTCCAACACGGGAATGCGGAAATTTTTGCCCCCATTGGGGTCGGTTAAGCCATCTTGATCTGGGCCCTCTACCGGTGAAATGGTATCGCCACCAGAGCGAATGCCGCTGTCATTGCTAGATGCTTGCTGGTCCGGATCGCTGAGCAAACCTCCGGTAAGATTAAACGTGCCGAAGTTGATGTCGCCCTCCATGCTGTCCATGGATTCCATGAACTTAATGGTGGCATCCAACGCTTTCAGCACTTTCTTTGCGGTATCTACGGTTTTCGCAGGCAGCTTGAGGTAGGCGATATCGATAAACTGCAACTTGGTAACGCCCAAGTCAATTTCCATGAGCAGCAAATCCACTACCGGCTTCAAGGGCATAACGATTTCTTTGATAACATCAAAGGTATCACCCAGGAAACTGTCGAATACCGAGCCGGCATTCAAAGTAACGTCATGCAAGATCGCAGTTGGGTCGCCAATTTCAAAACTGGCGCCACCTGATAGCGATAGCGACGCATTCAGGGCTTGAGAATATTCGATGCCGGTGTTGATGCTTGGCAGTATATCGCCAACGCTGGTGGCAACAGATGCGTGCAAGTTAGCCTGGGCTTTCGCATTGGCATTTAACACGACATCGATATCGCCAATTTCACTCAACTCTAAACGGTTATCGCCATTTGCCTGAGCGTCGTTAATATCTAAGCCCAAATGGCCCGTTAGGCTAGTCTCGCCGGTGCTGACAATATCCATGGCCAAAAAGCCCAAGGTGCCCGACATACTGCTGCCTTCAGCAAGCGAAGCCTTAACGTCGAGCGCAATTTCTTCACCCGCCGTGTTTATGCCACTGGTGTCAAGAAAGACACCCACGTGCGTTGGATCATCTTCGTCCAAAACACCAATACCAAGACCGATGCCCATGAGGTAGTCCATGAGCACTTCGAGCTCGGCATCAACAGCCAAATTAAGGCCGGCCATGCCAGTGCTAAGGTCGAGGGGAACGCTTGCTTCAGTTACAGCACCCGTGCGCTCTTTTTCACCCGTATCTGGGTTGGTGACTTTGACATAATTACCCAGCAGCAATCCGCCAAATTTAATATTGAAGGTCAGCAGGCCCGTGTCGGAAAACACCAACTCAATATCATCTGGGCTGGTGGGCAATTTCGTCAACAACTTACCAAATTCGTCGTACTGCTCGGCACCGTATTCATCGTAGATAGGCACTACGAAAGAAAACAAATCGCTGCTGGCTTCATCGGTGTTGAAGCTGGTTAATCCATTAAATAATGCCGTGCGCACCTCATCGAGCAGCGCATCAAAAATCTGCTCCTCATTGTCGGACCGCTCTTGCAACCAAGCGCCTAGGCTGTCCGCGTCGTAAACACCGGCAACCGCCTGAGCGCCCAACACACTGGACTCGAGGCTTTTGAGGGAATTGGCCAAGCTGTCAAAGGCATCACCACCAATTAACGGCAATTCAATATTCGCAATACCGTCGGCAACGGTATTAATCCCGCTGAAAAAGCCTTCTAAGCCCGCTAGCATATTGTCGGGATTATTAAGCAGGCCAATCATGCCTGCGACAAGATCCGACTTGCTAAACCCTAGGCTGGGAATTGCATAGCTGTAATTGGTCTCGAAGCCGCTATCTAAGCTCCAGTTGAATTCCGCTGAGGCGGCTAAAGCATTATCGGCAACGCCATCGCCATTGCGGTCGTCTTCGGTGCCCCCTAAAGGCATCGATTTAATGGGGAAATACATGGGCAGATTGAGATCGGCACCGCCAAACGCCTCGGCGCTGAAGGCATCACCCAGTTCGGTAAATTCCAACACACCATTGGTATCAGACTCTGCATCAAATCCGCTAAAGCCTGCACTGAAACCTAACTGCAGCGCAGCGCTGCCATCTTCGGCCAGTAAACCCAGCTCGAACGGCAGCCCTAAATCCAGCCCCAACATGAATGACAAGTCTTCCGCCGCCGCACTCAACAACACATTAAAGGCGGAGTCTTGATCGATATAAGCTAGGGGTTCGGTGACGTTAGTCAGATCAAAGCCAAAACCAAAATTGAGGTCAGCGGACGCTAGTAAGTCGATTGAGCCGTCAGCCTTGATTTCGACCAGATCTGCGACACCCTCAAGACCCCACTGATCCAAGCCCAAGTCATCAATATCCAGGGCTAAGGCAAACTGGTCCTGAATAAGGGTTTCAAAACTAAAATCAAAATCGAAAACAGAGTTTTCATAACTGCCGGAAAATAATTCGATGTCGTCTGCGAGGTTAAATGTCTCACGCAGCTTGTCATTGAAAGCCTCAACCAATTCGCCAACATTTTCGGCATTGTCACGGGCAAATTCGATGGCTTCATTGATTGCATCGGCAACACTGACCGTACCCTCACCCAGAATGTCCGTGAGGCTCATACCCAGTAGCGGAATGTCTTGATAGAGCAAACCCGTTCTCACCAGCCATTCATCCGCCGTACCAGTTTTAACGGCAAGATTTTGTTCTGCTGTGCTTAGCGCTTGATCTACTGGGGTATAAATGTCTAGCTCAACACTTGAAAGATCATTGGCATCTATGCGCCGTTCGATGCCCCAAACAGAAATCCCGGTTGCCGTCTCGATAAATTCATACAAGGTCAATGCGCCATCGGCGGTGCGCACAATTTTCTCGCCGACACCTTTCGTATAGTCACCCACACTCACACTTGGATCGACCGACCAGACAGGCACCGTTAACTCATTGCTATTCGCACCATAGGCGATGAATTCTTCGCCGGCCATTTCGTTAACTACGCCCTGCAGCATGTCGAGAATGCTATCGAGCGACAGCAAGCCCATTTTGCCAAGGTCAAAAATATCGGCGGGAATGACGATCTCAAACTCACCCAAAGTGGCCGCTAAATTTTCGTCCAAGCCAAAATCGACACCCAAGTGCAATAGATTATCGGCGTAGCCATCGGCATTGAGGTCTTGGTCGGACCCACCGGCAGGAATTAATTCTGTAGGGAAAAAGACGGGAAGATCGAAACTGGCGCTGCCCGTAGCGGTAATGTCCAGTGCATCTTGTTGCAGCACTGACAACTCTTTAATCGAGTAACGCCCGGCATTGGTGTCCTTTAAACCGGCGCCCATCGCCAAGGTCAACAAGCCGCTACCATCTACACCGTAGAAACCAATTTCTTGACCAAAGATATCCAGCGTTACCGACGCATCTAAATTTTCACCACCCGCGCTGCCCGTAAAAGACACGCCAGAATCATCGCTTAAATAGGCGTAGTCTAAGGGGTTTACGGCTGTGCCGGTTTTTGCCGCAGCCAAACCAAACTGCTTAACATCAAAATCCAAATCGAAATTGAAATCTAATACTCCATTGAGCACAAAGTCGCCGGACGAGGTAACCGTAGGCTCTGGCACATCAAAACCAAATAGAGTATCCAGGTCGGGCAAGGCTAAATCAAATGGCAGGTTGTAGGTGAGGTCCCAATTGAAGTCCCAATCGAAGCCAAGGTCCCAACCGTCGAAGCCAATATCAAGATCAAAGCTGGGCAGATTAATACCGGCAGGCAAACCAGCGAATAGAGCGGCTAGCTCGGCTTTTATCCAGTCTCCAACATTGGAAATGCTGTCAAAATTGGCCTGGAGTCTATCTAAGAGGTCGGTAAAGTAATCTTTAAAGCCCGGGAAATCGCCAGGAATCAAGTTGTCAAAAATGCCGTCCAAGGTCAATCCAATGCCTGGAATTTCTACGCTAAATAGATCGGACTCTAGAATGAAATCAAAGGCACCACGCAGCAGGTTCACAATATCCGCAGGGGAGAGGTTATTTAAATCAAACAGTTGCGAGAAATCGGGCAAATCAATAGTCAGATTATCGAAGAAGTTGCCAATAGCGGGCAGTAAATCCACATCAGTAAGCGCCGAAAAATCAGGCAGTGCGGGCGTAGTAATCTTAATAACCGGCAGTTCGGGCAGGTCGATATTGATACCATCGGCGGCAAATACCACAGGCAGTTCAGCGACTACACCGCTATTTTCACTAACCGTGATTTTCAGCTGGTCATCAAAGGTATTACCTACAGTACCGTCGATAGCCGCCTGCAGATCAGCAAAGGATAAATCGCCTTCATGGCCCAAGGACAATAAGGACAGCATCTCGACACTGCCGTCGACGATACTTGCCTGGAGCAAGCCAAAATCAAGTGTCGCATCAACGTCTTGCTCACTGACTTTTGCTTCAAAATTGAGTGCGGCATCTCGTAGGGTAAACTGATCGAGGTTTGCGTCCTTATCAGTTTCTGAGCCATCGACATTTAAGCCAAAGGCAAAATCGAACGTGAGACGATTCGTCAATTGCGGCTGAAAATCGACACTAACACCGGGCAACTTGCTTAATGCTGCGCCTAAATCCAAACCGACCGCGTCTAACTCTTGCAAGACTGTGACATTGGCGCCGAATTCAATGAGGCGATTATTTAGCGTCATGCTAAAGGGATTCAGTGGATCGACATGGGCCTCACCCGTCACCACATCGGTGCCACTGGTAGCCCCATTGACCTGGAGCTCATTGGCGCCGCTTCGGTACACCACAATGGTGACAGTTTGTATGTCGCTTAAGGCCCCAGAATCATGAGTAGCCTGATAACTAAAATTAACTTCCGTCGCTTCACCTATGGCCAAGTCGGTAAAATCGACCGCGGGATCAACGGAATAGCTGTAGCTGCCGTCGGGCTGAAGTACCAGCGTGCCTTGTTGTGCATCGACGTTATCAATAACGGCGTAGGTGGCAACGGCGTCGGTACCGAGAGCAAACACTTCGTCCGTGGTAGCTGTTGCGCCGTTATTTGCAGTATTCGAAGCACCATCCCAGAACAAGTCTTTCAATGGATTGATTAGCTGGGATTCTATGGCGTTGCCAAGCGCTGTCGCGTAATCCACTGGCGCGTCGTCGCCATCGAAATTAAATAACTCGCCAAAGGTCGCTGCATCCACCAATGGTACAGGCGTATCCATCAACTCACCCCAGCTTGAATGATTTGATGAAATCGCGTTAGCCCAATCGCGCAGCTTCTCTAAACCTTCAATCAACGCATCTTGTGCGTCGGTGGTGAGGATTACGTTAGCCTGCTGAAGATCGTTGGCGCCTTGGCCTTCGATGAAATGTTCAATCGTGAAATCAGTGGTAACGCTATTGCCGTCGCTGGCAATAGTAACATCGCGATCCAATGCGTCGGACATCGCTACTGCGCTGCCGTCACCGCGCCCCATGTCGAAGGCTAAATCTGTTGTGACTTGGCTGAAATCCAGCGTGTCAGTGCCGTTGTCATTGGCTATTTTGGTATCTTCGCCCCAACCATCGGTAAACACGAAGCGGTCGTCGCCGTCGCCACCACTTAAGGTGTCGTTACCAGCACCGCCTTCAATTACATTATTGCCGGCGTCACCGGTTAAGGTATCTGCTTGATCACTGCCAATGAGGTTTTCAATGCCATCAAACGTATTAATGCTGTTGGTATTATCGCCAAGCGCATATGCATCACCCCGCGCCAAACTTGCGTCAACAGCCACCGCGATATTCACGTAACTGACAGTATCATTGCCAGCGCCGCCCACAATCACGTCTGCAATTGCCCCGGCGTTGATGGTTCCCAAGACAAATAGATTATCTTTGTCGTTGCCGGTAAAACTATCTGCACTGTCTGTGGCCAGCGAACCCCACACGTTCTGAATGCCGATGATGCCGCCGCTAAATCCTGTGGCAGTATCTGCAGCAAGATCTACGGTGACGTTATTGGTATAACCGCCGGTAAAATAATCGAGGGTATTGGTTCCCTCGCCGGTATCCAGTGTGCCAGTAAAGCTTGCTCCGTCACCCATCTGAACGCTGTCGGCACCAGCGCCGCTGGTGATAGCCCAAGTTGCCGTACTTACATCGCTAATCGCAATGCTGTTTGTTTTGCTGGGCACAGAATCCGGAAATTGTTTGGGCGTTACATCCGCAGTGATGTCGAGGGTTGTGGTACCGCTACTGTCGGCAAATAGCATCGTGAGATCAGCGGTCAGGCCAGAGAGGTCGAGGGTATTTTCACCCGCTGCGTCGGTGATGGTATCGGCTTCTGTAGATTTTAAACTTTCAAGTAGTGAGTGACGCGCAGCCCATTCATTGTCAAAAACGTAGGTATCATCGCCTTCGCCGCCCGCGAGGGTATCGCTGCCTACGCCACCGTCGAGGGTGTCGTTGCCAATGCCACCTTGCATGTTGTCATCGCCGGCGCCGCCAATCAGTTCATCGGCGCCTTCACCACCCACGATGATATCGTTGCCACCACGGCCTTCTATCTTGTTGTCTGCATCGGAGCCCGTAAGCGTGTCACTAAAATCTGTGCCAATGAGGTTGTCGACGTTCGATACAGCACCGGCAATTCCATCGGTTGTGGCATTGAGGTCGCTGAGATCGACGGTGACGCCGATTTGCTCAGTACCATCGGCATTCATTTTGACGAACTGACTGTAGTCCAGTGTTGCTGTACCCGCGCCGCCATCAATGCTACCGGTGTAATTGACATCCCCCACCAAGGTAAACCGATTGCTGCCGCCGCCACCGATAATGGCTTCGATGCCCACTGCTTTAACGGTGTAGGTGACTGTCTCGGTGACAGTTTCCGTGCGGGTCACAGCGTTTGTGAGGTCGTCGTCGGCAATTAACACTTCCTCGCCATCGGCGTTTTCACCAAAGCGCAAGGTTTTAGTGACCTCTCGCTCTGCCGTAACGGTAACCACTACATTACCGGTTGCCGAGCCATCCTCTGCCAGCTCGTTTTCGAGCGAGAAAAATAACGGGCCTTCAACGGCGCTGAAATCTAACGTACCTTGCTTACCCGCAACCGTTGCCGTGTCATCCAACACCAAGGTTGAGTCGGTGGTGCCGCCCCACAGGTTTTCAAACACGTAATTGTTATCGCCCGCACCGCCTTTAATGGTTTCAATGTTCGCGAGTGATACGGCACTCACGAATAATGTGTTGGCCGTGGCGGCGGAATCTGACACCGACAAGCCCGCACCACTGAAACTTAAGTCCAAGTCGCGACTCACCGCGGCCACCGCGTCTATTGCTAAGCTTGCTTCGGACGCAGCTATGGCGTCTTGACCGGCAAAGCTCAGGATATCTTCACCGCCCTGCGTTCCTTCAACAACGCCGCGCACAGCCAAACGATTGCCGGACGTCAGGTCTTGTGGGCCACTGGCGACCACTAATGCAGCGCCGGCCTCTTCGCTATTCAACCCATCGGTGCTGATCACACCACGGGTGTTATCCGCCGTAAATGTTAAGTTGAAGGTTTCAATTCGGGATTGATTTTGTTCATCTTTAATTTCTAACTTAACGCGAATCGTGACACTTTCTGCGCCCTTCAAGGTGTCACCGGTTGCGGTAAATACGTAACTGCCATCCTGCTCAATGGTCAGATGCCCCTTACCGGGGTAAAGAATATTCTCACCCGCGCCCTTGGAAATAATGTTGCTGCCAAAGCCCGTGATACGATCGCCGTCTGCAAGGCGCGTACTGTCGAACTGGCCAAGCATCTGCAAGCTAAAACCAACCGGATCTGAGTCTGCATCAGTAATCAATTTACTGACGGATACCGTCCCCTCACTTACCGTGGTTTCACCGTTAGTGACGGAGATAGTTCGTGTAATTTCTTGCGTATGGCCGAGCTCGTTTTGCACCACAAGGGTCAAAGTGTCGGTGCTTGGCAGACCAATGGGCTCGCTCGCCATGGTCGGAGCGGGTGTATAGCTATAGCTGCCGTCAGCGTTGACGGTAATCCGCGCCCCACTTGTACCCGTAAATTCAGTACCGAAGGTCAAGGCGGTGCCGTTAAAACTTGCGCTTGCTAGCGTAAAGGTATCGACATCCTGGCCCCAATCGCCGCTAAACAGATAGGTGTCGTCACCTTGGCCACCGACCAGACTGTCGGCACCTGTACCACCTATTAAGGTGTCATTGCCTGCGCCACCGAAAATAATGTCATTGCCCGCGCCACCATCGATATAATCGTTGCCGTCACCGCCGTTAATGTCGTCGACGTCGTCGCCACCACTGATGTGATCGCTGCCTGCTTGGCCCTCAATGGTATCGTCACCCGCGCCACCTACGATGGTATCCATACCCGCGCCAGCAATAATGGTATCGTTACCCGACGCGCCAGTGAGCACATCGTTTTGGCCGGCGCCAAATAGTTTTGTATCAATGCCATCGGCAGCGGTAAACGTATCGGCAAGCTCCGCGCCCACCAATAAATTAATGCCCGCAACAGTGCCGCCAAACCCGACCACTTGACCGGCTGGCGTGGCAGTGGCGTCAGGAATAGTATCCAATGTCAGGTCGATGGTCGGTGCCACCACAGGCGTAACGGCTGTAGCGCTGACCTCTAAGGTGCTGACCTCTAAGGTGCCATCCACTCGTGTGACGTTAAAGGTTAGGGAATTCTTTAAACCGATTTGTTGATTGGCGAGATCGCGCGCCGAGTAGTACACGGTAACGGAAGTTGAAGCTCCATCCGCCAAGTCTTTGAAATCTAATTCCGAATCAACGAGGTACTGGTAGCTTCCGTCTGCCTGCCATTGCAATTCACCTTTGCCCACGACCGGTGAGGAAAGCAACACATATTGTGTTGCGCCCGGTACGCTTGGCACAGTGCTATCGATTACCGCTTCGACTATGCGCGATTTCGAATAATCGAGCGACTGCAAGGTACCTGGTAGCCCTGCGGATGAATCTAAATTGCCGCCAATACTGCCGTCACCTTCAACCCAGTAGCTATTGTTACCTTGGCCGCCTTTAATGTTGTCGACATTGTCTACACGAATGCTATTGCCGTTGGTGTCTTTTACCAACACGGTGCCCGAGCCGATAATGGTAAAGGTGAGATCAGCGGTCACATTGGAAAAATCCAAAGTAACATTTGCCGCTTCGCTATTTTCAATAAGCAGTGGTGACAGCCAATTGTTCTGGAAGGTGTAGGTGGTATTGCCGCTGCCACCCACGATTTTTTCAATTTGGGTAATACCACTGATCGAATCACTGCCAACAGTTGCACTAAAAGAATTTTCGCCTATGGCGAATTCCACATCGGCACTGGTATAGCGGAAATCCACCACGTCAGTACCTGTGTCGCCCGCATTTTCTACCAGCGTCGTGCCGTTCCACCCACTGCCGCTAAATACGTAAGTGTCGCTGTCTTTGCCACCGGCGAGGCTATCGCCGCCAGCGGAGCTGTAGAGCACATCGTCGCCATCCCCACCGTCCACCGTATCAGTACCAGTACCGCCGTGCAGTAGGTCGTTGCCCTTACCACCCGATAGCGTATTCGTTCCGCCCTGCCCCCAAATTTCATCATCACCGCTGCCACCTTGTAGCGTATCACTCGCGGTTTCTGATCCAATCACAATGTCATTGCCGGCACCGGCATTGACCGTAAGCTGCTCACCGGTTGTATTGGCAATATAGTCTTGCCCCTGCGCGCCGGATACTAAATTATTACTAAACAATAAGGCATCGGCATCAACTTGTGACACATCGATATAGTTGAACGTAATGCCTGCCAACGTGAGCCAACTGTCGTTTGCATTTTGTACGCTGTGGGCGTCGTATAGTTCGTCCGCCTGAGCCGCCGAGGTGTTGTTCACCACAACGTCGCCTTCGAAATCGCTGGCAAAAACAAGGTTGTAATTGGTGGCGTCGGTGGCACTTTCGGCGGCGCGCAGCGTGCCGGTTAAACTGCCAGAACCGCTGTAAATGATAGTGTTATCGCCATCGCCCAATACCACATCACTGACACCTTGGGCGGTAATCACGTAACTTCCGCCAGCAACCGTTAGGGTTGCCCGCACACTGCCTTCTTCAAAAATATCGAGCTCAATAGCTCCACTGAAAGCGGAGAGATCAAGCACGTTGGTGCTCTCTTCCCCATCAAACAATAAGCCCAATGCACCCGCTTTATCCACCACGCCCAACTTGTAGACCGTTGAAGACGCACTCGACTTAGGGACTTTTATGGTTTCAATATTTGATGCTGAAACAGCAAAGGTCAGTTCTTTTTGCACCAAGGTTGTATTGGTGTTGGTGACGGTCATTGTTTGCGCGGGAGCATCTACAAACAGGACGCCTTCGTCACTCACATCAACATCTACAGCGGTGAGATCAACCCCGCCCTTGGTGCCATTGCCTTGAATGCTTGTTTCCACTTTTTCTTTCCAAAGTTGCATCACCACTTCGGCAAGCTTTTCATTGTCGACAGCATCGGTAACATTGGCACCGGGCGTTGTGGCAGCGGCAGTGTAGGCCACGTCAATCGCGGCCTGAATATCGGCCACCCAAGCTTTATAGATATCCGAACTACTGCCAAAGGCGCTGTAATCCTTGCCGGCAACGGTTACTGTGAAGGTCGCCTCAGCCTTAGTCAGCCCCTTGGCAAGGTAATCGCCTAAGGTTAAATTGAATGTGAAGTCAGCGGTTACGGCATTGGTACTTGTGGGGCGGTCATTAAAGAGATCCGACAACAGCAATTCAGCGCCGGCATCACCGTCGCCGGCTGCTTGTCGAGTTCCATTTGAGCTGGAAAATTCCAGCGCACCCGAATCAGTTACCATGCTGATTCGACCTGCCACTTGATTGACAGTGATCGGCGCCTTCATTATTTCTAGCGTGGTGGTGCCGGCATAAGTGTCAATTGCGCTTGCAATCGCCTGCTGAAGATCCTGCGCCCATTCGGCCTTTATCTCCGCGGCTGAACCGGTATAAGTTTTGGCGGGAAGCGTGACTTCCACCAAGGCGGCTGCGCGGCCCATGGCGGTCGCCGACTCGTAGCCGAGCGCCAAGGTAAAGGTGTGCGCAGCAGTGGCTACACCTGCAGCTGGAGGCGTGAACCATTGTGCGAGGTTGAGATTTACTTCCGCTGTGTCGCCCTGCTCTATGTAGGCATCTGGTTGATTAGCGTTGGTATCAGCGGATGTTCTATCTGAGTTCCAGAAGGCAATGTTGCCCGTGTGATTTAACCAAATTTGAGAGCCCGGCTTGAGATCGACATCGGGCACGGTTAATGTCGCGCTGGTAGATTCGCCCTCTGAAAATATACTGTCTTCCAGCGCTTCGTTATTGCCGATTAGGTTGCGCAACTCGCTTGCGGTAATGGTACCCGCAGCGATGGTGACTTCTTGTAACGTGCCGCTCTCACCGGTAATGAAAAAACTGAACCCGGCGTAGTTAATATCTTCAATAACTGCCGGCACGTCGGGCACGTACGCACTGGCATCAAAGGTAACGGCGCCGCCAACGGCGGTGTGACTGATCTCTACCGTAGTCGATTCAGAGGTAACCTGTCTGCCGGCAGCTGAAACGTTAATTTGATTAATGGCCGCTGCTGTGTTGGAAAAGGTAATGGTGAGCGGCGCATCGACCCGCGCTAAATCTAAAGTATCATTACCTTCCCTATCGCTGTCCTTATCTACATCTTCGGGCTCAGGAAGCTCAGTAATGGTGGCGTTAAGACTGGAGCTGTCACCCATATCGGCGGAACTAAAGATGTAGGTGTCATCTCCTTTGCCACCAATGAGCGCATCGGTGCCATCGTAGCCCCGAAGAATATCGTCGCCCTCACCGCCAGTGAGCGTGTCATTGCCTTCGCTGCCGTAGAGCCAATCATCACCCTTACCGCCGTCAAAATTGACGCCTGCAGTGCCGCTGCTATGACCGCGCATGATGTCTTCACCATCGTGACCGGTAACTGCAACAACCTTGTCGAAGACTGTGCTAGAAATGGAACCAATGCGCGCGATTCTGTTGTTATCAAAATTGACGTTGTTGGTGCCAGTGGTACCCTGTAAAACAACAGAAAGAGAGCCAACAAAAGTGGTCGCCGATGAAGTCAGACTACCGGAAAGCGAAGCGCCCGATTCCAAGGTTAAGGTGATTGCATTGGTGGCACCGACGATGATGTTTTGGATATCGCCATCGCCAGCTCTGGAATAGGTTGCCGTTTTACTGCCATGAGCAACCTGTATGCGTCCGTCTGCTTTTACAGTAATTGTTAGCGCGCCCGTCAAGGCAGAGAGATCCAAGGTTTCCTGTGCTTCGACCAACTCAAGCGCACCATTGTCGGTAGCGTCGGCTTTACCGGTTTCGGCATTTAACAAAACGCCCTGATATTTGGGGTCATTGGTTGCAAATAGATTAATAGTTTCAACTTCACCTGACGCCGTTTCTAAAATCCAATCGCCGCCAATGCGGCTGTTGCCTGTCAGATCGTCAGAGGCAGCGATATCCGCCTGGGTAACACCGGCAAGTCGTTCGATGAAATCAAAACCCACTTGTCCTGCGGACAGGTTGCAGCCATAGAATAGAATGTCGCCCTGCTCGGTTAGCGCGCTGCCCCAAGTGCGCAAAGCGGCCTCGTAGCTATTTAAATTGTCGTTGGAAAGCTCAGCAGTACCTAGGCGCAGTTTACCGGCGTCGGCATGGCTCAGAACATGCAATGCCGACACATCTTGTTTGGACTCGAGTAGCGCCGTGAGCGCTGCGAGACCATCTTGAGCACCGTCCAACAAAATTACGGTCACACCATTAGTTTCACCTTGCCACTGTGCGATTTGCGCACCGTGATCACCCGTACTTTCAAACGTCAACTCATCAGCGACATCACCCAAAAATCGGTCCATCAACAACTCATAGTTATCGATACTGGTATCGACCACTAACGTTTGATTGCCCTGTAACTGCTGCAGGAAGTAGACACCTTCGTCCGGCGCTATGAATTTTTCTGCAATGCTGTCGTTTTTAGCTTCATCGGCAATGGGCGCCAAATATTCTGGCAGCAACTCGCGCTCTAGGCGGGGTTGGTCATTTTCGCTGGCGGCCTCTAAGTAAGCACCTTCTACCAACTGCTGGATAATTTCGGCGGTGTCGATTTGATCTCGAAGCGCTTGATCACCTGCAAAGGGGGCCATATCGGCAGACAATAAATATCGCGCCTCTAGCTGTTCAGCAAAATAGCGGTTTTTCCGCTTGGCTTTAATTGCCTGAACATTCCAGAAAAATTTACGTAGCTCCCTCACCCGCGAAAACTTGGACTGAAGGAACCTGGCAAATAGATATTTCATAGTACTAACCTGATTGGGTCGGTAAAAAAGTGCGCACAAAAATGTGCAGGCAACATGTAATTAACGTTCTTGTTACTTCAGCCACGCGTTGATGTGTTGAAGATCGTCTTCAACTAACACACCCGCCGCTCGCTTGAGTTTTAAACTATTGATGACGTAGTCGTAGCGCGCTTCGATGTAGTTGCGTTCCGCATCGGCGAGATCGCGCTGAGCATCTAACACAACCAACATGGTGTAGATGCCCGCTTGATGACCGCGCTGCTTGTTCATCAACACACTGCGCTGGGATTTAACCGTTTTTTCTAACGCCTTGATCTGGGCGATATTGGCGATAACACCTTGATAGGCGGAGTTCACATCCGTTTGCACAGATCGCATTACGCGATGCAAATCCTCTTGAGTTTTATACATTCTCTCGATAGCTTCACGCTTGCTTGCAGAAACGCCACCGCCTTGGTAGATGGGAATTTCCAGCCGCAACGCCACTTCATCGCTTTTGATTTTGCTAGCGCCGCCAAATAACGAGCCGCCCTGGTCTTCGGTGAATTGGCGATAGGTCAAATCCAAGGTGGGAAAGTGTCCCGCGTTTTGTGCGCTGATTTCTTTCTTAGCTTCTTTCAATGCAGTTTGCTGCGAAAGGACATCGGGGTTTTTGGTCAACCCCGTATTAATCCACTGTTGCGGATCGGTAGGCTCAGGCAGCGTTAAGGGAATTTGCTCCTGAATAGGCCGCAAATTGGTGGGCAACTCATTGGTCATTTTCAACAGCTCATAGCGCGCATCATCGAGCGCTTTGATGAACTGGGCCTCTTCAGCCAATGCAGTGAAATAACGCGCCTCGGCATCTTCCACCTCCGACTTGCGCCCGATACCGGCCTTGCGGCTCTTGGTGGCGTATTCCACTTGGCGGCTCAGCGCCTCTTTCTCTGCGCCGATAGCAGCCAGCTGCTCTTCGGTTTTCAGCACAGTGAAGTAACGCTCGGCAACGGACATCAGCATGTCTTGGCGGGCTTTATCGAAATCAATATCGGCGCGCTGAGCAATAAGCTTGGACTGGCCGTAACGCACCCAATGCTCATGGTTATAGATGGATTGGTTTAGGGCGAGGGTGAAGGTGGTAGTGTCGTAGGAGGCCTTCGACGAATCGGCTACCTGGTTTTCAGATTCCAGAATGCGATCGTTATTGCGCGTTTCATCAACGGCGAAAGACAAGGACGGCAGCAATTTTGCGCGCGCCTTGGCGATGGCTTCTTGCTCGGCAGCTCGCTGGAATCCCGCCCCCAAAAAGCTTGGATCGGCCTGTTTGGCCTTTGCCAGAGTTTCTACCAGCCCCTCCTGTGCCTGCACAGCCGTGCAAGAAAACACAAAAGCGAGCGCGGCAACCGCGCGAAACAGCCCTTTCATAGTGGTATCCCCAAGTTTTACGCCCATTCCAGGCGATTATTTCTTTTAGCTGTGTGGACCACTAAAAGCGGTCCATTAATGCGACTAGCAGCTAAATAGCAATCCAATTGCACGAATCACTCAGCAGACCCTCACACAAAGGGCTTAAAACGCGCCGCGTCATAATTTTATAGCACTAAGGCATGACTGTATATTTCTTGCGCAACCGTGATGGATGTCTCACAAACCATTGAAAACGCGATGCCCCTTGATTCAGGGGGCTGGGGCTATGCCTACGAGACATGAGTCAGACACAGGAAGGTTTTAATAACGAAATCGTATAAATAGAAAAGGCTCAATCCCGAAGGATTGAGCCCCTTTGTTGCTCTCTTGCGTCAGCCACAAGAGGCTATGCCGCCATTACTCAAAAACGATACGCAGTTGCTCAGCATCGTAATTGTCAAAATAAGCCGGCCTGACCTTGCTGCCAGATCGCGATTCGGTGGCCCACTGGCGCCGGAACTCCGCACGGCCACCATCTTGCAGGTAACCACTCACGCCGATATACATATCCGTCGACGAGCGGGAGGCCAGATCCGCCTCAACAGCTGCAGGCAGCTGTAAAGCGGGCAGTGTACCGGCTATCGGCGCATCCAATCGCCACTGATAGTCGGTGCCGAACAGGTTCCCATAGGCGACGGTGCGCTGGCTGCCAAGGGACGATAGGTCGTAATCTACCGAAGTGCCTTCGGCAAATGCATCGCTCAGGCCGGCAATGGCGGCTAACAAAGCGTCTTCATTTTCGGCAATAGTCAACGTCTGGGTGGCGCTGTTGGTATCCACTTTAATGCGGCGAATGGCGTCATAGGTAACGCTGCCCTGCTCGGTGCTACCCATTGCAACATCTCGGTAGGCCTGTACGAAGTTATTGCTGCTTTGACCCGGAAACACAAACTGACGCGCTTCGCCCGACATCAGTAATTGGCGGCCAGCCGCCGTATTGGCATAGGTGCGATAGAACGCAATATCAGTGGCATTGGTGGCAATTACTGCCTCAAAACCGGCGTTGGCGTCGGCGGCAAAGTCATCTGCCACGAGGGTGTAGTTGGTTTGATCGGCCTCGACCTGCAGCAAGGTAGCAAAGGCATTCTGATCATCGCTTGTGGGAAGCAATAAAATATCCACCATTGGAAAGGGTTGATCAGGCACAGTGCACCAACTCATGGGATGAATGCTGCCCTGTTGCAGGCCGCCGCCGATGAAGACGGTATGGTTGGGGTAGGCACTGTTGACGTTACTTAAATCGAGCTGCAGATCTTGACAGCTGCAATTTGTGTCAAGCTGACTGTCATATTCTTTGCGTATTCCCAAATCACCCTCAGTGACGTCAATGATGCTGCTGATGCGATAGGCACCTGACTCGCCCACCGTGGCGACGATACTCACGTGCTGTGCCTCTTCCGGCCAAACAATATCGATTTTGCCCTCGGCGTCGGGCGCATGGGTTGCCAAAATACTGCCATCGGCGCTGTGAACCACAAACTGCGCATCGGTATCTGCTTGTACCGCATCACATTGAGTGGCTGTCTTTATTAGGTCAGCCGTTAATCGCGCTTCTGGCGTGGGCGTGGGTGTAGGTGTAGGTGTGGGTGTAGGTGTGGGTGTAGGTGTAGGTGTAGGTGTAGGTGTAGGTGCGGGCACAGGCACGGGAGTAATCGTTTCACCACCGTCACTGCCGCCGCCTCCACCACAGGCGACCAACAGCCCACACACTACCGACAATACCAATCCTTTTTTCATTATTAGATTCCCCTAAACATGGCAAAAAAAAACCGGCAGATTAAACCAGCAGATGCTAGGCAATTCAACGAAAATATCGGACGAATAATGAACAGCGAGTCATTTTTACCTCAAAGGCTGTAGGCTCCGGGCAAATCTCGACTCACCCTTTTATTTAATACAGCGCCTACAAAAAAGCCCATCCGTAAGGACAGGCTTTTTTTAAGCAAAAGTGCTTAACCCAAATTTACAATGCCGCCAGTTCTGCCTTGCCTCTGGCTTCTGCTTCGGGTGTCATCACGCGGATGAAGGGCTCGCCATTGATAACTTGCACACCGTGCATTTCCAAGTCTTTGCGCTCGTACACGTAGTTGGCAATAGCGGCGAGTATTTCTGCGCTGAGTTCCTGACCCGGCACCACTAGCGGAATGCCCGGCGGGTAGGGAACAATTTCATCGCACACGACGCGGCCGACCAAATCAGAATTACCAGCATCTTGAGTCAGCGCTACTTTTTCGCCATCGGCGAAATACGCAGTGCGTGGCAGTACGCGAATTTTACTGAGCGCGGGAATGGATTGGTGTGAATATTCCATCGGTTTGCCCGATGCCGTTTGTGCAATTTTGTGCAGCGCTTGTTTTAAGCGCAGCACTTTGCTTTCGGTGGTGCCAATGGTAACCAACAGGGTAATGGTGTTGTGGGTGTTTTTTTCCACCTGAATGCCGTAGTCATTAAACAATACCGCCTGCACTTTTGGCGCCGACAACCCACCGCAGCCCACGTCGATGGTGACCTTGGTGGTATCGAGCTTAATGCCGTCATTTTGCACGGACACATCACACAAATCGTTTACACCCAAGGATTTAAACGGCGTGTTTGCTTCAACATAGTCGCGAATTTCCTGCGCGAAATTCAATGTGCGCGCGAGCACGCTAAAGCCTTCAATACTCATTTGTTTGCGCGCCACATCCAGACTCGCAATCATGCCGTACTGCGGGCTGGTGGAGGTGTGCATATTGATGTCTTCGCGAAATCGTGGGGCATCGAAATTTTTAACACCGTGACCCACGTGAATCATCGAAGCCTGCGAAAAAGCTGACAACATTTTGTGCGTTGAATGGGTGACGAAATCGGCGCCTGCCTCAAGCGCGGTAGGGCGCAATTGTGGGTGGAAGCGACCGTGGGCATACCAAGCTTCGTCGATGAGCACTTGGATATCGTGCTCGTGGGCGTAATCGATAATGGGTTTTAAATCGTAGCGCAAACCATCGTAGGTGCAGGACGTCAAAATTAATAAGCGCGCCTGCGGGTTTTCATCGATGGCGGCAAAAATTTTTGCCTTCGGCACCGGCCCATACACGCCATAGGTTTGATTGACCGAAGACTCTAGATAAACGGGGACCGAGCCACTCATAATCATGGCGTGATGCACGGACTTGTGGCAATTGCGATCGACGATGACCTTGTCGCCGTGGCGCATCAAATACTGCAACACCACTTTGTTAGAGGTTGAGGTGCCGTTGGTGACGTAATAGGTGTGGCGCGCGCCAAAGGTTTTGGCCGCCAGGTTTTGCGCTTGGCGAATGACGGTAACCGGCTCCATGAGGGAGTCGAGCATTTTTACGCTCACCGACAGATCGGTATTGAACATGTGCTCGCCCATGAAGCGGTAAAAATCCACCAACCACGGACTTGAACTCAAGCTGTCGCCACTGGAGTGCCCGGGCGTGTGCCAAGAATCTTTGGCTGCGTAAACGTACTCTTTCAACGCATCGGCAAAGGGCGTTGCTGTGCGCTCAAACAATTCGCGGCGCAGGGTGCGATACACCACGCCATAGTTGGACTCTGCGCGGGAGATCACGCCTTCAAACTCGGCATCTTCGTCGGGCATTTTGCCGTCGGTCAGCAAGATGCAGTCGATTTCGGCGCGGGAATTTCGTACTTCGTCATAGCAGGCATCAAGGCTTGGTTCGCCCAAGCTGCCTTCATCCAAGGCCACAATTTGGGTTTCACCCAAATACAGCTGCGCCTTTAGCTGCGCGGCCTTGCAATGTGAAAAGCACAGACGAATGGGCGAGCTGGTGTCGGCCTCAGCTACTTGCTTCAATTCATTCACCCAGCGACTACCAAAGCTCGCGTCTTCGGTAACCAGTACTACCCGGCATTCAGCCATGTGTTCACTCCTTACAACGTTAACCGGCAATTACATCAGGAACTGAGCTCCCTGTAAAAAGGCGCGACCTCAATTAATCGCCTTATGCCCCAGTTAGGGTAGTATGGAGCCTCAGATCACGCCGGTAATTTCCATGCTCGAAGAGTTCCACACATCCTGCCCCTACTGCGGCGAAGCCATAAGTCTGTTGGTGGATCAATCCGGCGGCGATCAAGACTATATTGAAGACTGTCAGGTCTGCTGCAGGCCCATCGGGGTGCGGATTTCGCTGAGTGGAGGGCATTTAGATGTCGCACTCACCCATGAAAACGACGCCTGACACCTATTATCCCGGGGAATTTAAGGTGGCACATTGCCCGATTTATCCGTCTAACCTCTAACACTTACAATTGGAATTGCACTTTTGTCCCCCCAACCCACTTCGACTAGCACCCCCATAAAGATTGCCGCCGCGCTGGTGGGCTTGGCCTTGCTGGCGGTTATTGTGCTGCTCTTTAGCGGCCAAGATCACTACGAATTGGAAGTGCCGCTGTCGGACATCCCCACCGACAAACCCTACTACTTGGAATGGCACAGTCAGCAGCTGGTCATTATTCGACCACGGGCTGAATTGCTGGGCGACCAATACGATCGCCGTATTAGAAAGTCAAAACAAGTGATAGACCCGCCTGAACGCACCAGCCGGGAAAAGTACCCCATCAAGGTGTTCGTGTTCGACCGCAATCAGGGCTACCTGATGTTTGGCTTTCACAAGTGGTACAACGGCATCGTGCCCTGCGCCGCATTCCACTATATCGATCAACCATTTAAGCATCGGGAGGAAGTAGTCCAAGGTGGGTTTAAATGCTCGCAAAGCTTGGATGACTTCTGGCAGGACAAGTTAGTCTTCAACTTGTTTGGCCGCTCGCAGAGCCCCGAAGTGCCGGACCTCTATGTGCCCTACTACCGCATCGTGGATGACACCTTGGTGATTGGGCTGAAGTAGCGCACACAACTGCACTATATGAGCCCTCCCCTAGGGCCCACCGCCTTACTGGCGCTATACTCTGTCCGCTATTTTGTTGGCTATAAAGGTGGGCATTTGGCAAACAATCGTTCGCGTATTTACCCATGTACGCCGCCAATAACTCCCTGTAGCCTTCTGATGTAAATATAGGTGTACCTGTAGATGTGCCCATAACTGACAATCCGCCTGCGCGCGGCTATTACTCGGAAACTTTCATGACGCAATTGTTCGCTCAACCGGCCGAGCTGCGCCGCGCCATTCGCAGCGGCGCGTTTACCGGCAACACTTCAGGCCAAGCGCCCGGCTTTGTGCAGTGCAACCTGGCAATCCTTTCCAAGGACTGGGCCGCAGACTTTCTGCAGTTTTGCCAAAAAAACCCAAAGCCCTGCCCGCTAATAGCCATGAGTGACGAGCCCGGCAACCCGCTCATGAGCGCCGCGGGCGAGAACCTAGACATCCGCACCGACCTGCCCCGCTATCGCATTTGGCGCGAGGGTAAATTGGTGGAAGAAGTGGCCGATGTGAGCGATCACTGGCGCGACGATTTAGTCACCTTCCTAATTGGCTGCTCCTTTTCCTTTGAGGAGGCGTTGTTGGCCGACGGCCTGGAAATTCGGAACCTGAGCGAGGGCAAGAATGTGCCCATGTTCAACACCAACCTGGCCTGCCAGCCGGCGGGTCGGTTTAGCGGCAATTTAGTGGTGAGCATGCGCCCCTTTGTACCGAGCGACGCGATTCGCATGATCCAAATTTGCTCGCGCTTTCCATCAGTGCACGGCGCACCGGTGCATTTTGGCGATCCAGCAGCCATTGGCATCGCCGACGTGAACGCTCCAGACTATGGCGATGCGGTAACGCTGAAGGCGGGCGAAGTGCCGGTATTTACGGCCTGTGGCGTCACCCCGCAAGCGGCCATCATGCAGGCCAAACCGCCTTTTTGTATCACCCACAGCCCCGGCTGTATGCTGGTGACCGACATCCCTAACGCCAAGTTGGCGATTTTTTAATTTGCGCACTGCGAGGTACCTATGACCCTGCTACTGAATTGTGACTTGGGCGAAAGCTTTGGCGCATGGACCATGGGTATGGACGAACAGGTCATGCCGCACATTGACCAGGCCAACATCGCCTGCGGCTTTCACGCCGGTGACCCGCTCATCATGGCGCACACGTTAAAACTGGCTGCCGCTCATGGTGTCATGGTGGGCGCTCACCCCAGCTACCCAGATCTGGTGGGCTTTGGCCGTCGCTCCATGAATTGCAGCGCCGATGAAGTGCGCGCCCTGGTGCTGTATCAATTGTCCGCGCTAGACGGCATGGCCGCCTGCCAGCAACAGCAGGTGCAGTACGTCAAACCCCATGGCGCGCTCTATAACGACATGATGGCCAAGCCGCTGGTGCGTGAAACCCTCATGGCCACCGTGGCCAGTTACCACCGCCCGATCAAGCTAATGCTGCAAGCCACACCTGACGCTGAGCAACACAGGGCCGAGGCGCAACAGCACGGCATCGAATTGTGGTTTGAAGCCTTCGCCGACCGATGCTACGACGACGATGGCAAACTGCTGTCGCGCGCTCAAAAAGGGGCGGTGCACGATCACAACAAGATGATGGCGCAGGTCCGGCAATTGGCCGAACAAGGTAGCGTCACCACCGTGGGCGGCCACACGCTCGAGCTACATGTAGATACGCTGTGCGTGCACGGAGACAACGCCGCCGGCGTGGCCGCCATCGCCGGTATCCGCGCGCTTTTGAAAAAGGCCGAATGATGCCTGACATGCGCATCGAAACCGCTGGCAGCAATGCCCTAATCGTTTATTTTGGTGCACCAGACGCGGGGATAGACGACACCGCAGCGGCACAGGTGGCCGCCTGTGCGGACGCATTGCGCGCGCAAAATCCGCGCTGGTTGGAAGATTTAGTGGCCTCATACGGCTCATTGTTAGTGGTCTACGACCCGCTGCTGGTAGACCCGTTAACCGTGCGGGCCTGCGTGCGCAACTGCGCGCTTGTGGATGCCTCGCACCATCAAGAGGGCCAGTTAATTCGCCTGCCGGTGTACTACCACCCCGAGGTGGGGCCAGATTTGGCCGATGTAGCCAAGCGCGCAAACATGAGCGTTGAGCAGGTAGTAAGTATTCACCACGACACAATCTATCGGGTTTACGCCATCGGGTTCGCACCCGGCTTCGCCTATTTGGGGCAAGTGGACGAGCGCATAGCCACGCCGCGCCTAGCCACCCCAAGAACCAAAGTGCCCAAGGGCGCGGTGGCCATTGCCGATCGGCAGACCGCCGTCTACCCCGCCGCCTCGCCCGGCGGCTGGAACCTCATCGGTCGCTGCCCTACGCCCATGTTCGATCCCAAGGCCGACCCCTGTATGCCGGTACAAAGTGGCGATCGCGTGCAGTTCTACCCCATCACCCGCGATGAATTTATCGCCGCAGGGGGCAGCCTATGAACACCGTCGAAGTGATCAAGCCCGGCGTGCTGGCGCTACTTATGGATGCGGGCCGCAAAGGCCAACACGGCCTGGGGTTAACCACCGGTGGACCGCTCGATGCCGACGCCTTTTTTTGGGCCAACACGCTGGTGCGCAATACACCTAATGCCACGGCCATAGAAGTCAGCGTGGGTGGCATGGAGTTGCGCGCGAACGCAGAGGTGCAGATTGCCGTCACCGGGGCGCAAATGCCGCTATTTATCGATGGCAATCCGCGCGCGATTTGGCAAAGCCACACTGTTGCGGCGGGCAGCACCATCAAATTGGACTTTGCCAAGCAGGGCGCGCGCGCCTATCTCGCAGTGGCTGGCGGTTTTGATGTGAAGCCCCAGTTTGGTTCAACCGCCACCGTGGTGCGGGAGGGTATCGGCGGCTTGAATGGCAGCGCGCTGGCTACGGGCGATGCCCTGCCGGTGCTTGCCCAACGCCCAACGGACGATCAAATGCTACCCGTCAATCTTTGGCCCACCTATCCCCAACACCCAGTGCTGCGTGTGATCGAGGGCTATCAAGTGGCGCATTTTAGCGCCGCCCAGCGAGCCCTGTTCTACAGCCACGAATATCAACTCAGCCAGCAGTGCGATCGAATGGGCTATCGTCTGCGCGGGCCTGCACTCCAATGCGATATCGGCGGCATAGTGTCAGAGGGCATTTGCTTGGGCGCCATTCAAGTTCCAGCCGATGGCCAGCCCATCGTGCTGCTCAATGATCGCCAAACCATCGGCGGCTACCCCAAAATTGGCAGCGTATTCAGCGCTGATCTCGCGCTCCTAGGCCAACTCATGCCCGGCGCCACGGTCAGCTTTGCGCCAATCAGTGCAGAGGCAGCACACGCAGAACTGCTGCTGGCCGAACGGCGCCGGCTGGCTGCAACCCAACAACTGGAACGCTTGTCATGACGCCGGCATTGCTCGCGCTCTCGCGCACCTTGGAAGATATGCTAGTGCGCCGCAATCCGCGCGGTATGAAAGAATTGCAAGCGGCCCTATCGCCCGGCTATTTGTTGCGCGCGGTGAATCTCATCCAGCAAGCCCGTGGCACCGTGCTCATCGCCACCGGCTTTCCCGTGGTGGGCACCTTTGAAACCGACGGCCCTGTGGGCGCCATTGCGCTCTATGAAACGCTGGAGCACATCGGACTAACCCCTGTGCTGGTGTGTGGTCGGCCACTGTCCACGGAGCTGGCCAAACGCTATCGGTTGCACGAAATCAGTGTGGGCAAGCCCGATTGTCTGGCTGAACATCGCGCGGGTGTTGCCGCCGCACTGGCCCAATTGAAGCCCGCTCTGATCATCGCCATCGAGCGGCCGGGGCTCGCCAAAAATGGCCACTATCACAACATGCGCGGCGAAGACATTTCCGCTGGCACCGCGCGTTTCGATACGTTTATCGAATTGGCTGATTGCCCGTCCATCGGCATCGGCGACGGCGGCAATGAAATTGGCATGGGCAATGTCTACGAGCACCTTGCCAAACTCGACATAGTGCCCGCCGCCACCTGCGTGGACGAACTGGTGATCGCCGACGTTTCCAACTGGGCCGCACACGGATTGATTGCCCTACTGGGGTACGTGCGCGGTGAAGATTTGCTCGCGCAGATCGACATGGTGGCTATGCTTGAGTATCTGTCGGCGGGCAACAGCGTAGACGGCGTAACGCGCCGCAATGAAATCACCGAAGACGGCCTAGCACCGGACATTGGCTTAACATTGATTCAAGACCTACGGGCGGCCTGCAGCTTTACACCTTAGCGCGTGAGCCAACAATTTCTATTTTTAGTTGAGTGACACTATGTCTATTGCATACTTAAACGGCGAATACCTGCCACTGGAGGACGCCCGCATATCCCCACTGGATCGCGGCTTTTTATTTGGCGATGGCATCTATGAAGTGGTGCCTTCATACGGCGGAAAGCTAGTGGGTTTTGGCCCACATATCGACCGCATGCGCGAAGGCTTAGCTCTGGTAGAGATCGACCTCCCCTGGGACCACGACCAATGGCGACAGGTGTGCGAGCAGCTGATGATTAAAAACGGCAACGGCAATCTGGGTATCTACCTACACGTGAGCCGCGGCGCCGACACCAAACGTTTCCACGCCTACCCGGAAGGGGTTGCCCCCACCGTCTTTGCCTTCGCCTTTGACATCGCGCCCGCCCCCGTCGCCGACAAAAGCAAAGCCAAGGCCTACAAAGTTTCCACCACCGAAGATTTGCGTTGGCGTCGCTGCCACATTAAATCGACGGCACTGCTGGGCAATGTTATGCATTACCAGCAGGGCCATGCTGCAGGCAACAATGAAACCATTCTGTACAACAGCCAAGGCGAAGTCACTGAGGCCAGCGCCTGCAATGTGTTCATGGTGAAAAATGGTGAAGTGATTACACCGCCACTCGACCATCAATTACTGCCCGGCATTACCCGCCTCATTTTGTTAGATGTACTGCAAAAATACACCCAAATACCCGTGCACGAACGCACCATCACCTTGGAAGAATTAAATAGTGCCGACGAGGTGTGGATCACCAGTTCATCCAAAGAAATTGCGCCGGTTACCAGCATCGACGGCAAACCCGTGGGCAACGGTGACATCGGCGATGTGTGGCTGGCGGCGCAAACGGTGTTTGAAAAACATCGGTTTGATTATTGAGAATTTAAGTGCACCAGAAACACGTGTTAAGACTTTCCTGCGATTACCATTAGCCGTGCCCTAAAAAAAAGCCGCCAGCCAGAGGGATGCGGCTGACGGCTAATAAAACGCGTTCGATTCAGTGCAGATCCGCCAGTAGTTGCAGATTGCAAGCGGCCTCGCCCTCCACCGAATCGGCAGTGAGGGCCGTGGGTTGCTTAGCACTAGCGGCACTTTTGGGTAGGAGTAGTACACATTTGGCAGCGCGATAACTTGCACCTTGATCGTCGGTTACCGTGAGTTCAAAACGCAGCAGTTCGCGCTCAGTCACCTGTGGGGTTTTGATGTTTAGCCAGCCGTGGCGATATTGGCTCATAGTGACTGCCACGCCACCCAACTGACGCCACTGATAATCCCGAATCTCACCGTCCGGGTCGTAGGCGCCTACCACCAAGGTAATAACTTGACCGCTCTCCGCTAGCAACAGGGGGCCGGGATCGATGTGCGGCGGCTGGTTCTGGTCCCGTGGCGCGCCGACATCGCAGCCCAACAGCAGCAGTGCCACAATCACACTCAAACACAGCCAGAGTGTGAGTGAGGCACGCAGCACCAGTGGCGGTTTTTTGAATTTATCGTTATCCATGACGGTTCAACCCATCTCAGCATTGACGCCATCATAGCGAGTCTTAGCAGACCAAAGGTTGAAACAATATGATTCTTAAAAATTAAATACTATCAACAAGTTATGCTAATTTTTGAAAAGGTATAACTGCCTACTGCGCAGTTTTGAGGTGGGTTTTATGGCGACTGCCAGCATAGGTATCCACCAATTGCGTGAGAGCGTCCGATGATTCAGCGGCGCCCTGCCCTCCTCGAGCGGCCACTTCGGCCAACAGTGGTGGGTTGACCACCAAGGTGTAATACACCACCGGCAGATCAAAGTTGGCGGCGCGCAATGCGCTCAGCAACTCCAAACCCGCCAAAGGATTTCCGTGTCGGCCCATGTCGGAAATGATTAAATCAAAGTGGTAAATTTTGACCAAGGTTAAGGCGTCGGCTGAGGATTTCACCTGATGCACTCCGTAGCCACGGCTGCGTAAATCAGCGACCTCTGCGGTGTTGTTATGGGGATTGTCATCTACCCACAGAATGCGCCCAGCAACGGCTTGCGCTTCACTAAAGAGCACGGGCGGTGTTGCCGCCGGCCACCAATACTTCGCCAGCGCAATTAAGATGCCAAAAGCAATGGCTGCAGCGATGTAGATGGCGACACGCGCACCACGTCTAACTGGCTGTGCGCTTGAGAGGTCATCTGCGACGGCATTATTGCCGCTCGACTTCGACACATCCTTGTGGGGTAAACAGGTAAGACCGGCGACAAACACCGGCGCCAAGCGGTAGCCGTGGCCATGTAGGGTTTCAACCACGCGCCCTTTAATGCCGACGGCAGCAAAACTTTTACGGGCATCGGCCACCAACCGCGCCACCGATTGTGTAGTGACAACACGGCCGGGCCAGAGCGCTGCCAATAATTCTTCGTGCGTCCAGCGCGGCTTTTCTGGTTGTTGCAACAGCAGCAACAGCAAATCCAAATGGCGGGGTGGAATGTCGCGCGGCGTGCCGCTTGCAATCAACTGCGGCGGTTCACTGCAGATTTGGAAATGTTGAAACAGGTAAATGACCACTGCCTCGGATTGGGCATCGTCGGCAGGCCTAGCGCCGTCATTTTGGTCCGACGCTTGAGTCAATCCATGGCTCCCGAAAACTCATCGAATTGGGGCAAACCATCCACCAGTGAAAGCCATGGGACCTTGTGTGACACCCAGATATGGCGGCTGGGTTGAACGGCGCTTTGATCTTCCAATGTGGCCAGCGTAATGTCCACATGATCGGGCCGCGCGCTGTGCGAGTAACTGATGGGCGTGCCGCAATTGGCGCAGTAGCAGCGCTGGACTTGGGGTGCGCCGTAACACTCATTCAGTGCGCCGGACAACATTACCTGCGATCGCTCTACGGTCAACCAACCCACACAGGGCGCGCCACTGGCAAGCTGGCAGCTGCGACAATGGCAGATGCACACATGCTCTATTTCGCCTTGGATTTTGTAGCGCACTGCGCCGCAATAGCAGCGCCCCGCAATCAAATGTTGTTTACCTTTCGCCACGTTAAAAAACCCAAGCAATCAACAACCACATCACAATAAAAAACGAAAAAAATCCTGCCAACATGAATTGCAATTCACCGAGCAAACCATCGCCTGCAGTGATCGCAAAAAAGGCCAAGGTCACGATGGTTACAAAAAAAGAAATGACCGCCGCTTGCTTCATGCCCACACCGGGCTCAAATTCCGTTTGCACAAGCTCGGTGAGCATTGGCATCATCAGCAAAACTGCAGCAATCAATGCCACCACAATAATGGCGATAACAATAAGCAACTTGCGAGATTCTTTTTGATCTTGGCTGTCGCTAGTCATAGGGCAATCCTTCGCTGCGGGTTAAGTCAATTCACGAAACTTATTGGGCTCTGGAATGCCATCCACCTCAAACTCCGGGCTGTCTCCGGCGGTAAACACGGTGATTTTTCCCACGCCAGTAATGCGATTTAAAAAGCTTTGATACACGCGCACCGATCGGATACTCGCCAATCCCAATTCGATGCGCTCTTTGCTCAGTAGCCCGCGCTCCAACACCACCTCGTTGTCGATGATTGAAAGCTTGGTGGACTTACATTTGACGTACCACACCATCAAAATAAGGATACCAATACCCACAGCGCACAGCAGGACACACAAGATGAAACTAAAGGGCCTGGCTTTAAACATGGCGGGATGGGCGGAGAATTTAGTCCCTGGGGCGACGGCGTCGGTCATTGCTGAATCCTTGATTGAATGCTCTTATTTTAGGGTAAAATTGCTGTGCCAACGGTACTGCCACTGGCCAGAAAAGGCAAATCAAACCCTTTCACTTTGTGCAGGGGCAGATTCACGGTCTATGCGCTGGCCGATTGGCTAATACGCACTTCTCGCTGCGGGAACGGGATCTCGATGCCGGCCTGCTTTAAACCCTCAAAAACTGCTTTGTTAACGGCGTATTTCGTCGCAAACAATTTCGGCGTTTCGACCTTATAGCGATAGCCGATATCCACACTGCTGTCACCGAAGGACTCAATGCCAACCACCGGCGCGCGGTTGCCCTCCGCCTCCGTGTCTGCCTCCGTGCCAACCGTCGTGACAATCGCCTGGGTAATAGCCTCAATAGCACGGTTGATGTCGGCGTCATAAGCCACGCCCACCTGCGCCTCAACCAAGGTGTGGGCGTTGGAGTTATGCAAGATCTCGCCAATGATGTGCTTATTGGGGATGGTGATTGTGACCCTATCTTCATTGATCAGCTGCGTTTGCCCGAGCCGCACATCGGTTACCTGACCACTGACGCCACATACGGAGATGGTATCGCCCACCACGAAGGGTCGGCCAATAATGATATTCACCCCGGCGCCATAATTAGAAACCAAGCCCTGTGCCGCCAACGACAAGCCAAATGTTAAGGCGCCAATGGCCGCCACGAAGGGCGTAACGCTGATACCGAGTTGCCCCAGCGCCATGATCGCCACCATGGCCAATACAATAATTTTTACGGTGCTGCCAATAAAACGACTGAGTGTGACATCAATATTGCGCGCCTCGCACAGGCGCTGCACTAATTGTGCGAGCTTGCCCGATAGATACCAGCCGGCTAAAAATATGATCAATGCACCCAACAGCTGAAAACTGTAGGTCACCAAAAACTCAGCCACCAGTGTATAAAGCTCACCCATTTGCTGTAGATCGTCTTTCACGTTCGCATCCCTTTTGGCCATTTGTCTATTGATTGTAGCGGTATTCCAGCTTTCACCCAGCACCGCATAATAGCGCTATTAATGACCACAGAGTCGCCCCAAGTGTGTAGAATTGTGTTCGGATTTTTGGAGGACAGGATGACTAAGCCAACTACCACGATCGCTTGGGCCGCATTGCGCGGTCATAGAACCGCTAGCGGCGATATGAATATGCTGAATTTGTTCCAACAGCAGCCCAATCGCGCAGCAGCGTTTAGTGTGGAGGCGGCGGGTATTGCGCTGGACTACTCTAAAAATCTTGTTACAGACGAAACCATTGCACTGTTAATGGACCTGGCAAAGGAGCGCGGCCTCAGCGAGCGCATTCAAGCGATGATGGCCGGCGAATCCATTAACACCACAGAGAAACGGCAGGTGTTACACACGGCGCTGCGCGCGCGCAGCGGCAGTCTACCGGAGCACATGGGCGAGGTCAGCGCCGTGCTCAAGAAGATGGAAGAATTTGTCGCCGCTGTACATCGTGGTCAGTGGCGCGGTTTTACCGGCCAAAAAATTACCGACGTCGTCAACATTGGCATTGGCGGCTCAGATCTCGGGCCCATGATGGTCACGCAGGCATTAACCCCCTACCATCAACGTGATGTGCAGTTGCATTTTGTGTCCAATGTGGACGCCTCCGATCTCACAGAGACTCTCAAGCGACTTAAACCAGAAACCACCCTGTTTATTGTGGCCTCCAAAACATTTACCACCACAGAAACATTGACCAACGCGCGCTCAGCGCGCCACTGGTTGCTAGATAGCGCGCAAGATGATGCCGCCGTTGCGCGCCACTTTGTGGCCGTGAGCGCGAACATTGAAAAAGTCAAAAACTTTGGCATTGATGCCGACAACATTTTCCCCATGTGGGACTGGGTGGGCGGGCGCTATTCGCTCTGGTCCGCCATTGGTCTACCCATCGCACTGGCCTGCGGCATGGCCAATTTTCGCGCGCTTTTAGAAGGCGCCGCAGACATGGATGAACACTTTACCAGCGCACCGCTGGATAAAAATCTACCGGTGTTAATGGGTATGTTGGGTGTGTGGTACATCAATTTTTGGGACGCGGAATCACACGCGATTTTACCCTACGACCACTACCTCGGCGCCTTTACCAAATACATTCAGCAGCTGGATATGGAGAGCAACGGCAAGAGCGCCTATCAGCAGGGCGGCTATCTTGAACACCATACCGGCCCCGTGATTTGGGGCGAGCCCGGCACCAACGGCCAGCATTCTTTCCATCAATTGCTGCATCAGGGCACGCGCTTCGTGCCGGCAGATTTTATTGTATCGCTCACCAGCCACAATCCACTGGGCGATCACCATACGCAACTGTTTGCCAACTGTATCAGTCAAAGTCGCGCACTGATGTTAGGTAAAAATGCAGCGCAAGCTCAGGCTGAGTTTATCGCCATGGGTTACAGCGACTCTGAGGCGGCAGCACTCGCACACCATAAGGTTATGCCAGGCAATCGGCCCAGCAATACACTGCTCCTAGAAAAACTAACGCCGAGAACTCTGGGCGCACTGATAGCACTCTACGAACATAAAGTATTCGTACAATCCGTCATCTGGGGTATCAATGCCTTTGACCAGTGGGGTGTGGAGCTTGGCAAACAACTGTGTACGGAAATATATCCGGCGTTGGCAGGGGGTCAAGCCATCGAAGTGGATGGCTCAACCGCTGCACTGATGCAAAAATTTAACGCGAAGCAGCAGTAAACATCGTGACGGCGCGCGGTTCAAATCGGCTCGTCACATAGGCCAAACCTATTAGATTTTTGGTGGAAAACTGCGGTACTTTAAACGATTGAAGCGCCACATTTCTCAAATTGGCACCTCAATTACTATTTAGCGGTAATACATTTGTACGAGTCCATGCTGCCAATACATATACCGCAACACGATGTAAAAGCGCACCAATAAAACCAGTACGTTTTCCGTAAATTCCGCTTAACATCGGCAGCATTTTATGATGTCGCCTCTAGCAACATTTCTGTCGAATAAATTAACAAAGAAATATTTTCGCTTTAATTTTGCTAGCGAATTCAATCAGCTAAAAAATCCGATAATTGGTATGTTATCTGCAACCATTGCCTGCTGCAAAACTCACACTATTGCACAGGGATACTTGCTATGAATATTAAACGACTACTTACGGCTTCATCACTATCAATTGCATTGTTTTCTACTAGTACTTTCGCCTATGTTGTTGGCGGCGCATCCTCGGCCCTGACACCCGGGAGTGGCAGCTGGTCCTGGGATGGTGCCTACATTTCCGATTTTCGTTCTGCACTTGAAGACCCCGTCAACTTCGGGCCCGGCGGGATCGTAGAAGAACCCATCAGCACCGTTACCATGGGCGCTGTTAATGCGGCGTCCTTGAGTGGCATCGATATGTTTATTGCACCCTGGGTGTCGGATACCGATGCCCCTGGCTTTGGTGCAGCGGTGCTCGATTTCTTTTTGGCCGGTGGCGATCTGTTCATTCTCAGCGACGACAGCAGCCACGATTGGTTTTCTGAAATGCTTGGTGTACCAACCAGTGTCAGCACGGGGAGCGTCTCTAATGGCGGCGTGCCGCTGTTTGACGGCCCCTTCGGCACGGCCAGTGATGTGACGCAACACTATGCAATAGGAAAACTGGACGAAGCCGATATCCTAGCCAAAGGCGGCCACGTAGCGGGCACCAATGTCGAAGGTGAAGTGACGTCTGCCTACTGGAGCGCTGGCGAGTATGCCGCTGGCGCCGGCTCACTGTTTATCATTGCCGATGTAGACATGATTGCGACCACCACAGCCTGCGGCGATCCCATTTGTGGCGCGGATTACACAGGCATGAATGACAACGCCATCTACGCGCTGAATACCTTCTCGTTTTTGAAAGACCACGGCGGCACCTCTGTGCCTGAGCCAAGCTCACTGTTTTTAATGCTGATTGCATTGGTAAGCTTGCCGATGTTACGTCGTCGAGTGCGCTAGGTTAGTTCTGCCACACAAAAACGGCCCCGTATATGGGGCCGTTTTTGTGCGGGTGATTGATGTTATGAGCGTATTACGTTATCGATACTTACGTTGTCGATTCTCTCACAATCTATCTATTAATTAGACATCAAGATGATCGCAACGACTCCCGCCAACATCAAGCAAATCAATCTTTGACTTTCATATCTAGGGATAAGTCTTTTGCGGCTTTCACACCCATCATTTCGATGAGTGTCATAGCACTGCTGCCGCCAGAGGTGGATTGACCCATTTGAATTTCAGGTACCCATTTTTGTTTTTCAACGGCGCCGGCAAAGCGATTCATTACGCGCTCGTAGGTGGCCAGTTTTTGTGCCAGGGCGCCATCGGCTTCCATTACAATGCGTTTATAGGCACCATCACCTTCACCACGTAGAATTTGTTCCTGCTTATATTCCACCGCAGCCAGCTTCTTTTGTTCGGCTTCAAGCTTCATCTGGCGCGCGACTTCGACGTTTTTCTGCGCCGTGATCACGGCCACTTCCTTTTCACGCTGCGCATCAACAATGGCGCGCTCTTTCACCACTTCTTTTTCGTATTTGGCCATCATTACATTGGCCTTACCTTGTTCTTCTGATGTTATAGCGTCTTGTTTGGCGCGCTCCGCATTGGCTTTTGCGGTGATGATCGCCATTGTCGCTTCGCGCTTGGTGGCAATTTGTTGCAGCGTTTTTGGCTCGAAATCCCAATCAGTAATCTGGAAGCCGTTAACATCGATGCCGTAATCTTCCAGATCGCTATTGAGGTGAATGGGTAGTCCATCTTCACCATAGCTGATTACAGGAATATTTTTGGTGACGGTTTTCCCGGTGCTTTCATCCACAGAGGTAATGGTTTCTAACCGTGTTTGAAATTTGCCCTGTGAAATTTGCTGACTGGCCCACTGGGTGTAGATGCTGCGCTTTTCGGCGTACGCCTCTTCAGAGCTCATCAAGCCCGCCGTCAAGTTCATGCCCTCTTCGGTCACCGACTTAATCAGCTTTTGCGCCACACCCCGGTTGGAGCGGAACGCCTTGTGCAAGTGCAGCATGGTGTCTTCATCGTTGGGCAATGTAAAACGCGCCTTGCCGTACACAGTGCCAGTGCCACCGTCCTGATAACGCACGGAAATACCCAATTGATCAATAGACGACTCGTCCTTGGAAGGGGTCTTGTCATAATCGAAGGTCAGTACATCGTTATACACCTCGGTGGTGCCAAACCACTGCGGGTAGATACCCGGTGTAAATTTTACGTAGAGAGTGCCGGTTGGGTACTGAACCACCGTTCTGTGGCCCGCATCGTTAATACCAAAAGCGGTGATGAACAGTATGATGAGCGCCACAAATGCAACGCCGCTCGCAATGAGTTTAGTTGGAATGCCATTCATTGATCTTCTTCCTTGTTGTGTTTCGATTTTTCAGTTTTGATATCTTGAATTTCCGCCTCCAATTCTTCCTGGCGGCGCTTTTCTTTCGCGATTTCTTTGTCGATGTCTTTCATGTGGGTATCGAGCCGGGTCTCTTTTAGCTCTTCAATCTTTTGATCGCGGGCTAAATAATTCCTAAGCTGTCGTATAAAGACAAATACCAGAAACAGGATTGCTGCGATAACTATTATTCGAATCATGAGGTGCTCCACAGGCTGTTGTTGCATGGTAACTGCTTTGGGAGGCACATAGAAGCATGTAAATTGTGGCGGGAGCGAACGGGGAATGCGAAAACTTGGCGTTTGACGGGTGCTGAATCTCGAGCGCTGAGTGTTTATTGGCCGCTTATTGGCGCCTGTTTTTTTGGTGTTTTATTGATCAAAACTTCCTACTGCCATTGGCTTGGTTTTTTATCTGTGCGATGAATACAGCCTACCCAGCAGCAGGGCCGCTTCTTGCCCTCGAGCAGCTGCCCGATAGTTCGAACAATGCGTTTATCCCGTGTATCCGGTTTTTTGGCGTCTTCGATCCAACAAATAAACTCGTTTCTACCAATCGCAGACAGGGCTTCCCAAGCGCCAATTACGCCTTCTTCAGCGAGCCCGTTGGCCAAATCAAGGGGCAATTCGTGTACCAGTCCGCCAGATCTCATTGGTTTCAAGTTAAAGCCCTAGCATCTATAGCTGAATTAAGGACGCTTAGTTAGGTAGTGAAGTATTTTTATCTGGCATATCTTTTTGTCCAATACCTAGCTATCTTTAGCTGTTAGCAGCTTTACACTTACCCTAAATTTCTTTAGTACATAATAAATATTGGCGTAATCGTTGTTGAATTACCGGCCCCTAACTTAGAAATTGGATCAGTTATCTCAACATTATTTTTAATTAATTTAGTGTCGAGGTTTCTATATTTTTTTCTTATAATCGGAACATCTCGATCGTATTTGTTTTCGTAGTTTACATTCACACCTGTTACCGTGGCACCAAACCCAGACTCTCTTATAAAGTGAAATCCGCCGCCGTAAGTTATATTTCCTGGGTAGATATTGAATCTGATGCTAAATGGATCAACTGGACCTATTGAAGCTACTCCACTTGATACGAACCAAGATGCAAATTCATACTCACCCTCAGGTAGTTCAATGGCAAAAACGTTACCCCTTAACCCTGGCGCCTCTATATCCCAATCAAGCATTCCTGGAGGCAAGAAAGCTGTTCCAGACCCAATCTGTATTTTTTGCCACTCAGCACCCCCTACTTTTCTGAACTTTATAGAATATCCAGAATAGGTGCCGTGATAGCTCACAGACGCCAGTAATATCCCTGTTTCAGAGTCAGGACTGAATACGTAGTTAGATGGAAGATTGCTTACATTGGTGCAACCGCTTAACGCAAGCAGCACTATGGCCAATAGAAATTTTAATTTAATCATTTAACAAACCTTAAACAAATGCAGAAGTTCAAGCCTACTATTCTACTTTGATTGACTAAATCCACATTTTTTGCAGATCCCTTAAATTTACAATAGATACCTTTGAAAAATCACACTCAGCAATTATTAGCGTCACGGCTAGTAAATTGGCTGTCATGACGGATCCAACTACCTACTTGGATTACCGCTTATCTGTTTTAGCAATTGATTCAAATTTGCAATATTTTATGATGCTGATCCACATACCTAGCCAACCAATGAACAACTCAACGGACCAATTGCAGTAATTTCAGTAAGTTATCACAAGCTTATTCCCCAATCAGCAAAATATTGCGGCTTTTATATATGTAGCCAGCCACGGCTTTATACAACGCCGCATCCGAACACCAATATCCAGATACGCTCCCACCCAATACCTGCGATATAATGCGCGCCTATTTTGCACAACGCTGATTCTGGCTATGGCTAACACGCGCACGTCCGAAACTGCCTACCACCGCTTGCGCAAGCAAGCGATGGCGACCTCTACTCGTCACTACAATGCCCGTGGCATTTCCGCCATTCGCTGTGAACGCTGTCAGCTAACCTCGAGCCATTGCATTTGCGCGCACTTGCAGAGCGCAGATTGCCCAGCGGAGTTTGTGTTGATCATGCACCGCGATGAGTTGTTTAAGCCCACCAATACCGGGCGTTTGATTGCCGATTGTTTTCCAGACCGGTGCCATGCGTTTTTGTGGGATAGGCTCAGCCCTGAGCCCGCGCTGTTGGCGTTGCTGGCAGACCCGGCCCGCCAATGCGTGGTGATATTTCCCGGTGACGAACAGGGCGAACGCAAAGTCTTGTCCGAGCCGGTGGCTGACGGGCGCCTTTTGACACTAATTTTTTTGGATGGTACGTGGAAGCAGGGGCGGCGCATGTATAACCTGAGCCCTTGGTTACAGGGGGTGCCGGCACTCAAGCTTAACCCCGCGGCCCGTGCACGCTATTCCACGCGGGTAGCGGCCCACGACAATTATTTGTCCACTGCCGAATCTGCGGCACTGGCACTGGATGTGGCCGGTCATTGTCGGCAGGGCGAACAGTTGATTAATTATTTCGTCGTGTTCGATAGACACTATGCGGCCATGCGGAAAAATGTAGCGTTAACTGTTGAGCGCTAATCAGGAGTAGCGATGGCAGCGCAGCTCAACGGTATTGCCGTCGGGGTCTTGTAGGTAAAGTGAAGGGCCAAAGCCCTGTGCGCCGTAGCGCTCTTTGAAGGGACCGGCTTCGATTCCCTGAGCCTCGAGGTATTGCAGGATTTTCGTTTCTTCTTCAGGTTCTATTTGCAAACACAGGTGGTCCAGGTTGTTGCCCTTCGCGCTCGGTGCCGGGCCGCCCTGCTTGCCGAGCGTGCCGTCGAGCGTGACCAGATCAATTAAGCCGGTGCCTGCGCGCAGTTGATAGAGGCCTAACTCAAGATCTTCGCGCTCCAAGGTACACCCCAGCACATCACCATAAAATTGCAGCATGGGTTCAAGATTGTCTGTGCGCAGTACTAGGTGGTCGATGGCAACAATTTTTAACATAGCCCTACCCTGTGTTAGGAGTGGCGATCTGCTTTTATGTCGGTCAGCTTGCTCGCAATCGTTTCAGCATAGCCCATAGTCGCTGGCGGCGGCTCAAATCCACACGTCATTGGGTGCCTGCAAATCGCCGCCGGCCTCGCCGGTGTTGACCACCCCGCGCGGCTCTACCAACAATACCTGGCATTCCTGCTGCGCCACAGGCCTGTGTTCGACACCCTTGGGCACAACGTACAAGTCGCCCTCGCTGAGCGCCACCGCACCGTCGCGCAGTTCGATAGTGAGCTCGCCTTTGAGCACCATAAACACTTCATCGGTATGGTCGTGACTGTGCCAAACGAACTCACCCTTGAGCTTGGCGAGTTTGAATTGGTAGTCGTTCATCTCGGCCACTACCTTGGGCGACCAGTGCTCGTTGATCAAAGCAAGCTTCTGCAGCAGGTTGACTGGCGCCGCCATCGCTACCACTCACCCACGTTGGCCATGGAGGCCCAGGGCTCTGCGGGCGCTTTGGGTTCACCTTGCTGCAATAGCTCGATGGAGATGCCATCGGGCGAGCGGATAAATGCCATATAGCCATCGCGCGGTGGCCGGTTAATGACCACGCCCTGTTGCTGCAGGGATTCACACAGCGCGTAAATATCTTCAACGCGGTAGGCCAAGTGGCCAAAATTGCGACCTCCGGTGTAGGTTTCTGGGTCCCAGTTGTAGGTGAGCTCCAGCATGGGCGCCTGCTGTTCACGCGCGCGGGCTTCATCGCCGGGGGCGGCCAAAAAGATCAGAGTAAAGCGGCCTTTTTCACTGTCTTTGCGGCTGATTTCGATCAAGCCCAATTTTTTACAATAGAAATCTAATGAGGCATCGAGGTCGTGTACGCGCACCATGGTGTGCAGATAATGCATGTGATCACTCCGATTGATAGGTTGTTGGCAGTTCGCGCTAGGTCGCAAAAAGATACGGGAATAATTGTCTGCGCTGCGCTTCACTCAGCGCGCTGACTCTACGGATATTGTTTTCAGGGATAGCCTCGGGATCGGGGTATTGGTCCAATACTTTGGCCATGCTGTCTTCGCGCAACAAATGCAAGATGGGATAGGGCGCGCGATTGGTAAGATTTTCTGCGTCGTCGGGCGCGGTGTCGGCAAACTGATAGTGGGGGTGAAAGGTCGCCAATTGATACACACCCGTGTAGCTATAGCGCTCCAAGAGCCAGTCCGCCAAATTTAAAAAGTGATTGAAGTCGAAAAAATCCTGTAGGTGCTCGGGAATAATCAGCAGTGTAGTTTCCAACTGTTCAGCGGGTTGTTCATCGAGCAATTGACACTCGCGCAATAAATCGGCCATCACGGCTTCATCGTCGCGCGCACTCGACACTGCATAGCGAATGGTACCGGCGCGCTGCGGCTTGCGCGCAAAGGGGCACAGGTTTAACCCGATAACTACCGACGCCAACCATGCCTCGGTGGCCGCGACGACTGCTGGCGCGTCCGTCATGGTGTTACCACATTAAATCGTCGGGAATTTGGTAGTCTGCATAGGGATCGTCTTCGTTGTCGGGCTCCGCGTGTTTGGGCGCCAACACCACCATGTTTGGATCCCGCTCCAGAATTTTTTCGGCGATAACTTTGGGCACCAACTCAAAGCGCCCCTCAAGCCCTACGATCACCAATCGCCCCGCAATTAAGTGCGCTTGCACGGCAGCCGAGACATAGATTTTTTTGATTTTCTTTTCAAAGGTGAAATTGTAGGCGATGTCGCCATCGCCTTTGCTTTGCTTGTTGGTGTCGACCATCTGCTTAATTTGCGCGGCAATGGCTTTTTGTTGGGCCACGGCGTCGCGCTCGGCGTTCAGCGCACGGTCGCGGGCAATCTTTTCTGCACGCGCCTGCTCTGCGGCCAGTTTGGCTTCATCCACTTGAGGCTGTGACGATTTCTTGGCCACCTTTTGTTGCTTGCGCATATCTTTGCCCGCTTTTTTGGCAGTTTTTTTATCCACCAAGCCGGCTTTCAACAATTGATCTTGTAGGGAACTCATATCGATTAATCCAAATTTACAGTGCTAGCGCCATCAGCCACAGGCTGGCCGTTAATCCTACGCCCCAGACGAGGGAGCGCACCTTGTCCCAGTCGTACCAATAGAGCAACAGGTAACACACCCGCGCCACGATAAAAATGATACTCAGGGCATTCACCCATTGTTCAGACGCGCCCGCCCACAGCGCGGCTAACACGCCGGCGGCAAATAGCGGAAAGGCTTCAATGCAGTTGTGATGGGCCGCCAGTGCGCGGGCGCCAAAGCCTTGCAACCTCGCCTGTTGGGCCCGCGGGTTGCGGTTGTCGTAACGGCCATCCAAGCGCGCCATGGCAACGGCCACAGGGGCTTTGGATATCAGTATGAGCAATGCGGCGATGATTAAACACGCGATAGGTATGGACATACGGGCAGACTCTTGGGGAGTGTGGGAGCAAGAATAACAAGCCTATGGGAGCGGGCAAAGTAAAAGGCAAACTCAGGACTCGTGGTTTAGTCGATGGCGTTTGCGCAACAGGCAAAACGCCCACCACAAAGATGCAGCCATCACCACGGCACCCAGCCCAAAACTGGCGCGCGCGAGGGTCTGCGCCTGATCCAGCCAACCCAATTGGGTGAGCAGATTGCCCCAATCGTGACTTTCCTCGCCGGCACCACCCACGAGGGGCAGCCCGCGATAAGGGGCGTCGGCAATATAGGGAGCTAGATCCACCAAGCTCTGACCACACCACCACAACATGACGCTGGCAGCGTGGTTGTCGCGTTGCTGAAAACTGAATGCGCACAACAAGATCAACGGCAACATCACCTGAAACAGACTGCCACCGAGAATAGTCATGAAGCGACCAAAGGGCATGAACAGCACATGGCCAAATTCGTGAAAAGGCAAATTGATGTTGTGCATAAACGAACCGCCGATCACCTCCCAGTCGACGCCGTGCACCACAAACCACAAGCCCCACAACCCCAACAATCCACTCACTAGTGCTCGCCCCCACAGGTTATCCGTGGGCGAAGGCTCGGGCACCCACATGAAGTGCTCGCGCAAGCGGCTGCTCAAGTTGTGCGTAGCCGCCGGGGCTGTGGGCCCTGTGGCGGGCTCTGCGTCAGTCGGCGTCCGGGCCCGCCATTTATTGATTGCTATGCCGCACGCCGGGCACAGATCTGGATGCACCTGGGCATCTTTATGGGTGCGCTGGTAGTGACATTTTGGGCAAACGCTCATCGCTTTTTGACCTTCAGAACCACAAATTTTTCATTGGCTGCCACCTGCACCAGATTGCCAAAAATGCGCTTGAGGTGCACGTGATAACCCAAATGGCGATTGCCCACCACCCAAAATTCACCGCCCGTTTTCAAGGCGCGGCGGGCATCGTGAAACATTTGGTTGGCCACAAAACCGCCCACCACATTGTGTTGGTGAAAGGGCGGATTGCAAAAGATGTAATCGTACTGATCGGCGTTCGCACTGGCCATGCAATCATCGGCGATAAATTGACACTGGTCTGCACGCTGCGGAAAGTGGTCACACATATTTTGTTTTGCAGAGGCCAAGGCCATGTGCGATTCGTCGTAAAAATCGATATGCGCCTGGGGCATCTGCTGCGCCACTGCCAGCCCCACTAGGCCGTTGCCGCAACCCAAATCGGCAATGTGTAGCGGCGCCTCGGCGCGCGGCAATTGCTGCAAAAAAAAGCGCGTGCCGATATCGATTGACGCGCGGGAAAATACGTTGGCGTGGTTGCTGAGCGTGAGGTTTCGCGCTTCGAAAGCATAGCGCAATGGGTAGGGCGAGCTACCCGATTGCCGACAGTTTTCTTGAGGCGTGCAAAAAATCAAACGCGCTTTTTTCTTGGCCAGCGATGTGGCGGTGGTGCCCAGCAGTTTTTCGAACAGGTCGAAGGCTCCCGCGCTCATGTGCTTGACCATGCCCGCTGCAATCACTTGAGTAGACGCGCTGCACAGATGGCGATACCGGTATAACTGATCTTCCAAGAGCGATAAATTTTTGGGCAATTTAATGAGCAAATAATCCAGCGGCTGTTGCGGCGCATCTAGGCTGGTGTGCCACGCAATGTGCGCATCAGGTTTGTCATTTGCTAAAAGATTAGCGCGCGCGGCCCGCGCCGCTAAAAAGGAATCGGAGCAAAATGCGATGGCAGTATTGGTGGGCAAAGCGGTGACCAGGGCGCCGAAGGCGTCGTTGGCAATCAATAGGCGCGCGCCGTCGGCCACGCCCTGCTCAGCTAAATGCGCGAGCAATAATTCATCGGCGGCGTCCCAGGCTTGCAGGTTTTGCTCTGTGCGACTGTGGCTGCGCGACGCGCGCGTGAGCGTCAGATCGCCAAAGGCACAGGAAAAGCAGTTATCATCAGCAGCCATGACACACCCCAAAAATTTCCGGACAGTATAAATGAATTACCTGCCTCACATTACCGTCGAAACCGCTCCCAACCCCACTGCCAGCGTCATTTGGCTGCACGGGCTGGGCGCCAGTGGCCACGATTTTGAACCCCTGGTGCCGCATCTGGGGCTCACGGATTTAGCGGTGCGCTTTATTTTTCCGCATGCACCGCAAATTCCCGTGACCATAAACGGGGGCTATGTGATTCCCGCGTGGTACGACATCTTGGCCATGGACTTCGAGCGCAAGATCGACGAGGCGCAGATTCAATCCTCCAGCGACGCCATCGCCGCGCTGATCGAGCGGGAAATTGCGCGCGGTATTGCCAGCGATAAAATCCTGCTGGCGGGCTTTTCCCAGGGCGGCGCAGTGGCCTACCACTGCGGGCTCAGCTTTGCCAAACCCCTAGCCGGCATTTTGGCGCTATCGACCTATTTCGCCACCTGGAAGAGCCTCACCCCCAGCGCCGCCAACGCCCAGATACCCGTGTTTTTATTTCACGGTGATCGCGATGATGTGGTGCCCGAGGCCATGGGCATAGAAGCGCGCCGCCGCCTGCAAGACATGGGCTTGGCGCCGCACTACCAAACCTACCCCATGGCTCACGAAGTGTGCATGGACGAGGTGCAGGACATTGCGGGTGCAATTAAATCGCTGTTGAAATAGCGCGGCCTTACAGCGGCGTTCGTTACAGCGGCGTTAAGGTATCGCCCATTCGAATCACGCCCGAGTGCAGCACCCGTGCGGTGATGCCGCCGTGGCCACGCAGGGCGTTGTAACCGCCTGCACCCAGTACCTCTTCCATGCGCGAGCAGGGGTGCGCCAAGCCGGTGTAGGCCAAGACTGCCGAGCCCAAACGGAATTGACGATCTTTTAGCGCCGTAAGGTTGATACCGGAGATGGCAATATTGCGGCGCAGCCGCGCGGGGTCGAGGGCGCCCAGGCCCAGTAGACTGGCGACCACGGGCAGATGTTCCCACTGAATTAACGTCACTTGGCGCTTGCCGCCTTTGGAGCCATAGCGATCGCCCGTCAAACCCCGATCGGCCAGCGCTTCGACGGCATCCACCACCGCCATGGGCTCGCGCCGCGCCGGTCGCACCGCCAACCATTGCACGCTGCCAGTTTGGTGGTGGTTGCCCATTAACTGTTCGAGTGTCTGCACCCTGCCCCCAACCCTCAAAAACTCATGCGCTAAGCCGCATTGACTGGCTCAAAGGGCAGCGGCCACAGGCCCGCCGTTTTGTAGGCGTCGATTACGCGCACGTGGATGTCGGTAGCAAAACGCCGCTCCAGTCGCACATCCAACACATAGGCTTTGATGGTGATGGTAAGCATCACCTGACCCATGACATTTTCAGTGCCGAGCAATACCGCTACCGGCTTCTTCAAGAAACAGTAGGGTGAGCAGAGCGTGGCCTCGCGCGCCAATTGCATGGCGCGCTGGTGATCAGAGTGCGCAGGCAACTGCAAAGTGACCGCAATTTGCTCATCCAACGCGCCGCTGTTGGAATTGGATACCGCCGTCTTGAGCGCCTCGGCATTGGGCACCATGACGGTATTGTCATCGAAGGTGCGCAGCCAAGTGACACTCCACTCCAGTTTGATCACCTCGCCGTAGTGGCCCGCCAGATTCACCATATCGCCCACCCGGTAGGGCGGATTGATCATGATAATGAGGCCCGACACCATGTTTTTGATGGGCTCTTGGGTGGCCAAACCCAGTGCCAAACCGGCAGACCCCATGATCGCGAAAAGCACGCTGGCGTGGGGTTGAATAATGCCGACCACGGCGTAGAGCACCACGGCGCTCCAAATGATCACCCGCGTGAGCGGGTAGATGCGGTTGATCAGCAAGCGGTGCCGCGGAAACTGTAAGGCCAGCTGCTGCAACAGGTACAACATGAGGGTCAGCAGCAGCCACGCCGCGGCCACCAACAGCGCTATCGCCATCAACTTGCCGGGCGAAAACAGCGTTAAAAACTTTTCAAGCGCTTCACTGGGCATTTCCATAGGTCAATTCTCTGTCCGTCATTCGCCGCGTTTAATAGAGCCGATTGGCGTTTACCAAGTGCTGTACCGTGGCCTGCGCCATGAGCGGTGCCAACCGGTAATTGGATTGATCGCGCACCAACAGGCCCAACTGGCGCAGCTGCTCTAGGCGCACCAAACTTTGATCGGGCGCTAGCCGAAACAGGGTTTCGTGCTCCACCTTGTGGAGCCCGCCGTGGGCGTAAATCTCAGCGAGGCTAAACAATTCATCATCGGCACAGCTCTTGAGGCCGGCGACATCAAGGCGCGGTATATCTTCCAGGGCCAATAGCTGGCCCTGCTCTTCAACTATCAGCGCCTGCAACAACAAAAAGTAACCCAGCTGGGGATGGCCTTCGGCGTGGTCGTGCAAGAGCGAAAAATATGGCGCGAGCGGGTCGCGCTCCCCCTCCTTCAGCCCTACGCGCACTTGCCATTGGTAACCCAAGCCGTACAAGCGCGCCTCTACCGATTGGGTAAGCTCTGGCTCGGTGAAGTATTCAATCTCCACCACGTGCACAAACAGGCGATGACAACCGTACATAAAACACAGCCGCCGCCACGCTTGTTTGGCGCACGCCAATACCCAGCAGTGGCGCTCCTGGGTCGCCAGCAACACCGCCCCCAAGGTTTGCAAGGCTGCGCCATTGCCCATCTTGCGCGCCAACAGCATGTGGCCGTCGTCTAACAGGATAATGCTAGGCGGTAGATTGTTGATCAACTCGATGGCGGCGCTAGTGCTGGTGGGTGCAGTGTCTAGGCTGAACACCGATTGCAGCAGACGCATGACATCGGCATGGGAGCAGGGCCGGTGCGGCAAACTCAAATAGCTGACCCGCTCTGCCTGTTCGCGCAGTTGATTGAGGGTTGACGTCAACCCACAACCCGGTGGCCCCACCAGCACCGCCAGCCGGCCGTTGCCCTCGCGCCATTGCGCCACTACTTTTTCCAGCGCTGCCAAGGCCAACTCACGCCCGACGAAGCGCGGGTCCTGCCACGCCAAGGGATCGGGCGCAAAGGCCTGCAACACTGACTCGGGCAGCGTCTCCAATTGCTGCAGGCGCAATTGGCCGAGTCGCGTCGGGCTCAACAGCGCGCCGGTATCTTCAATGGGCTTTGGGCTGTGCCATTTGTCATACAACGCTTGCCCGCGGGCGCGCAGTGCTTTGAACATGAACATTCCTTGCTAAACGTGGCTGTAACCAAGTGTACCGAGTGGCGCCCATCATACGATCTCTATCCGGTCGGCGCATGGGGCTGGCGGGTTTTTGCCGGGCGTTTTACAGTGGCCGCACTCTTTTTGTGTGTGACATTAGTATGGACCCCGTAACTCAAGGCGTCTTGGGCGCCACCTTGCCGCAGAGCACCGCCAAAGCCAAAACCCTTGTGGGCGCCACCGTTATCGGCGGTATCGCCGGCATGACCCCGGATTTGGATGTGTTGATCCGCTCCAGCACCGACCCCCTGTTGTTTCTGGAATTCCATCGACAATTCACCCACTCGCTGCTGTTTATTCCCATTGGTGGACTGGTGTGCGGCTGGCTATTGCACTGGCTGCTGGGGCGGCGTCTGCGTTTGAGTCTCAAACAGTCGCTGCTGTTTGCCACGCTTGGCTATGCCACCCACGCGCTACTGGATGCCTGTACCACCTACGGCACCCTGCTGTTATGGCCCCTGTCGGACCAGCGCTTCGCGTGGAACACAGTGTCGATCATCGATCCGCTGTTTACTTTACCGCTGTTGGTGTTGCTGCTGTTTGGACTAGTGCGGCGCAATCCTCGCTGCGCCCAACTGGGTGTGGTGTGGGCACTGTGTTACTTAAGTTTGGGCGCGCTGCAGCGCGAGCGCGCCGAGGCCGCCGGTTGGCAGCTGGCGCAGGCGCGGGGCCACGTGCCGGTGCGTCTAGAAGCCAAACCCACCTTCGCCAACCTGTGGCTGTGGAAGCTGGTGTACGAAACCGATCAGCACTTTTATGTGGACGCCGTGCGCGTGCTGGGCCAGCCCAAAGTGTACCCCGGCGATCGCTTGCGCAAGCTCGAGGTAGTGCGCGATTTTCCGTGGCTGGATCAACACAGCCAACAGGCGCGCGACATCGCACGCTTTCACTGGTTTTCCAACGGCTACGTGGCGGTGGATGATCAACACCGCGTGGTGGATGTGCGCTATTCGCTGGTACCCAACCAGATCAAACCGTTGTGGGGCATTGTGCTAAACCCCCGTGCCGATGCCGATGCGCACGTGGCCTATTTTACGGAGCGCGACAACAGCCCGCAGGCCCGCGCCGCCTTCTGGACGCTGCTCACGGGTCAGGACCAAGCGCCAGTAAAGGGCATGACGGATAAATAAAGTATCGCGGCCACCGCCAGGAGCGCCGCGATGAATCGCAGCGGCTGGCGCGCAAAGCGCTGGGCCAAACTCTCCATCCCGGCTTCGGCCAATTGTGCTTGGGCCTCGGCCCGATGCTGGGCTTGGTAGTCGGCCAAAAGGGCGTCAGCGCGAGCTTTGTCGGCCTCGTGGGTAAGCCAAATGGCCGCCAAAGACAAACCCCAATTGCCGGCATCGGTTTCGTAGAAGCTGATATCGGCGTCGTTGAGCAGCGTGCGCACGGCCTCGGCTTCGGGCGCGGGTACATCGTGCAATTTAAAATACAAACAACCCATGGGGAATTTCCGTCAGTTAAAACACATGGCAATGAGTTCGGGAGTCTTGCGCTGATAGGCCTGCCAGCGGCCTACTAGCGGGTCTGGCATGTCGTTTTTTTGCACCTGCTGGAAGCCCGTATGGGTATAGAGTGGCGCCAATTGGGGCTCACAGAACAGGTAGGTGTAGCGGCGGCTGAAATCGACGCGGGCCTCCTCGAGTAGACGCCGCGCAATGCCTCGGCAACGCCACTCGGGGTCTACCAATACACCGGTCACTAGGTGCTCACCCGATGGCAATGGCCGCAGGCGCAAGGCCGCCACTGTCTGACCCTGCCACTGGGCGGTCCACACACGCTCATCCGCTCGGGCCTTTAAGCGCTTGTCGACGCGCTTATAAAACGCATTCGCCAAGGGCAAATCCAGCCCCTGACGGCGAGTAAATTCCAGTGCTTCAAGGTTCATAACGCTGCCTGACGTCCTCCGGCATAAAGCCTTGCATCCGTTCCACCCACAGCGCCTGCAACTGATTGAGGGCGCTGTAGTCCGCCGACTCCACACAGTTTAGCCCATAGGCAATGGCCTCTAGCGTGGACAAGCCACCCGCCCGTGAGGTTTTGCGCAAGCGGTAATCGCCCTCCGGCGCCGCGTCGAAGTGACAGCGCGGCAACGCCTGCAGCCACGGATTGAGCTGCAGTATTTTATAGGCTTTGCGCCATGTGGCATCAATGAATATCAACAGCTCCGGCGGCGCCACCTGCTCGAGGGTGGCACTGGTGTCGTCCGGGTAGCAGAGCAGCGCGCGACGCGAGCCAATCCATTGTGGCAGGTCGGCAAAATCCTGGGGCGACTCCCCCACCCGCACCTGTATTTCGGGTAGGCATAGACGCGCCAAACGCAGGGTGTTTTTCGGGTGGCGCACTTCGTCGGGGTGTTGCAATACCAAGAGCTCGGTAGCCGCACGCAAAGGCACGGCGCTGGCGCACAAGCAGGCCGTGGCAGAAAGTCGGCAGTGGGGACAGAGGGCGCGCATGGCGAAGGTTCACGATTGGGGTGGGCTAGTTTACCCCCCTGCTGGCGCAGACAACAGGGGCCCAATCTTTCGTTATTTCAGCGGGCCAACCCGCGCTAATTGCGGCGCACGCACCAGCGCACGCGCGGCTGATAGCGTGGCCTCTGGGTCGGGCTCGGGCGGCAGCAACGGCAAATTTGCACATTGGTAGGCAGCCAAGGCCAATTCGACGCCATCGACCTCCGGTGCCAAACGCTCTCGCCAGCCGGGTCTGGCGGTTAACCCGCTCAACAGGTGTGCGCGAGCCAACTGCCGCTGGGAGGCGCTCATCTTCAGGCTGGGTTTAGCCTTGTACAATTCCACTGAGCCCGAGAAATCTTCTAAACAAGCCGACAAGAGTCGCGCGTTGACGCCGGTAGCAGTCTGTTCGAACACCATGACTCGATCGCCCCAGCGAGCGATCAATCCCAAGTGCTCGGCGGCGCCACCGTTCAATCGACGCCAGTGCGCCAACCAACCCCGTGGCCGAAACAACAGCACATCGCCATCCAGCAAGTGCGGCCGCAAGGCCATGTAATTGAGGCAACCGGTAACTGGATCCTTGGCGAAGGGATTGATCTTTTTAACCTGCGCCGCTCGGCGTTGACCGGGCGCACGAGACCGAATGAGGGTGGGGTCTGCGCCCGGTACAACTGCCGCGCGCGCAGGTTCGGCTCGCTGCTCCATGGGAATACTTCACTGTGGTCAAAAGACGGACGATGCTAGCACGGCGCTGGTGGCCTAGGCTGTGACCGGCTCCACTTTTGACTCGGCAATGGCGCTAACTGTGACGGGCACACCATTTACAGCGGCGTTGCCCGACACACTGTCGAGCGCCATATGGTCCGTGAGGTCGTTGGCACTCACGCCGGCATGGCGAGACGCCACCTGCGTGCCAATGCCAGCTCGATGGTGGCCAAACCCATGGGGCAAACTGACCACACCCGGCATCAAATCTTCACAGGCCTGCACCTTGGCCTGGACCTTGCCGATGCGACTGGCAATGGCCACTTGCGCACCGTCCACAATGCCGCGCGCGGCCATATCGACGGGGTGCATGAACAGCTGATCGCGGGGCTTGCCCTTTACCAACCGGTGGTAGTTGTGCATCCACGAGTTATTGGAGCGCATGTGGCGACGGCCGATGAGCTGTAGCGCGGAATCGGGCGTTGCCGGGTTGGGGAGTTCGCGCACCGCTTGCAGAAATGGTTCAGGCGCCAATTCGATGGGTTGCTCGGCGCTAAAAAGCTCCGCCATGCGCGGCGCCAAGGGACCGAGATCCACCCCACTCGGCTGGTCGCGCAATTGCGCGAGCGACAGCCCGTAGGCACCGGCTTGGAGCATGTGATCCAACATCTGCGCCGGCGGCACCACTGGTTTAACGGCTTGCCCCTTGCGCGCGCGCAGCGCATTGCCCAGCTCGGCAAAGATTTCCCAATCGTGACGGGCGGTTTCGGGCTTGGCAAACAATGCCTCTGAGTAGCGGGCGGTATTGCGCACCGCCAGCGCCAGAAAAATAAGGTCGTAGTGATCGCGTTCTAGCGGCGAGGCGGGCGGCAAAATCACGTCGGCGTGGCGGGTGGTCTCGTTGAGGTAAAAATCCACTGCCACCATAAAATCCAATTGCGCGAGCGCCTGATCGAGCTGGCCGCCATTGGGAGTAGAAAGCACGGGGTTGCCCGCGATAGTCACCATTGCGCGCACCTGCCCTGCGCCCGGTGTCAGTATTTCATCGGCCAGGGTGGCGGCGGGAAACTCGCCGGCAAACGCCGGCAGACCGCGCACCCGCGAATGGCGCTTACCCAGCTCTTGCGGATTGCTGCCTGGCGCCGCTGGATCGATGGCTGGGCGCGTCAACAATAAACCGCCCTCCACATCCAAATGCCCGGTGACGATGTTGAGCAGTTGAATGGCCCACTGGCACAGACTGCCGTGGGCTTGGGTGGAGACACCCATGCGTCCATACACAGCTGCCTTCGGCTCGCGTGCCAACTGTTCCGCCAAATTTTCGATGGTGCGAGCAGTGATGCCGGTGTGCTGTTCGGCCAACGCAGGCGTGAAGGGCGCGAGGGCATCGGCGAGTGTGTCTATCCCCGCCACATAGGGTTGTAGATGGCCGAGATTCACCAATTGCCGATCAAACAGGTGGTGCAACATGGCTAGCAAAAAGTAGATATCTTTGCCCGGTGGCATGGGCAAGTATTGGTCGGCGAGTTTTGCAGTTTCCGTGCGGCGCGGGTCCACCACAATGAGTTTGCCACCGCGGGCCTGCAACGCCTTGAGGCGACCCGGCATATTGGGTGCTGTCATCACACTGCCGTTAGACGCCAAAGGGTTGGCGCCCAACATCAGCAACCACTGGCTGCGGTCTAAATCTACGATGGGAATGCGCAGCCAATGGCCATACATTAACCGGCCCACTACATGATGCGGCAATTGATCTACCGAGGTCGCCGAAAAGCGGTTGCGGGTATTGAGCACGCGCGTGGTCATACCGGAATAGAGCCAGGTACCCACCGAGTGAATGGCGGGGTTGCCGGCGTAGACCGCCACGCTGTCGTCGCCGTGTTGCGCCTGCACCCGGGTTAAGCGCTCGGCCACATGGTCGATGGCCTCGGCCCAACTCACGGCCCGCCAGCCCTGCTCGGTTTTTATATGCGGCTCGCGCAGGCGATCCGGATCGGTGTGAATATCTTGCAGAGCCACCGCTTTAGGACAAATGTAGCCGCGACTCAAGGGATCGTCCTTGTCGCCTTTAATGCTAAGAATCTGCTCGCCTTCGGATTCAATCTCGAGCCCGCAAATGGCTTCGCAGAGGTGGCACGCGCGGCGGTGAATGTGTGTCATGTTAGCCAGACCTCCTGTCAGACTCTGCATAGTAACCATTATTGTTTGCACAGCCCAATGGCACGCGGTATAACGCGCCATTCGTACCACTAAGCTATAACTGGTTAGCACTTTCGGCTGATTTATGGCGGCCACTCACCCAAGGATCACCGCGTGAAACCATCGCTACTGTTTACAAGTTGCCTTATCGCCAGCATGTCTCACGCCTGGGCAGACAGCGCACAATTCTCTGGCGAATTCGATCAGCTGGAGGCTCGAAGTCAAGGTTTGCTCCTGTGGGATGGCGAATTGTTTTTCGGCAATGCCAGCAATCGCGCGCTCGTCCTTAAAACCGCAGCCGAATTACCCAATCGCCTGCTGGGTTCACACGAGCTTCAACTCTTGGTACAAACCGCCCTAAATAATCGGTGGCAGGTGCGCGCCGGGGTGCGCATGGATACCTATCCGGATCCCACCCGAAGCTGGGGCGTTGTTTCGTTCACTGGGGAAAACGCGCTGGGCACCGCCCTAGAAATTACCGGCTTTGCCCATGGCGAAAATCAGAGCCTGCTGCTGGGCGCAGAACATGTCTTCCAGCTCAAGCCCCGCCTCGAATTGATTCCAAAGGCGGAGGTGGTTTTCAATAGCCACGATGATGTGGCAACGAGCGTGGGTGCAGGGCTAAGCACATTGGAGTTGGGTGCGCGGCTGCGTTATCACTACACAGCCGCGGTCAAACCCTACGTGGGTATTAACTGGATTACCAGTTACGGCAACTCCCGCGATCTGCTCAATGCCGAAGGTGCGCGCGCACAAAACTTTACCCTGCGCGCAGGATTCAGTTGGGCGTTTTAACGCGCCCCTTAATCCAAGCCCCAGCGCGCCTGAGAACCGCGCACATCCACATGCACAAATGGCCCGTGCGCGCTGTTGCTGTTGTAACGGCCCACTCCGCCCACCAAATCTTTTCTGCCAGTACGACGCACAATTCCGTCGGCGCGCTCATACAGGAGCGTGGCATCTTTTAGATCGACTTTACCGTCGCCATTTAGGTCATCCATCACGCCGTCTTTAGGCGATACATCCACATACACATCTGCCGCGCCGCCGTACAAATGCCGACTGGCTGATACATTGCCGATGGCGCGATTGTAGTGGGGCGTGCGATACCCACTCATGACCACCAAGCCATCGGTGGCGATGCCCTGCGCGTTGATATCTTGCAACAACAGCTCAAGTTTTTGCAGCAATCGCGGGCGCAACACTAGGTATTTTGGATAACCGCTCGCCTGCTTGCAAAGAAACTGGCCCAAGGTAAAGTGGGGTGAAACTTTCAGATCCAACATGTTTGGCTGCACTTCAATGTAACCGATGGGCGCTGCGTAACTTTTTAAACCGTGGCGCGCGGGCGGATAATCGCCAATGCGGTAGCCGTTTAATTTACCCTCAACTATTTCGGAGGCTGGCACCATCACAAATATTTGCAGCGCGATTTGCCGGGCGCTGCCCAGCTGCCGAACAATCAATGGGTAATAACCCGCCTTTGATGGCGCTGCCCAATTGATTTTTCCCTGCACACTTTTTACCTGCGTGGTGCCTAGATCCAACTCATAGGTATGATCATCCGCAAACGATAGGGTAATAACTTGGTTGGGCAGCACGGGTTGAAAGGTAATGGCACTATCGATTTTTCGATCATTGATGGCAGCCGAAAATGGTGCCAACTGCGCATCGAAAGCATGAGCTTTTGCGGCAATTATTAGCAACGCAATGGCTGCACTAACACGCACAAAGGCAGATATGAAAGCATTCACTCGATTCATGTAAAAGACGCTCCTAGTGCGCCGCTGGGGGAGAAAGGGGTTGTATCAGCGATTCGTATAAGACCCGGTCGCGCTGATAGATATCGTTTCGAAAGTAGAGTGTATTGCGACTATCGACCCACGCAGTCCAATACTCGATATGCACAGGTACCGGCGTTTTTAGCGGCACCGTTTTAGTTACGCCGGACGCCACTAGCTGATCAATTTGTTCCCGAGTCCAGCCCTCCTCTTTCAACAACAGCTCGGCGAGCAGCAGTGGATCGGCAACCCGAATGCAACCGGAGCTGAAAGCGCGCTGGTGTTTATCAAAGAGCTCTCGCGCCGGGGTGTCGTGCAAGTAGACGTCATGACTATTGGGAAACATAAACTTTACTTGGCCGAGTGCGTTTAATGGACCCGGCGCCTGCACTAATCGAAAGTTAAAATTTTTCGCGTTTACGGTCGCCCAATCCACAGTGCTGGGGTCGACAATGTCCTGACTGCCGCCGCGATACACCGTAAAGCCGTACTCGGCAAGATAATTTGGATTCGCTTTAATCTCCGGTAATTTGTCTTGAATGGCCAGCTTTGCCGGTACTGTCCAGGTGGGATTGAAAACCAAATATCGAATTTTATCGGAGAACACGGGCGTTTTCCGGTAATCACGACCAACGATCACTGGCTGTTGCAAAATGCGATCGTCATTTTCAATTACCCGTAGATCAAAGCCTGCAATATTGACCAACAGAAATTTCTTACCCAAATCACTATCGAGCCAGCGCCAGCGCTCTAAGTTCACCATTATCTGCACAGCGCGCTCAGCGGGCGTCACATTCAACGCTCTAAAGGTTTCCGGGCCGATATCGCCATCTTGTTGCAGTCCGTGACGACGCTGAAAATTTCGCACCGCTTCAATTAAATCGGCATCTAAACTGCTGCCGGACCACTGGACATCCAAATCGCCCAGCAGTTGCAGACGCCGCGCAATATCGGGCAATCTACTGTCGCGACCCTCGCGCTTTATGGAGGGTCGCAGCGAAAATGCCGGCCAGGGCTCAGTTGCAAGTGCGCGCATTTGAGCGAGCGCATCGATCAAGCGCCGATAGCGGGCTTGCTGAGGCCTCGCGCTATCGAGCACCGTTGCCAGCGCTTGCCCTGCCGCCATTTTTTCTAAAAAAACCAAGCCCTGATCACTTACCAAGGGCGCGCGCCATTGTTCAGCCACTTGATTGGGATCGGTTTTACCGGCGCTGAGATGATTCACCAGCGTTAAAAACCGGTCGCTCAGCAGCAGCTCGGCGTCTAGCAATTCAGTGCTCAGCGCTGCTGGTTCGCGCAGCCACTGAACGAACAGCGCTGCCGAATAATCCTCTGGCAGTAACCCTTCATTGCCGATGCTATCGATTTCATGGATCAACTGTTTTGCTTGCTCTGTCAATCCATTTTCGGCAACCCACAACGTTTTAAAACCACGGGCCTGATAAAAGTGAATTAACGCATGGGAGTGGTACAACGGCTGGCCCAGGGCGACGGCAGGAAACCCGGCCTGCCATGCCTCTACACGCTGATAGAGGTCATTACTGGCCCATGTACCGGAGGCAAGCACGCAGAGCCACAGGCACGCGACTAACATTCGCTTCACTAATTTTTCCTTGTCTTTAAACATCATAGAACGTTATGGCCGAGGCTCGATAACGGTATTTGGCGGCTCAATGTGTTCACACAGCAAACCGTTTTTTCCGCTTCGCTTAACGCGGTACATCAATTCATCGGCATATTTAATGAGCGCGCCAACAGGCAGTTCGGGTTTATGGCAGCTGACCGCACCGATGCTCACTGAGGCTGAGCCAGGAAATTGTTTGAGTCGCTTGTTGAGTGCACTCTGTAAATTGGTTAACGCCTTTAACGCGGCCGCTTTGTCCGTTTGCGGCAAAATGACAGCGAACTCATCCCCGCCAAGTCGCGCAATGGTATCTACCCGGCGCAATGTCTTTTGGCTAGTGACCACAATTTCTTTTAATAGCCTATCACCCAAATTGTGTCCACCCAGTTCGTTGACCGCTTTGAAATCATCAACATCCAAGTAACCTAGGCTTAGGGTTTGATCAAATCGGTGATGGCGCGCCAATTCATCCTCGAGCAGGGCATAGAATTGGCGATTGTTGATTGCCCCAGTCAGTCCGTCCGTGCGGGCCAGTTGCTGTTCTTTGACGAGTGCCTCCAAAATCAGACTTTGCATGTGGTTAAACAGCAGAAAGAAGCACAGCCTCACCAAGCCATTCCACAGTGAAATCCAAGGCTCGATTACCGTATGTGAAAGCAACTCAACGCCGTACCACACAGACGCGCAAAGCAAAGCCACCGCCACGCCAATGCGGTAGCCGAGCCAACGACCCGCCAGCATGACCGGCAACAGATAAAACAGGGAAAACGACAGCGCCACGCCCGTGGCGTAGTCGAGTGCACTAACCACTATCAAGCTGGAAACAACCAACAACCAGACCATAGATGGCTTTAAGTCAGTCCAATCTTTGGGTGGCCACACTGTGCCTACTCCTTGCTAAACCAAACTCTCCCCTGTTGACTGCCGCGTAAGCGCCTCAGCGCACCCAAGGGCGGGCTATACCCGTTTAATCTACGCGCGATTTACACAACCCGCCAGAGGATATAGAAAATAAAAAAGCCGGCGAACCGGCTTTTAGTTTGGCAAATGGAGTCTCCTCAGTAGGGCAGGAAGTCAAAGGAGTAATTGAGCGACGTCTGGGTGACATTGCTCGCCGCAAAGCGAATCAACTTCAGGCGCGACAGAATTTTACTCTCTAGCTCTGGATCATTTAAGTCGCTCGACACTAAGGTCGTGCCACTCACAGACCCATTGGGCTCAATGACCATTTTGACCACCACCTTGCCCTGTAGCGTGGGGTTTTTGCGCAGTGCGCGGTTGTATATGGCAAAGATAGCGGCTTTGTTTTTGTCCATGACGCGGCGAATTTCCTCTTCGCTACGGCCCGACACATCGCGATTGTTTTTACTCGCTTTAACTGCCGTGCCGCCCGCGGCCAATTTGGAATCCACCTTGGTGGTTTCCCGACCACTCAGTGCCACACCGCCCGTATCCCGACTGACGGCGGCATTGTTGATGCCACCAGATGTGGACTTGGCGCCACTGGTGATCATCGAGCGATCTAACTGCTCCGCCTGGGCTGCGCCACGGGTGATATTAGCGCTGGCCACGTCCGATGCATCCAAGGCTTCGCGCATGTCCATCAGGTCGTCCTGAAATTGCAGCAAGCCTGAACTGGCGGCTTTTTCGCGCGCTTTTGCAACGTCGGGTTTTGGAGGCTCAACCTCTTTAGGCTTTTCCTTGGGTTTGGGTTCCTCTTTTGGCTTTTCCTTGGGCTCTTCCTTAGGCTTCTCGGGCTCCTTCGGTTTGGGTGCCGGCGCTGGTGCCTTTTTCTCAAGGATGATTTTCGCCAACTGGGGCGGTAGCTCTGCCGCCTTTTCACGCGTGATTTCCGGCACGCTAATGAACGGGATCACAACACCAAAGAGTAAAAAAGCCACGCATAGCACGAGCAATATTTTCTTGTAGCGCTCGTTGTCATGCTCCAGTGAAGACCAGGGCAAGAGCAAACTGGGTGGGATAATGACCTGTCGTTTTGCTAGCATAATCCCCGCCTTAAGTTTCCGTTTCCGCATCTTCACTGGCTGCTTTAGACACAGCCAATGCGATATTGCGGTATTCGTTTTCGGCGCAGGTTGCCATGACTTTTTTCAGCAAGGTGTAGGGTATGTCCTTGTCGCCCATAATCGTTACGGCGCGCCCTTGCAATTGTTCTTCGGGAGTCAATGGCCGCGCATTAGCGCTCAAAAATTTGAGCTCTTGCGCCAGCGCTGGAATATTGTTTCCCGCTTCCGCCATCACCGCGTCAACTTTGGCGATGGGCCGCCCGCCCACCAAGACATCAGTAGCATTCACACGCACCACAACAGTCGTATCGGGCATGGTCTCTGCGGTGGATGTCGGTAGCGTAATGGTTTTATCGGTCTGCAAAACTTCAACGTCAGAGGAATTTACCAACAGAAAGAACACCAAGATGGTGAAAATATCCATCAGCGACACCAAATTCAGTTTGGATTGGTTCTTCGTGCGCTTGTGGTGTTTTGCCATGCGCTTCGCGCGGAGTGATTGCTTCATGGCGCCGTCCCTCCCTCGACAACTGGGGTCGCATCAAAACCGATATTGCTCGGCGCGTCGCCCAGGGAAACATCGGGGAATAATTCAGCATCCACTTCACTGGCGGCCAAGACCGCTTTAAATGAACGCACGGTATCCATCACCGATACCAGTGTTTGATAATCCGTGTCTTTTCGCGATAGCACCACAATGTCTCGCTTTTCCTGCCCCAATTCAGCTAAGCGTGCCTTTACCGCTTGTAGAATTTCCGACAGGGTTTGGTAGTCCTGTTCTCCCGTCGTTAGCGCGGGAATGCTGCGCAACTTGCGGCCAGCCGGCTGATTGACCACAAAGCCCTCCGGGTAGATCACCACCTCCAGTGTGTACTGGTCTGGTGTGTCCGGCGTAGAGGCTGGGTCTGAAGCTAGGTCGGGCAGCTTTAGATCGAGAACGGTAATGTGCGAGAACACCATAGAGAGCAGCAAAACGGGCACCAACACAATCATGAGGTTCATGAACGACGTAATGTCGAGTTCGGCCTCCGGCTTGTGTCTGTGTTTGTGTCTCAACATGAGTAAACCTTTTTGTCAGTGTTCAGTGTGTGCGCGTGGCCGTGCCTGCGCTGATTACTGAGAAGCATCCTGGGTGCGCGTCTTGGTCGCCACAGCCCGAGCACTGGCCATCAGGTTCAAACATTTCACACCGGCCATCTCCAGGCTATCGACGATTTCCGTCGTTTTCGTTTGCAGCATGGCGTGCAGCAGCAGGAGTGGAATTGCGGCAATCAACCCAAAGGCGGTGGTGTTCATCGCCACTGAAATGGATTGCGACAGCAAGGTCGCTTTTTCAGTGGGGTCGGCATTTGCGACTGCGGTAAAGGCGGCAATCAAACCAATAATGGTGCCCAACAAGCCCAATAATGTGGCGATGTTTGCCAGCGTAGCGAGGTAGGGTGTGCGCTTTTCCAAGCGCGGTACCGCTTCCATGACGCCCTCTTCCATCGCAAGCTCAATGTCATCGCGACGCTGGGACTCGGCCATACGTGCGACGCCGGATGCAACCATGCGGGCTACCGGCGCATCTTCACTATTGCCCATGGCAACCACCTTTTTGTACTCCCCCTTAGACAGCATTGGCAGGATGCGATCAAAGGCGCGTCGATTACTGATTTTGGCGTGGGTTAAAAATAACCATCGCTCCAAAGCAATGGCCAAACCCACCACCAGCACGAAGGAAATGGGGTACATAAAAGGTCCACCTTCTTGAAAGAAGCGGACGATGGTGTTGATGAAATCCATGTGATATTCCTCGGTTCTAAAACTCAGTGTTCAACAATGGTTGGACTTTTGGTATTGGGTAATAAGGTTTCTATGGCATCTATTTCGCGCTGCAGCTCGGTGCGATCAACCAACTTGAAGACATCCGATAGGGCTGAATCCATATTACCCTGTAGGGTGTCACTGCGCTGTGCATTCTGCCAAGGAATGATATACAGCACCTTGGGTTGCTCCTGATTGCCGGTCACGGTAGTGCCCAAGGTTACGTCTTGGGCAAATGCGAAATCAGAGCCACAAATGGCCAGTAAAAGAATCGGTAGCCAAGGGTTCATGGGGCCTCCACAGGCGTTGTTTCCAGCTCTGACGACGGCGCTGGCAGTCGGCGTTCCAAATCCACAATCCAGGCCGTAACCAAGCGATCTGGCTGCTCTTGCAACGCCTGATACGCCTGATAACTCGCCAGCGCCTCGTGTAGTCGACCCATGTAGAGATCGTACAGAATGCCTAAATTTCTATGGCTGTCAGCGTGATCGGGCCATATATTCAGCGCTTGTTTATAGAGCGTTTCCGCGCCGCTAAAGTCGCCCTGTTCACGCTTGAGTACCGCCAGCGCATTGTAGGCGTAGATATTTTTGTCGTTGACGGCAATGGCGTTTTGAAATCGCAACATCGCTTCGGCAGGCCGATTGAGCTGATGATAAACGCGCCCTAGATTGTAGTAGATGCCCGAGTATTCCGGCGCCTGCGCAATGGCTTGCAATAATAAGGGTTCCGCCTTACCCCACGCCTGTTCCGCCATGGCTTCATTGGCCTTCAACAGCAGCGCTCGCGCAGCCGGGTCATCGGGCTCGGGCTGCGCCGCATAGGGGTTGGGTGTCACTGGGCGCGGGGCTGCGGGCGTGGCGCTGTCGGGCGTGGCGCTGTCGGGCGCTTCCGTGGGCGCGGCGGTGTCCACCGTTTCGGGCTGCGGCTTTGGCGTCGCACAGGCTGTTAATAGCAGCAACAGGCCGATACCGAGATACTTAGTGCAGGGCATCGCTGTACTCCATCAGGGCTTCCGGTTTGCGGTAGCGCGCGGGCAGTAATCGCTCCAGCTCGCTAAAGCTGTGTTTGACCCATTCATCGTATGTACCGCTCCAGGCGCGCTGCGCGTTGGCCTCGAAAATTTCGATGGCCTGCTCTTCAAATGGAAAGGCCTGTTCTTCCAGCAGAATTTCATACTGCTCTAATTCCAACTCATCCAATCCCCGGGGCCGTTGGGAATCCATGAGGTCGCGGCTGAGTTGCGAATAAATGGCGCCGATGCGGTGACTTGCTTGCGTGGTGTATTCGGCAACGCCGTACTTGAGCAAGGATTGATATAAATTGAGCGTGTCCTGTAGCGCTTTTTTCTTTTTCGCTAAGGATTGCTTTAGTGGCAGTTTTAGCGGAATTTTTTCAAAGGTCCGATAAAAATCGTCTGCCCGCACACTGGTTGCCATGGCCGCCAAATAAATGGATCTGTCGGTGCGATTGTCGCCCGCGGTGCGATCGGTCTCGATGATCTTTCGCAACCAGTAATCTCGATTCTGTTTGTTGCCGTCGACGCGATAGAGTTCACTGAGCTTGTACTGCGCCTCTAGGTTCTGGCTAAACGGTTGCGGGTAATTGTGTGCATATTCGCGATAATAATTTATAGCGTTTTTCGTATTGCCATCGCGCTCGTAGTATTCCGCCGCCACATACAGAGATTGTTGTTGCAACGCCGGGTCTTGACTGTTGCGCGCTTGCTTTAACAGTTCGTCGGCAGCCGCCGACCAATTTTCACTGCGCTCATAAATCAACACCATTTTTGGTGTGATATTTGGCGTCAGTGCGTGATTTGGGTAGCGTCGGCGAAATGCCAACAACAGCTCCTCTGCCTCTTGCCAGCGCTCTAAGTCCATCAAGTAGCTCGCGGCATCGTACTGCGCGCTGATGGCAATATCGCTGTCCGGCGCCAATGCCTGCACGCGTATTAACTGTTCTACAGCAAGTGCGATACTGCCAGCGGCAATCAATTGTTCGGCGCGTTTAAACACGCTGGCGGCGATGCGAGTTTTTATGTCCTCGCGCTGGGGGTCCCGTGCAGGTAGCAAATCCAGCACTTGATTGTAGGCGTATTCCGCCGACTCAAACTGGGTGGTGTCGTAATAACTTTGTGCCAATACCAACCACGCGGTTTTGCGCAGTGCCGCGTCCGGCTGCGGCTGCCACTGAGTCACCTGAATGGCGGCGGCAATGGCGTCATTGGGTTTACCTTGCGCCAACAATTCATTGGCTGCTTGGGTCAATACCGCCGCCGCCCGCGCATCCTTTGGATAAGTCTGGGCAAAACGCAGTGAACTCGATATTTTTAAATCTTGCCACGCTTGCTGATCTGCTACGTCCACAGTAGCGCGCCCAGTCATTTCGGTGGCGGCCAGAATCGCGCTGTAGCCAGCTTCGGCGCCCCGGATGGCATCTTTATATTGATAAGCGACTTGTTCAAATGCCGTAAATGCGGCTTCGAGCTGATCCGCTTCAAACAGCGCCTCGCCCATCAGAAATGCCATTTCAGGCGTTTTTTTATCGTCCGGAAAGGTGCTAATGAATTCCGAATACCAGAGTGCCGCTTGCGCATAATGCTGCGAGCGTTTGGCCTGAAGCGCTGGCGCCAATTTGGCGCGCTCCGACGATTTCAGCTTATCGATATCAATCTGGGCCTGTTGTGCACTGGCGTGTTCGTAACTTGCCAGCTCATCTAGATAACTGTGCAAATGGGTGCGCAGCGGCTGCCGTTCGGCATCCGTCAGCGTGCTCCAGTAGGCACTGGTATACCCATAAATGCGCACATAATCTTCTTTGGCCGGCAATATCAACGAGGGGAAATTGCCCTGGCCATAAACTTCAATCTGGCGCACGGAAAACGCGGGCGAATATTGGTCTAGCGCATTATTCGACACATAGTGTCCATAGGTATCCGCACTATCGCGGTACCGCTCTTTTTCTAAATAGAGTTCACCGAGGGCGCTGTACAGCAAGTGGTGGTAGTGGCGCTTGCCCTTGCTGGCGTAGGTGTTTTCAATTGTGTCAGCGCCGTCTAAATAGGAAAAAGTCACCGCCATAATGCGCAGTGAATCGGTGAGCAAATTGCGATTGCTAGCGGTCAAGCTGGCGGCATCAGCGCCCGGCGGCAGCAAACGATCCAACACCGTGGTAAACGAATCCAACGACTGGGCATACCAGCCACGCTTAAACATACTCCAACCGTGCATGTAGGTCGCGTTAATGTAATAGGGTGTGTGCGGGCCCGCATCCATTACCGCCTGATAGCGATCTGCGGCAGTGACATAGTTACCGGCACTGAAGGCCGCCTCGGCGCGACGAAACTGCGCTTCGGCCACAAAGCTGCCCTCGGGATGATGCTCTGTGAGCTGACCCAATACCGCATTCGAGGCCTCGACATTACCCACTAATGCATGGGCTTTGGCCAGCTGGTATATGGCCTCTTGTCGTTTATTTGGATCGTAGAGTTCGTCCATGGTGATGGCGAGTAACGCCTCGTACTGCACAATCACATCGTTGAAATAGGGCGTAGGGTCCTCGGTTCCGTCTAACAGCTTTTGCTCGGCACGCAACATACTTAATTCGGCTAACCGCTCGTAGATGTCACGCTTGATGCGTTCATCTTCCGCCACCTCTAGCGCCATCTGATAGCGCTGCTGAACCACCGCCAACTCTGTATCTGCCACCAAGGGCTTAACTTCCGGCAAACGCGCTGGCTGCAACGCAGATAACTTTGGGCTGTCATCTATTAGCGCATCTTCGTCGAACATACTGCACGCCGAAACCGTGAGTAGTCCCGCTAAAGACAGCGCCAATGCCAAAGGTCGTTTAATACACGGGATGCGCGCCATTACTGCTTTAACCGCTCGTCATATAGGCGCGCAACACTCAGTCGCGTTCGAGCCAAATAGTTTTTAATACGCACTTGTTGTGCATCCAGTGCGGCGATTACCTGTCCGTGCAAGGCCTGCTCTTCCACTAACATTTGTCGATCAATGGCAACCGTCGCGGCTGCCAAACGCTGGTCTAGCGCCAGCATGCGCTGCTGGTAAGGTAGAATTTCTGGCGCTTCATCAATGGCTTTGCGCAGGGACGTACCTGCGCGATTCAGGTTATCCAATTCGCTATTGAGGCTTGCCACAGCGCGTTTTTGGGCCCATAGATTCGCGCTAAATTGTTCCTGTGCCTGCCACAGTAAAACACCGCGATAAAAATCTAATTGCTGTTGCTCCCACTCAACAGACTCACCCGCTTGCTGCATTTGCGCTAAGGCATTCTGGGCACCCTGAATACGATCTAATTGATCGAGCATGTCCTCATCGGTGACCAAGGCGATATAATCTTGATTCTTCTCTATCTGCATTAACCAGCCATGTATTTCTCGCGCCTGCTCGCGCAATGGCAGTTCTTGATCCATCTTTCCCGACGCTTGCATGGCAGCCACTTTTTCACTGCGAAGTAGCCCGCGCTGTACCAACAAATCCGCGTAAATTTCTTGCTTGCGCTGCCACTGCGCAAGGGTTTCTTGCATAAACAGTAAATCGCGCACTGCTTGCACTCGGGATTGAAAGTCGTTACTTGCAAAAATCTCAGACAAATACGCCAGTTCAGGTTTAAGTGAAACTTCTGTGTCGAGCGCAAACCAGCTTTGGTTTTCCTGGCCGCCATGGGAGCGAATGATTTCCAGCAAGTAGTCGCCGGCCAACTGGTCTCGCAATGCTTGGATTTTTTCTAGCTCGCGAACAAATATTTGTTCAGCGCCTTCATAGGCATCCAGTGCCGCAACGTCGGCGCCAAGTTGCTCGTAGGCGTAGGGCACAGCCAACATGGATTCCAGTACGCTGACCTGCTGCAGAGAGCCTTCATTCAGTTTTTGCCAAGGTGCCAAAGCTAGTTCGAAATTTTCGAGCGCCGCCTGCGCCCAGCCCAAGCCCAGCAGCGCACGATCGGAATAGGGGCCGCTCAACCGCACTTGATTAAACGCGGCGATGGCCTTTTGGTATTGTCCTTGCTGAATATGAACATAACCCATGGCGGTAAAAGCGCGGTCGCGCAGCGCGCGCTGTAATTTTTGCTCGATGGGATTTTCACGCAATGGGGTCGAGGTTGCCGCGCGCAAATAGGTCAATGCATTTATGCTTTCACCTTGCCGACCCAACGCCACGCCCAGGTTGTAGTTGACCAATTCATGCCAATTGCCCATGTCAGGTAATTGGTTGTAGAGAATTTGCGCCGCCTGATAGTCTTCATTGCGAAGATAGATTTGAAGGCGCATGGCGGAAAGTTCGCGCGCCAGGCTGCGGTCTATCTCCGCAGAAATATTGTCAAAACTATCGCGTGCGCCCTGCCAATCGCCTTGCTGATATTGCAGTTTGCCGAGATAAAACCAGGCCGTATCGCGCACATTTAAGGGTTTATTTTCGGTGAGCAGTTCGCTGAAAGCCGTGCCCGCACGCTGCTCCATACCAAAGGCCAAACCGATGGCACCGGCGATGATTTGAGGGTTGTCTTTATGGCCCTGAATACCGCCGCGCGCCTCGGCCACCATCAGCTCACTGAGTGCGGCGAAATAGTTTTGCTGGTAGTACTCAAATAACGTGACACCGTAGCGCAGATCGGCCACAGAAGACGGCAGAGGTTCAGCCTTGTCGGCGGCGGTAACCGTGGCGCAACTGATTATCGCCCACCCCGTTAACGACCGAGCGAGAGATCTAGCCCAACAGATCCTCACAATCAGTTATCCCATTCCTTTATATCGAAGTCCGGTTGCATACGCGCGGTGGAATCGTTGATGCGAATTTCTAACACTTTCGGATCTTCGTCCTTGTCGATGGTGAGCCGCGCTCCACGCTTGTAGTCCCGGCCATCGGGCCCCTGACCAACAAACACGGCACTCACCTCGTGTTCGCCGGCTTTTAGATTGCCCATATATAAGCGCTGAACGCCGCCCCGAAACAGTGCATCAAGCTGCTGCTCCGTGTACAAATGGCTGGCTACGAGCTCGTCATCAATGAGCAATTTGACGGCGTCTAAACGGAAAAATTTGCCCACATCCATGGACAAAAATACGCTTACCTGACTATTGGCGGGATACAGCAATTCCTCTTCCAGAATCAATAGATCGCGGTTGAGTTCCAGTACCCGCTGCTTGAGCGCTTCTACTTCGCTGGCATCTTGAGCAAACACCGAGGCACTTGTGGCCGACATCACCAAGCACAGTGCCGTTGCCAGCCAACCCATCCGATTGAGCATTGGAAAATTCCTTTCAATTTTTGGCGCGTAAATCATTTTGTACAGGTTTTGAGCAAGGCGCTTGAGCACCCTTTTGATCTCGCAAAATGCAGAGACAAAAACAAACCACAGTCTAGGGACTCGCGAGTATAATTTCTTTGCCGCAGGCCACAAAAGCCCGATTCTACGCACCCAACTTCGGGAAAAGAAGCGCGTATCGTCAATTGGAGTCAGGCGCTTGCAAACCGCTGCTGAAATGCACCTGCCCCTTTGCGTCGATAATAATGGCATCAAAATTTGGCAGCCGCTCGATCAACGCCAAACCTTTAGTCACCCCCAACACAAACACCGTCGTGGATAGCGGGTCTGTATCAAAGCCCGAAGGGCCCAAAACTGTCACACTCATGACCCCAGCGGTGGATTGGCCGGTGCGCGGATTGAGAATGTGGTGTACCCGTTGGCCGTGTTCGTCGATGAAAAATCGCTCGTAGTCCCCTGAGGTGGACATGGCCGTGTCGCTCAATGGCAATTTAAGCGCCAACGCATCGGCGTCGCGCGGATTCTTTACCCCGACGATCCACGGCCGGCCACGCTTGTCACCCAGCATTCGACTGTCGCCACCGGCACTCACTGAGGCGTGTGTTACGCCGTGTTCACGCAACCGCGCGACCGCGCGATCCACCGCGTAACCCTTGGCAATGCCGCCCAAGTCGATACGTAAATCTGGGTGGTCAAAGAAAACCGTGCGCGCCTGATGGTCGAGTTTAATTCGCCGATAATTAATGGCGGGCAACAGTCGTTCACGCGCCTCGGCCGCCGGCTGTGTACCCGCCCGATAGTCGTAGTAGAAACCTACGGAGGCGAAGGTAATGTCGAAGGCGCCTCCGCTCAATTCACCGTAGTAGAGCGATTTATCCAACAATTGCAGTAATTCCGGGGACACCGGTACCGGCGACATGGCGGCCTGTGCATTGAGCCGATATAACTCCGAGGTTTCGATCCAGGGGCTCAACCATTGATCGACGCGGCGCATTTCGTCCATGACCGCCGCTGCCGCGCGGGCGGCTTGGGTGGCATCTTCGTGCCAGAGATAGACGCTGATCTCGGTGCCCATGATGGCCGCGCGCTCATAGTGCCACTCGGCATGGGCGGAGACCGACACGCACAGGGCCAACAGCCAACCCACAAAGGCTTTCACGGCAACTGCAGTTCCATGAGGTATTCGTCGCCGCGCGCTTCAAAGCCGAGCAGCGCCAAGCCATTGCCCCACTGCAAGCGGTAGGATTCAGACAAACGCAACCGCGACGATAAGCGGGTCTCTAGCCCCGCCAAACCGAATGCCAGCTGATCGCTTTGGGCCTGCCACTGAATAGCTTGATCATCACTGATTAACGATGCGGTATAAGGCCCGCCAACCGGTCCCGCCAGCAATAGATCCAAATTGCCCAAATGCAACCAATCGCGCTCAACTTGGAGCGCCAACTGCTCGATGCGCCCGCTGCCGGAAATAGTGTCGATGCGATTGCCCGACAGGGTGACCTCATCGAGCGCCAACATGACCTGGCCCGCCGCTTCAATGGGCGCCATCAGGCGCAGAAAACTCGCGGGCATCTGTAAGCGCAGGCCGCTCAGTACTGTAGTGCCCGCTAGACTGTGACACACGCGCCCTTTAAATTGCTGCGCCTTAAGCAGTGCCTGAACCTGTGCACAGGCCTGCAAACTCAGCAGCGATGCGGGCTCCAGTTGCCAGTCCAACTCCCCTAAATCAAAAACCAGCTGCCGACCTTGGTGCGGCGCTAATTGCAGTCGCGCCGATTCCGCGGAGCCCGCCCAAAAACTGCCGCTCAACCCCTGCAATTGCAGACCACCGCCAGCGGCGGCACTGGCGAGCAGGCTGGCCGGCGCCAACCACAATAGCCAACCGAGCAACACACACACGCCGGCCAAGCTCCAGCGCCAATAGCTCACGTTCAATTTCACTGCCGTTGCCATGGGTTAGCGTGCCTGCTCAAGCCGTGCGGTTAACAAAACCCAACCTTCTTTTTCGGTGGGATTGATGGTCAATTCATTGATGGTCACGCCTGCTACCGCCTCCATTTCATAGAGCCAACGCCACACGGCTTGGGTCGGTGATGCCTCTAGGCGCACGAACATTTCGCCTTGCTGCCCCGGCTGAATGCCCCGAATAGATAACCCCTGCGCGCGCAAGCTACTATCGATCAACTCAGTCATGCTGCCACCGCGCGCGCTGCGCTGTTGCGTAGCGTTGCCGCGACTCGCCTCAAGGCGCGCAGCCAATTGATCCACCTCAGCATAGGTGAGTTGGGTGCGCGCCAACGTTTGCCTGGCGTTATCGCGCAACCCATTGATCGGCTGCACTACCACAAGCCACACCAACATGACTGCTATCGCCACTGCGCCGCCCGCCAATAGGGCCTGTTCGCGGCGCGGGCGACCATAGAGGAGTTTCCCAAGAATTTTATCGAGGCTCATTTGCGTGTCACCTTCATGCGCGCCTGATGGACGCCATTGTTTACATTCACTGACAAGACCTCAGCGCCAAAACCCTGAGCCTTAAATTGGCTACTTAGTGCTTCGATGTCCGCCAGCGCCGGCGCTTGGATCGTGAGCCTCAGTTCTTGTGCATCATTGGAGAACTGTAAATTTTTAACTTCGACCCCCGACCTTGCCGTTAACACCGGCACCGCCCGCGAGAGCACGCTCAACGCATTGCTGCCCTGTGCACCCGAGCCAAGGCGATTCACCTGATTGCGCAGCTGTTTGAGCGGGTCGCTGATGGCGCCGCTCGGCACTGCCGCCCGATAGCGTTCCGTGATGGCGGCTTTTAGTGCCTGGGTATGATTGGTTGCAATCTGCCATTCGGTCAGTGCCACTGTGAGGTGCACGCACAAGCCCGCCAAAAGTAACACTGCAGGGAGCTTGATTAAGCCCAACCAACGGCTCAATGGAATGCGCGGGGAAAATTGCTCCACCGCTAGATTTGGGGCACTCGCTGACGCGGCGAGAGGCTCTGTGACCAAGCGCTTGAACAGACTGGCCTGGGCGAGTGACGGGGGCAGTGCGTCTGCAAGTTGAGTCAACAGCGCGTCGCCCGTCGCCAGCAGTTGAATGCGAGCGGGCTTGTGGTCATTGGCTAAACTTGCCAAAAACATTGGCACCAGTGCTGGCTGCACAGCGCCAAACCGGGTCGTGGATAGGCGATAGTAACAGCGCTGATCATCGAGCATTAACACCCATTCATCACCCGCGCTGTCGGGCAACAACGACGCCGCACTGATCACATACGAGACCGGTAGTTCGCGCTCGAAGAAGGGCGCCAACCATTGGTTCAAAAGGTCTGTTCGGCAATAGGCCAAATCCACCCCCTCGTCTCCCAAGGGCCCGTACACAAAATGCAGGTCGGTGACATCATCGATGATGTCTTCTTCCAACTGAAAGGGCGCGAGCTTTTTAAAATAGCGTCGCTCTCCCGGCGCTACCAGCAACGATCGAGTCACTACAGCTTCCGCCGGCACCACCATGATCGCCTGTGCAGGCCACTGAGGCAGGGCGTCGCACAAGGCATTCACATCACCGGTTTGCATTTCGGTCCACTGGCCCGCGCTCAATCGGCGCCAGCGATAGCGTGGCTCGGCGGGCGTGTCAGGTGTGGCCTCGCCCAGCGGCTGAGGATAGAGATAGAGCCCCTCCAACGCCGAGCTGGTAGCGCTCAATTCACTGTCATTTATTGCCGGTTGGGGCAGCGCGTCTGTGGTCATAGCGTTATCGCTTATCATCTGAATTATTGTCGCCTCGACCGTCGCCGCGGTCTCCTCCGCGATCGCCGTCTACACGGCCACCGCCATCGCGCTCGTCGTCCTCGCCATTGGCATCGGCATCGGCATCGCCCTGCAACAGCACTTGCATGGCCGTTTGTTGGCCGGAGGCAAAGCGGGCTAGAACCTTAATATCACCGCCCTTGCGCTGCAATAACATGCGTCGATTGATGACCTTTTCCGCCAGTTGTACATCGACCGTCAGCCAAAAATACTCTGTACTCACACTCAAGCCTGCAACGTCCAGATTGGCGCCGTTGAGCAACGCTTGAAAATCAGGCTGACTGGCGAGGTCCGAGCTGGCGGTAAAGCCTGTCTCGCCTCGCCAACTGCCAAAGGCACCCAGATCCTCGGCCTTAAGCGGCACCAGCTGATCGGCGGCGTTCAGAGTTTGCAATAGTTTAACCTCAGCCACCGTGTTGATGTTAAGGCTAGTGTTAGCTTCAGGCAGAACCGTTATATAAGGCCGAATGGCTTGATAGATTTCCGGCGTAATGTGCTGGACGAGTTTCAATTCCTCAATGGACTCCATGGCCGCATTGGGCGGCACCCAGGTTACGCCCATTTGCTGGTATTGCAGTGATTCCGCCCCGCCGTAACCGGTGGGCTCGTCATCGGCATCGAGCCAATCGGCAATGGCCTCGGTTATCATTATTGCTTGGTTAACATCGATAACCAACGGCGGAGGTGCATTGGGATCAGCCTCTGCTCGGCCGTCTCGATCGGCGCCCGCCTTGCCACCTGCGCCTTGATTGCCATCAAAGGTCTGTAACAACCGAATGAACCGCCGCTGTGCTTCAGAAAATCGCGTGGGGTCTTGAGGGTTCGGTTTGTCGGCGATCGGGCTTTGCAAATTGTTGATATTAAACACTGCTTGCGCGTCGGCTAGCGCGCCGGAAATGGCACCGCCCTCTACGCTGTAGCTGGCGCCACCGGGAAAGGCCCAATCTTCTTGCAAGTGGTCTAATTCACCATTTTCCGCGTCGGTTTTCAGCAGCCGCGCCGCCATGTCGATCATCGAATCGGCATAGACTTCTTGCTGCGCGCCGTACAAGCGATTTTCCGCCCGCGCCTGTACCAGCATCATTTGACTGGCATAATTGACCGCCAAAGTGGCCACCAACGCCACGATGAGTAGCGCCAGTATCAACACGGCCCCCCGCTGACGCGCCTTCAATTTTCAATGCCCAATAACATAACGCGCCGCACTTCGCCCACATTTTGCAATTCAATGACGACTTCCACTGCCTGTGGCAGCGGATTCGCGTTGCTGCCACCGGAACGACTGGCGGCGGGCGGCCAGGTCTCTGACCAACTGCTGTCGTTGGCCGACGCGCTGCCCGCTGCAAGATACCGCATCTGCAAATTATCCACTTGTGTCACCAGCCGCCGCGCGAGCGAAACATCTTCGTAAAACACGGCATCGGACGGCGGATTATCGCCAAAAACTTCGTTATCGATGGGCCGAAAAAAACGCCAGATCGCGCCCTTGTGCCACGCGTAAGTCACATGCTGTAAGTCACTGCGCGGGCGCACACCAAAATTTACCCAATCGCCGCGCACCAGTTGCAGAAAGCGGTGATCAGTATCTATATCCGCCAAAAGATTTTTGCGCTGCTGCTTGATGTCCTGCGTTTCAAAGGCCTCGCCATAGCCTAAAAACGTATCATCGGCAGTGGCGGTCGCGCCGGACAAACTTTGACTCACCGCCTCTGACTGAAAATTAAAGTCGCGCCCTATGCGCACGGTGCGCAAGTCCTGCTCAAGCACGAGAAAAAAACGATCCAGTTCCGCCAATTGATCACTCAGGTTTTTGCCGCGCTCCATCGCCGTGGTCGCCGAGCTGAGTGATTGCACCGCCAATGTCGCAATAATGGCGGCGATAAAAATCGCGATGAGTACTTCAACCAAGGTGAAGCCGCGCACTCGCCTACTCATTGAACACCGCCACAACTGAGCTCAAGGTTTCATCGGGCGACAAACCTACCAACACTTCAATTTGCTGTGCTTGAATATCGGGGAAGCGCGTTGTGGTAGCGCGCCAATACCAGCGCGCGCCCCCCATCTCCACATCACCAGATTCCGAATCGCCGATACTCGCGTTGGGTTCGCGCTTGCGCAGTCGGTATTCAACGATTTTGTTTTGTGCCACGTAGAGCGCCAAGGTTTTGTTGCGCAACAGTGCCTGGCTATCCGTCTGGGCCTGCATTTGCCCCATCAACGCCGGTAGCGCCAAGCCCACTACCATGAGCGCCACCAACACTTCGACCAGACTAAAACCGCGCTCACGGTTCATAGCTGTCTGCCTGCACCAAATCACCGGTCACATCCACGGCAATTAATCCAATGGGCCGATCTTGATGTGCGAATCGCAGCTCAAAATTAGATATTTCTCCACTGCCACTGAACACCACTTGCGGCGTCTGCGCCCTCTTGGCCAGCTGAACGGGTTGATCGTCAATGCGCAGCTCAAGCTGGAGACTACTGGGCAGCTCGCCGTCCACAAAGGGCTCCTCCGCTGGCACCCATGCGCCAGCGCGCAGGCGTCGCCACGTCAAGCCGATATCACCTTCAATGGTGGTTTCCATCTGCAAGCCCAGTAAATCACCTTGCAACGCTGCGCTTTCGTCCGCAAAACGCAATAGTCGATAGGTTTGGTCAACATACTGGCGCGCCTTGCGCTCCTCATTGCCACCGAGATTCAAATCCACCATGCCGATGGCGAGGCCGATTAACATCAGCACCACCATCAATTCGATGAGTGTGAATCCACGCTGATGGCGCACGCTATTAAGACTCGAAATCGCTCATGGATTGCCAGTTGCCGATGTCGGCGTTCTGGCCTTCACCGCCAGCCACGCCATCGGCACCCAGAGTATAGATATCCACCGTGCCGTGCTCGCCGGGGCTAATATACAAATAGGCATTGCCCCACGGATCTTTTGGCAGCGAATCCAAATAGCCATTTGCAGGGTAGCGCTTGGGAATCGGGTCCAGCGATGGCTTGCTTACCAACGCATCCAATCCCTGTTCACTGGTGGGATAGGAAAAATTATCCAATCGATAGGATTTCAGCGATGTCTCTATGGCTTTGAAATCCGCAAACACTTTTTGAACACGCGCGCTATCGGCCCGATCCAGTACGTTGGGCGCAACGATACTGATGAGCAGGCCCAGTATTACCAGCACCACCATAATTTCAATTAAACTGAAACCGCGTTGCGCAGCATTAATCCTATTCATATTGTGTCCCTCGTTTACACCATTGTGTTCATTTCAAATATCGGCAGTAAAATTGCCATGACGATACCGGTGACCAGCACGCCCATTACGACCACCACCAGCGGCTCCATAATGCCGAGCGCGGAAGCCAGTCGCCATTCCAATTCGCGATCCATGTTGCGCGCCGCGTGCTCCAGCTGTTTATCGAGATCGCCACTGGATTCACCGCTGGCTGTCATTTGTACGAGCAACGGTGGAAACAATTTTGTTTTTTCCATGGCGCGCGAAAGTGATGAGCCCTCCTGCACGTCTACCGCTAGCTTTTCGCTGGCGCGCGCCATGACCGCATTGGTCATGACTTGGGTAGATATTTTTATTGCATCGAGCAGTGGTACACCACTGCCGGTCAACAGACTTAAGGTTGATGCAAAGCGCGCGGAGTTAATTTGCGCACTGATCTCGCCGAAGACCGGCATCGACAAAATCATGTTGTGCCAAGCGAGCGTACGCGAAGGTTTTTGCAGCCACTTTTGCACGCCCATTATGGCGAGCAACAGGGCCAACATGGTCCACAATCCCCAGCGACTCAAATAATTGCTCACGCTAATCAATACTTTTGTGAGTGTTGGCAATTCTCTGGAGCTGTGGGCAAACACCTGCGTCAATTCTGGTACCACGAAGGTCATCAGCATACCGATAACACCCACGCTCACCACCAACAACACCACCGGATAAATCATTGCCATTTTGACCCGCTGACGGGTTTCAAAGGTGGACTCTGTATACGCGGCTAATCGCTCCAGTACCGGCCCCAAATAACCTGCACTTTCGCCTGCGCGCACCAATGCCCGGTACATACTGTCGAAGGCATAGGGTGCCTCTGCCAGCGCTTGGGCAAAGCTGTGGCCCTCCAAAACGCGCGAGCGCACCTGCAAAATCATTTCTTTCAACGGTTGCTTGCGCTGTTGATTAGCGGTGCTTTGCAACGCTTCCACCAGCGGCATGCCAGAGTTGAGTAACGAACTCAATTGGCGCGTCAACACCGTTAAATCAGAGTCTTTTATGCGCCGGTGAAACTTGGGCAGCTGAAAACTAAACCCGGTGCTGGCACTGCCTTCGGCGGCATTGCGACCCGCGGGCTTGACGCTGATGGGCTTGAGGTTGCGCGCGCGCAAATCGGCGCGCACGGCGCGTTCGGAATCGCCCTCTATCACGCCTTTTTGTTGGCGCCCCTGTGCGTCTATGGCTTGGTAGGAAAAGGCTGGCATAGGTTAACTTAGCGTCGTCACGCGCAAGACTTCTTCCACGCTGGTTTCGCCGGCGATGATGCGCGCCTTGCCCGCATCGAGAATGGAAGGGCTAAACTGACGGGCGTAGGCAAGCATCGTTTGTTCGCCGGCACCCTCGTGAATCAACTGGCGCATTTGCTCGTCAATCACGATATGTTCGTAGATGCCCAGCCGCCCTCTATAGCCAGTATTGCCACACAAATCGCAGCCCTTGGCAGAAAATATTTCCACCTCGGGCTCAAAACCCAACTGCTCGCACTCCGCCGGCGAGGGCTTGTGGGGTTGCTTGCATTCGCACAGTCGGCGCACCAACCGTTGAGCCATGATCAAATCTAAACTGGACGACAATAAAAAGGCTTCGACGCCCATGTCGAGCAGTCGGGTCACTGCGCCAATTGCGGTATTGGTGTGCAAGGTCGACAGCACCAAGTGGCCGGTTAGCGACGATTGCACAGCGATGCTGGCGGTTTCTCCGTCGCGAATTTCGCCGATCATTACCACGTCTGGATCTTGTCGCAGAATGGCGCGCAATCCGCGCACAAATGTCATGGTGGCCTTGGCATTGACCTGTGTTTGCGCGATACCCGGCAGCAAGTATTCCACCGGGTCTTCAATGGTCATGATGTTGCGCGACCGGTCATTAATTTCTGTCAAGCCGGCATACAGGCTGGTGGTTTTACCAGAGCCGGTGGGACCCGTAACTAAAATGATACCGTGCGGTTTTTTCAGTGCGCCGGCAAAGGCGTTATGGGTTTTTGTGGGCATCTGCAGTTGGTGCAATTTCAACGCGCCTGCGGCTTGATCTAAAATACGCAGTACCGCGCGCTCACCGTAGGCCGACGGCAAGGTGCTCACGCGAATATCGATGGTATGCCCTGCCAAGGTCACCGACATGCGACCATCTTGCGGCAAGCGTTTTTCGGCAATGTCCAATCGCGCCATGACTTTGATGCGCGAGTTAATCAACGGCGCCAACTGGGCTTTGGCCTGCAGCACTTCATTGAGCACGCCGTCAACGCGAAAGCGCACGGCGACGCGGTCTTCACAGGGTTCCAAGTGAATATCGGACGCCTTGGCTTTCAGTGCTTGCGCGAGAATTGCGTTAATGAGACGAATGACCGGCGCATCGTTATTGCCCGCCAACAGGTCACCCTCTTCGGGAATGTCGTCGACCAGTTGCGACAAATCCATATCGGCCACGGCTTGTTGCGCGGCATCGGAATCGTCGTGATAAACGTCCTTCAAACGTTGCTTAAAATCCGCCTCGGGAATTTCCACCAACGTCAGTGGCTCGCCACCAAAATGGCGTTGCAATTCGGCGATCACTTGGTAATTGATTCCGGGCTTGTGCAACAGCTCGCCATCGGTACTCAACACCCCGTGGGTTTGTGCGTAGCTAAAAGGCAATAACTCGCTCATGACTGTTACTGGCCCTGCTCAACTTCTTGCTTATCTGCGCCAGGCATAATAAATAGACTTTGATCGCGATCGTCCCACGTCTGCATTTTTGTTTGCTTGGGCGCGCGGAAAAACAGCTCGCTGTCGCTGGCAGATTTCTGCTGCAAATCGTAGATGTATTTATATTTTTCAGCGGTGGCGCCACGCAAGCTGTCGTCATCGCGAATGATGGTAGCGCGAATGAAAACCATCAAATTGCTTTTAACCACTTTAGTGGAATTAGAGCGAAACAAGCGGCCCAATAAAGGTATGTCACCCATAATTGGCACTTTTTGTTCGCCCGTTTGTAGGTCGTCTTTCATCAGTCCGCCCAACACAACCACTTCACCGTCAGCGGCGAGAATACGGGTTTCAATGGTGCGCTTGTTGGTAATCAAATCGGAGGCCGACACCGAGGTATTGCCTGCGATGCTGGAGACTTCCTGTTTGATCTCCATCACCACCGAATTGCCTTCGTTAATGTGCGGCGTCACCTCCAGCATAATGCCTACGTTTTCACGCTGAATCGTTTGGAAGGGGTTGGCACCACCGCTGCCCCCGCCCGTGCCCGGATTGGAAAATGAACCCGTCACAAAGGGAACATTTTGACCCACGTTAATGGTGGCGGTGTGGTTGTCTGAGGTGAGCAAACTCGGTGTCGATAAAATATTGGCATCGGTTTGTTTTTGCAGGGCGTTGATCAACACTAAAAAGTCATTGTTACCACCTGTGCTCAATTGGCCCAAGGTCTGACCTTCCACAGCGTTTGCCAAGCCCGCCAAGGTACCGATAATGCCCGCTTCATTTTCTTTGCCAGGGTCTAATTCGCCGGCGCCGGCCAGGGAACCGTTCCTCAGCGACGAGGTGCTAAAGGCGCCGTTGTTGTTGCCAAATAACCATTGAATTCCCAGCTCTTTCGAGTTGTCGTCCAACATTTCCACGATGATGGCCTCTACCAACACCTGCGCGCGCCGGATGTCCAAGCGTGCGATAACGGCCTTTAGCGACTCGAGTGTGGCGGGGTCGGCGGTGATCAGTAGCGAATTGGTGTCTTCGTCGGCCTCAACGCTGGTTTCAGTGTTCGTCGCGCCTTCGGTTTTGTCCAACTTGGACATGTTTTTCACCACATTGGTGAGCACGGTGGCGACCTGTTTTGCCTCGGCGTATTCGAGGTAGATCACCTGCACATTGCCGCTTTGCTGTTGCGGCATATCGAGGCGGGCAATCAGTTGCTTCATTTTTGTGCGCGACAGGTCGTCACCGGAGATTAATATGCCGTTCGAGCGCTTGTCGGCCACGAACATTGGCGCATTGTCGTTGCCCGCCTTGCCTGCCTCCTGGCGCTGGAGTTGCGTCAAAATGCGCACTAAATCTTCCGCGCCGGCGTGTTTCAGGTGCACCAGCTCAGTGGTGAATACCGCGGCGCGGTCAATGCGATCAATCACATCCTGCAGGCGCGCGATGTTGGCTTCGGTATCGGTAATAATAATGGCGTTGCTGGGGTCATAGGCCGCCATGTGGGCGTGCTGTGGCACCATTGGACGCAGCACGGGCAAGGCCTTGGACGCCGCCACATTTTTCAACTGTATGACCTGGGTGATCATGCCGTCGTTGCCACGCTTGGCTGAATCTTTTACTTCCAGCGGCAGGCTGCGCGCTTCTTTTGAACTGACTATGCGAGTCACATTGCCAGATTCAATGGCGGCAAAACCGTGTACATCCAACACGGCTAAAAATAAATTATAGAGTTCCTCTGCGTCCATTTGCTTGGAGGAAATGACTTTTATCCGGCCTTTTACCGCGGGGTCGACAATGAATGTTTTACCCGTGGTATCGGCCACATACTTGACCACTTCCTGAATGTCAGCATCTTTGAAGTTGACGGTATAGACAGGACCGGCGGCTTCGACGGGCAGGGTCAGTAAGCTGGCCACCAACAGTGCGCTGGCAAAAAATTGGGAGGTCTTATGCACGGCTTTATTCACAATGATCTTCTTATTACCGGTTTTTTTCATTGGTGTATCTCTAGGACATTTCATTCTAGAGAAATATTAATTTCTGTTTCTTCGCCACCGCGCAATACGGTAAGCCTTGCCGAGCGCGCGCTGCGCAGGGACTTGGCCACTTGAATGGCGGTGGCTTGATCGGCCATGGGCGTGCCATTAACCGCGGTGACAATGTCGCCAGCTTGTAAGCCCATGGCATCAAAGACGTCCCGATCGCGCCCGGGCCGCACTTCAAAACCCATGACCTCGGCACCCTCACGCTTGAGGCTAATCTTCACAACATCGGCCAGAGACTTAGCGGTGAGATCTCGGGTGTCGGCATAGCGCTGGGCGACGTCGCGCGAGATTTTAGCACTGGCGCGCAATTGCTTTGGAGGTGCCGCAGCGGGCGTGGGCTTGGCGCGCTCTGACTTATCGTACAGCCACAACAATTCATACCGCCCATTGTTCTCTATCACAACGCGGTCGGAGAGGACTTTACTCAGCTTTACATTGGCGCCACCCGGCAGCGCATCGCCAATGGCATAGAGGTCTTGCGCCGAGCCATTGGCGATTATGGCTTTGTCGAGTTTGGCATCACCGGTAGCGATGACCCCCTGTAGCTGCAACTGCAGCCGAGTTTCCTGCGCCTCATCCTCGATGGAGGGCGCGAAGGATTCCTCAACCGGCTCTTCAGCGGCTTTGCCAAAGGGGTTGAGTTGGGCAAAAGCGTCGATATCCAGTGCTTGTGCTGCGGGCTCTGCGGTTAACAGCGGCAAATTTACCGACTGGCCTTCGGCCACAAACGCAGAGGGTTGAGCGGCGAGCAACCAGACCAACTTGGCCAGGCTGTAGGTAAACCAAAGTACGAGTAATAACAGGCCGACGCGCTGCCACCAAATGGCGGGCACTGCGAGCAGTCGGGCGAGCCATTGGCTCAAGCCCGGCGGCAGTTTCGGCGACGTTCCGGAAAAGGCGTTAATGATACAACCCTCGATGATTTTATTGTGGATTATCTAGCATTCAAGGCGGGCACATCATAACAGGATGTTGCTGTATGCAGTTACCTTGTCGTAGACCCGACAAGGCACCACAGATTAGCAGGGGCCAGCGCGCTAGCCCCTGAATATGACAGAAGGGTTATAGAAGAATCAAACGGGATTGGTATAGACACCGTCGCAGATTGGCTCGAAGGCCGTGAGCGCATCCAAATTACTGCCCAGACCGTTCTGCTGAAACTTGTCTGGGTCGGCAAATTGGCCCTGCTCATTGTGCAGGGCCATGTAATTTAGCACGACCGTTTCAACCAGCAGGTTGACGTTATTGGCGGCTACACTCGACGCCGTCTCCACGTCTCCGCTGGACCGCATCCAGCCTAGCTGACGGTGAGTTTCCTGCGCCTGGGCGGTTGCACCCAATAGCTGAGGGCGCCCGGTAGGGTTATAAACCAGAAAGAAGGCCGCCGCGGTCTGCTGGTTATCGCCGGTCCAGACGCCCTTTCCGGCGCCATCAGCGGAGTTATCGAGCATGCCATTGCTGAACACTGAGCCGTCAGAACAGATATAGATCATGACCGGCACGCCGCGTTTGGCCGCGTACTCCAACACCGCGCCAATGCAGCGGCCGGCGCGCAGGTCGCGCAGCTCACCGGTGGCGCGGTCGCCCGTATGGTAGTCGTAGCCACCCATGGTGATGGTGCCCGCGCCCGCATAACCATTGATCACCATCTTGGCCACCGATGCGGTTTTACGGAATTCGCCGTCGGCAGCGAATTCCGCGGCGCTAAACACGCCATTCGGCCCCACCAAATCCAAGTCTTTTGAGGGATCGAGATCCGCGGGGTTGCCAAATTCATTGGCCAGGTGAGCTGACTTTACGTATTGGCAGCGTAGCGTCTCTTCTATTGCCGTTTGCTCTGCGGCGCTCAAGCCCGTATCGATGCGGGCGATTTTCTTGTCGCTCACCCGATACATGGTCTCCATGACTTTCACAATCTCATCTTTACTGAGCAAATCGGTCAAACTGCCCACGTCGACGAGGCCCGTGACATCCGATGGGCGATCCACCTTGGTGGGCCGAACAGAGGGATCGATCATTGCCGCCGGCGCCATGGAGTTGCCACCGGAGTCCGATGAGCGCGACCCCACCAAGGCCACCAGATTGCCAAAGGCACCGGCGCGATTGATCCCGTACATGGGGTTGTGGGGGTTATTGCCCGTGTCGTTTTCAGAGCGCGCGGGAATCACACAGCCATTGGTGCGCGCCGCCGCCGAGATCGCCTTTTCTAAGATACCGCGCAGCATGGCGGAGTCTGAGTGAAAGCGCAGCCCCAAGCTTTCATCAATAAAGTTGGCCGTGCTACTTGAAGGCAGCATGTCGCCGGGCAGGCCCTGCTTGTTGTAGCCCGCCGTGGAGAGAAAATCGAGCTGGCCACCGCGCCCGCCAATCAACACATTGGAGCCCGCAAAATTGGCGCCACCGGCCAGGTCGAAACAAATGAAGGGGATCTTGCCGGCGCCCGACTTTGGAATAGCGCATTCTGTTAGCTTGGTCTCGACGTCTGCCGACAGCGCACCATTGGCTTGCGCACTCAGCAAGCTCAATGCCGAGCCGCCTACCACCGCACCTGCGCCCAGTCGAAAGCCCTGGGCGATCATGTCCCTGCGCGACACCGGTTTATGCATGACGGGAGTCACAAGCGCATCATCGGGTTGAAAGCTGGTTTTAAATTTCTTACTCATGGTTTTTTCTCCGGCCGGCACTATTGCAACAGCATGACGGCACTGCCAGTGGCGGCGGCGCAGACGGATTTAACAGTGTTTAGGGTGCGCTCGTTGGCGGTCTTACACCCACTGGTGCACGGCGCACTCATATCGGCAATGAGCGCTTCGAGTTCTGCTTTTACTTCACCAGCGGCGGGCTGATCATCCATTACCGCATTGCCGGTGTTTGGTACCGTGACGAAGCTATGGGCGAGCAGGCGTTTAATAAGTGGATCAGTTATTTGGTCCATTTTGGTTTGCGTGTTAAACGCGGTGCTAATGCCCGCGCCAAAATCAAAGCCCGTAAAATAGCTGGCGCGCTTGCTGGTGCTATCTACCAGCTCGTTGCAATACTGCACGGCCAACTGGGTAATGCCCATTTGGTGCGCAGCCAAAAAGCCGGTGGGGTCTTCGCTGGTGGGCATCTGTTGTTGGACCTGCTCGTACAGTGCTTGCACCGCGGAATTTGTGCTGGGAATGTCGGTCAAGGCGGCAAGGCTTGCGTTGATTTCCGCAAAGTGCCGCAAACCAATTAAGGATTGCCCCGTGATATCCGCAGGCGTGCCGGGTGCCGTGGGCTCCGCTTCCACGCGCGCATAGAGAGCATCACCTAAGCGGTCGAAGGTGAGGAAAAACTCATCGCTGGTGGGCCCTTTATCCAGTGGTACAACGGTGCCCAAGGGAGACAATTGCAACCCACTGCTTTGATAGTTAGCGCTCGTGATACTGGTGTTTAATTGTGCATAGGCCTGTCCGACGGTCGCCTCCTGCCCATTGACGCCTATGCGCATCCCCTGCAGTACAATGGCTGAAGTAGGCCTTGCACTGTCATCGAGGCTAATAAAAAACGGGGCGTTAAACAGGTAGCTGTAATTATCAAACTGTTGCACCTCAAACACCACATAGGCCTCGGGCATGCTGATCAGGTGTGACACACTAAACAAGAGAAAAAATTTCTCGCCTACACCGGCGTCGTAATTAGTTTGAATATCGGTCGCACTGAGCGCGCGATTGTGAATTGCCAAAAATCGAACGGCACCCAACCATGGATCAGTACCACCCACTTCGGAACCCAGCGCCAAGGCAAAGCTGCTATCCCAATTAGACAGAGTCCCGCCCGCCACGGGATCCGTTTGACTGGCCAGCTCGCCGTTCACGTAAATTCGGCGGCCATTGATGGGGTCGTAATTGAGCACCACATGTTGCAGCGTTGCCTGCAGCAACTCATCGGCATCGGGCGTGGACAACAACGGCATACCGTTGGCGTCATTACTAACCGAGTGACGCAGCGCAAAATCGTAGTTGTAAAGCGTTTGGCCGAGCATCAGATTTCGACTGGTGGCGCCGCCGGAATACGTCAGGATACGCGCGGGGCCATCTTGCGTAACATTTTCTGGAATGACCCACGCCTCGATAGAAAATTCTCCCGTAGCGCCAAGTAAGTCATACAACTTGCGACTGCCGGTAGTGGTGGCCTGCGCCTTGCCACCGTTGAATTTCACACCCCAGGCGCCCAACCATTCATAGGCACCTGACAAATTCATATCCATGGCAGGCTGAATGCCCGAGGTATCAAAGGCGGTATTGCCCGACCCAGTTTTGAATTGGTACAGCGCGATCAAGTTGCTTTCAATGCGCCCACCGGAGGACGCCACAATACCGTCAGACGCCAAATTCAAGGCCTTGGAAATCACCAGCGCGGGATCCACTGCCACGGGATCAATGCTATCGGCAAAAGTGCGGATTGCATCTTCCATCTCGTTAGCCGCAGCGGTGCAATTGCCGCCCCAACAGTTGTGGGACTCATCGCGCAACCGCACCACTAAGCGGGAATTTTGTGGACTGTCTAAATTGATGCGCGAACGCGCCGCGTCATAAGAAATTTGCATATCCGCTTCGCCGATGAAAGGCTGTTGCTGATTGGCGGATTCGCTGCTGTGACAATTGCTGCAGTAGGTGGTTAACAAGGTGTGTACTGGATCGAAACCGACGGGGGTAGAGGGGAAACTTTTGCTGGCGCCCACGTCTTTAATGGCTGGCGCCGTTAAAATGACCGTATTCGACACTGAGCCAGACGCTTGTGCCCAACGGGTAATTAACACCGTCAGCTCATCGGCGCAGGCACTGGCTTCACTCTTCCAACAGTTGTGGCCACCCCCAACTTTGGTCACCAACCGCGAGGCGGCGGGGTTTGACAGATCCACCAAGCCATTGGCAATGGCATAGGCGGCATTGACGTCATCGCGACGAACAAACTGCGGCGACTGACCATTTTCAATGTGGCAGGCACCGCAGCGGTCATCGCCCACGAGGTTGTCCCACACATTGATTTTAAAGCTTTGCACATCTTCGGTTTGTGGCGCTGGGCCCGTATAGACGAAACCCGAAGCACCCCCACCGGCGTTCGGATTATTATTTGCCGTGGTCTCAGCGCCCGAGCCACCACCGCAGGCAGTGAGCGTTAACAGGGCAATGGGCAGCAGGGCGCGACTGATATTTACGAGAGAATACATAGTAGTTAGCGCCTCTTAATCGACCAGACAGTATTCGGCAGTTTCCGCGAATACTTGCTTGAGCTGATAGTTGTTGGCCTTAAAGTTCGTCACCATGGTGGAGACTGCGGCGCGGTCATCAGTGTCGCCCGGCTCGCGCAGACACACCGTTTGGAAAACTTTTTTCACTTGGCACTGAGCAAAGGCATCGGAATAGGCCAATTCCATACCCATGCTTTTAGCGCCGCTGCCGGAACCGCTGCCCATGGGTGTGGAATTCCAACCCAACAATTTATTTTGACCGCTGCGCCAATAGTTATCCCAACGATCATTGGGCGTCACAAAGCCATAGGGAAAGGTGGCACTGTTGATGTGATATTTGGCCTGTACCCGAGTACCGGTTTCAGGATCAATTTCACCTGCACTGTTGTACACCAACTGGCCATTTTCACCGGTTAGGTCGTTGTCGGCGTCGTATTCATAATTGTAATAGGCAAAGGCTTGGGCCATGGGATCCATGCCACTGTGGCAGCCAATGCAGTTGTTATTAAAAACGCGGCTATCGCCACCGGGGCTGCGGCTGACGTCTTGGCGAATGCGATCGGGAGCGCGCGTGATATCGTGCACCTGCTCAAGGTCCAAACACAAATGGTTTAACAGAGTAAATCGAAACATTGCGCGGTTGGTGCCGGCGATAAAAAATGCTTTTGCCGCGGCGCGCGTGGTCATTAAACCAGCGGTGGCATCGGCCTCTAAGCCGGTCACCGATGTTTGGGTTCGACGCTCTAACCCGGTAATCAAATTGGTACCTTGCGCCGCCATTTGCCGATAGTGCTCGTTGTTGTTGTTGGCATAGGCCGGCAAGCCGAGTGAGCTCTTGCCTACGTAGATAACGTTGTCGTACAAGGCTTTACGGAAGTCTTCATCGTCGCGCACCAAACCGATAACCGTCGCCACATAATCGTTCAAATCGCGGAACACATCGCCGTCGCGATTGGTGGCAGGGGTGAACATGTTCTTTAGCGTAACGCTATAGAAGGTGTTTTTATTCATGGCTTTCATGGCGGCAGACTGCGCATTGCCGGCGTCAATATCGCTGGCCAGATCGAGTACTTCGGCCTCAGTGGCCGGCACGCCGGCGAGCCTGTCGTGAATCCGCTTGGCCTCTTCCCTTGGGCCGGCCTGAACCATCGACGCCGTAGATAGCGCGATGGTCAGGAGCGCCGTGCTTAATTTGTGCAATTTCATGATGGGTAACTTCCTGGCTCGCCTAGCTTGCTGATTTCATTCTATGCTGGATCGCGCCGCTACAATCTACAGTTGGTGGTCGGCAAACTACCGCCGGTCATCGCTCTCTGCCAAGTTGTGACAGGGTTCAAATATTTGAGCCTGAAGGCTTTGTAAATTTTGGGCAATTGCAACACTGTACCAAGTCGCGCAGCCCATTTTCCGACCATCTGCACGAATTGTGTGCGACTTCACACGGAAGACTGACACGAAATTTTTCAGCAAGGCCGCGAAGGTGGATACAATGCCACCTCTCCATTACGCACTTAGGTGCCGCGCCCAAGACTTTTTAGAGAATGACACCGTTTATGTTGCATCGCTCGCTATTTTCACTGCCCCTATTGGCCACTGTCACAATCTTGTTGGCCGGCGGGTGCAGCAGCAAGACCAATACCGGCGAGATCGACGATATTGAACCGGATCCGGTGGTGATCGACATTCCTCTAGCCTACGTGGAGCGCCCCATACCCGTAGACGAAGACGGCAACCGGCTCGAAGATGATCTGCTCATGCCTCAGGCCTTCAATCCGGGCGCCATACTGTACCTTAAGGATCGCGCCGCCAGCTCGGCGCGGAGACTTGATATCTCCTCACCGGCCTGGGAAGAGGGTGCGCTGTACGACGTCAAAGACCTCAGTGCCTCCTACGATGGGGAGCGCCTGCTGTTTGCCATGCGCGCACCTGAAATCGAGAATGCCGACGACGACGAACAGCCCAAGTGGGATATCTGGGAATACGACATCCCCTCCGCCACGCTGCGCCGCGTCATCGCTGATGACATTCAGGCGGATATCGGTCACGACGTGGCGCCGCGCTACCTGCCGGGCGTTGAGCGGCGTATCGTGTTCGCCTCCACACGCCAAACCCGCGCGCGCGCGATTTTGTTGGACGACGGCAAACCACAATTCTCGGCCTTGGACGACGGCCGCCGCAATGAGGCCTTCGTGCTGCACGTCATGGACAACGACGGCACCAATATTGAGCAGCTCACCTATAACCAATCGCACGATTTCCAGCCGACCATGCTGCCCGATGGTCGCGTGCTCTACAGCCGCTGGGATCGATTGCCCGGCAATGATCAACTGAGCTTTTATGCGGTAGACCCCTACGGTATGCGGCAATCCATTCTCTACGGATATCACAGTCAAAATACCGGAACCAACGACACCGAGGCATTCTTTCTGCGCCCCACGCAACTGCCTGACGGGCGCATATTTGCCATTCATCGCGCTAGAACAAGTCGCGAATACGGCGGCAATTTGGTGGCTATCGACGTCGAGAATTATATCGCCGCCGATCAGCCCGTGGCGGGAGGCTCGGGCAGCGAAGGCCAAACTGCAGTCTATCCGTTAACGGTAAGCACCGATGACAGCCTATCTATTAACGGCATTTTTCACTCGGCGAGCCCGTTATTTGACGACACTGGCCGGTTTATCGTGAGCTGGAGCCGCTGCCGTATTATCAATCCCGACAATGATTTGCCCGCCGCATGCGACGAAGACACAGACGATACTGCCCTGTTAGCCGATCCGCTCTACGGCATCTACCTGTTTAATCCCACCGCTAACACCCAGCAACCCATCTTGCTGCCGGTGGAGGGGCGCATGCTCACTGAGCCCACACTGCTGCTTCCACGCACGGCAGACAACCTCATCCCACCGCCTGTAGCCGATATCGATTACAGCGCTACGCTGGCCGAGCAAGATCTGGGCAGCCTGCATATCCAGAGTGTCTACGATTTCGATGGCACCGATGTGGCGGGCATCGCCAACCTGCGCAACCCCGCCAATTGGGGCAGCCTAGAGCGTCCCGCACGGTTTCTGCGGCTGGTTAAGGCGGTCTCCATTCCCGACAATAACGTGCTCAACTTTCCCGGCTCGGCCTTTGGTCGCTCAGCCGCGAATGGCATGCGTGAAATATTGGGGTATGTGCCCATCGAACCCGATGGTTCAGTGATGGTGAAGGTGCCCGCTGATGTGGCATTTACCTTTGATGTGCTCGACGCCCAAGGCCGCCGCGCGTTTCCGCGCCACAACAACTGGCTGCAGTTGCGGCCCGGTGAACAAGCCAACTGCGGTGGCTGCCATACTCGCCAAAGTGAACTGCCCCACGGGCGGCCCGATGCAGAGGCGGACTCTGCCAACCCTGGCGCCCCCACCACCGGCCTGCCGTTTCCCAACACCGATCCAGCGTTATTCGCTGACATGGGCGAAACCATGGCCCAAACCTATGCCCGCATCAACGGCTTGCGCACACCCAGTGTAGATATCAACTATGTGGATGAATGGACCGATCCGGCCCTGCTAACCCCAGAAACCGGCTTTAACTGGACCTACGCTGACTTGAGTACAAGCCAGCCCGCCGGTGGCGCCTGTGATAGCGGTGGCAACAATTGGTCGGCCCAATGCCGCGTAACCATCCACTACCCAGACCATATCCAGCCGCTGTGGACCACAACCCGTACCAACCCCGCCGATGCCTTAGAGGATTGGACCTGTACCAGCTGTCATACTGACCGCGACGACATGAATGCGGCTCAAATACCTGCGGGCCAACTGGATCTGCGCGCCGAGCCCTCACCTGACCAGCAGGCCCACTTTATCGGCTATCGCGAACTGCTGTTTAACGATGCCGAACAAGAGCTGGTGGATGGTGCGCTGGTGGATCGCCTAATCCAAGCCACAGATGGCAATGGCAACCCACTGTTCGAAACCGATGAAGACGGCAATTTGATCCTCGACGGCAACGGCGACCCGATTCCTGTCATGGTGACAATCAATGTCCCAGCTGCGATGAGCAGTAACGGCGCGGCCAATAGCGCCCGCTTTTTCAACCGATTTGAACAACCACCCGGCGTTGACGACACGGTCGATCATCGCGGCTATCTCACTGAAGCCGAGCTAAAGCTGATTTCTGAATGGCTCGATCTAGGCGCTCAGTACTATAACAATCCGTTTGCGGTGCCTGTAAACTAACCGGCCCGCAGGGCGGCTCGGCCGCTCCCAAATAACACTACAGCTGGCGAATGTGTGGATGTGTTTTAGCGTAACTCAATGCCGACTCTGGGCCTCGCTGGCCCTGTTGATCGTGGCCAGCCCCCTTGCCGTTGGCGAAACAACAACCGGATGGCTTGACTGGTTAGCGGAACCCGCGCCGCTAGAAGTCACCGTCGACGATGCATATTTAGAAATGCGCACTGGCCCTGGCCGTGGCTACCCGGTCTACCACATTGTCGAAAAAGGCGAGCTCGTTACCCTGTTAAAAAAACGCACCGATTGGGTCAAAATTCAAGCGAAGCGCGGACAGCAGGGTTGGGTATACCGCAAATCACTCGCGCTGACATTGGGCCCAGACCAACAGCCGGTCACGCTCAATGCCGACGGTCGCGATCAATATGAACAACGCGACTGGGAGCTCGGTGTGGCCATGGGCGATTTTGGCGGCGCCGACTCACTGACCTTCTACAGCGGTTATCGTTTTGCCACCAACCTCACCGCTGGCTTTAGCGTGCAACAGGCCACCAGTCGTGTGGCGGATTCCAAGTTGGCCTATATCCGCGTGCAGCACCAGCCCTGGCCGCACTGGCGAGTGTCGCCCTTTTTTGAATTGGGGGCCGGCGTCATTCAGTCGAAAAAGCGCTCTGCTCTAGATCAACCTCTGGACACCACCAGCAACAGCCTGCTAATCGCCACTGGCATCAATTTTTATCTGGGCCGCCGCTTCAATGGCCGACTCGAATACAACAATCACAAAATTCTCACGAGCCGTGATGAAAACGAGGAAGTGAACGAATGGAAATTAGGTTTCAACGTCTTTTTCTAAGTGCCCTTTGCGCGCTTGGGTGCACCGTGGCCCAGGCCCAAGACGACACTCAGCGCGTACTTGATAAAATTGTCACGCCTGACATGGAGCGTCGCCACATTGAAGAAGATCAATTAGACACCGAAGATTTCGAAATTGGTGCCTATTACGGTTTCATGAGCATCGAAGATTTTAGCGGGAGTTGGGGTTGGGGTTTACGCGGCGCCTACCACATCAACGAAGACTTTTTTCTCGAAGTGAATTATGGCCAACACACAGCCGGCATCAGCACGCTAGAAATTGGCGGTGGCTTGCCCGCGCTCACAGACGCGGAGCGGGAGCTGAGTTATTACGACCTCAATTTGGGTTACAACCTATTCCCGGGTGAAGTCTTTATCAGTGACAACCTAGCCTTTAATTCCACCTTTTATCTGGTGGGCGGCGCTGGCAATACCACTTTTGCCGATACGCAGTTTTTTACCTATACCTTAGGCGCTGGCTATAAAATTTACCTGACTGACTATTTTGATCTGAGTGTGGATGTGCGCGATCACGTCTATGAGCGCGAGCTCTTGGGATTTAATAAAAAATGGGTCAACAACCTGTCGACCAATATCGGTGTGAATGTATTTTTTTGAGTGTACCCAAAAATTTTTGAGGTGATGTATGAAATACTTGCTCTTGTCTTTTGCCCTGTTCATAGGTGGTTTGAGCCACGCCACTGAGCCCTTATCTGGCCCGGCGCCCGACTTTACGTTGAAAAGTCGGGATGGAAAAAACATTCGACTCTCGGATTTGCGCGGCCAAGTTATCATGCTCAACTTCTGGGCCTCTTGGTGCGGCCCCTGCCGCCAGGAGATGCCGCTGTTAGATGAGTTGTCCAAGCGCTATTCCCGCGCGGGCTTTACGCTGCTGGGTGTCAATGTGGAACAGGACACTGCCGCAGGTGAAAAATATCTGCAGGATACACCCGTTAGCTTTCCTATTCTGTGGGACCCCACGTCAACGGTCAGCAAGCTGTACAACATCGACGCCATGCCAAGCACGGTGATGATCGATCGCGACGGCAACATGCGCTATCTACACCGCGGCTATAAACCCGGTTACGAAAAAGATTACAAAAAGCAAATTAAAGAGCTGATTCGCGAATGAAACTCGCCCTTTTACTGATAGTGGCGCCGCTGTTTGTGGCCTGCTCCAGCATCGAGCCTTGGGTCAAACCCTATGAACGCCAACACTTGGCCGACCCGATAATGGTAATGGACCGCGATCCAGTGGCCACTCAGTACTTAAATCACGTGTACGAAGCGCGCGAAGCTGCGCGGGGCGCTGAAGGTGGTTCGGGAGGTGGCTGTGGCTGTAATTAGCGCGCGTCTTATTTTTGTTAGCTCGCTGCTCTGTCTTAGCACTGCCTTGAGTGCAGCGGTATTACCTGAAGACCGCATCGACCTGCTCTATCACGGCTACGATGGCGGTGGTGCGGAAATTATTGGGCCCTCTATCTTGGTGCGCAAAAAGTTTGCCGATACGGTATCCGTGTACGGTAATTACTATGTCGACATGGTGTCGAGCGCGTCCATTGATGTTGAAACCACGGCGAGTAAATACACCGAAGAGCGCACGCAGACGTCCGTTGGCGTTGATTATTTAACGGGCAAAACCACTATTAGCGCGGGGGCAACGCAATCCAAAGAAAACGACTACGATGCCACCACCTATGGTTTCGGTATTAGCCAAGATTTTTTTGGCGACCTCAGCACACTGGGTCTCGCGGTCTCCTTCGGTGACGATATTGTGCGCCGCAATGGCGATGACGAATTCGAAGACGAAGCCAAGCGCACACGCTATAGCGTGAGTTTTACGCAAGTCATCACTAAGGACATGATCGCCGGCCTCAACATGGAGTCGGTAATCGACGAGGGGTTTCTCAACAATCCGTACCGCAGCGTGCGCTTTTGTATCCAGGGCGACGCGAACAATTGCGCCTCGGCCAGCAACGAAAGTGAGCTTTACCCGCGCACGCGCAACAGCGATGCACTTGCATTGCGCACTAAATATTATTTGCCGTATCGCGCTGCGCTTAAGTTTGAAGCCCGCGCATACCAAGACAGCTGGGGAATTGAAGCGCACAACTGGGAGTTGAAATACGTGCACCCCATCGGCGACCAGTGGTTGATAGAGGCCAAGTACCGTCAATACAACCAAACCAAAGGCGCCGATTTTTACGCAGACTTATTTGATTTCAAAGAGGCAACCAATTTTAGAGCCCGCGACAAAGAGCTGAGTCAGTACACCAACACCAACTTCGGGTTAGGCGTCACCTACGACGTGCGCGCCGGTTGGCTGTCGTGGTTCGATCGCACAACCGCCAACCTCTATTGGGACTACATGCAACTGGACTACGACAATTTCCGCGATGCGCGCCAGTCAGACACCCGGTTCACCGATGACCCGGTGGCGCCGGGCCAAGAAGGTACCTACGCCCTCGATGCACACGTCATCCGCCTATTCGTATCCTTTTGGTATTAATAGTTAGCGCGGAATTTATCAGCTAGATCATCGGCAAGCGGAGCCATTTTTAGCTCCGCTTGCCGAACCCTAGATCAACATTTAGGGTGCAGTATCACAGAGCAATGCGCTCGAATCCCGTTTGGATTAACTTGCGATGTTCATCCGACTGCAACGCTAAAGACTCAAGTTCATCGACTAATTGTGCTTTAAACGCTGTTGATTGCGCCAACTCCAAACACTCAAAGCGCAACAGCCATTCGCTGGGGTATGCTGCCAATTGGGCATGAAAGTTTTGCAGCCAAGCGTCATCCACGGCGCCCTCACTGCGTCCCTCGCGCAGTGACTGATAGAGCGAAAACAGCGCGCGCTCCTGCTCTGAATAGGTGGGTCTCAAGGTTTCACTGGCGGGCGGTTGTTGATACAAACGATAGCGATCCTTATCCGCCGTGCCGCCGTAGACACTGGCAATCCCGTCGCCCACAGCCATGTCGTATTGGCCCCAACTCGGATCAAACAACACATCGCCTAGGTCGCCATTGATTTTCATGGGCCCAGTGACGCGACAATTGCTAAACGACATTAAAATATTTTTATGATTGCGACGCTCCACATGGTCGAGCACGCCCTCCACATGTACACCGGACACGAAATCTAACACCACCGGCTCGCCCACACAGATGCCCGCGCTTTTTAGTTCGTCCATGGTGTAGTCAGATAAACAGCGAGGTAAATCTTTTATATTGCCCACGGGCGAACCGAAACCGGCGGCGTGGTAGTCAGTGCCGTGGCCATGCAATTCGCGGTTGCCCCAGGCGAGCTGGGTGGGACCTTCGGTACCGATATAGATCAAATTATCCATGGCATCGGTTAATCCGCGCACCCACTTACCACTCACTTGCAAACCACTACTGTATACGGCTGTACTCACCGTTTTACAGGCAATGGCCTTGCGCAACGAAACAGCACCGCCCTGCCTAAACGCCATGCCATCGGCAAATGCTTCAAGTACTTGCGTGAGATGCTTACAGCTCTTAGTAACAAACAACTGCGGTTGCTCACGAGTAATGTCGTAGGGCGTGTTGATTGCGTCCACGGTTAACGGCAGCTTGCGCACCTTGCTATCGTCTAAGCAATTGACGCCTTCGCCGAGTGATGACAACAGCCCGGCCCCATAGATTTTGTAGTTGTCGAGCTCGCCCACGAGGCCGTACTCCACTGTCCACCAGTGCAAACGCGATAGCAAACTGGCCTCTGACGGCGCTTCACCGGCGTTGCTTTCCAGCGCGGCGGTCAACGCCGCCTCGGCATCGGCGATATCTTGTTCGGTAGAGCGGGTACTTTCTTTGACAATACTCAGATGACGAATCGCTTCGTAGACGGCGTAGTCACTCGCCGTGGACAAGGCTTTCATCCCAATTTCGCCAAAGCGCTGCAAAAACTCCGCGTAATCTACATCCACGATAAAGGGCGCGTGGCCCGCCGACTCGTGCACAATATCCGGCGCGGGCGTGTACAGCATGTGATCCACTGCGCGCATATCGAGTGCAATGACCAAAATTTTTCGCGCTTGAAACTCCATAAAAATCGCCGGCGGAATAAACCCATCGACGACGACCGCCTGCCAACCGATTTTTTCCAAGCACTGATTCATGTCATCAATAGACGGAATGTGGTCCAAGCTGATGCCTGTTTTTCGCAACCCCTCTAGATACACCGGATGGGCGTGTTGTGTTAGATGCTCGGCCAAAGACAACAACAAAAAGCGCCACACCGCGTGATCGCGCGGGGTATAGAGGTTGTAGTCCTGTACTTTGACAAAGGTACGCAGGTGGGAGGGCAGGCTGGCGATTATTTCCTGCTGGGTCATGGCTACTCCTGAGGGGGCAAACGGGCGTGGACAAAACGATTCATGCAGCGCCAAGTATAGGGCCTAGACGCAAGTATTTTGTGCCTTTCCCTGCCCCTAAACAGCGCTTATGCGCAAGAATTTACCTACAACTTCGCAGCCAAGAGAAGAAAACTCCGTATTTAACTCAGCGCGTCATCGGCATCAAGTTGCTTAAACAAATCTTTGAACAGCGAGCCGGGGCGGGGCTTTGTGGATTCGCTGAACGCCAGCGGCCGGCACAGCGCCATCGCCGTCACCCCAATGCGATAGGTGTATAACCCGGCGGAAAAACCTTGGGCTACCCGCCCAGACAGGCGCGCTAGCAAGGCGTGCGACAAGGTCTCACTGGCCAATTCCGTCCCCAATTCAATAGCCCCCAGCGCGGCAATCTGGCGATAGACTTGCACGAGTAAACGCGCAGCAAGAAATGGGCTGGATGGCAGACCATAGGCACCCGCAATACGGGCCACTAAGTTGAGATTACCGGCGATGACCACAAACACATCCAAGGCCAAAAATGGGCTGGCGGCCACGGCAATGGCGCTGCGCCGAGTCGCCATAACGAGCGCCCGGTGCGCCTGCTGGTCGCATTCCAATTGCAGTTGCCGATCCAGGTCCTGCAGTCGCTCAACATCATTCGCATAGGCACCCAACCTACCGGATTGGCCGTCGAAGATCGGCGCCAATCGCGGCGCCAGATTTGACGTTGCGCGGGCGTACTCCTCATAGCCCGCGCCACCGGCTGCCAATACGTCTGCCTGCAGTCGCAACTTCTCCATTTCGTCGATACGCCGGCTATTGCGTCTGGCGCGCCAGAGCGCGCGCATCAGCCAAGCGCCCGGCACCGCCACTATCAATCCCGCAAGCACTCCCAGCGACCAGTGCAACGTCCAAGCGCCGGCAACCATCATCGCCGCCTGCAGGCCGACAAAAGCCAACACGAAAATTCCGGCAGCCTTGGCAATACCCGTATAGGCTAATACCCCTTTGGTCGGGTCTGCTTCCTCCCACGATGGCTCGGGATCGGCGGATTCCTCCACCAACTGCAGGCCCTTCTTTTCCTCTTCTGAAAGCGGCACCAACCAAGGGTCGCGCGCCGCCAACTTGGTATCTGTTTGAGTGGGTTTCACGCGTGTAATTCCTTAAGTAAATGCTGACACAGCTGCGCCATATGGATATTGGGCCAGGGTGAATGCAAAGGTGCTCCGAGTGCAGGCAGCTGAAGCTGCGGCGCTTGCCAGTCCGCGAGCGCCGCCCAATCCCGATCGTTGGGCCAGCCCCTAGGCAATGTAGGGTGCTGCAGCCACATGGGTTCGCCTTGCTGGTCAACCAGCAAGGCGGGCTCACCATTGCGCTGTCCCACTCGGGTACACGCAATGGCGGCTAGCTCCATGTGATCCACATGGGTGGATTCAAAGCGTGCGGCCTGTACTGACTCAGCCACCAGTGCGCGCATTAGATCCGCCATATGCGGTCGCTGTGATGGCAAGACACTATCAAGCTTTGTGGCTACAAATGTCAGTTGTTCAATTTTTGGCGCGACCAATTTATCCAACCAGCCATTTTGACCGTAATTGAACAATTGCAGTACTCGCGCAAGGGATCGGCGCAGCTCTTCCAAACTTTGACGGCCTTGACTCAAACTGCCTAGCAAATCAACCAGCACCAACTGATGGTCCACTTGCAAAAATACCTGCTCGAGAAATGGCCGAACAAATCCCGATACATAGTGATCATATCGACGCGTCATTTCCGCCCACCAAGAATCGGAACTGGCGTCTACTGGCGATTTACCATAAGCCGCAAGCAACGGAATAAATGCAGGAATCTCGGAGGGATCAGCCCCGTCAAGGACGAACCTGCCCGGGTTAACGATATGCAACCCCGCCGTCTTGCAACGTTTCAAAAAATCGCGATAACGGGCAAATAGGCCATCAAACTCGAGCGGATCAAAAGGGCTAGCCGGGTCTAAGTCCAACAACTGCTGATAGAGCTCTGGCGCCAAACTGTTGCGAGGCTCGTTATTAAAATTGACGAAGCTGTCGGCTACCCACTGGCCATAGCGCATTTTCGCGAGGGGTAGATCCATTAACCACTCGCCAGGGTAGTCCCATATTTCCAGTTCGTGACTGACGTAGCCACGCCCCCTCACATCCTGGAGCCGGTGGCGCGGCGCCAAGCGAACCTCCACCAAACAGCGGGACAGGCCCTGCGTAGATGCAGGCCAAACACCCTGCTGTAGACGGCCCATTTGATCCGCGAATGGATAGCTCGTGTGGCCCGCGACACTGTCTAATCGTGCCGACAACCAGCGATCCTGTACATCGGGCCAAAGGCCATTGGCCTGTTGTATTTCTAAATGCAGTAATTGATTGATAAATGACGACAAAAGAGTCGATTTACCCGCGCCACTAAATCCCGTCAGTGCAATACAACTGCGGTGACCTAGCGCTCGACGCAGACCCCGATCAGAGCGCTCGGCGAGCTGCCTTAAGGTTTCACGCGATCGTCGCGCTCCCGCATTCAAACGGCTTTTCCACTGGTTGAGGGCCATAATCCCTTCGCCAACTCCTAAACTATGGTGAATGGCACAGCCTACCTCAACAACGAAATCGCTCCAATCACTATGGGGTGAATACTCAGTAGATCGCGCTAGATAGACTCGCCGCGCCCAAATGGGAAAATTAAATTCCGTTTTGGTGTAGAAGGCGGCTGCCAGCTTGCCAACCAACTTTCAAATTCGGCTTTTGGCCTGGGAGGCAAAAAGAAATAGCCCTGTAAAAGGTAACAGTTTATGCCTTGCAAATAGTCCGCCTGCTCGCTGCTCTCTACGCCCTCCGCCACTACGTCTAGCTGTAAGCTAGCGGCAAGGTTCATGATACCTTCGGTAAGCCGTTGATCTTGCGGGCTGGTTAAAATGCCGCTAATAAATGATTTGTCCAGCTTTACGACATCAAACGGGAGGGTGCGTAGATAATTTAACGAAGAGTAACCCACACCAAAGTCATCCAATGAGATTTTTATTCCCAAATCTTTAATTTCACCCACCACTTGAATTGCCAATTCAGAGTCCGAAATTAACACCGCCTCGGTCAACTCAACGCCCAAATAATTTGGCGGCAAGCCAGTGATGTCCAGCGCACGCCGCAAGGCGTCCACAACCTTTCGGTCGCGAAAATGCAAACCCGAAAGATTCACTGAGACCACTAAATCAAGCCCTTCATCAAGCCACTCTTTCGCTTGTCGACACGCGCCCTCAATGACGTAATAGTCAATTAACGGCACCAGGCCTGACTCCTCTGCGTGTGGTATGAACAAATCAGGGGCTAACAATCCATGTTTTGGATGACGCCAGCGCACCAGCACTTCGCAGCCGTAGACCTCGTGACTTCGCACATTGACCTGCGGCTGATAGTACAACTGAATCTCCCCCTGTTTAATGGCAGAGCGCAGATCATTTTGTACCATGAGCCGGTGTTTTGACGTGGCCTCCATATCAGTGTGGAATATCTTATACTGATTTTTGCCAGATTCTTTAGCCGCATACATAGCAATGTCGGCCGCGCGCTTTAAGGCCGTTAAGTTGTCTCCGTGCATTGGAAAGACTGCACAACCTATGCTCATTTTTACATCTAGTCGCTTGCCGTTAACAATCATCGATTCACTTAACGACGTTAACAGTTTCTCGCTTACGCGGTGGGCTGAATCTGGTTCATTAAAGCTTTCCGCTATGATTAAGAACTCGTCGCCGCCTAGCCTGCACACCAAATCTTCATCTCGAAGGCATGACAACAGGCGCGACGCTGTGGTTTTAAGCACCTCATCGCCGAGTTCATGTCCAAGCGTGTCATTAATATTTTTAAAATTATCTAAATCTAATAGAAATAGCCCGAAAGGTTCCTGAGTTCGCTTTGAGTGTGACACTACACTATGAAATCTTTCGGACAGTAGTGCACGATTTGGAAGCCCCGTTAATACATCATGGAAAGCGCGGTGTCTAAATTCATCGGCCAACTTTTCCAGCTCTGCGGTTCTTTGCTGAACTGTTTTTTCCAACATCAAATCACGCTGCTCAATCTGCTCCAACATTCTGTTGAAATCGTCGGCCAGCATTCCTATTTCATCGGAACCAAGATCAGGTGCACGCAGGGAGTAATCACCATCTTCAGTGACTTTTTTTGACAAGCCAATAAGCTCAGCGATTGGGGATGTAATGATTGCCTGAAGTTTAAAGCTCAACAAATAAATCAATGCCGCTATAAAGATAAATATAAAGAGCGACGTCGTAATTGTGAATGATATTTGTTGGTCCAGAGAAGAGTCGTCGGCATAGGCTTTTAGTATGCCTATCTGCTCACCGTCCACGCTGATGGGGTAGATAAAAAGTTCATATCTATTTGATAAATTTCCAGACTCGCTGACGTTATCATGCAAACTCTCTCTAACATCGAAGTCCTTACCTGGCGTATCAATTTCAACGAAAAAGATATCCCGATCCGCCACCATTCCTCGCAACAGTTCACGCGCTGCGGTCTCGTCTTGAAACATGACACTGGCTGCGATATTGGTAGCGAGGATGCCCAACTCTGTACTGATCTGGTGATTTCTTTTTTTCTCAAGCAATGAAACTGTATGAATCACAAAAACTAATGTGAGAAATAGCATACCTAGCAGTGCACCAGCCATAATCATGGCGAGCAATTTGTGTTTGATTTTATTGAATAAGCGTTCTTTCATCTATTCTTGAACCTCTCTTGCAAGGCCCAAAAGTTTTGCACTTATTTCTATGTTTTTGCTTTTAGCATTTGTTCGGTTGATAACAAATGCCAGCTTATTGTTGACAACAACTAGTTTAACCGCAGCCTCGGGATGCTGAATATCTTCATCAACCACAAGTAGCGTACCTTGATTTACCTGCTGTCCTTTCGCTAGATTATTTGAAATAAATACTATATCGCACTTCGATGTATCTAAATCTGGTGTTTGTTCTAAAAATTCGACTTCGATATTTCCAGCTGACTTCTGCGCCACTTTATCGAGAGCGTCGCTAATATCCTGGGAAGAACCAAGTGCGCAAACCCTACGCGTGGACGATTCCGTTGGCCAATATACAAACTTGGTAAAGTAGTAGATATAGGCGGCTTTAAGCGATGACTTCCGGTCTTGGGCAACAGCGTCATGGGGCAGAATAGTTGTCATCAATAGCGCCAAAAACGCTATTGAACTCGCATTAAAAAGAATCGCCCTTGTGGTAATCTTATTTAGTATCAATCTATTTGCCATTGCAATTTTAGTAGTACTGATGGCTTCACAACGTATGATCCCACACTGAAGATTTCCCGCGTGTACTCAACGGTTTCGTCGATAAATAAGTTTCGTGCTGACAGAGAAATTGAAGCTTTAGGTGTTAGACGATAATTAACGTTAACATCCATTGCCGTGTAGGCATCGGCACGCTTGCTGTCTGGCTCACTGGCAAATCGCAAACCGACATCAACCTCAAATGCGCTGGATGCATTCCAGAAAACGCGCATATTGTGTTGATGCTTCGGCACGGCAACCACGTCCTCAAGCAATGTTTCAAGCACGCTTGGACCCTGATGCACTTCCGTTTGAAAATAAGAGCCACCGTATTGGACCAGCCATTGCTCATTAATCTGGTATCGGGCAGAGATTTCTATCCCCTCCGATGTTTGACTGGCAGATGTATTTAATTGCACCGGCAGCGCTAAATACGGCAAATTGTTTTCAAACCGGAGTTCAGGAATGGCTAAACTACCGCCAGCCAAAATGTTGTCGTAATTGTGCTGAAATGCTGTCAGGTCGATGGACAATGCCTGCGAGGGAATATATCGGTAACCTATTTCGTAAGCGGTAAGCTCTACATCCTCAACGCCCGCGCCAGTAGACTCAAGAATAATCAGTGCAGGCAGCGGATTAGTAATATCGGGGGCTATCGTGTCAATTGAGAGATAACTCTCATTATTCAGTACCCGGCTGGGCGTGCTAACAGCGCGACTGCTGCCCGCCCACACACTGTGATGGTCTGCAACCCGCCAAAGACTGCGGACACTGGGTTGCCAGGCGTCACTGGAGTCGGAATTATCGTCATAACGCACACCGGCATTGATGTTCCAACTTGGCAGCAGCTGCCAGGTATCCTGCGCGTAAAAACTCCTGATTGTAGTGCGCTGAAATTCCGGAATCAGCGTCGCATCCATTCCGGTTGTTGGGGTCTGGAAATCACTTTCGCTAATGCGCAGCGCCACGCCAAATGTGGTCTGATGGTTGCTGGCCAGCTCGCCCGCCCATTGGATTTCTGCGTCGCCATTTTTTGTATTCCATTGATAGGCGTCGCCGTCTCTATCCATTGAATCCACACTAAGCCGGGCCGACCACAGGCCTGTATTGGTCGGTCTTTGCCATTTACCCACAGCAAAGTATCCGGTTTTTTGGTCGTCGCCATAGGTAGCTGCTTCCGCCAGCCCGTGCACCTGCTGTTTCGACCAGGCAACATTACTCTGTATGTTGGAGTAACCCACATTAAGTTGCCATTCACTGCTGCCCTGTTGGTGTTGCCAACCGATATCCAATCGCCCGTTCTGCCAAGGGTTGTCGGTAAAGGGACTGGTACCTTGATCCATGGCCTCATAGCGTTCAAGGTGCCCGCTCATCGTAAGATGGCCGTACTCACCGGCCAATTTGGTACCCACGTAAGCGGATCCGGTTGTCTCGCCTGAACCAGCGCTCAACCTTGCGCTCGTGCCAGATACCGCATCGGGTGTGCGCGTAATGATATTGACCATGCCATTGACCGCATTCGCACCCCAGATAGTGCCGCCGGGGCCTCGAATGACTTCGATACGCTCAATATTTTCCAAACTGAGATTAATCTCATCCCAATTGACCCCACTAAACAGCGAGGTATATATGGATCGTCCGTCGATGAGCACTAACAGATAGCGTGAAAAACGACCCCCCAATCCTCGGGCGGACACCGCCCATTCAGAGCTAGAGATTTTGCCCACCTGAATGCCTGGCACCATGCGCAGTGCATCGGGGACATTGGTCACCGCAGAGCGTCGAATATCTTCGCGCGTCACTACAAATATGGCGGCGGGGATGTCTCTCAATGATTCATCACGCTTGGATACACTGGAAACGGTGGCTTCCATTTGCATCAGCTCTTCTAGCGGTAGATCAATAAGGTCGTCGGCACTTAGCTGGGCCATGACGGAACTCGCATCAAACAGAAGCAATGACGCGGTCGTAAGGGAAATGAGGCGGTACATAAAGCTCTCCGGTATCAGCTACTTTAGTTATAGCTGCTACCGGCGGTATTCGCGTGGTAAAACTGTGCCTTTTTTGGCAATTCCGTTATAAGAAACTTCCGTCAGTCAAACTGAAAGCTATTTCGGATGGAGCTGTAAGTCAGCGTCAGCTTATTGGGCTCCAGTGGTGGCTTGAAGAATGCGTGATAGTCCCCTTTGGGGTTGACCAATCCCACAATTGCACTGTGATCTACTGTGTAATCCTCACCCTGCATCACCTTCGTGAAAGCCACATTGAGTTGATTGGCGAAACGCTTTATGGATAAGAAATCACCGGTAACCCCTAAAAAATCCGGGTGAAAATACGGAACATATTGGGCGAGCACGTCCACCGAATCCCGCGCTGGATCTACTGTAACAAGCACCACTTGAGTATTTTTTTGGAGATCAGTGGGCAGTTTGGTGTACCACTGCGAAAGCGTTGCCATGGTGGTAGGGCAAATATCGGGACAATGGGTAAACCCGAAGAATACCAGCGTCCACTGCCCCACCAATCGATCGCGATCGAAGGGCACATTTTGGTGATCGACCAGTGTGAAGTCTTTAAAGCGCCTAGGTTGCTCAAATTGAACCGCCCCATTTACTTGCAGTTCAATGGCGCTTAAGTGCCGCGGTGTTAAAATTTTGTTCAAAAATAAAAGCATGACCACCAGAATAAAAACCACGATTGCGATTATCGTCAATTTTATTCCGCGTTGTTGCTGATTAGAGAGTTCTTGATTCATCGGCTACACCACTAACGCTGGCGTCACTAAGTAGTGATCGAGCAACATGATTACAAAAAGCGCCATTAAATAAACAATGGAATATTTAAAGGTGTCCATGCCTGCGGTTTCGCGCTCCGTCAATAACATAACCAAAGCCCAATACAAAAAGCCCGCGCCCAAAACAGCGGCACCTAGCAGGTATAGCCAGCCCATCATGCCCGTTAAGTAGGGCAATAACGTCACCAAACACAGGACGATGGTATACAACAAAATATGCACTTTGGTGTATCGCTCGCCGTGAGTCACCGGCAACATTGGGATATCAGCGTTGGCGTATTCATCCTTTCGATGCACTGCAAGGGCCCAAAAGTGGGGCGGCGTCCACGCAAAGATAATCAGCACTAGCAGCAGCCCGTGCGGGTCAATTGAGCCGGTAACGGCAGTCCATCCAAGCAGAGGCGGTGCGGCGCCAGCTAAACCACCAATGACGATATTCTGCGGTGTCGCGCGTTTTAAAAATAGCGTGTACACCACGGCGTAACCCAACAGAGAAGCCAAGGTAAGCCAAGCGGTGATTTGATTAATAAAAAACAAGAGTATCGCGAGGCCAAGTAATCCCGTAATCGCAGCGAAGATCAATGCTTTTTGCGGCTCGACGCGGCCTTGGGCAACTGGGCGATTAAAGGTGCGCGCCATCTTTTGATCAATGTGGCGATCTACAAGATGATTCACGGTAGCGGCAGAGCCTGCGCAAAGTGCGATACCAATATTACCTAGAATTAAAATATCCAAGGGCACCATGCCGGGCACTGCCAACAGCATTCCGATGACAGACGTCAAAATCATGAGCATAACCACTCGAGGCTTGCACAACTCGTAATAGTCGCGCCAGCTCAGCGTCTCTTTTGCCTCTACTGTGGTCTGCATAATTCTTACCTCTGCTTGCTTACAAATGCGTTATTGTTTTTTATTGTTTGGGTAGCTGGCGCTTGTGCTTCAATGTTCACGGGTAAATTTCAACATTCGTTTTAAATCTTTGAGTAAATCATTGCCGCTATGAACTGAAGTTTGATAAGACATCATCACGAAACCGGATCTATCCATCATGAAGTAATCGCCATCTTTAGAATTTGTATTAGACAATAGCGTCTGCCACTGATCTGGAAGCGCGCTAACTAAAACAGCGCCAGGGTATTCCGTCGCAACCCTTGTAATGAACTTTTCATCATCTATGTTAGTGAGTATCCAACGCTCCACCCTTGGATATTTTTCATTTAAACGCTTGTGAACTTGTCGTGTAACGTATAAGGCTTGTTCGCACGCAATTTCACAAACATTAAAAGCCGGTATCACTAGCCGCCATTTTGGTTCTATCTGATCAATAGCAGCAGACTGATTTTCTATCGTCAGTGTTAATCCTTCTATATTTACAGGAGGTGCTAAAAGATCGCCTTTATTGATTGTACCTGTGGGCATACCTAGGCCAGTATGATAAACCCCATAGGCAATCACCATTGGCAACACTATGGTGGACACTATAAGAATTTTTGCCCAACGGTTAACGCCATTGACGGGGCCGGCGGCTACTTTTACTGATTCATTCATTGTCTGATTTCACTGCGTTTTTAGGCGTTTTCTTTCGAAAGACAGCCGCGATATTTGAGTTTGCGAAGAGTAACAATATCAATAGGGCAATGGCCATGCAAAGCCACTGCACAGCGTAGCCATAATGTTTAGCGGGCGAGACATTTACGTCGGCCCAGCTCACAGTCAAGGCGCCATAGGACTCGACATCCAGCTCGATCCATTGAATGATTTCAACACCCAAATGGTCCGAAAGACTGGATAGATCAAGCTGATTAAAGCGCATGGGAAAGTCTGAATCTAACGGACTGTTCGATAGCAATGGATGCTCACTTCTAAATACCACTCGGCCACTGAATTGGCCGTTGGCTTTTAGCGGTGTAATAGTCGGTCGCTCTGATCGTCGAAGCGAGCCGGCTTGCCAACCACGGCTTATCAATATCCATCCTGCATCATGCTTAGCGATCTGCGCCACTTGGTAACCGAACCGCCCTTGAAAGGTTCTGTTGTCAACCAATAGCACCCGCTCATTATCTGCACTGCCAGTAAAAACCACGCGCGTATAAGCTGGCAAGGTTGCTAGCTGTTCGGGCGTCATCTTGTCGATGGATTGAACTGGTGCACTTAGGCGCGTCTGTATTTCGGAGAGCTGAATCGACTTCTCTATACCGCGCTGCCACTGCCAGTGTGCAAGCGAGAGAAGTATCGGAAGAAACACCAAACCAAAGATTATCACCCACCAATTGGGTTGCCAATGAAATGCATCATGTGATTTAGGCGCTGAGAATTCAGACGGAATTGGCATTGTTACCTCGATTGCCAGCGTCAACACAACAGCGTAAGGTGGAATCCGATTTTACTAGGCTCAATGGATTCAAACTATGTGGTTAAAGGCACTGATTGTTTTGCTATTTATAGCTGTGCTCGTAAGCTTGAGCAGCGCTCTGATGTTTCTTCTTAAAGACATGGGCGCGAGTGAGTCGCGGCGTACATTATATGCACTGGGTATTCGAATCTCGCTGGCGGCGTTATTAATTGGGTGTTTGGTCTATGGATTCTATAGCGGTGCCTTAACCAGCACCGCACCTTGGGAAATACGGGGGCAATAGCCCCCCTCAATTAACCGAAGACATAGACAAAGATAAACAAGCCAACCCAGACCACGTCTACGAAATGCCAATACCAGCTGGCAGCTTCAAAACCAAATTGGTCATCTGACTTAAAGTGGCCTTTCAACATCGACCGTAGCCACATTACCAACAACATGATGGTGCCCATTGTGACGTGTGCACCATGGAAACCTGTCAACATAAAGAACGTTGTGCCGTATGCACCGCTCTCTAACGTCAGGCCCATGTCGTTATAGGCGACGATGTATTCTTCAGCCTGTAAACCCAAAAAGATAAAGCCCAGCAACACAGTGATGCCCAACCACAAATTGAAGCCCTTGCGGTTATCTTTCTTAATGGCGGTATGTGCAAAGTGAACGGTCACAGAAGACGTCATCAACACAATCGTGTTCCAAAGTGGCAGCCAGCTCCAGACATTTTCGACAGTGCTGCCGCTCATATTTTGGGCCGGGCCTAGCACCTTAGCGGCTTCACCATTGGCGGCCATATCCGGTGTTGTCATCAACGGCCAATGGGCTTCAAAACCTGGCCACAACACTTCTGGCGTCATACTGCTGTGATCACCCTCACCGGCCAACCAAGGCAGTGAGAAGTTTCTAATATAATAGAGCGCTCCGAAAAATGCAGCGAAAAACATGACTTCACTGAAAATAAACCAACCCATGCCCCATACATAGGAACGCTTGAGCTGGGGAGAATTTAAGCCATTCATATTTTCGTCAATCACGGTGCTGAACCAGTTCCACAACACCACTGCCATGACAAAACCGCCGGCCATAAACATCATTGGACCGTTGTCACTGCCGTTGATCCAATTGGCTGCACCAAAAACCGTGAGAAACAAACCGAAACTGGCAAAGATCGGTAATTTGCTCTGCTCCGGAACGTAATAAGTTCCTTCTGTTGCCATGTTGCTACCCCGCATTGTTATGGAGTTGTTAGGGTGTTTGCGCCCGGTTATTGCCTGCTACCTTCGCCTCTGTGGCATCGGTAATATCAAACAATGTGTACGACAAAGTGATGGTGTTCACCTGTTTGGGCACATCCAAATCTACAATAAACTGTAAACCGAGCTCTGCTGTTTCACCGGCTTTTAAGGGCTGGTTATTAAAACAAAAGCACTCAGTTTTATGAAAAAATTGCGCCGCTTTAAATGGCACTAAACTCGGCACCGCTTGCGCTACCATATCTCGATTGGTTGGGTTAACCGCACGATAAATCACATCAACTGGCTGGCCGGGATGAACCTTGATGCTTTTCACACCCGGCTCAAAAACCCAAGGCATAGCTTCATTGTTGGTAGCCACAAACTGAACGGTAATTTCTCGACTCGTATCAACGGTGATTTCTCGCGCCTGATACTGCGCTCCCGTCTTACCGTTTAGTCCCGTAATTTCACAGAAAACGTCATACAGTGGCGGCATAACAAAAATCGCAAAGGCAAACATCGCCACACCCAGCGCCACCAATTTGGCGCTGAGTAAGACGTTAGCTTTTTCCGTTTCGCCGGCCATCAGTTACTTCACTTCTGGCGGTGTACTAAAGGTGTGGTACGGCGCAGGTGACGGAACTGTCCACTCTAAGCCGTGCGAACCTTCCCACACACGATCAGTTGCTTTTTTGCCCGATACGATGGTTGCAATGACGTTATATAAGAACAAGAGTTGAGCGGCGCCAAAGAGGAAGGCACCCACTGATGAAATCATATTCCAATCGGCAAACATCATATTGTAATCGGGGATGCGACGAGGCATGCCAGCCAGTCCAGCGAAATGCATTGGGAAGAAGGTGAGGTTCAAACCGATGAACGCCATCCAGAAATGCATCTTACCCATGGTTTCGTCGTACATATTGCCGCACCACTTGGGTAGCCAGTAGTAGACACCCGCAGTGATAGAAAAGATGGCGCCTGGCACTAATACATAGTGGAAATGAGCCACCACGAAGTAGGTGTCATGATATTGGAAATCTGCTGGCGCAATCGCCAACATCAACCCTGAAAAGCCACCAATGGTAAACAAAATCACGAACGCTACGCTGAATAACATGGGAGTCTCAAAGGTCATTGAACCTTTGAACATGGTAGTGACCCAGTTAAACACTTTCACGCCCGTTGGGACTGCAATGAGCATGGTGGCGTACATGAAGAACAACTCACCCGCAATTGGCATCCCCACTGTAAACATGTGGTGGGCCCACACGATGAAGCTCAGGAATGCAATTGATGCCGTGGCGTAAACCATAGACGCATAGCCAAACAGTGGCTTGCGGGCAAAGGTGGGAATAATCGCGCTCACCACACCAAAGGCGGGCAAGATCATGATGTACACTTCAGGGTGCCCAAAGAACCAAAATACGTGTTGGAACAATACCGGGTCACCACCGCCAGCGGCGGAGAAGAAGCTGGTGCCAAAGTGGATATCCATCAGCATCATGGTTACCACACCGGCCAACACGGGCATTACAGCAATTAGCAAGTACGCTGTAATTAACCACGTCCACACAAATAGCGGCATCTTCATTAAGGTCATGCCCGGGGCCCGCATGTTCAATATGGTTGCGATAATATTGATCGCCCCCATGATCGAACTCGCACCCATAATGTGCACAGCAAATATGAAGAAGGTTACCGAAGGCGGTGCGTATGTCGTGGATAGCGGTGCGTAGAAGGTCCAACCAAAATTGGGTGCTCCGCCCTCCATGAATAACGTGGATGCCAACATGGCAAACGCAAACGGCAGAATCCAGAAGGACCAGTTATTCATGCGCGGCAGTGCCATATCAGGCGCACCGATCATCATGGGTACCATCCAGTTTGCCAAGCCCACAAAGGCCGGCATCACCGCACCAAATACCATTACCAAGCCGTGCATAGTGGTCATTTGGTTAAAAAACTCAGGCTCTACAATTTGTAGACCGGGTTCAAATAGCTCGGCGCGAATCACCAGTGCGAATACACCGCCAAGTAAAAACATTAGGAAACTGAACCACAAATACATACTGCCGATGTCTTTGTGGTTGGTGGTATAGAGCCACCGGGTAATTCCTTTAGCAGGACCGTGTGCCATGTCGTAGCTCCCCCTATAAACCTTGCTTAAAATTCACGATGTCAATTGGCTGCAACTCGGAACCGGTGTTGTTGCCAAACGCATTGCGTTGGAAGGTGATAACCGCCGCGGATTCAACCGGCGTTAACTGCTCACCAAAGGGAGGCATACCTTGTCCACCATTAAGCACGCGATCGATGTGCGCGCGCATGTCGCCGTTGGCGATTGGGCTGCCAGCGATCGCTGGGAAAGTCGGTGGAATTCCTTTGCCATCTGCCTGATGACAGGCGGCACAGTGTTTCTGGTAAACCGCTTCCCCTTGCGCATATAACTCGTCAAAGGTCAGGGTTTGCTTGGCCGCTTCTGCGATAGCAGCCGCCGCTTCACGCTTTTTATTCATCCAAGCATCAAATTCCGCTTGCGGTACCGCGCGCACCACGATGGGCATAAAACCGTGGTCTTTTCCGCACAATTCCGCACATTGGCCGCGATAGATGCCAGGCTCTTCAACATAAGTCCAAGACTCGTTGATAAAGCCGGGAATCGCGTCTTTTTTAACGGCCAAATCCGGTACCCACCACGCGTGAATGACGTCGTTGGCGGTAATCAAAAAGCGAACCTTTTGTTTGGTGGGGATCACCAACTCCTGGTCAACTTCCAGCAGGTAGTTCGGGCCTTTGGGCGCGCGATTGTAGATCTCATCCTGGGGAGTGGACAGCGAGGAGAAGAAACTCACATCCTGATTGAGGTATTCGTATTTCCACTTCCATTGATAACCCGTCACCACCACATCGAGATCGGGCTCGCTGGTGTCGTACACTTTAATGAGGGTTTTGGTGGCGGGTATGACCATGATCACCAAAATGATGATAGGCACTACCGTCCATAAAATTTCGAGTGTCGTACTCTCGTGGAAGTTGGCGGCTTTGGCCCCGTTGGCTTTGCGGTGTGCGATCATGGTGTAAATCATTACACCAAATACAACTACACCGATGGCCACACACCACCAGAAGATATCCATATGCAAACCGTAGATCTCGCGGCTTACATCGGTAACCCCCTGGGTCATGTTGACCCCCCAACGCTTAACGTCGTCTGCCAGTGCAAATTGACTGGTAAACGATAAGCCAAGCAACCAAGCAAAACAGCTTTTTGCTTGTTTCAGCATGCCCATTGTCTCCGTGTAGCTAGTTATGCTTTTTATGACTACTTCAACGGATGAACCCGGCGGAAAGCGAAGCGCTCTCCATTGCCCCGGCCGGTCACAACGGTAAACTATAAATCATTACGCTCGGCTAACACCGAGATCCTACGTATCATCTGCGCGGTGAACCTTTCGGCGCACAACGCTACAACAAAGCCGTCACACTGATACCAGCTAGTGCGATCTGCGCTCTATAGTTAGCGGATACCAGGTGATTATTTCGTCAACCGAGGGGTACATCCAACAAACTGCGGCAAATCGTCGCATTTATAGCGCCTGTAAGAAGGCCATAAGATAGCAAAAAAATCAACAAATTTATTATGTTACGGGTGGTTTTTAATCTGCTACTCGCTCTTGGAGACCACCCTTTTTGAGTTTGCACAAAGACCCCGGCAGTCGAACCCTCTGGGCGCTCGCCTGCCCCTTGATTCTTACCAATATCACCCAACCGCTGCTGGGCATGGTAGACACAGCACTGCTGGGTCACCTACCGCACCCGTCATATTTGGGCGCTGCGGCACTGGGAACCAGCTTGTTGGCCATCTTATTTTGGGGGTTTGGCTTTCTGCGCATGGGTACCACTGGCTTTGTCGCGCGCGCACTTGGCCGCGGCGACCGGGGCGGCGCCAATGGCATCGCGCTTCAACATGCGCTACTGGCATTGGTATTGGCCGCACTGATTTTGGCGGCCGGCCCTTGGCTATTGCCTGTGGCGATCCAGTGGATGGACGCCAGCGAAACAGTCACAGCGCTCGCGCTCGATTACACCCGTATACGCCTTTGGGCCGCACCCGCAACGCTGCTCACCTACGTGTTGCTGGGATGGTTCATAGCCGTTCAGCGAATGCGCGCGCCCCTGTACATCATGCTCGCAACTCAAATTACCAATATTTGTTTGGATTTGGTGTTCATTGTCTGGCTCGACTGGCGCAGTGATGGCGCGGCGCTGGCCAGCTTAATGGCCGAATATACCGGCTTGCTGCTAGCCCTGCGGCTCTACATTCAACACGCGGGCTGGCCCTCAATTGCGCAATTGCGCGCGCGGTCTACGCCTTGGCGGTCACTGCTATCCAGCCATCAGCACTTAATGCTGCGCACCTGGGGGCTATTGGCGGTTATTTTGTTTTTCACCAGCCGAGGCGCCCAGTTGGGGGATACTACGCTTGCGGCGAACGCGATACTGCTGCAATTGGTGCATTTGGCGTCCTATTGCCTAGATGGACTTGCCCACGCCACAGAGAGTCTCGTAGGCCAGGCCTCAGGAGCAAAAAGCCTACGAACGCGACGACGATTATTGATGCTCGCCATGGGTTGGTCCGGAGCAGTCGCACTGCTGTTGTCCGGTATTTTTGCGCTTGGCGAGGGGTCGTTAGTGGCGCTGATGAGCGATATCCCCAACGTCATCGCCGCTACTCACCACTATTATTTCTGGGCGCTGCTGGTGCCACCGGTATCCGTTGCAGCCTATGTATGGGACGGCTATTGCATCGGCACAGGCCAAACTCGCGCAATGCGAGACACGCTATTGGCCTCCGCATTCGGGGTCTTCTTCCCCCTCTGGTGGCTAACCCAAGACTGGGGCAATCACGGCCTATGGTTGGCGTTTTGCCTATTCAATTTGGCGCGGGGATTGAGCCTAACGCTCTATATGACACGCTCTGGAAGGCATGAAGATTTAAAAAATTAGACAAACTTAGTCTTACCCTAGCCTCAGGCTCTGCTATGTTTAGCTTGTGTTGCCAACCTACCTGAATGCGGGCCCAAGAAACAATCTTTGGCCAAACACTGCCCAAACTGGGGAATTGTGGTTAGTATTCCGTTGTTTTGGGTACGGACGACCCAATCCAATGTAGAACACAACATTCGCAGGGCGTGCTAAGGCAAGGGCCCAAATATGCGCAACGTCAGTATGTATGTACATATACCTAAGAGGTACGGTGTAGGGTGTTATTCCAACGCACGCATGTAGAGAGGGAACCAGAGGCCGACCTAACCCCTACGGGTGAGGAGCTGCGCCATATTCGTACTCTCATCAGTCAAGCCATCGAAGCCGAGCACCAGTCCGGGCTATTTTTAAAAGTACTCAAGAAAAATTTTGACAAGCTCCACGGTGCCATAGCACTGCTCGGTCGCGATGGTCGCTTAATGGCCACGCCCGACAACTTAATGGACTTTGTCATCGCCTACATTCGCCACGTGCCCGACTTTATGGAAGCCGTAGGGAAAATCGGCGAATTACACAACATACAGGCAGTAACTACACCGTTTTTACGCATTATCGGCGACTTTTTCCTGAGCCCACCACAGTTGGTGGAAGGTCATACCGGCTTGGATGCCATGCTCGATGAGGCCTATCTTGCGCACCGCATCATTGAAGAGGTAAACGACCACATCATGGCGCGCTTTGGCATTCCACTTGCGCCCATGGATATGACCACCGCCAACCTAGTGGTGCACAGCCTTATTGGTGAGCCCTTTGCCAATGACCTCGATCACGCCGTGCAATACTCGGTTGAGATGCTATTGATGCGCGGCACGGCCATCGACAACTACCTGTGTTCCGATGCATTCAAAAGCTATGTCGGCAACCATCAAAGCTCTGGCTGGGGCGAAGAATTACGGCGCTACCCCTGCCTTGCCAGCAACCTGAGTGTTGAGCTGCATTTCGCGCAAGGTCGCACGAGTAAAAACCTGCACTAGTCCTCTTCCAGGGGCGGAAATTGCAATACTTGTGTATCCGCTTGTTTGATTTCTTCCGGCTGGTTTACCCGCGTACCGAGTTCGCGCACCTGCGGCTTGAAACGCATTTCATCTTTGAATCCACAGGCCACGCACTCACGGAAATCTAAGTCACCGTCGCGGTACATCATGATTCTGTCCAAGGCACTGCAACTGGGGCATATCGCTCCCGCTATAAAACGCTTTTTGGTGGTTGCCATTTACTTAGCTCCTGATGCCACTGTGTCGCAAGAGCGGCTCAATGGATGGCGCTCGGCCTCTAAATTCAGTAAACAAATCCAAGGCAGCGCGCGCGCCCCCCTGCGTCAAAATTGCATCTAAAAATCGCTGGCCAGTTTCGCGGTTGAAAACGCCCTCTTCTTCAAAACGGGAAAAAGCATCTGCCGAAAGCACTTCAGCCCACTTATAACTGTAATAACCTGCGGCGTAACCGCCGGCAAAAATATGGCTGAAACTGTGTTGAAAGCGATTAAACGCTGGCGCCTGTACCACCGCAACGCGCTGACGCACCGCGTCTAGTAACGCTTGCACCTGATCCGACTGGGTAACATCGCGCTGCATATGTAACTCAAAATCAAAGAGCGCGAATTCCAGTTGCCGCACCATAAACATGCCTGTTTGAAAATGTCGGGCAGCCAACATTCGCTGCAGCAATTCCGCCGGCAACGGCTCACCCGACTGGTAGTGGCTGGAAATCATGGGAATAACTTCTGGCTCCCAGCACCAATTCTCCAGAAACTGGCTGGGTAACTCTACTGCATCCCAAGGCACGCCATTGATGCCGGAAACGGCGGCCACATCGACTTCCGTTAACATGTGATGCAGGCCATGGCCGAATTCATGAAACAGCGTCGTGACTTCATCAAAGGTTAAGAGCGACGGCGCATCGTCGAGCGGCGGCGTAAAATTGCACGTTAGATAGGCGATGGGCTTTTGCAATCCATGCTCGGTGAACCTGCGAACGCGGCAATCATCCATCCATGCGCCACCGCGTTTGTTTTCGCGGGCGTAGAGATCCAAATAGAAAAACGCGCACAATTCACCGGATTTTTTTATGGCGTACACTTGCACATCGGGGTGCCAAACAGCGATATCGTGCACTGGCTCTACTTCAATACCGAACAGGCGATGAACCACCGCAAACATACCGTCAATGACTTTTTGAGCGGGAAAGTACGGCCGCAACTCATTTTGAGACACGCTAAAATCACGCTGCTTAAGCTTTTCAGACGCAAAGGTGACATCCCAGGGCTGCAGTGATTGAAGGCCTAAGGATTCATCTGCAAATTTTACTAAAGCTGCATACTCTTGCATGGCCACAGGTTTGGCTTCCGCGGCCAGCTCAATGAGGAAATCCAACACCGCCTGTGGCGAGTCCGCCATTTTTTTTGCCAGCGACAATGCAGAAAAGTGGTCGTAACCCAACAGCGAAGCCAGTGCTTGTCGCTTTTGCAAAATTTCCACAATGAGCGGCCCATTGTCTCGCTCTGGAGGGCCAAATTCAGATGCGCGGGTGACAAACGCGCGATACATTTGCTCGCGCAGAGCGCGGTTTTCTGCGTAGGTCATGACGGCGAGATACGCAGGGAAATCCAGCGTAATGACCCAACCCTGCAAGTTCTTACGCTTTGCCGCCTGCGCCGCTTGTGCCACGGCGTGATCTGGCAAGCCCGCCAGCTCCTGCACATCCGTGATGTGCAAATGCCAACCCTGTGTGGCGTCCAATACGTGATTTGAAAAGGCGTTCGACAACTCGCTAAGGCGCTGCTTAATGGCTTTAAATTCGTTGCGTTCCCGCTCCGGTAAGCCGATGCCAGCAAGGGTGAAATCGCGCAAAGCGTGCTCAACTGCCTGCTTTTGAGCTTGGCTTAACTTCGCAAAATCGGCGCGTAATTTCAGTGATTGGTAAAGATTAAATAGCGCTGGATGCTGGCCCAACTCAGTATGGTACTGCGTCAATTGTTGCAGACAATCTTCGTAAACTTTGCGTAAGGAATCGCTGTTTTGTACGCTGTTGAGATGACTCACGGGCGACCAAGCACGCGCCAATCGATCATCCAACGCCTCTAGCTGACGGAGAATTTGATCGCTCGTCAGCCGCTCGGCCCCCGCAATGATTGCCTCAATCGCCGCTCGATTCTCGGCGAGGATTTCAGTGATGGCTGCCTGAGCCTGTGCGGGGGTGAATTCACCAAAGGGTGGAAAATAGGGATCCGCCAATAACGGATTTTGCTCGATTTGCGGCATGAAATTTCCGACTCGTGGTTAAGTAAGCATAAAATGGCATTTTACCCGAAAAAGGCAGTGCTCGATGAACCCTATTCGATCCTTTAATGGCATTCACCCACAACTGGGTGAGCGCGTATTCATAGACCCTTCGGCCGTCGTCACAGGTGACGTGGTCATAGGTGAAGATAGCTCCGTATGGCCCATGGCCGTGATACGAGGCGATATGCACCGGATTCGCATTGGTGCGCGCACCAGCGTTCAGGATGCGTCGGTGCTGCACATCACCCACGCGGGGCCCTTCAACGAGGACGGCTGGCCCCTCACCATAGGCGACGATGTGACCATTGGACACGGCGCCATGTTGCACGGTTGCACCCTAGGCAACCGGATTCTCGTGGGCATCGGTGCCACTATTCTCGACGGCGCGGTGGTGGAAGACGAAGTGGTTATTGGTGCCGGCACCTTAGTGCCGCCAGGCAAACGGCTTGAGTCTGGCTTCATGTATATGGGAGCCCCCGCTCGACAGGCGAGACCGCTGAGCGACAAAGAGCGGGCGTTTTTTAAATACACAGCGGCAAACTACGCGAAATTAAAAGACCAACACCGCGAACAACTGGCCAACGCTGAATAAGCTCAAGCGCCGGTGCGCAGGTGCTCGCGCATGTGGGTCAACACTGGCTCAATATCGGGCACCACACCCCGCCACCACCGAAACGACTCGGCGGCTTGAGCAACCAACATCCCTAACCCATCCTCGGCATGCGCTGCGCCCTCTGCGCGTGCCCACACCTGAAACGCCGTGGGTTTGGCACTGTAGATCATGTCATAGCAAAGGCAATTGGACCCAAGCTGCCCCCTGGGTAGCGGTGGCAACTCACCCTGAAGTCCGGCCGAGGTGCCATTAATGATGATGTCAAATTCCTGTAGCGACAACGCCGAAAACTCGCACACACTGAGCGGCCCTACGGGGTTAAAAATGGGCACTAACGCCTGAGCCCGTGCCAAGGTGCGATTGGCTACCACCAACTGGGCGGGTTGTGCAGCCAACAGTGGTTGCAACACCCCACGCACAGCGCCGCCGGCACCCAACACTAAAATGCGTGCGCCAGCTAGACGCCAACCCAAGCGCTTAGATAGGTCATAAACTAAGCCAAAACCGTCGGTATTGTCGCCTAAGATGTCGCCATTTTCGCTCAACTTCAGGGTATTCACGGCGCCCGCAAATTCGGCGCGCGGCGTTAATGCATGGGCAAATTTGAAGGCATCCAGCTTGAAGGGGGCGGTCACGTTCATGCCGAGCCCACCTGCCGCAAAGAAACGCCTCGCCTCTTCTGCAAAATGCCCTTCAGCCGGACAGGCCCGTCCATAGTCCAACTGCTGATGGGTTTGATCGGCAAATAAGCGGTGTATCAACGGCGATTTAGATTGTGCAATGGGATTGCCAACCACCTGATAGCGATCGCGCGACAGACCTGCTGTACCCCTGCCTTGGGCCGTCACGCCAACCAATCCCGCGGTTTGAGGTAGTATTCCGTCAATTCAGCCTCGGCACTTTGGGCTTCCGGTTGATAGTTGTATTCCCAGCGCACCAGCGGTGGCAGGGACATCAAAATAGACTCAGTGCGGCCACCGGTTTGCAGCCCGAATAGCGTGCCGCGGTCGAAGACCAAGTTGAATTCCACGTAACGGCCGCGTCGGTACAGCTGGAATTGCCGCTGACGATCGCCAAACACGCGCGATTCCCGCCGCTCCACTATGGGCCCATAGGCGTCTAGGTAGCTGTCGCCCACGGCGCGCATGAAGGCAAAACTCTGCTCAAAACCTAACTCGTTAAAGTCGTCAAAAAACAAACCACCAATACCGCGCGGCTCCTGTCGATGTTTGAGATAAAAGTAGTCATCACACCACTGTTTAAAGCGCGGATAGAGGTCTTCACCAAAGGGCTGACACGCCGCTTGCGCAGTTCGGTGCCAGTGTTGGCAGTCCTCTTCGTTGCCGTAATAGGGCGTTAAATCATAGCCGCCCCCAAACCACCAAACAGGTGCTTCACCCGGGGCTTCAGCAATGAAGAATCGAACATTGGCATGACTCGTCGGCACGTAGGGATTGTGCGGGTGCACCACCAGCGACACCCCCATGGCCTCAAAGGATCGGCCCGCCAATTCCGGTCGAGCTGCCGTGGCGGAGGGTGGCAGCCCATCGCCAAACACGTGGGAAAAATTCACACCGGCTTTTTCAAAAACGCGCCCTTCGGTGAGCACCCTTGAGCGCCCACCGCCGCCTTCCGCACGCTCCCAGCTGTCTTCAATGAATGCATTGCCATCCAAGGCGCTGAGCCCCTGGCAAATGCGGTCTTGAAGATCTAACAGATAGGCTTTAACAACGTCTTTATCAATACTGGCCATGGAAGTCCTTTAGCAAATCGCCTGATCAGGCGCGAATTTCTGCGCCCGTTTCTAGGTCGCGAATTAGGGAGGGGCGCCCGCGCGCGCCGACGGCGCCCGGCGCCAAGGCGTCTATGCCCATCGAGAAGTAAGCAGTTACTTCGGCGGCATCCATGGCGGCCGGTAGCCCCTGCGGATTAGCTGACGTCGACACCAATGCAGATGCCGTCAATTCACACAGTGCTTGTACCACTGGATGGTCGCTAACTCGGACCGCCAGCTTGGGGTGTTGGCCGGTAATCCACGGTGGCACGGATCCGTTGTGGGGAATCAACCAGGTATTGGGACCTGGCCAACTGGCGGCCAATTGCCGCTGCGCGGCTTCAGTTACCGGCGCCAACCAGGGCATCACCTGATCTTGGCGAGCCGCCACTAATATCAACCCCTTTTCAACCGGTCGCTGCTTCAGTGCCAAGATGCGCAGCACAGCGGCTTCGTTTTCCGGAAGACAGCCTAAACCCCAAACTCCCTCTGTCGGGTACGCGATGACCCCACCGTCTTTGAGCGCGGCAACGGCGTGGTGGATGTCGGGGTGGTCGAGCCAGGGGTTCATCATAGTGCAGACCTGTGAACGGGTTTTCGGACGCTGCGCATTGTCACACTTGCGACCGCGCCGTTCAATTCTGCCGCTTCACGGTAACCGCTCGTAGCCACACTCCGTTGATATCACGCTGCCTTGCAGCTCCAATTCATTGAGCAGGCGATGCAACTGTGCCACGTCAAACTCACCCGTCTCCATCAGGGCTTCAAAGGGCATTCGCTCTGTGCCTAATAAATGCAGAACCCGGGCGCTATCATCGGATACTGGCAGTAAGTCGGCGCTCACTTCATCACAGTTAGACGGCGATAACGCCAGATGGCCCAAGCCCGCCCCTAAGTGCTCAACAATGTGAGAGGGGTTTGAAACTAACTGCGCGCCCTCGCGTATCAGCCAATTGCAGCCTTCACTGACGGCGCTGTAGATTGAACCGGGAATTGCGAAAACCTCACGATTTTGCTCAAGCGCTAGACGGGCAGTGATCAATGAACCACTTTTAAGGGCCGCTTCTACCACCAAGGTACCTAAACTCAAGCCACTGATAATACGGTTGCGACGAGGAAAGTGCCCGGGCTCTGGCTTCACACCCAGGGCAAACTCTGAAACCAGCGCGCCGCCCTCCGCCACTATCCGTTCAGCCAAGGCGCGATGAGATGCCGGATAGATGCCATCGAGTCCTGAACCCAACACCGCTACGGTTTTGCCACCAACTGTCAACGCTGCCTCATGCACTACTCCATCAATGCCCAAGGCCAAGCCGCTGGTAATCACAAAGCCGCCTTCGGCCAAAACTGAGGCAAAGCACTGGGCGGTTTTGCGGCCTGCAGCCGTGGGTTTACGCGAACCGACTATGGCTATTTGAGGCAGTGCAAGCGCCTCCGGTTCACCGGCGACATGGAGCAACAAAGGCCCCTGAACCTCCCGAAGTAGCTCGGGATAATCCTCGTCAAATTGCGTGATTAGGTGGTGATGTGGCTGATCCAGCCAATCGGTTAAGCGCGCTAAACGGGTCGCCAGCCAATTGCCGGGAATGTCCGCCAACCAGTCGCACAGCAAGCGCGCACCGCTATCACCCAAAAGGCGCGCTTGGTCTTGATAGGAAAGTTGTATGAGCTGTTCGGGGCTCGGTAACGAGGCCTGCAGTGCCTGCCACTTTATGGGACCCAGTCCGGGGATATGGTGCAGAGCGATGAGTAGATCGCGAAGGGAAAGTGCCATGGTGTTCATCCTTGAACGGCGTCCATAAAAAAGCCGGCTCTGGGCCGGCTTTAATTCATCAGGGGTTTATTACCCGGTCGTTAATCGCCAGTGGGCGAGTGGCGTCGAGCACTATGCCGAAGCTCATCTTCTCAAAAATGCGGAAAACCATTAATAATCCAGCGCGCTCATCGGGCAATTTAACAGGCTTACCGGTGACGCGGTCGCGCACCACTTTCCCCGCTTTCATAATCGCCAAGATATCCCCTGCTTGCAGGGCATCGCGCTGGCCGCGGTTGATCGCGACAACATTCATGCGACCCACCTGCGTAACGCCACCTTCGACGGTCATAATAACGCCATTGATTTCTTTCTCAGGTGCCTTCGGGTAAAAGGTACTGGCCACTGAGCGATCGGCGCTGGGCAACAAGCGGTCTTCAATCAAAATTTCTTGCGTCGTTCGGGTGACATCCATGGTGGCAATATCGCCCTCGATGGCCGCAACGCGCACTGCGCCTACATCCAACGCTTGATAACCGAGGAACTCACCGGTTTCTGGGTCTTTAAAGCTCTTGCCCTTCCGATAGATACCATACACGGGCACAGAGGGGTCGATTTCGCCACGCGCATATAAATAGTCACCTGCGCCACTGATCAATCGACCATCTTCGCCCGCCAATACATAGGCGGCGTTGTTGTACTCATCGGGCATGACGATGCGACTACCCGTTAGGAAGCTGTTAATAGCATCCAAGGGAATGGCCGGAATGGCCGCTGCCACGGGTTGATAGCGAATTTTGGGCGAGAGCTTTTCAACACCAGGTGACATCTTGGTCGTGGGCTTGCCGCGCTCGATGGCGAGGCGAGGCTTGCCGTCGAGGTAGACCAGACTGATCACATCGCCGGGATAAATAAGGTGGGGATTGTCAATTTGAGGATTGACCTGCCAGATTTCTGGCCACATCCACGGGTTTTCCAAGAACTTGCCGGAAATATCCCAAAGGGTATCGCCCTCAGTTACGCGGTAGCTGTCGGGCCTGTCACTGCGGATTTGTACATCTTCGCCAAACGCTGCGGCACACAATACCAGCGACGCCGCCAAACCCAAAAATAGCTTTTTCATAGAAACCAATCCTGTTTCTCGCGGCCTTTAGGGAATAACTCGGCCTCATAGGAGAATTTAGACGTTATAATAGCGCAACAAAACCGGTTGCCCTGCGACTGTCATTCCGCCACTGTCTGGGAGACAATGTGCCACCGTTGGAATAAGACTACAACGGCTTTGCATTTTGCCTCTGCCAACTGCGTGCAGGGTGGTTTAATTTCGGCTTAAATGCTGTCTGATCATAATGTTAGCAGCGACTGTTGCCTTTTTACTAGAAGTTTGTCACACCGTTTATGGCTAAACTCGAGATATTAGAATTTCCTGATCCGCGCTTGCGCACTCTGGCCGAGCCTGTAACTGAGGTTACCGACGCCACCCGCAAGCTTATCGATGACATGTTTGAGACCATGTACGCCTGCCCCGGCATTGGCTTGGCGGCCACGCAGGTGAACGTTCACCAACGCATTGTGGTGATCGATATCAGCGAAGATCAAAGCGAACCACTGGTGTTCATCAACCCTGAAATCGACGTGCTCGATGCTGAGAAAGAAGCCTACGATGAAGGTTGCTTATCGGTGCCTGGGTTCTACGAAACCGTAGAAAGACCCGCACATATTCGGGTAACAGCACTCGATCGTGACGGAAAAAGCTTTGAAATGAAGCCAAATGGCCTTTTGGCCACCTGCATTCAACACGAGTTGGATCACCTTAATGGCAAGCTATTTGTCGATCATATTTCCAACCTCAAGCGCGACCGCATCCGCAAAAAGTTGGAAAAGCAGCACCGCATGCGGGCCTGAGGCCCGCACCTTCTTCGCCTGATTGAGAGCTCCGCATGAGTGCCCTGCGCATTATTTTCGCCGGTACCCCGGATTTCGCGGCCGAACATTTGGCCGCTTTGTTGGAATCCCACCACCAGGTGGTGGCGGTCTTCACCCAACCCGACCGACCCGCTGGCAGGGGCAAAAAATTGCAGGCCAGCCCTGTCAAAGAATTAGCCCAATCCAACCACATTCCCGTGCACCAGCCTGAGCGCCTGCGCAGTGCAGAGGACCAGTCGCTGGTACGCCAGTATGATGCCGACCTCATGGTAGTGGTTGCCTATGGGCTGCTATTGCCTCAAGCGGTGCTGGATATGCCCCGCTTAGGTTGCATCAATGTGCACGCGTCTTTATTGCCGCGCTGGCGTGGTGCAGCGCCAATTCAGCGCTGTATTGAAGCGGGCGACACTGAAACCGGTGTCACAATTATGCAAATGGATGCGGGATTAGACACCGGTGCCATGCTCACTGTCAGCCGCTGCGCCATCGATGCTCAGGAAACATCGGCCAGTCTGCACGACAAACTCATCACACTGGGGCGCCCTGCGCTCATTGAAGCCGTAGACCTACTGGCCGAGAATCGGGCAACGGCCGTTGCCCAAGACGACAGCCTGGCCACCTACGCGCACAAACTCACAAAAGAAGAAGCGCGCATTGATTGGCGACTTCCCGCAGACGTTATCGCCCGCCGCGTGCGTGCGTTTAATCCCTTCCCCGTTGCATTTACCACAATAGGCGAAGCGCGATTGCGCATCTGGTCGGCAGTAGCGGTGCGCGAATCCAGCGGCGCTGCCGCCGGCACGCTCACTGAAATTGTGGGAAGCGGCAGCCAAACTACGCTGCGCATTGCCTGTGGAGAGGGCCAGTTGGAGGTGACTCACCTGCAGTTGCCCGGCAAAAAAGCCATGGCTGTGGTTGATTGCTTGGCGGGCTATCGCGCCCAGTTCGCGCTCGGCTCGATACTTGGCGACGCTGAATGAACAGCCGAGCTCTCGCGGCACAAGCGCTAGCGCAAGTCCTAAACGACGGCCAATCACTGGCGACCGTCTTGCCGCGCACATTGGCGCGCACACCAGAGCGCGATCGAGGCCTGGTATCTGAACTCTGTTACGGCGGCTGTCGCTGGTTTCATCGCTACAATCCGGTGGTGCAGCAACTGCTGAGCAAATCTTTTAAACCCAAAGATACCGACTTGCTCGCGCTGTTGATCCTAGGCATCTACCAATTGGAGCAGATGCGCGTACCCGACCACGCCGCGCTAGCCAATACGGTCGAGGCCTGCAGAGCACTGAAAAAGGACTGGGCAACCAAGGTCGTCAACGGGGTTTTACGTAATTTCCAGCGCAATCGCGCCAAGTTAATGGCAGATGCCGACAAGTTGCCCGGCGTACAACACAGCCACCCGCGCTGGATCCACAAGGCATTGAGCCAACACTGGCCGGCGCAGGTGGCCGACATCGAAGTCGCCAATAACCAACACCCGCCACTCGCACTGCGCTGTGCCGCTGAGCTAGATCGCGATAGCTATCTAGCCACACTGGCGAGCGCTGGCATTGCGTCTAGCTCAGGTGCATTGGCGAACCAAAGCGTTATTCTCGACACTGCGTGCGACGTCACGCAATTGCCTTGCTTTGCCACGGGGCAGGTGAGCGTACAGGATGAAGCCGCCCAACTGGCAGCTGAATTACTGCCCATACCCACTGGTGGGCGAGTGCTCGACAGCTGTTGCGCGCCGGGCGGTAAAAGCGTGCACCTACTGCAACAAAACCCGGGCATCGCGCTGGTGGGTGTAGACGCAGATGCCGATCGACTGTCACGCGTGCAAGAAAACCTCGACCGCTGCCAGCAGACCGCACAACTATTGGTGGGCGACGCCGCCGAGCCCAGCAGCTGGTGGGATCAAGTTCCCTTTGATGCAATCTTGCTCGACGCGCCCTGTTCCGCCACCGGTGTGATTCGCCGGCACCCCGACATCAAGCTACTGCGCAAGCCCGCCGATATTGATAAGCTGGCGGCGCTGCAACAGCGCATTTTGACGGCCCTGTGGCCGCTGTTAGCGCCCGGTGGCCACCTGCTATACGCGACCTGCTCGGTCATGCCGCAGGAAAACACGCTGGTGATGGAACACTTTTTAGCAAATAACGAGAACGCTCAGGAAGTGCCACTACCCGACCGGTGGGGAGTTGCACAAGCCGCCGGTCGGCAACTGTTGCCTGGGCAACACAACAGCGACGGCTTCTACTATTGTCTGGTTCAGAAATTGCCCTAACGCTAACGGCATAAGGATCTCGGTCGACCATGAAAATTATTATTCTTGGTGCAGGACAGGTGGGTGGCACCCTCGCGGTCAATTTAGCCAGCGAATCGAACGACATTACAGTAGTGGATACCAATTCAGCGCTGCTCGAGGACCTGCGCGATCGCATTGACATCGGCGTAGTCACCGGCAGTGCCAGCCACCCTAACGTCCTCATCAGCGCCGGCATTGAAGACGCCGACATGCTGGTAGCTGTCACCAGTAACGATGAAATCAATATGGTGGCCTGTCAGGTGGCTCACAGTTTATTTCGTACGCCCACTAAAATCGCGCGCGTGCGTTCTCAAGCCTACTTGTCGCAAGGCAATTTATTTTCCAATGATGTGATACCTATCGACGTACTCATCAGCCCTGAGCGCTTGGTATCCGATTACATCTATCGCCTAATTGAACACCCCGGCGCTCTGCAAGTATTGGATTTTGCAGAGGGACGCGTGCAATTGGTCGCCGTGCGCGCCTATTACGGCGGGCCGTTAGTGGGCCAAGAACTCCGCTATTTGCGCCAACATATGCCGTCCGTGGACACGCGCGTCGCCGCTATTTATCGGCGCGGCAAAGCCATGATGCCTGAGGGCTCAAGCGTCATTGAAGCGGATGACGAAGTCTTTTTTATCGCCGCCAAAGCAGACATTCGCGCAGTAATGAGCGAGCTTCGGCGTCTGGAGAGTTCTTACAAGCGCATTATCATTGCTGGCGGGGGCAACATCGGTTCGCGCTTGGCGGCGCAACTGGAAAAGCGCTACTCGGTAAAGATCATCGAGTTTAATGAAGCGCGCTGCAACAGTTTGTCTGAAGAACTCGAGGATACCATCGTGTTGCTGGGCAGCGCGTCAGACCAAGATTTGCTACTCGAGGAGAATATCGAAGATACGGATGTATTTTTGGCGTTAACCAATGACGATGAAGCCAACATCATGTCTTCCATGCTCGCCAAGCGCTTAGGTGCGCGCAAAGTGATGACCTTGATCAATAACGCAGCCTATGTGGATTTAGTGCAAGGGGGTGAGATCGATATTGCCATCAGCCCGCAAACCACCACCATTGGCAGCCTGCTTACCCATGTGCGCCGCGGCGATATGGTCAATGTTCACTCGCTGCGCCGCGGTGCGGCAGAGGCCATTGAAGTCATTGCCCACGGCGACAGTAAAACCTCGCGTGTCGTGGGACGCGCCATAGAAGATATCGACCTACCCGAGGGAGCCAGTATCGGTGCCATTGTCCGCGAGCACGATACCGGTAGCGAAGTTATCATTGCCCATGACGATGTGGTGGTAAAAACCGGAGATCACGTCATCGTATTTTTGGTGAATAAAAAATATACCAAAGATGTCGAGCGCTTGTTCCAAGTTGGGTTTTCTTTTTTCTAAGGGATTTTAGCGGCCGCTGTTATGCATTTTTCAGTTATCTTTAGGGTGTTGGGCGTACTGCTGATGATTTTCAGCCTTACCCTCTTGCCGCCGTTTGCGCTGTCGCTGTGGCTCAACGACGATCATCATCACGCGTTTTTAATTGCCTTCGCGATTACCTTTGCCACCGGCCTCGGTATCTGGCTGCCCGTTCATCGCGCCCGCCACGACCTGCAAACGCGCGACGGGTTTTTAATCACCGCACTGTTTTGGTCAGTGTTGGGGCTCTTTGGTTCCCTACCCTTTTATATCAGTGCTGAATTGGATGCCTCTTTTACGGATGCATTGTTTGAATCTATATCTGGCCTTACCACCACCGGTGCGACGGTCTTTACCGGTCTCGATTTTTTACCAAAATCCATTTTGTATTATCGCCAGCAATTGCAATGGTTAGGCGGTATCGGGATCATCGTTATCGCGGTTGCGATACTACCGATGCTGGGAATTGGCGGCATGCAGCTGTACCGGGCAGAAACCCCCGGCCCCGTAAAAGACAGCAAATTAACACCTCGGATCACCGAAACAGCGAAAGCGCTTTTTTTCATGTATGTCGCACTGACACTTCTGTGCGCGCTGGCCTATTGGCTCGGCGGGATGTCGGGATTCGATGCAATTTGCCACGCCTTTTCTACGGTGGCCATCGGCGGGTTTTCAACCCACGATGCGAGCATCGGCTTTTTTAATAGCCCAGTTATAATGGCCATCTGCACATTTTTTATGTTCTTCTCAGGCATTAATTTTGCGCTGCACTTCTTCGGTTGGCGTGAACACAGCATTAGACAATACCTCAAGGACCCTGAGTGTCGCTTTTACAGCGCATGGATTTTAGTGGGTGCGTTAATCACTATTACCTATCTTTATTTCACGGGCACCTATGGCTTTTTTGATAGCTTAATGCACGGCAGTTTTGAATTTGTCTCTGTGTTAACCACCACGGGATTCGGTACAGCGGACTTCAGCGCTTGGCCAACATTCCTACCCTTCATGCTTTTTTTGTTTGCCTTCATGGGCGGTTGTGGCGGCTCTACGGCGGGCGGTATGAAAGTCATGCGGGTCATGCTGATTTGCAAGCAAGGCTATCGTGAAATTAAACGGTTAATTCACCCAAGCGCCATCATTCCTATTAAGGTGGGTAAAAAATCGGTGCCCGATCGCGTTGTAGAAGCGGTGTGGGGCTTTTTTGCGGTCTATATCATTAGCTTTATGGTGATGTTTCTTTTGCTGCTCGCCACCGGTTTGGATTTTGTAACCAGCTTTTCCGCGGTGGGCGCGAGTATCAATAACCTCGGCCCCGGCATGGGCGATGTTGCTGCTCACTATGGCAATATCAATGATCCCGCAAAATGGATTCTATGTTTTGCCATGCTGCTCGGACGGCTCGAGGTATTCACGCTATTGGTGTTATTCACGCCCATGTTTTGGCGCCGGTAATCTAGCCTTTGGTAAAATCGTAGCGGCGCGGTTGGCCCGGCAGTACACGGCGAAAACGTTTGTATTCCCATTGGTATTGTTCGGGTGCCTGCTGCACCAGCTGCTCCACGCTGGCATTCAACCCACATAGAGATGTGCGCTCATCATCGCTGTAAATTGCGGCGTCCGGTTCATCCAGAACAAGCTTAAAACCCGCCTCGGTACGCAGGCAGGCACCGCTGAGCACCTTGCAGCCATTGCGTTGAATCAAATTGTAAATCAGTGTCATGGTCATGGCTTCGACGCCAAAAAACGGCGCAAAAGCCGCGCCACTGTCTCGCTCTGGCACTTGGTCCGGCAAGATCCCCGTGAGACCGCCGCGCTTTAGCCATTTAAACAACCCCATTACCCCTTTGCGATTCGTTGGCAAAACCTCGGTGCCATCCACTTGGCGGTAATGCAAAATCAATTGATCAAACGCCGGCGAAGGGCTCGGTTGATACAGTACTTTTAGATCGTCAATCTGTTGCAGGTAACGCCCCAAAAGTTCCCAATTGCCAATGTGGGGGGCCAAAATAATCACACCCTTGCCCTCGGCGAGGGCAGCTTTTAACCGAGCCTCTACCTCTGGTGCCACGGTAAGTTGCGTCGCCAATCGACGCCACGGCCAAGTCCAGATACGGCTCGATTCAAATAACAGATATACCGTATGCCGCAAGCTAGCGGTGGCCAGCTCAGATTGTTCTGACTGGGTTAAATTGGGGTAGCAGAGTGAAATATTTTCCCGGGTAACTTTCGCCCCGCGGGTGCCTAACCTGCCCATGGCACCGGCAATGCCACAGGCTAACCACCAAGAGACTGTCGTCGGTAGCAACGCTAGTAAACACAAAAATCCGTGAATTAAACGGCTGGTAAGGGGCAGCGGCTTCGGGGTCGGGCTCGATGACATGGTTGGTAGGCCAGTTATTGACTCTCAGGGGCGCGAGATTACCGCAAAAACGGCGCCACGGCCAAAGTCTGCACTTACACCGGTGCACCGGCCCCGCTATAATTCGCACCTTTCCCTAAATTGACCGAGATTGCCCGGAGGCAAAGTGTCTGATTCCAAGGCGGGTGCCACACCCGATGTGAGCACCTTTCAGGGCCTGATATTAGCCCTGCAACAATATTGGGCCGAACAAGGCTGTGTGATACTTCAACCACTCGATATGGAAGTGGGCGCAGGTACCTTTCACCCCGCCACTTTTTTGCGCGCAATCGGCCCAGAAACTTGGAACAGCGCCTACGTGCAACCTTGTCGCCGCCCCACTGACGGCCGCTACGGCGAAAACCCGAATCGCCTGCAGCACTACTACCAATTCCAGGTGGTGATGAAGCCATCACCTGAAAATATCCAAGAGCTGTATCTCGGTTCACTCAAGCATTTGGGCCTCGACACGCTCGTGCATGACATTCGCTTTGTAGAAGACAACTGGGAGTCACCTACTTTGGGTGCCTGGGGCCTGGGTTGGGAAGTGTGGTTGAACGGTATGGAAGTTACCCAGTTCACCTACTTCCAACAGGTTGGCGGTTTGGAGTGCTACCCCGTGACAGGTGAGATCACCTACGGCATCGAGCGCATCGCCATGTACCTACAGGGCGTTGATTCTATCTACGATCTCGTGTGGACCATTGGGCCCGACGGCAAGAAGGTCACCTACGGCGATGTTTTTCACCAAAATGAAGTGGAAATGTCACATTACAATTTCGAACAGGCCAATGTGGAGTTTATGTTTCGAAGCTTCGATACCTATGAGCGTGAGAGTCAGCACCTCATCGAACAAGGCCTGCCTTTGCCCGCCTATGAAATGGTGATGAAAGCCTCACACGCGTTTAACCTGCTCGACGCTCGCCACGCCATATCCGTAACTGAGCGCCAGCGTTTTATTTTGCGAGTGCGCACCTTGGCACGCGCCGTAGCACAAGCCTATTTTGACGCCCGAAAAGCACTGGGCTTTCCACTGGCCGACCCCGCCCTGCGCGATGAAGTCTTAGCCGCCAAGGGAGATTCAAAATGAGCCAGCACACCCTTTTAATAGAAGTCGGTACTGAAGAGTTACCACCCAAGGCACTCAAGTCGCTGTCACAGGCATTCAGTCAGAGCATCGTTAACAGTTTAACGGCACAGGGTTTAGACGTAGGCGCAGTAACATCTTTTGCGGCGCCCCGTCGACTCGCGGTTTCCATTGCCAAGGTGCCCAGCGCCACACCGCTCAACGAAGTAGAAATGTGGGGGCCACCGGCACACATCGCCTTTGATAAAGATGGCGAACCTACCAAGGCGGGCATTGCCTTCGCCCAAAAAAATGGCGTTGATATTAATGCATTGAGCGTTGCGAACGACGGCAAGATCGATAAGGTCTTCGTGCAGATTAAGCAAGGTGGCGACGCAGTCGCTGCGCTGTTGGCCCCGATAGTGGAGCAAGCACTGGCTGAACTGCCGATTCCAAAACGCATGCGCTGGGGTGCAAAGCGCGTTGAGTTTGTGCGGCCCGTGCATTGGTTGGTAATGTTGCACGGCGATCAAATTGTTGATGGCCAGGTAATGGGCCTGCAATCCGGCCGCAATAGCCGTGGGCATAGATTCCATTGCAATGAAGCGGTGCCCATCGCCACGGCAGACAACTACGCTGCTGCTTTAGAAGCAGCCTATGTGCTAGCCGATTACGATGCGCGTCAGCAGCGAATAGTCAGCCAAGTGGAAGCCTGTGCGAACCAGTTGGGTGGCATCGCACAAATGGCGCCCTCACTATTGGATGAAGTCACCGCGCTGGTGGAGTGGCCAGTGGCGCTCGCAGGTAAGTTTGAATCCCGGTTTTTAGCTGTACCGGCGGAAGCGTTAATCTCCTCAATGGGCGAGCACCAAAAATATTTCCACCTGACAGATACTAACGGCGCGCTGTTGCCGTACTTCATCACCGTCGCCAATTTGGAATCAAAAGATCCTGCACAGGTTATCGATGGCAATGAGCGCGTTATACGCCCACGCTTGTCGGATGCCGCGTTCTTTTTTGAAACCGATAAAAAAGTCAGCCTGGAATCCCAGCGAGAGCGCCTAAAAAATATTGTTTTTCAGGCTAAGCTCGGCACGATTTTCGATAAAACAGAACGCGTAGCCAAACTTGCTAAATCGATTGCTGAGCGAGTTAATGGTAATGCCGAAAAAGCAGAGCGGGCCGGGATTTTATGTAAGAGTGATCTAGTTACCAACATGGTGGGCGAATTCGACACCATGCAGGGCATCGCAGGCTACTATTACGCGCTCAACGATGGCGAAGACAATGAAGTGGCGCAGGCACTCAACGAACAGTACCTGCCGCGCTTCGCCGGTGACCAATTGCCACAAACTCAAACGGGTACATTGTTAGCCTTGGCGGATCGGCTAGACACCTTGGTCGGCATTTTCGGCATTGGACAACAACCAACGGGTTCAAAGGATCCCTTTGCACTGCGCCGAGCAAGTCTAGGCGTATTGCGCTTATTGGTTGAGAAACAACTACCACTGGATTTGCGGGAGCTGCTCGAGGCGGCCATTGCTCAACATGCAGCGCTGCCAGCCGCCGACGGTCTCACAGACACCGTGTTGCAGTACATGCTTGATCGATTCCGCGCCTGGTATGAAGATGCTCAAATAGCGCCAGAAATATTTATGGCTGTGAGTGCAAAAGATTTAAGTCAGCCATTGGATATCGATAATCGCGTCAAAGCGGTGCAAGCTTTTGCACAGCTCCCTGAAGCAGACGCGCTGGCCGCTGCAAACAAACGCGTGGCCAATATTCTTGCAAAACTGGATCAGCAGCCCAGCCAAGGCGTCAATACCGCACTGCTTAAAGACGACGCAGAGCGCGCTTTGGCAGAGGCCATTACGCAACAAAAATCAACCATTGCCCCGCTGTTTGCCAATAGCCACTACACCGAGGTTCTATCGAGCCTTGCCGGTATGCAATCAACGGTTGATACGTTTTTTGATCAAGTAATGGTAATGGCGGATGACATCGCCGTGCGAAACAACCGGTTAGCGTTGCTCGCAGAGCTGCGCGCATTGTTTTTGGATGTAGCCGATATTTCCCTTTTAGTGCGCGCAAAAGCCTAAGGCGAGTTATGACAGACACAGGATTAAAGTTAGTCATCCTCGATCGCGATGGGGTAATCAACGAAGACTCCGACGCCTTCGTCAAGAATGTGGACGAGTGGCAACCCCTACCGGGAAGTATTGAGGCCATAGCCGAATTGAGCCGAACTGGTCACACAGTGGTGATCGCTACCAATCAATCGGGTCTAGCCCGAGAGCTGTTTGATTTAGACGATCTCGAGGCAATGCACGCCAAAATGGCCGGATTGGTGGAGGCACAAGGTGGCTCCGTAGCCGCCGTTTTCTATTGCCCGCACGGGCCGGACGATGGCTGCAATTGTCGCAAACCCAAGTCCGGGCTGATCGATGCTATTGAAGCGGAATTTGATACCTGTGCGGAGGGTGTGCCGCTGGTAGGGGACAGTCTACGAGATCTTGAAGCGGGCATCAGTAAAGGTTGTGCGCCAATTCTGGTGCGCACGGGCAAAGGACGCACCACAGAGAGCCAACTAAGCGCGCACAGTCTGTTGAGTGACACCCCAGTGTTCGATTCCCTGTTAGCAGCAGTGCCCCATATTAAAGCAACCTACGGTCAATCATGTTAGTCATCCGCAATCTTCTGTTTTATTTTGGTTATTGGGCCTCTTTGCCTCTTTTTGGGCTCATCGGACTTGCCCTTTGGCCTGTCACCAGTTTTCGTTGCCGTTCGCGCTTTGTTACCTCTTGGAATCGCTTTGTGGTCTGGTGGCTAACCGTGACCTGTGGCGTCCAGTACGAGCTCAAAGGGCTTGAGCACCTTCCCAAGCAGCCAAGTGTGATCCTTGCGAACCACCAATCAGCTTGGGAAACCTTGGTTTTGCAGTATCTTTTTCAGCCTGCGTCCACAGTGCTTAAAAAGGAATTGCTCAATATTCCATTTTTCGGTTGGTGTTTACGGGCGATGGAACCCATCGCTATAGATCGAAAAAACCCGCGCGAAGCCCTCCGTGCGGTTAAGAAAGATGGGGTCGATCGGCTGGCGTCGGGTAATCATGTACTCATTTTCCCAGAGGGCACCCGCAAGGTACCCGGTAAGCTGGGGACATTTGCGCGTTCCGGTGCAGACATTGCCTGCGCAGGCGAATACGACGTCATTCCGGTGGCTCACAACGCGGGAATTTGTTGGCCGGCGCATCAGTGGATTAAACGGCCTGGAAAGGTCACTTTGACCGTGGGCCCTGCCATTACCACGGCAAATAAGAACAGTAAGGCCGTAACCGAGGAAGCGCGCGCTTGGATCGCTGCACAATTAGGCGAGTAAGTTATTGATTTAAAACAAAAAAGCCGGCTTTTAGCCGGCTTTTTTTTGGGGTTGTATTAGGGCCGATTAAACGTCCAAGTTGGCAACCTGCAAAGCATTGGATTCAATGAATTCACGGCGTGGTTCAACTTGATCACCCATGAGACAAGTGAATATTTGATCCGCCGCGATGGCATCTTCGATGGTCACCTTTAACATCCGGCGGCCCTCTGGATCCATGGTGGTTTCCCATAACTGCTCGGGATTCATTTCACCCAAACCTTTGTAGCGCTGAATGTTGTAGCCCTTGCGCGATTCTGTCATCAGCCAATCCAAGGCTGACTTGAAGCTCGTGGTTTGGAAGGTGCGTTCGCCCCGTTTGATATAGGCGCCCTCTTCCAATAAACCGTTTAACTTGGCGCCAAGGGCAACAATGGCTTGGTATTCCTTTGAACTGAAGAAGTCCAGTGCGATGTCGTAGTCCGACGGCACACCGTGGGCGATGATTTCAATTTTTGGTTCAAATATGTGGCGTTCTAAGTTTTCATTAGCGGTGACTAGGTAACGGTGGGTACCCGTAACCTTTTTGTCCAATGACGCGCCCAGGAGCTCGCACCAAGCTGTCACTTGAGCCTTATCCTTAAGCGCTTCAACGGTCAGCTCCGGCAGATAGATCAAGCTTTCTAGCACCTCGGTGGGGTAGACACGGGCGAGACGGTCTATGGTGCGCATGACGCTGCGGTACTGATCAACCAAACTTGCCAAGCCCTCACCACTGATTCCCGGGGCATCCGCATTGACGTGCAGGCTGCTGTTTTCCATAGCTGCCTGGGTCAAATAGCTGGTTAAGGCCTCGTCGTCTTTGAGGTATTGCTCCTGTTTACCACGGGCAATTTTGTACAGCGGCGGTTGCGCAATAAAGATATGGCCACGCTCCACCAGTTCGCGCATCTGGCGGAAGAAAAAGGTAAGTAGCAAGGTGCGGATGTGCGAACCATCCACGTCGGCATCCGTCATGATAATGATGGAATGGTAACGCAGCTTTTCGGGGTTAAACTCTTGATTGCCGATACCGCAACCTAGGGCGGTAATCAGTGTCCCAACCTCTTGAGACGAAAGCATCTTATCGAAACGCGCCTTTTCCACGTTCAAAATCTTACCTTTAAGAGGCAAAATCGCTTGGGTACGGCGATCCCGCCCCTGCTTGGCAGAGCCGCCGGCTGAGTCACCCTCCACAAGGTAAAGTTCTGACAGCGCTGGGTCTTTTTCCTGACAATCTGCCAGTTTTCCAGGGAGCCCTGCGATATCTAAGGCGCCTTTGCGGCGAGTCATTTCTCGCGCCTTTCGGGCAGCTTCACGGGCGCGGGCAGCGTCGATCATCTTGGTGACAATAGATTTAGCCTCACTGGGGTTTTCCAGTAAGTAATCGTTAAATGCCTGCCCCATTTCCTGTTCAACGGCGGTTTTCACCTCAGACGACACCAGCTTATCTTTGGTTTGTGACGAGAACTTTGGATCGGGCACTTTGACAGAAATAATCGCGGTCAAACCTTCGCGGGCGTCATCACCAGTGGTAGCCACTTTGGTGTTTTTCCCCAAGCCCTCGCGTTCGATATAGCTGTTTAGACCGCGCGTTAATGCCGCACGAAAGCCCGCTAAGTGGGTTCCGCCATCGCGCTGAGGAATATTATTGGTGTAACAGTAAATGTTTTCTTGGAAGCTGTCGTTCCACTGCAGTGCCACCTCAACAGTTACACCATCATCGCGCTGGTTGGTGAAGTGCATAACCTTGTTGATGGGTGTTTTGGCGGTATTTAAAAACTCGACAAACGCGTGCAGGCCACCGGCGTATTCATACACCTCTTCTTTACCAGAGCGTTCATCTTTCAGCACGATGCGCACGCCAGAGTTCAGGAATGACAGCTCACGCAACCGCTTGGCCAGATAATCGTAGTGAAATTCAATATTCGTGAAGGTGCCAGAAGACGGCTTAAAATAGACCTGCGTTCCCGTGGTTACTGCATCGCCCACGACTTCTAAGGGGCCCTGAGGAACGCCATGGTGATAGACCTGCTCGTGGATCTTGCCGCCGCGACGGATGGTTAGCTTCAGCTCTTCCGACAGCGCATTTACAACGGATACACCCACACCGTGCAAGCCACCAGACACCTTATAGGTGTTATCGTCAAATTTACCGCCTGCGTGGAGCACGGTCATAATCACTTCAGCAGCCGAAACACCCTCTTCATGGATTTCGGTAGGAATACCGCGACCATTATCAGAGACAGTAATGGATTCATTGGGGTGTATGACAACCCGGATCTCAGAACAATGCCCTGCCAATGCTTCGTCGATGGAGTTATCTACGACCTCAAACACCATATGATGCAGGCCTGTGCCGTCGTCCGTATCGCCAATATACATCCCAGGGCGCTTACGGACTGCATCTAGGCCCTTTAGGACCTTAATACTGGACGAGTCGTAGTTCTTTTGTTCCGACATCTTGTCACTCCATCTAAACGTTATTTTGTTCGCACTCGGTCACTTGACCATGTTCCACGTGAAACACTTTTCGCGGAACGCTTAATTCTTGCCAGGTACTGTCTAAATCTTGCTGATCCACGCCCGTCACAAACACTTGACCACCAAGGGCGATCAACCATTCCCCTAGTCGCCGTCGATTATCTGTATCGAGCTCAGAGGGTAAATCATCAATCAAAAAGGCACATTTACGATCACTTGCCCTCTGAAACACCCTGGCAGCGCTGATACGTAGCGCACACACCAGAAGTTTCTGCTGCCCCCGTGAAAGCACATCTTCAGCGGACAACTTACCTAGGCGAATTTTGAGATCAGCCCGATGTGGGCCAATAGAGGTGTGCCCTAACTGTAGATCCCTCGTACGCTGTTCTACCAACGCATCCGCAAGTGCTATATCAGACGACCAGCCCCGTTGGTATTCAATTTCCAAGTCTTTGTAGACGGGAATTGGCGCTAACAAGGTGAGTAATTCGGCCTTTAACTCATGAAAAACACGGCATCTTAACTTATCTAATAGCTCACCTTGCCGGCTTAATTCAACGTCCCATGGCGCCAGCAAATCCGCGGTTATTCTACCAGATCGGAGCAAACTATTCCGTTGTTTGAGCGCCTGACGCACTTGCCGCCAGGCTGGCATAAACTGATGTTCCACGTGGAACACCAGCCAATCCAAAAACTGCCTTCGCTCTCCTGGACCACCAGTAAGCAAGGCAAAGGTTTCGGAAAAAATGGTTTGCAGTGGCATTACCTGGGCAAGCTCAGAGGCAGAAGACACGGGCTTTCCATTGACGCGGAATTGATCTGCGCCCCGCTGTGTCCTTTCAACACCAATACGAACCTGCCCTTGAGCGCTATCTGTGTACTTTCCAAACACGGTAACTGCAGTCTGCCCCTGTTGAATTAAGGGCTTCAGTTTATGGGAGCGAAAGGAACGCCCTCGCCCAAGCAGACTAACAGCTTCTAATACACTGGTTTTACCGGCGCCGTTGGTGCCAAAGAAGAGGTTGACGTTAGCGTGCAATACGAGCGCGCAGTCAGATATGTTGCGGAAGTTTTGAATGTTTAGGGATTCTAAGGGCATATAGACCAAGGGCCCGTCTGGGCCCTATTTATAACCTGCACTACCTTAGAGTCGCATCGGCATTACGACGTATGCACTGTCACCGTTTTCAGGCTCTTCTAACAACGCACTGGAATTAGAATCTGCGAGGGTGATTTTTACGTTCTCTGTCCCCAAAACAGTGGTCACATCAAGCAAATAGCTGACGTTAAAACCTATTTCCATAGATTCACCCGTGTAATCGACAGTCACTGTCTCTTCGGCTTCTTCCTGTTCAGGGTTATTTGCGACGATTGTTAACTGCCCAGCATCCAGCTGTAGGCGAACACCACGGTATTTTTCGTTGGAAAGAATCGCTGTACGGCCAAAGGCTTGTTTTAACTCGTCTCTCACTCCAATGACAACGCGGTTTCCACCCTTGGGTAGCACGCGCTCGTAATCTGGGAATTTGCCGTCAACCAGTTTCGATGTGAAGGTGAATTCAGGCGTGATTGCACGGATATGACTGCCGCCCAACTTAATTTCCGCAGACGCGTCGCCGTCGCCTAGCAAACGGGCCAGTTCGATAACGCCTTTGCGCGGCAGGATCGCCTGAATCTTTTCAGCGGTGTTGATGTCCATAGGGCGGGTGCACATTGCAAGGCGATGGCCATCGGTCGCAACGACGCGCAGTTGGCCCTGAGTCACCTCCCACAACATCCCATTGAGGTAATAACGGACGTCCTGTTGAGCCATCGCAAAGGCTGTGCGGTCTATTAGTCGCTTGATATCTTTCTGTGCACAATTAAATTGCAGATCAGACGGGCCATCCTCCACATTGGGAAAGTCGTTCGCTGGCAAAGTGGACAGGGTGAACCGGCTTCGACCACTCTTTACCACCAATTTTTGATTGTCTTCGATAAACTCGATATTGGCTGTATCGGGCAACGAACGGCAAATATCGACCAATTTGCGCGCTGGCACGGTGATTTCACCGCCTTCTCCCGGTTGTTCTAACTGGATCCGCCCCACAATTTCTACTTCAAGATCTGTGCCGGTTAACGAAAGTCGGTCGCCGTCCAGTTGTATCAGTACGTTGGATAGAACCGGCAGAGTCTGACGGCGCTCGACAACTCCAGCAACCAGCTGCAATGGTTTTAAGAGTGAATCGCGGGATACTGAAAATCTCATAACCGGTCTCTTTTATAGGTCTAAATTAGGCAGGAATTTCGCCTTATTATATATAAGTTGCTATAAAACGGGGCATGTTAACCCCGTTTTAAGAGGTTAATAGTCTGTGTAAATTCTTGGTATCTTCGCGTATATCAGCACTCTCTTCCTGCAGCTCTTTAATCTTTCGACAGGCGTGCAGCACGGTGGTGTGATCGCGACCACCAAAGGCCTCGCCAATTTCAGGCAGGCTATGATTCGTCAGTTCTTTTGCGAGACTCATGGCAACCTGACGCGGACGTGCAACGGACCGGCTGCGACGCTTAGAGTGCAAATCACTGACTTTAATTTTGTAGTACTCGGCAACCACACGTTGAATATTTTCTATAGAGACCTGTTTGTCCTGCAATGCCAACAAGTCTTTTAACGATTCACGTACCAACTCGACATCGATCGCACGCCCAGTAAAATTGGCATTCGCGACCACGCGTTTCAAGGCACCTTCAAGCTCACGCACGTTTGAACGGATGCGCTGCGCAATGAAAAACGCCGCATCGTGCGGTAAATTCAAATTCTGTTGGGTGGCTTTCTTCATTAAAATCGCCACCCGAGTTTCAAGCTCCGGCGGCTCTACAGCGACCGTTAACCCCCAACCAAAGCGCGATTTCAAACGCTCTTCCAAACCGTCAATCTCTCGAGGATAGCGATCACAGGTCAAAATAATCTGCTGCCCACCCTCTAGCAGTGCATTAAAGGTGTGAAAAAACTCTTCTTGAGAGCGCTCTTTGCCAGCAAAGAATTGAATATCGTCGATCAGCAATGCATCCAATGAACGGTAATAGCGTTTAAAGTCATTGATTGCATTGAGCTGCAGGGCTTTTACCATATCCGCCACGAATCGCTCTGAATGCAGGTAAAGGACCTTTGCATTGGGGTTTTTCTCGATCAATGCATTGCCTACGGCGTGCATTAAGTGAGTTTTACCCAACCCCACGCCCCCATAAATAAATAGGGGGTTATAAGCACCACCAGGATTCTCAGCAATTTGCCGCGCTGCAGCCAAACCCAACTGGTTAGATTTACCCTCTACAAAACGCTGAAACGTGAATTGAGTATTAAGGCGATGCTGATGCTTAAGTCCACCTTCCACATCAACATCCCGATCAGCTCGCGGTTCACTGGGTGTGGGGGCGGGTGATGGGCTCGGCAATATCTCGCGGGTAATTTGTGGGGCAGCCTGAGGTTTCGCGACGGGCTGTGTGCGCGGTCGGTTGTGGCGCGCCAGTGAATTTGCTGCCACACCTAATACCACCCGGGCATCCCGATCCTGCACACACTCTGATACTAATTCGATTATCCGGCCGAGAAACTTGTCAGTTACCCAAGATTTTATAAATTGGTTCGGCGCAAGCAGTGCAATCTCATTGGTCGTCGCACTTTGATCCAACTGCAATGGGCGAATCCACGTATTGAATTGCTCGGGTGACAACTCACTTTGCAAGCAAGAAATACAATGGTTCCACACAGATTCTGGCAATGCACTATCCCCCAAACCGAATTGACTGTTTTAAATTGATATTAATTCTGCGGTGTTTACAACGGCACCCTTTATAGACGCTTTCACGCGCTGCCAAAGCAGTGTCCACTTCCGAGTGGTGCTGCCCAGACTATATTGGCCACTATAAACAGAAACGGTGGTTACCCTGCCACCACAGAAGACGAGCGAAAGCCCATCCTTTTTCAAGGGCGTTATTCTACCGCGCAGGAAAATCCGACGCCATAGTTATCCACAGAAGTAGCAGAAACTTTTTTTGATTAATTAAAAATATGTTTAATATCAATTAGTTACAATAAATAAATACGAGCGCAAAGGCAGTTCCCTAAAACGCGTACTGTGAACAACCACATGAGAGCCTGTTGATAAACCTGTGAATATCTTCTGAATACAATGCAGACAAACCCTGCAGTAGGTGTGCACTCCGTCTCCACCCACTACATGTGGTGTTGGATGAATAAAACCCCCTGGACCCCGCAAAAAACCTGCTTTTTACGTTGCTTTAGGTGGCGCTTTTCATTAAAATCCCGCCTCTTTTCGCTTACCGGCAATTTGTTGATACAGATGTTGGTTGCGAGATTTACCCAAGCTCACTAATTGGCAGGTTTTAGTTCCATGAAAAGAACATTTCAGCCCAGCAATCTAAAGCGCGCTCGTGTACACGGCTTTCGTGCTCGCATGGCTACCAAGAATGGTCGTAAGATTCTGGCATCACGTCGTGCCAAGGGTCGTAAGCAACTGGTTTGTGCTTAATTCCCTATTCGAGGTTCTGGGGTGCCCAGCTTTACGTTCAGCAAAGCGCTGCGACTGCTGACCCCCAGCGACTTCAAGCCGGTCTTTGATCAGGCACCCTTCCGCGCTTCGCACCAATACTTCATGTTTTTAGCCCGCAGTAATGGATTAGAAAATCCACGACTGGGATTAGTTGTGGCTAAAAAAAATGCCCGCCTCGCTGTGCAACGCAATCGTATCAAGCGATTAGTGCGAGAGGCATTCCGCGCTTACCAACACCAATTACCGCCTATTGACTGCGTATTTTTGACCCGTAAGGGCATCGATCAGTTAGACAACGAAACCCTGCGCAAACAGATAGAACAACAATTGAAGCGTTTGATCAAAAAAGCCGGTGCGACACAGCCATGAGCTGGCTAACCATTAAATTCATCCACCTCTACCGCTGGTTGCTGAGTCCATGGATTGGCAACCAATGTCGATTCCATCCAACCTGCTCGTATTATGCAGAAGACGCTATAAATCGACACGGTTTCATAAAAGGGGGTTATTTAATGCTCGCGCGCCTTATAAAATGCCACCCTTGGCACCCCGGCGGATTTGACCCAGTACCGGGCAGTTCCGACTCTCATTCCGATAACGGCAAAAAACATGAAAATTGATTGGATTAAATACCTACTCATCCTCAGCATGGGCGCAGTGACCTTTATGCTGGTAAAAGAGTGGGCTGCATTCGATGACCGCCGCAAAGCCAGCCAGGTCACCAGCGAACAAACCACCCTATCCTCGCCAGTGGCGCAGGCACCCGAAACAATTATGGGTGATGACGGTGTACCCGTTATCGCTTCCGAAGTTCCGGAAGCTGAGGCCGCAGCGCAACAATTGATTACCGTCAGCACCGATAACCTGGTGTTGAAAATTGACACCCAAGGTGGCGACATTGTCTACGCCGCCCTGCCTAAGCACCTGGCAACATTGGGCAACCCTCAACCCTTCGTCCTGCTTAATCAAACAGAATCACACGCATACATTGCGCAAAGTGGGTTGGTGGGGGCCAATGGCACCGATGGCAAGGGTCAGCGTCCCGTCTTCAAAACGGATAAAACCCATTACCAGCTTGCCACTGGCGCTAAGACATTGACGGTAGATCTCGTCTATCAACAACAAGATGTCACACTGACGAAGCGATTCACTTTCACCCGTGATAGCTATTTGGTGGACCTATCCTATCTAGTAGACAATCGTTCCGATCAAACCTGGCGCGCAAATTTCTATGCCCAAATAAAGCGCGACAGCCAACCCGTACCCACCGATGTCGGTTTTGGCATGAACCCTTATTTGGGTGCAGCTATCACCACACTGGATGAAAAGTACAAAAAGGTCGACTTTGAGGATATGGATGAAGCGGCCGTAAAAGATTCTGTACAGGGCGGCTGGGTCGCGATGGTACAGCACTACTTTATTAGCGCCTGGATAGCCAACCCTGAGCATCAAAATAGCTATAGCCTGCGTCGCTCTAAAAATGCCGACCTCTACTTTATGGGTTTCACTGCACCCGCGGTGGAAGTGGCCCCAAATAGCCAAGGCACTCTGGGTGCCTCCTTCTATGTGGGACCAAAAGACGTTTATACCCTTGAGGAAATTTCGCCCTACCTAGACCTGACCGTAGATTACGGCTGGCTCTGGTGGATCGCTAAGCCGCTTTTTCAATTTTTGACCTTTATCTACGGTTTTATTGGAAATTGGGGTTGGTCAATTATTGCATTAACAATTGTTATTAAAGCAATATTCTTTCCGCTATCGGCCGCCAGTTATAGATCAATGGCTAAAATGCGTAAGCTTGGCCCGATGATGCAGGAGCTGAAAGAGCGTTACGGCGACGATCGCCAAAAGATGTCTGGCGAGTTGATGAAGCTCTACAAAAAGGAAAAAGTGAACCCAATGGGTGGCTGTCTGCCCATCCTGGTCCAGATGCCAGTGTTCATTGCCCTCTACTGGGTGCTAATGGAAAGTGTGGAACTTCGCCACACTCCTTTCCTCGGTTGGATTGAGGATCTCTCGGTTAGAGACCCCCTCTTTATTCTGCCTATTTTGATGGGCGCCACTATGTTCGTTCAGTTCAAACTGAACCCAACACCACCAGATCCAACCCAGGCCAAAGTCATGCAAATGATGCCCATCTTCATGACCTTTATGTTCATGTGGTTCCCGGCAGGTTTGGTTTTGTATTGGGTAGCAAACAATACAATTTCAATCATTCAACAATACGTGATTACGCGCCAAATCGAAGCTGGCACACAAGCCTAAATGCACTGGGGGCGCACTCGCCCCTAGGTATATATAATTGGGGCCAAAATTACTGGCCCCTTTTTTATGTCCTATCCAAAAGACACCATTGCCGCTATCGCCACACCTATAGGTCGAGGCGGCGTTGGCATCATCCGCGTTTCAGGCCCCGCAGCCCTCACTATCGCTGAACAGATTCTCAAACGCACACCCAACCCTCGCCAAGCTCACTATGGCAGCTTTTGGGATAGCGAACGTGTATTAGATCAAGGGATTGCACTCTACTTCCCCAACCCGCACTCATTCACGGGTGAAGACGTACTGGAACTGCAAGGCCATGGAGGACCTATTGTCATGGACTGGCTGCTCGCCACCTGTATCAAACTGGGCGCGCGCATGGCCAGACCTGGCGAATTTTCCGAACGAGCGTTTTTGAACGACAAGCTGGATCTGGCACAGGCAGAGGCCATTGCCGACCTCATAGACGCAAACTCGGACCAGGCGGCTCGCAATGCCCTGAATTCGTTACAAGGCGCGTTTTCAAACCGCATCAATGAACTGTTAACAGCCTTAACCAATCTTCGTATCTACGTAGAGGCCGCCATCGACTTCCCAGAGGAAGAGATTGATTTTCTATCAGACGGCCATGTGACTGGTCAGTTGACCGATATCTTGGCCTCTGTGGACCGGGTGCAACAGGAGGCGCGCCAAGGCTGTCTAATGCGCGAGGGAATGAATGTCGTCATCGCAGGTCGTCCAAATGCGGGCAAGTCGAGCTTACTCAATGCCCTTGCCGGTAGAGAAACTGCAATTGTCACTGACATAGAGGGTACCACCCGCGACATTTTGCGAGAGCACATCCACATAGATGGCATGCCATTACACATTATTGACACCGCAGGGTTGAGAGAGAATCCAGACCAGGTTGAAGCCATAGGCATAGAGCGCGCTATTGAGGCCATTCTGAATGCCGATCGCGTTCTGGTTGTGAAAGATCCCAGTCGCACTGACCACCAAAAAGACAGCCTCGAAGATCTACTCCCTAATGTCGCTAAAAAATTAGACCCCAACCGAATTACCACGCTAATCAACAAAGCAGATCTACCGGGACAGGCGTCGGGTTGGTTAAGCGATAAGCCTGCGGTGTTGGCCATCAGCGCAAAATCAGGCGCTGGTTTAGATCTACTCAGAGACCACCTAAAGTCTGTAATGGGCTTCCATGCTGGCACCGAAGGCAGCTTTACGGCTCGACGTCGACATTTAGATGCCATCGATCGCTGTCTAGCCCACTTGCACCAAGGTCAACAGCAGCTCAATGGCTATGGCGCGGGGGAATTGCTCGCAGAAGATCTTCGTGCCGCTCAATCTGCCCTCGGCGAAATCACCGGTCAACTTAGCGCAGACGCCTTACTTGGAAAGATATTTTCATCTTTTTGTATAGGAAAATAAGCCAAGTCCCCATGGTTGGAATGATTAATTTATAAGCTAATCAACTGCTTACCCTGAAGTTATTAACAACTACTCACAGGTTTATCCACTAAACTGTTGTTTTTTGGCGCTTTTATCTCTTAAAAAACATGGCTTGTGGATAACTGTGTGGGCTACCTGACCTTAAGTGGACTAACAACCTTTGCATGAAATTCGCACTTCTAATGAGGGTTTTTTGGTCTGTGCATAACCCCCACTTTTAACAACACCTTGTATACCCAATACACAGACCTTTAAGCCCTGCTTATAAGCAAGTTATTATTGCAATAAGTCATTGTTTTTATTAGTAAAATATCACTTACCCACAGAATTCTTGCGCACCATATATAACAACATCTTTAAAAAACACTCTATATATACCTATATATTTACTTATTTATTTAAAACATTAAAAAGATTAGTAAATTCGATCTCGTTCTTTTTTTGTACAATTCCGTCGCAAAGCATATAATCGCTGCCCTTTTTTCTTCCGTATATAAACACCATGGATTACCCAAGCCGTTTTGATGTCATCGTTATCGGTGGCGGTCACGCTGGTACAGAGGCTTGTCTAGCAGCTGCTCGCATGGGCATGAAAACTCTATTGCTCACCCATAACGTTGAAACGTTGGGCCAGATGTCTTGCAACCCCGCTATTGGAGGGATTGGTAAGAGTCATTTGGTTAAAGAGATTGACGCCTTGGGCGGTGCCATGGCTGAAGCGACTGATCGAGCCGGTATTCAATTTCGCGTGCTGAATGCGCGCAAGGGGCCGGCGGTTAGAGCGACACGAGCACAGGCAGATCGCGTGCTCTACAAAGCGGCAATACGCCATACGTTGGAAAACCAACCCAATCTCTGGATTTTCCAGCAAGCCGCTGATGACCTCATTGTTCGCAATGATCAGGTTGAAGGCGTAGTGACTCAGATGGGCTTAAAGTTTTTCGCCAGCTCCGTGGTTCTAACGGCGGGCACGTTTTTGGGTGGCAAGATTCACATAGGCTTGGACAACTACTCCGGCGGACGCGCAGGTGACCCACCCGCCATTGCGTTGGCCAACCGGTTGCGTGAGTTGCCGTTGCGCGTGGAGCGACTAAAAACCGGTACGCCGCCGCGTATTGATGCGCGCTCGGTAAATTTTTCAGAATTAGAGCAACAATGGGGCGATGATCCACGTCCGGTGATGTCCTATTTGGGTGATCGTTCGCACCACCCAGAGCAGCGCTGTTGCTGGATTACCTACACCAATACACAAACCCACGACATCATTCGCGGTGGCTTAGATCGCTCGCCCATGTACTCAGGTGTTATTGAGGGCGTTGGCCCGCGTTACTGTCCGTCAATCGAAGATAAAATTCATCGGTTTGCCGATAAAGACAAGCACCAAGTTTTTATAGAACCGGAAGGGCTATCGACCCATGAGCTCTATCCGAACGGCATCTCCACCAGTTTGCCGTTTGATGTGCAGTTAAATTTAGTCCGCTCCATCAACGGCTTTGAGAATGCCCATATCATTCGACCAGGCTATGCCATTGAGTACGATTTTTTCAATCCACAAGATCTTCGATACAGCTTTGAAACCAAGGCGATCAACGGCTTGTTTTTTGCCGGACAAATTAACGGCACGACGGGTTACGAAGAAGCGGGTATACAAGGGTTGTTAGCGGGTACCAATGCGGCGTTGCGTGCACAAAATAAACCGGCTTGGTGTCCAGGTCGTGAAGAAGCGTACTTGGGTGTGTTGGTTGACGATTTAATTTCACTTGGTACTCAAGAACCTTATCGCATGTTTACCAGCCGCGCGGAATACCGATTACTACTGCGCGAAGACAATGCTGATTTACGTCTCACTGAAAAAGGTCGCGAGCTTGGTTTAGTGAATGATGCGCGCTGGGCTGCATTTAATATTAAGCGCGAGGCGATTGCTTTAGAGGCACAGCGTTTAAAAGAAACTTGGGTGCAAGCCGCAAGCGCTGAAGCAAAAACCTTAGAGACGAAAATCGGAAGTCCGTTAACCCGCGAATATAATTTACATGATTTGTTGAAGCGCCCTGAACTGCGTTATGAGGATCTACCAAAACCCGCCAGTGCGCCAGTGGCTCCGGATGTATCCGAGCAAGTAGAAATTGCGATTAAATACGCGGGTTATATCGATAGGCAACAAGAAGACATCGATCGTTTGCGTGCTAACGAAGCGATGTTGCTTCCTGAAGATTTGGATTACCAATCGGTGGATGGCTTGTCGAATGAGGTAAAACAAAAATTGGCGGAAGCTAAGCCGCAAACCCTCGCACGCGCCGCGCGCGTTCCTGGTGTAACTCCAGCGGCGGTTTCACTGTTGATGATTTTTTTAAAAAAACGCGGTCTCCTTAAAAAATCCACCACCCTAGCGGTGTAGTTGAAAACTCGAGTGAAACACATGGATTCAAGAGCGCTGTTTTCAGATCAGCTGGAACGAGGTTTAGCGCAAATAGGTATTTCAGCCACTGTTGAACAGCAACGGCAATTGGTTGAATACTTGATTTTGTTCGAAAAATGGAACAAAACCTACAATCTTTCTGCCATACGCGATCGAGAGCAGATGGTGTCGCGCCACTTGTTAGACAGCTTGGTAGTGTTGCCAATCATTACCGGTAAGCGATTTATTGATGTGGGCACGGGTGGGGGATTGCCAGGTATTCCGCTATCGATTATGAAACCGGATTGCCATTTCACATTACTTGATAGTAACGGCAAGAAAACGCGATTTCTATTTCAGGTCAAAACGCAATTACAGCTAGCCAATGTGCAAGTGGAAAACCGTCGGGTAGAAAGTTTTTCGCCCACTGAACTTTACGATGGTGTAATTAGCCGAGCGTTTGCAAGTTTGAAAGATATGGTGGACGGTTGCCATTCGTTAATAGCGAACGATGGCCGGTTTTGGGCACTTAAAGGAGTCTATCCAGAATCTGAGTTGAGTGACCTGACAAAACACTATAATGTCGAGTCTTGTCACCCGCTCGATGTGCCGGGTTGTGATGGTGAACGCCATCTACTCGAATTGCGCCGGCAACCCGATTGATAACAAGGATAAAAACGTGAGCAAGATTTACGCGATTACCAACCAGAAAGGCGGCGTGGGTAAAACCACTACCTGTGTCAACTTGGCTGCATCTCTAGTGGCCACTAAAAAGCGGGTACTTTTGGTAGATCTTGACCCACAAGGCAATGCCACCATGGGTTCTGGCATTGATAAAAATGAGTTGGAGGAATCCGTCTACGACGTTTTGCTGGGAGAGGCAAAGCTACTGGATGTGCTGCAGCATTCTGAGTCCGGTGGCTACGATGTACTACCTGCGAACGGCGATTTAACCGCAGCCGAAGTGCGCTTGCTGGAGTTAAGCGAAAAGGAAACGCGGCTGCGGAGTGCCTTGAAAGAGGCTCAAGCGCGGTACGATTTTATTCTTATCGACTGTCCTCCCTCCCTGAATATGCTGACCGTCAATGCATTGAGTGCATGTCAAAGCGTGATTATTCCGATGCAGTGCGAATATTATGCGTTAGAGGGATTATCCGCTTTGATGCAGACAATTCAGCAAATTACCGAAGTGCTGAATCCCAAGCTTGCCATTGAGGGGATTCTGCGTACCATGCACGACCCGCGCAACAGTCTGACGGTGGATGTGTCGGCGCAACTGACAGAATACTTTGGCGATAAGGTGTATCGCACCTGTATTCCCCGCAATGTGCGTTTAGCTGAGGCCCCGTCATTTGGTCAGCCCGCATTGGCTTACGATAATCAATCGAAAGGTGCTATTGCATACCTGGCGCTAGCGGGTGAAATATTGCGTCGCGATGAAGCCCATATTAAGCAGCTCGCTAATACAAATGCCCAATAACGGACACGGAATCTAAATTCGATGGCAGCGAAACGTAAAGGTCTAGGACGAGGGTTAGATGCCCTGCTCGGCGCAGGCAAGCCCGCCCAAGCGGGCGAAAACGTCGCGGCAAAAGGCCCAAGTACCGATGGATTATTAACGGAGTTGCCGGTTGAATTTATTCAACGAGGTAAATACCAACCGCGTCGGGATATGCACCAAGAGGCTCTGGAGGAGTTGGCGGCGTCCATCAAGGCTCAAGGGGTTATGCAACCCATCGTAGTCCGAATTATCAGCACCGAGCCAGATGGCTCCCCGCGCTACGAAATTATTGCCGGTGAACGCCGGTGGCGTGCAACACAACTGGCGGGGATCGACAAAATACCCGCGGTGGTGCGCGATGTGCCAGATGAAGCCGCCATCGCAATGGCGCTGATTGAAAACATCCAACGCGAGGACTTGAACCCCGTTGAAGAGGCTGTGGCGCTCAAACGACTGCAGGATGAATTTGACCTAACCCAGCAAGAAGTGGCGGATGCCGTTGGTAAATCGCGGACCACAGTCACCAACCTGTTGCGTTTGATTGCTTTAGCCGAAGATGTCAAAAAGATGTTGGAGCATGGCGACCTGGAAATGGGGCACGCCCGCTGCTTATTGACCTTGGATGAGATAGATCAACGCGAAATTGCGCGTCAGGTAGCTGCCCGTGGGTTATCAGTGCGCCAAACTGAAGCACTGGTACGAAAGGTCCAACAGGAACAAACGAAAGCGGTACCGGCTCAGGCAATCAGTCCAGATGTACGCCACCTTGAAGAGAGTTTGGCAGAACACATTGGTGTACCGGTACAGCTGCAGCAGAGTGCGAAGGGGAAAGGCAAGTTGGTCTTAAGCTACAACAGCCTAGATGAGCTGGATGGAATACTCGCGCACCTGCGTTATAAAAATAATGCTTAGTAAGTGCTTACAAACCTGTTGAGATGCTTAATTAAGCTGGTTGAATGCAGCACCCTTTAAACCTATAATGCGCGTCGCCCTTGTGCCGCCAAACGGTGCGCGCGGGCAGATCCGGTGCAAAATGGTCATCAAGCAAGCCGCGCATAAGACTACCTGAGAAGTACACGTGGCAAGCAAATACAAGCCTCCGATTTTACAGTGGTTGGGGATAGAGCTAACGTTACTCGCGCTGCTGACGGCAGTTGCGGGTTTTGTTGATGTGGCTAGCTCCTCAATTTGGGTGTCTTGTCTCTTGGGTGGAATGGTTGCCATCGTCCCCCATGCCTATTTTGCCGGTCTGGCTTGGCGTTTCTCTGGTGCGCGCGCTGCCCCTTGGGTAGTTAGATCTTTTTACCGGGGCGAAAGTGGAAAATTTGTACTAACACTGGTGGGTTTCGGGTTGATCTTTGGGTCCCCACTACCGGTGCAACCGCTGGTGTTATTTACGACCTATTGCCTATTTTTGGCAATTCAAGTTGGGCTTGCAGCCCGGCAGGCGTAACCAGCAAAGTCGATAGCTTTCTTAAAATCATTGAGGTGCTTGAAGCATTATGGCAAGCGAAGAAATCACCACAACCGGTTATATCCAACACCACCTCCAGAATATGGCCTATGGGAAATTGCCCGCGGGCTATGAGCGCGTGAACGCCGATGGCAGTATCACTGTGCTGGAAGAGTCCACATGGACGTTGGCTCACACATCTCAAGAAGCTGTTGATATGGGATTTTGGGCTGTGCATCTAGACTCCATGGGCTGGTCCATTGCATTGGGTGTTATTTTTGCATTTTTGTTCGCCCGTGTAGCTTCCAAGGCGACTGTTGGCGTCCCCACTGGCGTTCAAAGCTTTGTGGAACTGGTGGTTGAGTTTGTGGACAACACTGTGAAAGACATCTTTCACCACCGCAACACCATGATTGCGCCAATGGCGTTAACCATATTTATGTGGGTATTCATGATGAACTTCATGGATCTCATCCCGGTGGATTGGTTGCCCATGGCGGCGGCTAAAATTGCCGGCAATGATCACTTGTTTTTCAAAGTTGTACCCACCACAGACCCTAATATCACCTTGGGAATGGCCTTTGCGGTCTTCTTGTTGATGCTGTTTTTCAGTATTAAAGAAAAAGGTTTGATGGGTTTTGTGAAGGAATTGACCCTGCACCCTTTCCATGCGGGCAAGTGGTACGTCGATATTTTCCTGATTCCAATTAACTTGATTCTGGAAACTGTTTCACTGATTGCCAAGCCAATTTCATTGGGTTTGCGATTGTTCGGCAACCTGTATGCCGGTGAAATGATTTTTATCCTTATTGCGTTGATGTTCGGTGGCGGTGCATTGTTGTTTGCAGGTGCTGGCGTATTGCAATGGGGTTGGGCGGTATTCCATATCTTGGTAATTACCCTGCAGGCTTTCGTATTTATGGTGTTGACCACGGTGTATATGGCCATGGCGCACGATACCGGCGAAGACCACTGATTTAATACATTAAATTCGTTAACTGAAATTCGTTTTAACTTTACCTACTCTAGGAGATAACAATGGAAGCACTTGGTTTGGTATACGTAGCATCTGCACTGCTGATCGGTCTGGGCGCTCTGGGTACTGCGATTGGTTTTGGTACTCTGGGTGGCAAGTTGTTGGAAGGCGCTGCGCGCCAGCCAGAACAGGCCCCTGCGCTGCAAGGCAAAATGTTCCTGATGGCGGGTCTGCTTGATGCGGTGCCTATGATCGGTGTTGGTATCGGCATGTACCTGATCTTCGTTGTGGCTCCAGGCCTGGCAGGTTAATTCCACCCTTTTTGCCTTTTAACCACTCACTAAAGAGCAAGAGGTGTTGGTGTGAATATTAATCTGACCCTGATAGGCCAAACGGTTACGTTTTTAGTATTCGTTTGGTTCTGCTGGAAATACGTATGGCCCGCGCTGATCGGCGTTATGGCTGAGCGTGAGAAGAAAATTGCCGAAGGTCTGCAGGCGGCGGAACGCGCCGACAAAGATCTCGAGTTGGCGCAGAAAAAAGCAACTGATCAACTGAAGGAAGCCAAGGTTCAAGCGGCGACCATCGTTGAGCAGGCCAACAAGCGTGCAGCGCAAATTGTCGAAGAGGCAAAAGAGCAAGCGCGCGCCGAAGGCGATCGATTGAAAGCTGCTGCACAGGCAGAAATTTTGCAGGAATCCAACCGTGCAAAAGAGGCTCTGCGTGCGCAGGTCGCCACTTTGGCTTTGGCTGGTGCGACCAAAGTGTTGGGCTCGTCGGTAGATGAAGCCAAGCATTCGGAACTGCTTAATCAATTAGCGCAAGAGCTTTAAGCGAGGATTCCATGGCTGAATTGACCACCTTGGCACGGCCTTACGCTAAAGCGGCTTTTGAATACGCGTTGGCGGCAAAGGATCTGGCTGGCTGGTCTGCCATGCTGAACACGGCTGCGGCCGTGTCGCAGCAGGAAGTGATGCAGCAGGTACTTAGCCTGCCGTCTTACACTGCAGATCAAAAAGCGCAAATTTTTGTCGATGTTTGCGCGGATACATTGAGCGGCTCCGGCCAAAACTTTATTAAGAACCTGGCAGCCAATAAGCGCCTGACTCTATTGCCGCACATTGCGGTAATTTTCGAGCAGCTTAAAGCCGCACAGGAAAAAACCATCGATGTGGAAGTGGTATCAGCATTTACCCTTTCCGCCGACCTTCAAGAGAAACTGGCAAGCGCACTGAGCAAAAAGCTCAGCTGTGATGTGCGTGTTCAGGCTAGCGTTGATCAGGACTTGATCGGCGGCGCTGTTATTCGCGCTGGCGATACCATCATTGATGGTTCCGTGCGCGGCCGGCTGGCCAAACTCGCCGAAGCGATGAACGCCTAACTCTTATAGGATTGAGGACAAAAGCATGCAGCAACTGAATCCTTCGGAAATCAGTGAAATTATCAAGCAGCGCATCGACAGTCTCGATGTGGCTACTGAAGCCCAAAATGAGGGCACCATTGTTTCCGTATCCGACGGCATTATCCGTATCCACGGATTGGCCGACGTTATGTACGGTGAAATGATTGAATTCGACGGCGGCCGTTTCGGTATGGCCTTGAACCTTGAACAGGACTCTGTGGGTGCTGTGGTTCTGGGTGATACCTCCGGTTTGGCAGAAGGCCAAAAAGTCCGTTGTACCGGTCGCATTCTAGAAGTGCCCGTTGGCGAGGCCCTGTTGGGTCGCGTGATGGACGCACTGGGCAACCCCATCGACGGTAAGGGTGCGTTAAACACCACTGAAACCGATGCGCTAGAAAAAATTGCTCCCGGTGTAATTGAGCGTCAATCCGTAGATCAGCCAATTCAGATTGGTTTGAAAGCGGTTGATGCCATGGTGCCTATCGGTCGCGGTCAGCGCGAGCTGATCATTGGTGACCGTCAGACTGGTAAGACCGCCATCGCCGTTGATGCCATCATCAACCAAAAAGGTACTGGCGTTAAGTGTGTTTACGTCGCTATCGGTCAGAAGGCATCTTCAGTAGCAGCTGTAGTACGTAAGTTGGAAGAGCACGGCGCCATGGATCACACCATTGTGATCGCCGCCACCGCTTCTGATCCAGCGGCCATGCAGTTCTTGGCGCCTTTTGCCGGCTGTACCATGGGTGAATACTTCCGCGATCGCGGTGAAGATGCATTGATCATTTACGATGATTTGACCAAGCAGGCTTGGGCCTACCGTCAAATTTCATTGTTGTTGCGTCGTCCACCAGGCCGTGAAGCCTACCCAGGTGACGTATTCTATTTGCACTCGCGCTTGTTGGAGCGTGCATCACGCGTGAACGCCGATTATGTCGAGCAGTTCACCAAAGGTGCCGTTAAAGGTAAGACCGGTTCATTGACCGCCCTGCCTATCATTGAAACGCAAGCCGGTGACGTATCTGCCTTCGTACCAACCAACGTGATCTCCATTACCGATGGCCAGATCTTCTTGGAAACCAGCTTGTTCAACGCGGGTGTACGCCCAGCCATGAACGCCGGTATTTCGGTATCTCGCGTAGGTGGTGCCGCGCAGACCAAGATCGTGAAAAAACTGTCCGGTGGTATCCGTACCGCACTGGCGCAGTACCGCGAACTGGCTGCCTTCTCACAGTTTGCCTCTGATCTAGATGAAGCCACTAAAGCTCAGTTAGATCACGGTGAGCGCGTAACCGAGCTGATGAAGCAGAAACAGTACCAGCCCCTGAAAGTGGGCGAGTTGGCTGTGGTGGTTTACGCCGCTAACGAAGGTTTCCTGAAAGACGTTGAAGTAGCCAAAATTGGCGCCTTCGAAAGTGCCCTGCTTTCTTACATGAACGCTGAACACGGCGATCTCATGAAGAAGATTAACGAAAGCGGAGATTTCAACGACGAAATTTCTGCAACGTTTAAGGCTGCTCTCGAGAAATTCAAGGCAACCCAAACCTGGTAATTGCTGGGCGCACAGCGCCCACCAATAACTTTAACGAATCTGTTTGAGGCCCGATATGGCAGCCGGAAAAGAGATACGTACTCAGATTACGAGTATTAAAAGTACGCAGAAGATCACCTCGGCCATGGAAATGGTTGCGGCGAGCAAGATGCGTAAAGCGCAAGAGCGCATGCAGCTCGGCAAGCCCTACGCACAGCGTATTCGCGCCGTCGTGGGTCACATTGCCAATGCAGCGCCTGAATACCAGCACTTGTATATGCAAGAGCGTGAGGTTAAGCGCGTCGGTTACATTTTGGTATCCACCGATCGTGGTTTGTGTGGCGGCTTGAACATCAACATGTTCAAAGGCGCACTCAAGTCCATGAAAGAGTGGGCTGATCAAGGCGTGGGCATAGATATTTGTGTGATTGGCGGCAAAGCGCAGTCATTCTTCAAAAGCTACGGCGGCAACGTGGTGGCATCTGTGCGAGACATGGGCGAGGAGCCTTCACTCTCGGGATTGATTGGTACGGTGAAAACCATGCTGAACGCCTATGCAGAGGCGAAGATCGACCGCTTGTTCTTGGTGGGTAACGATTTTGTAAACACCATGACGCAAGTGCCTTACGTCAATCAGTTGCTGCCGCTGCAAGCGGAAAAAACTGAAAAACTGTCTCACACCTGGGACTACTTGTACGAACCAGACGCAAAAGTATTGCTGGATGGTTTGTTGACTCGCTACATCGAATCTCAGGTCTATCAGGCCGTGGTTGAGAACGGTGCTTGTGAGCAGGCTGCACGCATGTTGGCAATGAAAAACGCCACAGACAACGCTGGCGATCTGATCAAGGATCTTCAGCTGGTGTACAACAAAGCGCGTCAGGCAGCCATTACCCAGGAATTGTCTGAGATCGTTAGCGGTGCTGCGGCGGTTTAACGCCCTGCGCAATAGATTTGAAATTTAGGTTTTTAAGAGGAACCGGAAATGAGTAGCGGACGCATTGTACAAATCATCGGTGCCGTTATTGACGTGGAATTTCCGCGTGATTCCGTACCCCAAGTTTATGATGCACTTACAGTGGCAGACAAAGGTCTGACCCTTGAAGTGCAACAGCAACTGGGTGACGGTGTGGTACGCGCGATTGCCATGGGCTCTTCAGAAGGTTTGAGCCGTGGATTAAGCGTTGAAAACACCAAAGCACCAGTCTCCGTGCCTGTGGGTAAGCAAACCCTAGGTCGCATTATGGACGTACTGGGCAACCCCATTGACGAAGCTGGCCCGATCGGTGAAGAGGCGCGTATGCCTATCCACCGTAAAGCCCCTGCTTACGACGAGCTTTCACCTTCATCTGATTTGCTGGAAACCGGCATCAAGGTGATCGATTTGGTTTGTCCTTTCGCCAAGGGCGGTAAGGTCGGACTGTTCGGTGGTGCGGGTGTTGGTAAAACCGTAAACATGATGGAACTCATCAACAACATTGCTAAAGCACACAGTGGTCTGTCTGTTTTTGCCGGTGTTGGTGAGCGTACTCGTGAAGGTAACGACTTCTATCACGAGATGAAAGAATCCAACGTACTCGATAAGGTAGCGATGGTTTACGGCCAGATGAACGAGCCACCGGGCAACCGTTTGCGCGTAGCCCTGACCGGCTTGACTATGGCGGAGAAATTCCGTGACGAAGGTAAGGACGTACTGTTGTTCGTTGACAACATCTACCGTTACACCTTGGCCGGTACCGAAGTATCTGCACTGTTGGGTCGTATGCCATCTGCGGTGGGCTACCAGCCTACACTGGCTGAAGAAATGGGTGTTTTGCAGGAGCGTATTACCTCCACCAAAACCGGTTCAATCACCTCCATTCAGGCCGTATACGTGCCTGCGGACGACTTGACCGATCCATCGCCAGCCACCACTTTTGCGCACTTGGATTCTACTGTTGTATTGAGCCGTGATATCGCCGCTAAGGGTATCTACCCAGCGATCGACCCACTGGACTCTACCTCTCGTCAGTTGGACCCACTGATCATCGGTACCGAACACTACGACGTTGCACGTGGTGTACAGACCGTACTTCAGCGCTACAAAGAACTGAAAGACATCATCGCTATTTTGGGTATGGATGAACTGTCAGAAGAAGACAAAATGACCGTTTATCGCGCCCGTAAAATTGAGCGCTTCTTGTCTCAGCCTTTCCACGTAGCGGAAGTATTTACCGGCGCACCCGGCAAGTACGTAACCCTGAAAGAGACCATTGCGGGCTTCAAAGGGCTGCTGGCAGGCGATTACGACAATCTGCCAGAGCAGGCCTTCTACATGGTTGGCACTATCGATGAAGCTATCGAAAAAGCCAATAAAATGAAGAAGTAACAGCCGTCAATAGAGGCAAAGGTTATGGCCATGACAGTCCACTGTGACATCGTCAGCGCAGAAGAAGCGATCTTTTCCGGTTTGGTTGAACTGGTAGTAGCTGCGGGAACCGAAGGTGATTTAGGTGTCACCTACGGCCACGCACCCCTATTGTCCAGCTTGAAACCAGGTCCTATTCGGATCGTGAAGCAAGACGGCGAAGAGGAAATTTATTACGTTTCCGGCGGTTTTTTGGAGATTCAACCCTACCAAGTCACCGTATTGGCCGATGCAGCGCTTCGTGCCGACGATTTGGACGAAGCGGCGGCTCTTGAAGCACAGAAGTCAGCTGAACAGCAACTGCATAACAACGCGGGTGAAATCGACTTTTCTCGCGCTGCTGTGGAGTTGGCTGAAGCCTCCGCCAAACTTCGTACACTGCAGGCAATTCGCAAAAATCTTAATAAATAAGATTAGGCGAAAAAGCCAACAAAAAAGGGTAGCATTAGCTGCCCTTTTTTGTTTTTACATGGTCTGTAAGCACAGGCTAACGCGTTTACAAACGATGTTCCGTCGGGGCGTCCAGGGACGGCCGGGAACCGATTAGGATTGAATATGTTAGACATCGTTGTATTGGCAGCTGGCAAAGGCACCCGAATGAAATCGGATCTGCCCAAAGTACTGCACCCCGTCGCAGGTAAGCCACTACTCCAACACGTACTCGATACCAGCCAACAACTCGGTGAAAGCGAACTGATAGTGGTTGTGGGTCACGGTGCTGAAACTGTGCGCGAGCGCGTTCACGCGCCAAAATTGAAATTTGTCGAACAAACCGAACAGCTTGGCACCGGCCATGCCGTTCAGCAAACGCTGCAGTACTTACGCGATGATGCGGTGGTTTTGATCCTCTATGGCGACGTACCCCTGATCGCGGCCGACACCCTCGAAACCATGATCGAGCAGGTAAACCACTTTGACATGGCACTGCTCACTGTATTGCTGGGCGATCCCTCTGGCTATGGGCGAATAGTGCGCAATGCTGAAAATAGTATTGTGGCCATCGTCGAACAGAAGGATGCAACACCACAACAACTGCGCATTCAAGAGGTCAACACCGGCGTCATGGCGGTGAAGGGCGCGCTTCTCAAGCGTTGGTTGCCAGAGCTATCGGATGACAATGCCCAGGGCGAATATTATTTAACCGATATCATTGCGTTGGCCTCACGCGATGGCATCACCGTTCAAGGCATCCACCCCACTTCCGAATTGGAAGTTCTGGGCGTCAATAACCGACGCCAACAGGCGGAATTAGAGCGCTACTACCAAAAAACCAATGCCGACAAACTCATGGAAGCTGGGGTGACGCTATTAGACCCCTATCGATTCGATGTGCGTGGCAAATTGCACTGCGGAACCGATGTCATCATCGATGTAAATTGTGTCTTTGAAGGCACCGTGACACTTGGCAATAACGTGGTAATTGAACCTAATTGCGTGCTTAAAAATGTGACTGTTGGAGATGGCGTACGAATCAAAGCTAACAGCCATCTGGAAGACACAAAGGTCGCTGAAAATTGTGAAATTGGGCCCTATGCCCGTCTGCGTCCGGGCACCGAATTAGCCGCGGGCGCAAAAATTGGCAACTTCGTGGAAACCAAGAAAACCTACGTAGGCAAGGGCAGCAAAATCAATCACCTGAGCTATGTGGGCGATGCCACTCTGGGCGAAGGCGTCAACATCGGCGCGGGCACCATTACCTGCAATTACGATGGCGTTAACAAATACAAAACTGACATCGCCGATGGCGTGTTCGTAGGTTCGAATACCGCGTTAGTTGCGCCAGTGACCCTCGGTTCCGGTGCCACCGTTGGCGCGGGTTCGATCATTACCAAGAATGTAGAGCCAGAGGAATTGGCTATCGCGCGTGCCAAACAACGCAATATCACGGGCTGGCAAAAACCAACCAAGAAATCGTAAAAAAATTTAGCAACACAGTTTCGCCCCTTGGTCTGGGGATGAACGCTTACAGGAAAAGATTATGTGTGGAATCGTAGGTGCGGTTGCGAGCCGCAACGTTACAGGGATTTTAGTAGAAGGCTTGATGCGCTTAGAGTACCGCGGCTATGACTCAGCCGGGGTTGCGGTCATTGATAAAGATGGCGCTCTGCAAATTCGCAAAGCGGTTGGCAAGGTTAAAGGCCTCACCGACAAGCTAGACAGCAATCCTACACAGGGCTTTACGGGTATTGCGCACACTCGCTGGGCTACCCATGGCAAACCCACAGAACTCAACGCCCATCCCCATTGCTCAGGCGATATTGCCGTTGTGCACAATGGAATCATTGAGAATCACGGTGAATTGCGCGAGAAACTAAAAGCAAAGGGCTACGAATTTGTGTCTGAGACTGACACAGAAGTAATCGCACACCTGATCCACAATTTAACTTCAGAGGGCCTTTCGCTCATAGATGCCCTGCAAGCGGCCGTTGCGCAATTCGACGGCGCCTACGCCCTTGCTGTAATCGACATCAATCGCCCCAATGAACTGGTTGCCTGCCGCAGTGGCAGCCCGCTGGTATTGGGCTTGGGTATTGAAGAAAATTTCGTCGCCTCTGATCAAATGGCACTCCGTCAGGTTACTGACCGCTTTGTATTTTTGAATGAAGGTGATTTTGTACACCTGAATGACGATAAGGTTGCTATTTATAATATCGAAGGCGACCTTGTTGATCGCGACATACACCAGTTGACCGATAAAGCGGAGGTCGCTGATAAAGGCCAGTACCGCCACTATATGCTCAAAGAAATTTTCGAGCAGCCCACGGTACTTGCACGCACCTTGCAAGGGCGCATTAGTAAAACAAAAGTACTTGAAGCAGCTTTTGGCGCAGACGCCAGTGGCATTTTCGATAAGGTTGAGGGCGTTCAAATTGTTGCCTGTGGAACCAGTTACCACGCAGGTTTAGTGGCGAAATACTGGATGGAATCTATTGCTTCGATTCCTTGTCAGGTTGAAGTGGCCAGCGAATATCGATATCGCAAAGTGTTTGTGCCTAAAAATACACTGTTTGTCACCATCTCACAGTCTGGTGAAACCGCCGACACACTTGCAGCGCTTAAAGAAGCAAAGAAAAGTGATTACCTCGCGAGCCTCGTGATCTGCAACGCGCCGAATTCTTCATTAGTGCGCGAATCCGACCTAGTATTCATGACCCAGGCCGGCCCTGAAATCGGTGTGGCTTCCACAAAGGCATTCACCACACAACTTATTGCATTGCAGTTGCTTACCATTGCACTCGGCCGCAGACATGGTTTAAGTGCAGATCAAGAAGCAAAAATGGTAGCGGCTCTCGCCACGGTGCCTGACGAGGTTGCCAAGGCTTTGACCTTGGACACTGAAATAAAAATTACCAGCGAAAAATTCGCGGATAAGAAACACGCGTTATTTCTTGGCCGTGGTGTTGAATACCCTGTGGCAATGGAGGGGGCCCTTAAGCTTAAGGAAATTTCCTACATTCACGCTGAATCCTATCCAGCGGGTGAGCTTAAACACGGACCGCTTGCACTAGTCGATGCAGACATGCCCATTGTTGCCGTTGCACCAAACAACGAATTAATGGAAAAGTTGAAATCAAACTTGGAAGAAGTACAAGCGCGGGGCGGCAAACTATTTGTGTTCTCCGATCAAGCATCTGCATTTCCAAGTTCCGATGATGTCACCGTGATTAACGTACACTCAGTGCCCGATACCATAGCGCCCATGGTGTATACCATTCCCCTGCAGCTATTGAGCTATCATGTAGCTATTGTAAAGGGTACCGACGTGGATCAGCCTCGCAACCTCGCTAAATCAGTTACCGTCGAATAAATGAGACTCGATGTTGCCCTCGTGGAGCGCGGCTTTGCCCGCTCCCGATCACAGGCTCAGGCGTTAATTAAAGCAGGTGCCGTGTCAGTCAACGGTCAACCCATTCAAAAGTCCTCCTTCGTCTATGAAAGTGACATGCGCTTGCACGTTGCACAAAGCGACGTTACGCAATACGTGTCACGTGGTGGTATAAAACTCGCAGGCGCACTGGATAAACTGGAGCTCGACGTCAAGGGCCTCACAGCGATCGATATGGGCCAGTCTACCGGTGGCTTTACCGATTGCTTACTACAACGCGACGTCGCCAAGGTAGTGGGCGTCGATGTCGGCCGTGATCAACTCGTACAATCCGTGCGAGTTGATCCAAGAGTCGTCTGCTATGAAGGCATCAACGGCCGAGAATTACCGACACAAGCGCTACTTTCACATACTGCCAACAGTCAGGGTTTCGATCTGGCGGTAATGGACGTATCGTTCATCTCGCAAACACTGATTATTCCGTCCCTAGTGCCGCTCCTTAAAAAAGGCGCTCACCTTTTGTCATTGGTTAAACCACAGTTTGAGCTGCAACCGGAGCACATAGGTAAAAATGGATTAGTAAAGACCAATCAATCCTATCCTTTTGTTGAATTAAAAATACGAGAGTGTTTGGCTTCACTAGGAATGCAAGTACAATATTATTTTCCTTCCGACATCGAGGGTGGCGACGGAAATAAGGAGTTTTTTATTTTTGCGCGAAAATGATTTATAGAAAAAATGGCTTAACACGAGCGTTGCTTTAACGAGTATTAGTAAGATCTTTCTCAACTATTTTCCCAACTTTCAGCTCTTCACTTTTAAGATAGATATACTTACCAGCAATTAAAGGAATGTCTCGTGCACTACGGTCACTATATTGAACATCGATATCTGTAATTGTAGCTCCGAAGCCTGCTGTTCTTAGGAAGTGAAAATTACCATAATAAGTCATAGATTTAGGTACTATTTGAAAAGGAATCTGTGCATTGTTGTTGGCATGTAAACCAAACCCCCCGTTATAAACTGACCAAGAAGTAATTTCGTATTCCCCTGGCTCTAAAGCCACTGCAACTATTCTTCCTCTCGTTCCAGGATAGTCTATATCCCAATTCCTGCCCGGGCTTATTTCTATGGTTTGCGTACTCGACTGATTCACTTTATTAAAGCGAACTGAGTAATGAGACGCAGTGCCACTGTAGGAAATGGATATCACCAAATAACCAACATCTTTATCGCTATTAAATTCATGCATTATAGGGAGATACCGCACTTCCGTGCATGCCGTGGTTAATATTAATAACAAAATAAAGATTGAATAAGATACTAATTTCATAAGGCTATCTATGATCCAAGTGAATGAATTAATTCGGTTAGTTAGAACGAATAATGTTCATCGTTCATTATTTACCCGCAGCTTCCGTAACCCCTGCTTCAAGCGAAACAAATGATCATGCAATTTCGGCCCTTTATGTTTCGCTACCCCAATAGCCAACACGTCAATCACCACTAAATGGGCGATGCGTGACGATAGCGGCGTATAGATTTCAATATCCTCTTCTACATTGACCTCGATAGGAATGCTGGCTTTTTGTATCACTGGAGAGCCGGAGGGTGCGATGGCGATAACGATACCGCCGACACTGCGCACCACTTCAATGGCGTTGATCAGTGCTTCGGTGCGGCCCGATTGTGAGATGGCTACAACCACGTCGCCGGGTTTCATGGACATCGCCGACATGTGTTGAATGTGGTGGTCGGAATAGGCCGCAGTGGCTAGTTGTAGGCGGAAGAATTTATGCTGCGCGTCTGCCGCCACGGCGCCACTGGCACCAAAACCGAAAAACTCCACGCGGTTGGCATTGCACAGGGCGTTAACGGCGCGATCCATGATTTCGGGGTTGAGTGAATCGCGTACCTTGAGCAGGGTATCGACGGTGGAGTCAAAGACCTTGTGGCTGTAGTCGGCCACGGTATCTTCGTCCGTGACCGCTATTTGCCCAAAACTGGGGCTTGCCGCCAGTTGTTGGGCCAAATTGAGCTTAAAATCCTGAAAACCTTCACAGCCGATGGCGCGGCAAAAGCGCACCACAGTTGGTTCGCTGACTTCCGCGCGCTTGGCCAAATCCACGATTCGCATGTGTATAATGTCCGCCGGGTGTGCCAGCACAAATTCCGCCACTTTGCGTTCAGACTTGCGCATCGTTAAGATAGCGTCACTGATTTTTTGTGTCATGAGTGCCGGTTTCACTGCCTACTCCTTGTAAAAGCTTTCTGCGTTGTTGCCTTGGTGGGCGCTGCGCGGCGCCTTGCACTATATATCCCACTGCAGCGGCGCATTGCTACCCGGCATTATTTTATTCAATCATGTAGTAAAAACACCAGATTTTTGTAGTTTTCCTACATACAGCGAAATATGATGGTGCATGGACGTTTCTCTCCTGCTCGACCAACTCAACGATGCGCAGCGCCAAGCGGTCAGCGCAGAACCCTGTAATCAACTGATTCTGGCCGGTGCCGGCAGCGGTAAAACCCGCGTGCTGGTGCACCGCATTGCTTGGTTGATCCAAGTTGAACAGGTATCGCCCGTGTCGATCATGGCCGTGACCTTTACCAATAAAGCCGCCCGTGAAATGCGCGCGCGCTTGGAAGAGCTCATGGGGCTGAATCCACGCGCCATGTGGGTGGGCACCTTCCACGGTTTAGCGCATCGGCTCCTTAAAATGCATTGGTCTGATGCCAAACTGCCGCAGAATTTTCAAATCTTAGACAGCGATGACCAGCTGCGTATGATCAAGCGCGTGTGTGCGGGTTTACAGTTGGATGAAAAGCAGTGGCCGGCTCGCCAAGCCCAGTGGTGGATCAACAGCCAAAAAGACGAAGGTCGCCGCGCCGACCACGTCGATGATACCGGCGATGTCTATACCCGCACCCACTTGGCGATCTATCGCGGTTATGAAGCCGCTTGCAATACCACGGGGCTGGTGGATTTCGGGGAATTGTTACTGCGCGCCCTGGAATTGCTGCGCGACAACCCAGCGCTACTCAAGCATTACCAACAGCGTTTCCCCTTTGTCTTGGTGGACGAATTCCAAGACACCAATGCCGTGCAGTATGCCTGGTTGCGCGTGCTGGCGGGCAAAACTGCATATGTCACCGCCGTGGGCGACGACGATCAATCCATCTACGGCTGGCGCGGCGCGCGCATCGAAAATATCCAGCGGTTTACCGATGATTTTTTGAATACCAAAACCATCCGCTTGGAGCAAAACTACCGCTCTACCGCCAATATTTTGAAAGCGGCCAATGCGGTCATCGATAACAACCAAGGCCGACTCGGTAAAGAGCTGTGGACCGACGGTGATGAGGGCGATTTAATCGCCCTGTACGCCGCTTATAACGAACAAGATGAGGCGCGCTTTATTGTCGAGCGCATTGAGCAATGGCACAGCCAACCGAATCGTCGTTTAGACGAGGTGGCCATTTTGTATCGATCAAACGCCCAATCGCGGGTGCTGGAAGAGGCGCTTTTACGCGAACAGGTGCCCTATCGTATCTATGGCGGCCAGCGATTTTACGAGCGCTTGGAAATCAAAAACGCGCTGGCGTATTTACGCCTGATCAATAACCCCCACGATGACCCCGCGTTTGAGCGGGTGGTAAACACACCCACCCGCGGCATTGGTGAAAAATCCGTTGATACTATTCGCCAATTTGCGCGTGCAGAAGGCTGCTCGCTTTGGGCTGCGGCACAAAAAATGGTGCAGGAAAAGGTCTTAGCCCCACGGGCTCGCAGCGCGGTGGAGGGTTTTCAAGTACTGGTGCAAGAGCTGAAACAGGTCACCGAAACGCTGCCATTGGGCGACATGGTCGATAAGGTCATCAAAGGCTCTGGCCTGCTGGATTTCCACAAAAATGAGAAGGGTGAAAAGGGCCAAGCGCGGGTCGAGAACCTCCAAGAACTCACCAACGCCTGTGGCAGTTTTGTCGGCGAAGATGAAAACATCTCAGATTTGGCGGAATTCTTAGACGGTGCGGCACTGGATGCTGGCGATCAGCAGGCCGATGAATTTGAAGACGCGGTGCAATTGATGACCCTGCACTCCGCAAAAGGTCTGGAATTTCCCCTAGTGTTTTTGGCGGGCATGGAAGAAAATCTATTTCCGCACAAAATGTCCATGGAAGAGCCAGGTCGCCTAGAGGAAGAGCGCCGCTTGGCCTATGTGGGCATTACCCGCGCCATGGAGAAGCTGTACCTGACCTATGCGGAATCGCGGCGCATGTATGGCAGCGAAACCTACAATGCCTTGTCGCGTTTTGTGAAAGAAATACCCAATACGCTGTTAGAGGAAGTGCGCGTGAAAGCGAGCTTTTCTCGCCCTGTATCTTTTGAACGGGCCGCCCCTTCACGTTGGGATAATCAGGCAGAATATGCGCAAGATACCGGTTTTAGTCTTGGGCAAGGTGTTAACCACCCAATTTTTGGCGAAGGGGTTATCACCCAATTTGAGGGCCAGGGCGCCAATGCGCGCGTGCAGGTGAATTTTTTAAATGAAGGTAGTAAGTGGTTGGTGCTCAGGCTGGCGAAGTTGGAAGCATTGAGTTAATTTCCTCGCACCTTTTGCAACACCCATCACAATAATAATGGCTAACACTATGAACCCACTTAACCCTCAACGACATTCTGCATGGATTCCCATCGTAATCGTGAGTTTAGCGGCGCTGGTGATCGCACTTTTCTATGCCTTGGTATTCAGCCAACCGGCCACGCAAAAGGTGTTTGAAAACACCGGTGCGCAAACGCAGCAGGTTTACAAATGGCGCATGGCGACCACCTGGCCGAAAAATTTTCCCGGTCTGGGTATGGCCGCAGAAAACTTTGCGAGTTGGATCAATGAAGCCAGCAATGGGCGAATGCAGGTGACCGTATATGGCGCCAATGAATTGGTGCCTGCACTGGGCGTGTTTGATGCAGTTTCCAGTGGCAGCGTTGAATTGGGCCACGGTGGTGCCTACTATTGGAAGGGCAAAATCCCCGCAGCGCCGTTTTTTACCTCGGTGCCTTTCGGCATGAACGCACAGGAAATGAATGGCTGGTTGCACTACGGCAACGGCCTGACATTGTGGCGTGAGGCCTATGCACCGTTCAACATTGTACCTTTCGCCGGCGGCAATACCGGCGTGCAAATGGCCGGTTGGTTTAACAAAGAAATCAATTCCATGGCCGATATCAAAGGCCTAAAAATGCGCATTCCGGGGCTGGGTGGTGAAGTGTTTACCCGTGCAGGAGGTGTTGCCGTCAACATCCCGGGCAATGAACTGTACACCTCGCTGCAGACCGGTGTTATCGATGCCACGGAATGGGTGGGGCCCTACAACGACTTGGCCTTTGGCTTTCATCAGGTGGCCAAGTATTACTACTACCCCGGCTGGCACGAGCCAGGTCCCACTCTGGAATTAATCGTGAATAAAACCGCGTTAGAGTCGCTACCCGCAGATTTACAAAAGTTGGTGGAAGTGACGGCGCGCGCGGTGAATCAAGATATGCTCGACGAGTACACGGCGCGCAATAACCGGGCAATGAATGAATTGGTCACCAAGCACGGTGTACAAATCAAGCGGCTGCCAAGCGACGTGTTGCAAAAGCTCAAGCAAATTTCTGATGAAATGTACGCTGAACAATCTAAGCAAGACCCATTTTTCGCCAAGGTCTATGCCGATTACAAAGCGTTTCGCGATCAAGCTAAGCACTACCACGGGATATCGGAAGAGGCGTATTACCAAAGTCGGTAGTAGGCTATTTGTTATTTCTAGATGTTCAGGCGCACAGGGTGCGCCTAGCGGGCGGGGTTATTTACCGATTGGGCGCGTGCGGCCGTTGCCGTCGATGGCCACATAAACAAATTCGCCTTCGGTAATTTTTTGGGCTTCACCGCCCTGCGGGTCCATGATCCACGCTTCTACCAAGGTGCGGATTGAGGAGCGTCCCACCTCTTCGACCTCTACGTAAAACCCAACGCTTGAACCCACCGGTACGGGGCGTAGAAAGACCATGGAGCCCACGGCCACGGTAGTGACCCGGCCCCGGGCGATAGACTGCGCAGAAACAGAGCCGGCCAAATCCATTTTGGTCATCAACCAACCGCCGTAAATATCGCCGCTGGCGTTGGTATCGGCGGGCAAAGTTAATGTTTGTAGCATCAACTGGCCTGTGGGTGTGGGGTTCTCGTCTTCATTTTGCATGGTGAATTCTCGTTATCAGTACCGCTAAGCTCGCTAACTCCGCAGCAGGTTGGGCAGCCAAGAAACGATGCCTGGCTCCAGCGCTATCAGGGCGAGGAGTAGCAATTGGATCACAATAAAAGGTACTACGCCACGGTAAATCTGTGCGGTAGGCACCGAATCGGGTGCAACGCCGCGCAAATAAAACAGCGCAAAGCCAAAGGGCGGCGTTAAAAAGCTGGTTTGAAGATTGATGGCAATCATAATGCCCAACCACAGGGGGTCTACCCCCATGGCAAACAACACCGGCGCGATGATGGGCACCACCACAAAGGTAATTTCGATAAAGTCGAGAATAAAGCCCAGCAAAAAGATGAGCACCATCACCACCAGTAGCGCCGTCAAGGTGCCGCCTGGCAGCCCGGTAAACAATTCGTGCACCAGTGTTTCTCCGCCAAGGCCGCGAAACACCAAAGAAAACAGCGAGGCCCCAATTAAAATACCAAACACCATGGCGGTAATGCGGGTGGTGGATTGGACCACATCCCGCAGTATCGCGAGGGTTAGCTTACCCCTCAGACCCGCCAGAAGCAGCGCGCCCAAAGCGCCCACGCCAGCGGCTTCAGTGGGCGTGGCCGCGCCGGTGAGAATTGACCCCAATACCAAAACGATCAATGCAATGGGTGGCAACAGGCTCGACAATAGCTCCGCCAGCGACGGCGCTTGATCGAGACTGGCCGGTGCGAGGTGCGGGCTGCGCCACGCCTTAAAACCGAGATAGACCAAGTAAAACACCACCAGAATCAAACCTGGCACCAACGCCCCAACAAATAAGTCGCCCACGGAGATGGGCTCCGCATTGTAAACGCCTAGCGTGAGTTGGGATTGTTGATAGGCACTGCTGAGAATATCGCCCAGCAATACCAGCGCGATGGAGGGTGGGATGATTTGGCCCAGCGTGCCGGTGGCGCAAATAGTGCCGGTGGCCAGCGCGGGGTCATAGCCGCGTTTCAGCATGGTGGGCAGCGACATCAGGCCCATGGTGACCACTGTGGCACCGACAATACCGGTACTGGCGGCCAACAGGGTGCCCACCAAAATGACCGATAACCCCAAGCCGCCGGGCAGTCGACCGCAGGCGCGGGCCATGTTGCTGAGCAGGTCTTCCGCCAACCGGGAGCGCTCAAGCATGACGCCCATGAACACGAACAGGGGCACTGCGATCAAGGTCACATTGGTCATGGTGCCATAGAGGCGATCCGGCAGTGCGAGCAGCAAATTGGGATCGAAATGTTGCAGCAATATGCCCAAACCGGCGAATAGCAATGCCACACCGGCGAGTGTGAAGGCCACGGGATAGCCCAGCATTAGCACCAGACAGACGGCAACAAATAGAAACAGTGGCAGCAGCTCAATCATGGCTCTGGCCCCCATAACTCTGCATCAAGCGGCCCAGATTCCCAGCCACCTGTCCGATGGCGAGTATGATCAAACTGAGTGCAGATAGGGGCAGCAGCCCTTTTAGCAAATAGACAAAGGGCAAACCACCCGCCTCGCCGGACCCCTCTCGAATGGCGAGGGCATTGGTAAAGAAGGGCCAGGTGACCCAGAACATAAGGCAGGCAAAGGGCAGCAGGAATAACAGTGCGCCTAAACAATTGATCCAGGCCTGCGCTGTGGGACTAAAGCGTCGGTAAAAGATGTCGACGCGCACCTGCTGGTCTTCATCGGCGGTATAGGCCAGCGCCAGCAGAAATACCGTGGCGTGCAAATAGATGAGCCCTTCTTGGAGAGCCACGCTGCCCACGTTGAAGCCGTAGCGCAACAGAACGATCAGGCAGGTGATCAGCACCATGGCCAAGGTCAGCCAAGCAACCCAGCGACCCAGTCGCCGAGTGCCTGATTGCAGGGCGAATTGCAGGGCAATCAGCCCTTGGCCTAAGGGCCTTGATTCACTATCAGACATATAAAAACGCTTTTTTATAGATTTTAGTTTTTCATTATACCGTGCACGTCACCCTCAGCGGCGTCTATCCTTTGTCACATTTATGTCATTTAGGGTTCATATAATTGTCACCCAAAGGCAATACAGTGGCGCCGTCAAACAACTAATTGCCCCTTGGAGGACAACGTGAAAAAACTACTGACTACTGCTGCTCTAGCCGCTACCGCACTGGGTGTGGCGATGACTGCTGGCGCGGCCGCGCGCGATCACATTAGCATTGTGGGTTCGTCCACGGTATACCCCTTCTCAACTACCGTGGCTGAGCGCTTTGGTCGGTCTACCCATTTTAAGGCGCCGAAGGTTGAATCCACAGGCACCGGCGGCGGTTTCAAGTTGTTTTGCAGCGGTGTGGGCGTGCAATACCCCGATATGACCAATGCATCGCGCGCCATCAAAGATTCCGAGCTGCAAATGTGTGCAGACAATGGTGTGACCGACGTGGTCGAAGTGTTGATTGGTTACGATGGCATTGTGATCGCCAACGCCAAGGCTGCCCCCCTGTTCAAAGTCACTCGCAAAGACCTCTTTCTCGCCCTGGCTAAGGAAGTTCCCAATCCCAAAGGCGGTCAAGGGTTGATTGCCAACCCCTATAAAACGTGGAAGGACATCAATCCCGTATTGCCAGCCAGCAAGATTGAGGTGCTGGGTCCACCGCCCACGTCAGGCACGCGCGATGCGTTTTTAGAAATGGCTATGGAAGGTGGCTGCAACAGTTTTGATTGGATCAAAGCGTTAAAGTCCACTGACAAAAACAAATACAAAGCCCTGTGTCACGAAATTCGTGAAGACGGAGCCTACGTTGAAGCCGGAGAAAACGACAATTTGATCGTTCAAAAACTGAATGCCAACCCCAACGCGCTGGGCATTTTTGGCTTTAGCTTTCTCGATCAAAATAGCGACAAGGTAAAAGCGTCACAGGTGGATGGCAAAGACCCGACGTTTGATACCATCGCCGATGGTAGTTACCCTATCTCGCGCCCACTGTTTTTCTATGTGAAAAAAGCCCACGTGGGTGTGGTGCCGGGCATCGCTGAATACTTGGCAGAGTTCACCCACGAAAAAGCGTGGGGCGATGAAGGCTATCTGACGGACAAAGGCATGATTCCCATGGCCAAAGCAAAACGCGCCAAGATTGCGGCCGAGGTCAAGGCGTTAAAGACGCTTTAATCGCCGCACTGGCATTTTGAATTACCCATCGCTCGGCGCCGGTCGCCGAGCGATTGCTTTATTGAGAACGACTGAACATTATGCAGCCACTCACACTGTTTACTTCACTGCTCGCACTCGCGGTTTTTGCGTTTGTCATAGGCCGAGGCCGTGCCATGTTGCAATCGCAGAGCATTGGTGGTGCCAGCAGCCTTGCGTCCTTGCCGTTTTACTACGGCATGTTGACGGCGCTTTGGTGTGCGCTCCCTGCGTTGGTGGTCTTAGGTGTTTGGCAGTTGTTTGATGCCAATCTCATCGAGTGGTTTGTGATCGCGAAATTGTCGGCCGACGCACAGGCGCTGCCCGCCGATGAGTTGGGCCTGTTGTTAAACACTGTGTCCAATATTGCCCAGGGGCACCTGTCAAGTGACGGACAGCCGGCGGAATTATTGGCGGCAGCAGAGAGTTTAACGGCTATTCAAACCACCAATCGCCTAGCCGCCACTGGCGTTGTACTGAGTTTGGGCATCTTGGGGTTAATGTTTGGTTGGAGCAAGGTGGCACCGCAACTGCGTGCTCGGCAAAAAGTTGAAACCGTTTTTAGTTGGTTCCTTTTGGCCTGTTCCTGCCTCGCAATTTTGACCACAGTAGGCATTGTGCTCAGCGTGCTGTTTGAGTCGTTACAATTTTTCCGCTCGGTCTCCCCCTTTGAATTTCTCTTTGGTACTCAGTGGAGCCCGCAGATGGCCATGCGTGCCGATCAGGTGGGTAGCTCCGGTGCGTTTGGATCTGTGCCTCTGTTTGCCGGCACGATGTTAATTTCATTGATTGCCATGGTTGTCGCAGTGCCCGTGGGTTTGATGGCTGCCATCTACTTGGCGGAATATGCGCACCGGCAGGTGCGCGCGGTGGTCAAGCCCTTGTTAGAAATTTTGGCGGGCATACCAACTGTGGTTTATGGTTTTTTTGCGGCCCTGACCGTGGCACCTGTCATTCGCGATTTAGGGTTGTCATTCGGTCTCGCCACATCGAGCGAAAGCGCGCTGGCAGCGGGCTTAGTCATGGGGGTAATGATTATTCCCTTTGTGTCTTCGCTGGCCGATGATGTGATCAGTGCAGTGCCGCAATCGTTGCGCGATGGCTCACTGGCATTGGGCGCGACCCAATCTGAAACCATAAAGCAAGTGGTGTTGCCCGCGGCTTTACCTGGCGTGGTTGGTGGTGTATTGCTGGCCGCATCGCGGGCCATTGGCGAAACCATGATCGTCGTTATGGCCGCTGGACTTGCCGCCAAACTCACCGCCAATCCGCTCGAATCGGTGACCACGGTTACTGTCCAAATTGTGACACTACTCGTGGGTGACCAAGAATTTGACAGCCCTAAAACCTTGGCGGCTTTTGCCTTGGGCCTGATGTTGTTTGTCACCACCTTGGCGCTCAATTTTGTAGCACTGCACGTGGTAAAAAAATATCGAGAGCAATATGACTAGCGCGGAATCCACCATTGAAAAAGTGAATAAAAACTTGGCGCGTCGCTATCGTGCTGAACAGCGATTCCGGTTATACGGAATCCTGTCGGTGCTGTTTGGGCTTTCCTGTTTGGTGGTGTTGTTCACCGATATCATCGGCAAAGGTTATAAAGGTTTTGTATCTACCGAGATCTATCTCACGGTAGATTTGAGCAGTGATGATTTAGGCATCAGTGATCCTGAAGTTGAAAATGCGTTCATGCAGGCAGACTTTGAGGGAGCCATCAAGCGAGCACTCTACGCGCGCTTGGACGTGACCGACCGGCGCGCAAAGCGCGCGCTTAATGCGCTTATCAGTAGCGGTGCGAGTTATGCACTGCGCGATCAAGTAAAGCGTCAACCGGAACTATTGGATAGCTCCCACGGATTTTGGTTGTTGGCCGATGATGATGTGGATACCTGGTATAAGAGTGTGGATTCCAAATCGCCTTTTACGGGTCGCTTGAGCGACGAACAGTTGACTTGGTTGCAAACGCTGGACTTCAGCGGCGAGTTGCGTACTGCACTCAACACGACATTTTTTACTAGCGGCGATTCACGTGAACCTGAGATGGCCGGTATTATGGGGGCGGCATTAGGCTCTTTCTTTACCGTGTTAGTGACACTGCTATTATCGTTTCCCATTGGGGTTGCGGCCGCTGTCTATCTTGAAGAATATGCACCAAAAAATCGCTGGACGGATCTTATTGAAGTCAACATCAATAACCTGGCTGCGGTGCCATCAATTATTTTTGGCCTCTTAGGCCTTGCGATATTTATCAATTTCTTTGAAATGCCACGTTCAATACCCTTAGTGGGTGGGCTGGTGCTAACGTTGATGACCCTACCCACCATTATCATTTCCAGCCGCGCCGCTATCAAAGCGGTCCCACCGTCAATACGTGAGGCGGCGCTGGGTTTGGGTGCATCCAAGATGCAAATGGTTATGCACCACGTGTTGCCCTTGGCCATGCCTGGCATGCTTACCGGTGCCATTATCGGCATGGCCCAGGCGTTGGGTGAAACCGCACCGCTATTGATGATCGGCATGGTGGCCTTTGTTGTGGACCTACCTGGTGGTGTGATGGATGCGGCGACTGCCCTGCCCGTACAAATATTTTTATGGGCCGACAGTCCTGAGCGCGCCTTTGTAGAAAAGACCTCGGCAGCCATTATGGTACTGCTTGGATTCTTGTTTTTAATGAATGCACTGGCTGTCTGGCTACGCCGGCGGTTGGAGCGTCGCTGGTAACGCAACGCCTAGAGAGTGACAGGTAACCCCTATGACAACGGCAGCAACACAGGCCCCAATGAATATTTCTGAACACACTGCACAGGCGCACGCCGATAAAACCGTCGGCGAACCCTTGGTGAAAAATGCCAAAATGAGCATGCGGGGCGTCAACGTTTTCTACGCCGATAAGCAGGCTATTTACGGTGTGGATTTGGATATCGGTCGCAATGAAGTGATTGCCATGATTGGTCCATCGGGATGCGGTAAGTCCACGTTTTTGCGTTGCCTAAACCGCATGAACGACACCATCGACATCTGCCGCGTCGAGGGCAAGTTAATGTTGGAAAATCAGGATATTTACGACCCCAGCCTCGATGTCGTGCCGTTGCGGGCGCGGGTTGGCATGGTGTTTCAAAAACCCAATCCATTTCCAAAAAGTATTTATGACAATGTGGCCTACGGGCCCCGTATTCATGGTTTGGCAAGCCGTCGCACAGAGTTGGATGAGATTGTTGAAACCAGTTTGCGCAAAGCCGGTTTATGGGATGAAGTGAAAGACCGCCTGCATGGGCCGGGTACGGGATTGTCGGGTGGTCAGCAGCAGCGCTTGTGCATTGCGCGCACCATTGCAGTGAGCCCAGAAGTGATTTTGATGGATGAACCCTGCTCCGCACTGGACCCCATCGCCACGGCAAAAATTGAAGAATTGATTGCTGAGTTGAGTGAAAATTACACCATCGCCATCGTGACCCACTCAATGCAGCAAGCGGCGCGCGTTTCTCATCGCACCGCGTATTTTCATTTGGGCAAGCTGATTGAAGTAAACGACACCGAAAAAGTGTTTACCAATCCGGATCACGATTTAACAGAGGCTTACATCACTGGCCGGTTCGGCTGATAGGGAGCGCAGATATGGATAAGTTGCATTTAGATCGCCACATCTCACGCCAATTTAATGTGGAGCTGGAAGCCCTGCGCACCCAGCTGCTAGAAATGGGCGGTCTAGTGGAACAGCAGGTGACAGACGCGGTGGCCAGTATTGAATCCGGTGATACTGCCCTGGCTGAAAAAGTGATCGTCAACGAAGATCGCGTGGACGATTTTGAAATTGAGCTCGATGAGCAAGCCACCTTGGTGTTGGCCCGTCGGCAACCGGCCGCCTCAGATTTGCGATTGGTGCTGGCGGTTATCAAAGCCGTACGCGATTTGGAGCGCATCGGTGACGAGGCGCAAAAGGTCGCGAAGATGGCCATTGCGCTGTCGGGTGAAGGCGCCAATCGTCGCGGTGCGACGGAATTGCGCCATATAGGTGCCAGCGTGTTGACCATGATGAACCAAGGGCTCGATGCCTTTGCGCGCTTTGATGCCGAAGCTGCATTGCGGGTGGTGGAGGCCGATGAATCGGTGGACCGTGAATACAAGACGGCCATTCGCGAGATGGTGACCTACATGATGGAAGATCCCCGTGAAATCTCGCGCGTGATGAACGTCCTGTGGGCCTTGCGGGCGCTAGAGCGCATTGGTGATCACGTGCGCAATATTTGCGAGCACGTCGTGTACCTGGTGCGCGGGCTAGATATCCGCCACATCAGCTTGGATGAAGCCGAGGCGAAAATTCTCAACCAGTAGCGCCGATCGAGGTCATTGCCACTATACTGTGACAATGGCCTCCGAGAACTTCCAGTGATTTATCGCACCCTGCTGCTAGCGCTACTGTCGTGGTTGATCTCAGCATGCGAGCCCTCGCGCATTGAGCGCATGTCCGACTTTGAGCTGAGCGAACGCTACAGCAACTGCCTAGAAAAAAAGCCCACCGCCCCCGGATATGCCACCGCCTGCGAGAATATGCGGCGCGAGTGTGAGCGCCGCAAGCGCGAGCTCGGCACCTTTGTTTGCCCCAGCCGCTGAGGCGCTGGGACTCACCCGCCTCTGCCCCTATAATAGCCCTCCTTCAAATACAGGCGCTCCGGCGCAATTGCGACAGAGATAGTGAATGCAGGCTCTACAGGTTATTGAAATGTTTGCCGGCTACAACCCGCAGGGGCAGCCGGTTGCTGAAAAACTGCAGGTGCGTGCCAACGAAGATGGCACCCTTCAGCTGGTAAAATCACCGGCGTTTATCAAAGGCTTGGCCGCCGGCGACACCCTTAAATTGGATCCCGAAGATCAGGCGTTCGAAATCGTGCGACGTAGCGGCAATGTGTGCATACGCGTCTATGGCCGCGAGGACCTGGGCGCTGTGGCAGAAACCTTGACCGCAGAACTGGAAAAGCTGGGCGGTGAGCTGGATATCGAAACCCCACGTATGTTGGTGTACACCGTCCACGTTAGCTTGGGCTTCAGCGCCATCGAGGCCATTCTCAACAAATGCCTGACCGATCAATGCCAGTGGTTATACGGCAACGTCTACGACCCCGAAGATGGCGAAACGCCTCTCAATTGGTGGCAGGAAATCCTGGCTCCCGAATAATCGAACGGAATTAAATTATGTTAATGGTGATTTCGCCGGCTAAAACGCTGGATTACGAGACCCCCTGGCAGTATGCCGCAGCCACCGAACCGGCGTTTTTAGCGCAATCACAATCGCTGATCGATCAACTGCGAGGCTTGTCCCCGCACGATATTTCAGCCTTGATGAGCGTCAGCGATAAGTTGGGAACACTCAATTTTGATCGCTTTCAGCAATGGCAGACGCCGTTTACCAAAGACAACGCCAAGCCGGCGCTGTTGGCTTTTAAAGGCGATGTGTACACCGGCCTACAAGCGGAAACCTTTGCTAAGGACGACTACCAGTTTGCCCAAAAACACCTGCGAATTCTGTCGGGCCTCTACGGATTACTGCGACCCATGGATTTAATGCAGCCCTACCGGCTAGAAATGGGCACCCGCTTTGCCAATGATAGCGCCAAGGACTTATACGGCTTTTGGGGCGCGCAGTTGACGGAGGCCCTCAATGCCCAGTTGCGCAAATTGCGCAGCGACAGCTTGGTCAATCTCGCATCCAACGAATACTTCAAAGCGGTGCAACCGAAAGCGCTGGCGACACCGGTGATTACACCGGTATTCAAGGACTTTAAAAACGGCCAGTACAAAATCATCAGCTTCTACGCTAAAAAAGCGCGGGGCATGATGGCGGCGTTTGCGATCAAAGAGCGACTGACCGATGCGATGGCATTGAAGGAATTCGATTGGGATGGCTATTACTTTGACGCCGAGGCGTCCACAGAAACCCAATGGGAGTTTCGCAGAGATGCCCAAGATTAGCCTTTTGCACTAATATTGGCTTGTTTATATATCTAATTCGTCTTGCGGGAATTCGTCGAACTGTTACGATCCGCACCGGTGTGATCATTGCACGAGTGTTCTACCAACAGCCAAATCAATAACAATAACGCGGCAATGTACCGCAGGGCGCCCATGGCACAAGATCAAGAATTCGTAACCTATGTCCTTGCCCAGCTTGAGCTGGCGAGTGCGGTTACGGGTTTGCCCACTAAAAGCCACCACCATTTCAACGCCGCCAGTTTCAGCCTGGGTGGCGATCGCGTTGCGCTCATCGTAAACAACACCTTGTTCATGCACCTCAATGCCGAGGCAGTGCGCCGTTGGCTGCCCGACACGCAACCGCTGCAACCCGCAGGCGTCAGCTTAGACAGTCAATTCTACCCAGTGCCCCTGGCTTGGCTCGGCGATATCGAGCGGCTGAGTGATTGCCTGCAGTCTGCGATCAGTCACACACCTTGCCAAAAAGCCACCGCCTGATCACCACCTCAGCTGCTAGTCTGTAACAAGGACGTAAAGGAGAGCTGCATGAGTGCACGCATTCTGGTGGTGGACGACGCCAGTTTCATTCGCGATATGGTAAAAAACAACCTGCGCAGCATGCTGCCTGAGGTTGATTTGTATGACGCTGCTGATGGCCACCGAGCCGTGGCCCTGCTTAAGCAACAGAGTATCGATATCATCTTGTCGGATTGGGAAATGCCGGGCATGTCAGGCGAAGAGTTGTTGCAATGGGTGCGCAGTCAAGCGGACCACCAAGCGACACCCTTTGTGATGGTGACCAGCCGCGGTGATCGGGAGTTTGTGGTGAAGGCCGTGCAAGCGGGCGTATCCGACTATTTAGTGAAGCCGTTTACACCGGAAGAATTGATGGGCAAGGTGGCCAAGCAGCTCAAACGCTTGGGAATCGAGGCCAAAACCCAACCGGCCAGCGGTGGTGGCCAAGGGGCGGCATTTGGTTCTATTGAGGCGTTGACGGGGAAGGCGGCAGCCCCCAAACCGAAGGCCGCACAAAGTGCTTCAGCGGCGGCGTTGACGGCCAAGCCCAGCACCGCCAAAAAAACCGCCAAATCAAAGCCGTCAGCTCACAAGGGATTGGCGCAATTGCGCTTGGCTTCGGGGCAGTTTGAATGTTTGATCCGAGAGTTATCACTGCAGGCACTCAACGGCGTCATTCAGCGGCGCGATGCGCTACCTGTGATATTTGAGTCGGCCGTACTAGATATCATGGATGCGGACGGTAAGGCCGTTGCCCGCGTGAATGGCTACATCAGTAGCTTACAGGCGGCTGAACCACGGGTAGATACCCGGTTAGTTAAAATCAGCATTCGCTTTGTGGATGATGATCCGGCAAAATTCGAACAGCTTTCGCGCTACATTGCCCGACTCTAAATCACCGCTCGATTTGTTCCCTAAACGCCACATCTATCATATTAATAACAGGTGCAGTCTGTGGACCCCATTGATCTCAAACCGTTCTCCCAAGCCTGTCAAAACAACCGTGACCCCATATTGCACCATTTGAAGCGCTTGTTTGCCGACTGCGGCAATGTCTTGGAGGTTGGCAGCGGCACCGGCCAGCACGCCGTCCACTTTGCCAAAAACCTGCCCCAGGTTAACTGGTATACCAGCGATCTGCCGGAACACCACGAGGGCATTCAATTGTGGCTCGATGAGTGCCAATTGCCGAATCTACATGCCCCGCTGGCGCTCGATGTGCAGGGCACTTGGCCCCCACTACCCTCTATCGATGCGGCCTTTACCGCTAACACGGTGCACATTATGTCGTGGGACGCCGTGCAGGCGATGTTTTCGGGCCTGGCCCAGCGCCTGCCGGTTGGGGGGTTATTGGTGGTGTACGGACCGATGAATTACGGCGGCAGTTATACCAGCGAGAGCAATGAGCGGTTTGACGTGTGGCTCAAGGCGCAGGATCCAGAGCGCGGTATTCGCGATTACGAAAAGTTGCTGTCGCTGGGTCAAAGTGTGGGCTTAGAGGCGCGTGAAGACAACGAAATGCCCGCCAACAATCGCCTGCTGGTATGGCAAAAAGGCTAGCCTTGTTTAAAGGGCAGCAGTTGCTCTGCGGCCTGCAAGTAAGCCGCCGTCTCTTGCCGCTCGCGGTCAATAAACCCTGTGATTGCCGTGCGCGCGCTGGCGTTGGCCAACCAGTGATTGGAATACACAGGCACCGGTTGAAAGCCCCGCGATATTTTGTGCTCGCCTTGGGCGCCGGAATCAAAACGCTGTAACCCCCGCTCGATGGCAAATTCGATGCCCTGGTAGTAACAGGCCTCAAAGTGCAGGCAATCAAATTCTTGCAGACAACCCCAATAGCGACCGTACAGGGTTTCGCTATCGAACAGATAGAGCGCCGCTGCTTGGGGTTCGCCATTGTGGTGGGCGGTTACCATTAACAGGTTGTCGCTCATGTCGCGCCCCAATTGTTCAAAAAAACCCAAGTTGAGGTAGCCTGGCTGGCCCGAGCGCTTGAGGTAGGTGGTGTGGTAGCAGTGATAGAAAAACCGCCAATCCTCGGCGCTGATCTGGTGACCGGTGGCGCGCCTTAGGGTAAGCCCCTGGGCCTGCACACGGCGTCGTTCGCGCAATAACGTCTTTCGCTTTCGTGCGGTGAAGGTGTCGATAAAGTCTGCAAAATCTTCGTAGTTGTCGTTAAACCAATGATATTGCGGTGTTTCGCGCAGGGTCCAGTCGGGCGCCAGCCGGTGCGCCTGTGTCTGTTGAGTCAACAAGCAATGAACACCGCTAAGGCCCTCGGTTTCGCAGTGGGCCTGCACTTGCAATTGCAGTGTCGCCAACTGCTCGTCGGTGAGTTGGCCCAGCAGGCGCGGGCCCGTGGCGGGGGTAAATGGCACGGCACACAAAAGCTTTGGGTAGTAATTCAGGCCGGCATTTTGGTAGGCCTGAGCCCACGCCCAATCGAATACATACTCTCCCCACGAGTGCTGTTTGAGGTACATGGGGGCGGCGGCGATGAGTTGGTCGCCCTCGCGCACCAGTAGATGGTGGGGTTGCCAGCCGGTGGCCGCAGCCACACAGCCATGGTCTTCCAGAGCACGCAAAAAGCGGTGCTGTAAAAAGGGGTAGTCGCTGGCCAAGAGTGCCTGCCATTGGTGCGCGTCGACGGCGTCGATGGCGCTGACAAATTCCAGCTGCATAGGCGTTAGGCTAAGTGAATGGAGCGCCAGTATAGGTGGCTGACGGTCAATCAGGCCAGCCGTTGCTTGGGAAAACGGCAGCTAAATTGAGAGCCCTTGCCAACCTGACTGGCGATCTCTAAGCGCGCATCGTGGCGCGACAACGCGTGTTTAACGATGGCCAGCCCCAGACCCGTGCCACCGGTGGCGCTGTTGCGGCTGTCGTCAACGCGGTAAAAGCGCTCCGTGAGTCTTGGTAGGTGTCGGGCTTCAATGCCGGGCCCTTGGTCTGCCACGGTGACGGTCAGGCCGCTCTGATCAACCCTGGCGGTGATAGTAATCTGGGTGTTCGGGGGGGTGTATTTGATAGCGTTGTTGATGAGATTGCCAAAGGCGCTTTGCAGTTCCTTTTCCACTCCGCGCAGGGCGATGTTGCTATCGCAGTTGAGCGAGAGCGAGTGGCTCCCCGCCGACAGCGAATTGGCCTCGTCCACTAAGTGCTGCAGCAAAGGCTGAAGGGAGAGCACTTGGTGGCGATCGGGTATCACCTCCGTTTCCAGCACCGACAACGAAATTAAATCATTCACCAAGAGGTGCATACGGGTGCACTGCTGCTGCATTTGAGACAGTGGACCGCGCCATTGGACCGGTAGCTGTTCTGCGTCGGCAAAAGTTTCTAAATAGCCCTTAAGCACTGTCAGGGGGGTGCGCAACTCATGGGAGACATTGGCCACGAAATCTTTGCGCATCTGACTCAAGCGGTGCATAAAGGTGATATCGCGGGCCACCACGAGCTTTTCATTGTGCCCAAAGCGGGTCACCTGAAATTGCAGGCGGTTGTCTTTGTTACCCGAAGCGGGAATATCGAGAGGCTGCTGAAAATCCTGCTGTTCTAGGTAGGCCACGAATTTGGGGTTGCGCACATAATTTACCAGCGGCTGACCCTGATCACTTTGCTCGAAGCCAAACATGCGCTCGGCGGCGGGATTCCACCAATCGATATTGCCGCGGCTATCCAGCAGCAGGACGCCATCGGGCAGTGCCCCGGTGGTTTCTTGCACTCGATTGAGCACTTGTCGAACGCGCTCGGATTCGCGCTCCTGACGTTTTTGTAGGCGGTAGATACTCTCAAAGATATCCGACCAAATACCGCTGGCCTCGGGTGGCGGCGATTTGCGGCGCTGGTTTAACCAGATATCCAATTGGCGGATTTGCCAAAGCATCCAGAACATGTACAAACCGCCACCAACCAAACAGGTGGCCATCACGTAACCATTTATCAGCCCGAACACCAGGCACAGCAGGGTGAACAGTGCGACGCGTTTGAGCTCGGCGTTAAATCCTCTGAGCACCGTAAACTAGGTCCTTTGGTTTGTGGTGTGAGTATTCACTTACTCGCAACCTTAGTGGAAAAGCGGTAGCCGGAGCCACGCACCGTTTGGACAAAGCGGTCGTGCTGGCCCGCTGCCAGGGCTTTACGCAACCGGCGGATGTGCACATCCACGGTGCGCTCATCGATATACACATTGCCACCCCAAATGTGGTCGAGCAGTTGGCTGCGATTATAGACCCGCTCTTGGTGGGTCAGAAAAAATGCCAGCAACCGGTACTCGGTGGGCCCCATGTCCACGGGTTGATCTTGAATGGTGACCCGCTGGCTGATTGGATCTAGGCAGAGTTGATCGACGGTGATGGGCGCCTCGGGCGTGTCGGGCTCGATGCGGCGCAGCACCGCCTTGAGGCGTGCAATCAACTCGCGCGGTGAAAAGGGCTTGGTGATGTAGTCGTCGGCGCCGGTTTCTAAGCCCTGTATCTTATTGTCCTCTTCGCCCTTGGCGGTGAGCATGATGATGGGCAGCTTGGCGGTAATTTCATCGCGCTTGAGGCGCCGCGCCAGCTCGATACCGCTGGTGCCGGGCATCATCCAATCCAACAGTATGAGGTCTGGCTTTTCATCGATGGCCAGCGCATGGCCCGACTGCGCGTTTTCGGCCTCCAAGCAGCGGTAGTCTGCCATTTCTAGGGCGACCCGCAGCATGTCGCGAATGGCCGTCTCGTCGTCAATGATCAGGATGGTCTTTTTGCTCATAACCTTGTCATCTTGCGTTGGGAGAGGCTGTATTAGATTACGGCGATATGACAGTTATATGAACGTGGCGAAATGAAGTTACAGGCCAAGGTCTAACGCCAAGCCTGCAAAGATGGCCGCACCCACCCATTGGTTGTTTAAAAAGGCCTCAAAGGAACCCTTTGGATCGCGCCGGCGAGCCACCCACTGCTGCCACACAAACAGCGCGCCCGCCACGAGTAAGCCGAGATAGTAATAGAGTCCCAATTCAAAGCGTGTGCCCGCCATCAGCATGGCCACCAGCGCGAGCAACTGCAATAGCCCGATGATAGTGAGATCGCTCTCGCCAAATAAAATGGCGGTTGATTTGACCCCAATGCGCAGATCGTCTTTGCGATCGACCATGGCGTAGTAGGTGTCGTAGGCCACCGTCCACAACACGACGGCGGTATACACCAGCCAAATACCCGGCTCCAGTTCGTTGCGTACAGCGGCAAAGGCCATGGGAATGCTCCACGCAAACGCGGCGCCCAAGACCACTTGAGGCAGATAGGTGTGGCGTTTCATAAATGGGTAAACGCTGGCGAGCAGCAGCCCACCCACAGACAGGGCGATGGTGAAGGGGTTGGTGAGGAGCACCAAACCAAAGGCCATGAGCACCAGTATAAAGAAGGTGACCAGCGCGGCTTTGGGAGTGACTGCGCCGCTCACGAGGGGCCGTTGGTGGGTGCGCGCCACGTGGCCATCCACCTTGCGATCGGCATAGTCATTGATCACGCAACCCGCAGCGCGCATGACGATCACGCCCAAAACGAAGATGGTGAGGGTGCGTTGGTCCGGTAGGCCTTCAGCGGCCAGCCACAGCGCCCACAGGGTGGGCCACAAGAGCAGCAGCGTGCCGATTGGGCGGTCGAAGCGCATGAGCGTCCACAGTGCGCTCCAGCGATTGGCTTTGACTTTTCTTTTGGGTCGCGGCTTGCGCGCCCGGGTTGCCTTGCTGGCCTGAGCCATGGGCTTTCCTTACAGGGTTGACAGGAATTCGGGTAAAAAGACTTCGCTCACCAGCAGTGGTTGCTGGTCAAGATAAAACACAGAGCGCCTGCCCCACAAGGGGGTTGGCTGCACGGACTGTGCCTGCGGGTGCAGGTAGCCGTGTTCGGGCAGGATTTCGGCCACTTGAATGGGGCCGCGCGCCATATGTGGATCTTGGAACAACAAGGCGCCGAGCGGTCGGTTATCCAATTGTTTAAGCGCTTTCAGGCGGCCCTGCAAACTGGTCACGGGCACTAAACTTCGGGCGAACACCCAAGGGCGGCCGGCGCCCCGCAAGATCACTTCACGCACCAGCATCTTTTGCCGCAATGGGCTGTTTAGCAGTCGGTATTCGCCCACGAAACCCTCACCCCAACCCTGTTGCAATAACTCGACGTCAAACGCTCGCTTGCTGTGTTCAATCAGCCGCGCGGTGAGCGAGCCCTCGTCCAAGAGCCACGGCATTAGCGGCTTAGGCAGCTGCCAGCTCACTTGCTTGGCATCGCGCCAATGGGGTTCGCGCTGGTGGGATAACGGGTTCAAAGAGGTACCAGAGTGGGGTTAGCGGGGCCGCTATTCTAGGCTACCACCGCACAGGCTGGAAGGGTTGAGGCCGTTGGACAAGCGCCGGTGCTGGCTCTCGCTTGTGGAAAGACGTTAGGATTACGTCCTAACTTCTGGATAACACAAACAACAGCGGAAGGAATCACTATGTATAAGACCGATTTGGTTGCCGCCGTGGCCGACGCCACTGACCTCACTAAAGATAAAGCCGATCTGGCGGTATCTGCCATTCTTGAGCAAATTACCAATGCGCTGGCGCGCGACGACTCAGTGAGTTTGGTTGGGTTTGGCTCTTTTACCCGTCGCTCGCGGGCAGCGCGTACCGGCCGCAGTCCGAAAACGGGCGAAACCATCCAGATTCCAGCCAGCAACTCCGTGGGATTCAAACCGGGCAAAGCGCTCAAAGACGCGGTCAATACCTGACGCGATACGACACACCTGACCCTCATCGCACCCAACTAAGCTAACGCAGGACACCTCTATGAGCCTAACCAGCCGCATTCTAATCGCCATGGCCCTCGGCCTGGTGGTTGGCGCTATGTTTAACATCGTTGAATCCCAAGGCTGGCTGGCCGGGGTCTATGACAGTTGGATCGATCGGTTTTTAGTGGACGGCCTGTTTGACTTGGGCGGCAAGATCTTCGTGGCCCTGTTGAAGCTATTGGTTGTGCCGCTCGTATTTGTTTCCTTGGTGTGCGGGGTTGCGTCGCTGGGTGATAACACCCGCATGGGCCCCATGGCCGGTAAAACCTTGGTGCTCTACATGATCACCACCGCCGTGGCCATCAGTTTAGCCCTGCTTGCCGGTGTGCTGGTTCAGCCTGGCAGTGGCTTCAATCTCACCACCGAAGTCAATTTTGTCGCCGCTGAAGCGCCATCATTGAAAGAGGTGTTGTTGGGCATGGTACCCACCAATCCGGTGCAGGCCATGGCAGAGGGCAACATGCTGCAAATTATCGTGTTTGCCTTGCTGGTGGGCATTGCCGTGTCAAAGTCCGGTGATGCCGGCAAACGCATCGCGAGTTTCTTCAACGATTTTAACGAGATCATTCTGCGAATGGTCGTGATATTAATGAACTTTGCGCCCTACGGTGTATTTTGTTTGATTGCCCAGTTGGCCGCCGATTTGGGGCTCGACGCCTTCAGCAATCTCTTACAATACTTCTTCACCGTGCTGTTTGTGCTGCTTTTACACGGCCTAGGTACCTATGCCTTGGCGCTCAAAGCCTTAACGGGCCTAAGTCCGTTGATGTTTTATCGGAAGATGAAATCGGTGGCGCTCTTCGCCTTTAGCATGAGCTCATCGAATGCCACTATCCCCGTCACCCTGAAAGCAGTGCGCGACGAATTGGGTGCCGATAATCGCGTAGCATCCTTTACAGTGCCCATGGGCGCGACCATCAATATGGATGGCACCGCCATCATGCAAGGCGTGGCCACGGCATTTATCGCCCAGGCTTACAATATTGATATTGGCATCGGCGGTTACATGATGGTGATCTTGACCGCCACCTTGGCGTCCATTGGCACTGCCGGCGTACCGGGTGTTGGCTTGATCATGCTGTCGATGGTGCTCCAGCAAGTGGGTCTGCCGGTGGAGGGCATCGCGCTGATCATCGGCGTGGATCGCCTGTTGGATATGACCCGCACGGCGGTCAATGTCTGCGGCGATGCCATGGTGACATTGGCGGTTGCCAAGAGTGAAGGTATGTTGGATGAGCAGCGCTTCAATGAAGACCCCAACATGCTTCCAGCCCGCAAAACGGAAGCATAACGACCGCACCTACTCGCCTCCAATAAAAAAGCGGCCCCATTCCAGGGCCGCTTGTTTTATTGCTAAACACCGCAAAAATGGGCCGGCAAGACACCGGCAAGTGAGGATGCGTTAGGCCGCGGGCGCCATTTGCGAGGCGATATGCTCAAGCTCGGCAGATGATTCCAAAATGTTGTCGATGGTGGCCTCTGCTTTGACGGGGTCTAAATGCAAGTCGAGGTAAACTTGTGCCGGCACTTCCAAGCGGGGTCCGCAGGGCATGCCACGCTGCGCCAAGAGCCGCCGCGCCACAAATAACAGCTTGGCGTAGGCCGCCAACTCGCCCTGGCAATCGGGTTGGTTTTGATAGCGCAGGGCAAACACGACCTCCTCTGGCATATTCCACAACTCCATTAGCCAGCTGGCAATGTGATCGCGGGTTACGCCCAGCAGGTGTTTTTCGATCTGGGGGTGATCTACGTGGGGGTTGGCCTCGAGTGAGCGACACAATTTGGTGAAATAGGGCGGAAACACCTCGGCCATCACTAAGTAGCCAAAGTTAAATACCAATCCCGACAGGTAGGCCATGCCGAACCCGGGCCGATGATCGCGTGGAATTGCGGTAACCAAACCCTCCATGGCCGCCGCCATATACACGGATTGTTGCCAATAGCGGTTGATGCCAAAGACCCCGTCCTGCGGCATTGACAGTGTCTTGCCGAGCGACAGCCCCAGCGATAGGTTGAGCACCATATCAAAGCCCAAGACCCGCACAATGGCATCGTGGATGGATTTGATTTTGCCGGGTGCCGAGTAATAGGGAGAGGCGGCCCAGCTGACCACTTGCGAGGCGAGGCTGGGGTCGGTCTCGACGATATGCGCGAGATCGCTGATGTCCGCGTTGGGGTTTACCCGCAATTGAATAATCCGTTGCGCCGTGTCCGGCAGCGGCGGCAATTCGAGGGTTTCCTCCAAGCGCTCTTTGACGCGCAGTGCGGTAAATTGCTTGATGGAGTTGGTGATGATGCTGGTGTCATCGCCTTCAATGACCGATTCAAGGCTGGCGAGGGGAATGGCAATTTGGCCGGTGGTGGCTTGTTTCGCTAGCCGAGTAAATTCTTTTTGCGGCAGCTCAAGCAGTTGCGCGCGGCTACCCGGATCGAGGTAAAGCTTGGGTCTATCCAGTAGCTGCTGGTCGATGATCGAGGTGAGTCCACCCAATCCAGGTAGCGCGGGGATGGACGACAATTCGTACTTTTCGAACAATTTTCGCAGGGTTTTTGGGCACATGGCCACCATGTTTCGACCCAGTATTTTGTTCACTGCGGCCAAATCTAGCAGGCTGTCTGCGGGAAAAATGGCCAGTACATGCTCGCGCTCATCCTCGAGCAGTGTGGCGCGGGCGGCGGCCTTGTTGCGCAATTGCTGGTCGTGCCACATGGGGGTATCGAGTGGCTCGGTCAGTTGGTAGTCGAGCTCATGTTGATCCAAAAATTGGATAATGCTGGCTGAAAGTGGCACTGAAACTCCTTGCGTAACTACGGCAAACGCCGATCATTGGCGTCAATGGATTAGTTCAGTGTAGTTAAGGTCGAGCAGCGCTGTGAGATCACATTAGAATATGTGGCGCCTAAATTCACACCTTGGCGTAGACTTCGTTATAACCCAGCCAGCGCCGCGTCAGTTCCGCGGTCTGCTGTGGATGGTTGGCCAATAGGTCGGTGGCCGCCGTGCGCACTTGGGGAATTAGCTCGGCGTCGCGTTGTAGGTCGGCAATTTTAAAGTTCATCGCCCCCGTTTGGCGCGTGCCCAGCACTTCCCCGGGGCCGCGCAATTCGAGGTCTTTTTCAGCAATGACAAAGCCGTCGTTGGTGGCGCGCATGGCTTCTAAGCGCGCTTTGCTATGTTGCGAGAGCGGGCCTGAATACAGCAATACACAGTGGCTTTCGGCGCTGCCCCGCCCTACCCGCCCACGCAGTTGGTGCAATTGCGCCAACCCCAGTCGCTCGGGATTATCGATAATCATGAGGCTGGCATTGGGCACATCCACGCCCACTTCGATGACCGTGGTGGCCACTAAGAGCGGCAATTGCCCCGCTTTAAACTGCGCCATCACCGATTCTTTTTCACTGGGCTTTAAACGCCCGTGTACCAGGCCAATCGCCACACCCGGCAGGCTCAGCGCCAAGGCCTCTTGGGTGGCCTCGGCGGCCTGGGCGGTAAGCGTTTCCGATTCTTCGATCAACGTACACACCCAGTAGACCTGTCGACCGTCACCGATGGCGGCGCGCACTCGCTCGATGACGAGGTCGCGGCGATCTTGGTTGATGACCACAGTGGTGACAGGCTTGCGGCCCGGCGGCAATTCGTCGATCACAGAACAGTCCAAGTCCGCGTAGGCACTCATGGCCAGCGTGCGGGGAATGGGGGTGGCAGTCATAATCAGTTGGTGTGGCCGCAATTGACTGCCGGCCTTTTCGCGCAAACTGAGCCGTTGGTGCACGCCAAAGCGGTGCTGTTCGTCGATGATGACCAAGCCCAAGTCGGCAAAGTTCACCTGCTCTTGAAACAGCGCATGGGTGCCTACGATCAGCTGCGTCTGGCCGCTGGCCAGTGCCGACAACTGGTCGCGGCGCTCGGCCACCTTTTGTTTGCCGGCCAGCCAGCCCACTTGAATACCGAGCGGCTCAAACCACTGCTGGAAATTGTGCCGGTGCTGTTCGCTCAGGATTTCCGTGGGTGCCATGAGCGCCACTTGATAGCCATTGCCGATGGCCTGCAAGGCGGCCATGGCCGCCACGAGGGTTTTGCCCGAGCCCACATCGCCCTGCACCAATCGCAACATGGGCACCGGCTGGGCCAGGTCGGCGGCAATTTCCTGGGCGACGCGACTTTGGGCCTTTGTAGGGTTAAAGGGCAGCTGTTGTAAAAAGGCCGTTAAGCGCTCGCGGTTGTGCGGCAGCGCCGGCGCGCCCTCGGCCTGTAGCTGTTGGCGCAGGCCGAGCAAACTCAAGTGGTGTGCCAGCAATTCTTCGAAGGCGAGGCGCTGTTGGGCGGGGTGTTGGCCCAGGGCCAATTGTTGGACATCGGCATCCGTGGGCGGTTGGTGCAGATAGCGCAATGCGTCGGCGAGTGGCAATTGACCATGGGCCTGGCGCAGCGCGGTGGGCAGCAATTCGCGCAAGCTGGAAGGCGTTAGAAACGCCAGTGTTTGCTGCACTAAGCTGCGCATGCGCGGTTGGGTGACCCCCTCTGTGGCCGGATATACCGGCGTCAAAGACTGGGCCAATGCTGGGCTGGCTTGAGTAACCGCTTCGTATTCTGGGTGGTACAGCTCTAGCCCCGCCGCGCCGCGCCGGGCCTCACCAAAGCACCGTAGCGTCAAGCCGCGCGCGAGGTTTTGCTTTTGCGCCTGATTAAAATGGAAGAACCGCAGCGTGAGAGTGCCGGTGGCGTCCTGTAACTTGACCACCAGTGAGCGGCGGCGGCCGAAGACCACATCGGCGGCCTTTATTTCCCCCTCCAGAACCGCGGTGACCCCCGGCTGGAGCGCACCGATGGGCGTAATGCGGGTCCGATCCAAATAGCGCAGCGGCAGGTGGAACAGTAGGTCTTGCAGGTTGTGCAAACCCAATTTGGCGAGCTTATCGGTCAGCGATTTACCCACCCCCTTTAGCGCTGTAACGGGGACCTTATCGAGCGTGGGGCTGGCGGGGCTGTGATCATTCATTGCCAACGAGGTGGCATTGGTTAATGGAGGCTCGCAAGGCATCAATGGCCTTGTGGCGGGGATAGCTCGCTCGCCAAGCCATGGCTACGGTGCGTCGCGGGGCCGGTTCCACAAAGGGCCGGTAGACGAGCAGATTGTCGGCGTAGCGGGTAGCCTCGACGGCGGAATACGGCAGAATAGTGATGCCCAATCCCGACGCCACCATGTGCCGTAAGGTTTCCAGCGAGCTGCCCTTGGCCGCCGTGCGTATGTGGCCGGCTTTGGGATCGGCGGCGGGCTGCAAGGCTGGGCAGGCCTCGAGGATTTGATCGCGGAAACAGTGGCCTTCTCCGAGCAGCAATACGTTGTAATCGTGTAGCTGGGCGGGGTCGATGGCGTTGAATGCCGCGAGGGGGTGGTCGGTGGGCATCAGCACCACAAAAGGCTCGTCGTACAGTGTTTGCGTGACCACATCCGCCTCGGTAAAGGGCAGCGAGACGATAATCACGTCCAGCTCGCCTTTGCGCAATCGCAGGCGCAAGGTGGCGGTGTAGCCCTCTTCCACATACAGTGGCATGTTCGGCGCGATACGCTGCAGTTCGGGAATAAAATGCGGGAACAAATAGGGGCCAATGGTAAAAATTGCGCCCACATGCAGCGGGCTGGAGAGCTGGTCTTTGCCAGATTTGGCGATGTCTTTAATGGCGGCAGTTTGCTCCAACACGAGTTGCGCCTGATTGACGATTTTCTCGCCCAATGGCGTGGGTTGTACGCGGGTTTTGGAGCGTTCGAAGAGCGCAATGCCCAGTTCTTCTTCGAGCTTCTTCACCGCGATACTCAGGGTGGGTTGACTGACATAGCAGCGCTCAGCGGCTCGACCAAAGTGTTGTTCTTGGGCCAGCGTCACTATGTAGCGCAGTTCGTTGAGGGTCATGGTGTCTTGCCGGTTGCTTCGCGTATGATTGTGACTTTATATCAGAAGTAGTCATTTCGATAGTCCTACTTTATAGGGGAATTTATGCCTTCTGCCTCAACGCTTTTGCTGGGTTTTGGCGATATCGCGCAACGTGTGGCGGCGCGCTTGCCGGGTTCATGCACCGGCGTGCGTCGCACGCCCAGCGCCGGTTGCATCGCGGCCGACGCCACCAATAAGGCTGCTTTAACGGAAATCCTAGCGCCGGGCTTTGATCGCATCTTAGTCACCATGACGCCCACGGCGCGTTCCGACAGTGGCTATAGAGACAGCTATGTGGCGGCGGCCGATGCACTGGCGGAGAGTCTGCATCAGTTGGATCAACGGCCGAGAGTGGTGTTTGTATCGAGCACATCGGTGTACGGGCAGGCAAGTGGCGAGTGGGTGGATGAGTCCAGCGCTACGGAGCCTGAGCACTTTAGCGGCAAGCGGTTACTGGAAGCCGAGCGGCGCTTGTGTTCGGCCGATCTGCCGGTTGTGATCGCCCGCCTATCGGGCATTTATGGTCCAGGCCGAGACCGGCTGCTAACGCAGGTGCGCGATGGGGCTGTGCGCCGAAATTTACTGGCCTACAGCAATCGCATTCACGCCGATGACGCCGCCAGCGCCCTGTGTCACCTTCTGGCATTGGCGGAGCCTGCGCAGTGTTATTTGGTGTCGGACGATGCGCCTGTGTTGCTGGCAGAAGTGGTGCGTGGGTTGGCTAAACTGCAGCAGGTCGTTGCACCGGAACAGAGCCAAGGCGGGCCATTGAGTGGTAAACGCGTGTGCAATGCACGGCTTAAAGCGTCGGGTTGGGCGCCCGCCTACCCAGACTGGCGGGCGGGGTACCAAGCGATAATGGCCGACCTTAAATGACCATCACCGCTTCCGCTTCAAACTGTGCGCCCTTGGGCAGTTCGCTCACACCCACGGCGGCACGGGCGGGATAGGGTTGTTGAAAATACTCAGCCATCACCTCATTCACCACCGGAAAATTGCCCAGATCGGCGAGGTAGAGGTTCAGTTTGACGATATCAGCTAAGGAGCCGTTGGCGGCTTCGCACACGGCGCTGAGGTTTTTGAACACTTGATGGGCTTGAGCCCGAAAATCGCCCTCTACCATCACCATGGTTTCTGGCACCAACGGAATTTGTCCCGACAGGTACACCGTGTTGTTAACTTTAACGGCTTGCGAATAAGTGCCGATGGCAGCGGGTGCTTTATCGGTGCTGATGATGGCTTTGTTAGTCATTGGGCTACCTCGGAAAAAGCGACCAGTATAAGGGCATTGACCGGTGGGTCGTCAATGCAGCTGGCGGCGCAATCACGGAGTTGCCGAGGCGACTGATGCTAGTTGCGGTGGCGGCTGATGCGAATCACTGAGCGCAGGGTCTTCACGCGGCGCAAAATCGTGGCGAGGTGAACGCGGTTGAGCACGCCCAAGGTGAGGTTGATGACGCTGTTGTGGGCGTCGCGCTCGTGCACATTGATCTGCTCGATATTGGCATTTTGTTCGGTGATGCGAGTGGCAAGGCCGGCGATGATGCCGCGCCCCGACTCCACTTCAACGCGAATGTCCACCGGGAACTCGCCGCGCACGTCGGGCGACCAGTTTACCATGGCGATCTTCTCTGGGTTTTCACGCAGTTCGATGATATTGCGGCAGGTGTCATGGTGCACCACCAGCCCTTTGCCGGCGCTGATGTGCCCGACAATGGGGTCGCCTGGAATGGGGCGGCAACAGCGCGCAAAACTGATCATCATGCCATCGGCCGATTCAATCATGAGTGGCGATTGGGCGTTGGCCTTGCGGCTGTCGGAAGGCACTAAATTAGCGACGGCATGGGGCAGACGCTTGCCTAAACCTATCTCTTCAAACAGCGTTTCCATGCTGTGAGTGCCGGCATCTTTGAGCAACGTTTTGCGGGATTCTTTGTCGAGATTTTGTAACTCCAAACCTCGATCGGCCAGTGAACGCGTGAGCAGTTTGCGGCCCAGCTCAATGGATTCGTGATGGCGCTGGTGCTTTAAGAAGTGGCGAATAGCGGAGCGCGCCTTGCCCGAGGTGACGAAATTCAGCCAGGCGGGATTGGGTTGGGCGCTGGCGGCGGTGATGATGGTCACCTTTTGCCCACTTTGCAGGGGCTGGGACAGCGGCGCCAGTCGATCGTTGATGCGACAAGCCACGCACGCATTGCCCACATCCGTGTGCACGGCGTAGGCAAAATCCACCGGTGTCGCACCGCTGGGCAATTCCACAATGCGGCCTTTGGGGGTGAATACATACACCTCGTCCGGGAACAAATCGATTTTGACGTTCTCGATGAACTCCAAGCTGTCGCCCGCGCGCTGCTGCATTTCAAGCAGCCCTTGCACCCACTGGCGCGCGCGCAGGTGGCTGGCGTTGGGGTTGTCGTTGGTTTTGTAGAGCCAGTGAGCGGCGATGCCACTGTTGGCCATCTCATCCATTTCCTTGGTGCGGATCTGCACTTCGATAGGCACGCCATGCATGCCCACTAGCACGGTGTGCAGCGATTGGTAGCCATTGGTTTTGGGGATGGCGATGTAATCTTTGAATTCGGTAATGATGGGCTTGTACAGGTTGTGGATGGCACCCAGGGTGCGATAGCAGGTGTCCACTGAGTCGACGATGATGCGGAAGGCGTAGACGTCCATAATTTCTTTGAACGACTTTTTCTTGGAGCGCATCTTGGTGTAAATACTGTACAAGTGCTTTTCGCGGCCTATTACCAGGGCGTTGATCAGTTCATCTTCCAGGCGTTTCTGCAGGCTCTGTCGGATTTTTTCAACCAGCTCTTTGCGGTTGCCCCGCGCACTTTGCAGTGCGGCCTTGAGGCGTTTAGCGCGCAGCGGGTGCATGGCGGAAAAGCCGCGATTTTCAAACTCAATGCGCATGTCGTTCATGCCTAAACGGTGGGCAATAGGCGCGTAGATTTCTAGAGTTTCACGGGCGATGCGGCGTTTCTTGTCGGGCGGCATCACGCCCAAAGTGCGCATGTTGTGCAGCCGGTCTGCCAGCTTTACCAAGATCACCCGAATATCGCGTGCCATGGCCAGCGTCATCTTCTGGAAATTCTCGGCCTGCTTTTCCGCTTGTGATTCGAATTCGATTTGCGTGAGCTTGCTGACCCCGTCCACTAGATCGGCGACGGTTTCGCCAAACTGCTCGCCCAAGCTGGTTTTGGCTATGCCGGTGTCTTCAATGACGTCGTGGAGCATGGCCGCCATCAAGCTTTGATGGTCCATGTGCATGTTGGAAAGAATGGCGGCTACCGCGAGTGGGTGGGTGATGTAGGGATCACCCGAGCGCCGCTTTTGGCCGTCGTGCGCCTGCTCTGCATAGAGGTAGGCGCGGCGGACCAAATTGATATGTGTAGGTTCTAGATAGGAGGAAAGCTGATGCGCCAGTGCGTCGATAGTCTGCAATCTCTCCCTCCTACGCGGGCTTACTCTTCGGTCAGAATGGGCGCTTCGATTTCGTACTCGGGCTCGTCGCGCTGAGTCAAAATAGAGGCATCCACCAGGCCTTCTTCGATTTCGCGCAGGGCAATCACCGTGGGCTTATCGTTTTCTTCCGGCACCATGGGTGATTTGCCGCCAACGGCAATTTGACGTGCGCGCTTGCTGCCTACGATAACCAGCTCAAAACGGTTATCTACGTGGTTCAGACAATCTTCAACAGTAATACGTGCCATAACTAGTGTTCCGGTAAGCGTGCGTGAGCACCCGCTGTTAAGTCTAGCCCACTGGCCGCGCGGATGCTGGTATGAAAAAGGCCGGCCAGTGTACGCAAATCGATCAGTCAGCTCAATAGGTCTGCCAACAATCTACGGTGTCGTTCATTTTGACGGGCTTGTTTAAGGCGCTGGCTGATGATTAAGGCCTTAAACTCTGCCAGAGCGGTATCAAAATCATCGTTAATGATCAGGTAATCTGCCTCGACGTAGTGGCTCATTTCGTTAATGGCCTCCTTCATACGGGCGTCGATGACCTCGGCGCTGTCCTGCCCTCGACCGTTCAAACGCTGGTGCAGCGCCTCCCGCGAGGGCGGCAGAATAAACACGCCCAGAGTATCGGGTATAAGTCGTCGCACTTGTGCCGCACCCTGCCAGTCTATTTCTAGAATGACGTCTACACCGGAGGCAAGTTGCTCCTCAACCCAAAATTTGGAGGTGCCGTAGTAGTTGGTAAAGACCTGTGCGTGCTCCAAAAATGCAGCCTCTGCCAGCATTTCCTTGAATTGATCTTGTGAGACAAAGTGGTAGTTGACCCCGTCTACTTCGCCTGGGCGCTTGGCGCGCGTGGTGTGCGATACCGACACGCGAATGCCGTCGAGTCCGTCCACGAGGGCGGTCACAAGGCTGGTTTTGCCAGCGCCGGAAGGTGCCGACACGGTAAAGAGGTTGCCGCGAGTTTGCATAGTGTTGCTGTACCTTTAGGCCGCAGAGGCTATTCGATGTTTTGTATTTGTTCGCGCATCTGTTCGATGAGCACTTTGAGTTCAACGGCCGCTTGGGTGGTTTCGGTAACCACGGATTTGGACGACAGGGTATTGGCCTCGCGATTCAATTCTTGCATTAAAAAATCGAGTCGGCGGCCTATGGGCTCAGATTTCTTGAGGGTCAGACGAACTTCGTTAATGTGTGCGCCCAGCCGATCCAGCTCTTCCTCCACATCGGCCTTTTGGGTGAGCATGACGATTTCCTGCTCGATGCGATCCTGATCCAGTTGGCCAGTGAGTTCCTCTAGGCGCGCCTGCAATTTACTGCGCTGCGCTTGCAAGATGGTGGGCATCAATGCGCGAACTTGAGCCACCTGTTCAGCGATCGCAGCCAAGCGCTGTTCGATAAATGCTGCCAGCTCGGCACCTTCGCGCGCGCGATTGTCCGACAGCTGGGTCAGCCCGTGGCGAAAGGCGTCAAGGATGCATTGGTTCAGGGTATCGGTATCAACGGCGTCTTCCACCACCACCCCGGGCCAGCGCAATAGCTCTAGCGGATTGACGGCGGCCAATTGCACGTCGGCTCGCTGCAGGTGTTTGACCGCACCGATAACTTGTTGCAGGCGATCCTGGTCCAGCCCAAGCTCACTTTGTTCAGCGCGGCCAATTTGCAGTTGCAGTGTCGCTTCAACCTTGCCGCGATTGAGCGTTTTGCGCAGCGCATCGCGCAGCAGCGGCTCACAGTGACGCTGGGTTTCCGGTAGCCGAAAGTGCGGTTCTAGGTAGCGGTGATTAACGCTGCGAATTTCCCAGCTTAAGTTGCCCCAATCAAAGCTGGCCTCAACGCGGCCAAAGCCTGTCATACTGCGTGGCATGGTGACGTCCCGAATACGATAAACAGAGCGCCATGTTACCACAGCCATTCCCCGGTATAATTGCCGCTTTCTCTTCAATATTCAGCAAAAGGTAAGATCATGCAAAGACCCAGCGGCCGTCAGGTCGACGAACTTCGCCCAGTGCGCATCACCCGCCAATTCACCTGCCACGCCGAGGGCTCGGTATTGGTGGAGTTTGGCAACACCAAGGTGATTTGCACCGCCTCCGTAGAGGAAGGCGTACCCCGCTTTATGCGCGGCGAAGGTCGTGGCTGGATCACCGCGGAGTACGGCATGCTGCCCCGCTCCACTGGCACCCGTATGGGGCGCGAAGCTGCGCGCGGCAAACAAGGGGGGCGCACAGTAGAGATCCAACGTCTGATCGGCCGCTCTTTGCGTGCCGCCGTCGATCTGCAAGCGCTGGGTGAACACACCATCACAATCGATTGCGACGTGATTCAAGCCGATGGTGGCACGCGCACGGCATCCATTACCGGTGCCTGCGTGGCGCTGGCCGATGCGGTGGCGTTTTTACAGGCCAAGGGCAAGATCAATGCGTCGCCTATCAAGCGCATGATCGCCTCGGTATCGGTGGGTATCTACCAAGGTGCACCGGTATTGGATTTGGATTACCCCGAAGATTCCGCCGCGGAAACCGACATGAATATTGTGTTGGGCAGCGACGGCGGGATTATTGAAATTCAGGGCACTGCCGAGGGCGAGCCTTTCAGTGAGGCAGAGTTTGCCAGCATGTTGGCGCTGGCCAAGAAGGGCATCGCCGAATTACATGACCTGCAATCCGAGGCGTTGCGCCAAGCTTGAACCGTAGTACGCGCAATAAAAAAGGGCCTTGTGGCCCTTTTTTATTGCAGCGCGGCGCTTGATTTTCGACCGCTACTCGATCTCTAGATCGTAATCGATGATCACCGGTTGGTGGCTGGAGAATTGCTGCTTTTTATAAATCGTGGCGTACTCCACTCGATTGGCAAGATTATTGGAGATCACCTGGAAGTCTGTGCGCCAGCCATCGGCGTCGCCCGATTCGGTTTCCGGGAACCAGCTGTACTCGTCGTCGTCGCTGTTAACCTTGCGAAAGGCATCGGTGTATTCCAGCTGGGTAAACAGTTGGTTGAGCCAACTGCGTTCGTGTGGCAGAAAACCAACGTCGCCCTCATGGCGGGCTGCATTCATCACATCTCGGCTTTTGTGGGCCATGGCCCAATTACCGCAAAATACATAGTCGCGACGTTTGCGGCTAATTTTGACGAGGTGTGCTTGCAGGTCGTCATAGAATTTCATCTTGACCTCCTGAGACTCGCTCGCCGACATAGCGGAGGGCGCCAACAGGCTGCCGATACTGATTTTTTCAAAGTCGATCTGCAGGTAGCGGCCTTCCATATCTACGCCGCTGGCAAAGCCAAAACCGTAAATCAAGGCCTTGGGCATCTTTCGGCTGTAAATTGCTACGCCGTTGTAGTGCTTGACGCCGGAATCAAAGAAATACGCGTTGTAACCTTCCGGGTGAAACACCTGGTGGTCCAACTCGTATTCCAGTGCCCGCAAATCTTGCAGGCAAATGATGTCAGCGTCCTGTTCTGCCAGCCAGTCGTAGAGACCCCGCTGTGCCGCCTGATGTATACCATCGACGCTGAGGTTGATAATGCGCATGTTAGCCCCTTAAAAACGGACTGTGTATGATACCCGAGCTTTATAAGTTTTTGTAAATATTGGGTTTACTTGAAGCTCTGTCGCCGTTGCTTTACACGTGATTGGCGAGTGAACTCCCAGACGGTACATCAAAAACAGGGGAGCGCGCTCGGCAAATGTGCCAAAATAGCCGCCCATAAAAGGCCACTACTGGCTTAAACATAGTCCAAAGATTCAGATTTTGATACGGGAAGATGCCATGCAGACCTACCAGCGGGAATTTATCGAGCTGGCCATTGAACACGAGGCCCTGTGCTTTGGAGAGTTTACGCTCAAGAGTGGGCGCACCAGCCCCTATTTTTTTAATGCTGGCCGCTTTAAAACGGGCGCTGCACTCGCCGCCTTGGGACGATTCTACGCAGCAGCCATTCAGGCGTCAGGCGTCGACTTTGATTTAATATTTGGCCCGGCATATAAAGGCATTCCTTTGGCCACCACTACGGCAGTGGCATTGGCCGACGAACACCAGCGCGACCTCCCCTATTGCTTTAACCGCAAAGAGGCCAAAGACCACGGCGAGGGCGGTAGTTTGGTGGGCGCCCCATTGGCAGGCCGCGTATTAATCATTGATGACGTGATCACCGCAGGGACTGCGATTCGCGAAGTCATGCAACTCATAAATGCCGCCGATGCCAAACCGGCCGCGGTAGTGATCGGCTTAAATCGACAAGAGAAAGGCAAGGGAGCACTGTCTGCCATAGCCGAGGTCGAACAGGAATTTGGCATTCCCGTGATCAGCATCATTAGCTTAAACGACATCATCAGCTATCTTGAATCAGACGCTACGCAGGCGTCTATGGTGGAAAAAATCCGCGCCTACCGCGCGTCTTATGGCACCGACTAAACTATGGCAAGGATTAAAGGTTTGACACTATGAAGTTGCTTAGCGGCATCCTGATGGCGGCACTGTCATGCACTATCGCGTGGCAGGTGCGCGCGGCCGATCCCAGCGATGGAAAAGTTTTTTATCGCTACATTAATGAGCAAGGTGCCAAAGTGATGCACCATTCCCTGCCCCCTGAGGCCGCGAAACGCGGTTATGAGGTAGTGAACTTATCGGGCATTGTGCTGCGCGTGGTTCCGCCTGCGTTAACGCCAGAACAGGCCGCCGCTGCCGCCGCACAAAAGGAGCAACAGCGCGAGTTGGCAGAGTGGGATGCCGCGCTGCTGCGACGCTACAGTAGCGTTGAGGATATCGACGCGGTAAAACTGCGTAAATTGGCCGATTTGGAAGCCAACATGGCCATCTTGATTAGCAATCTCAACACCATCCAATCCCAAATTCGCGCCGAATATGCAAGGGGCGCCGATTTTGAGCGTCGCGGCCAACCAGTACCCGAGGTGGTGCTGACAACACTGCAAAATTTAGAGCTCGAGCTTGATGACACGCGGGAAAAGTATATTCAGCGAGAGTGGGAATATGAAGACGTGGCGGAAAAGTTCGAACAGGATAAAGAACGGCTAAGAATTATATTAAACAAGCCCTAGCGTCAGGAAAGCGTGGCCATTCACCACGTACGAAAAAGGGCCCAAGGGGCCCTTTTTTAATGCAATTTTTTAAGAAAAATCGCACACGTTGAAATAATTGTAGATGCTACGAAGTGACTTGCGCCATGGGCTCGTAGAAAAAATCTTGCATCAGTACGGGCCATTGCTCACCCCAAAATTCGGTGGGTGGGCGTTTAAATCCAGAGCGTACGAACTGCGCAATGCGACCCTCGGCGGCTGCCATAAGCAGGTTCGCTGCGGCCGTGAGCGGCAGCCGGGGGCGTAAACCCTCACGGATTTCAGCCTCGCGCAGGATTTGTTTAATCTGCGTTTCGATTCGCTCGAATAATTGTTGAATGCGGGTGTGTAGTCGCTCGGTTTCACCGGTGAGGGCGTCCCCGGTAAGAATGCGGGTAATACCGGGGTTGCGCTCGGTAAAGGTGAGCAACAACAAAAAAATCTTTTCGCAGCGGGCTTGGGCGGTGTCAGTGTCACTTAAAATTAAGCCGATACGAGAAAACAACGTTTCCTCGATAAACTCTATTAAGCCTTCGAACATTTTCGATTTGCTGGGAAAGTGCCGATAAAGTGCCGCTTCGGAAACCCCGACTTCTTTGGCCAATGCAGCCGTAGTGATGCGAGCGCCGGGGCTGGACTCTAGCATGTGAGCCAAGGATTCCAGAATTTGCTGGCGCCGGGACACCTTAGTAGAGGAGTTTGTCATAAAACCTTCGACGTTCGGGGCTTTCGGATAACGGCCTATCCTAGCTACAAAGCTGAGCCGCATCAACGAAAAATACGGCCCGCGGGAGAATTCCTTTATTCGAGGGCGTTGCTAATCTTGGTGCCCACGCCGGTATCGGTGAATATTTCCAGCAAAACAGCGTGATCCACGCGGCCGTCAACGATATGTGAAGAGTTAACTCCAGACTTAACGGCAGATAGCGCGCAAGAAATTTTGGGTAGCATGCCACCGTAAATGGTGCCATCGGCAATCAGTTCATCCACCTGTTCGGTGGTAAGGCCGGTGAGTATTTCGCCGGATTTATTCATTAAGCCTGCCACATTGGTGAGCAGCATCAATTTTTCCGCTTGTAATACTTCCGCAATTTTGCCTGCAACGAGGTCGGCATTGATGTTGTAAGCCGCACCATCTTGCCCCACACCAACGGGCGCGATGACCGGTATGAAATTGCTGTTGGTGAGCATATCGATCACTTCAGTATTGATGGAAACCACTTCCCCAACATGACCGATATCAACAATTTCAGAAGCGTCCATGCCTGGCGTTTTGCGTGTGACAGTCATTTTTTTGGCGCGAATCAATTTACCGTCTTTACCGGTTAATCCAATGGCCTTGCCGCCATTGCGATTAATCAGGCTAACAATTTGTTTATTGACTGTTCCACCTAGCACCATTTCAACCACATCCATGGTGGCGCTGTCAGTCACGCGCATACCGTCGACGAATTCTGACTTGATGCTGAGCTTATTCAATAGCTCACCAATCTGAGGGCCGCCGCCGTGTACGACCACAGGATTAAGCCCCACCAATTTCATGAGCACAATGTCGCGAGCAAAACTGTTTTGCAGCGCTTCATCGGTCATGGCGTTACCGCCAAATTTGACCACGATAGTCTTGCCAGTAAAGCGTTGGATATAGGGCAAGGACTCCGTGAGAACCTTGGCGATTTGCATTGCGTCGTCTCTGGATAGCGACATGAAGAACCTCTGTGACTATGGGTGGTATGGGTGGGGTGGCGCCCGCTCTGCGACGGGCTTTATTGAGTTTCAGTTGTTAAGACAATTATTGCAGCAATTAGAAATCGAGTGGTAAATCTGGTGCGACGCGTTTGATTTCGCGCTTAAACAACGCTTTGAGTTGCTCGAGGGTCTCCTCAGTTTCGGCTTCAAATCGCAAGGTCAATGCAGCGGTGGTATTGGAGGCGCGCACCAGACCCCAGCCCTTGGCGAAGTCCACGCGCACACCGTCTATGGTGGTGAGTTTGCCACTTTGAAATTTACCTTGAGCTATGAGCGCTTTTACCAACTCAAATTTCTTCGACTCCGCTATTGGAATCAAAATCTCTGGCGTTGCAGGGTGCATTGGAAAGGCATCAAATATACTGTCGATATCTTGATCGCGCAGGGTCATGATTTCCAATAAACGGGCACAGGCATACATGCCATCGTCAAAACCATACCAGCGGTCTTTGATAAATATATGGCCGGACAGCTCGCCCCCCAGCAGCGCACCTGTTTCAATCATTTTTTGTTTCATATTGGAGTGGCCGGTCTTCCATAGGATCGGGCGGCCACCGTAGCTGGTGATCAAGCTGTTGAGTTGACGTGTACTTTTGACATCGAAAAGCACATCGGCGCCGGGGTTGCGCGAGACGATATCCTTGGCAAACAACATCAACAGCCGATCTGGCCAAATGATTTCGCCCTTGGGAGTGACCACGGTTAGCCGGTCGCCGTCGCCGTCGAAGGCCACGCCTAGGTCGGCACCGCTGGCCTTAACTTTAGCAATCAGCGTTTGCAGGTTTTCTGCGCGGCTGGGGTCGGGTTGATGGTTGGGGAAGCGGCCGTCTATTTCGCAAAACAGCGGTTCTACTTCACAACCTAATTCCTCAAACAATTGCGGCGCAATTTCGCTGGTTGCGCCGTTGCCGGCATCGATAACTATTTTGACATCGCCCGCCAAGGCCACATCTGAAAAAATCCGGTCAATGTACGCGGGAATGATTTCTTGCGCTTGTTCTGCGGCGTCGCCGGAGCGGAATTGGGCGCGCTGAATGCGCGTGTAAATGGCACTAATGCCCTCTTCTGCAAGGGTGTTGCCATTGATCACAATCTTAAAGCCGTTGTACTCCCCGGTATTGTGGCTGGCGGTGACGATGACACCGCTGCGTGTGCCCCCTGTGCCTTCAGCGCAGGCGTAGTACAGCACGGGTGATGGAATCAAACCCAAATTTAAAACATTGCAACCGGTACTGAGAATCCCGGTAATCAAATTGTTGCACAGTTCCTCACTGTGTACTCGGCCGTCGCGACCCACCAGCAACGCCGATTCGCCTTGCTCGAGGGCCTCTGTACCCAGAGCGCGGCCCAAGGTTTCGGCAAAGGCAGGCGTCAATTGTTCGCCCACGATGCCCCGAATGTCGTAGGCTCTGAATATCTTGCGCAGTGCCGCATTTTCGGCGCTGGGGGCAGGTTCAGAGGATTCGACCACATCCGCCAATTTATTTTCGTTGAGGCCCAGCAGTGATTTGTCTTCTTCTTTTACGTTGACATCAATATCTTTCTTGTCTTTGCTGCCCATCATGGCGCGCTCGCGCGCCTTAGTCACTTTTTGAAGGGCGGTGCGGGCTGCTATTTTGCGCGCCGCAAAGGCGCTGGCTACCAAGAGCATTGCGAGCAACACTAAGCACCCGGCCCAAAACGGGATTGGGTTTATTGCCGCTTGCTGCATGAGCATATAGGAAGGGGTAAAGCGCACGCTCCAATAACTGCCGTCCACGGCTAAATCGAAATGCTTGTCGCTATCGGCGTTGCCTGCGCTGGCAATGAGAGTCACCGGCGACCTACCCACTTTTTGTTGAATCGACGTTTGACCCAGGTCGTTGTTAAAGCTGCTCAGCGTTCTGCGCAAGCCATCAAGCGACAGGGTTAACAACATTGAGCCAATTGCGGCTTGTTCGCGGTCTGTGGGCAGACCTGTGGCCAGCTGAATGCGCCAGCCATCCGCAAATTTCACCGCTTCGGGAACCATGTCTTCCCGTGCTTCGGCTTTATAAATCAGATCCATCTGAATGAAGTTAATGGGCGGATCTAGATCGCCGTTAAGACTCGCAGAACCGCGCGGGAAAAATTGAACAGCCTGAAGATCCTTCATGTTGCGCACCAAGGTGCGGCGATAGTCGGCCAAGACGTTTTCTTCGCTATAAGCTACCGCAACGGCGAGGGCTTCACGCTCGCCCAAACGCGCTACATCTTCCTGCAGGGTTTTTACCCACTGCCCTAGCACGTTGGCCCGCTTATCTGCTTCGAGCTGCGCCAGCGATTCCAGCTGTGCTTGTTCCTGGGCTACCACCATGGTTTGAAAGCCGATCCATCCGACGCCCACGGAGAGCAGTATTGAGAGCAGTGCCAATATCAAAAAATAGGGCGGCTGTTTGGGCTGTTTGGTGGTATTTTTTTTTGCTTTTGGCTCAGCGGGCACTGTGTGGTTCCTTGTGAGTCAATCAATTATTGTCATTTGGCGCGATCTTGCTGGTAGGCGTCGGCGATGCGCGCCACCAGATCGCGTGCCAGTTGACGCTTGCTGCGGGTGTTGAGGGTTTCCTCACCGCTGGCTGTGACCAGCGTGACCGCATTCTCGTCACTGTTGAAGCCGATGTCTGTGCGGGAAACATCGTTGGCGATGACCAACTTTAGCTTTTTTCGGGTAAGCTTTGATCGAGCATAGGCTAGCAGATTTTCAGTCTCAGCCGCGAAGCCTACGCAAAAGGGTGCATTAGAAAGACTGGCCATGGTGGCGATGATATCCGGATTGCGCACCAGTTGCAGCGTCATTTCGTCGGTAGCATCGCCCTGCTTTTTAAGCTTTTGTTGGGCAATGGATTGAGGTCGGTAATCGGCCACCGCCGCCGCGCCAATAAAAATGTCGCCGGGCTGCTCGAGGGCGGCGGCCAGCAGGTCTTGTGCGCTATTGATATCGATGCGCGTGACGTGTGCTGGAGTGGGCAGTTGGGTGGGCCCACTGATCAGCGTCACGCGGGCGCCCGCTTCGGCGCAGGCCTCAGCCAGCGCATAGCCCATTTTGCCGGAGCTGTGGTTGCTGATGTAGCGCACGGGGTCGATCGCCTCCCGGGTGGGGCCGGCGGTAATGGTGACGCGCAAGCCATCCAAGACACCGGTTTGGAAGCAGTTGGCCAGTGCCTCGGCCAACGCGTCGGGCTCGGACATGCGCCCTAGCCCCACATCGCCACAGGCTTGTGTGCCACTGGCTGGGCCGAAAATATGCACGCCGCGGGCTTTGAGGGTGGCGAGATTTTCCTGTGTGGCACCGTGGCCCCACATCGCTTGATTCATCGCTGGCGCAATGGCCAGCGGCGCCTGGCAGGCTAGCGCGACAGTGGTCAGCAGGTCGCTGCCATTGCCGTGGGCCAGCTTGGCGATTACCTCGGCGGTGGCGGGAGCAATCAGCAAAATATCTGCCCAGCGCGCCAGCTCAATGTGACCCATGCCGGCCTCTGCCTCAGGGTCCAGCAACTGGGTGTGTACAGGGTTACCCGACAAGGCCTGCAGTGTCAGGGGCGTGATGAACTCCTGTGCACCTGCGGTCATAATGACCCGCACCGCGGCCCCGGCATCCTGCAGGCGGCGAATTAACTCGGCACTTTTATAGGCGGCAATGCCACCGCAAACGCCCAGCAGGACGTGCTTGTGGGTAAGGCTAGACATGGCAGGCTAAGGCTGTTGTTTCAGTGGGAGCTAAGATACCACTGTCGGCCCTGACTTGCTAAGCGGACAGGCGACTAGGTTGTTCCGTTGAGCTGTTGGCGCAGGTGGGCGACTTCGTTGAGCAGCTCGATATTTTCCATGGCAATAGCGACAGTATCCGCCAATGCTTGCAACAGCATGACCTCGTGTTCCGTGGGTTTATGCGCTTCGGCCCAATAATTGCCGATGGCGCCAATGGGGTCGTTTTGCCGAATGGGCACCATCGCGAGACTGCGCACGAATGTGGGGCGGTAGGCGGCATAGGGAACTCGATCATCGCAGTAGATGTCTTCGATGACGGCGGCTTGTTTGTGCTCAATGACCCAGCCGCTGATGCACGACTGGGCTGGGAATCGCTGCCCTTTCCATAGCGGCGAGATGGCATCCTCATCAGCGTAATAACACTGATCGCCGTCTTTTAACACCAAGGTTGCCCCATCGCACTGAGTAACTTTACGCGCTGCCTTTCTGATGAGCTCCTGTAGCGCGTCGAGGGACTTCACACTCGAGAGCTCACGAGTCACACCAATTAAATACTCTAAATTGTCGAGCCTGCTAGAATCGAACACAGCGAACCACCCAAAACGTAGCGACTGGCCAACCATCAGCCGATGCCATAATCCTGAAAAGTGAAACCTTAAGAAATTCTAGAAAGCCGAGCATGAGTGTGGTGTAAGGAAAACTATGAAGATGATGTAAGGAAATCTACTACATAAAAAACCGCTAAGGCAAGGGCGGGAAGAATTGCTGAAAAGCGACGCTTTGAGCTCAAGCGACTTATATCGATTGTAGAGAGTGTGCCCTAAAAAAACTCAACGCCAGCCACCTAGGAATTCACTGATTAAAGCTGGAGATTACCGAATCGGGTAACTGGTGCTGAGCAACAAGGGTGTTCTTGCAATGCGTTAAAGGCAAAAGTCCTTTAAGCGCTATAAGTAAGTCTATGGGCTCAATTTAGCGTAATTATCGCACTGCAGCTGTCGGTAATTTCCCCTTTATATTGTAGGGAAACCCCCTACTGTGCTTGGAGGCTAGCTGAAAGCCGTCGCAACGGCACAGCTGATATTGGGGTGGCGAATATAGCAATGGCTCAGTCGAGGCTGGTTAGGCCATGCTTCAGTGCAAAGCGAACTAGCTGAGGAAGATCTCGAAGCGCCAGTTTTTCGTAAATACGTGCGCGATAAGTTTCGATAGTTTTTGGAGACAGGGACAACAGCTCTGCGATTCGCACAATACTGTGACTTTCTGCTAACAATTGAAGGACTTGCCGCTCACGAGCGCTTAGTAGTGATACTGCGTCTACGCCAGCAGGACGATGCAAGCTTTGTTCGACAACGATCTCAGCCACGGCTTCACTGAAAAAATGTTTGCCAGCGGTTACTTGTTCAATCGCCTTTACCACTTCTTTTCCCGCTGAACGCTTTAGGATATAGCCCATGGCACCAGCTTGCAGTGCGCGGTGTATATACTCAGGTGAGGAGTGCATAGATAACATGATAATACGGATGGTTGGCAGCCGATTGTGGATCTCTTGGGTCGCCTCTATACCGTTCATTTCTGGCATGGAGACGTCCATAACGACTACGTCCGGACGCAATTGCTTTGCCTTGGCAAGTGCGTCAACGCCATTTGTAGCGCAACCGATAACGCTCATGCCTGATTGCGCATCAATAAGAGCAGCCAAACCGTCGGAAACCATTTGGTGGTCATCGGCGATTAATATTTTTAAGTTCATGTTGACCTCCCTATTAAAAAATGTACCCGCGTCCCCTTAGATTTAATACTTTCAATGTGGAACTTCCCCGCTATGCCCTCAATGCGTTCTCGCATGGTGGTGAGCCCAAACCCTTGCTGAAAAACCGTGTCCTTTGAATCAAATCCGATGCCATTATCAACAATATCGAGCAATAATCGGTGTGGGTACCATACAAGCCCAATCTCCACCCGAGTGGCTCTACTGTGTTTGGCTACATTGTTAAGCGCTTCTTGGGTAGCACGGTAGACGGCGATTTCTTGTGCGACGGAAAAGCGCTCAGGCGCCCCGGTATCGTATACCATTACCTCTATACCAAAGCGGCTTTGGAAGTTGTCGGCATACCATTTCAATGCTGTGCTCAGGCCCCAATCCTCTAGCATAGGCGGCCTCATGTCGTTCACCAAGTGTTCAATACTAAGCGTCGTTGCCTCCAAGATATTCTGCGTGTCCGCCAATATTTTTACTGTAGCTTCATTGTGGTTGCCCAAACTCTGATCGAGTACGCTGAGTGACAAACCCAGCGCGGTCAGGTTTTGACCTACTTGATCGTGGAGATCCATAGCAATGCGTTTTCTCTCGGTCTCTTGAATATCTACCAACTGTTTTGAAAGTTGCTTTAAATGTTGGTTGTATTGTTGTAGCTGAAGCTCTCGATTTTGCTCTTCGGTGATGTCTAAACAAGTGCCAAAAATTGTGTGGACCGATTGTCTATCATCTTTCATTCCAATGCAGTTAAGCCGTAGGGTTTTCAAGCGTTTATCCGCGCTTATGATTCTAACGGTCATTTCAGCGCTGCCGCCATTCTGCGCTATTTCATTAAACGTATTCTCCACCATGGATTTATCGTCTGCGTGGATGAAGTCCAAGCTGTACTTAAAATCCCTGAGCTCTTGAAAATCAGGTATTCCTAGCACTGCCGGTAAATTGCTTGAAAAGGTGGACCTGTCTCGCATTACGTCGTACTGCCAGTTTGCAAGTCCCGCTATGCTTTGTGCTTGTTTTAACAGTGTTTGGTTTTCATGCAGCTCTTTGGTATGAAGCTCCATAGCAATTTTTGCATTTAAAATATTGGTTGTTGAGTCGATAAAATTTTTATCTTCTTCAAGAGGATTATCAGCTGGTTTGAAGGCAATTAAAATTACGCCTAAAATCTTATCTTTATGCACTAGCTCTGCAGTAATTAAAGGAAAATCGGCGTTTAATGATTCGCAAAAAATAGGATCATGATGTACTTTCAATGCTGATTTTAACTGATCTTTAAGGGTGTCTATTTTTTGTGAATCACCTTTTAAGTCATCAGCCAAGTCCAAGCAATTGCTAATTGACTCTTGAAATCTTGGGTCTGACTTTGTCAGTGAAAATGCGCCACCACCCGCCCTCAATGACATGGATACATCGGTAGAGGATCGATAAAATATACCGATATGGTCAGTAGCTAGCTGTGTCGTCAAGTGCTTTACGGCGTGATCCAATATTAAATCAATTGAACGCTCTTGCAGGGCAAAAAATCCTAACGCGGTCAGCGCCGAGTTCCGTGCATTTAAACGTTCCACTCGACATCTATTGTTGTAATCTTCCGTAATGTCTTCCACCAGCGCTACGGTGTGGGTGATGATGCCATCGGGCGATTGTACGGGTGCAACTGTATGGCGTGACCAAAACCATGAATTATCTTTTCGAAACATTTTTTTTACTATGGTGAACTGTCCTGTTTCACCGCGTATAACTTGTTGGCGCATGCTGTCATGTTTTTTCCAGTCGGCCAATGTGCAGTTAGATGCTAAATTTCGAGCTAACATTTCGCTATGGTCGTAGCCGCACATAGTGCAAAATGCTTTGTTGACCTTTTGGTATTCGCCGTCGATAGTGGCAAGGGTAATACCTAGTGGCGCGTAGTTGAAAATTGAACGAAGAAATGCGAGTCGCTGTTGCAATACCGCCCCATGGTCCTGTTCCTTAGATTGCTGAATCCTGTCGTGACGAGCGCTTGAGTCCTCCCAGGCCTGTTCGAGCGAATTTTCAATTTCACGCACGGCCAAAATTAGGTAGTTTCGATAGTTGTCGTCGAATATCTGTTGGGAGCTCAGGCCTACTACGAAACAATAGCGCGCTGTTTTGGCACCGCTTGGTTTGATAGAAATGGCAGCAAGTCCGTTGATAGTTGTCGGCCAGGACTCGGCGTCAATCTCGGTGGTGATCGGTATGTGAGCAACAGAGTGGGATGTCTCTGCCTGCCGGATCAATTCTTTGCCATCAGCTTGGAGCGAAGTGGGCAGCCACCGATATAATTCGGTTTCTGCACCCAGAAATACCTGCGGGAAATCCACGCTATTTTGGCGCAGCGTCTGCCTAGAAATTTGGCAGATATTGTGAGGATCATTAATGTTGCGCAGTGCACTGGATAAGGATTGAATGCTTTTACGTCTTCGCTCCTGTTTAACGTTCAGCGTGGTGTCGGTGGCAACTATAAGGACACCACCTACACCAGTTTCGTCTTTTATAGGGCTACAGCTAAATTTGAAATAACATTCTGATATCGAGCCGTTTCGGATAATTGGACAAAGTAAATCGCCGGTGACGGAGGCTTGGCCAGATTGTGCATTCGCTAAATGGGGCGCAATTGCATCCCAAATTCCGCGAAAATTTTGTTGGGCGTTCGCGCCAATAGGGGGCCTTTGATGGTCGCCCAAAATTGGCAAGAAAAGATCATTGTATAGCTGAACTGCGTCAGGCCCCCAAACGATAGACATGCCAATCTGGCTGTTGAGCATGACGCTGACTGCAGTGCGTAGACTTTGTGGCCAACTCTGAGGATTGCCGAGCGCGCAATTCTCCCAATCGTAGGCGCGCATGAGTGCGGCAACAGCACTGTCACCTTGAAACAGGCAATCATCGTTCATTGATTGGTCCACTATTACGCATTTATTGTCGTTATTTGGCTGGCTCGAGATTGGGACTTTTGACCAGCTGGATTGTGCACAGTTATATGGGTAAATAGAGGTGCACTGTAACGCGATTTTTAGGGCAGTGCTCGGAGAATTGTAGACGCACATGCGATCAGGGAGGATCAGATGGCAATACATCATTGGCCGGCGTCGGAGCGGCCTAGGGAAAAACTCTTATCTAAAGGCCCTGCGGCTTTGTCTGATGCGGAATTGTTGGCCATTTTTCTGCGCACCGGCGTGGCTGGGTGCTCTGCGGTAGATTTAGCGCGAAATTTGTTAAACCGTTTTGGCGGTCTGCGCCCATTGCTAGAGGCTTCGCACAAGGATTTTGTCGAGGCCAAAGGCTTGGGTGACGCCAAGTATGCTCAACTGCAAGCAGTATTGGAGATGGCGCGCCGGCATTTGGCCGCGGAGTTGGCGCAGACAGACGTGTTATCCAGCCCATTGCTAGTTCATCGCTATTTGCAAAGTCAGCTACGCCACCGCGATCGCGAGGTGTTTGCGTTACTGCTGCTCGACAATCGCCATCGGGTGCTGACCTTTAGTACCTTATTCGAGGGCACTTTGGATGGCGCCTCTGTGTATCCGCGCGAAGTTGTAAAAACGGTGTTGGGTGCCAATGCCGCAGCGGTGATTTTGGTACACAACCACCCCTCTGGGGTAGCGGAACCCAGTCAAGCGGATATTGCGATTACAAGGCGACTGAAGGACGCCCTTGGCTTGGTGGATGTGCGGGTACTGGACCACGTTATTGTGGGCGACGGTTATTGTGCGTCTTTGGCTGAGCTAGGATTGCTTTAAAGCGACGGCAGCCTGTTAGAATGCATTTTTTCAATATTTTGAATTTCTTTGGTCTTATTTTGGAGGCTGAGTGCGCAATAACCCGCCCCACGTGTGGCTGTTTACCGACGGAAAGCCGGGCCATCAAAATCAATTGCGAGGCCTAGCCGACCGCCTAACCGCCCATATTGGCGCCGAATGCCATTGGTTAAAAGTGGGGCGGCCTGGGCCAAGTCTGTGGCAGTTGTGGCGCGGTAACAATCCGGCCCCCCATTTGCCCGAACCGGATCTAATGATTGCGGCGGGTTCTACTACCCAAGCTCACTTATTGGCAGCCAAGCGGGCTTTGACCTGCCCTGCCGTAGTGTTGATGAGGCCAAACTTTCCCTATCAATGGCTTGACGGCGCTATTGTGCCGGCGCACGACAAGCCCCCAGCGCGACCCGATATACTGACGACCCAGGGCGTACTCAATGCGGTTGTGCCTGTGCAGCAGGTTCCACAAACCCACGCGGGACTCATTCTATTGGGTGGGCCCTCGCCCCACTACCGCTGGGACAGCGAAACCGTTGTTGCCCAAGTTCAACAGATATCGCGTGCACAACCGGGCTGGCATTGGACCGTGGCCGACTCGCGGCGCACGCCCGAGGATGTGTTTCAAGCTTTGGCGGCATTAAACGACAGCAGCCTTACCTTGGTGTCGCACCACACTACCCCGCCTGACTGGTTGCCCGCTCGACTGGTCACCAGCAGCAGAATTTGGGTGAGTCCCGATAGCGTTTCCATGGTGTATGAAGCCCTGACAAGCGGCGTGCCAACGGGCATTTTGCGGTTAGCGCCGGCGTCTACCGGGCGCGTTGTCGCCGGTATTGACGCGCTCGTGAACGCAGGTCAGCTGCAACAATTTGGCGAGCCAGCGGCCGAGCGCCCGCACATGCCCCTTTGGGAGGCAGAGCGCGCGGCTTTGTGGTTGATCGATCGCTTTAGTCTGCGCTAGCCAGTCGTTGGTAGAGATCCAGCGTTTGCTGTTTCATCGCCGCAAGCAGAAAGGGGTTTTCAGGGTTTGGCGTTTGTGGTGTTGAAAGCAATGTTTGTGTTTTTTCGAACAGCGCAGCGTCATCCAGCCGAGGGACCTTGCCCTGTGGAAACAGGGCAGACAATATTTCACCTACACCACCGTGGTCATAGCCGATGACGGGTCGCCCCATCGCCAAGGGTTCCAGCACGGTGCGACCAAAGGATTCAGGTTTCGTCGACAGCGAAAAAATAATGTTAGAAATGGCGTAGATCTCTCGAATGTCAGCGCGGTGGCCTACAAATACAATGGCGCTGTCGAGCTCGAGCGAAGACACCAGCGCTTTGATCTCTTGAAAATAGCCAAGCCGCCGAGGATCGGGATCACCCACAATCAGCCCAATCACGTCGCGCCCGGCGCGCTGCAACCGATCGATTAATTGAACAAATTCGCGATGCCCTTTTAGCCGAGTGATACGCCCGGGTAGACACAGTAGGGTTTTGCCCGCAAGCGCTGGAAATTGTGAATTCCACGTTTGTAGCCAACTATCGCTGGGCTGAAAGCCCCAAGGAAAGCTTGCCGGGTCTATGCCGCGATAAATTAATTCGCAATGAGGGCCAAAGCAATCTGGATAATTTTCCTGAATGTAGGCGGTGACCGTTTTGGAAACCGCCACCACAGCATCGGCCTGCGCCATCACTTTGCTGTAGCCGTTGACAGAGTAGAGTCCGTGCACCGTGCTCACCACTTTTGGGCGTTGGTGGCGGGGCAACGTTTTGATAGCCAACTTGCACAGCCAAGCCGGCAGTCGGGATCGAACATGAACAATGTCCGGTTTAATCTCAATAAAAACCTTTCGCAATTTATACACTTGCCAGAGCGCGCGCAGGCTCTTTCGATGTACCGGTAATGCCAGGTGTTCACTGCCTTCAGATTCAAGTTGCCGCACGAGCCGACCACCGGCTGAAATCACGATTGAACGATGGCCCGCGGTTACGAGTGCCTGTGCGATCTCTAGTGTGCCGCGCTCGACGCCACCGCTGTGGAGTTCGGGCAAGACTTGCATAATAGTTAAGGTCTTCATGCATTTTCCGGTGATTTTTGGGCCATTTTTATAGTAATTAACTGCTTTAGTCTTTCGATGCGGCGCTTAATTTTGCTGCGCATTGCACCAACTAACCAGCGCGAAAATGGGATCAACTCTTTATTTTGTCCAACACTTTTGACATCAATACACTTTACGCGAATCCTTCCTGTGGCACAGTGAAGCACGAGTAGATTGCCCGAGTTCAAGTCGAACAATGGGATCTTATGTCTCAACAAAAAATGCTGTAGTTCATCTAACGCGTCTAAAAGATCTAGATAATCAATTGATGTGGGTTGATCAAAGTAGGTGTAGATTGGCTTAGCAATACTGCCATCACTGTTTAGGACGATTTCTGAACTCAATGCTTTGCCGTGCGGTGTGTGTCGAAGGCCAAAACATGTGGCCACATAATTGTGGAGTGATTGGCCCGCGATAGATAAGCATTTTTGGTAGGCCCGCCACTCAATGTGGTTTAGCGCCAATTTAGGGAATACTTCTCCTCGGAAGCGTCGCCACCGATTTGCCCTGCCACCCTTGGCTTCCTGAGCCGGCAAGTCAAATTTTAGGCACCTTGATGTGTTTTCTGGATCAATTACACAGACCCGATTAGCCCCCTTGGCAATTACCTCATAGCCATGCCAAAGGACCGGGGTTTTATCGGAAGCGGGCTGTCTATCCATGGCGGTTGCCTTCCAGTGCCAGCGTCATTCTTTTACTAAGCTTTGATACAAATCGATGGTTTTTTTAGCCATCGCGTCTAGCGTCAATTCGGATTTTGCGAACTCTATGGCTGTCTTTGTGTCATTGCGCCAGCGTTGTTGATCAGCAATAGCCACCGTGATCGTGTCGCCGAGGGCTTGTGGTGTAAAGTCTTTCGCCAAATAACGATCGGGCAATATTTCAATCGAACCACTCACTGGAGTGGATACCATCGGCCGCTCTGCTTGAAGTGCCTCAACCAGAATGTAAGGGAAACCTTCGCGATGAGAGCTGATCACTACGCCGTCGAGCGCGGGTAGCAGATTTGAGACGTCATTGCGATGGCCGGCGAGCTTTATTCTGTGGCTCAAGCCGGCGCCCTCGATGGCAAGCCGTAAACTGCCTTTTTCTTGGCCGTCACCAAAAATTATACAATTCACATCTACATTTGTAAGCGATTGAACGAGGAGATCGAAACCCTTCACCGGCGCCAGCCGGCCCACTGCACCGAGTAGGGGTTTGCTCGGATCCAGTTGGAATTCGGTGACCAGTTGTTCGCGGGATTGGGGCGTGTTATTTCCCGGAGCGACCCCATTGTGGATCAGGTGCTTATTTGGGTGCGGTATTTTATCAAGTTGCGCATTGCTGACGGTAATTAACGCGTCAGCAGCGAGAAAGTCGCGGGTGTTTTTTTTGGTCCCATGAATGGTTGCTACCAACGGGGCGCCGAGTTGATGCTTAATTGCAGCCAGTATTTTCATGGCTTTGTTGGCGTGACAGTGAATCACATCCGGATTGATGGCAGTGATCTTGGCTTTCAACGCTCGCCGGAAAAATGGATTGAATCGACTTTTGTCAGTGTCGATAGGTATTAACGTAACTCTAGCATCGAAGTGTTCTTTAAAATCCGCGTGGGTCAAAACGTATACTTGATGGTGCAACGACAGCGTATTAGCCAGCTCGACCACGTGTTTCTCTAAGCCGCCAAAACCTTTGCTCATTAATACGAGGCAAATTTTCATAAAATCTAATGACCTCTGGGTTTGCTGGCCAATGCCCGTGCCGGTGAACTTGTATTGTTAGAGCCGACGGCGATGCACCAACCGATACCCAGCCAAATAAGCCCGGCCATCCAGTTGTTGAACATACTTGGGGTTGCCGCTGCAGGCCAAAACGTTGCGGCAAAGATGGCGCAGACGAAACTCAATTGCATCCAATCTTTGTTGCGCAATAAGTGGGTGCAGCTGGCTTTGATCATGCTTGCGAGTAAAAACAGAAATCCTAACAAACCTATGATGCCCGTCTCTGCGAGCCAAGTAATATAGATGTTATGACTATGGTTGCCGCAAAAGGTCAATTCTTCATGTGTCAAAAATGCCTTGCAGGCATCTTCATAGCCGTGCAGGCCAGTACCGATGATGGGGCTTTCTTGCCACATTAAGTAGCCGCCTTTTAATACTTGGCCGTAGGGTGAAGTCCAGAAATTTTGCAGAACATCAAAAAAGCTAACGATGGTTCTTTGCCACAGCAAGGGGTGTGAATACGCAAGGGCAGTTCCAAGACCGAGTGCCAGTGTGGCGACCAGCAGTGTCAAAGGAGCGTGCTGCCGCTCTTTGATAAGGAAGCCCGTAAAGACGATTCCAACGCCAAGCAAGTAGAGCATGAAGGCCATGCGCTCCCCGGTGGAGAACATGAACAGCAGGCCGAGTAAGATGCCCGCGATCAGTACGCATGCCTGTCGAATATGGGGCTGTTTTACCTGACTGGCATAGAGTCCCGCCAGCGCAATAAAAATAAGCTTAAGGGTCAATGTTCCGGCTACTGGGTTGTTGAATGGGCCAGTCAGGCGCACGGGGTTGTACTTTTCAAAGCCAAAAATGTCGTAGCCGGTAACGTACTGCAAGAGACAGTCAAGTATGACAAACGCAAGAACCACCAGAATGGAGCGACTGAGGTAGCGACGATCAGCAGGGCTTGCCAATAACCAATAGGCGAGCGCCGCCGCGAAAAGTATCCACCGGCCAAAAAAAGCGGCGTATAGCAATGAGTTTAGCGGCTGCGGTAAAAAGGCGGTTTCAATAAGCAATATCAGCCAGAGCAGCAACCCCGCCTTTACCCACGTGTGCTGTAGCCAATGGAAATCATGGGCTCGGTAACTTCTGACCACAAATGCCACGGCGACGATTAATACGGTGAGATCAGCAGCCACGCGAGAAAATAGCAAAAGTACGGGTAATAGTAGTAAAAACAAGACTTTACCGCGGGGCATGGGTGTTGCGTTCGGCATTGGTGGGCCTTGGTGGTCAGGTAAGCGGAGAATCATAGCGATTGCCAGCGCCAGACTCCAGCTTAGGCCAGATCAATTGATATTTTTACCTACTTCTTGCCTCTAGATAGGGTTTCTGGTATAAAACGCGGCTCTTTGAGCTGGGGCACCCTTTGGCGCTCGCCGGGTAGGCCCGGATTTAACAGATTTCTTGCAACCTCTGCGTCATTTTGTTGGCCAGGGATCGATTTTGAACGAGGCAACACGATGTCTAAGGTATGTCAGGTTACGGGTAAGCGTCCGATAACTGGTAATAATGTTTCTCACGCGAAAAACCACACCAAGCGTCGTTTTTTGCCAAACCTCCACACTCACCGTTTTTGGATTGAGTCTGAAAAGCGTTTCGTTAAGCTGCGCGTATCTGCCAAGGGCATGCGCATCATCGACAAGCGTGGCATCGAGCAGGTGCTGACTGATCTGCGCAAGCGCGGCGAAGCGGTTTAATTTTAAGCGGGAGCTATAACCATGCGTGACTTGATTCGATTGAACTCTACTGCCGGTACTGGCCACTTTTACACTACCGACAAGAACAAGCGCACCATGCCTGAGAAAATGGAGATCAAAAAATTTGATCCCGTTGTTCGCAAGCATGTTGTTTATAAGGAAGGCAAGATCAAGTAATTGATCGCACCTACCTCAAAAGCCCGGTTTAGCCGGGCTTTTTTGTGTACAGTCGGGGCTCATCGGCCCCGAAATCTCTATGCCAGAAACTAGCTACCAAGTTCATCCCATCGGCATTGTGCACTCTTGCTTCAAGGAGAAGTTTGGCGTGCCCCGCCAATCTGCGCTGGCGCCATCTGCGAGTGCCTGCCTAGAGCTGCTGCCCCCCTATAACAGCGCCGACGCCGTGCAGGGCTTGGAGCTGGTGAGCCACGTGTGGCTGCAATTTGTGTTTCACTTGAGCCCCATTTCCAACAGCTTAAAGGTGCGCCCGCCGCGCTTAGGCGGCAATCAGCGGGTGGGCGTGTTCGCCACCCGATCGCCGGTGCGCCCAAACCAGTTGGGGCTGTCGGTAGTGCGGCTTGAGCGGGTTGAATGTGAGGCGGGCAGTGTGCGCTTGTGGCTAGCGGGTGTCGATCTGGTGGATGGCACGCCGGTGCTCGATATCAAACCATACCTGCCCTATGTGGACGCTGTGCCCGATGCCACCAATAGCTTGGCGCCAACCGCCCCAGAACCGGTGGCGGTGACTATTCCAGAGGCGCTGGGCTTGTCTGCTCCGTTGGCACAATTGGTAATTGAGGTCTTGGCGCAAGATCCACGCCCGGCCTATCAACAAGTGGACCCGACCCGGCTGTACGGCATGCACCTACTCGATTACAACCTGCAATGGCGCTATGACGCGGTGGGTCGTATTGAGGTGGTGGCCCTGACGCCAATAGCGGGTCTGGCAGGGGGCCCATCCTGACATGCCGGAGTTGCCTGAGGTAGAGACTAGCCGCCGGGGAATTGCGCCCCACATCGAGGGGCGACGCGTGTCTGCGTTGGTGGTGCGCAATGGCCGACTGAGGTGGCCAGTGCCGGCCGATTTACCGGCGTCGGTCGAGGGCTTGAAAGTAAAGTCGGTCGCTCGCCGGGGCAAGTATTTGTTGCTCGCCTTCAGTCGAGGCCACCTCATCATTCATCTCGGCATGTCGGGCAGCCTGCGCATGGTGGCCCCCGATGAGCCGGCAGGTTATCACGATCACATCGACCTTTGCTTCGGGCGCTCGCTTGCGCTGCGTTACACTGACCCGCGCCGCTTCGGTTGCTGGCTCTGGACCGAAGAGGATGTGAGCGCTCACAAACTGCTGGCAGACTTGGGCCCAGAGCCGCTCTCATCGGACTTTGATGCCCACTACCTATTTACCCGCTCGCGCGGTCGCAAGCAAAATCTAAAAAACTTCATTATGGATAGCCATCTGGTGGTGGGGGTCGGCAACATCTATGCTAACGAGGCCCTGTTTTTGGCGGGATTGAGGCCAAGAGCTGCAGCCGGCAGCTTAACGCGGGCCAAGGCAGAGCGACTTGTGGTACAGATCAAAGCGGTTTTGTCGGCTGCTATCGAGCAGGGCGGTACCACACTCAAAGACTTTGTAGGGGGCGATGGCAAGCCGGGTTATTTTAAGCAGCAGTTGTTTGTGTACGGTCGCGGCGGTGAACCTTGTCGAATCTGTCACACACCGCTCAAAGAAGTTCGCGTCAACAATCGCGCCACGGTATATTGTGCCGAGTGCCAACGCTAGCTACACTGCACATTAGCATTCGTCGCTAAGCCCCTGATGGCTTTGAAGTTATCCGATGAAATTTTTGTTCTGGTGGGCGCGTTACCGCATTGATGAGCATGGCCACAGCAGGACTACTATCAAGGAGACGTAAAGTGAACCTGAAAAAATTGAGTGTGAAAGCCGTGGCTTTCACCACCTGCCTAGCGCTTTCAAGTGTCGCGCTGGCTAAAGATGGCGACATTGAGTCACCGTCGGCCTCGGCTATGGCACTGGATTTGGTACTAGTGCGCCCAGTGATGCTGGGTATCACGGTCCTGGGAACGGCCGCGTTTGTGGTATCGCTGCCCTTCTCCGCTGCCGGTGGCAACGTAAAGGAATCGGCCAAGACCTTGGTTGTGGGCCCCGGTGAAGCGACCTTCGTGCGCTGCTTAGGTTGCACAAGCAGTGGCTATCAGCACGACATCGAATAGGTAAGTTGGCGCTGGGTCTAGCCCCGGCGCTCGTTAAACCGCTTCGTTAATGCCTCTTCCACCAAGGGTGGGACGAATTTGCTTACATCGCCTCCCAGTGAGGCGATTTCGCGTACCAGTGACGACGAAATGTAAGACAAGTGGTCCGACGGCGTAAGAAATAAACTCTCCATGTCCGGCGCCAGCGCTCGGTTCATGTTCGCCAACTGAAACTCATATTCGAAATCAGATACCGCGCGCAGTCCGCGCAATACGCCCTGCGCCTGTTTTTGTTTGACCAGATCGGCAAGCAAGATGTCAAAACCGCAAATTTCGATGTTGGGCAGATGGCCGAGCACCTTTTCCGCCAGCTCTACACGCTCTTCGAGCGTAAACATCGGGTTTTTCTTGGTGCTGGCGGCAATGGCGATGATTACCTTGTCGAACAGGCGACAGGCCCGCTCCACCAAGTCGATATGACCATTGGTGAGTGGATCAAAGGTGCCGGGGTAGACGACAGTACGCATTAAAATACCTAGTTGAGTGGGCGGGCGACGGATAGTAGCAAGATGCCACCGAATGTCATAGGCAATGGTATAAACGGTAGCACACTTCGCCCGCGCACTTTTCGCGGTGAAGCTGCCAGTTGTTCGGCGTGATGAGGGCTTTACCTACCGGTGCTTCCACGTAAATCTGGGCGTTGGGGTTGAGGTGTGTGCCAATCTGGTCGAGGCTTGCCTGCCAGAGATCGGCCGCAAAGGGTGGGTCGAGAAAAACCACATCAAAACCGGGCCCCGTGTAGCCAGCGAGCCAAGCGAGCGCGTCGGCTTGGACCACCTCGGCGCCCTGCGCTTGCAGCAATTGCAAATTGGCGTCCAGTTGACGGCACGCCTGAGTGTCTTTTTCGATCATCGTGCAGTGTGTGCAGCCGCGCGAAAGCGCTTCGAGTCCAAGTCCGCCCGCGCCGGCAAACACATCCAGGCACCGCGCTTCAGCGATAGACATCTGCAGCCAATTAAATAGCGTTTCGCGCACGCGATCGCCGGTGGGTCTGAGACCTGCAACCACGGGAAAGCGCAATTTACGCCCGCGCCACTGGCCGCCGATAATGCGCAACTGGCCGTGGGATTCAGGCTGCCTGAGGGGGCGCTTTTTCATGCAGGGGTCAACTCAAATGTGCTCATCAATGGTAGGATAGCGGCCTTTCGTGTGGCGAGGCCGCCCGCCCAGGCCGCGCATTTTAACGCCTGTTGAGCAGTGAAGCCCATGTTTTCAAAGTTGTTTAAGAAAAAGGACACCGTTGCGCCGCCGGAAGATGCGAGCCAGGGTGTCGATCCCGCCGCCGAATCCGTGGCACAACCCGTCGATAAACCCAGTTTATTTGCCCGCATTCGCGCAGGTTTAACGCGCACGCGCAGCCAATTTGCCGAGGGCTTAGGCAATCTGTTTCTTGGTAAAAAAGAAATTGATGATGAGCTACTCGAAGATCTTGAATCGCAATTGCTGGTGGCCGACGTGGGTATCGATGCCACCACCGAGATCATTGAATCGCTCACAGACCGAGTGGCGCGCAAAGAATTGGGCAATCCCGAGGCGTTGCTGCATGCATTGCGCGACGCGTTGCAGGCGCTGCTGGAGCCGGTGGAGCAGCCATTAGTCATCGACACTTCCAAAAAGCCTTACGTCATCCTCGTGGTCGGTGTAAATGGGGTGGGCAAAACCACCACCATTGGCAAGCTGGCCAAGCGACTCCAAGGCGAGGGCCACAAGGTCATGCTCGCGGCGGGAGATACCTTTCGTGCAGCCGCCGTTGAGCAACTGCAGGTATGGGGCGAGCGCAATCAGGTGCCCGTGGTGGCGCAACATACCGGTGCCGACAGCGCATCGGTCATCTATGACGCCATAGCGTCGGCGCAATCGCGCGACATCGATGTGGTGATTGCCGACACGGCGGGGCGCTTGCACAACAAGAGCAATCTGATGGAAGAGTTGGCCAAGGTTAAGCGGGTGATGGCCAAGCTGGATGACAGCGCTCCCCACGAGGTGCTGCTGGTGCTCGATGCCGGCACCGGTCAAAACGCGCTCAGCCAAGCCCAGGAATTTATCAAGGCCGCCGGCGTGTCCGGCGTTGCGCTCACCAAGCTCGATGGCACGGCCAAGGGCGGCGTTATTTTTGCGCTGAGTAAGAAGTTTGGGCTGCCGGTGCGGTTTATCGGTGTCGGTGAGGGCGTAGATGACCTGCAGCCCTTTGCCGCTGAGCCGTTCATTGCCGGCCTGTTTGGCGACAAAGCAGGTGGTGAATGATCCACTTTGATCGCGTAGCTAAGCGCTATAGCAACGGTTTTGAAGCGCTTAAAAGTGTCAGCTTTGACATTGCCGCAGGTGAAATGGTGTTTCTCACGGGGCACTCTGGGGCGGGTAAAAGCACGCTGCTCAAGTTGATCATGGCCATGGAGCAACCGAGCCGAGGTCAGGTATTGGTCAATGGCTCCAACCTCAACCGTTTGGCCGATCGGCACATTCCGCTGCACCGACGCCAAATCGGTGTGGTTTTCCAAAACCACCAACTGTTGTTCGATCGCAGCGTTTTCGACAATGTGGCGCTGCCCCTCGTAATCGCGGGCTTTCCCCCTTCCGATGTGGGCCGCAGGGTGCGTGCGGCGCTGGATAAGGTGGGGTTATTGCACAAGGAAGCGCGCAATCCGCTGGAGCTTTCAGGTGGCGAACAGCAGCGCGTGGGCATCGCGCGCGCCGTGGTCAATAAGCCCAAAATATTGTTGGCTGATGAGCCCACGGGCAACCTCGACCCCGAGCTGTCTGCTGAAATAATGGAGCTGTTTCGACAATTCAATGAAGTGGGCGTTACGCTGCTCATCGCCAGTCACGATATCGAACTGCTGCGACGTCAACAAAAACGCGTATTGGCTCTGCGCGAAGGCGAGCTATTGAGTGATCAGGTGCCGACGGCCCTTCACTCAGATGGCGCCAAAGGTCATCGAGGTCACCATGAGTAGGGCTCGCAAGGCGCCACTACCCACTCGTGCCGGTGCGCGGCCAAAAGTGACTGGCGTCAGCGATCGCGCACGGGCCTGGCGCCAGCACCACGGGCGCTCTGCACGGGATAGTTTAAGGCGCTTGCTGGTAGTCCCCGTGCGCTCCACGCTGACCGTGTTGATGTTGGGGATTGCGCTGGCGCTACCGGCATTGTTATATCTCGCGCTGGCCAATGTGGGGCAGCTATCGGGCCATTGGGCCAGCAGTCACCAAATGTCGGCCTATTTAAAAGCCGGTGCACGCCCAGCTGCAGTAGAGGCCTTGACGGCTACATTGCGGGCGCGCCCCGACGTGGCCGCGGTGACTGCCATCTCGCCCGAGCAAGGCCTAGCTGAGTTCGCGCGCCAAACGGGTCTCACGGGCGCACTTGCAAATGTGAAGAACAATCCGCTGCCGTGGGTGTTATTAGTGCAGCCCGTAGGCACGGCACCTGAATCACTGGCCACCTTGCGCGATCAATTGGCGGCTGAATTAGTCGTGGACGAAGTGCGTCTCGACATGGCGTGGTTGACGCGTCTGCAAGCCATCATGCAGCTGGGGCAGCGCTTTGCTTTAGGATTGGGCTGCCTACTGGGCCTGGGGATGCTGCTTGCGATCGGCAATACCTTGCGCCTAGCCATCGAGAATCGACGTGAAGAAATTTTGGTGGTGAAACTGGTGGGCGGCACCGACGCCTTTGTGCGCCGTCCGTTTCTCTACACGGGCCTCTGGTATGGCGCCGGTGGCGGCATTTGGGCGCTTGTGTTGACCCAACTGGGCCTGTGGTTGGTGTCAAAGCCCGTGGCTCAGCTGGCCAACAGCTATGGCAGCCAGTTTACCCTGCAGGGGCTGGGTGCTGGGGAGACCTTGATTTTGTTGATGGTCGCCCTAATTATAGGTTGGCTGGGCGCGTGGCTCGCGGTAGGTCGTCACTTGCGCGATATAAAACCCCAGTAGCGCCCTCGGTGGGTGCGCAAATACCCCTGCTGCCCCCAATTTTTGGTGGTTTCGCTGAATTTTTTACTCAGTTGGCAGTCAAAAGCGGTAGTGCTACACTCACGCGGTTGTTTTTGGAGGTAAACATGAGTACTAGTCTGCAACCTATTGGCGTCTTGGCCCCCGGTGCCAATCTGAATGCCTATATTCAGGCCGTTAATGGGTTCTCGATTTTGTCAGCTGAAGAAGAAAAGCAGCTGGCTGAAGACCTTTACTACCATGAGAACCTAGAAGCGGCCCGTCGGCTGGTCATGGCGCACCTGCGGTTTGTGGTGCACATCGCCAAGTCCTACTCCGGCTACGGTTTGGCTGAGGCTGATCTCATCCAAGAGGGCAATGTCGGCCTGATGAAGGCGGTAAAGCGCTTCAACCCTGAGCGCGGTGTGCGTTTGGTGAGCTTCGCCGTGCATTGGATTAAGGCCGAAATCCACGAATTCATTCTGCGCAACTGGCGCATTGTGAAAGTGGCAACCACTAAGGCCCAGCGCAAATTGTTCTTTAACTTGCGTGGCGCCAAGAAAAAGCTGGCGTGGCTGTCGCACGATGAAGCCAAGGCCATTGCTAAAGATTTAGATGTCGACGTCAAGCACGTGTACGAAATGGAGGGCCGACTGTCCTCCTACGACGCAGGGTTTGACGCCGGTGCTGATGACGATGACGAAAGCGCCTACCAAGCGCCCGCCAACTATTTAGAGGATCATCGTTACGATCCGGCTCAGCAGTTGGAAGACGCCAACTGGGAAGCCTCTAACGTCAACAGCCTAGAGCTAGCCCTTGAACAGCTCGATGAGCGCAGTCGCGATATTCTCCAGCGCCGCTGGCTCAATGAAGACAAGGCTACCCTGCACGATCTGGCCGCCGTCTACGGCGTTTCCGCTGAGCGTATTCGCCAGCTGGAAAAAAATGCCATGAAAAAAGTGAAGGCGATGATGGAGGCCTAGCGCATCCGTTGTTTGACCCGTGAAGCCGCGCCTGTCGCGGCTTTCTTTTTTAGCGCCTAGGCACAGGCTTTAGCGGCGCGGCACCCGGCACACATCACTATGACCTCTAAACACCTACTAATCCTCGCCGCGCTTTGCGGTGCCCTAGCCGTATTGCTGGGCGCCTTCGGTGCGCACGGGCTGGACGCGGTGTTGACGGAGAGTCAATTGACGACCTGGCGCACTGCAGTGCACTACCATCAGCTACACGCGGTCCTCGCGTTGGCCCTGTGCATGCGATTACTTTCAGATCCGGTTGGGCGATTGCGCCGAGCCATCTATGCTGTGTTGTTCGGGATATTGCTGTTTGCGGGCTCCCTCTATGGCATGGCTCTGGGCGGCCCGCGCTGGCTTGGCCCGATTACGCCGCTTGGTGGCGGCTTGTTAATTATCGGTTGGTTGTTGGTAGCGGCCTATGCCCTGCGACTGCCGGCCCCAGAACGGTGAATTATGAACGCTACTCCACTGCCAGGTATTGAAGATGAGCACGGCTTTACGCCGCGTCCGGAATACAAAAAGAAATCCATCCGCAGTTTTGTCATTCGCGCCGGGCGCATGACACCCGCGCAACGCAGTGCCTTTGAGCGCCAGTGGGCGCAATATGGTTTGAGCCTGTTCAGCGGCCCACTCGATGCCGATGCCGCCTTTGGCCGCTCGGCACCCCTGGTATTGGAAGTGGGATTTGGCATGGGCGACTCCCTGTTGGCGATGGCCAAAGCCGAGCCCGACAAAAATTTTATTGGCATTGAAGTGCACCCCCCAGGCGTTGGTCGCTTGCTCAACAATGCTGCCGACGCGGGCATCACCAATTTGCGCGTCTATATGGCCGATGCTAACGATGTGCTGTCGGATTGCATCGCGGAAGAATCCCTGGCGCGTTTTCAATTGTATTTTCCCGATCCATGGCACAAAAAAAAGCACCAAAAACGCCGGATTGTACAGCCCGCTTTCGCCCAAATGGTGCGCACCAAATTGACGCCGGGTGGTGTTTTTCATCTGGCCACTGATTGGGAGCACTATGCCGATCACATGATGGAAGTGATGAGCAATGCCGAGGGTTTTAGCAATCAAGCTGGCGAATATTTGTTTGCTGAGCGACCCGACTACCGCCCAATCACCAAGTTTGAAAAGCGCGGTGAGCGATTGGGACACGGCGTTTGGGATTTGTTGTTCGAGAAGCACGCATAAATCTGCCCGCATCCTTGCAAAACCAATCGCCCTTGCCCACAATCGCCTGCGGTATCAGTGCAATCTGGTTACAACAATAAAGAGGGGCGTGACTCCGTGGGGAAAGGGACTGTCTTTTCAACGAAAAGAAGCTGGGCGTTCGATTTCTCCTTTTCATTTTAGATGTAGTGCGTCGTTGAGATGCCGCCGGCGTGTGTGTAGCGTATTAAACGCCGCACGCTCTTGCCAAACCATTATAGAAACCAAAGGAGAGATTCGATGAAAAAAGTCATGATGATGTTGCCCCTAGCGTTAGCTGTGGCGGCCACCACTGTTCAAGCCGATCAAATGGGCTTTGAAGTTACTGCCGGCGTCAACGCCACTAATTGGGATGAAGATCGCGGCGTGGAAGACAGCACCGGCTGGATGGGAGCACTAGGCTATCGCATCGACGATCGCTGGGGAATGGAAGTAATGTACGTTGCCAACGATTCAGAATACGATGCTACAGCTACCGAAATTGACGGCCAGCAGTTGAGCGTCAATGCCCTTTACCACTTCCGCCCTGAAAGCAGCGTGCAACCCTTCTTTGTGATGGGTGCGGGTAAAAACCGCTATGAAGTTGCCGGTGTTGGAAGCAGTGAAACCACCTTTAACGTGGGCGCAGGGGTTAAAGCCTACTTGAGCGACAACTTCTTGGTGCGCGGCGACATGCGCGGTATTCGCGGTTCAGATAACAGTGAGTTCGATTTAGGCACCAACATCGCATTGACCTACTTCTTTGGCGTGCGCGATGAACCTGCGCGCCCCGCGCCCGTTGCCGCACCTTCTGATGCCGATAATGATGGCGTAATAGATACGCAAGATGCCTGCCCACAAACACCTGCTGGTGTAGCAGTTGATCGCCGCGGTTGCCCCAAGGATTCTGACAACGACGGCGTTGCCGATTACATGGACAAGTGCCCAGATACCAAAGCGGGCTTGAAGGTTGATGAAAAGGGTTGTGCTATTTCGTTGACGGAAGCTGTGGAAATCAAGCTGGATGTCAATTTTGATAATAATGCCGCAGTGGTTAAGTCTCAGTACTTTGAAGAGATTGGTGCGGTCGCTACCTTTATGAAGAGCTACAAAGATACCGTGGTTGAGCTACAGGGCTTCACCGATTCCCGTGGTTCTGAAGCTTATAATCAGGCGCTCTCACAACGTCGTGCAAATGCTGTGCGCGACGTGTTAATTCAGCGTTTTGGTTTGGCGGCTGAGCGCGTGAAGGCGGTTGGTTACGGTGAAGCAAATCCGGTAGCCTCTAATGATACGGCTGAAGGTCGCGAAGCCAACCGTCGCGTTGTGGCTTCAGTGCAATCAAAAAAGACCACACAAATCCGTAAATAACCCATACGGCAAGTACAAAAAAGGCGAGCACATGCTCGCCTTTTTTATGGGTAGTTTAATTACGAGCGACTGACAGTCAGCAAATCCACTTCTAACAAATCCAATACTTTTTCTGCCGTGTTACCGAGCACGGTAGCCACTAAACCCGAGCGTGCGACCGTACCCATAATGATAAGGTCCGCGTGTAGGGCTTGCACAGTATCGGTTAGTACATCTTTTGCGGTGCCCTCTATTAAATGTATTTGTCGCGCGGGTAAGCCAAAGCGTTGTGCAACCAATTCCACGGGCGCTTGTTCCGACTCATCAGTCCACTGAAATAATTTAATCAGTTCTGGCGTGCTATCGAGCGCGGAGACTAAGTGCAATTCTGAATTTGTTGCAGCGGCGATCTTGCGTGCTTGACTGAAGATTACGTTGTTGAGCTGCTCGTGTTCAGGGCGATTCTCTTCCAAGCTCACGGCGGCCAAAATAATGCCGTTTTGCCACGCCTCATCGGACTTTACGAGCATCACTGGACAAGGTGCCGTGCGCATCAGGTAGACGTCACTGGTACGTTTGATGGCTCGCTCTAGGGTGCTGTGTTTAAAACTGGTTTTGACGATTAGCGCGGCCCCGATACGGCCAGCGGCTTGCGCCACCATAATCTCCCACTTTTGGTTCCAGACCACCTCGCAACTCACGGGGATGTCCTGTGCCAGAAGCGGAGCCGCCAACTCATCGAGCCAGGTTCGCGTTTCCGTCAATTGGGTATGTTTTGCATCTTTGCGCGAGGAGAACTTGCCCAATTCCTGCTCGTCCAAATAGGTGCAGCAAAACAAATGAATTCGCGATTTTGTGCACAGTGCTATGGCTACAGCTCGACTCAGAGCCATCTGGTCATCGGTCAAAGGGTCAATTACGACTAACAGTGTTTGCGCATTCATGGCCTACTCCAGAATCGTAGTTGATTATTACCATAGCAAGCTTTGCCAGATATTCCTCCTAACAAAAAAACGGCGCACAAGGCGCCGTTATAAGGATTTACGCTAACTGGTGGAATTAAAACCGCATGCTAACGCCAACACCTAAGAGGTCAGTGCGGTTATCGCCCCGCTCTGTGGCCCAGCTTGCACTGATGGCAGCTGCATCGCTGATGTAATAGCTGGCCGTGAGATTGCCGTGCCAGGACTGACCTTTGTCTTGAACATAGCCGGGTAACTCATAGCTGCCCAAGGAGAGCGTTTGGTTGGTCATGGTTACCTGGTGGTCTTGCGCCTTCAGTTCTGAGCGAATGCCCCATTCAGAGGTTACGACGAGCTGGTCGGCGCGCCAGTGCACAAACAGACCCACATCGGCGGTCAGTGAGGTGTGCTCTTGATCGTCGAACGTCAGCGAGGTGGTCATACCGCCCGCTTCCGCAAAGCCATCGACGTCGATGGTCCGGTGCGCCAGCTCGATTTTAGGGCCATAGTCCCAGTTGGTGTGGGGCGAAATGTTATAGCCGTACTCTGCCGTCAGGCCCAGTGAGCTGCCATCGGTTGTGCCGGTTTCAGTGCGCATTGCGACACCCAAGGGCAAGACCCGCGCGCTGTCATAGCTTTGCTGGCCCACGTGCACACTGGCATTAGCCCAGTGGCGCGCATTGCTGTAGCCGGTAAACAGGGTGATGGCTTGGCTGCTGCCATCGAGCGTCGAGGCCGAGTCGTCAAAGCCTAGATCGCCGCTTTGCGAAGCGAAGGCGAGGCCCAAGCTCCAGCTTTCGTTCAGGCCGTATTGCAGTCCTAAACTAGCACCTTGGTGCTCGGCGTCGGCATCGGTATAACCGTTGCGCGACTGCAGGTCCATGCTCTGGCCGCTGGCGAAAATTTGCCACTGGCCCGCTTTTAAGGCGCCGCTGGCTAAATTGGCCTGCATCTGATTGCGCAGCGCGCGCTGGTCGGCATCCACAAGGCTGGCACCCAGCACTGGCAATTGCCCCACCTCTTGCGGCGCTTGAATCAGGCTGTACATGTAGTCGGCGATGATCTGTTGCGCGGCCGCCGTTGGGTGCACGCCGTCATTGAAAATGAGCTGGGTGGGATCCCCGTTACCTGCCTGTGACATACCGTAAACGGGATTTTCAAGGCAGCTGCCGCCCGACCCGTCGTAACAGGTAGCGGTTAGCATAGTGACATCCGACATAAAGCCGAATTCAGCGGGGTTGGCCAAAATCTCAGCCATTAAACCGCGTGCGTCGACGGGAATGACGTTGGCGCTGGAGGCATTCAAGCCCGCATAGAGTGTGTCGTTGTAGAGCGCACTCATGGGCGACCACAGGGGTTGTGCGCCAGAGCCTATGCCAGCGGGTGTGGTACCTACATCGGGCAGGTTGGATACCATGATGTACTGGGCACCGGCACTGTCCAACGCATTGATGCCGGCCACCAGCGTATTGGCGGCGGTGACGATGTTGGTGGCGTTGTCGGGGTCAAAGGGGTTGGTCAGGCCCAGCACATCATTGCCGCCCCCGTTGACGTAATAAAGGGTGCGCGCGCTGGCGCTCCCGTATTCGGCCAAGTAGCCATCGCGCACTTTGGCGGGCCCGGCAGCTGGGTTGAATACCGTTGAGCCATTGGCATCGGTGATGGACGCCTTAATTTGCGCAGAAGTGTAGCCGCCTACCGCGTAGTTAGTTCCCGCCGGGAAGCCGGTCACGGGGCTCGGTAGGTAAGGTGTTGAGGCCGCTAAGTAGCCGAGGCCAAGTTGCTGGCTGAGGCGCTGTACGCCCACGAGGTCCGTTTCACTGCCCGCGCCGTTGACGCGATTGGTAAAGCGCAGGCCGCTGCCAGGTACCAAATAGGTGGTATTGATGGGCCCGCCGGCATCGGGGAATTGCCCTGAATCGGAGAGGCTATCGCCGAATACGACCAGCTCGTCAAAGGGCGAGCCTGCGTGCGCAGTGGCAGCGCACATCAAGAGTGCGGCGGCTAGGGGTTTAAGGGTGGATTTCATTGCGTCATTCCTCATTACGACCATCCATAATCGTGGTGGTATTTATTATTTTGGCTGCTGTCTGGGTGACAACAGCGGTGTGGCAAGCTGCGCAAAAACCGAATGCGTTCAGTGATTTATAGTTGTAGTTTCACTGATACGCACTTGATCATAAGGGGGATCAGTGAGCGATACCAGCCGCGCGTCTGACCTTTTAGTCACGCCGACGCTTGCAGCGCCTCTAACTGTTCAGACAAATCAAACCACGTTTGCTCGCTGGCTTCTAAACCTGCCTTGGCCTCCGCCTGCGATTTAATCAGCGCCTGTAGGCGCGCTTTGTTGTCATCTTGGTAGAGGTCGGGGTCGGCCATCTGCGCTTCGACTTCATCGAGCAGCGTCTGGAATTTCTCCATTTGTTGCTCGGCCTTTTTAAGGGCTTGGGTGAGCGGCTTCAGTTTTGCCCGCTCGGCGGCGGCTTGTTGGCGCTGAACCTTGCGATCCGCCCGCGGTGCTTCGTTAGTCGCACTGGCGGCGGTGGGTGCAGCTTGTTGTTGCTGCGCTTGGGTCCACTGGTGGTAGGCGTCGAGATCACCCTCGAAGATACTCACCTGACCCTCGTGTACCAGCCAAAACTCCTCCACGGTGTTGCGCAGCAAATGGCGATCGTGCGAAACCACCACCACGGCGCCTTCAAAGGCTTGCAGTGCCACCGTCAGCGCGTGGCGCATTTCCAAATCGAGGTGGTTGGTGGGTTCATCCAGCAGCAATAAATTGGGCTTTTGCCAGGCGATGATGGCGAGCGCCAGGCGCGCCTTTTCGCCGCCGGAAAACGGCCGCACCTTGCTGAGCGCCAGCTCGCCGTTAAAGCCAAAGCCGCCTAGAAAATTGCGAATTTCCTGGTCGCTGGCTTTGGGCGATAGTCGTTGCAGGTGCAGTGCCGGCGTCGCGTCCAAGTCTAGGGCTTGCAATTGGTGCTGGGCAAAATAGCCGATGCGCAAATGCTCGCCACTCACGCGCTCGCCGGCAAGGGGGGTGAGATCGCCGGTAAAGGCTTTAACCAGTGTGGATTTACCGGCGCCGTTAAATCCGAGCAAACCAATGCGCATGCCGGGCAAAAGGGTGAGATTCAATTGCTCGAACAGCGCCCGCGCGCCGTAACCTAAACGCGCTTGTTGTAAGCCCACAAGCGGCGTGCTCACCTTGTCGTAACAGGGGATGGCAAAGTGAAACGGGGAGTCAATATGGGCCGGCGCGATACTCTCCATGCGCTCTAGCTCTTTCAGTCGGCTCTGTGCCTGCTTCGCCTTTGAGGCTTTGGCGCGAAACCGGCGCACAAAATCTTCAATCTCGGCAACGCGTACCTGCTGTTTTTCGAAGGCCAGTTGTTGTTGTGCCAGCCGCTCGGCTTTTTGCCGCTCGTAGGCGGAATAATTGCCCACATACAGTACCAATTTCTGGCCTTCTAAATTGACGATGCGATCCACCGTTTGATCGAGGAAATCGCGGTCGTGGGAAATTAGCAACAGGGTGCCGGGGTAGCGTTTTAACCATTGCTCTAGCCACAGCGTGGTATCTAAATCCAAGTGGTTGGTGGGTTCGTCCAATAGCAACAGATCGCTCGGGCACATGAGCGCCTGCGCGAGGTTGAGTCGTATGCGCCAGCCGCCGGAAAAGTCGCTCACGGGCTTGTGTTCATCGCCGGGCGCAAAGCCAAGGCCCGCCATTAATTGCAGCGCGCGAGCTTCAGCGGTGTAGCCGTCGATGTGCTCCATTTCGGCATAGGCGTTGGCCAGCGCTTCGCCCTCGCCCTGCGCAATAAGCGCCTCTAAACGCCGCAATTCGGTGTCGCCGTCGAGCACGTGATCGAGCGCGCGTTTGCCGGTATCCTCAATTTCTTGCGCCATGTGGGCAATGCGCCACTGGTCGGGTATTTGGCAGCTACCGGCGTCGGTGCTAAGTGCGCCGAGCAACAATTGGAACAGCGACGATTTGCCCGTACCATTGGCGCCAATCAAGCCCACGTGTTGGCCTGGGTGAATGCGCAGGTCCGCCTGTTCAAGCAGAAATTTTTGCCCGCGTTGCAGGCTCACTTGGTTTAATTCAATCATGGCGCGCATTGTAGCAGCGCGCCTGTCGGCCACCAGCAGAAAATCATGCAAGCGTTGAAAGATTTTGCACTATGGATTTATGGCCGCAAGGATGTGGAAACTGAGTGCTTGGGCTGGCAAGATCGCGCCGGCGTGAGTGTGCCCTTGTTGCTGTGTTGCGCGTGGTTGGATTGGCGCGGTACGGGTTGCGATGGGGCGCAGTTACACGCGCTTGGCCAACCGGTAGTGGAGTGGGAGCGCGCGGTGGTCTGGCCAATCCGCCAGTTGCGCCGGCAACTCAAACCGCAGGCGCGAACCGATGATGTTGTCCAAGCCCTGCGCGAGCGCATCAAGCAGACCGAGCTCAGTGCCGAGTTGGCGGTGTTGGACAAGCTGGCAGCACTGCCTTGGTCGCCCACATCGGAACTGGCGCTGAACAGCCTGGCCTCTCACTATCAACTGCATGATTGTGACCCCTTCCCCGCTTTGCGCCGCGCAATGGCCGAGCGGCCTCCAGGTCGCTTAACAGGCCCGCATAACTAGGCTAGTATTGGCCGCTCGTCATGTACGCCTGAGCCAGTGTGGAGCTTGGGACCTCAACCGGAAGAAGATAATGATTAAAATGAAACATAGCCTGGTGTCAGGCATTGCCTTGGCGTCTGTATTGTTGGCCGCTTGTGGCGCAGATAAAAAAGCTGAAGAAGCCAAGCTCGAAAGTTTGGAAGCCAAGGTGAGCTACATGTTTGGTACCAACATGGCGAGCCAGTTTAAGCAGGAAGGATTTGAGTTGGACGCAGCGGCTATCGCGTTGGCGATCAACGACGTGCAAGCCGGCAAAGAAAGCCGCATCAGTGAAGAAGAAATGCAGCAAGTTATGCAGGATTTCCAAGCCAAGGCGCAGGCCAAGCAAGAAAACAAATTCAAAGCCGTGGCCGATGGCAACATGAAAGAGAGCCAGGCCTATTTAGCAGAGAACGCGAAAAAAGACGGTGTGCAAACCACCGAGTCGGGTTTGCAGTACAAAGTTGTTAACGCTGGTGAAGGCGCCAAGCCCACAACGGCCGACACAGTTACCGTGCACTACAAGGGCACGCTGATTGACGGCACTGAGTTCGACAGTTCATACGGCCGCGGTGAGCCAGTTAGCTTCCCCGTTACCGGTGTCATTCCCGGCTGGACCGAAGCGCTCCAGTTGATGAGCCCCGGCGCCAAGTACGAATTGTATATTCCGTCAGAGCTGGCCTACGGCCCCGGCGGCACTGGCCCAATCGGTCCAAACCAGGCGCTGATTTTTGAAGTGGAATTGCTGAGCATCGACGCCGGCGAAGAGGCAGCGGCCGCCGAATAAGCGAGCCCTTGCTAAAAAGGCTGCCTAGGCAGCCTTTTTTTATGGGCCTGTTTCGGAAACTGTTAGCGCAAGGCGTGGACAAAGCCGTTACTGGCCACGGCAACGTAGCCGTTTTCAGTAAATGCCAATGCCAACACTGCGGCGCCGGTGGGTTGTAGGGTGTCGCGCTTGGGGAGCCGCCAACGTTTTGTTTCGGTGAGACTTTCAACGCTCCAGAGCTGAACTATCTCGTCGGGCCGGCCAGTGAGCAACTGGCTCCCGTCATCGGAAAACCGCGCCGCGGTAAATCGCAGGCCGCGTTTGACCATGGAGCCCTGCAGGGGAATATTGCCGATAGCGCGGCCCGACTCTAGGTTCCAGAGCACGGCTTTGTCGTATTTGGCGGCCGTCAGCGCGCGCGTACCGTCGCGGCTCAAGGCCACCATTTGCACTTCTTCGTCGTGCGTAAACGTGCGCAGCACCTCGCCCGAGGCCACGTCCCAGAGCACCGCTGTTTTATCTTCTGAACCCGTGAGTGCGAATTTAGCATCCGCAGATAACGCCACCTTGCGCACCCGGTTGGTGTGTCGAAAGGTGCGACTGACGCCGCCCCGTTTAATGTCAAACATCACTGCCGTACCGTCCACAAGGCCGAGCAGCGCATAATTGCCATTGGGCGTTAGCGCCATGTCTAAAATCTCCGCTGGCGCATTCCAAAAGCGAGTGGCCTGGCCAGACTGCACATCCCAAAACACGATGGTGTGCGTGGTGGCGGTAGCGGCCCAGCGTGTATCGGGTGAAAAGGCGCTGCTCTGCAGGGTGGATTGTTCACCGGCTCGATGGTTCCAATTGTAGAGGCGTTCAAAATCCGTGAGCCGCCACAGGCTGCCGCCTTCGAAAATGGATCCGATAATGGCATAGTCGCCATCGTCCGAGAGCGATGCGCTCAGGGCCCCCTTATTGGCGACTTCAATGCTTTTTGTGGGGGTGGGCGTTGAATCGCAGGCTGTGAGCCAAAGCAGCACAATCAGGCCAGCAGCTTTCCATTTCATACACGAGTCCGAGCGCAGAGGGTTCTGGCTTTAAAGATAGTGTATAACTGAGGGCTTCGCTTGGGGGGATAGCCCCCCACGGCAAGTCGCGCGGGCGGCTTTAAATCTCGTGGCTAGGCCACGAGATCCTTATGGGCATCGTGCATAACCGCGATCAATCGATCTTCGGCGGCAAACCGAGTCTCGAGGGCGTCACCCAATTGAGACAGGTCATTGCGAAGCGCATCCAAGTCGTCAGTTTCTTGGTATTTGTCGTTAAAATCGAGAATAACATCGGTAGTTGGATCGATTTTGGTATACAACTCAACGGCCTCGCTAATGGCCTCGGTGTCGCCGAATTCTTTTGCTTCGTTCACCAACTGCTTGTACACCTCGAAATGGCCTGCAGAGGAATAATCCACCAGCATTTGGCACAGGGTGCGAACTTTGTCGCCGTGCTGCTCAGGTTCAAAGGCGTCGAAATCAGACAGTTTGCAGTACAGCACCAGCATGTCCTGACGTGCCTGCAGCCAACGATCAATAATATCGCTAACACCACCCCAACGTTCTTTAGCTGTTGCACATTTTTCGAGCATGTTGCGAATTCCTTAACGCTTTTAATGACGAGACTAGTGCTCAATGTAGGGGAAAGTGTGATGCCCGGCAAGCGCTAATCAAAAGCCCCTTGTCAGCGCTTGCACTGTGGCTGGCAACCACAATGCTGTGAATGCCCCCGTCAAGCCCATGGCCAAACTGGCGAACGCGCCGGTGATGGGATTGGTCTCAAACGCGCGCGCCGTACCCACGCCGTGGGCGTTGATGCCTAGTACCAAGCCCTGGCTGCGCGGGTCTTGCAAACCCGTCACGCGGAAGGCCAAGGGTGCCATGAGCGCGCCGAGAATACCGGTAAAAATAACCACGCCCGTGGTCAAACCCGTATTGGCATTTAACTGCTCAGCAATACTCAGGGCGATGGGGGTGGTGACAGATTTTGGCGCCAGTGCGAGCAGGAGTTCATGGCTGCCACCGGCCAGTGCCGCCAATCCCAGAGCCGTGGCGCAGGCCACCAAGCCGCCAAATATTACGGTGACCGTAACCGGCCCAATAAACGCTTTGAGATGGTGGAATTCGCGGTGCAGCGGCAGTGCCAAGGCCACTGTGGCAAGCCCCAGCAGTTGATCAAATAGCAACGTGTGTTGTCGGTATTCGGCAAAGGATATGTTCAGCGCAGTTAACAGCAGCGCCATTAACAAGGTGCCGGTCAGCAGCGGGTGTAGCCAGACGCGGCGAGCCGCGCGTCGGTAGAGTAGCAAGCCCAGTTGGTAGGCCAACAATGTGGCGCCGATGAGCAACAGGCCCGTTGCGCGCTCAGTCATGGTGGCGACTTAGCCAGCGCAGCAGGATTGCACACAACACCATACTGATGAAAGTTGCGAGCACTATAGCCGCGAGGACTGCAGGCCATTGAGCTTGAATGTGATCGGGCAGAAAAAATATACCGACACCGGCGGGCAAAAACAGCAGGCTCAAATTATCGATGAGCGCTTTGCCTGCTGTCTCGGTGGCGACCAACCAGCCTCTAGGCCACAGTACGGCGCCGAGTCGCAGGCTGGCCAGTAATAGCAACATGCCCACAACGGGCCCCGGAATGGGCCAATTGAGCCAGTAGCTGATCAGTTCACCGACCAGCTGGTAGGCAATCAGTATGAGAAGCCCTGGGATCACGCCTTGCGCAGTGCTTGCCACAGGCTAATTACCGCCAAGCCCACAAACGCCACCAGCGTCCAGCCGGGAATGCTCAAGCCTAAAAATTGCCAGACCACGTCGGCGCAATTGCCGTCGCCTTGAAACAACAGTCGCAGGGCGTCCATGAGCGGAAAGGTTTCGAACATGTATTCCAAACCCGGGCCACAGGCGGGCACTTGGTCTTCGGGCAAATTTTGAATCCACACGTGACGGCCAGCAACGCCTGCGCCAATCAGCGCCCCAATGATGCTTAAGCCGCCGTAAATTTTGCGACCGAAGGCGGCGGGGTTGTGCAGCGCAGCCAGCAGCGCCAGAAGACCGACCACTATGACGAAAATGCGCTGCGTGATGCACAGTGGACAGGGGTGCATGCCCATTGCGTGCTGCATGTAGAGCGCCGCGAGGATGAGGCCAGTGCAGCCCAAGAACACAATAAAGTACGTTTGACGAATGCCGGGTAGCATGGGTTGCTCCTAACTAAATGGATAAAGGCGTAATTTTGCCGGCCACACTAGGCGAAAACCGCATTTGGCACAATAACCCGGCACCATAAACGGGCTGGAGCGACTATGCTAAAAGCTTTCCAGAGTTCTTGTTTGGGTAGTTTATGGCGATGTTAAGACCTTTAGTACTGATAGCCTGTTGTCTATTGTTGTGGCATCCGCAAACCGTGGCTCAAGATGAGGAAGCGGAGGCTGAGGGCGAAACGCCGGCCAAGCCAGAGGCGCTGTATATTCCGCTGCAACCGCCCTTCGTGGTGAATTACGGTGGCCCCGGTCGTTTGCGCTACCTAAAAGCCGAACTCACCGTGCGGGTTTACGATGTCAGCGCGGCCCAAAAAGTCCGCCATCACATGCCGGCCATTCGGGATACGCTTGTGACGTTGATGAGTCGGCAGGAAGAGCTGGTCATCGACACACAAGAAGGCAAGGAGCAACTGCGGCAGGATGCGCTCACGGCCATTCGCACGGTTATTGAGAATGAAGAGGGTGAAGACACCGGCGTGGTAGACGTTTTCTTCGACAATTTGATAGTCCAGCGCTAACGCTAATCACCCGCTAGTGGCGCACCGTTGCGATTGATAGCGGTGCGACGCACGCCACCAAATGAACAACGCAAGATTGTTAAAAACACGCGTTAGAGTGATTTAATTTGCAGTGATACGCGTTTATTGCCTACGGCTTGTTCGGCCGCGGTAATGAAGCCCTGTTGTTGATGAAACTGCAGCGACGGCGGATTGGACGGTGCAATGTCGATTTCGGCGGCCAACCAAACTAACTGCTGCGCTTTGGCCCAATCAGTCAGTTCCCGATAAAATTGTTGGCCCAACCCCTGCCCCCGAACTTGTGCGCTCAGCACGATGCGATCAATGTAAAGAAACCGCTGTAAGCGCGCATTAAACCAGCGATAGTTGGGGCTGTCGTAGGCGGCACCATGGGTAAACGCCAACAGAAAGCCCACCACCCCTTCGTTGTTTTCAGCCACCCAAAATAATGCACTGTGTGCGCGAAGCAGTTGCAAGCGCTCGGCATCCATCGGACTTAAAAACTGCACCGATGCTTTATTCAATGCCAGCACGGCCTCGCTATCACCGCTTTCGAAAGCTCGAATGTTGATGCTCATACTATCTCCGACAGGTCTGGGCAATCCAAGGTCATACCGCGTTGCTGGCTTTGTTCAGCGAGCGCCAGCAGCGCCATAACCGAGAGTGCATCCCTTCGTGTGACGGGCAGCGGGCCCCCGACTGTTAACGCGCGCGCCAATTGCCGATAAAACGCCGGGTAGTTGCCGCGCTCGAGTGCGGGCGACTCGGTTCCACTGGCGGTGTCGAGCCGCGCTCGGCGCTGCTGCGAAACACCAAACTGTGGATCGTCCAAGGACAGCCCCGCTTTAAGTTGCGCTTCCTGTGGATCGAGATCTGCAATCGTTAACGTGCCGGCACTCCCTTCCACTCTAAATCGATGCACTGGCCCCGCACAGTGAGGGCTGGAATGCAGTACCACCTCGCAATCGGGGTAGTGCAATTGAACGTGAAAGTAATCGACACTTTGTGCGCCTTGGCGCTGGGCTTGCAAGCGCGCGGTAATCTGTATGGGCCAGCCAAACAGTTGTAGCGCCTGATCGACGAGGTGAGGGCCAAGGTCAAACCAGATGCCTGCACCCGCGCCGGCATTCTCTCGCCATCGGTCGCGCACGCGCGGTCGAAACCGATCAAAACGCGATTCAAACAGCTTTACTGCACCGAGCCGATTGTGGTCCAACGCGGCGCGCAGCGTGAGAAAGTCGCCATCCCAGCGGCGGTTGTGGAAGACCGTGAGTGTGCAAGCATTTGCCGCCGCCAATGCATACAAGTGCTGTGCTTGCGCCAAGGTAACGGTCATGGGCTTTTCCACCACTAGGTGCAACCCGCGCTGCAGCACTTGGCTACTCAAACTGTAGTGCAGGCTATTGGGTGCGGTAATGATCACCACATCGAGTGATGGATGCTTTAAAAAATCTTCGAGCTCGGTGTAGTGCTGGACATCGCCAACCAGCGGTTTAGCTTGGCTGCTGAGTACCGCACAAAGCTCGTAGTCAGCGGCGTGACTTAGTAGGGGAAAATGAAACGTCTGGGCGGCATATCCAAAGCCAATAATGCCCACCTTCAAAGCCATAAATAGCGCGCCTTTTTTCTAGCGTAAGCAGATTTCATTTCAATGTTCGCCAAACAAAACGAGCCAACACAAACAGTACTATCAACCCAATTAAACTTGGAATGCCAAACGCTATCGCCATTAATACAAAGGCGGTTCCCTTGGCAAAGTACTCGCCAAATTGGCTCAGTGACTTGCCAATGGGAGACCAAAAGGAGTCGTACTCTACAGTTTGCAGGTGCACGCTCACAATGGGTTGATCGATGCGTTGATACAGGCGTGCCTTTTCTCCCTGTGCATATTCTAAGTCTGATTGCACACGCGATAATTCGGAGGCAACGCGAATCAGGGCATCTACTTCTTGTGCGGAATTTTGTTCCAATTGCTGCAGCTTATCGCGGTAGCTAATTAACATTTCAATGCGTTTGGAATTGTCCGCAACTTGGTTTTGCAGATCATCCGCCTGCGTGTTTTGCGATACGACCTGGCCGAGTGCTCCCGCTTTTTCAATTACTGTTGCAACGCGCTCTGGTGCCATGCGCATACGCACAAAAGCGTAGCTGAGGTCGCCCTGTTGTAAATTGGTTGCCAGTATTGTGCATTGCTCGAGACAAAAGCTTTTGATGTGCTCCGCTGCCGACATGATTTCATCCTTTGCCACACTGACGGTGATCTGGTGTTCAAAGGCCAAATAGGAATTTCCGCTCTGAAACTCGGGGGCCGCGATGGAGGTGTCGGCGTGCATTTTCATAGTCGACGCTCGAAGCGGGGCAGGCGCCTCCGCGTCGATCTGAGACCCTTCTGGCGAGCAACCTGCCGTGGCGAAAGCAAAGGCTAAAACTAAAACGGTGAGGCTAACGCGGTAAAAATGTTGCATGACGTATCCTTAGCGCTGAATAACCGAGCCAGCATAGCAACCCATGTTGCCCACTGCTATGGCACAGTTTAACGTAGATTTTCGAATGCTTGTGGCTGCCGTTACTGATGCTGTTAATCCCGCTTGCTTGGGTCGTGCACAGGACTGTTCACGTAGGTCAACAGTTTTGGGTAGACCTCATTAAATACTTCCGCCAGCTCAGCGTCTCGCGCCACAAGTACGGGCTCAATATTTGCGAGCAGTTCGGGCTTTGACAAGCGCCGTTGTAGGCTCGCTACCACGCCGTAAATGGTTGCCTTGTCGCCGTAGCGTTCAAATAATTTGTGGGATTGTGCACGCTCTAGAAAGCGCTGCGCGCCGCTCGGCATGCGCGCTTTAAACGGCCCCAGTTGGCGAAACACTTCGGTACAAAATAGGGCGAGTTCGGGTTGGTGCCATCGACTAAATTGTTGCGCCAGAAAGTGGTCGAACATGATATCGATAACGGGCCCGGCTACACGTCGATAGCGCGGCCCGAGTAGCGCCATGGCTGTCGCGGTTTCTGGTTGCCTGTCTATCCAGGCATCGATGTCGCGGTGTCTGCGCACGCCCGCAATAACACCTGCGGGCCATTGCTCGGTGTGTTGGTGTAGTGGCCCCTTTAGCCAGTCGCCTAAAAAGCCGCCCGTGCGCACCTGCGCATCGCTACCGGAAAGTGCGAGATGAGCCAGATAGTTCATCCCGCACGCTCAGCCGTGCGGCGCCTAAAGGCAGTCGAACTTAGGTTTGTCACAGCAGGTGTATTGGGCGTAAAAATCGGCCAAATATTGTTCGAAGTCGCCGGTTTGATCGCGCTCCAGCTGGGCTTGCGCCGCCAGCGATGCCGCCGATTGCTTCTCAAACAGTGCGAGCGATTCGTCGGTGAGTGAACGCTCCCGAAAATATTCGGCGTGCTGATCGGCAAGGTCTTTGGCAAGTTGATAAAAAGTTTTGTTTTTAGCTTGCATGTCGGCCAAGAGTTTGGCGGCCGGTGTTTGGTGGGGATCTTCAATGCGTGCACTCACTGCCGCCACTGCCTGAGAGAACTCTGCACAATCGGAGGCTTGATCTAACACTTGTGCGCTGTGTGCCATGCCCGTGAGTATTTCGTTGGCCCACTGATGCATGGATTTCTCTTGACCCGCTTGTTTCAGTGTCAGCTGCGGGTCGCGCCCCTGCTCGACGATGCGGCGCTGATTTTCTTGCATGTCAGCATATTCGCTTGGGTTCGTTTCCGGGCTTTCGTCCAACAGGCAAAACAGTAGAAACGCATCCATGAAATGCAGTTGTTCACGGGTGACGCCGAGCGGTTCGTAGGGATTTAAATCGACGCAGCGTACTTCAATGTATTCGACCCCGCGTGCATGTAGTGCATTGAGTGCAGTTTCACCGCGTTGGCTCGTGCGCTTTGGGCGAATGGTGGAGTAAAACTCGTTTTCGATTTGTAGCAATGCGGTATTGAGTTGGTTGTAATTTCCCTGCGCATCTTTGAGACCGATGGCCTGATACTCTTTGTGTGGCAAGGTAATGGCGCCGCACAGCGTTTTCAGATAGGTATTGAGGTTGTTGTAGCACACCGTTAGCGAGGTTTGTGCATCACTTTGATAGCCCAAGTTACCCATGCGTAAGCTGGTGGCATAGGGCAGGTGTAAGCTGTGTTCATCGTCACCCACAGGCAATAATTTGTGGGATCGATTTTTCACGAAGCTGCGGCACACCGCCGGTGCCGCACCGTACACATACACCAGCAACCAAAAGTAGCGGCGGAAATTTCGGATTAAATCGAAATAACTTTGGGTTTTAAAATCTTGAAAGCTTAATGGGCTCTTCGCGCGGGCGTGCAGTGCGGCAATCAATTCATCGGAAAAAGAAAAATTGTAGTGCACGCCGGCAATGGTTTGCATGGCGCGACCATAGCGATGGCCCAAGCCAATTCGATAAGTGGTTTTCATGCGCCCGGTGTGGGAGTTGCCATAGCGCGCCACGGGGATGTCGGCGTCGGCGCCGATCATGCACGGCATGCTCGCACCCCACAGCACTTCCTCGCCCAAATGGCGATAGGTAAAGGTATGAATGTCGCTCAGCTGACCGAGCAGCGCATCGACACTGGTGTGCGGCTGAGTGATAAACTCAAGCAGCGCTTCACTGTAATCGGTGGTGATGTGCGGGTGGGTTAAGGTCGCGCCCAGCGCCTTCGGATGGTCTGTTTGCGCCAGTTTTCCGTCTGCGCCCACGCGCAGGCTTTCCTTTTCGAGGCCCCGGAGAATCACTTTCAACAGGTGGGTGTTGCCGTTGGCCAACCAGGCCAGCTTATCTTTTAGGGCGTGCGAAAGGTTGGTCAAGGGCTACTCCTCGGGCCTGAGTGAAGTTTGGATCATGGGGCCAGCGTGGTCTCGGTCTGGCTCGCGTCGGGTGTGGGATCCGCGGATTCTGCCGAGGAGCTTAGCGCGTCTGTATTGTCGCCGTCATCTGCCGTTTCGACCAGCAGGCTGGATTGCTCGGTAGTTCGTTCAGCTTTTGGCAGCGGTTCCGGCAGGGCGTCTTCAGGCACCTGTGGCAGCCCCTTTTCATTCAGGGGGCACTCCAACAAGTGTATGCGCTGGGTGTAGTCCTTGGCGTTAACTTCCACCTTTTGATTGATGGCTTCGTCTTTGTGGGGCGTGAGGTACAGACTCTTGAGGTCGGTGGCGTCTACCCACTCGCGCTGTTTATTCAGCAGCAGCTTGTTTTGATTTTGCAGTAGGAATGCAGTTTTCATGGGAATCGATTCGGCTCATATAAAAAACTGAGGGTTGCCCCCAATGATGGGGGCAAAAATCCGAATTGAAAGGGCTAGGCGAGCGGGTGGCTTAGCTGTTGCTCGCGAGCCCCTCAGTGGCGGCATGTTGTTTGATAATGTTCACGGTCTGGCCCTCCTGCAATCGCTCTGCGCCCCGTACGATGACGAGATCACCGGCGCTAAGGTTGCCGGTGATGGCGATCCGGCTGCCGTAGCCGTCGCCGGTCTGTACGGCAATGCGCTCAGCCTTGTCGTCTGTGCCCACTTTGAACACGTATATTTGGTGTTCGCGCAACACCAATGCATCGCGCGGGACCGTGAGCGAGGCTTGACGTTCGCCGTTGGGAAGTTCGACGCGCACCGCCTCGCCGATAATCCAGTTGGCATCGGCCGCTATGCGCAGTTCCAGCATGCGAGAGCGCTCATCACCCACGGGCACTAGGCTGCGCACTTGGCTGGTGCGAGTCGCCTGCTGGCTCTTGATGGCCACCTCGGCACCGGGGCTCAAATAGCGCAGAGTGCCCAGCGGCGCCTGTGCCCGAATCTCCAGATTCTCGATGTTGGTGAGCCGCACTAGCGTTTCGCCCACACCGATATGTTCACCCGGCTGGTGGTTGCGCGCCACTAGGATGCCGTCGAAGGGCGCTTTAATGTGGGTGCGCTCTAAGTCGTACTGCGTGCGCGCTAGGGCCACCTTGGCGGCTTGCAATTGTTGGCGCGTGGTATCGCGCTCCATGGTGAGTCGCTCCGATTCAGACTTAGAGGTGCTGTTGGTCTGCGCCAAGCGCTCGCTGCGCACGACTTGACGCTCCAAGAAGTCCAGGCTGACTTGTAAACGGGCCACATTGGCTTGATCGTTCTCCAATTGCAGCTGCCAGACGCGATCGTTCAGGCGCGCCAGTGTCTGCCCCTGGGTCACTTGGTCGCCCACTTCTGCAACCCACAGCAAATTGCCAGATATTTCGGCGGCGATGTTGGAATCTTGCCGGCTGATGACCGTACCGGGCACCCACACGGTGGGCGCTATGTCTCGTATTTGGGCCTCCGCCACTTCCACCGCCGCCGGCGGGCGCTGTTGCTGGGCAAAGGTGAGGGCGCTGGCTAAACACAGGCCCAGTGCTGTTATGGTTAGAAGTTGTTTCATGGCGTTTTCCTCAGGCCACAGATTTCAAATGACGAAGTTGGCTGCCGGGCGGAATATCGTGTGCTGACAGTTGGCCTTTTGCCCCCATGCGCAAGAAGCAGGGCAATAACACGAGGGTGAACACGGTGCTGACACTCATGCCGCCTACAATCACTGCCGCCAGTCCGCGATAGATGACGCTGCCCTCACCGGGCATGAGCAACAGTGGCAACATGCCAAACAAGCTAGTCAAGGTGCTCATAAAGATGGGCCGCAAGCGCAGCATCAGTGCCTGCTCCACCGCGAGGTGCCGATTCATGCCCTCGCGCTCGGCGGATCGGGTTTGATGCACCAGCAAAATGGCGTTGTTGACCACTAGCCCGAGCATGATCACGAAGCCAATCATGGTGAGCAGGTCTAGGGGTTGGAATCCCACCCAGTTGAGAATCTGCAGGGCGATCACGCCACCCACCATGGCCAGTGGCATGGCCAAGAGTACTAGCGCACTGTCTTTGGGCGAGCGAAAAAGTACGCTCATCAACAAAAACAGAATAAGCAGCGCAACGGCAAAGTTTTCAGCCATGGTGCCAAGGGCTTGATTGAGATTGTCGGCGCTGCCGCCGTATTGCACATTGCCGCTGGCGAGCGCCTCCCGAATCTTGGGCTCCACCTCGGTGCGCAAGGTGGCGATAGCCTTCTCTAGGGACATGTCCTCGGGCGGCACCACCATGAGCGTCAAGGTGCGGCGGCGATCGATTCGGCGAATTTGATTGGGCCCCACTGTGCGTTCGATGCTGGCCAGTTGGCTGAGCGGAACCACGGCGCCGCTCGGGGTCGCCAGCGGCAAACTGGCGAGCGTCTCTGGATCGTCCCAGCGCTGGGTGCGCAGTATCACGTCCATGCGTTTGACGGCATCGAAGTGCTCACCCACCCACAGCCCCTGCCCCAGCATCCGAATGACGGCGCCCATGTCGCGCCGGTTCCAGCCCAGCTCTTGCAGGGCGCGATCATTCGGCGTCAGTCTGAGTTCGGGCTCTGAGTCAGAGGTGCCGGGCTCGACCCGCGCCTGAGCCTGTGGAATGGCGTCGTTGACCCAGCCCACCGCTCGCTCGGCAACGTGTGCGAGCAATTTGGGGTCGGACGCTTGCAGGTGCAGGGGGACCGCGCGATTGCCACCAAATTGACCGAATAAATTGCCCTGCGCGCTAAAGGCTTGAGTATCGGGCAGGTTCACTGTGATTTCTTCGCGCACCACTTTAAGTAGGTCTTCTACCTTGGATTGATCCAGTGCGCGTGCGCCCATGGTGCCGCCGCCCGGCCATACCAGCACGTAGAAGTTCTTCAGCGCGGGCTCTTTTTCGCCGCGCATGTAGGGCCCCATGCGCTCGTTGATCACCGCGATGATTTCCTTTTCGATGGTGTCAATGTTGGTGGCCGGTGGAAAGCGGAAGAAGGTATCCACGGCATCCCGTTTCACCGGCGGTAGATAGTCCATCTCAGGTAGCAGTAGCCACATGGCCAGTAGCGGTGCGCTGATCAGTCCCGCGATCAGGCTCCAGCGCTGCTTGGGGGTGTGCGTTAGGCGCATGATCAAGCCCGTGATGCGCGTCCACAGTGGCAGGTTGTGGTCTTTGAGTCCGCCCTCTTTTAGCCATCTGGACGCCAACAGAGGCACCACGGTAATGGCCACCAATAGTGAAATACTGACGGCGATGGTGATGGTGAGGGCGAGATCGGAAAATAGCTGGCCTTCCACATCTTTCAAAAACACCACCGGCAAAAAGATGGCCACCGTGGTGGCTGTGGACGCGAGCAATGCGCCCCACACTTCGCTCGTGCCCTGCGTGGCACTGTCGTCGGGGTTTTGCTTTTGCTCGCGCAGGCGCACGACGTTTTCCAGCACCACGATCGCCGCATCCAAGACCATGCCCACGGCAAAGGCCAGCCCCGCCAAAGAGATGACATTGAGCGTGCGACCCGTGAATTGCAGCACGATGAAGGTGGACAGCAGAGATATCGGAATACTCAGGGCCACAATGGCGGTGGCCCTCAACCGCCGCAAAAACCACCAGAGCACACCCACGGCGAGCAATACGCCCAAAAAGATGTTGCTGGTAACGAGGTTGATGGCCCGGTAAATAAACACCGACGCATCGAAGGACTGCACCACGGTTAGATTGCGCGCCGCCACTGGGCCGTCGCGCAGCTCCGCCATTTTTGCTTTCACGGCGTTGAGCGTGGCCAGTACATTGGCACCACTTTCGCGCGTAATTTCAATGCCGATGGCGGGGTTGCCGTTTTGTGTGGCGAGACTAAAGCGATCGGGTTTGCGCACCGAGATGTCGGCAATGTCGCCCAGCGTGATGGGCTTGCCGTCGCGCCAATCCAACACCATGCCGCCCAACTCTTCGGGTTTAAAGCGCCCCGCCATGCGCAGCGTGTATTGCCGTCGACCCACATCGACCCGCCCGCCCGAGACGTCATTGGATTGGCTCACTAAACCCGCTACGGCAGGTAGCTGAATTCCCAGTTGCGCGGCGCGGTAGGGGTCAAAGCGAATTTGCAGTTCTTCCTGATTGCCGCCGCCGGCGCCGCCCACACGGGCGCTGGCCACGCCGGGTATGGATTCAATGGCGGGGCTAATGACTTCTTCGACAAAGGGAATGTACTCATCGACCGGCGTGTCGTTGCCCGGCAGCACTTGCAGGAAATACCAGGTCAATGCGGGGCCACCGCTGCCGCCACCGCCAAGGCTGATAATGGGTTGTGTGGCGTCGCGCGGCAGTGGCTTGAGGCGATTCATGCGCGAGATCACGTCCAACAAGGTCTTCTGCATGTCGGTGTCCATGCTGAAGGTCAAGTTGATCCACGCCCAACCCGCATTGGAGGAGGCCACCACCTCCTTGACGCCGGGCAAGCCTTGCAGCACTTCTTCAATGGGCTCCACGATCTCCGATTCCATCTCCTTGGGGCTGGCGGCACGCCAACCGGCCTGGATGTTAATCACAGGGTTTTCTATGTCGGGGAACAATTGAATCGGTAGCTTGGCTAAGCTAAAGAGGCCAAAGGCCACGGCGAAAACGATGGCGACAATCGCAGCAGGTGGATTGCGCAGCGTAGCTTTAGTGAAATTCATGGTGGCAAATCCAATGACGAGGCACAGATGCTGGTGAGGATTTCACCTTAGCAAAATAGCCTAGTGCGGGAGTGCCAATTGAGGTGTAGCGCAAATAAACTGCGGCCAGTGGAACGCGATGGCCGCGATTAGATAGTTCGTGCGATCAGCGGCTATTTTAAAAAGGTGGAAACCTTGTCTTTGTAGCTGCGACTCATCTTTAGCTTGTCGCCACTGAGCAAGATTAAATGGTATTCGCCGTTTATATGTGAGCTGATTTTCTCAATGCGCTTGATGTTGACGATGGTGGAGCGGTGCACGCGTTGAAACAGGGCGGGATTGAGTTGTTCTTCGAGGGCTTTCATGGTGATGCGCATCACGTGAATCACGCCGTTAACGTGTAAACACATATAGTCGCCAGCAGCGTCTACCCAATCGATATCAGCCACCGGCACGAGGGTAATATTACCGCCATCTTTAACTGCAATTTTCTCCGGGTATTGCGCTGTGCCCTCATCGTCGGACAGCCATTGGTCCACCTGTGCGGGGTCTTTCTGCGTAATGCGGCCGATCACATCCAGCAACTGGGCTTTATCGGCAACGGCATTTTTGTGCTCGTACACTTCGCGTGCGCGACTCACGGCTTCACGTAGGCGACTGTCTTCTATGGGCTTGAGCAGATAATCCACGGCGTGAATTTTAAAGGCATCGACGGCGTAGTGATCGAAAGCCGTGCAGAAAATAATCATCGGCATATCGTCAGCTTGCAGGCTCCGAACCACATCAAAGCCGTCCATACCCGGCATTTGAATGTCGAGAAACACCAAGTCGGGAGACAGCTCGGGAATGGCCGCCAAGGCTTCGCTGCCATTGGTGCATTCACCCACAACTTCGACGCCCTCGATATCTGCGAGTCGCAATTTAAGTCCGCGCCGGCCCAGCGATTCGTCGTCCACAATGAGTGCCTTTAAAGTCATGCCGCCTTGCTCCTTTCAGTACTGCTGTAGGGAATGCGAATGGTAATGCGCAGTCCTCGCGGTTCAATATTTTCCAATTCAAAACTGTGGGCGGCGCCGTACAGCTCGTGCAGTCGCTCGCGGGTATTGGCCAAGCCTACGCCGCCGTGTTGGCCCTCGATCCGATCGCGCATAGCGACGGGAATGTCGGCAATACCCGGGCCATCGTCGCTCAATTGAATAGACAGCTGATTATGCAGCACATCGGCATCCAGTTCTATTGTGCCGCCGTTCGGGCTTTTGGCGATGGCGTATTTAATGGCATTTTCAATGAGCGGTTGCAACAACAGGTTGGGGATGTGCGCGTTGCGGGCCGATTCGCTGATTCTAAAATTAATGTTCAGTCGCTCTTCAAAGCGCAGTTTTTCAATACCCAAATAGAGTTTCAGCGTCTCCACTTCCTGTGCGAGCGTTACTTTTTGCATGGGATTGTTGTCGAGTGAATAGCGCAAAAACTTACTCAGCTCTGTGACCATACCGTTGGCCGTGACCGTTTCCTTTTCCAGGATCAGCGTGGAAATGGCGTTGAGGGTGTTGAACAAAAAGTGTGGGTTGAGTTGGTAGCGCAACATTTTCAATTGTGCTTCATGGGCCATGGCCTGCGCTTTAAGTGTTTTCTCTTTTTCCGCTTGTAGCATGCGGTAGTATTTCAAACTGAAATAGAGTGCAGCCCAGCTCAAGAATATGAAAAATGAATAGGTGTACCAGCCCAGATATTCGTAGAGGCTGCGGGACGACTCCATGTCCTTATTGAGGTAAAAAAACACCTCCATTTTCACAAATGACCAAATGCCGGTAATAACAATGACCGCGAGCAGCGAATAGATGCCGCGCAAGATGGCATTCAGGTTCCAGATTTTCTTAAAAAATTCTCGCAAACCTAGCGATAAGACCAGGCCCGTAGTCACCGACATCAGGGTGTAGGCTGCCTGCAGGCCGAGGTGTCGATCCCAGAAAATCGCGGATAGCGCAACGAAAAAGCCGTAACCGGCCCAGCCGAAGAGGTTCAGGGCCCAAAACTGGTAGTTGGGCTGGTTCAGAATTTTCTGCACCAAGGGTTGTTGATTTAGCGGCTGCATAGTGATCTTTATTAGGTATTTGGTGTTCTTATTATAAGGGCTGTAATAGCGACGAGGGCGACGCATAGGCCGTGTTGGTCGTATATTCAGCGCCGTTGGCCGTAGAACCTGCCCACTGAATCTAGCGCGACAGCGCGCCCAATCTGCTATAACCAAGCCTCAATTTCAATGGAGGAAGCGAAAATGATTGGATATGTGATGGTCGGGACCAACGATATGCCCAAGGCAGCAGCCTTTTACGATGCCCTGTTGGCCGAGATTGGCGCGCAGCGGCTGATGGAAGATGAGCGGTTTATCGCCTGGGCCAACGACCCTCAAAAGCCCGGATTTTGCATTGCGCGCCCCTTTAATGGCGAGGCGGCCAGTGCGGGCAATGGATCGATGATTGCGTTGGCGGTAGAGACGCCCGAGCAAGTGCAAGCCCTGCATGCCAAAGCCCTTAGCCTCGGCGCCACCGATGAAGGTGCACCCGGCCCACGGGGTGAGGGCAGTTTCTACGGTGGCTATTTTCGGGATTTAGACGGCAATAAGCTCAATTTCTTCTGCTTTGTGAAATAGCCGTACCGTCCTCTCGTAGATGTGTTGAGCGAGCGCCCTCCCTGGGGGGCGCAGCGCTTAAAGCGTCCCGCTCATCGACCGCACGCCCTATCCCTCCGGAATCAACATAGGCGCCGCTGAAAACAGAATTTCGCTCCCCTAAACCGTGATATTTAAGTGTCGATCGAAATAAGTAGCCAGTTGCTAGCAGCCAAACAATATAAAAATTGCACGTTTGATCAATTATTATGCCTCTGCGTAACGCAAGTATTTTAGGGCTGTTTTGTGTGCGCGTATTTTTTCAAATATGCGATGAGGAAAAAACAATGATTTATGGACGAAAACATGGAAGCGGGTTGGCTGGTCTACTCGCCGCTTTGATCTTTGTGGTCATGCCGGCGCAAGCGCAAGATAAAGTGCTGCTGGCGGAGATGTGGATGGCAGAGGTTAAGCCAGGCATGCACGCAGATTTCGAAAAGAAATTTAAAGATCACATGAGAGAGCGTGAAAAACTCGAAGACCCCCGAGCTTGGCGCGTCTACACACCCGTGTTAGGTGAGCAACTAAATCAGTACATGATTCGCTATTGTTGCTTTGAGTGGAAAGATGCGGATAGCTACGAAAAGTGGGGCATGGAGAAGCGCCCTGATAAACATTGGAGTAAGCACGTCGATAAATACGCGCAGCGCTATGGTCACAACTTGGAAAGGATAGACCTAAAAAATACCCATTGGCCGAAAGGCGTGGAAGCCAACTTTGTTGGTGTGAGTCAATATTTCGTTAAAATGGGTCAATGGGAAGCCATGAAAGAAGATATGGCCACCATCAGTACGGCGGCCAAAGAAAATAACTGGCCCTACCATTGGTCTTGGCAGTTCCCTGTGGGCGGAACGCCGCAAATGAAATTGGCTATTCCATTTAAAAATTATGCCGATATGGCGCCGCCCGAGCAAAAATTCAGTGAAATAATGGTCAAGCATTTGGGATCTGAAGAAAAAGTTAAAGCGTTTTGGCAGCGCTGGAGCTCGCATTTTGAAACGGTGGAATACAACATCTACCGATATCGAAAGGATCTATCTATGCAGGAAAAATCAGAATAACGAAATTCTGATAGCTCTAAATTAAGCCTGAAGAATTTTTAATAATTTAAAAACACTTCAGGCTTTATACACTAAATTAGTGCTGATTTATTATTGGTCCACGTGTGTATTACCAAAAGCGCTGTGCCCGTGACTCAGTAGGAGGAGTTGGGTGCAATATCATCGTGAATTTCGCCGTAAACTTCTTCTGGATCAATGTCATTGATAAGCAGCACTTCCCTAACCGCTTCAATATGGTTGAGCACTTTCTGGTAGCGGTCGCCATGGCTGTAGCGGCTCACATCAATAGCCTTTGGCATATAACTGAAAGCAATCTTAAGTGCCTGTAAATCCTCGGGTTGCATTCGCTGGTTCATGGCAGAGCTCTCTATGGGTTCAAATGATGCTGTTGTGGCGGCTAGCTGTCACGATGCCGAGCGATATCCCCTTCCCGTTGCGCCGCTAAAATCCTGTTTCAAGTCTACGCTATATATTCACAAGCGCTGGTTCGGCGTGATTTTTGAGACCATCCTACGCTAATGCGGCGCAATAGTGATGACGTAGAAGCTGATATATGAAAGCGAAGATAGGTTATAAGAGGTTGATTTGGTAGGGTTTTTTCCTTCTAGAAGAAGTCGGTCACGCGCCGGCCCTCGCTTCAGAGTGCTCATGGCTACGCTTGCGCTGCTAGGTGTCACGGCCATTGTATTTACCGTCACGGTGATACAGATTCAAGCTGGCGCCACGGCGTACTTGGCGGGGCTTAGCGCGTGGACCCGCGCCCAAGTAGAAGCTGTGCGCCATACCAACATCTACGCGCGCACTGGCGACCCTCAGGCCTTTGCGCAGGCCAACCGGTACTACCAAGTCCCCGTGGGTGACATGGTCGCGCGCCTAGCCCTAGAGGCTACCCCAATCGACCTGGATACCGCTCGACAGGGCCTGTTGGCCGGCGGTAATCACCCCGATGACGTCGATAAGATGATTCGCATGTTTAGGTTGCTGAAAAATGCGCCCTATTTTCGGGATGCAGTGGATGCCTGGCGCCAAAGTGATGCCCCTGTAATTCAGTTAGGCGTCATGCAGCGCAAGCTACGTCGGGCTTGGCAGCAAGAGCAAGTCGATATGGCTGTGGTTAGTGCATTGCACGCAGACCTAGAACAAGTTAATGATCAATTGGCGACGCAGGCGTTTCGTTTCCGCCAAAAAATGAGTTTAGCAAGCCGCGCGCTAGTGACGATATTATCGGTTGCCTCTATTGTGTTTTTCGTCGTTTTGGGTGCGCTCGCGAGCTACATTATCTATCGCATGACGGCGGTTATACGAAATTCAGAACACAAATATAGAACTACCTTCGAGCAGGCGGCAATGGGCATTGCGCAGCTAAACAGCGAGGGCTGTATCGTAGAGGCTAACAGTGCACTGTGCACGACACTAGGCTACACGCGCGAACAGTTGTTGATGATACCTTATCGCGATTTGATATTTCCTGAGGATCGCCAGGTTGACTTGTCACAGCGAAAAGCCGTAGCCGAAGGTACTCAGGACAGTGTTTGTTTTCAGCTTAGGTTGTGCTGCAAAAACGGCAGTGAAATTTGGGCTAAAATTACGATGTCGAAATTCTCGAATGAGGAGTCCGATACAAATCGCTTTATTTGTATTGTTGAAGACGTATCTGAGCAGTACCGACTATCACAAGAACTCACCTACCAAGCGCGGCACGATAATCTTACCGGTCTGCTGAATCGACGCACGTTCGAGGCTTATCTAAAGGAAAGCTTAATTAATGCGCGCAATGAAAATTATGTGCATTGTTTGTGCTTTATAGATCTCGATCAATTTAAAATTATTAACGATACCCTAGGCCATTTTGCCGGTGACCAATTGCTGGTACAAGTTACCCAACAGTTGGCTAAAAGTTTAAGAAAAAGAGATCTGCTTGCGCGCTTAGGTGGTGATGAATTTGGGTTGATTCTCGATTGTTGTGAGCCTGATGCGGCGGTAAAAATAGCCGAACAGCTGCGCCATGATTTGAAAGAATTGCCTTTTGTGTGGGAGGGCAGAAGTTTCACCATTGGCTGTAGTATTGGCATTGTGCCAATACTGGCAACTAGCAGCGATGAGGCCGATTTACTGCAGGCAGCTGATTCTGCCTGCCATTTAGCCAAAGAGCAGGGCCGCAACCGAGTGCTGCTAACATATCAAGGTGATGAAGAACTCACGGCACGAAAAGTTCAAATGGAGTGGCTGGAGCGTATTAATCTCGCAATTAAAGGCGATCAGTTGGTGCTGTACGCCCAGCAGTTAGTACCGCAAACCGACGCTTTGGGAATGCGTATAGAGGTGCTAGTGCGCATGCGTACCGAGGGCGGAGATTTGATTCCGCCCGGTGCTTTTCTGCCGGCGGCCGAACGTTTTGGGGTGGCGCATTTTATAGACCGCTGGGTTATTGAAGAAGTCTGTAGAAAGTTTAGTGAAAGTCCGGCCTTTATGGGTAGCATTGATGCTTGTCACATTAATATATCAGGCACCTCTTTTGGCGAGAAAGATTTTACAAAGTTCACCCTCAAAACATTAAATCAATATGCAATTCCAGCAAAGAAAATTTGCTTTGAAATTACAGAAACTGCCGCAATAAGTAACCTTAAATTAGTGCATGACTATATGGGGTGTTTACGCGAACAAGGCAGTAGTTTTGCGCTCGATGATTTTGGCGCGGGATTGTCTTCGTTTGCATACTTAAAGCAGTTGCCCGTTGAATATTTAAAAATTGACGGATCCTTTGTGAAGAATATGGCAACCGACGACGCTGACTGCGCCATGGTTCGCGCCATTAGCGATATTGGCCGCGCGCTGGGAAAAATTATGGTGGCGGAGTTCGTTGAAGATCAAAAATCGCTAGATCTACTGAGTGAGATGGGTGTGGAATACGCGCAGGGCTACCATACTCATCGGCCAGAGCCACTGGTTGACGTTATGAGCATATCAAACAATGAAAGAATTTCTAGCGATACAAATGGTTAGCGTAATTGTATTTGCGGCAGAGTTTTAGCTTGTTTCTGATTGGTGCCGAGCTATTAGGAGGCAACTGTAAAGTGGGCGAACAAAAATTCTTGTGTCTTTCCAGTGGGCGTTTGGTGCATTTCTTGAAAGTGTTCTACAAGCAGTAATTTTTTACCGAATTGTTCTTGTAATGAACGTGCCGAGTAGCGCGCGACGGGCAAACCGCTGCACTGATTCGGCCCGTTTTCTGAGAATGTTGAAATGATTATGTGCGCATTTATCTTCACAGAATGTAGCAAGTTTTTAAGATAAGCAATGCGATCTTCTGGCTGAGTCAAAAAATGAAACGCCGCACGGTCATGCCAAATATCAAATTGACCTTTCTCAAGGTTGACCCGAGTAACGTCAGCTTCAATCCATTGAACGTGTTCAGTCCTATCGCCAAGGCGTTGCTGCGCTGTTTCAAGCGCGGTTTTGGAAAGATCAAGCACCGTTAGGTTTGAGTAGCCGTTTACGATGAGGTCATCTATGAGCGTTGATGCCCCGCCGCCCACATCGATTATAGAGCAGCTTTTATCTAAGCCTAATTTATTTATGTAATGCAAACTGGTGTCGGCGTGAGTTTGAAACCAACTAACAGAGTCAGCAGCACTAGTAGTATAAATATTCTCCCAATAGGTTTTGTTTTCCATGCTACATTTCATCCGCGGCTATGATGAATTGTTCACCTGTAGGCCGCATTGTACTCGATTTGTCAACGGCTATGGCCGTCAGAGGTAGCCGCAATTGGCTGATCAAATAGGGTTGTAGTTTTTCCGTATTGGTTAGCATTGGATCGAGCCACGTTTGCATGTCAGCGGTCTGATCTTGATTAAATATCAGCGGCAGTGACTTGCGGTGGATATGCTCCAGCTTTGGGTGGCCTGGCAAGGTAATAATTGAGGCTGATATGACTGTTTCGCCAGTCTGTGCGTGCGTCCAAGTCTTGTACAGGCCGCCGAAACAGAAAGCTTCACCAGCAAAAGACAATTGGTGGGGCCGTTTCCCGTCCTGACTTTCAACAAAACTGGTAGCGGGAATTAAGCAGCGGCTAAGGTTAAATTCACGTTTCTTTGCCAGTTGTTGCCAATTGGTGTTGATGGACCAATAGCGCGGGTGCGGCTTAAAGCCGGTGGCTGTAGCCTCTAAATAGAGGTGCCAAATCGCATCGCGCACCGAGGGGGATTCTGGCTCGCCAGTGATGATGCTAATGGAATTGCAGGGAGCGCAGTCTGCGTTGAATCGAAGTTGCTGACCCGCTACACCTAAGTCTTGCATTAGCTGCAAAACGGCCGGTGATTGAATGAGATTAAATCGACCACACATAGTTCGTCCGGTGTAGTTGGCGGTGGTCAAACCTTAGCGCCAATGCGGCATCGGGTCAAAGCGCCGCTACTTGGGTTTGGCGCCGCCTAACATACTGAGCAGGCTGCCGAGCGTCGCGCTGCCCTGGGCTCGATTGGCGTCTGGGTTGTGTTGGCCCATGCCCTCCCAATTCACATCTTCCTCCGGTAATTCATCAAGGAAGCGCGAATAAGAGGTTTCGATAATTTCGCCGTATTGTTTGCGCTTGCCCGCCCAGGTCATGGTCAGCGTCTTTTGCGCGCGGGTAATGCCCACGTAGGTGAGGCGCCGCTCTTCTTCGATGTTATCTTCTTCGATGCTGGTGCGATGGGGCAGCAGGTCCTCTTCCATACCCACCATAAAAACGTGAGGATATTCCAGGCCCTTAGAGGCATGAAGAGTCATGAGCTGCACCTGATCTAGATCGTCTTCCTCGGCCTGTCGATCCAACATGTCGCGTAGCACTAATTTCGCAATGGCGTCCTCAATGGTGATCTCTTCGCCATCGGCCTTTTGCATAATGGTTTTGATCGACTCCAATAGGTACCAAATATTTTCCATGCGCTTTTCGGCAACTTTTGGGCTGGACGCATTCTGGTGTAGCCAGCCTTCGTAGTCGATGTCTTCCACCATTTGTTTGATGGCGGCGACCGGTTCCGCGCCCCGACACAATTCGCCAATGTGTTGCAACCAGTGACAAAAGCGTTGGATGCGGTCCAAACTCGCGGCGGGTATGTGTTCCGCCAACCCGATTTCGTGGCAGGCGGCGAACATACTTATTTGCCGTTGATTGGCGTAGTGTCCCAAGGCTTCGAGGGTGCTGGTGCCGATCTGCCGGCGCGGTGTGTTAATAATGCGTAGAAATGCATTGTCGTCGTCGGGGTTGACGATTAATCGCAGGTACGACATCACATCTTTGATTTCCGCGCGCGCAAAAAAACTGGTGCCGCCGGAAATGCTGTAGGGAATTTGGTGTGCCTGCAGTTTGATTTCGAGCAGTCGCGCTTGATGATTGCCGCGATACAGAATGGCGAAGTCGCGAAATTTAATTTGGCGCTTGAGACGTTGCGATAAAATCTCCATGGCCACTCGCTCGGCCTCGGCATCTTCATTGGCACAGCGAATGACGCGAATCTCTTCACCCAGCCCCATTTCCGACCACAGCGCCTTTTCAAATTCGTGTGGGTTGTGGGCGATGAGATGGTTGGCCACCCTGAGTATGCGGCTGGTGGAGCGATAGTTTTGCTCGAGCTTAATCAATTCCAAGGACGGAAAATCTTTCTTCAGTAGAAACAAATTTTCTGGCCGCGCCCCGCGCCAAGCGTAGATTGATTGATCGTCGTCGCCCACCACCGTGAGGCCGCCGCGATCGCCCACTAACAATTTTACCAGCAGATACTGGCTAGAGTTGGTGTCCTGATATTCGTCGACTAACAAATAGCGAATTTTTCGCTGCCAGCGGGCCAGTACTTCCGGGTATTCAGAAAACAACCGCACCGGCGTCAAAATGAGGTCGTCAAAATCGACAGCGTTATAGGCCTTTAGCGCTTGGTTGTAGCGGCGATAGATCTCCGCAATCTGCGCCTCGCCGGTGCTCTGGGCTTTAGACGCAGCCATTTCCGGTACGGTGAGGTCATTCTTCCAATTGGAAATTTGATTGGCCACCAGATCTAAATGATCGGAGTCGAGGTCGCCATCTTTGAGCATCAATTCCTTTAACAGTGCGCGCGCGTCTTCGGCATCGAATATGGAAAAGCCTGGCTTAAAGCCGAGCTGTTTGTGTTCGCGCCGAATGATGTTTAGGCCCAAGTTGTGAAAGGTAGACACAGTTAGGCCGCGCGCGGCAACACCTTTTACCAATCCGCTGACCCGCTCTTTCATCTCGCGGCTGGCCTTGTTGGTAAAAGTCACCGCTGCAATATGGCGCGCGGGCATGCCGCACTCTTCAATGAGATAGGCAATTTTGCGGGTGATAACGCTGGTTTTACCCGAGCCGGCACCCGCGAGCACCAGACAAGGGCCGTCTATGTGCAAGACGGCCTCACGCTGGCGAGGGTTTAATTTGTTGACGTGTTTGGACACTGACTAACTCTCGGGGCCCGGTGATGCTTAATGCTGGGCTCGGGGCCTATAACAAGGGTAAATGTGCAAGGCTTTGTACCTTGTGCTCATAGGGTGTGGCAGTGCAATCCGCCACCGGCATGTTTTGAATATCGGGCAAGTATACAGGGTTTGGTGCCACTGATTGGTTGGGCGTGTCAGCTTCCGGTGGTTGCCCGTGAGCCGCTAGCGATCCGCGACTTGGGCCAGTGGCTTTGGTCAATGTTGCAGTGTATATAAATCGCCGTGGCGAGCGCCCCAGTGATAACCGTCTGGCAGGAAAAAACCATTCATACCATCAATTGGCTATATGGGTCGATTGGCAGTTTCCCTGCGACGGTGGCTAAGGTAGAGTCGCCGCACTCAGAATATAATCAAAACCAATAATTATGCAGGATGCGCGGCGCACGGCCGGTTAACACGTTATGGATACCCATGTCAGGTTGCTATTTATCGACGCTGAACAGGTTGAATACCTGTTGATTGGCAGCCTGTTGTCTGAAATTTTCCACACCGCCTACGAAATAACTTGGCTGCCAGAGCTAGATAAGGCGGTGCCGGAAATCCTGTCTGACAATTACGACGTCATTCTGATGAACTATCAGTGGGGCGCAAGTTCCGCCAAAGACATCATCCAAGCGGCCCGCCATCAGGGTGCCAAGGCCCCCATTGTGGTGATGACCGATGAAATCGAAGCCGATGTGGATCGCGAAGCCTTAAGCGTGGGCGCTGCCGACTATCTCATTAAGGGCAAGATTGACGCCCAGCTGTTAGAGCGCACGCTGCGCTATGCCATAGAGCGTAAAGGTAATGAAAGTCGCCTAGCGGAATTGGCACACTATGATCCGCTCACCGGCGTCAGCAACCGCACGTTGTTTAAGGATCGACTCAACCACGCCGTCGATCTCGCCCGCCGAGGTGACTACACATTTACCCTCATGTACCTCGATCTGGATGGCTTTAAACCCGTCAACGACTGCTATGGCCACGACGTGGGGGATCAACTGATTCAGCAGGCCGCGCACAGGCTGCTCGAGTGCGTGCGCAATAGCGACACCGTGGCCCGGGTGGGTGGTGATGAATTTATCCTGCTGCTCGACGACATGCGCGCCAGTACCGATATGGCCCATTTGGCGCAAAAGGTCATTGAGTCCTTGGCCACGCCCTTTGATATAGGGGGCATGGAAATCACCGTGGGTTGCAGTCTGGGCATTGCCCCCTACCGCACCGGCGCCGATACCGAAGATGTGCAGCGCCAAGCGGACATGGCCATGTACCGGGCCAAGCAAGCGAGCGGCAATCAGTACTGCTTTTATGCCGAAATCATGGACCAAGATGCCCGCCGACAAATAACGATCGAAAAGGAACTGCGGCGCGGTTTGGGGCGCAACGAAATTGCAATCTACTACCAACCCCGACTCGATACCGTGACCGGTGAAATCTGCGCATTGGAGGCCTTAGTGCGCTGGCGTCATCCCGCGCGCGGGCTCTTGGCGCCCAGTGAGTTCTTAGATGTGGCCGAAAGCAGTGGTCTCGTGGTGGAGATGGGCTACCAGATGCTGGCCCAGGTGTGCCGCGACAGCCACGCCTTAGCGGATGCGGGTCTGGCCGACACCCAGTTGTGTTTGAATCTGTCGCACCGGCAACTGCGCGATGACAAGTTGGTTGATGCATTGATTGCCCAGCTGGATGCGGCCGGCATTCGCGGCTCGCGACTGGAGTTCGAATTGTCGGAATCCAGCTTGATGAAAGATGTCGACACCGTTCGCGATGCCATGGGGCTGCTTTCGGTGACCGGTGCCAGCTTTGCCTTGGATGACTTCGGCTCGGCGATGTCGCCTTTATCGGCAATACAACAATTGCCCTTCGCGCGTTTGAAAATTGATGCCCAGCTGGTGGCAGGCGTAGCCCAGGATCGCCAAAAGCACGCCTTGGTGATGGCCGTGGTGCAACTGGCCCACAGCCTAAAGTTGAGCGTGGTCGCCGAGGGCGTCGAAACCAGCGACCAGCTGCGCCGGCTGCGGGAATTGGGTTGCGATGAAGTGCAGGGCTATTGGCTCTGCCCGCCCAAACCGCTCGACGAAATATTGGTGCACCTGCAGGCCGCTCAAGCCCAGCTCAACGCCTAGCCACCCTTCGCTCTCTTCTACAATCCCGATCGCACGTCGTTCACACCACCAGTGGACGATCCAGCCGCCGGTAGCCGAGCGCCTCGCGCAGGTGATCGTCGCCGAGGGTATCGCGCTGCTCCAAGTCGGCCAGTGTGCGGGCAACCCGCAGAACCCGGTGCCACGCTCGAATTGAAAGCCCAAGCTTGTCCATCGCCTGTGCCAAAAAGTCGTGCTGCGACTCGGTAATTGGGCAGTAGCGCTCTAGCTCTTTCGCGCTCAGTGCCTGATTGGATTTGCCCTGGCGCTGGTAGGCGAGTGTGCGGGCCGCGCCCACCCGCGCGGCCACTGTCGCGCTCGATTCCTCCCGACTATCACCGCGCAATTGCTCCGGCCTTATTGGGCGTACCGGCACGTGCATGTCGATGCGATCGAGCAGCGGTCCACTTAAGCGCCCGCGGTAGCGCCGAATCTGGTCGGGCGTGCAGCGGCAGCGGCCGCGCGGGTCGCCAAAGTATCCGCAGGGGCAGGGATTCATGGCCGCAACCAGCTGAAATTGACAGGGGAAATTGGCCTGCGCGCGGGCCCTTGCGATGCGCACTTCCCCGTGTTCGAGGGGCTCGCGCAGCACTTCGAGCACGGGGCGCGCAAATTCGGGCAACTCGTCGAGAAATAGCACCCCTCGATGGGCCAGAGATATTTCACCGGGTTTGGGTTCGGAGCCGCCGCCCACCAGCGCCGGTGCAGACGCCGTGTGATGGGGGTGCCGGAAGGGGCGTTGGCCCCAGTTTAAGGGCGCGCCGGCCACCGAGTGTATCAAGGCAACATCGAGGGCTTCGTCGGCGGTTAGCGGCGGCAAGAGGCTGGTGAGCCGACTGGCCAGCAAGGTTTTACCGGTGCCGGGCGGGCCGTAGAGCAGCAGGTTGTGCTGTCCTGCGGCAGCCACCTCCAGCGCCCGCCGCGCCTGCGGCTGGCCGCGCACATCGCGGAGGTCGGCCTCTTGCACACAGACTACGGGGGGCCCTGCCTCGGCCGAGGGCAGCGGCGCCCGCCCCTGTAAGTGAGCGCACACTTGCAGCAAGTTGTCGGCCACTAGGGCGCGGCAGGGTTCATAGAGCGCGGCCTCGGCGCCGTTGGCGCGGGCCAATATGAATTGCCGGCCGGCGCGGTGGCAGGCAATGGCGGCGGGCAGGCAGGCGGTGACTCCGCGCAGCTCGCCCGACAGCGCCAGTTCGCCAATGCATTCCAGCCCCGCCAGTGAACTAGCTGGAATTTGCCCAGAGGCGGCCAATATGCCGAGCGCGATGGGCAGGTCAAAGCGTCCGCCGTCCTTGGGCAGGTCGGCGGGCGCCAAATTGATGGTGATGCGGCGGCTGGGAAATTCAAAGTGGCTGTTGATCAGCGCGCTGCGCACCCGATCTTTGCTTTCTTTAACGGCGGTTTCAGGCAGGCCGACGATGGCGAGTCCTGGCAGGCCGTTGGACAGGTGCACCTCGACGGCCACGGGTGGCGCGTCGACGCCAGCGCGGGCGCGCGAATGGACGATGGCGAGGGACATAGACACTCCTTTGTCTGTGGGTTCATCCGTGTAGCGAAATCAGGGTTTAGGCTGGCCCTTTTGCAAGGCGTCCAGCTGGGCCTCCAGGGCCTCTAATTTGGCGCGGGTGCGGGCCAAGACCGCAGTTTGGGCATCGAATTCCTCACGGCTGACCAAGTTGAAGCGGGTCATCAATGTATTGAGCAGCGCTTTTGCCTCGCTACTGCCTGCGGGTACGCGGGCACCGAGCAGTTGACGGAATTCTTCGAGTAATTCGTTGGGCAACATGAATTGCAGTCCTCTATTGACGCCAAAGTGTACCCGCTTCCGACCCGTTTTGGGGCTGATTAGCGCAATATTTTGACCGTGGGCGCGCCCGTGCCTGCCGTTGGTGCGAGGTGTGGCGGATTTGCACCAAAATAGCGCAAAACCCCTTTAACGGTGTGTGTTAGACCTAGACACCCGTTCCAAAAAGTTCACTAAGCCATTGTTTTCAATAACTTAAATATAAGTTGGCAAGGGTTTTGTATAAGGCCTCTTACCAGAACACGGATCGCCCGTAGAACCTTAAAAACAACGCGGGCATAAAACAAAATTCCTGAGGAGGAAAACATGAAATTGGTTGCCAAGTCGCTCATCGCTTCAACACTGCTGGCCGCATCTAGCTTTGCTGCCCCCACCTTCGCTGCCGATGTCAGCGCCAACCTGGGTTTCAACACCGAGTATTTCTACCGCGGTATTTTGCAAAAAGCGTCTTCAGCCAACGGCGGAATTGACGTGGAGGCAAACGGTTTTTATGCCGGCATTTGGGGCGCGGATGTGGGCGAAGGTCTGGAAGTGGATTTGTACGGTGGTTACACCTATAGCGCCACGGAAGACCTGTCATTCACTGTCGGCGTAACTGACTACGAATACACTGGCGAGTTCGACACTTACTACCGCGAAGTGAATCTGGGTGTGGACTACAAATTTTTAAGTGTTGGTTACTCCGAGGGTGTACACGGCGTTGACGGCGCTTCTGATGAAAAGTACGGCTTCTTGGAAGTGACCCTTTCGCACAATGGCTTTTACGGCAAGGTCGGCTCCTACAGCAAAGACTTTGCCGGTGAATACCTAGAGTTTGGCTACGGCACCACGGTGAGCGATATCGATTTTGGCGCGGCCGTCATTTTGAATAGCAAAGAGCTATCCGATCAAGTCAACGATGTTGGCGCCGCAACTTCAGGTCAGGGCTTTAACTTTTCTATCAGCAAATCCTTCGACCTTTAAAATCCATGCGCGCCCGCCTGCAGGTGGGCGCGCCCCTTTGAGGAGTGAATCCGATGAAACTGATTACCGCCGTAATCAAGCCGTTCAAATTAGATGCCGTGCGCGAAGCGCTGTCTGAAAACGGTGTACAGGGTATTACCGTGACCGAAGTAAAAGGCTTTGGCCGCCAGAAGGGTCACACGGAACTCTACCGTGGCGCCGAATACGTGGTGGACTTTTTGCCGAAAACAAAAGTGGAAGTGGCCGTGGGTGATGGGCAGGTAGACATCATTGTAGAAGCAATCACCAAGGCCGCCAATAGCGGCAAAATCGGCGATGGAAAAATATTTGTGTCACCGCTTGAGCAGGTGATTCGCATTCGTACCGGCGAGACCGGCGAAGACGCACTGTAAAAAATTATTTTAATTATTCGCTCTACGGAGACTCTCATGGAAAACGATATTTTTCAGCTCCAGTATGCGCTGGACACCTTCTACTTTTTGGTGTGTGGCGCGCTGGTAATGTGGATGGCGGCCGGCTTCGCCATGCTTGAAGCGGGCTTGGTTCGCTCTAAAAACACCACCGAAATCTTAACCAAAAACGTGGCGTTGTTTGCCATTTCATGCACCATGTACATGGTGTGTGGTTACGCCATCATGTATGGCGGCGACTATCTGTTGTCGGGTATCGCGGGCAACGGCGTGGAAGGCGCTGACGAACCGGCGAGCTACGCGCCCTCGGCAGATTTCTTCTTCCAAGTGGTATTCGTGGCCACCGCCATGTCCATCGTATCTGGCGCTGTGGCCGAGCGCATGAAGCTGTGGGCATTTCTCGCCTTTGCCGTGGTCATGACCGGTTTCATCTACCCCATGGAAGGTTCATGGACCTGGGGTGGCAATCCGGTATTTGGTTTGTACACGCTCAGCGATTTGGGGTTCTTGGATTTTGCCGGCTCTGGCATCGTTCATATGGCCGGTGCAGCTGCAGCGCTTGCGGGCGTGCTGTTGCTAGGCGCGCGCAAGGGGAAGTACACCGCAGATGGCAAGGCAGTGGCCATTCCTGGCGCCAATCTACCGCTGGCGACGCTGGGCACTTTTATCCTGTGGATGGGTTGGTTTGGATTTAACGGTGGCTCTGTGTTGGCCACGGCATCGGTGGACAGTGCCAACAGTGTGGCAGTGGTATTCATGAATACCAACGCGGCGGCGGCCGGCGGTTTGATCGGTGCTCTGGCCTTGGCGCAAGTGTTGTTCGGCAAGGCTGACCTGACCATGGCCCTCAACGGTGCACTGGCCGGGCTAGTGGCGATCACCGCTGGTCCCGATACGCCATCTGCCCTGCAGGCAACTGCGATTGGTGCGGTGGGTGGTCTATTGGTTGTCGGTTCAATTCTGACCCTGGAAAAGCTCAAGATAGATGACCCAGTGGGTGCGATCTCCGTACACGGTGTGGTGGGCTTGTTTGGTTTGCTGGTGGTGCCTTATACCAATGCCGAAGCCAAGCTGACAGGCCAGCTGATTGGCGCGTTAACCATCTTTGGCTGGGTGTTTATTACCAGTGGTATCGCGTGGTTTGTATTGAAGCTATTGATCGGTATTCGCGTCTCTGAGGAGGATGAATACAACGGCGTTGATTTGTCAGAGTGTGGCATGGAAGCTTATCCAGAGTTCACCAGCAAGTAAGATGACCGGGCGCTTGGCTGCGGCCAAGCGCCACGTCAGACGCTGTGCATCCGGCTATAATTCGAGGCGCCGACTCGAGTTAGCCGGATTTTTTTTGGCACCGCCGGTGTGCAATGGCGTTTGCGCGGGTCGATTCCCATGCAGCAGCATCGCGCGGCAATGGCGAACCTCGCACTACACAGGGCAAAAAAACCGGCGCAGCAGATGATTTTGTGGCGCCGAGCGTGTAATGTTCCGCCACTCCACTGAATGCCAGCCATTAAGGACCCCCAGATGAAGTTGATCACTGCAGTCATTAAACCGTTCAAACTGGATGATGTACGCACGGCACTGTCAGAAGTGGGTGTGCAGGGTATGACCGTGACTGAGGTCAAAGGCTTTGGTCGCCAAAAGGGCCACACCGAGCTGTACCGCGGCGCCGAGTACGTCGTGGATTTTTTGCCCAAGGTGAAGTTGGAACTGGCCGTTGATGACGGCATGGTTGAGCAGGCGGTTGAAGCCATCACCAAGGCCGCCCACACGGGTAAAATTGGCGACGGCAAAATCTTTATCACCCCGCTCGAAGAAATTATTCGCATTCGCACAGGTGAAACCGGCGCCGACGCCGTTTAGTCCGCAGTGCTTCGCACGGGCAGCGCCGTTAAATAGTCGAGCGCTGCCGACTCCCTACCCACCTGTTCTGCCACCTTGGCGAGCCCGAGATCCGGCCCATCGTGCAGGGGATTGGCCGCCTTTAGGGTGCGCCGCCACTCGGCGCTCAACTGCCCCTCAGTCAACGCGCTCGCCAATTGCGCAAGCCGCAATAGGTGTAGACAATCCCGCGCCGATTGCAGCTGTGTTTCATCCACAATCAGCAAGGCGGGCAGCTGCGCGCGCAGTGACTGTACCCACACACCATCACCCATTGCTCGCAGCTCGCCATCGGCACCGAATAGCGGGCTGGATCCCGCCCCACAGCTGGGTGACCTGGCTTTCAAAATGGCGCCACACAAGCGCTCACTGGCGAGTGCTTTGGCCTGCTGCTGGCAGCTGGGTACCAACGCCGTGGCCGTCGCGCTGCCATCACTGGCCAGCGCCAAATACTCACCGGTTGGACCCAAGCGCCGCTCAATAGGCGGCCGCGGTACGCCCAGCCCCGCCAGCATTTCGGGGCACAGCGGCAGTGCCCTGGCGTGAGGCCATAGGTGTTGCGCCAACAGTGGCTGGTATTTATGGCCGCCGTCGTAGCGCACTGCCTGCCCTTGCAGGCATTCACTGACCAGCAGTCGCGGCGCCAACACGTGCAGAGGAACTAAGCTTTGCATGCCACATAACTCAATGTTTTCAAATGACATCCCATGCTTACGAAACGAACTAAAAAAAACAATGAATTATTTCCCTGCTCGGCCGATCTAGACTATATGTAGTGTGATGGATTGGCGGCTAACCGTTGGTGAGGCGTAGGGGGCTGGGATAAATGCGGCCGCTTGGTGCTGAACGCCCGCCGAGTTCAGACGGTTATGAGCCCGCCAAGTAAGAACGTGTATGGGAAGTTAGGGCGATTTATAGATAGACGACAGATAGCGCGACGGTTTATCTGGGGCAATATCACCGACCGCAAACGCAGCAAAAGTTACTGCAAGTAACATCAAAATATTACTTCAAAAAATTCTAAAAGAGAGACTTGCGGATTTTTTGAAAAGCGATTAAAAATCGCAATGTGGCTCAAAAAGCTCTGTTCAACCGATTTAATGTTCTATTTTCATTGTAGATTCAACCCGTTGTTTAGGTAGCGCATTATGGCATCGAGAAAACCCAAAAAATCATCCACGGCTGACGAGGCGCTAGATGATTCCGTAGATTCCAAATTTGAGTCCCTAGAGGATGACGATGATGATGAGGAGTCCACTGGCGTCAAGGCATCGGCTGCTTTCGACAGCGATGACGACGATGACAGCACGCCGGTAGATGACCACTTGGTTGATTACTCAGTGCGGTCTAGAGAGGCGACGCGCGCGGCCTTAAATGCGCAAATTGAAGAGTACTTATCCCGCGGTGGAAAAATCAATCACGTGGACAACAATGTCACCGCTGATCCGCCCCGAAAACCCACCAGCAATTATGGGTCGCGTCCCATTTAAGAGTGTTTGATCTACAAAAAAGCCCACCATTCGGTGGGCTTTTTTTATGGTCAATGCAGCTGCTAGGCGACTAAAGCCGTTTGTTTTTGGACTTGGCTTGCGCAAAGAGCGCGGCCATGGTGCCCTCGGTTGTTTTGGCTGGCGCGGCAGTGCGGTTGTGTGTTTTAGCGCTGCGTTGTTGTTTGCCTCCGCTGACTTTTTCCCCCGGCTGATCGTCCATGCGCATGGACAGGCCAATGCGCTTGCGGGGTATGTCCACTTCCATGACTTTCACTTTGACGATGTCGCCGGCTTTTACAACATCGCGCGGATCCTTCACAAAGGTGTTCGACAGCGCAGAAATATGAACCAGACCATCTTGGTGCACGCCCACGTCCACAAAGGCACCAAAGTTGGTGACGTTGGTGACCGTGCCCTCCAGGATCATGCCCGGCTCCAAATCTTTGATTTCCTCCACGCCGTCGGTAAATTGTGCAGTTTTAAACTCGGGGCGTGGATCGCGACCGGGCTTGTCCAGTTCCTTCAAAATATCGGTAATGGTGGGCAAGCCAAATTTTTCATCCACAAAATCGTTGGCTTTTACGGAGCGCAAAAATTGCGTGTCGCCGATAATCCCTTTCAGGTTACGGCTTTGGCTGCCGGCGATGCGTTCAACTACGGCGTAGGATTCCGGGTGCACGCCCGAGGCGTCCAGTGGATTTTCGCCGTCGCGAATGCGCAGAAAACCGGCCGCTTGTTCAAAGGTTTTTTCGCCGAGGCGAGGCACCTTTTTAAGCTGGTCCCGGCTTTTAAAGGCGCCGTTATTATCGCGAAATTCGACGATATTGCTGGCCAGAGTTTGGTTTAAGCCCGACACCCGAGCCAGCAGCGCAGAGGAGGCAGTGTTCACTTCAACGCCCACGGCGTTTACACAATCTTCCACCACGGCGTCCAGCGAGCGCGCCAATTGCACCTGCGAAACGTCGTGTTGGTACTGGCCCACGCCAATGGACTTGGGATCAATTTTCACCAATTCTGCGAGCGGGTCTTGCAGGCGGCGGGCGATGGATATGGCGCCGCGAATGGTGACGTCGAGATCGGGAAATTCTTTGGCGGCAAATTCAGAGGCGGAGTAAACCGACGCACCGGCCTCGTTGACCATTACTTTTTGTGCCTTGATATCTTTGTGGGCTTTTAACACATCGCCAACAAATTTATCGGTCTCGCGCGAGGCGGTGCCGTTGCCGATAGCGATTAAACCCACATCGTACTTTTTACAAAAGGCCACCAGCATAGCCTCAGCTTCGCGAATTTTGTTTTGCGGTGGGGTGGGGAACATGGCGCCGTGATCCAGCACCTTGCCGGTGGCATCGACCACCGCCACTTTTACCCCAGTGCGCAAACCAGGATCTAAGCCGATGGTGGCCTTTTGGCCCGCCGGTGCGGCCAGTAACAAATCCTTCAGGTTGCTGGCGAAGACGCCAATGGCGCCCTCTTCTGCGCGCTCGCGCACCTCGTTAAACAGGTCCGTTTCCAAGTGGGTCAGCAATTTGACCCGCCAAGTCCAGCGCACGCACTCGGCCAGCCACTTGTCCGCTGGGCGGCCTAGGTCTTTCACCTGCCAGTGATCGGCCACCATGGGTTCGCAGGGGTGCGACAGGCGATTGGCCTCCTCGTCGCCGACGGTCATGGCGAGGGTGAGAATGCCTTCATTGCGGGCCCGAAACAGTGCCAAGGCGCGGTGTGACGGAATGTCCTTGAGCAACTCAGAGTGCTCAAAGTAATCGCGAAATTTGGCGCCCTCATCCTCTTTGCCATCGATCAATTTGGCGGTGATGTGCGCTTCCTGCTTGAGGAAATCACGCAATTTGCCGAGCAGCTGGGCGTCTTCGGAAAACTTCTCCATCAAGATTTGTTTGGCGCCGTCGAGGGCTGCTTTGGTGTCTTCGATTTTGTGTTCGGGGTTGAAGAACTTCGCGGCCTCGGCTTCCGGGTCTTGGCTGGGGTCTTCCAGCAGCCCCAAGGCCAGCGGCTCCAAGCCCGCCTCGCGCGCGATCATGGCCTTGGTGCGACGCTTGGGTTTGTAGGGCAGATACAGATCTTCCAATTCCGTTTTGGTGTCGGCGCCGGCAATTTGTGCGGCCAAGGTATCGGTGAGCTTGTCTTGCTCTTCGATGCTTTTCAGGATGGTGGCGCGGCGATCTTCCAGTTCGCGCAGGTAACGCAAACGGTCTTCAAGGTTGCGCATTTGGGTGTCGTCCAGACCGCCCGTAACCTCCTTGCGGTAGCGGGAGATAAAGGGGACGGTGGCACCTTCGTCCAGCAGCGCTACGGCGGCGACGACTTGGGCCTCGTTTACGGACAACTCTTCTGCGATACGCAGGGCAATGCTTTTCATGCAAACCTCTATTCTGTTCTTACACTCGGGTGCGCATGGGCGCACTGGCTGGCGCATTATGCGCAAATAGGCCATTAAAAACAGCCTTGTATTTGCCCATTAACTGTGACGATGGTGGCATTGTTGGCGCAGCTTGTAGGCCGGCGGAGGTGAAGTTGCGTAAAGAGGTGTGAACCCGCGGCGCCAGCTGCTTACAATCGGGCCAACAAACAGTGAAGGAGACTGTGCATGCAAATGCTGCGCAAATTTATGGGGTTGGCAATTCTAACGGCCGGCGCGCTTGTGGCTGCGGCCATTTTCTTACTACAGCCAACGCCAGAGCCCAGACCCTCGCAGGCGCCGCCGCCGCCGCGAGTGCCGGTGATAGAGGTGGCGCCAAGCACCTTGTCGCTACCGGTGCATTCGCAGGGCACGGTGGCGCCCCGGCGCGAAATAGACCTGGTCGCAGAGGTGGCGGGCCGGGTCAAAGTAGTGGCTGACAACTTCGTGTCCGGCGAATTTTTTACCGCCGGAGAGCCCTTAGTGCAGGTGGACCCCATCAATTATGAGTTGGCACTAGTGCGCGCGCGGGGCCGCGTGGCAGAGGCGGAACAGCTGCTGGCCACCGAACAGGGCCGCGCGCGTCAGGCCAAGCGCGAGTGGCGGGATTTGGGCAATGCCGAGGCCAATGCGCTGTTTCTGCGCGAGCCTCAACTGGGTGCCGCGCGCGCGGCGCTGGCGTCGGCCAAGGCCGATGTGCGCCAAGCGGAGCTCGATTTAGCCAAAACCCGCATCGGTGCGCCCTTCGACGGTCGCATTCGGGAGACCTACGTCAATCTGGGCCAATACGTGAGTCCAGGCAGTCGCGTGGCGCGCGTATTTGATAGCCAAGTGGTAGAGGTGCGCTTGCCGCTCACCGATGCGCAGGTAGCGCTGTTGGATTTGCCCCTGGGTTATCGCGCGGCACCCGGTGAGGGACCGCGCGTGACACTGCGTGGCACTGTGGCGGGACAAGCCCGTGAATGGCAGGGCCGCATTGCGCGCACGGAGGCCAGCCTCGAAACCCGCACGCGCATGTACCAAGTCATCGCTGAGGTGCATCAGTCGGAAAACATGAATCAACCGCTGGTGGTGGGTTTGTTTGTGCGGGCCCAGATTGACGGCCGGCCCATTGCCGACGTGTTGCAGGTGCCCCGGACCGCGCTCTATAAGCACCAGACGCTGGTGTTGGTGGGCGCCGACAACATTGTGCGCTTTGCTGAGGCGCAGGTACTCGACAGCAATGAAAATCTAGCGTGGGTGCGCGTACCACTGCGCGCTGGCGATCGCGTTGCGACGGGGCGGCAGGGTTATCTGCAACCGGGTGTGACGGTGGAGCCCGTGATCGATGCTGAGGCGCGCCCATGAGTCGGTTAATTCAGTGGTTTGTGGAAAACCCCGTCGCCGCCAATTTGTTGATGTTGTTGATTTTAATTGGCGGTGGTTTGAGCGTTGCCAACACCAATAAAGAAGTGTTTCCGGGCGCGCTCGCCAACAGCATTGAAATTACCGTGCCCTATCCCGGCGCCGGCCCACGGGAAGTGGAAGAGCAAATCTGTATTCGCATCGAAGAGGCACTGGCGTCCTTAGATGGCATTAAAGAAATCAGCAGTCGGGCGCGACAAAACAGCGGCACGGTGATCGTGGAAGTGGCGGGCGGTTACGATACCCAACGCCTGCTCAACAACGTTAAAACCAAGGTGGATAGTATCACCACCTTTCCCACTAACATCGAGCGCCCGCAAGTGCGCGAGCGATTGTTTCAAAGCGAATTAATGAGCCTCGCGCTCTACGGCGAAGTCGATGAGCGCGCGCTAAAAGAAACGGCTCAATGGATTCGCGACGAACTCGCGCTTTTGCCGAGTGTGTCCATCGTGCAGGTGGACGCCACGCGGCCCGACGAAATGGCGATCGAGCTGAGTGAAGACAGCTTGCGCCAATACAACCTCACCTTTGATCAAGTGGTGAGTGCCATTCGGCGCGCCTCGCTCAATGTGCCGGCGGGCGTGGTCAAAAGTAAACAGGGTGACTTCCAAATTCAAACCCGCGGTCAGGCCTATACCGCATCCGCGTTCGGCGATGTGGTAATCGCCACGCTCGACTCGGGGGCACAGCTGTATCTGCGCGATGTCGCCACCATTACCGACGGATTTACTGAAACCGATTTCATCGCGCGCTTTCAAGGCAAGCCGGCGGTGTTTATCGAACTCTATGTCACCGAAAATCCCAATGTGCTGGCCTCCGCAGAATCCGTGCAGCGCTACATGACGGATGTAAAAGCGCGTCTGCCAGCGGGCATGGAGCTGGAGATTAGTCGCGACTGGTCCAAGGTTTTTAAGGGTCGATTAAATTTGCTCACCAGCAATGCCCTGAGTGGTTTGGTGCTGGTGTTTGTGGTGCTCATGTTGTTTCTGCGGCCAGCGCTAGCACTGTGGGTGTGCGCCGGTATCTCCGTCGCGTTTGCGGGCGCCATGTGGTTTATGCCGAGTTTGGGCGTGAGCTTTAACATGCTGTCGCTGTTTGCATTCTTACTCATATTGGGAATTGTGGTGGATGATGCCATCATCGTGGGCGAGAGCATTTACACCTCGCAGCAGCATGGGCTGCGGGGCAATGCCTCAGCCGCAGGCGGTGCAAAATTGGTGGCGGGCCCGGTATTTTTTGCGGTGATTTCCACCATGATTTTTTTCGTGCCCATGTTGTTCATTCCGAATCAACTGGGCGATATCGTCTACCCCATTCCAGTGATTGTGATTGCCTGCTTGGCATTTTCCTTGGTTGAGTCACTTTTGATCTTGCCCGCGCACCTTGCGCATTTAAAACCTGAGCGGCCACCGGTGAGTGCGCCTATGAAAAAGCTCGCGCAGTTGCGTGCTTTTTTTGCGAATTCATTGGCGCGCATTGCGCAGCACCACTACCAACCGTTTATTGTGCGCTGTCTGCAACGGGTTTCGATTCCCATCGCCACCTTCGTCGCGCTATTTGTTGTTGTCATGGCGATTTACATGTCCGGCGTAGTGCGCCAGTCATTTATGCCGCAAGTGCCGAGCGATTTTATCCGCGCGGCGGTGACGCTCGAGGACGGCCTGCCCTTTGACTACAGTCAGACGGTGCAGCAGCGTATAGAGCGCGCAGCAGAAGAATTAAAAAAAGATACCGAATTAATTGCCGCCAATGGCGGCAGTGATCACTTTATTCGCAGCATTGAATCCTGGGCGACGCCCACCAGTGTGCGCGTGCGCTTGGCGCTGGTGGATGCAGAGACGCGCGCGGTCAGCTCTCGTGCCGTGGCGCAGCGTTGGCGACAAATCATCGGCACAGTGGATAAATCCCTCGATGTGGATGTGGGCTTTACCATCAATGCGCGCGATAAGGCGATTCGCTTGCGCGTGGCAATTAATGAAAATGATTTGGATCGACAGCAGCAGGCGCTGGACGCGGTGAAAACGGCGCTCGCGCGCTATCCCGGCGTGCTGGATGTGAAAGACAGTTTGCAAACGGCGCGCAGTGAATTGGAGTTGTCACTCAAACCCGACGCCGAATTATTAGGTGTGGGTTTGCAGGATGTGGCCCAGCAAATTCGACAGGGATTTTACGGCGCTGAAGCACAACGCATTCCGCGCGGCAAAGAAGATGTGCGCGTGATGGTGCGCTACCCGCGCGTCGAACGCGACAGTGTGGATCAATTACAACAGATCCGCATTCGCACCAACAGCGGCGCGCAGGTGCCGCTGGAAACGGTGGCACAAGTGGAGTTTGTCAAAGGCTTCAGCGAAATTAATCGGGTAGATCGCCAGCGTTCGAACTCGGTGACGGCCGAGTTAGATAGCGATAACTCGGCAGAAGCTTTTGCTATTGTGCAGGATTTAATGGCGCGCAATGGTGATGAATGGCGCCGTGAGTTTGTGGGCTTTCGACTGGAAGTGGCGGGCGACATGAAAGCGCAAAACGAGTTCATGAGCGAATTGCTTCGCGACTTTTTCATTTCGCTGCTGGTCATTTACGCGCTCATGGCGGTGGCCTTTAAATCTTATGGCCAACCGCTGTTAATTATGTCGGCTATTCCCTTCGGGTTTATGGGCGCGGTGTTGGGCCACTGGTTGCTGCAGCGCGAGATCAGCATGTTATCCATGCTCGGCTTTTTGGCCTGTTCGGGGGTGGTGGTCAACGACAACTTGGTCTTGATTGATCGGATCAACCAAATGCGCCGCCAGGGGCTGGCCCTGCTGAATGCCGTGGCCGAGGCCGGTGCGAGCCGCTTTCGCGCCATTGTCTTGACGTCGCTCACCACGTTTATTGGATTGGTTCCGATCATGGCTGAGACCAGCGTGCAGGCGCGATTTCTGATTCCCATGGTCATATCGCTAGCTTTTGGGGTACTGCTGGCATCCACGGTGACGCTCATCCTGGTGCCCTGTTTGTATCTCGCTGGGCACCGGCTAAAACACGGATTGCGCCAGTGGATGGGCAAGCCAGTGATCCAGCCACTGGCGGGCGCCGAAGCCCTCGAGCAAGCCGAGGACTAGCGCCAGCGCCAACAGCCACAGTACTGGCAACTGGCGCACCCTCAACAGCCATAGGCCAATGGCCACCGTGACCAGTTGGCCGAGGCCCAATACGCTGTGAGTGATAATGGGGTGCCAGAGGCTGGCGGCGAGCAGGGCCACCACTGCGGCATTGAGGCCCGCCACGGCGCCGGCCAAGCGCGGCCGTTGGGCGAGCGCCTGCCAGTGGTCGAGCAGGGCCAGCAGCAGGCAAAAGCCCGGCGCAAAAATCGCCAAAAGTGCCAGCAGGCCACCCCACACTGGCTGCTCGAATACTTGGGTGCCCACATAGGCCGCGAAGCTAAACAACGGCCCAGGCAGGGCCTGAGCCAAGCCATAGCCCGCCAAAAATTGGCTGCTATCGAGCATGGGAAATTGGTGTTGCAGCATGGGCAGCACGACGTGCCCCCCGCCAAAGACCCACAGGCCGGCATGGGCAAAGCCGGCAGTTTGCGCCAGCCAACCCTCGGTGCCGCCCAGCAGTGCGGTGCCCACCGCGAGCACAGCCACGGGTATCAACCAGCCCCAGCGCAGGCCAGTTTGAGGTGCTTCCATGGGTGTGGGTTCAGCGCGCGATGAAGGTTTGGCGAGCAGCGCGCCCACGGCACCCGCCAGCAGTAGCAGCGGCAATTGTGATGGCTGCAGGAGAAACCCCAAAAACCACAGCCCCGCCAGCCAGCGCCACTGGCGGTGCTGGCAGTAGCGGGCGTATAGGCTGAGCACCGCATCGGCCACCACGATCACGGCGGTGAGCTGTAGCATCGTGATGACTGCCGACCAGGGGCCGTTGCTAAACAGCCAGTGGCCGCCTAGACCAGCGCCAAGCATGATCAAGGCGGAGGGCGTGGTAAAGCCTAGGAACGCGGCCAGTGCTCCGCCCAATCCACCCCTGCGATAGCCAATGGCAAAGCCCAGCTGGCTGGAGCTTGGGCCGGGCAAAAATTGGCACAGCGCCAAGGTGCTGGCAAAATCTTCCGGTTTAAGCCACTGTAACTCTTGGGCGAACCGGCGATGAAAGTAGCCAATGTGGGCTGCCGGTCCGCCGAAGCTGGTGCAACCCAGCCGCAGGAATTCCCAGAAAATTGTTTTAATGACAGTTAGGTAACGCACAGCGTGCATGATCTGAGGGTGTCTATATTATGTTGGATTGGAAATAATAAGGATTTGGACGGCATGATGAAACTTGCGGCGCTTGGAATCGCGCTTGTGCTGGTACTTGCCCAATCCGCCACGGCAGAGCATTTGAGTGCCAAGGTCGCAGCGCCTCGCTTGCCCGTTCATTTAGAAACCAATAAATCCGGCCTGCTCGCGGAGTTGCATGAGCTGTTGATGGCCGAGGCCGACGTGCAGTCGGCCCTGCAAGTAAGTTCCTATGCGCGCGCAGTACTTAAACTGGAATCTGCCCAAGTTGATGCCTATTTTCCCTCTTGGTTGCCGAATCACTTTAAAGTGGACGTGCTCTATTCTGCGCCGCTCATGCGCGTGGAGTTCTACATTTTTACCGCGCGGGGTAAGCCAAGGCTGAGCCGGCTCGATGAATTGGCCCACATGCGACTCGGTACCGTGGAGGGCACTCTGCTGGAATTGCCACTGGACTCGGTGCCGGGCTTGTTCGTAGTGCCAGGTGTTAATGCCACGTCGCTCTATAACATGCTCAACCAAGGGCGACTGGACGCGCTCTTGATCAGCAAAAACGAGATGGATATTTTGTGCGAGCAATTGGGCGTGCCCATGCTCAACTATGATCCAAGCGCCATGCAGGCCCATAAATACTTGGGCTACTCCTTTCTCAATAATGCCAAGGGTATTAAGCTGCAACGCCAAATCAACGCCGCAATTTTGCGGCTCCAACAATCCGGTGAATTGGCGCGGCGCTTTCCCACCATTGCCGGCTACCTGCAATAACCACCGCGCGAGAGCGATTTATTTTTATGTCCAATTTACCGCGCGCGCTGGTCTTGAGCTTGCTCACGTCATTGGTGGCAAGCTTGGTGGCCGCGGGTTCAAAGCTTGCGGCGCAATACGTTTCCGTGCACGTGGTGGTGGCCAGTCAATATCTAGTGGGCCTGTGTTTGTACCTGCCCCTGTTGTGGCGCGAGCGCGGGCGCGCGTTTGCAACCCAGCGGCCGGGATTGCATCTGATCCGAGGGTTGGCCGGGGTGCTGGCGTTCTACGCCTACTACGCCTCGCTGGGACATATTTCATTGGTGGATGCCACGCTCTTGCGCAATAGCGCACCCCTGTTCGTGCCACTGATCGCTTTGTGGGCGCTACAAATTCGCGTTCCCGCTAAGCGCTGGGGCCCGTTGGCCTTTGGTTTTATTGGGGTGATTGTTATTTTGCGGCCCTGGCCCGCCAGCATTGATGTGTGGCATTTGGCGGCATTGTTTGCGGCGGCGATGATGGCCACCAGCATGATCGCTACGCGATTGTTGACCAAAACCGAATCCAATGAGTCGGTGTTGCTCTATTACTTTTCCATCGCCTTGGCCGTCAGTTTGCCCTTTGCGCTTTGGCATTTGGCGCCCGCGCCTCTTTGGGTGTGGGGGCTATTGTTATTGCTAGGTTTGGGGCTGGCATTGGCGTTGCGGCTCTACACCTTGGCGTACAGAGCGGTAAAGCCCAGTGTGCTGTCGCCGGCTTCTTACCTGAGTGTGGTCTTCGCTGGTGTGTGGGGCTGGTTGTTTTGGCAGGAGTTACCCACCCTGTGGAGCTTATTGGGCATTGGGCTGGTGGTGATCAGTGCGTGTTGGATTTTATGGTTGGGGGATGACGTTGAACCAGCGAGCCCCAGGCCGCCCGCTTAACTCGCTATTTGCGGTAGGTGATTATGTGTAGGTGTCTTGGGGCAGGCCTTTAAGCACGGTTTGGCGGCAGGCGATCAGCTCTTTGTAGGTCTGAAGCAGTGAAAAATCCACGGGTCCCGATTGCATTTGCAGTGCCTGTAATTGGCGCTCAAAGCCGGTGATTTCACGAATCAATTTTTCGCGCAATTTACCGGTGCGGTGATATCCCACGCCGATATGGCATTCGCGCTTGAGTCTGGCCATAAATGATCCCGTTGTTTGGCGACTTTAATCAAGCATAGTCAACGGAGCCGTGCGCGGTGTGATTTGTACAGAACAATAAGTTATTTAGACAAGCGCCTTGGCATATGTGCGCGACCGTACAAAAAAGCCACCGCGAGCGGTGGCTTTTTTGTTGGCTGAAAAATGAATGTTACTCGTGATCGTGCACGATATCCTCGAAGCCTGGTGCCAACCAAATGTGGTGTACCCACAGGCTGTCGTCATCGCCGGGAGACACCCAAATTTGCATGCGGCCCTTTTGCATTACTTTAATCTTAGGGCTCTTGGACGCGCATTTTTTGCCTTTGCAGGTATCAGAGCTGCCGCCGGCGGAATCATAGCCGTCGGTGTGGTTATAGATCTGCGCGAGCATGGCGTAGTCGTGGGAGTTGGGCCACTGGCTGTTATTGCTGTTGGAGTAATCCATACAAGTGTTTTGGCTGGAGCCGTCTTCGCTGGTGTGGCCAAGGCCAAACACATGGCCAATTTCCTGACACATCACGTGGTTGCGATTGGCGGTGGTGTCGCTGGCCATGTAGGTGTCGTTCATTTTCGCCACGCCCAGTTTAATGTGGCCGTTGCTATCGAGATTGATCGACGCCAGTCCCGCCCAGCCATTGTTGCCGTAGTAGGCGTTGCACACGCGCATTTGGCCGGTGACGGACGGGCAGCGCTTGCGGGTCCGCGAATTGTCGTCTGCGCTCACCACAGTCTGATTGATATGGTTGGACTGGTTCCACTTTGACAGCGATGTCTCGAAGGAAGCCTGCCAATCCTGGGTCACACTATCAACGACAGGCAAATTCACAGTGCCCGTTGTAGTGGCCCAGTGATAGTTTGACCACGCGTGATCGGCGTTGGCGAGATTGGGTAGCACGGCGAGTGTGGAGAGAGCAGAGATTGCAACGAGTTTTCTGGTAAAGGACATATAAAGCCTCACATGTTTTTTTTATGACATTTTGAGAAGGCGCGTCTTTCGATACCTCATTAACGCATTAGTACCACGAGGAAGGTATGGTACAGGTGTGTTATAGAGGCCAGCGTAAACAGGGAAGTTGCAATAAATCATTCTTACTGCGCTATACAAGAGTGAAATGTATCGCTCACATTGACCTAATCTAATGCAAAAGTTTGAGAGTTTACGGATGTCGAAAGAGGCTGGGCCGGCGGTTTGCCGCCGACCGGAATGCAAAAAAGCGAGACTGAATTTTCGGTTATAACAGCTCTTGCCACGGATAGCTGGTGTCGCCAATCACGTAGAAAAACGGATTGAGAATGTCGTCTTTTTGGTTGTAGCGCAGCACTTTAAAATCATCATCCAGCACGACCCCACCGGCGGCTTCCACAATAGCCTGGGCGGCGGCGGTGTCCCATTCACTGGTGGGGGCCAAGCGCGGGTAGAGGTCGGCAAGTCCTTCGGCAACCAAACACAATTTCAGCGATGAACCCATATTGCGCGTGAGCACCGGCTTGCCGGTCTCCTTTTCTAGGCGTTGCATCAAGCGGTCTACGGCGTCGGCGCCGTGATTGCGGCTCGCCACCAGTGCGATGGATTCACCGGCTGCCAGCGCCGATTTAACGGTGCGACACTGGATTGCCTGGGGCCCATTGCCCGCGTCTTTGTGCGCGCCAATGCCGCGCCCGCCCAGATAAAGCACATTTTTCACGGGCACATACACCAGCCCTAACACCGGCACACCCTCGTTGATCAAGGCGATATTGACGGTAAACTCGCCGTTGCGGTTGACGAATTCTTTAGTGCCATCGAGTGGGTCGATCAGCCAATAGCGGTGCCAGCTGCCGCGCACCTCGTAGTCGGGTAATTTGGATTCCTCTGAGAGCACCGGCACGTCCGCGAGTAATGGCGTCAAGCCAGCAACCAATATACGGTGCGCGGCCAGATCGGCCTCGGTCAGCGGCGAGCTGTCGTGTTTGTGGCTCACTTCGGGCGCGTCGGCGTGGTTGTAGACAGCGAGAATGGCATCGCCGGCTTGGCGAATGAGCGGCGTTAGGTGGGTCAATAATTGCGCTTTGGCTGCGGCATCCAATGGTTGCACGTGAATCTCCTGTGTTGGGGCCTGAATTCTAGCCTAAAGCGCTTGGCCGTAGGCGCACTAATGCCATAAATGGCTCGCAAAATTCGAAATTACCCCCTCGCCTCGTTTAGACTTGCGCCACCGCACACAGGTTTACTTTTATGACGGCACCTTCACTCGACTGGTCACGTATCGACACAGTGCTCTTGGATATGGACGGCACGCTGCTGGATTTGCATTTCGATAGCTACTTCTGGCTCGACCACCTGCCCGCGCGCTTGGCGCAAATAAGAGGTAAGCCAGAGCAAGAGATTCGCGCTGAATTGTACGCCCACATTCGCGCCATTGAGGGCACGCTCAATTGGTACTGCTTGGATTACTGGGCAGACCAGTTACAAGTGGACATTATGGCGTTGAAGGAAGAGATCAAAGACAAGATTCAGCTGCGCCCGCACGTCGCGGAATTTTTACAGCTCTTGCGCGACCTGGGTAAAAAAGTGGTGCTGATCACCAATTCGCACCCCAAGGGCTTGGACCTCAAGTTAGAAGTGACGGCCTTGGACCAATGGCTGGACCTGATTATTTCCTCGCACGAATTCCAAGAGCCCAAAGAGGTGCAGGCGTTTTGGACCGCACTGCTGGAACGGGAACCCTTCGATCCGGCGCGCGCGCTGTTTGTGGACGATACCGAGCGGGTGCTGGACTCCGCCAAAGCGTTCGGCGTGGGCTTTTTGCTGGGCATTCATCAGCCCGATAGCCAAACCCCCCGGCGCCTCGACAGCTATCCTGCCATCGACCACTTTGACGAACTATTACCCAGCTTACGGGCCGCCCGTGGATAAGTTGCGACTCGATAAGTGGCTCTGGGCTGCACGCTTTTTTAAAACCCGCAGTCTGGCCAAAGCCGCCATTGAGGGCGGCAAGGTGCGCGTGGACGGCGATCGGCCTAAAGTGAGTAAAGACATCAGCGTGGGCATGTCGCTCACCATTCGGCGCGGTTTCGACGAGCAAATAGTGGAGGTCTTGGCATTGTCTGATAAGCGCCGAGGCGCGCCCGAGGCGGCGTTGTTGTACCGCGAGACCGAGGCCAGTTTAGCCGCCCGTGGCGAGCAACAAGCGGCGCGCAAAGCCCAAGCTGGCGAGATTCACACCGAGGGCAGGCCCAACAAAAAGCAGCGCCGCCAAATTCACCGCTTCGTGCGGCGCGTGGTGGGCGAAAGCGATGACTAGGGTGCGGCGCGCCTTGGTGTAAAATACCCCTTTTTAGCAACGGACCCGTTCATGTCAGATGACCAAACTCCGGCGACAGCCGACATTATTCAGCGCTTCCTGTTCGATGGCAGCGACATTCGCGGCGAACAGGTCACTCTGGCCGACAGTTACCGCGAGGTGCTGGCTAACAATCCGGCGCCTGCCCCGGTGCAGCAGCTGCTCGGTGAGATGCTGGCGGCGGTGGCACTGTTGTCGTCAACCTTGAAATTTGATGGCGTTATCACGCTGCAGGCTCAGGGCGACGGGCCGGTGCCGCTGATGATGGCGGAATGTACCCGCCACAAGGGTTTGCGCGGCATAGCGCGGACTCCGGAATCGGGCGTTTTTGAACTGGGTAATGACACCAGTCTGGCGGGCCTGTTGGGTCAAGGCGTCTTGGCCATCACCATCGACCCCGATCAGGGCGAGCGCTATCAGGGCATAGTGCCGCTCGATCAAGCCAGTTTGGCCGAATGCCTGGAGGCGTACTTTTCGCAATCCGAACAGCTGGCCACACGCCTGTGGTTAGCGGCAGATGGCAAGCGCGCCGGTGGGCTGTTGGTGCAGGCGCTGCCCAAGCAATTGGTGGCTGATGAACAGGTCAATGCTGAGCAGTGGGATACCGTGGTCGCGCTGGCCCACACTGTAAAGTCTGATGAATTGCTTTATCTAGACCATTCACAGAATTTATATCGGTTATTCAATGAAATGGCCGTGCGCCTGTTCGATCCGCAACCCTTGGCGTTTTCCTGTACCTGTTCCGAGTCGCGCAGCTTAAATGCGCTGGCCCAGATTAAGCGTGAGGAACTTTATGAAATCCTTACAGAACAACAACATATCACCATTGATTGCCAGTTTTGCAACCAGCAATACCGCTTTGAAGAGCCGCAAATTCGCGCGTTATTCGACAATGAGCCGCCAACGGTGCATTGATCAGCCCAAACATAAGTTTGGTTATTCCTAAACCATTCACTATCGCTCGCGTGAATGAACTCTGGCATAATGCGCCACCTTAAAAGTCACATCATAAGGTGGCGGCCACGACCGCTGCTGTAAAACCCGGGCAAAAAGACTTGGGGGTGGCCAGCCAAACGCTATGCTTTGGTTGGCTCAGCCGGCGGCCCCGCCGACCGCTAGATTGATGGATTGCCCTGCAAAACAGGCAGCACCATCCTGAATAGTTAATGCAATCACGCTGACAGGACGAGAGAAATGACCCAAGCCACTGCGACCGTATACGCGGATCTCAGCTCTGCGCAATTGATCGAAGAAGCGCTCAAACGCGGTGAAGGCCGCCTGACCAACACTGGCGCCCTGCTGTCAGTAACGGGTGCTCGCACCGGCCGTTCGCCCGCCGACCGCTTCATCGTTAAAGAGCCTACCACTGAGGCCGCCATTGATTGGGGCAACGTGAACCGCCCCTTCGATGCCGACAAATTTGATGCCCTGTGGGCCCGCGTTGAAGATTACCTAGGCGCCAAAGATCGCTTTGTGTCTAAGTTGCATGTAGGTGAAGATGAAAATCACTACCTGCCCGTAACCGTGACCACTGAAACAGCGTGGCACAACCTGTTTGCGCGCAACATGTTTATCCGCGCCGCCAACTACAACCCCAAGAGCCGCGACGAGTGGCAGATCCTGCACGCCGCCAACTTTGAGTGTGACCCCTCGCGCGATGGCACCAATTCCGAAGGTATCGTGTGCATCAACTTTGCCCAGCGCAAAGTCTTGTTGGCGGGTATGAAGTACGCCGGCGAAATGAAGAAGTCCATGTTCTCGGTACAGAACTTCTTGTTGCCCGCCGTTGATGTCATGCCCATGCACTGCTCGGCCAACGTCGGCAAAGATGGCGACACCTGTTTGTTCTTTGGTTTGTCGGGCACTGGTAAAACCACCCTGTCGGCCGACCCTGAGCGCTACCTGATTGGCGACGACGAGCACGGTTGGGCCAAGGGTGCGGTTTTCAATATGGAAGGCGGCTGCTACGCCAAAACCATCGACCTTTCACAGAAAAACGAGCCCGTGATTTGGGATGCAATTCGCTTTGGCGCCATCGTTGAAAACGTTGTGGTCGATGACAAGCGCGTTGCCGACTACTGCGACACCAGCCTGTCTGAAAACGGTCGCTGCTCCTACCCGCTCGAACACGTTGAATTGCGCGTTGAAGAAAACCGCGCGGGCGAGCCCAAAAATGTGATCTTCTTGACCTGTGACGTCACTGGCGTGTTGCCGCCCGTTTCGATCCTGTCTAAAGAAGCCGCGGCCTACCACTTCCTGTCGGGCTACACCGCCCGCGTGGGTTCCACCGAGCTGGGCGCAGAAGCGGGTATCAACCCCACCTTCTCCACCTGCTTTGGCGCACCCTTCATGCCCCGCCCCGCCCGTGAATACGCCGAGCTGTTGATGAAGCGCGTGCAGGATTTTGGCGCCAAGGTCTACTTGGTCAACACCGGTTGGACAGGTGGTGCAGGCGGTGCCAACGGCACCGGCAAGCGCTTCCCCATTCCCGTCACGCGTGCGGTGGTTGCAGCCATTCAAAACGGTTCACTCGATGGCGTTGCCACCGAGCACTTGGATACCTTGAATTTGGATATCCCCGTGTCTGTGCCGGGCGTCGATGCCAAGTACTTGAACCCGCGCAAGGCGTGGAACAACGAAGCGGCCTATGACGAACAAGCGGCCAAGCTGGCTGGCCTGTTCGCCAAAAACATCACCAAGTTTAAGGTATCTGCCGACGTAGAAGCGGCCGGACCTAAAGCATAAGGCAGCTGGCAACAGCCTGCCCAAGCGGTGCAAAGCAAAAGGGGCGACCACAGGGTCGCCCCTTTTTTTATGCCCTATGGTTGCATCGCCCCCTGTCTGGATAGCGGGTAGGGCTTGATAGATTTAGTTCGTCATTCTTTTATCTGGCCCGCTCGTGCTAAGTGTGCACTTCAATCGCAGTAAGCGGCCCGCTCACTAAAATACTAGGAAGCTTTCATGCGCAATATTCTATTGATCGCGTTTTTGCTGTTGACCACGCCGCTGGCTCTAGCGGAAAAAGACGACGCACCGGTTGATCCATTTCCCGAAGAAATTCAAAAGGTCACCGAGCACAAGGTCAGCATTGCCGGTAAAACTATTAGCTACACCGCCACAGCGGGTATTTCCTTTGTCTACAACGACAAGCATGAAAAAATTGGCTCTGTCTATTATACCGCCTATGTAAAAAACGGCGAAAAGGCGGGCAAGCGGCCAGTTACCTTTGCCTATAACGGCGGCCCAGGTTCCGCCTCTGTGTGGCTGCACATGGGCACGCTGGGGCCAAAGCGCGTTGTGTTCGACGATGAGGGCTTTCCTACGCCACCGCCTTACAAGGTGGTTGACAATGAATTTTCTATTTTAGATAAAACGGATTTAGTGTTCATCGATCCCGTTGGCACCGGCTATTCTCGCGTGGGTGGCAAAGGCAGCGCTGAAGATTTCCACGGCGTGTGGGAGGATGTAAAAAGTGTGTCGGAGTTTATTCGCCTCTACACTACGCGTAACGGCCGCTGGAGTTCGCCTAAATATTTAGTTGGCGAGAGCTATGGCACGCTGCGCTCTGCGGGCATTGCGCACCACATGAGCGAAAAAATGGGCATGTACTTTAACGGCGTAATGTTGATTTCCAGCGTGTTAAATTTTGCCATTGAAAACGATCCCGATGATCCGACTCAAATTATGTCGCCCATCAGTTTGTTGCCGGCCTATACCGCGACAGCTTGGTATCACAAAAAATTATCCACCCCACTGCAAGCCGACTTACAAGCCACCCTTAAACAAGCGCGCGAGTTTGCGCTGGGTGAATACGCCAGCGTCTTGCTGCAAGGCGATTGGGCGACTCAGGCACAGGTTGATAGCGCCACGAAAAAGTTGGCGGCGCTGACGGGTTTGCCAGAGGCCTTAGTGCGCGAGCAAAATATGCGCATTAACTTAAAAGAATTCGTGCACAACCTGTTGCGCGATGAGGGTAAAACCGTGGGCCGCCTAGACAGCCGCTTCGTTACCGAAGAGCTGGATGCCATGAATCAGCCGGGCTATCGCGACCCCTCCTATATGGCCATCCACGGGCCCTACACCGCCGCGGTAATGGACTATCTTCACAGTGATCTGAAATTTACCAGCGACCTGCCGTATCACATCTTAGGCGGCGGTGTTAAATCGTGGAACTACGAAGACTTTGCTGAAGATATGTTCGATATGAGCCGTAAGTTGCGCCACGCCATGTTGCGCAACCCCGACATGCGCGTGTTTGTGGCCAATGGCTACTACGATTTAGCAACGCCCTTTTTTGCCACGGAATTTAATTTTTCGCACATGGGGCTGCCTGCGGCGCTCAAGAACAATGTCACTATGGCCTACTATGAATCGGGCCACATGATGTACATTCGCAAGCACGATTTGAAAAAGTTAAAGGCAGACCTCGCCAATTTTATTCAATAGGCGACTGCGCCTTGGGTGCCTTCAAATAATCTGGAGGCACCACCTCCTCCGGCCAGCGCGCCAGCACCTCGGCGCGCTCGGCATCAGTTAGCGGTTGATAGCCGCGCCACAGGGGCCAGCCATAACCCCAGCGAAAACTGCTGGGAATAAAGGGCGAGCCACCCACCCGTACCCCCATCAGCATCAACGCACTTACTGAAGACTGCCCTTGAGTGGCCACACATTGTTGCAGCGCTTGATCTGCGAGCTTGCGCTGATCGGCAGTGCCACCGGCCCAATAGGCCGCGTCGTGCGCGACACAACAGCTCTGCCAAAGTTCAGGGTGTTGGTGAGTGCCATCGGGAAAACGTGAACAGCCATCGGTGGTGAATGGTGCAAGTCCGACGGTTTGCGAGTGCACCAAACCGGCAAAGGTCAACGCGAACCAAGTTACTAACAATGTCGTGCGAGTATGAGTTGGGGTCGTAATGGTAGGCAGCATAGCGCGTGGGTAGCCGAGCGGTGTGTGCCGCCAGCATAGCAAATCTTAGTTATGGATTTTCGCTTTGCGTGGCCTCAGACGGCGGTGACTTGCGCGGCCGCAGTTGCCGAGCAATCAGCATAAAAAGCACACCGGCACCGAATAACAGCAGGGTTCCTGGTTCGGGCAACTGAAAGCTGTTGGTATGGGTGGTGGTGTGCGGCGATGGCGCGACGTACCAACTGGGCCCGGCGTTGACCGCAAGCTCAGGCTCGGGCGTGCGCGCTTGCTCAAGTAGCGTTAGCCAATTGAAATCGTTAGCCGCAGCCTCCTGTTGTGCCTCCAACAACTCGCTATCCGTTTGCTCAGGCGTGACGATAACGTCGCCATAGGCAAATGCAGACAGCAAGCTCAACAAAAGGAGTAGGCGTGGCATAGCGGTTAAGCTTAAGTAGGTACGAGTGTGCAAGATTACCATTTTGCTCTGCATGTGGATAGGGAAGCGGCAGTGTTTGGTTAATGGTAGTTGATGACGTGCGTGTGCGTTTGAATGAAAATTTTTAACCAAATGTCCCTTTATTTTGTGTGGGCTTGTGAGAGGGAGAGCTGCTAGTTTAACCAGCGGGAGAGTGTTGCTGGCTGATAGCGCCGACATGCGTTCAGGCGTTTGGATAGCGTGGGATACCGATGTTATTCGCGCCCGAAACAAATCATGGACATGGGTAGGTTTTGCAAATACCGTTTAGCGGTGGGTGTTGATATTTTTAAACAGTAAAATTTCCATATAAAGGACGGTATCGAATGATGGGATATGCCTTAAACGCAACAGTATTGATCTCACTGCTCAGCATGTTGGTTGTATCGCCCAACGGCTATGGGCAAGCAGATCCAGAATGGTTAAAAAGTTGGAATGAGGCCGTAAGTAGTCGACCTGAGATGCTCTCTGCTAGCGGAAGGATTGCGTTGCCGGAAGAGCCGGGAATTCCAATGATCATTCGCGGAAGGGTACTGGATCCAAATGGAACGCCAGCGCCTTCAGTGGTTGTGCATGCCTACCATCGCGATAGTCAAGGTTTTGATTTTGGTGCTGGCGACAATTCGTATACGACATGGCGCTTACAAGGTTGGGTCATTACTGATGAGGATGGGCGTTTTGAATTTAAAACCATTCGTCCCGCGCCAGATCATTTAGGCAGAGAGGCAGCCCATGTTCACATGACGCTTGAATCAAAGTCATTTGGTCGTCAGTGGGCGCCAACCGTCTACTTGGCTGACGATCCACTGGTGGTAGCGGCGCAGCGACAGGGCGTTGGGCAATTGAGCCAATCAAGAAAAGTGAGTGCGCTGGAAATTGTTGATGGCGTGCAAAGGCTCAATCTAGAGCTGCGACTAAAAGGCGAGCCTGACTTTTAGGGTATTGAAGGTAACAGTTGGGGCAGAAGAATAAGAAGGGTCTCCACGTTAAACTTTTGCAGTTTCAGACTGGCCCCTTGATGAATGATTTTAAGGGTGTTGGGATGGGTGTCTTAAGAGAGAGCTCTAGAAATGACGAATCATAACGAATCAAGAACAGACTTTAATAGATATGTGAGAAAGAATCGTGTTTTTATTTTAGGCGCTGGTTTTTCCGCTGACGCGGGGATTCCTTTAACTGCGCCTCTATTAAAGCACGCGATGCATAAATTTTCTGAAGAGTGTAATGGCATATTCCAAAGAGTTGACGCGTATGCTCACGTATGTGTCGAGGAGTATGGAGGGGAAGATTTAGATTATTTGAGTGTTGATTTTTCTGATCTTTGTACTTTTCTGGAGTACATTGAATTAAGGGAATATGGCGGAGGAGAAAGGTGGAGGGATGAAGGGTCTCGTGAAAAGCTAGCCTTGCGCTATTATCTTGCTAAATCGATTGTTGAGCACACGCCATCTGCTAAAAATATTCCTGAGCTATATCTTAAATTTGCGTCTCAATTACATGAGCAAGATGTTGTAATTACGTTTAATTGGGATGGGTTGTTGGAAGCGGCTCTAAATAAAGTTGGCAAAACTTTTACCTATAATTGGGAAGATGATAAGGCTATAAAGCTATGTAAGCTGCACGGCTCAATTAACTGGAGGCTGAACGAGCCAAACGACTTAGGTAGGCCAGTAAACACTTTAGATTGGAAATCGCTAAAATTTACTGAAGGTATAATGGAGAATGAAATATATTTTTCAAATGCATTGCTACGCTACGAGACATGGCAGCATTATGAACCTTTAGGTGAGGTTGAGCCATTTTTAGTCTTGCCTGGCTATGGTAAAGCGTTTGATGTTCGTTCCAATGCGGTTTTATGGTATAAGCCGGAATCGGCTTTTTGCATGACGCATGACGTTTACATAATCGGTTTAAGCTTAGCTCCTGATGATTTCTTTATAAGAAGTCTGTTTCTATCAAATTTTCCATTTGTTGATTCATCCTGTGGCGTAGAGGGGAGGAAAATATTCATTATTAACCCAGATAGAAATGCGGGCAAAAACTATGAATTTCTTCTTGCAAAAGGTCAGGCAGAATTAATTAACAAAAAATTCAGTCTTGAGCATATTGAACTTATGCAGGATCGGCTCAGAGATGCCTAGCAAATAGCCGCCTGTTTCGCTACGGTGCGCTCTCGGTTTTTGCGGGCGTAAAGTGCCTATCATAAAGTAAATAAACTTATGAGCTATAAAGATTTTTTATCATTATTTGTTGGAAAAACTTCAGATGAACTAATTTCTGAAGTAGTCTTGGCTAATGAAAATAAAATAAAAAAAGGTAGTGAAATTGGATGGGTGCTTTCTCCAACCATGCCAATTCCGGAATATTATAAAATTGTAGCAATGGATGATATAAGCAGAGGTTTTTATGATTATTATGAAAATAATTTTTCAGCAGTAATTAATTATGTGGAATCGAAATCCTCTCTACTAAATAAATTTTTGAGATCCATGGTTATGGAGGCCATCTGGGCTTACAAAGAAGATAAGCTGCTGATTTGTATTCCAGCTCTATTCGCTGTAATAGAGGGTGCGTTAGTTCACATATCTAATTCTGGAAATAAGGAAAAAACTAGGTATTGGTATGGAGCTAATAACGCCGCAAGAGAGAGCGGATCCGGACAAATAGCATTACCACTTTTAACATTATCTCATTTTTTGGCTTGTACCTTTCAACCTAGTAAATTTAATGAGGGCCCACTAGCTATTATTAATAGGCATTGGTCTCAGCATGGCCGCTATGAGTCTAGTCCGCCGAAAGAATCAGTAATGCAATTGCTTTCAGCTGTAGCGGTTATTTTATGGGTCTTCGAGTTAAAAAATAATGCTTGATAAGTAGACGTGTGCAGCAGGCTGCACTGGATTCGAAACAAGCTTCTCGCCGTTTATGGCAGCGTTATTTTCTGAATAGGATTGTCGGTGAAGAAGGGTGACGGAATCTCAAAATACAAGCTTAATAGGATTGCTACAGAGTCTTTGAGAAATGCTATCCGTCTTCATTTTGACTCTGTACTGTTGTATGAAAACGGCTCCTACCCAAGTGCTCTTCAGCTTTCGGTTCTGGCGTTGGAGGAATTTGCAAAGGCTAACTGGGTAGATCACTATATATGGTCCTCAGAAACCAATGAGGGCTATCCTACTGCTGAACTTGAGCAAGAATGGCTAAAGCTCCTGTACTTGCACCCTAAAAAGCAGTGGAGCTTTGTAGCAAGAGATACAAATGACTATTCTCCAAAGTTTATTTCTCTAATCCAAAGCAGAAAGCTTGAAGAGAAAAAGCAGAATGCAGTCTATGTTGGCTTGTCTCGTTCAAAAGGGATGGTTGATATAGAAAGCCGGATTTCAACTCCGTGGAAAGTAAAACAAAATGATGCAAAGCAATTCATTTCAATTATTAATGATGAATTGCTAAGAATATTCGCAAGAATCGAAGAGAATGAGTTCTACTTCGAGGGTGGTAGTGGCATGGATGAGGTGTTTGATTACCACATTTATAATAAGCTTTTGAGGTGGCCCCATAGGAGTGGAATAAAAAATAATGGTTGGAGAAAGAAAAGTAGCCAGCGAAACTAATATACACATCTTGCTCGCCCTGTCGGGGTGGGGCGTCTTACGCTGCGCTCCGGTCGCCCCAAATTCGGGCGTTTGCTGTTGAATAATATGGAAAGGTTTATATGGAATTTGATGTAACAGTAATTGCGTCTTTGATTGGGGTTGCTGGCCTAGCGTTTGCCGCACTATTAAGTAGCATCGGATATCTTTATCGAGGACTTATTGAGTCAAAACGTAGTGCAAGGAAAGTACTATATATTTTGCTAGAAATAAGATACGCACTTAGTGCATCACTATTTAACGCAGATAAATCTAAAAATGAATATATTCGCCACTATGCTGATAGGCTTAAAGCAAAGGGGATTGAAGTTAATCGAGAAGATATTGATGCGCAAATAGGATCAATGATCGAAAATCACTTTAATAGTCTTGCGAAGGCCGCGAAAACAGATATTAAGGAAAGGCTGATTCAACCTTTTGAAGAGGCGCTATCCGAGTTGTCCCAAATTTCACCAGTTTTAGCTTATCGTCTTAGAGGTAAGGAAAAGCTTGAATTAATTGCAAAGCTAAACTCTTCTTATTTAGATTCTTTTAAAGACAATTTTATCGATGGTATGGAGGCCGAGTGGGCCAAGTTAGCAATAGTGGAGTTCGCCGAAGAAATAGAAAATGAAGCTATAAAATCTTTGTCAGGAAAATTAGACCAAGAAGTGATTATTTTATCAAAGCGTTGTGGTTGGAAAGACAGCTATGAATGTAGAAGGGTGCTATCGGCCAAATTTGGAGAATTTGATAAAGAGGTGTTTTTAGAACTGGATAAGCTGATTGATAAGTTGATCAAGAAGATGACCGCGGCAGCAAACAAGTGACTATGGTCGCAAGCCAAGCTCTCAGGCCATTTTCACGTCCTAGTTAGTGTCGTTTTTGTCGACCAAGGGGGCAGACACCTTGAAACCCGAGCCGAACTAGGCAGTGGTATTAGTGTGGTTTATCTTGGTGGGAAGTTGGGTGCGAGGCGGACAAATTTGTAGGAACAAATTTGGGCAGCGTTAGCTGCCCCGAAGGGGTGAGTCACAGGGAGGTGACGAATCAATAATCTGAATAGCCTAAGGGCTATTACAACCCCTGCGGGGTTCACTCACATCGTCCTTGATGTTCGCCCGCTGGGAAGCTTCGCTTTGTTAATCGGCTGTCCTGCCGATTAATCGCTTCGCTTGTTTAAAATGCTGGCCGCATTTTGTCGAACCAGGCGGTGGTATTAGTGTGGTTCATCTTGGAGGGAAGTTGGGTGCGAGGCGGAAGTATCTGAATAGCCTAAGGGCTATTCATCCCCTGCGGGCTTCGCTTCGCTCGTATCTAAATGCTGTTCGCATTTAGTCGAACCAGGCGGTGGTTCTCATCCGGCCTCTGGCCGCCATACAAAAAAGCCCCGTCCGAAGACGAGGCTTTTGTGTATGGTGCCCAGAGGCGGAATCGAACCACCGACACGCGGATTTTCAATCGGTTTTTGCCAACATGAGGCAATACTTAATGATATTGCTTGTAGCGGTTTTTATATATAAAACAACGATTTAGATGTGAAAGTATCCGGTTTAATTTTGTGCTGTGTTGTGCTTAATAGTGACGCCCGTGTGACATTTTTAATCGTATAAAAGTTTTTCGCTACTACTCGGTCTTATTAAGGTTAGCTCAATAAGAGAATTTTCATACTTTATGAACGCATTGCGCATCCAGCTAACAGTCAACTGTTTAGAAAAAAGCTCTTTCGCCAAGAGAATGTCTATTTCTGTTTTCCCGTGCGTGCCATTTGCAGTGCTGGTAGGCATTATTCCGTTCAAAAATGGGAATATTTCTGACAATGGTAGACAGAATAGAACTTGATGCGGCTCCCTAGTGAAAACAAAGAAGTGTTTATTGTCCCACTCCCACTCAAGTGTAGTGATATTGTCGTCACCAATGGAGATACTGCCAGCTATTGTTGTAGAAAATTCATTTAGGTAGTTATGATAGAACAAGAATGGTTCATTGGGTAACAGTGTAATGGTGAAGCTTTTTATATTGTGGCCGTTATTACTGAAATTGGTATTCACAGCAATTTCTTTGGGGTTTTTAATCCATGCCTCGATAGCCGAAATATCTACTTTAAGATTAAAGTATGTAAGCTTCGGAATTTGAATTTTTCGAAAAATACTCAACATAACAGCAACCCATGGTAAATATATAAAGGTGTCCTTCAGCAGGACTAGCGAACGCCAATTTAAGCCGCTAATTGGTCTTGCTATAAGTCTAATACATGTAATTCAATGTTGCTAAATGGGCCCTATAAAGGCCTAGTATAGACCTCTAGAGGGCCCACCAAAATTAGTAGCGTTGAAGGCTGAGCTTTAGCGGAGGAGTGATGGTTGGCTCAATTTCCAGTTTCCCTTTACATTCGTCAATTGGCAGCCATGCCAGAGCAAAGAGGCTGCATCGGTGCTTGCCACCCTGCCTCGTTCGGATTAGTAGCCCAGAATTTTCTAAGGCCTCAAGAGCACGTCTCATCGTTCCATTTGAATTCCAGCCTCGCCTTTCCATTAATGAAAGTGTAACAGCCAAGTCACCGTTATTGTGCCCATTGTACTGGCGAACTATATCTACAAGGAGCGCTTTAGAGGTGTATGGAAGGCTGATGTAAAGGGGTGAGTCTAAAAGTTCGTGAGTTAGCCGGAAAAAGGGCGGTGTGCCGCCCCTTCCTTTAGCTTTTTTTCTAGTCCTTGCCATGATTCGACCCCTTTGCGTTATAGATGTTAGAATGGTCGCGGCTCAGGAAGTTGTTATTGCTTTGCCTGTAGGGGGTTAAGGTTGCCTCATTTCCCTCAGTTCGTTTTTCGCGTACCTCTATTCGCTTGGCCTCCCACTCAAAAACCCTTTTTGAAAACTCTTGGCCGTCTCTGCCTGCAATCTGTATGTCGGAAATTTGCAATAGGTATACGAAGTAGCGCGCCTCCCTTCCCGTTGGATCAGTAGTATGGACAATTCTTTCTTGGCCAATAATAGGCCAGCCATATTCGTTTCTGAGGCGTTCAATTGGGCCTGCTAAACGGTAGGTGGCAGCGATGTGTTGAAAGGATAGGTGAGTTAGCCTTTGTCCGGCCAGCAGTCTGGCGAGAACCCTTGCAGGCATTTTCCCAACTTGGCTTGGATACTTCATATGCCGGACTCCTGTGCGGCTTGGCAATCCAGCCATGCCTCAAATTCATCGAGGTCGATGAGTATCTTTCTTCCCATTCTTTTTACGCAGACGGAAAATCCATTTTCAGCTGAATTAAAAATAAGCCATCGTATTGAGGCGGAAGTTATACCTGATTCAGGGTATAGATTGGGAAGTCGTTGAACGGTGCAGAGTCTTTTATGTGGCATTTGTATTTCCTCGTATTCATTATGCAGTCGCTGATTGTCGATTGCTGCTGAATATAATGCTTTTGAGGAAGTACAAATTCTAAGGGCAAAATGCGTTGATATTTTCGGTGGTTATTCCCCTTGACGCCTTCTTTCCCTTATGGCTCGCTTTATTCCTTCGTTTAACTTCTCTAAGGTTGCGGCGCATTTGGGAGTTCCCTCTAGAGCGTGGCCAATACATTCGCGTATGAATTTATTCCGGCTCCGCTTCTCGCAGTGTGCTGTGCAGCACTCATATAGGTCAATTAGACTGAGAATATATTGTTGAAGAGCTACCGCAGAGGTTGCCTTGTCGTTTGTTGACGTATATTCGTTTTTTGCAATGTTTGAAGCCTTGCATAATTTCTGACAAATATTTTCTAGTTTAGTTATCTCTTCCATGCTAATTAGCTCTGTTGACGCGATATTTACCCTGTGTTCAAGCGAGAGTTTTGGCAGTAAATCATTGAGCGTTTGAGCATTGAGAGCTATGTCTGTCAGTATTGATATTGATTCTGAATTTTTAGGCTTGCGCCCAAGCTTTCGTTTATCACTTACCAAGTCTCTTTCGTGTATTTCATAAGTTTTTTGGTGCTCATTTAGTCTGTCAGTTAAGTAATACTTGAATTCAATATATGAGCGATCCACATACAAACTGTTTTGTCTAAGGTCATGCATTTGTATTAGTTTTCCAACGAAGTCGGTTTTGTACTTTGCCCGAAAGCTATATGCTTTTATTGAGAAATCTCTGTGCTTATTCTGAACTGGCTTGTCATTCATCTCGCTGCCTAAATATTCCTTTATTCATTGATTCGAGCACTTTGCTAGTGTGTTGCTCTGACAAGTGTGCGTATCGTTTAACCATTGAAAGTGTCTTGTGTCCTAAGATATCTGCAATTTCTGCAAGAGATGCTCCATTCATGGCTAGATAGCTCGCTGTAGTGTGTCTTAGGTCATGAAATTTAAAGTTTTCAATCTCCGCCTTTTTTAAAGCTTCGGCCCACGGGATGCGAACGAAAAGTGGGGAAGAAGGTTTGCGCTTGCTGTAAAAGACTAGAGGAGTATCTATCCGCCTAGCTTTAGCTAGGTTTATTATTACTTCCTTGGCATGGCCAACTAAAGGAACAGACCTGCGCTCACCGTTCTTAGTGTCATGTAGGGTTAAATATCCTCTCTTGAAGTCTACATCTGCCCAAGTGAGCCCCATTATTTCGCCTTGGCGCATTCCGGTTGAAAGCGCCAAAACGACAATTGGATAGAGTTGTTTGCAGCTTGATGCTTTGCAGGCGGCCAACAACTTGTCGCGTTCGTCGTCACTCAAAAAACGGACTCTGCCTCTGGGTTCCTTAGGTTTTCGGACTTTGCGCAAAGGGTTGTCTTCTAGCCACTCCCATTCGTTTACGGCCGTTGTAAAGGCGTGAGATAAGGCGGCCATATATCTAACTACGGTGGCGGGTTGCCGTCCATGGTGGAGCTTGTCTCTGGCTTCTGCCAGCAAAGAGGGGGTAATGTCTGCAAGCGAGCGAAATCCTAGCTCTTGCTTCCACCAAAGAAGCTGTCTTCCCTGTCCATTCATGCTTTTAGGTTTGGTTGGCAATACTTCTCTTATGTATCGATCAATTAGCTCGGCAAGCGTTCGGCGCTTGGCTTCTGAGGTTTTGAAGTGCCGCCCTTCTTGAATGGCTGCCTCAGTTTGCTGAGCCCAGCGTTTCGCGTCTGTCTTTCTGTTGAATGTGGCGGTTTGAAGCGGGAACCCTTTTAGCCGCACTTGGGCTTGGTAACGTGTCTCACCGTTACTTGTCTTCCTTTCTCGTATGGTTGCCACGTGTTTACGTCCTTAACCTGACTGTCACAACAGACTACATTAACGCCTAATTTCCGGCAACACCGGACTAATAATCTCCGTGCTATAGGGGTCGTGTTCCGTTTAAATCCTAATAAATACAATGTGTTATGGAGTTTGTCGGTGCGTAATTTTTTGGCGTGTCACATATAGGGCGCAATTGCCGCCCAAAATGAGCCAATTCACGGCAGGTTAGGCGGGCATTTTGATAGCTAATTAGAATGGATGGGGCGGCGTTTAGTTGTCTTTGTTTGTGACACTGCTGTGACATGCCAGAAACTAAAAAGGCCCACAATTACTTGTGAGCCTTAAAATTAGTGGTGCCCAGAGGCGGAATCGAACCACCGACACGCGGATTTTCAATCCGCTGCTCTACCGACTGAGCTATCTGGGCAATCCCGCTTTCGCAGGAGGCGCGTATTAAACCCGCTGAGGGGGATTGAGTCAAGGCCGTGGCGGGCTTTTTTTTAGGTTGTTATTCAGGGGCTTATGGCGCTAGATCGTCTTTACTTATAGAGCTAGTTCACGCGGTAGGAGTCTGATGATGAAAGTGCGCGAGTTGTTGTCTGAATGGGAAACCACCACCCAGCGCTGGAAGGGCGAGGTGGATTACACGCTGAAGGTTCCGCTGAAAGATGCGGCGCGGTTGGAGGCGTTGGCGGCGCTTTATCCGGCGGTGGATAAGCAGACGTTGATCAATCAATTGCTGCACGCGGCGTTGGAGGAGATTGAATCGACCATGCCCTATGTGCAGGGCCCTAAGGTGGTGGCCCGCGACGAGTTGGGTGATCCGATGTTTGAGGATGTGGGGCTGACGCCCGAATATCTGCGCTTGCGCGCAGAATTTGCGGAAAAGCTGGCGCAGGCCAGCTAGTTCAGTCTTGATCGCTCGGGGGCACATAGCCCTCGGCGGCATCGTAGTCTTCGCCCGACAGGAATTTTTCCATCTGCTCGCTTAAATAGGTGCGCGCGGTCATGTCCATGAGGTTTAAGTGCTTTTCGTTGATGAGCATGGTCTGGTGAGATAGCCACGCCTGCCACGCCTGCTTGGAGACATCTGCATAGATGGCCTGCCCTTTGGGGCCGGGAAACGGCGGCATGTCCAACCCCTCTAATTCTTTCTGGTACTTTCGGCAAATGACTTTGCGGCTCATATTGGCTCCTTGTGCGTGAGGCGGCTGTTATATCAGAGTGGCTGGCGTGTCACCAGCGGGGCGCTAGATCAGGGGTTCCGCTTCGCTGAGTTCAGACAGCAGGCGCGTGACCGGCGCGGCCAGGCCGAGACTGCCGGGGGCGTCCGGTCGCACCCAACAGGTGGGGCGCTCGGCCACGGCGTCACGGGTGCGGGCCAGTTGGATTAACTGCGGGTGTATGTGCAGGTGATAGTGGCTAAAGGTGTGGCGCCAGCTGGGCAGCGTTTGGAGTTCGGCCACTGGGCCATAGTACTGTTCGGCAAACCCTTGGGCGCACTGCGCCATATCTAGCTCGGGGAAGCTCCACAGGCCGCCCCAAATACCCGTGGGTGGGCGCTGTTCTAGTAGCAATTGACCCTGCCCATTGCGCAACATGAGCAGTTGAACGGATTTTTCGGGCAGGACTTTGCGTGGCTTTTTGCCGGGCAGTTCCGCGATACGGCCCGTGGCGTATGCCACGCAACCGCCCAGCAGCGGGCAGCGTTCGCAGTGGGGTTTACTGCGGGTGCAGAGGGTGGCGCCCAGATCCATCATGGCTTGGGTGTAGTCGCCATTGCGCGCCGGCGGGGTGGCGGCTTCGGCCAAGGCCCACAAGTGGTTGGCCGTGGCGGTTTGGCCGGGCCAGCCGTCGACGCCGTGGTAGCGCGCGAGCACCCGCTTTACATTGCCGTCCAGAATGGCGGCGCGCTCGCCAAAGGCGATGGAGCTAATGGCGCCCGCGGTAGAGCGACCGATGCCCGACAGGCTAACCAGCTGCGCTACGGTGCGCGGAAACTCGCCGTTAAAGTCGTGCACCACTTGGCCTGCAGCCTTGTGCAGGTTGCGCGCGCGGGCGTAGTAGCCAAGGCCGGTCCAGAGGTGCAGCACCTCGTCGATGGGCGCCTCGGCCAGCGCTTGCACGGTGGGGAAGCGCGCCATGAAGCGCTCAAAATACGGAATGACGGTGGCCACCTGCGTTTGTTGCAGCATGATCTCCGACACCCACACGCGATAGGCGTTGATGTCCTGTTGCCAGGGCAGGTGTTTGCGGCCGTGCTGGTCGAACCACGCCAGCACGGTGTCGGCAAAGTGCGCCAGTTTTGTGGCCTGTGTTGCGGCGAGTGTTGCTTTAGTCATCCTTCTTTTGGCGCCCAAACAGTCCTTTCAACAGCTCCTTCGCCTCTGGATTTTTGTCCAGTTGCTTGTCGAGCTCTTTGCCCAATTTGCTTTTAACCTCGTCGCGATAGAGGTCTTCCAGCATGGCCAAATCGGGTGCGCAGGAGGTGGCGCCCAACTTTTCAAAGCGATCTTTGCAGCGCACGGGAATGTCGCGGTTTAGCAGTTTTTTATTGGTGATGGGGCAGTTGAGCAGCTGGTTGGCGGCTTCGTCGATGCGCAGATTGAATTTAAAATCGAGCGCGCCTTTGTTCAGGTCGACCAAGCCCAGCCCCGCCAGCGCCATGTTTTCTACACCGCTGTTCAGGCTCTTAATGTTGAGCGCGTTATTGGCGTACTGGATATTGGAGGTGAGCGTTTGCAGCTTGGTGGCATCGGCCCAGTTGATTTGGGGCATTTCTTGCTTTTGCGCCAACATCGCCAATTGGCAAATGCTCTTCTCCAAATTCATGCTGTGCAGCAGCATTTCTTTGCTGGTGAGCTGAATGTCAGCGGTCATGCTATCCACCAGTGCCGTGCTGGTGGCACCGGACGCATTGCCCGTGGCCACAACCCCGCCGTTGCCCGACACCAGCGCCGGCGCATCAAAATCTTTTAACAACGCCTGTAGCGGCATTCTGTCGCCGGTGGCTTTAAAGGTGAGCTTGGCGGTGTCTTTGCGGGCGTCGAAAACGGCATTGGCGTTGAGTGGCCCGTCGTGCAAGAGCGCATCGAAGCTTTTCAGCGTGATCACCCCACCCTTAGCGTTGGCGTTGGTTCTTACCTGTTTGAAATTCAGGCCCTTCACCGACAGGGTATCGAACTTGGCGAGCAGCTTAAGGTTTAGGCTGCGCAGTGCCTCGAGCGGCAGTGCATCGGGGTTGGCGGCCGGCTTGCTGGCGGCTTTCTTTTTGCCGGCGGCACCCTTGCTGGCAGCGGGTTCCGGCGGTGGCAGGTAGTGATCTAGGTTGATGGCGTCGCCCTGAATGTCCACCTCGATGGCCACGGTGCTGAAATCGCGAATGCCGGCGGTGCCGGTGATGGTGGTGTCATCCACGGTGAGGGTCATGGGTGTGAGGCTGAAGGTCTTATCGGTACCGGCAAAGGGTGAGCGCAGCGCCACCTTGTGCAGGGCCTCGGGTGCGGCCATGGGCGGCAGCGGTGTGCCCATGGCAACCATCAATTTTTGCAGGTTGGTGGGTGCCAAGCTCAAGTCGCCGGAATAACTCAGGCCGCTGTCGGTGGCGCGCCCCAGCAAGATGGTGGCATTGGCCGCAAGTTCTACCCGCGCTTTGGTGGCGCCCTGCTCTAGCACTGTGGGCGCCTTGAGGTTTTCAATAATGATTTGGTCGAGTTTGGCGGGCACTTTCAGCTGCATGTCGGCGCTGGTGTTGCCCATGAGTGTTGACGCCTCGGGGCGCTGGAGCTTGAAATCCGAGCTGAAATTAACGGGAAAGGCGGTGCCGTCCAGCTTCAGTTGAGTCAGCTCGGCCGACAGCGCCGATAGGTGCAGCTTTAAACCCTCGGCGTTTTGAAAGCGTAGATCGCTGTCATTTAAGGTGAGGCGATCGAGCTGCAAATTTTGTTCGAGATCAAAGGCCGGTTGCTCGGCTTGCACGTGGCGCGTCTGTGCCTGATCGAAGTCTGTGGCCAGGGCGTAGCGCAGTTGCGGCTCGACCGAGGCGCCAGCCACCTGCCCCAAGTTCTGCCAATTGCCACGGCCCTTTTTGTTCACCTTTAAATCGATCTTGGCGCCGGTGAGGGTAATGCCATCGATGATAACTTGGCGGCTCAGCAGCGGCATCATTTGCAGTGACACGGCAAAGTGCTCGATGGCGGCGATAGTGGCGTCCGGCTTGGCGGGGTCTGCCACCGATACACCGTTGGCTTTGATGGCGAGGCGCGGCCACAGCTGCCATCCCAAGTCGCCGTCGATGCGCAGGGCAATATTTTGGCGCGCGGCGGCGTCTACCATGTGGGTTTTGTATTTGTTGGGGTCGAAGGTGAGCACCAAAGCCACAACGGCGGCGACCAGCAACACAATCAGCACTAAGAAGACTTTCAGAATACGTACCACAATAACCTCCTGGACATGGGACATCGTGCGCGCAGTGTAACGCACTGCATCAGCATAGGTGGTGTTCTAAAGTGGATTGTCGGGCAGGCAGGGTTTTTTTTGCCTAAATTGTTTGCACGCCTTGGCAATGCCGCTAGAATGCGCGCTTTTCCACTATAGGAAACAGGTGATCATTATGGGAAACAAGACTCCTCTCTTCGAGACCCACAAGGCCATGTCTGGTCGCGTGGTGGATTTTGGCGGCTGGGATATGCCCGTAAATTACGGCTCTCAGGTAGATGAGCACCACAAGGTGCGCACCGATGCCGGCATGTTCGATGTTTCCCACATGACCATCGTGGATGTCACTGGCCCACAGGCCAAGGCGTTCTTGCAAACACTGCTCGCCAACGACGTGGCCAAAATAGAGTCGGCCCCCGGCAAAGCGCTGTACACCGGTATGCTCAATGAGGCCGGCGGCGTCATCGACGATTTGATCGTCTACTACATGGGCGACTGGTATCGCACGGTAGTGAACTGCGCCACGCGCGAAAAAGATCTGGCGTGGATGAACAAAGTGGCCGCGGATTTCGATGTGGCGCTCACCGAGCAGCCGCAGCTGGCCATGGTGGCCGTGCAAGGCCCGAACGCCATCGCCAAAACCCAGCAGGTATTGCCGAAGGCCGCCGAGTTGATTGGCGGTTTGAAAGTGTTTCAAGGTGCGGCCTACGGTGACTGGTTTATCGCCCGCACGGGTTACACCGGTGAAGACGGCCTAGAGGTGATGGTGCCGGCGACGGAAGTGGTCGGGTTCTGGCAGGCGCTGGCTGAGGCGGGCGTACAACCTTGCGGTCTGGGCGCGCGCGATACTCTGCGTCTAGAAGCCGGTATGAATTTGTACGGCGCCGATATGGATGAAAGCGTCTCGCCGCTGGAAGCCAACATGGCGTGGACTATTGCCTGGGAGCCAGCTGAGCGCAACTTCATTGGGCGCGCTGCGTTAACCGAGCAAAAGGCAGCGGGCGTCAAGCGCAAACTGGTGGGCCTGGTGCTGGAAGAAAAAGGCGTACTGCGCGGCCATCAAAAGGTCATCGTAGAGGGCTGTGATGAAACCGGCGAAGTGACCAGTGGTACTTTTTCACCAACCTTGGGTTATTCTATCGCCATGGCGCGCGTACCGGTTGAAGTGGGCGACACATGTCTGGTAGAAATGCGCAACAAACAAGTGCCCGTGAAAGTGGTTAAGCCCAGCTTTGTCCGCAACGGCAAAAAAATATTCTAATTGGATGAAAACTAAGCGGCGCGCCGCGACGAGGAGCTTCACATGAGCGAAATTCGCAAAGAACTGAAATACATGTCCAGCCATGAGTGGGCGCGCATTGAAGACGACGGCACTGTAACCGTAGGCATTTCTGACCACGCGCAGGAAGCACTGGGCGATGTGGTATACGTAGAAACGCCCGAAGTGGGTTCGACCGTCAACGCCGGCGAAGAAGCGGGTGTGGTTGAATCAGTAAAGGCCGCCTCTGACATCTTCTCGCCCATTACCGGTGAAGTGATCGCCGTCAATGAAGCCTTGGAAGATGCGCCAGAAACCGTCAATAGCTCGCCCTACGATGACGGTTGGTTCTACAAAGTGAAGCCAGCGGATTTGACCGAGTTGGACGACGCCTTGGACGCCGACGGTTACGCCGCCGCCTGCGAAGACGAGTAAGTTTTCAGTAGTCTCTAAAAAAGCCCGCACTCGCGGGCTTTTTTGTGTGCGAAAAATATAAGGCAGCTAAATTTCAAGGTCAATTTGACGCACAAATTGTGCATTGCCGCCGGCCATGAGTGAGTGAATTTCGCTGCCCTGCTTCTCCAGTTGCACTTGAATAATGCTGGGCGAGGCAGGCGTCATAAATTGCCCTTGTTCAATGAAAAACTCGGTGTCTGGCTGGCCCAACTGCTGTGACAGATAGCACGCGAGCGGTCCTGCAGCCATACCGGTTGCGGCCTCCTCATCAATGCCAAATCTGGGAGCGAACATTCGCGTAGTCGCATGGCGGCCGGCCACCACAGTGTCGCTGCTGAAGAGGTAAAACCCCACCAGATTCAACGACTCTGACAGTGCCTTGATGGCTGTCAGGTCTGGCTTAAGCTCGGCGAGCCAACGAGTGTCGGATAGCCCTAGTACAAGAAATCCATTGCCCGTATCTACGCGCATTGGCGCTGCAATAGTCTGTCCAGCATCGATTCCGAGCGATTGTAACGTCGACGCTAGATGTGCATCGATGGCTGTGAATTTTGGCGACCTTTGTTCCATATAAGCCTCGTCGCCCCGCAATAATACTCTACGCGTACCGTCGATCGTTTCTTTGGTAAAGTCACCCTCGCCCAGTAGTTCCTGCTCTCTAAGGTAGCGAAAGGTGGCGATTGTCGCGTGGCCGCAATGTGGAATCTGACGTGTAGGTGTAAAGAACTCTAGCTTGACATCGGCGACGGCGGAGCGCGAAACGAACGCCGTTTCTGAAAGCTTTGCTGCGTGGGCAATGGCCAGTTTCTGGTCGTAGGTCAGGTGGTCTGCGTTTAGTACAACGCCCGCGGGATTCCCTCCGCGATTCTGGTCTGTGAATGCGTTGACTTGGGCGACGGAGATTTTCATAGCGAATTCCTGAATGGCTTGATAAGTCTCAAGGTTAGCGAGTTAGACCATGCTCTAAGTCAAGCCTTTTAGTTTTTTAAGTTTGTGTTCGGTGACTTCCAAGTAGTGCTGGATGTCTTGTTGTTGTTGCCGCAATTTTTCAGCGTGCAGAGCTAGTATTTGTGACATTGTGTTCTGATCTTGGGCTCTAAACGCGCTGGTGTAGGCCCTGATGCTAGCAAGCGACATGCCGGATTTTTTTAAGCAAATGATCCAGTTGAGGAGCTCTACGTCGCCGGGTGAGTAGGAGCGATGTCCACTGACATCTAAGCCGGGGTTAGGTATCAGGCCTTGCTTTTCGTAGTATCTAATCGTGTGGGTGCTGATAGACAAGGCTTCGCTTACATCACCAATTTTCAATAACTTACCCTCTTAGAATTGATGGGCTCATTGTGAATGTGGGTGCTTGGACAAATTGTTTTCCAAAATATGGGTATCTATGCCGTCCAATGACGTTTGGTTTTTGTCCGCCCAGTAGTCTTGAATTCCTTGTTTGCCCTTGCGCTCCGCCCAGTCCTTTAGCAGTGATCGATCGCCCATATAGTCGTATAAAGGCACCGCCATACCGCAGGAGTTTTGCACTAAATCCACAGAGAGATCAAAGATCTGACGCGCGCCCGCCATGTCGGGGAAGTGGCCAATCAGCGCCGCCCAGTCTGCGTCTGTGTGATGAATAGCGCGGGCCTGACCGTAGAGCCGCAGGATATTAGGTTTGCCCTCAAAGGCGGCAAACATCAGCGTCATGCGGGGGTGTGACTGCACGTGTGCGGCGGTTTCATTGCCACTGCCAGTGACGTTTAACCAGATGACCCGGTTGGGCCCAAGCACGCGCAGTGAATCCATGCCTTTTGGGGAGATGTTTACCCGGCTGGTATCGGTGGCGGTACCCACAAAGAACAGGTGCTGGGATTCAATAAATGCGCGATTCTTTTCCGAGATGTGGTCGTATTGTTGGCCCATGTCGCCATCCTTGATTGTGGGTTTTGCACGCTCGGTGCCGTTACGAAGGTCTAAGTGCACGCTCAAGCGCTAACGGCTTCAGTGGCACTAGTGGGCTCAATAGTAGCGCACAGGCTTATTGCGCCATGACCCAGCCAGAATGACAACCAAATTTTCGTTTATTGGTAGGATTGTTTGAGCGCGTAATTACCCCCAAGGTTTGGGCAATTAGGTCTTTTTGGCCGAGCTTAACGTGATTATGAGACGCCTTAGCCGCCGTGCTTGTGGTTGTGTACGACTGCCCAATATTGCCGGTCGGTGGGTGGTCTATAGTAGAGAGGTCCCCAACAGTTAGGTTGCCCTATGCCCGCACAAAAAGTGTGCTTTTGTTGTTGTTTGTGTTTATTCGCCGCCAGTGCTTGGGGCGATTTTCGTGTAACTGTGGTGGATGTTGAGGGCAAGCCCGCACCCGACGTGGTGGTATTGGCGCCTAGCGTCAAGTCTGAGCGCCCGCCCGCCCGCGTCACCATTGACCAGCGAGATATGCAGTTTGTACCCCATGTGATTGTGGCCCCCTTAGGTGAGCCGGTGCATTTTCCCAATAGCGATAAAACGCGCCATCAGGTGTATTCATTTTCGGCGCCCAATAATTTTGAATTGAAGCTCTACCGCCAACAGGATGCGCCGCCGGTGTCTTTTGCCAGTGAAGGTGTGGTGGAGCTGGGTTGCAATATCCACGACAGCATGAAGGGCTACATTTTTGTTACGCGGGTATCCAGCCACGGCGTGACTAATGCGCAGGGCTTGGTGAGCCTTCCAGGTGTAGTGAACTATCCGACCGAGCTGCAGATTTGGTATCCCGCGCTGGGCAGTAAATCACCTAAGGCGGTTGAGTTGCAGGCAGATGGTGTGCTCACACTCGATCACGCTGTACAGGCATCGGTAGTGAACAAGCCCTCGTCCTTGCGCGATCGGCTACAGCGGTTTAAACGCCAAAATGACTAGTTTTCGCGCACGCCTACTGTTGGTTTTTATTGCGCTCCTTTCGCTGACCTTGGTGGCGATTACTTGGGCGGTATTTTCGGCGACGCAAAATGCTGGTCACGTTTTTGCCAACAATGAATTAGATGTGGCCGAGCGCGTATTCAAACGCCTGATTATTGAAGATCGCGGCCAACTGAAGACGCGCGTGTCGCTACTCTCCGAGGACTATGGGTTTCGTCAGGCCGTGGCCATTGGCGAAGAGGAAACGCTGATTACCGCATTGGCGAATCACGGAGAACGCGTGGGCGCAGAGATGGTACTGTTGACCGACGGTGAGGGCCGCGTAAAGCTCAGCAGCCACGACCTCACTTTGGTGCAGCCGTTCATTGCGGTGCGCATCGCTGAGGGCACCAGTTTTGATTTACTTGTGCAGGCCGAACAGCAGCTGTTTCAATTTGCCATGGTGCCTGTGCGCGCACCCAGTCTTATAGGTTGGGTGGGCTTAGGCTTTCCACTTAAACCTGCATTGTTGGAAAATTTTAAATCGATTACGCGCGTGGATGTAACCATGATGTTGGCCGAGCGCGCCATACCGGCATTATCCACATTGCCGGCGGCAGCGGGTCAAAACAAACCGATAGCGCAATCTAACGTGCATTCATCGGATCTTATACAGCGCGATTGGTTGACGCGAACCCTTGCCTTTGAAGGTGAAAATGCTGGCGATATCGTCGCGCTGCTGACGGTGCCCTCTTCCGATATTAAAGCGCAATTCAATCAGCTGCAGCAGCGCTTAATTCTCATTGCCGCGCTGGCGTTGGTGCTGGTTGTGGCCGCAATTTTCCGTATTGCCAATGGTTTGAGTCAGCCGTTAGCGACCCTGGCAGCGGCCGCTGACCGCATGGCGGCGGGCGACTATGATCGCCCAGTGCAATTGACCAGCACTGATGAATTGGGGTTGCTCGCAAATTCTCTCAATCGCATGCAAGCAGCTATTAAAGAGCGTGAAGCACATATTACTTTTATGGCCGAGCACGACGAGCGTACTGGCCTGCCGAACCGTGAAAAAGTGCAACACATTCTCGCTGATCTTTTTGCAGAGCAAACCAGTTTCACTGCAGTGCTCTTGCGGGTATCCAATATCAAGCGCCTAAATGATCTGTACGGCATATTGTTCGTGCAGCGATTTATGCCGTTGGTGGCCGAAAGATTAAAATCGGAAGTAACGGCTTGTGGCACCCTGGCACGATTGGGGAGTGACGAGTTTTTGTTAATTCTAACCGCGGGTGCGGTAATCAATCGCCAGGAAATAGAGATACTATCGCACAGTTTTTCACATCCATTTTCTCTCGATGGCGTACAGATTGTATTTGAAATGCGCGCGGGGGTTGTGGATTGTCCAGCTCAGGCAAGCAATTACGAGTTTCTAATTCGACGCAGTAATATTGCGCTGACAGAAGCAGTGCGCGCGGGTCAGAAATTTTATTACTACCAAGATGGTGCGGATGATGCGCATCTACGAAAACTACAAATTACTGCGCGGCTGCAACACGCAATAGAACACGGTAATTTTGAATTGTTTTACCAGCCTCAATTGTCACTGTTAACGGGCGAAATTGAAGGCATGGAAGCGCTCATTCGTTGGAAGGATGAAACCTTGGGTAGCGTTTTCCCCGATGAGTTCATTCCATTGGCTGAGGAGTCGGGACTGATTAGTGATGTTACCCGGTGGGTGGTCGGCCGCGTGCGTGAAGACTGTATGGCACTTGCCTCGACAGGCAAGCCCATCGAAATTAGTATCAATCTTTCCGCTAAGGATATTCTCGATACAGAGATGCTGGCGATGCTCACTGAGGCCGCGGTCAAGGATTTGCCGGCCGGTTGTAGCTTGGCCTATGAAATTACTGAAACCGCACTCGTCGCTGATGCACACGCGGCCCGAGAAAATTTGTTGTTGCTGAAAAACGCAGGCATCCACTTATCCATGGATGATTTCGGTACTGGATTTTCTTCATTGTCGCAGTTAAAGATGCTGCCCGTGTCTAAACTTAAGATCGATAAGTCCTTTGTCATGAAGCTGGCCAGTGACTGCGATGATCAAAATATTGTCGAGGCTATTTTGGGCTTGGCAAAGGCGCTCAAACTATCGGTTGTGGCGGAAGGCGTTGAAGACGCCACTGCCATGTCGATGCTAGATAATTGGGGTTGCCAGAGTATTCAGGGCTATCACCTTGCACGCCCCATGCCGGTAACTGAGGCGCTAGTGTGGTTGGAAAACTACCGGCAAAAAGAAGGTGAAATGGATAGAGATGTTTCAAACGGTTAACCGCACTAAGCAGTGGCTAGCAACGGCCTGCTCGAAAAATCTGACACAGTATTTGTTAAACCGGTGGGTTTAAAAAGGTACAAAAGGCTATGAAAAGTAACGCGTGGTGGCGCGCTTTAGTGACACGCATTTGGTTGCTCATATTGTTGATGTGGGCAGCGGGCGCGTGCGCGCAGAGCCGCATTTTGGCAACGCCAGGCGCAATGCAATTGGAGGGCAGCGCCGGCGGGGGATTAGTGCCCTGGGCTGTGATTGGCAGTTATGCCAGTGAGGATGAATGGGGCGCCTCGGCCGCGTTGACCGCGGTGCAGGTTAATGACTTTTCCTTAACTCAAGCGAGTGTTTTGCTGGGCTTCGACGAGCGCTGGGAAGTGAGCTACGCCCATCAAACCCTTAGGCTGGGCAACCAAGGCGCTGCGGATTTGGCGCAGGCAACGGCCGGCGCCTTTCCCAATTTGACCATTGAACAAGACATTTTTGGTGTTAAGGGTCGAATCACGGGCAACTTAATTTATGGTGCGCTGCCGCAAATCAGCGCGGGGCTGCAGTACAAAATAAACCATAATGCGGACATTTCGACACAGGTATTGGGCGCTAGATCGACGCGAGGTGTGGATTACTACGTGGCCGCCTCCAAACTGTATTTAGATGCGCTGTGGGGTCGCAATATTCTGGTGAATGGCACGCTGCGCCACAGTCGTGCCAATCAACTTGGATTATTGGGTTTCGGTGGCGATCGAAACAGCGCGTGGATGGGTGAGGTGTCGATGGCGGTGTTGCTTAATCGCCACTGGGCGGTGGGTGTTGAATACCGGCAGAAGCCCGATCTATTAAACAGTGTGCGCGAAGATGCGTGGGCCGATGCCTTTGTGGCGTGGTTTCCAAGTAAGCGCGTCACCCTGGTGGCAGCCTATGCCGACCTGGGCAATATTGCGCTCTGGGACGCGCAGCGGGGCTGGTACCTATCACTACAAATCAACAATTAACTGTTAAGCGATCATCATGGCTTTTTTGATGGGTAGAAAAACTGTATTGGGTTTTGTGTGTGGGCTGTTGCTGGCGTGCGCTAGCCAACCGCAACAAACCACCTTGTATCAGCGCATGGGCGGCGAGGCTGGCGTGCGCACTATCGTCGATAATTTTTTATATGAAGTGGGTGACAGTGCGCTCTTGCGACCGCTTTTCAATGACATTGACCTGCCTCGGTTTCGGACAAAATTGGCGGAGCAGTTGTGTGAAATTAGCGGTGGCCCCTGCCGCTATAGCGGTGACAATATGACCGAAGTGCATGCGGGTATGGCTATGAATAATCGGCATTTTGATGCCACCGTAACAGCACTTACCCGCGCTATGGAAGCCGCGGGTGTGGATGTGGCGAGTCAAAATGCCATGTTGAAAAAGCTTGCCGCGATGCACGGTGATGTGATGCGCGAGACAATTGCGCCTGAATAGTCACATCGAGACCCATGCTACACAGCGGCTTTACTCGGACCCATTAATTAATTGGCGCAACCTCAGGCTGGCTCAAGACCGATGGCGGCATCGGCATCTGTCGCTTGTTGTTTCGGTGCCTGTTCCTGAAACTCATTGCGCAATTTTTTTGCTGCCCTAACCATCACTTTTAGCGCCGCTTCGGTCTCTGGCCAGGTGCGGGTTTTAAGGCCGCAGTCGGGGTTTATCCACAGCTGTTGTGGTGGGATTTTTTCCGCAGCCCTATGCATCAGCTCGGCAATCCACTCAACTGTGGGGAGGTTGGGCGAATGGATATCGTACACGCCGGGGCCAATTTGATTGGGGTAGGTAAATTGTTCGAAGGCGTCGAGCAGCGCCATCTGTGATCGCGATGTTTCAAGGGTGATGACATCTGCATCTAAAGCGATGAGAGAATCCATGATGTCGTTAAATTCGGCATAGCACATATGGGTGTGAATTTGCGTGGTGTCTGCCACTTCTGCGCAACACACGCGAAATGCATGAGTGGCCCAGGCGAGGTACTCAGTCCAATCTTTTTTGCGCAGGGGCAAACCTTCGCGCAGGGCTGGTTCGTCAATCTGAATGATGCCGATGCCGGCGGCTTCTAGATCTTGTACTTCGTCGCGAATGGCCAGCGCCAGTTGCTGGGCGGTGCGGCTGCGCGGTTGATCATCGCGCACAAAGGACCAGCACAGAATGGTGTTGGGGCCCGTGAGCATACCTTTGACGGGCTTGCGGGTTAGGCTCTGCGCGTAGCGCGCCCACTCTAGGGTAATGGGTTGTTTGCGCGCTACGTCGCCGACAATGATCGGGGGTTTTACACAGCGCGATCCGTAGCTTTGCACCCAACCCCATTGGGTAAAGGCAAAACCCGTCAGTTGCTCGCCAAAATATTCCACCATGTCATTGCGCTCAGCCTCGCCGTGCACGAGTACATCTAGGTCTAACTTTTCCTGAACTGCGATGGCGTGTTGGATTTCGGCGCGCATGAGTTGGGCGTATTCTCGCCCGCTGAGTTTTCCTTGCTTGTGAAGTCGCCGGGCTTTTCGAATTTCGGTGGTTTGTGGAAAGGAGCCAATGGTAGTTGTGGGTAGCAGTGGCAATCGGAACTTTGCCTGTTGCAGTTTGTTGCGCTCAGCGAACTTGGTGGGGCGAAATGCGTTGTGGCTGGACAGGCGCTGGACGCGAGCCTGAACGTCCACTTGGTTGATGCGCGCGGAAGTGCGCCGAGCCGCCAGTGCGGCGCGATTAATTTTTAGTTTTTCGGTAACTGCTGGTGAGTGTGGCTCGGCCAGTGCTGCTTTAAGGGTGACGAGCTCTTCGAGTTTTTGCTGTGCAAAGGCGAGCCATGGCTGAACGTCCTCGGGCAGTGCGGTTTCCAATGTGAGATCCACCGGCACGTGTAACAGTGAGCAGGAGGGCGCTAACCACAGTTGATCGCCCAAGCGCTCGGCGACGGGGCGCAACACAGTGAGCGCTGCCTCCAAATCGGTAACCCAAATGTTGCGACCATCGACGATGCCAAGACTTAGAATTTTGTGGGGGCTCAAGCGGTCGACAATGCGCCCGATTTCCACACCGCCGCGCACGGCATCTAGGTGTAAGCCCGCCACGGGCAGTTGCAGCGCGACACTGAGGTTGTTGCCCAGTTCGCCAAAATAGTTGGCGACCAATTGTTGCAGGCCCCGAATTTGTAGGCGGTGGTAAGTGGACTCAAACGCTTGCTGCCAAGGGAGCGGCAGATCGAGTGAAAGTATGGGCTCGTCCATCTGTACCCATTCAGCGCCGGCATCGCGCAGGGCTTGCAGTAATTGGCGATACACGGGAATCAAATCATCGAGCAGCAATAGTTTGTCCGCATCGGGTCGCGCGCATTTGCCGAGCCACAAATAAGTGAGTGGGCCAATGAGCACAGGTTTTGCGTTGTGGCCCTGCGCAATGGCTTCGCGCGTTTCCTCGATAAGCTGGTGGTAGCTCAAGTGAAACGCTTGGTTTTCGGTGAACTCGGGTACCAGGTAGTGGTAGTTGGTATCAAACCATTTGGTCATTTCACTGGCGGCGTTGGTGCCGCAACAGCTGTTTTGAGCGCGCCCGCGCGCCACCCGAAACAGTGTGTCTAAGTCTATCGCTGTGCCGGGCGTATGGCCGGCGCGCTCGGGCAGCACTCCGAGTGTGGCAGACATCGTGAGCACTTGGTCGTACCACGCAAAGTCGCCCACCGGTACGAGGTCCAGCCCAGCTTGGCGCTGCCAGTGCGCCGCGCGCAGGGAGCGGCCCGTGGCCTGTAAGTCGGTGAGGCTGCTGTCGCCAGCCCAGTAGTTTTCCAGTGCGAACTTCAGTTCTCGTTGCGCACCGATGCGGGGGAAGCCCAAGTTGTGAATGCGTGCCATCTGATTGCCTTGTGAGGTGTTTGGTGTGAGTGGCAACATTCTCCGCAGGCTGATAAGGTGAATCAAACTGATTAACTTTCTATTAATTATTAATTATATTCATGTTGCTGTATGAACCTTGAAATTAGACAACTGAAAACCTTGGTGGCATTGCGCGAAACGGGGACCTTGGTGGAAGCGGCGCAGCGCTTGTGTTTGACGCAATCGGCGCTGTCGCACCAAATGAAGGAGCTGGAACACCAGCTCGGACAACCGGTGTTTGTGCGCAAGAGTCGCCCTATTCGCTTTACCGAGCCCGGTCAGCGATTGTTAAAACTGGCGGACACGGTGCTGGGCGCTCTGGCCGATGCCCAGCGCGATCTTCAAAAGCTGGTTCACGGCGAGGCGGGTCGATTGTTTATGGCCATCGAGTGCCACAGTTGTTTTAACTGGCTGATGCCGGTAATCGATCAATACCGACCACATTGGCCACAGGTGGAGTTGGATTTTTCCGGTGGCTTCACCTTTGAGCCGCTGCCCGCGTTGGCTCGCGGTGAAGTGGATGTGGTGATCACCACCGATCCACAGCCGCTTAAAGGCTTGGTGTACGAACCGCTTTTCGATTGCGAAATGCGCTTAGCCGTGGCGCCCGGCCACCCCTTGGCCAATGGCGACAGGGTGCAACCTAAACAACTGCAAGCGCAGACGCTGATTACCTACCCAGTCGCGCCAGAGCGTCTCGACATCATGCACCGTTTTTTACAACCGGCCGGCATCCAGCCCGAAATTCGCACTACCGAATTGACGCTCATGATGGTGCAAATGGTGGCATCGGGGCGCGGTGTTTGCTGCCTGCCCAATTGGGTTTTAGATGAGTACGCAGCGCAAGGGCAGCTGAAAAGTTTGGCGCTGGGCGACGGTATCTGGAGTCGAGTGCAATTGGCGATGCGTGCGGAGACGCGCGAAACTGCCTACGCTCAAGACTTTATCCGCATGGCGCGCGCCCATTGTTTTGCGCAGTTAAAGGGCATTCGGCCCGCACCAGTTGAGTGAGTTGGTCATTCATGAAGGAGCTTTGGATTCATGGTTAAACGACAAAAAACCAAGGCTAGCCCATGGCTATTAACCCTATTTGCCCTGCCCTTTGCCGGCGTGGGCTTGGGCTTTTTAGTGATGAGCATCATTCCATCTCTCTACGACAGCGTGGCGATGTCGACTTGGCAGCCTGTGCAGGCGCAATTGATCAGCGCGCGCACGCGGGTGCACCATGGCGATGACAGCACCAGCTACGAGGCCGAGGCCCGTTATCGCTATGATTTTCAGGGCACGGAATATGAGTCCAGTCGCGTCGGGATCATGGCCGGTGCCGACAACATTGGCCAATGGCAGGAAACCCGTGGCGCGCAATTGAATCGCGCACTGCGCGAAGGGCTTCTAATCACGGTGTACGTCGACCCAGACGCGCCGGAGGAAGCGGTGATTTATCGCGAGTTGCGCTGGGGCATGCTGGCTTTTAAAAGTGTATTTGTGCTGGTGTTTGGGGGCGTGGGGTTCGGTTTGATGTGGTTGGCATGGCGAGGCCAGCGAGCGGCGGCGGCCGTCGATGAGCAAACAGCCAGCGCCGAGCCTTGGCGGTTGCGCACCGAATGGGCGAACCCGGTGCGCTCGAATACTAAGCTCGGATTGATAGTGCTGTGGGTCTTTGCCGTAGTTTGGAACGGGGTGTCGGCACCGGTACTGTTTACGCTACCCGGCGAGATGGCCAAGGGCAATCAAGCCATTTTGTTTGCGCTGTTGTTTCCGATTATCGGCCTAGGTTTGTTGGTGTCGGCGGTGGTGAAGCTGCGCCAGTGGTTGCGCTTCGGTTCGGTGCCTTTGCATTTAGATCCTTGGCCTGCGTGCATAGGAGGCCAGCTCGCTGGGCGCATGGAGATCAAATTGCCCTATGATTCGACCCAGCGAGTGCACCTGCAATTGAGCTGTTTGCTCAGCTATTACTCGGGCAGCGGCAAGAATCGCAAGCGCACTGAAAAAATTATTTGGAGCGCTGAGGGTTTGGCAAACCTCGCGCCTGCAGCGCAGGGCAGCAGCATTCAATTTGCCTTTGACATTCCCGCAGGATTACCCCAATCCGAGCTGCCAAGTGAGCGCCATCACCTGTGGCGGTTAGAGGTAAATGCCGCCCTACCCGGTGCCGATTTCAATCAACAATACGAGGTGCCCGTGTTTGAAACGGGCATGGCGGCGTCCAGCCGCATCAAGTGCGCCAGCCAGCACCCGCTGATGCAAGAGGAGCGCGAGCGACGGCTGGAACGGCTGTTGAATATTCGCCAAATTGCCGACGGTGTAGAGCTTTATTATCAAATGGGTCGCCGCTGGCGCGGGCGCTCATTGGGACTGCTCGTGGGTATCGCCATGACCATAGGAGGTTGGTTTGCCCAAGCGAAGGCCGCGCCCCTCATGGTAGTGGTTTTGTTAATAGGTATTGGCCTGCTTATCGCCGTGGGTTGTTGCTACGGGCTGTTGAATAGCTACCGCGTCAAATTGGGGCGGCCGGGAATTTACACTGAGCGAAAGATATTGGGCGTGATGATCAGCAAGCGCTTTTATCCACCCGCCGATATTCAAGGCCTGGTGATAAAGGCCCACGGGAGCTCTCAAGTCGGCAATAAACATACGGAGCACTTTGTCATTGAAGCGCAGCTAAACAGCGGCAAACAGGTGCGGGTGGTTGAAGATTTGGACGGACGAGCGCTGACGGAACAGGCGCTAGAGGTGGTTACCCTGTTGAGCGGCTTGCCCAAAGCTCATGGCTAAGGTGTTTGTGGCCAGTAAATAAAAAAAGCCCCGCATAAACAGTGCGGGGCACAAGCCAGGGTGTCTTTTGAAACGCTCGCGCTGCCACGGGTCTTTTCAAATCGCTACTCAACTTGGTTGTTGCGAGTTTCGTGCCAAAATTCTTTTCAGAGCTGTCCACCCGTAAAACGCCTATTTTTACTGCGATGAAGTGACGGCGCGGGCAGCAATCAATCATTCCTGCCGTCCATTCAGACGGCGACCAAAGAAATATATTCCTAGGGATGTGTAAGATTTACAAAGTCAGCAATGATTTTTAAATGATTCACACCGCTAGCTTGGTTGGCGTGTTGCCCGCGCTCGACATTAGCGCGAGGGGTTGATGAATGTCAGCGCAACGACGGCAGCGAACCCATTAGGTTCTAGGCAATCGAAAATTGGCGCGCTAAAGCAGCTATACTGCGCGCTTTTACCCCACCCGAGGTCGCTTCATGTCACTGCCCACACTGCAATTAAAGTCCCAAGCGGATCGTCGCCTGCGCAAGGGCCATCTGTGGATTTACAGCAACGAAGTGGATGTGGCCGCCACGCCCCTTAAACCGTTTCAGCCGGGTCAACAGGTGGAGGTGATAGCTGCCAACGGCAAGAGCTTGGGCATCGCCGCGCTCAACCCCAATAACCTAATCTGTGCCCGACTGGTGAGCCGCGATAACCGCTACCCACTCGACAAATCACTGCTGGTACACCGGCTCAAGCAGGCGCTGAGTCTGCGCGAAGGATTTTTCCCCGCGCCCTACTATCGCCTGGTTTATGGCGATAGCGATTTGTTGCCGGGTTTGGTGGTGGATCGCTTTGGCGACGTGTTGGTGGTGCAAATCGCCAGTGCGGGCATGGAAGCGGTGCGCGATGACATAATCGCGGCGCTCGTGCAGGTGGTAAAGCCCACCGGGATTTTGTTGGCCAATGAACACTCTGCACGGGAATTGGAGCAGCTGTCGCTCTACACCGAAGTGGCTTATGGCGAAGTTCCGGAACAGGTGGAGTTGATTGAAAATGACACCCGGTTTTTGGCGCCAGTGCGCACGGGTCAAAAGACCGGTTGGTTTTATGACCATCGCTTGAATCGCGCACGCCTGCAGCAGTTTGCCGAGGGCAAGCGAGTGCTCGACGTTTTTTCATACATTGGCGGCTGGGGCTTGGCGGCGGCTCAGGCTGGCGCCGCGCAGGTTGTATGCGTGGATGCATCGGAATCTGCGCTCGAAGGGGTGCGTGCCAACGCCCAGCTCAATGGCTTTGCAGATCGCGTAGAAACGGCACACGGCAAGGCCATCGCCGTAATGAAGGCCATGATTGAGCAAGGCGAGGTGTTTGACATTGTGGTGTTGGATCCGCCGGCATTTATCAAAAAGCGCAAAGACCATAAGTCGGGACTGGCCGCCTATCGCCACATCAACGAACTGGGTATGCGTTTGCTGGCGCGGGATGGCCTGCTGGTGTCTGGCTCTTGCTCAATGCATTTGGCCACGGAGGAGTTGGAATCGTGTATTCAGGGCGCGGCGCGGCACCTCGATCGGCAGGCGCAGCTCATCGTGCGCGGCAGTCAGGGGCCCGACCACCCAGTGCACAGCGCTATCCCAGAGACCGAGTACCTGAAGGCCCTGTTCTACCGCATTTACCTGCCTTGAGTAATCCGAGCTAAGGCGCTGGTAACGATGCTGCACCACACGGCCATTGGCAGCCAATGAGAACTAAGGCGCTGCTTGCATTCGGAATTTAAGGTGCGTCGGCCACGGGTTTGAGGGGTTCGGCCAGTTGTTGCAAGGCGGCGATGGCGGCCACCCACTGGGTTTCCGTTGCCTCGCCCTGCTCCGGTAATTTACTCAATACGCGCTGTGCGGCCTGCCATTGATTGCGCCAACTGCCACTGGCACCCTTGGTCCAATGGTTCAACAGGGCATCTGCGGCGGCAGCATTCCCGGCTAACAGGTGCAAGCTCGCAAGTTGGGCGGCAAGTGGATTGCGGCCGCGGCCACTGTAGGCATTGTGCGCTTGGAAATCGCTATCCAAATCCGCTGCAACATTTAGTTGCGGTTGCATTTGCTGCTCAATCAACAATTGCTCAAGCAAATATAGGCTGGCAATGCGCAGTATTTCCGAGCGCTGTTGCGGGTTTAGCTGCAAGTAGGTCTGTTGCAGGTTGCCCCCGGCTTGCCACGCTTGACGCAACTTCTCTAGGTCATCGATGGCCAGTTCCACCATTAAGCCGAGCAGCGCACGGCGCCGATTGTTGGGCATGTCGGCGGTCTTGGGCGCATCTTCGCCTTTCGCATCGGGTTTTTGGCGGGCGAAATCGCTGGCGGGTCGCTCACCCGTGTCACCCCAAAGTAAATAGGCAATAGGGTGCAGGCCGAGGGCGCGATCTTGGGGGTCAAATTGCTGATGGGCTTCGCGCAGGGCTTTAGCGGTCACCGGAATGGCGATGTCGTTGACCAAACCGGAGTGGCTGTAGACGTCAAAGTAGTCGAGAAACCCCGGTTGAATGGGCCAGCCGTCGAGGCGATCGCGCAGGCTGTTGAGTGGCACGAACAGACCGGGATGGGCGTCGGCCATGGCAAAGTAGAGGCTGAAACCCTGCAGGCTGTCATGGGTTTGGTGCCACTGGTCGCGGGCCTTGGCGAGCTGCTCTTGATCCGGTTGCTTAAGCAGCGCCTGCACTGCCAGACGCAGGCCCAGCAGCTGCTCGTGTGATTGATTTAGCAGCGGCAGTCCGGCCTCCCAGAGCGCGCGGGTGGGATCATCCAGCTCCACTTGCTCGGTGTAGCTAGCCGTGACTTTGGGCGCAGAGCTTGCCGGTGGCGCGGCCTTCTCCTGACAGGCCACGACGGCTAAGCTGGCGCAAATTAAAGCGAGAATGTGGGTGCGCATGGTTCGTTCCTGAACGGTTATCGCAAGCTGATAATGGGCCAGCCCCTGGCTTCGGCTGCGGCGTTAAGCTGCGGGCATGGATCTACCGCTACCGGGTGATCTACCTCGGTTAGCAAGGGTAGGTCATTTATGGAGTCGCTGTAAAAGTAGCAGGTCTCACCTTGGCGCTTGGTTTCGGTCATAAAACTGCGCCAGCGGGTCACTTTACCCGCTTGGTAACAGGGTGGATCTATAATTTCGCCGGTGTATTGGCCGGCGACTATTTCGGGTTCTGTGGCGATCAATTGGTCCACTTGCAGCGCTTCAGCAATGGGTGCCGTTATAAAGCGGTTGGTAGCGGTTATGATGAGCAAGAAATCGCCTGCTGCACGGTGGTGTTCAAGCAGCGCTTGGGCTTTGGGCAAGTGCAGTGGCGCAATCTTGTGGGTCATAAAATCGGCCAACAAGGCCTGCTGTTGCTCGGCGCTAAACTGGGCCACCTGTTGCAATACAAAGCGTTGGTAGGCGTGGATGTCTAGCTCGCCGCGCTTGTAGTCTTCATAAAACTGGTCATTGGCGCGGCGATAGTGGTCCGCGTCTACCAGTTGGCGCTCCACCAAAAACTCACCCCAGCTGTGATCTGAGTCGCCGGCGATGAGGGTGTTATCCAAGTCAAATATTGCTACGGCCACGGCGCAATCCAGGGTTGTGTCAGCGGGGGTGGGCAAGGATAGCGATTTGGCTGCGGGCATACAACGGATTGTCCGCAGGTCCCGTTAAATTGCTGAATACACAACAGTTATGGAACAATAGCCGGCAGCATGAATAAAAGGATCGCACCGTGATAGACAGTGATGGTTTTAGGCCCAACGTGGGGATCATCGTGGCGAATGATCACGGGCAGGTATTGTGGGCGCGCCGCATTGGCGGGCAGGATGCATGGCAATTTCCTCAGGGTGGCATCAACCCCAATGAAACCGCGGAGCAAGCGCTCTATCGAGAGCTCTATGAAGAGGTGGGGCTGGCGCCGGAAGATGTCGAAATTGTCGGAAGTACGCGCGGTTGGCTACGCTATCTGTTACCTAAGAAGTTGCTGCGGCGCGGTTCCACCCCTTTGTGTATTGGCCAGAAGCAGCGCTGGTTTTTACTTCGCCTAACGGCAGACGAATCCAAGATAGATCTGCACACGCAGAAAAAGGACGAGTTTGATCACTGGCGCTGGGTGAGCTACTGGTATCCCTTGGGTAAGGTGGTGTCCTTTAAGCGCGATGTGTATCGCAAGGCATTGCGCGAGTTATCGCCACTGTTGTGCCGCCTGCAGCGCGAGCATAAGCCCGATGCCGACACGGCCGGCGGCGAGCACCTCAGCAACCGTCAATTGACTACATAGGAGCGTAAACTTTGGCCGCGAGCATGCTCAATTCGCTGCGCAATATCGTGCAGGAAGTCAACGCCGCTCGCGATCTCCAGTCTGCGCTCAACATCATTGTGGCCCGCATTAAAGCGGCCATGCAGACGCAGGTGTGCTCCGTTTACTTGCGCAATGGTCAGCACCAATACGTGTTGATGGCCACCGATGGTCTGAACCCGAAAGCCGTGGGCAAAGTGAGCCTAAAGGTGCAGGAGGGTTTGGTGGGGCGCGTGGTCAGCCGCGAAGAACCGCTCAACCTAGAGCACGCTGAAACCCATCCGAGTTATCAATACTTCCCGGAAACCGGCGAGGAGCGGTTTAGCTCATTCCTCGGTGTTCCCATTATTCACCACCGCGAAGTGCTGGGTGTGTTGGTTGTCCAGCAGGTGGAGCGCCGGCGCTTCGATGAGGGCGATGAAGCATTTTTAGTGACCCTGTCGGCCCAGTTGGCGGGTGTGATCGCGCACGCGGAAGCCACGGGCGTGGTGGTCGCCGTGGCCCAGGGCAAGGGCGAAGCTAAATTCGTTGGCACCTCTGGCTGTGCCGGTGTCGCCATCGGTGAAGCAGTGGTCATTTCGCCACCGGCGGATCTCAATTCTGTGCCCTACCAAGTGGTTTCCGATATCGAAGGGGAGACGGCGTTTTTCTACCGTTGCCTTGGCGCTGTGCGCGACGATATTCGGCGTATGGGCGACGAACTTAAGAGTCGACTGTCGAAGGAAGAGCAAGCGCTCTTTGATGCCTATTTGGCCATGCTCGATGACGCCTCACTGGGTGGCGAAGTCATTGAGCGGATTCATCAGGGGGTCTGTGCGCCCTACGCTTGGGCGGAAGTCATACTTGAGCACGAGCGCAATTTTTCTTCCATGAACGACGCCTACCTGCGCGACCGGGCGGCCGATGTGCGCGACCTCGGGCGCAGGGTGTTGAGCTACCTGCAAGAATCGGCACAGATGTGCCGAGTCTACCCCGACGACACCATCCTAGTGGGTGAGGAGCTGACGGCCTCCATGTTGGGCGAAGTGCCAGCCGAGAAGTTGGTGGGCTTGGTTTCAGTGGAGGGCTCGCGCAATTCACACGTGGCGATTTTGGCCCGCGCTATGGATATACCCACGGTCATGGGCGCCATCGATTTGCCCTATACCAAGCTCGATCAGCGCAAGTTGATCGTGGATGGCTATAACGGCATTGTCTTCGCCGATCCGTCCAAACCGCTCAAGGCACAGTACAAGGCCATCTTCAAGGAAGAGCAGGCCCTGCAGAAGGATTTGGAAACCCTCAAGGACAAACCTTGCGAGACCACCGACGGGCATCGATTGAGCTTGTGGGTCAATACCGGTTTGATGGCCGATGTTATGCGCTCGCTGGAGCGCGGTGCAGAGGGTGTCGGTCTCTATCGCACCGAAGTCCCGTTTTTACTGCGCGATCGGTTTCCGGGAGAGGCCGAACAAACCAAAATCTATCGCGAGCAATTGGCCGCGTTCGCACCAAAATCGGTGACCATGCGCACCTTGGACGTGGGCGGCGATAAAGCCCTGCCCTATTTCCCCATCAACGAGGCCAACCCGTTTTTAGGTTGGCGCGGCTTGCGCGTTACCTTGGATCACCCAGAGATTTTTTTGGTGCAGGTGCGCGCCATGCTGAAGGCCAGTGAAGGCTTGGACAACCTGCGCATAATGTTGCCGATGGTCACCAATATTCCGGAATTAGAGGCGGCTAATGCCCTGATATTGCGCGCCTTCAATGAGGTGATGGAAGAGGGGCACCGCGTGGTATTCCCGCCCGTGGGCGTGATGGTCGAGGTGCCTGCACTGGTCTATCAAGCCCGCGAATTTGCCGCCCGCGCAGACTTTCTATCGGTGGGCTCCAATGACTTGACCCAGTACCTTTTGGCGGTAGATCGCAACAACGCGCGGGTGGCCGACCTCTATCAAAGTCTGCACCCCGCGGTATTGCGGGCGTTGATATTGATTGTCGAGGGCGCCCACGCCGAGCAGGTGGATGTCAGTATCTGTGGCGAAATGGCGGGTGATCCAGGCGCTGCGGTACTGCTGATGGCCATGGGCTTTGATGTGTTGTCTATGAGCGCCACCAGCCTGCCCAAAGTAAAATCCGTGCTGCGGGCGATTTCGAAGGTGCAGGCTGAAGCGCTGCTCGACGAGGTGTTAAAACTCAATACCGCAGAGGACATTGAGGCGGCGCTCAATGATCGCTTGCAAACTATGGGTATCAAGCGCCTGTACCGCCCCAATGTGTAACCCCTCAAACGCCGTTAGCGAGGCGTCAGTGCGATTGAAAATGACCGCTCTTCTTGCATCTCTCCCTCGCGGTTAAAACTGCGCTCTAGCAGGGCTACGCCGCCCTGCGCGTCGGCCAGCAAGAGTGTACTTGCGCGCGTGCCGTAGTCAGGCGATACGATGAATCGACTCGATAGCAAGGCTTCTGTGGTGGCATCCACACCGGTGTTGGGAAGGTCTTCATCGGGTGCCCGACGCCGATCCGCCAGCAACGACCACAACCCTGCGACCAGTGCATCCTCGTGGGTTGATTGCTTGAGCAGTTGCGCCAGCGCCGTTTTTCCCTGCGCCACCTTGGGCCAGGATGTGTCGAGGCTGGCATTGCTCAGGCCAAAAAGGCCCTTATCTAGCGCGATCTGTCGAGGTGTGGCTCGATTGGTGCTGCGATTGCTGCTATTGCTGCGATTGGTGCAATAGTGTAATTGCCAGCCATTGGCCGTGTATTCGCCGGCGATCAAATTAAATCCGCTGTAGCTTGCATGATCTACGCCCCGGCAATAGCTTGCGGGTGTTAATGGTTGCGCTAAAAACTGGCTCACCAACTCACCGCGGCTGCGAGTGCCCAGTGGCTGCAGCGGGTTGCGCACATTGGTCAGCGCCGCAAACTTTCCAGAGCGGTGGAGCAGCATCCAGCTGCCGCCCGCCTCTAGGTCCCTGCCGCCCAACCAATCCGGTTGCTCTGGCCAAAAAGCCGCCGCGCGAGTGGGGCGCTGGTGAAACTCATCGCGATTAGCGGCAACTATTAAAGGCCATTGGGGGTGCATCTGGTGGGCGATAAATAACAAGCACATAGTTCGCGCCTAATCGTTGAGATGGGGTTTCGGGCCAGTGATTAAGGCAGCATAATGCCCGCCTCATGTGCGTTACAACCAAATGGACCCCCCATGAATTACCCTGAACTCGATCCCGTCGCCTTTTCTGTTGGCCCAGTAGAGCTCTTCGGATACAGCCTAGGGCCGCTCAGCGTGCACTGGTACGGTTTGATGTACCTAGCCGCGTTTCTGTGCGCGGGCTTTTTAGCCAGCCGCCGCGCGCGCCAACCTCACAGTCCGTTGAAACCTGCGCAGGTAGAAGATCTCATCATGTACGGCGCCTTTGGCGTTATTTTGGGCGGGCGCTTTGGCTATGTATTGTTTTACAACTTTGATCGCTTTCTCGAAGATCCGGTTTGGTTGATTCGCTTGTGGGAGGGCGGGATGTCCTTTCACGGCGGCTTGCTGGGAGTGTTGGTGGCCCTGTGGATTTATGGCCGTCGAATTAATCGCGGCTTTTTTGAAATTACTGACTTCGTGGCTCCCATCGTGCCGTTGGGGCTTGGTTTTGGTCGACTCGGCAATTTCATTGGCCAAGAGCTGTGGGGGCGTGCGTCAGATGTGCCTTGGGCCATGGTCTTTCCCCGCGATCCGCTCGGTTTGGCGCGGCACCCTTCGCAACTGTATCAAGCTGCGCTTGAGGGATTGTTGTTGTTCATTATTTTGTTTTGGTTTTCTGCCAAGCCCAGACCGCGCATGGCGGTGAGTGGATTGTTTTTACTCGGCTATGGCTGTTTTCGCTTTTTAGTGGAGTTTGTGCGCGAGCCGGACAACCACATCAATTTTGATTTATTTGGATGGGTGACGCGCGGTCAAGTGCTGTCAATGCCCATGATTTTATTGGGCCTGTTCTTTATTTGGTTGGCCTACCGCAACGCCAAAAAGGAGACCGTGGCATGAAACAATATCTCGATTTAATGCGCCATGTGCGCGATCACGGCGTGCAAAAAGGCGATCGCACCGGCACCGGTACTAAGAGTGTATTTGGCTACCAAATGCGTTTTAACCTAGCCGATGGCTTTCCGTTGGTGACCACTAAAAAATGCCATTTGAAATCCATCATTCACGAGTTGCTGTGGTTCTTGAAGGGTGAGACGAATATCGGATACCTCAAGGAGCACGGCGTTAAAATTTGGGATGAGTGGGCCACTGAAGACGGTGAGTTGGGACCCGTTTATGGGCGCCAATGGCGCTCCTGGGAGGGGCCAGCGGGCGAGGTGGTCGATCAGATCAGCGAGCTTGTGCACATGATCAAAACTAAGCCCAACTCGCGTCGGCTGTTAATTTCAGCGTGGAACCCAACGGTGCTGCCGGACGAGTCCATTTCGCCGCAAGAAAATGTGGCGCAGGGCCGCATGGCGCTGGCGCCCTGCCACACCTTATTTCAGTTTTACGTGGCTGAGGGCAAGTTGTCGTGCCAGCTGTACCAACGCAGCGCGGATATATTTTTGGGCGTGCCCTTTAACATCGCGTCCTACGCGTTGCTGACCCTGATGCTCGCGCAGGTGTGCGACCTAGAGCCCGGCGACTTCGTGCACACCTTTGGCGATGCACACCTCTACAGCAATCATGCCGAACAGGTCGAGCTGCAATTGTCGCGCAGCCCAAAGCCGTTGCCGACCATGAAATTAAATCCGGCGGTAAAAGATATTTTTAGTTTTAGTTTTGCAGACTTTGAATTGTCGGGTTACGACCCAGATCCCCACATTCCAGCGCCTGTGGCCATCTAAGGAGTGGCCATGACTGAGATCGCATTGATTGTCGCCAAAGCAGAAAATGACACCATCGGGCGCGATAACCAGCTGCCGTGGCACCTGCCTGACGACTTGGCTTACTTCAAGCGCGTAACCATGGGCAAGCCAATTATCATGGGGCGCAAAACCTTCGAGTCGATTGGTCGACCGCTGCCGGGGCGCCCCAATATCGTCATTACGCGGCAGCCAGATTGGCTCGCTGAGGGTGTTACGGTCTGTAACTCGGTTGAGCAGGCCATCGCGCTCGGGTGCAACATGGCTGAACAGGCCGGCGTCGACGAAGCGATGGTTATCGGCGGTAGCGAGATTTATCGGCAAGCCCTACCCTTGGCGTCCCGTCTATACTTGACGCAGGTGCATGCGGAGGTGCCGGGCGACGCTCACTTTCCTGCCATCGAACCAAGCCAGTGGCAGCAAATAAGCGAAGACCGGCGGGTCGCAGGTGGTTCCAATCCGCACGACTATTCGTTTATAGTGCTGCGTCGAACGTGATTCATGTCGCAGTTAGCGCATGTTTCACGGCGAATCACCAAGCAGTTGTATATTTTTTGGGCTGGTGTTACCGCTATTGGATGTACATTCCGAGAGTTGTTACCCATCTGTTACCGAGATGTTACCTAAAGGCACAAACTGGTTTTGGGATTTCGTCTAGTCGTTGAATCTTGGCGAAGGGGGTCTTTACAATGCCCCCCTTAACTGTCGCCAGAGCAACGCGTATATCCGTGTGTGTGGCAGTTGAACTGACGCATACAAGTTGATTGCAAAAGCACCCGAGTTGGGGGAACTATGAAGAAGCAACGATTGAAAGCCGTGGCCTTGTCCACAGTGCTTTCTGCAGGCGCACTGATTGGCAGTGTGGCCCAGGCAGACCAAACCCTGAATGCGATTCTGCAGACAGGCCAAGCTAAAACTACGGCGGCTATGCAGTCTCAGAAGCGTATCGACAAGATCGCTGAAGAAACTAACGCGCTGCTGCAGGAATTCAAAACTGTTAACAAGCAGATTGAAGGCTTGCGCGTATACAACGCTCAGCAGGAAAAGCAAATTGCTAACCAGCTGGTGGTGTTGAATGATCTGGAAGAATCCATCAATCAAGTGACTGTGATGGAGCGTCAAATCCAGCCGCTGATCCTGCGCATGCTGGATGGTTTGGAGCAGTTCATTAACTTGGACGTGCCTTTCCACTTGGACGAGCGCATGGAGCGAGTTGAGCAGTTGCGCAACAACCAAGAGCGTGCCGACATTACCGTCGCTGAAAAATTCCGCCAGGTGCTGGAAGCGTACAAAATCGAATCTGAGTACGGTCGCAAGATCGATACTTACAAAGATACGCTGAACATCGGTGGTGTTGACCGCGAAGTTAACATCCTCCGCGTAGGCCGTGTTGCCTTGATGTACCAGACTACCGACACCAAGTTGTCCGGTGCCTGGGATGCCCGTCAAAAGGCATGGGTAGAGCTGGATTCCGGCGAATACCGTTCATCAATCCTGCAAGGTATCAAGATCGCTAAGAAACAAGCGACCAACGATATCATGGGCTTACCGATTCTGGCTCCGGAGGCTAAATAATGAAGATGTTTGCTAAGCGTTGCCTGATCGTTGCAGTCGTAGGCCTGTTCGGCGCCAGCACTGCGTTCGCTCAGGACGACAAAGCCGCCACACTGGACCAACTATTAAAGATGGTTCAAAACTCTAAAATTTCCGAGACCAAGGAACATCAGCAGCGTGAAGCTGAGTTCCGACGCGACAAGGCCAATCAGCAGTCACTGTTGAATAAAGCCAAGGCCACCAAATTGGCCGAAGAAAAGCGTTCTGAGGAGCTGGAAGCCAAGTACAAGGCTCAGGAAATTCAAGTAGCCGCTAAGCGCAAGCAGTTGCAAGAGCGTTTGGGTTCCTTGAAGGAGCTGTTTGGTCACTTGACGTCTACCGCAGGTGATCTGCGCTCCAACGTAAACAACTCTGTTGTTTCCGCTGAGTTGGGCGATCGCACTGAATTCCTCGATGCGCTCATCGACAAGATGAACTCTGCAACCAAGTTGCCTTCAATCGAAGAGATTGAGCGCCTGTGGTACGAAATGCAGCGTGAAACCATCGAAGGTGGCAATGTCACTAGCTTCCAGGCGAGTGTTATCAAGCCTAACGGTGACAAGCTGAACCAAACTGTCGTGCGTATTGGTAACTACAACCTGATCTCTGAAGGTAAGTACTTAAGCTACTCGCCCAAAGACGGCAAGATTGAAGAGCTGGTTCGTCAGCCCGATGCACACTTGAGCGGCGCTGCAGCTTTGCAAAATGCAACAGGCGGCTTCACTAAGACCGGCATCGACCCCACGGGTCCTTCTGGTGGCTCACTCTTGTCTGCACTGATCAACACGCCTTCACTGGAAGAGCGTTGGCATCAAGGTGGCACTGTAGGCTACATCATCTCTGCAGTCGGTGTGTTCGCGGCCCTACTGGCGCTGTGGCGCTTCATTGTCCTGATGGGCATTTCCGGCAAGGTTAACGCTCAGCTGAAAGCTCAGAAAGCCAACACCAACAACCCACTGGGTCGCGTGTTGAAAGTGGCTGAAGACAACCCAGGTCTGGACGGTGAAACGCTGGAGCTGAAACTGGAAGAAGCGGTACTGAAAGAGCGTCCCGCTATCGAATCCGGCTTACAGCTGCTGAAGATCATCTCCATGGTCGCACCGCTACTGGGTCTACTGGGTACCGTTACCGGTATGATCGTGACCTTCCAGGCCATCACCATCTTTGGTGCGGGCGATCCGAAGGCCATGGCCGGCGGTATTTCTGGTGCTCTGGTAACCACGGTGCTGGGTCTGGTAGTCGCAATTCCGACAGTTTTGATGCACACCCTGGTTAACACCAAGGCCAAGCGCGTTATCCATATTCTGGATGAGCAGAGCGCTGGTATCATTGCTGAAAACGCCGAAAAGAAGTAGGAGATAAACCATGTTGGCATTGATGGACGCGCTAGCAGCCATTAACGCCTTTATGGACTCGGGCGGCCCCATCCTTAAATGGATCGCCGTCCTGACCTTTGTCATGTGGACCCTTATTTTCGAACGGGTTTGGTATTTCAAAGGCAGTCTGAAAGGCGACGTGCAATCTGCACTTGATAGCTGGGAGGCCCGCAAAGAGCGCAAATCCTGGCATGCACATCAGGTGCGGTACGCGCTGATTTCACGCATCTCTGATAAGATCAACGGCAATATGGACATGATCGCAGCAATGGTTGCACTGTGTCCTCTGCTAGGTCTGCTCGGAACCGTGACGGGGATGATCGAGGTGTTCAACATCCTGGCAGTGACCGGTGGTGGTGATGCCAAATCCATGGCGAGTGGTGTGTCTCAGGCGACCATTCCAACCATGGCAGGCATGGTGGCAGCGCTCTCGGGCGTATTTGCCAACACCTTCCTGACCCGTACAGCAGCCAATGAATCCCAGTTGCTGGCCGACCATCTCACGATGGATCATTAATCGCTCCGGCGAGGCCAGGCGAAGCGGTGGGTCCTAGACCCGCCGCCCGTTAACCAGTTACAACGAGAACCGTCATGAGTAAAAGACCAACCAAAGAAGAGGAAGCCGGTGCGATCGATTTGACGCCCATGCTCGACGTGGTGTTTATCATGTTGATCTTCTTCATCGTGACCGCATCGTTCATTAAAGAAGCCGGTATTGAAGTTAATCGCCCCGATGCTACGACTAGCATCCTGAAAAAGAATGCCAATATTTTGGTAGCGATTAACGCCAATAACGAAATCTGGATCTCCAAGCAGCAGGTGGACGTGCGCGACATCAAATCGCATATTGAGCGTTTGCATGCAGAAAACCCCAAAGGGGCGCTGGTGATTCAAGCTGACAATGATGCTCAAATCGAATTCGTCCAAAAGGTTATCGAGGCCGCGCGTGAAGTGTCTGTTCTCGATGTGTCTGTCGCTACCGAACTGAAGTAACTCGCTATGAACATCTTAAAAATTGGTGTAGCAGCGGCACTGGCAGCGGCTACCACAGCAGGATTAATCTTCCTGATGCACTTTTTGATTCAGATGAACGTCACTGAACCAAAAGATGTGGAAGACATCAAGGTCGTGGATATCCACATGCCTGACCGCGAAATCAAAACCGAGTACGACACCGAACCGGCTGTAAAGCCAGACGATCCACAAAATCCTCCGCCAGAAATGCCGGAAATGGATTTTGATACTCCCGATCTAAACCCTAACGCCATCAACATGGGCGCACCAAGATTGGCTGCGAACTTAAAAGTGGGTGGAATTGGTGGTTTTGCCAGCGATGGCGAATATCTCCCGATCGTTAAGGTGCAGCCTGTATACCCACGTCGTGCGTTACAGCGTGGTATTGAAGGTTACGTAATTGTGGAGTTTGTGGTTACCAAAAATGGCTCCGTGCGCGACCCAGTTGTTATCGAAGCTGACCCTGAAGGTGTATTTGATCGCGCGGCGATGAAAGCGGCCCTCAAATTCAAATACAAACCTCGGGTTGTTGATGGCGAACCCATCGAAGTACCCGGTGTACGTAACAAAATTTCCTTCGCGATTGCGAAGTAACTGACGGGAGTGACTATGAACGTTAAAACAGCAGTTACCCGCATCGTCAGAAATGCCCTGTTTGCTGCGCCAATATTGTTAGCGCCAGCGCTAACGGGTGTGGTGTTGCAAGACAGCGCTCTGACGAAATACGCGACCACCGGTGTTGCATTTGCGCAGGACGACAAGCCGAAAAATACGCAAAAGACGCGTAAGACCCCGGCATTGCGTGAAAACGTCTATAAGAAGCTCGCAGAAATTCAGGTGTTTGCCGATGCAGGCGACTGGAATGGCGCGCTGAAAGAACTGAACGACGTCAAAGAAGATAGTGGTAAGTGGAACGGCTATGAGCTTGCTCAGCTAAACAACTACTATGGCTTTGTGTATTACTCATTGGAGCGCTATGCAGAAGCGTTGCGCGCCTATGAGCGCGTTGTATCCAACCCCGACGATATTCCCGTTGGATTGGAAACGGCGACCTTGTACACCATGGCCCAGTTGTACTTCATCCAAGAAGACTACCCTAAAGCCATTGAGGTTTTGACGCGCTGGATGGAAGCGTCGCCCATCGTGGGTGCTGACGCCTATGTGCTGCGTGGCCAAGCCTATTATTCTTTGAACAATTTTAACAAGGCGTTGCCCGATATCAATTGGGCAGTCAACGACTACGAATCCAAGGGTAAGGTACCCAAGGAAAACTGGTTCGCCTTGCAGCGTGCAATTTATTACGAGAAGGGCGACAACAAAAAAGTTGTTCAAATTCTTGAGAAGCTGGTGAAGCACTACCCGAAAGCGTCCTATTGGCGTCAGCTTGGCGGTATGTACGGCGCAGTAAATCGCGAGAGAGACCAGCTGCACGCACTGGAGGCTGCCTACCTTATGGGTGCGGTCACCAATGACAAAGAGTTACTCAACATTGCCTATTTGTTCTTGGGTGAAGAGGTGCCATACAAGGCCGCCAAAATCATCGACAAGGGCATAAAAGACAAGCGCATTGAGCCAACTTCAAAGAACCTTGAGACCCTCGCTGCTGCTTTGCGTATGGCTCAGGAAGTTAAAGAATCATTGCCAGTTATGGAGCGCGCCGCTGCTAAGTCAGATACCGGTGATCTGTATGCACGATTGGCCGGCATTTATCTGGACAATGATATGTTCGATAAAGCCATTGATTCCGGCGAGGTTGCGCTAAAGCGCAAAGGCATTAAGCGCGAAGATCAACTGCAAATTGTTTTGGGCATGTCCCACGTCAATAAAAAGCAGTATGACTCAGCTATTAAGGCCTTCAAAAAAGCCGCTGAAGACAAGCGCTCCGCTAAGTTTGCGCGACAGTGGATTCAGTATGCGGAGAGTGAGCGCGAACGCGAAAAGCAATTAGCACTCTAACTTCTCTGGATGGAAAAATAAAAAAGCCGGCTTATGCCGGCTTTTTTATGTTTTCAATATCGATCTATCGATGACCTTTAGTACTCATAAGAAGACAGTAAAAAGTGGTATTGAATTAATTCAATACCACTTTTACTAGCGATTAAAAGCTATAGGTCATCTTACCGTAGACAAAACGACCGCGCGGGCTGTGTTGTCCAGAGACATAGCCATAGAGGTCGGAGTCACCGTCACCGATGGCGAATGGTACGTCTTCATCCATGGCGTTATCGACGCCAAAGGATAAGTGCACATTTTCAATGCCGGTATAGCGGGCTTGTAAATTGAGCGTGACGAACGCATCTACCGTGCGTGAGGTATTGGTGTCGTAGTCAGCGGTGCCATCAAAATCGATATCTGGCGTATCTTCGAATTCACCGGTGTAGTTGATACTCGCCGTTAAACCAAAGTTGTCCATATCCCAGTCACCGGCGGCAACCCAGCGGTGTTGTGGATACTCGTACTCACCTGCCAGATCAGTGGTCTTAAAGCTGCTGCCGTCTGCGCTAAGTTCCACGCGCTCGAACTCAACGAGATAGGAGTAATCCATACGGAGACTGAGATCGCCGCCAGCAACATTCAAACCACCGTAGCGCGCTGCTAAATCAATGCCGGTCACACTCTGTTCACCGATGTTGATAAAGCCGCTATTAATGGACTGCAGTGCGCCTAAGCTTTCGCCCGGCAAAGCCGCTGAGCGCACACACACTGTGCTGTTTTGTGTGCCACAGAACTGGGTGTAAATGTAGCCAAAGGGTACTTCATCAATCTTGCCTTCCTGCGTGATGTTCCAGTAGTCCATAGATAACTGAAGATCATCTACGGGCTCGTAAACTACGCCGAAGTTAAACGACTCCGATTCTTCAGCTTCTAGCTCTGGGTTGCCAGCAAAGATGATCGTGTAATCAGTGCTGGTGCAGTAGGCGGGGTTAATGGCGCAACCGTAGGTATCTACGAAAAACTGTGATTCCTGCGATGGGCCAAGGCCTATTTGAGCAAGAGAGGGTGCACGGAAGCCTGTGCCCCAAGAGCCGCGAACAGACAAGGTGTCATTGATAGTCCAGCGTCCGTTTACCATTGGATTTACGGAGGAGCCGAAATCGCTGTAGTCATCGTAACGACCTGCCACTGTCACATCAAAGTTGTCTAGCACTGGCAGGGCCATTTCTACGTAAGCAGATGTAATATCGCGACTCGCCGAAGCCGACACAGACTCAGTACCAAAAATCAGGCCGCGTTGAAATTGATCATCCGGGGTATCGGAAGCCTTCTCTTCGCGGTATTCAACACCGGCAGCCATTGCCGCGGTTCCACCAGAAAGGTCAAATAATTCACCGCTAACATTGAAGTCAAATGCGGTCATATGCGATGTGCCGAGTCGCACTAGGCTCGTGGTGATGGAGTTGATGACGCTGTCAGGATTTTGCGCTGCGCCAAATGGATTGTAGCGACCCGCATCGATTTCCTGCTGCAGTAGATCGGTACGCACCCAACCCTGTGAGCGGTTACCCGTTTGCATAGATTCGCTGCGTGCACGTTGAACAGTGGTCTCCCAGGTCCAACCATTGACTTCACCGCGAAGTCCGAACACACCGCGTAAATTGTCGGTTTCGATATCCCATTCCCGTGCGCCCGCATCCACGGTACGGTAGCGACCAACATCCAACGTTGTTGCGCCAGTGTATGGGTTGTCGGGGTGCGTCACAGGCACTGTGAGTGCTGCGCTTTCATCGAGTGGCGTCGGCGCGCCACGGGCCATTGAGGTATTGTGTTGTACGGCAATTTCAGTAAAAAATTCAATGCCGTCTGTGATGTCAGTGTGGCCCATTACCGTAAGGCCGGTGCGCTCGGCGGCGGGCGTTAATACATTCCATGGGCCGTAATCGTAAACACAGGTCTGACCAGCTGCATTTTCTGGTGGGCAGGCAGGGTCAATTGTCGTAGTGCCATCTACAATGAAGCGGCCTGGATAACCCCTCGAAGAACGGAAGTCCATGCCGCCGTTTGCTGATTGGTTTGCGGTGCCTAAGCGCCCCCGATCTTTATTCATCAAAGATGAGTTACTGAAGTGATCAAAAATCAGTGTCAAGTTCGAGTCGTTGGCGCCGTTTACGCCCCAGATGGCAGAGAAAGTACGTTCGTCATTGTGTGTATCTGTGGTGTCACCGTAACCGACAGATACTTCTGCACCTTCGAAATCATTGCGCAATACGATGTTGACTACACCGGCTACTGCATCAGAACCGTAAATGGCTGACGCCCCATCTTTCAACACTTCGACGCGCTCAATGGCGCCAACGGGAATGGCGTTGATATCAACAAAGTTGGTAGTGATGCCTTCAGCGAATGCACTGATGGCTACGCGACGACCGTTGACTAATACCAATGTCGCGTCTGCACCCATGCCGCGCAGACTTACGGCTGCTGCGCCGTTGGCTGTAGAGTCTTGGTTGTTACCACGCGTTGAAAAGGTGCCGTTGCCGGCGGCGGGAGACTTTTCAAAAAGTTGTTGGAGATTGTTGTAGCCAGACTTTTCAATCGTGTCTCTGTCAAAAACCTCAACCGGAGTAGGGCTATTAAAGTCTGCGCCGCGCGCGATGCGCGAACCTACCACGGTAACTTCTTCAATCGATTTTTCATCTTGCGCGACTGCGCCAAACGGTGTGATCGCCAGTGCGGCCAAAACAGCTGTGCACAGCGTTTTACGAGGGAATAGCGAGTGATGTTCCATGAGGATTACCCTTTCCACAAATTAGTATTATGTTGCGGTCCGTAAATGGGCCGCGCCTAAAACTAACAGGGTATGAGGGTTGTGACAATGTATTGCGGTGGACTGCAAAAAAATGCGATTGATGGGTCAAGTTTACACAAAAAAATTACTAATTAGCTGGCGGATCTAGCCATCTATTACGTAGGTATTAGATGGCTAGAGAAATTCGAGAATTCGATTAGAAAAATTAGAGTTTACTTAAATCGCGCACCGCACCTTTATCGGCACTGGTCGCCAAGAGCGCATAGGCTTTCAGTGAGGCAGACACTTTTCTTGGCCGCTGCTTGCGTGGTTTCCACGCGTCTGCACCGCGGGCTTCTTCCTCGGCACGACGTTGTGCTATTTCTGAATCGGTGAGCTTGACGTTGATGGTGCGCGCGGGAATATCGATTCGAATGACGTCTCCGGTTTTCACCAGACCGATGGCGCCACCCGCCGCCGCCTCAGGTGACACGTGCCCGATACTCAAGCCCGATGTGCCGCCGGAAAAACGACCATCTGTGAGCAGGGCGCACTGCTTGCCCAACCCCTTGGATTTCAAATAGCTGGTGGGATAAAGCATTTCTTGCATTCCCGGCCCGCCCTTGGGCCCCTCGTAGCGAATGATGACGATGTCACCTGCGTTAACCCTGCCATCGAGAATATCCGCCACTGCGTCCTCCTGGCTTTCGACAACGTAGGCAGTGCCCTCGAACACCCAAATGTCTTCGTCCACCCCAGATGTTTTAACCACGCAACCATCCACTGCGATGTTGCCGGTGAGCACGGCCAGGCCGCCCTCCTTGCTGTAGGCGTGAGCGACATTGCGGATGCAACCTTGTTCGCGGTCGCCGTCGAGACTGGGCCAGCGCGTGCTCTGCGAGAAAGCCGTTTGGGTGGGGATGCCAGCGGGACCGGCCATATAAAACTTCGCCACCGCACTATCGTTTGATTGCACGATGTCCCACCGAGCAAGTGCGTCGCCCAAGGTGTCGCTGTGGACCGTGGGCACGCTGGTATCGAGCAAACCGGCGCGTGCTAGCTCACCTAAAATTCCAAAAACACCCCCTGCGCGATGTACATCTTCCATGTGGTATTTCGGGGTGTTGGGCGCGACCTTGCACAGTTGCGGAATTTTTCGAGAGAGCACATCAATTTTTTTCATATCAAAATCGATGCCGCCCTCTTGTGCCGCGGCTAACAAATGCAAAATGGTATTGGTGGAACCGCCCATGGCGATGTCCAGTGCCATGGCATTGTTGAACGCGGAAACTGAGGCAATGTTGCGTGGCAGCAGGTGCTCTTCGTTGCCTTCGTAATAGCGCTTGGTGATATCGACGATGCGGCGGCCGGCCTCTAAAAATAATTGTTCTCGGTCGGCGTGGGTGGCGAGTAGTGAGCCATTGCCTGGCAGCGACAACCCCAGCGCCTCGGTCAAACAGTTCATAGAATTGGCGGTAAACATACCCGAACAGGAGCCGCAGGTTGGGCAGGCGGAGCGCTCGTAGGCATCAACCTGCTCGTCGGTGGCATTACTGTCGGCTGCGATGACCATGGCATCCACTAAATCCAACTTGTGCTCAGACAACTTCGTTTTACCGGCCTCCATAGGCCCGCCGGAGACGAATACCACGGGAATGTTCAGGCGCATAGCCGCCATCAGCATACCGGGCGTGATTTTGTCGCAGTTAGAAATGCAGACCAAAGCGTCAGCGCAATGGGCGTTGACCATATACTCGACGCTGTCGGCAATAATGTCCCGCGAGGGCAGGCTATACAGCATGCCATCGTGCCCCATGGCGATGCCGTCATCGACGGCGATGGTGTTAAATTCTTTGGCCACGCCGCCGGCCTGTTCAATTTCTCGGGCCACCAATTGCCCCATGTCTTTCAGGTGCACGTGGCCAGGTACAAATTGTGTAAAAGAGTTAGCTACAGCAATAATCGGCTTTTGAAAATCGTCGTCCTTCATGCCCGTGGCACGCCAAAGCGCGCGCGCGCCCGCCATGTTGCGACCGTGAGTTGAGGTTTTAGAACGATAGACTGGCATTGCGCACTCCGAAACTAAACTGAGACAGCGGGAAAGGCCGGCCAGCATACCAGAATCTTGAGTGTTGGCCGACCCTTTAAGTTGGCGTTTTTAGCAGCAAAATTACCTAGAGGCCCAGTTTCTTAATAAATATTTTCGATTTGCGCTGATAGTTGTAGAGAGATTGCTTCTCGTCGGGCAGCGCGTCCAAATCGCCAGGTACGAAACCTTGCTCCAAAAACCAATGGGCCGTTTGCGTGGTCAATACAAACAATTCACGGATACCCGCGCGCACCGCTTGTCGTTCCAACTGCCTGAGGAGCTTTGCGGCACGCCCGCCCTTTTGATAACCGGGATGGGTGACCACACAGGCCAATTCCGCTTTCGCGATGGCGTAGGGGTAGAGCGCGGCACAGGCGAGTATGGTGCCGTCCTTCTCCAGCACAAAAAACTTTTCGATTTCCGTCTCGAGCATTTCTCTCGAGCGCCGAACCAATACGCCGGCGCGCTCTAGCGGCTCAATGAGCTCGATAATGCCGCCCACGTCGTCAATGGTTGCGGTGCGCAATTGTTCGTAGTTGTCGCGATAGACCATGGAGCCGCTGCCATCGCGGGTGAACAGCTCCTTCAAAAAGGCGCCGTCCTCACTGTACGAGACTATTTGTGCGCGCGGCACGCCTTGGGTACAGGCTTGATAGCAGGCGGTGAGCGCCAGCCGGCTGCCGTGGGCGGGTCGGCTGTGGGGCGAGTTCAGGTATTGGTCGGCCTCGTGCAACATGAATTCGCGTATCAGGCCACCGTGCTCGTCTTCGACACCGGCCCCTTCCACAAAACTGACAATCTTGTCGGCCTGTAGCGTGACGGCGACCTGCGTCGCCACCTCGGCGAAGGATAGGTTAAACACCTCACCCGTGGGTGAGTAGCCCAGTGGCGACACGATCAGTACCGCGCCCATATCAAGTGCTTGGCGCATGGGTTTGATATTGATGCGGCGCACCTTGCCGGTGTACTGCAAGTCGGTGCCGTGGATTACCCCCATGGGCATGCCGGTGACAAAGTTGCCGCTAATCGCTTGGATCTGTGCGCCGTGCATGGGCGAATTGGGCAGCCCGGTGGACAGCGCTGCCTCGATATCGACGCGCACTTCACCGGCAGCCTGAATAATGGCGGTCATGGCCTCCCGGTCGGTGATGCGTAAATTTTCGTGGAAGTGTGATTCCAAATCCGATAATTCGAGCCGCTCTTGGATCTGCGGGCGACTGCCATGGACGACGACCAGTCGGACGCCCAAGCTGTTGAGCAGCGCAATATCGTAAATAATATTGTGAAAATTTTTATGGCGCACGGCCTCGCCAGGCAACATCAAGACGAATGTTTTTCCGCGGTGGGCATTGATATAGGGCGACGAGTCGCGAAACCAATCCACGTATTGTTGTGCGAGATTTTGGGGGTTGTGTTCGGTCATTACTAAACCTGAGTGCGCAGGGTGAAAATAGTTAGCGATATCTATCTGCGATACCGCTCATCGGCAATAGTGTTCTATCAATTGTCGAATGATGCCAGCTGCGGGGCTCAATTGCGCCAACGGAATGAATTCATTGGGCTGGTGGGCCTGGTCGATGGAGCCCGGGCCCAGCACAACCGTCTCCATGCCCAATTGTTGCAGAAAGGGCGCTTCAGTGGCGAAGGCCGCGCTGACGGCGCCGAAGCCTGACAGGGATTCGCAGGCTTTTACCAACTCGCTGTGCGCCGATTGCTCAAAGGCGGGCACGTCATCAAAGAGTGCGCGCAGGCGAATGTCCACATCGAGCTCGATGGCTAGGGGCTCTAAGCGTCGCGCAATTTGCTCGTGCAGTTCGGCGTTGTTCATACCGGGCAGGCTGCGCAGGTCGAATTGTAATTCGCAATCGCCACAGATGCGGTTGGGGTTATCGCCCCCGTGAATACAGCCCAAATTTAACGTGGGCACCTGCACGTGAAAGCCGGGGTGGTGATGTTGGCTTTGCAGTTCAGTGCGAAATGCCTGCAATTCCGACATGACCCGGTGCATGGCATCGAGGGCATTGTTACCCAGTGCAGGATCAGAGGAGTGGCCGCTGTGGCCACGCACGTGCACGGCTTCCATCATAATGCCCTTGTGCATGCGTATGGGTCTGAGGCCCGTGGGTTCGCCAATTATGGCTGCGCGGGCTTGAAGGCCACCGCGCAGCGCCAGTGCGCGGGCGCCAGCCATGGAGGTTTCTTCATCAGCGGTAGCGATAATGGTAATTGGCGCTTGTAGCTTGTGGAGATCGGTGGCGCGCAGCGCGGCTAACACTACGGGGAAAAACCCCTTCATATCGGTGGCGCCCAGACCATAGAGTCGATCTTCGCGCTCGGTGAGCGAAAAGGGGTCTTGCGCCCAGCTGTGGGCGTCGTAGGGCACGGTGTCGGTGTGACCAGAGAGCAGTATTCCGCCGGGGCCGCTGCCCCGGGTGGCAATCAAATTGGCTTTGTGGGGTTGGTCGGGCAAGGGTTGCAGCTCACAGGTAAAACCGAGGTCTGACAGCCAATTGGCCAGCAATTCCACCACCGCGCGATTGCTGGTGTCGAGGCGAGGCGTTGCGCAACTCACGGAGGGCAACGCCACCAGTTGACTCAATTCCTGTGTGTAGCGTTTTAGGTCGATCATGCACTTGCCTCTAGGCGGTCGGCGTATCAGTCAAAAAAGTCGGTTCCTTTAATGGGTACCTTTAATAGGCCCCTTTATTAGGTAAGAAGAACGCTCTTAGCTTGATAGCTTAGCCGCCTGCTGGCAATGCGCAGTGACATCAAATGTGGATAGTGCCCTGCATGTAGTGCACGGCGTGGCCGCGCATCAGCACGCGATCATCCTTTAATTCGCATTCGATGTTGCCGCCCCGCTCGGAAAGTTGACGGGCCTGGCACAGGGATTTGTCGAGTTTGGCGGCCCAGAAGGGCATGAGCTTGGTGTGTGCTGAACCGGTCACCGGGTCCTCATTGACACCCACTGACGGCCCAAAAAAGCGGCTCACAAAATCGCATTTATCCCCTTTGGCGGTGACGATAATGCCGCGAAAGGGCAGTTGCTTAAGTGCGTTGATATCGGGGTCAATATTGGCCACCGCGCTTTGATTGGCGCACATCACCACCAAGTCTTCATTGGCGAAGGTGGCGCCGGGCGTCAGGCCTAAACCGGTGATGAGCAACGCTTGCTCCACACCACTCAGCAAGATCGGCGTCACTGGCTGTGCCGGAAAATCGATTTCTATGCGACCGTCGGCGAGTCGTTTAACGATCAAGGTACCGCTCAAAGTATCGAAATAAATGGTGTTTTGATGGTGCTGCAGGGCGTTGAAAATCACTTCAGCGGCAGCGAGCGTGGCATGGCCACACAACTTCACCTCGGCTTTAGGGGTAAACCAACGCAGCTGAAAGCGCGTGTCTTTGGCCACAAAGAATGCGGTTTCAGAGAGGTTATTTTCATTGGCAATGGCTTGCAGTGTTTCGTCGGGCAGCCATTTGTCCAGAGGTATTACGGCGGCGGGATTGCCCTTAAATCGTTGATCCGTGAAAGAGTCGATCTGATAGATGGGCAAGTCCATAGCAGGATATCCAATAGGTAGAACTTGAGTGTGTGCTTATTTATCTCGGGTCGCCAGTAAAACTTTGATTTAATTAAAAAAGGCGCCCTTAGGCGCCTTTGTTTTGTGCAGTAAACGCGATGGATTACGAGAACATGCCCTTGAACACGAAGAAAAACAAAATGGCGAGCAATGCACCGGCGGGCAGGGTGACAATCCACGACAGGAAGATACTGCCGATCACGCGCAAATTGAGTGCACCAATACCGCGCGCCAAGCCCACACCCAATACCGCACCGACCAGCGTGTGGGTGGTGGAAATGGGCAGGCCGGTACCCGACGCCAGCACTACGGTGCCCGCGGCACCCAGCTCGGCGGCAAAGCCACGGCTGGGCGTCAATTCGGTGATTTTCTTGCCAATGGTGGCCATTACTCTGTAGCCATAGGTGGCGAGACCAATCACGATACCGATGGCGCCCACCAATAAAATCCACCCGGGCATGAGTGCCTTAGCGCCAATGGCACCGGTCTTAACGGTAGACACAATGGCAGCCATAGGTCCGACGGCGTTGGCCACATCGTTGGAGCCGTGGGCAAAGGCCATGGAGCAGGCGGTAAAGATCATCAGAATGGCAAACACTTGTTCCACGTTGGCGAAGCGCGATTGCTCAGTGCTAACCGGCTTAACCCGCGACAGCAGATAAATGCCGAAGCCCGCCACCAACAAACCGATGGCTACCGAAATGCCCATGGATTCCAAGAAGCTCAAGGACAGGCCGCTATCTTTAAACACGTGCTTAAGGCCTTTCAGCAAAGTCACCATGCTGATCAGGAAGCCTACAAAGAACATGTACATGGGCACGTACTTGCGCGCGTTTTCGAGCGGCGTGGCGGTATTCAGAATCAGGTGCTGAACACTGCGGAACAACAGGAAGGAAATGGTGCCCGCCAGAATGGGTGACACTATCCACGAGGCGGCAATGGTGCCCACCTTGCCCCATTCAACGGCCTCGATGGAGATGCCGGCTACGGCAAAGCCAACAATGGCGCCCACGATGGAGTGGGTGGTAGAGACCGGCCAGCCCAGAATCGAGGCGATTAACAACCAGGTACCTGCTGCTAGCAGCGCCGCCATCATGCCGTACACCAGCAGCTCTGGCGTGTCGGCAATAGCGCTTGGGTCGATAATGCCCTTGCGAATGGTGGCGGTTACTTCGCCGCCCGCTAGATAGGCGCCCAGGAACTCAAACACCATGGCGATAATGATGGCTTGCTTGATGGTGAGTGCCTTGGACCCTACAGAGGTGCCCATGGCGTTAGCCACGTCATTGGCACCCACGCCCCAAGCCATAAACAGCCCAAAAATACAGGCCATGACGATAAAGATATGCCCGTATTCAGCAATAATTGACATGAAAAATTCTCCGCAATTAATGGGTGGCGCTTAGCGCGCCAGCAACAGCTCTAGTCGGCTGCCTACTTTTTGTGCACGGTCGGCGACGTCGCCCACCCAGTCGATCACGCGGTAGAGAAACATAACGTCTACCGGTGGCATTTCAGATTCCAGTGCAAACAAGGCGGCACGGATGCTGACTTCCATTTCATCGGCTCGGTTCTCCAGGCGGTCCAGCTCGCCAATCATGTTGGCGACGATGTCCACTTCACGCCCCGAAAAACCGGTTTCCAGCAATTCGTCCAGCTCGTTGATGGCCGTGAGCGACTGCTCCACGGTTTCGACGGCAGAGCCGACAAACTCCATCATCTGGTCGCCCAGGGCCTTGGGCAGTTTCATCTTGCGGCCCAGCATGATGCCGGCGATGTCTTTGGCGCGGTTGGCGATGCGGTCCTGGCCCGACAGCAGCTCCAGCAGGTCAGAGCGTGGCACCGGCAAAAACAGGCTCTTGGGCAGGTGCAGTCGCAAGTCCTTCTTGAGCTTGTCGGCGTCGTTTTCCAGCGCGTGGATCTTGATTTGCACCTGTTCAGCAGCGGTCCAATCGTTGGCGATCACCGCCGCAAAAAACGGCTTTAACAGGCCGGCAGCTTCAGTCACTACCGCCATGTGCTCTTGCATGGGCTTTATGGGCGATTTGCCAAAAAGAATGGCAAAAGGGTTGGCGCTCGGCATGATTTGCTCTCCCGTAGTTCAGTGCGCGCAGTATAGGGAGAGATGTGCGCTGGGTCACGCAACAATCGGTCATTATTTCTGCATATACTGCCTACAAGGCGCGTATTTTCGCGCTGTGTTACATTCTGCCCAATGCCAAGACCAAAGCGAGGAAATATGAACCAGTTGGCCACGCCGGACAGACCCCTAGAGATGCGCAAAGTGGCGCTGGCGCTACTAGAGGACGGGCGCATCAGCCAGGGCGATGCCAACCTGTTAGCGGGCACTCCGCTGTCCGAAAAACAGCGAGCCCGCAATCCGTTGTCCGTTATTGCTGCCCGCAAGCTGGCGGACCCGTCGCGCAAAGACAAGCCCCTCGATGGCGAGCAACTCTCACGTTGGCTGGCCGAGCGCAGCAATTTGGATTGGGTGAATATTGACCCGCTGGAAGTCAATGTGGCTCGCATCACTGAAGTGATGTCCTTTGCGTTCGCGCAGCGCCATAAAATTCTGTGCGTGGCGGTAAAGCCGGATGAGTTGGTAGTGGCCACGGCCGAGCCGCACGTAAACACTTGGGTTGAACAGCTTACCCACACGGCGCGCAAAGGCATCACCAAAGTCATTGCCGACCCAGATGACATCGATCGCTACACCGTCGAATTCTACGCCCTGGCCAAATCCATTTCGGGTGTGGGCGCCGGCAGCACCTCGGCGATCAATAACTTTGAACAGTTGTTGGAGGTGGGCGCCGCGAAAGACCCCGAGGCCAACGATCAGCACATCGTCAACATCGTGGACTGGTTGCTGCAATACGCCTTTGAACAACGCGCCAGTGATATTCATATTGAACCGCGCCGCACCATCGGCCGCGTGCGGTTTCGCATCGACGGTGTTTTGCATCAGGTGTACGAGTTGCCCATGAATGTCACTATGGCAGTGACCTCGCGCTTGAAAGTACTGGGTCGCATGAACGTCGCTGAAAAGCGCAAACCGCAAGACGGTCGCATCAAAACCAAGAGCCCCGACGGCAACGAGGTGGAGTTGCGTTTATCCACACTGCCCACCGCCTTCGGCGAAAAAATGGTGATGCGTATTTTTGATCCCGACGTGCTGCTGCGCTCCTTCGAGCAGCTGGGGTTAGTTGGCGATGATCTCGCCCAGTGGCAAGCGATGCTCGCGCACCCCAATGGAATCGTGCTGGTAACCGGCCCTACGGGTTCTGGTAAAACCACCACCCTCTACTCCTCACTCAAACGCATCGCCACCGATCAGGTCAATGTCTCCACCATCGAAGACCCCATCGAAATGGTGGAAGATGCCTTTAATCAAACCCAGGTGCAGCACAACATCGGGCTGGATTTTGCCGCCGGTGTGCGCACCTTAATGCGTCAAGATCCCGACATCATCATGGTGGGTGAAATTCGCGATTTAGAAACTGCTGAGATGGCCATTCAAGCCTCGCTCACCGGCCACTTGGTGTTGTCCACATTGCACACCAATGACGCCCCCGCCGCTGTGGCGCGCTTGGTGGATTTGGGCGTGCCGGCGTATTTAATTAAATCCGCCGTATTGGGGGTGATGGCCCAGCGTTTGGTGCGCACCTTGTGCCCGCATTGCAAAGCCCCCCAGCCCGTGGACGAGGCCGCGTGGCAACAGTTGGTGTCGCCCTGGAAGGCCGCCGCGCCCGCAAAAATTTACCAGCCCGTGGGGTGTTTGGAATGCCGCAATACCGGTTATTTGGGGCGCGTGGCCATCTACGAAATCATGATGCTCACCGACGCAGTGAAATCGCTCATCAAAGATGACGGCGATTTAATGGTGTTGCGAAAGCAAGCGGTAAAAGAAGGCATGCGCACCCTGCGCATGGCCGGCGCGCAAAAAGTGGGCGCCGGCTTAACCACCATCGAAGAGGTGATGCGCGTGGCACCGGCACCGGATAAGGATTAGTGATTTTTTCCAATAACCACGCGTGGCGTAAAACTGTCTTATACACAGCCAGCACGATTTGAATAATGGTGGCCACAATGATTAGCAATAGGTGGAGCCACCAGCAGTTGGCTGCGGTGTGCAAATAAAAAGCAGGGCGGGCATGGGAGCGCCACTGCCAATTGTTTGGGATAGCTAAATTAGTGCATGATCAACGCAGTGACCGAGGATGAATGTATGACTGCGTTACACCTGCCCGCTGACCCGCCCAGCACGCTCAGCTGTTACTCGGAACTATTGGCAGAGCTGCGCGCGCGCGCAGCGTGTTCTCCAGCGCAATGCGTTCGCTTGCAGCGCCTGCTTCACGCGAGCAATTTCGCCGCCGAAACCCTCAAGAAACACCCCGAGTGGCTGTCGCAGGTGATGGACGACAGCGACCAACCGAACGGCAATTTCGATGCGCGCTTGGCGGCGGAAATAAGCGCTGAAGACGAAGAAGAAACCTTTAATCGCCGCTTGCGCTGGTTCCGACACCGCGAACAAATTCGAATTATCTACCGCGAATTTAATGGCCTTGCACCGCTGGCGGAAACCACCGCCGACTTGTCGGCATTGGCCAGCTGCTTATTGAACGCGGCGCTCGCCTGGCACTACCCGCGCCTGTGTGATCAATTGGGTCAACCTATTGGCCGCCATTCCGGCAAGCCGCAGCCCATGGTGGTGTTGGGCATGGGCAAACTGGGCGCCTGGGAATTAAATCTATCCTCGGATATCGACTTGATTTTCGCCTTTCCCGAAGCGGGCGAAACCAACGGCGCAAGAGCGCTCGACAACCAACAATTTTTTACCCGCTTGGGGCAACGCCTCATAAAAAGTCTGGATACCGTCACCGTAGACGGCTTTTGTTTTCGGATGGATATGCGCTTGCGCCCGCACGGTGACTCGGGCGCGCTGGTTTCCAATTTCAACGCCATTGAAGATTACTACCAAACCCAGGGCCGCGATTGGGAGCGCTTCGCCATGATTAAAGCGCGGCCCGTGGCGTGGGTGGGCGAGGGAGGCACAGCCGCCGCCGACCATCTTATGGCGCTGTTGATGCCTTTTACCTACCGCCGATACGTAGACTTCTCCGCATTTGATTCACTGCGCAACATGAAAAATCTCATCAGCCGCGAGGTGCAGCGCAAAGGTTTGGATGAAGACGTCAAACTTGGCGCCGGCGGCATTCGCGAAGTGGAGTTCGTGGGGCAGGCCTTTCAATTGATTCGCGGCGGGCGCGATGTGGAATTGCGGGAGCGACGCGTGTTGCCCCTGCTGACGCTATTGGCCGACTGGGAATTGCTACCCGCAGACTCGGCGAAACACCTCGCCGATGCCTATGTGTTTTTACGCCACACCGAGCACGCGCTGCAGGCGCTCGCCGATCGCCAAACACAATCCTTGCCGGTGGGTGATGCAGAGCAGGCGCGCTTGGCGCAGGTCATGGGCTTCGATAGCTGGCAAGGCTTTTACGATCAACTCGCTGTACACCGCCGGCGCGTACATGAAGAATTTAAAGCGGTGATCGCCGATCCCGATGACGAAGATGAAGCGGCCGAAGAGACTGACATTCAGCGCTGGCAGGATTTTTTGATGGGGCTCCACAAGCCTCAACAGGACGCGGATGGCGCGCCGGCGGCCGGTTGGTTAGCAGAGCAGGGCTTCGACGCGCCTGCCGAGGTCTATGGCCAATTGCGGGATCTCTATAGCCAGCGCGCACTGCGTATGATGCAGGCCAGTGGCCGCGATCGCTTTGACCACTTTATGCCGCGCCTGATGGCGCTGCTGGCGCAGGAGTCGCCCCACCTCGAAACCCTGCAGCGGGTGTTGAAACTGGTGGTTGCCGTGTTGCGGCGCTCGGCTTATTTGGTGTTGCTCATCGAAAATCCGGCGGCACTCGCCCAGCTGGTGAAGCTCTGCGCCGCCAGCCCCTGGATTGCCGACCAGCTGTCGCGCCACCCCGCACTGCTCGATGAATTGCTCGACACGCGCAGCCTGTACCATCCGCCCAACCGCGAGGAGCTGGCAGATGAATTGCGCCAAGCCACGCTGCGCATTAACCGCGACGATCTCGAGGCGCAAATGGAGGCGCTGCGCTACTTCCGTCTGGCCCATGGATTGCGCGTGGCCGCCTCGGAGGTCGCCGGCGTGCTGCCTTTAATGAAAGTGAGTGATTACTTAACGTGGCTCGCCGAAGCCATTTTAGACTATGTGCAACAGCTCGTTTGGGAGCAAATGGTGGCCCGTCACGGCTACCCCGTGGTGGCAGGCAACCCCGTGCTGGCACCGGAATTTATCGTGGTGGGCTATGGCAAGTTGGGCGGGATCGAGCTCGGCCACGGGTCCGATTTAGATTTAGTGTTCGTGCACGACACCGAGCTCAACGGCTATACCGACGGTGAACGCAGTCTAGACAACCCCAGCTTCTACACCCGCATGGGGCAGAAAATCATCCACATTCTCAACACCCAAACGATCTCGGGCCAAGTTTACGAAGTGGACATGCGGCTGCGCCCCTCGGGCAATTCGGGGCTACTGGTAACCTCGTTGAATGCCTTCGAAAAATACCAGCGCAATGAGGCCTGGACCTGGGAGCATCAAGCGCTGGTGCGCGCGCGGGTCGTATGCGGCGCGCCCGCTCTGGCGGCGCGGTTTGAGGCGCTGCGCGTGGCGTTGCTGTGTCAGCCCCGGGATTTGACCAAGCTGGCGCAAGAGGTGGTGGCCATGCGCGAAAAAATGCGCACCAGCCTAGGCAGCGGCAGGGCCCAGGGCTTCCACCTCAAGCAGGACGCCGGTGGTATCGTCGATATTGAATTTATGGTTCAATACGCCGCTTTAGCTTGGGCCCACCAAGTGCCGGCGCTGGTGCGATACTCGGACAACATTCGCATACTCGGCTGTCTGGAAGAAGCAAATCTGATGGCCGCTGACGATGTGGCCAGCCTGATTAGAGCCTACAAAGCCTACCGTTCAACGGGTCACGCCCTCGCGTTACAACGCCAATCGGTGACCCTTGATGACAGCCAATTTTGCACAGAGCGCGCTGCCGTAATTGACTTATGGCAACGGTTGTTTGGGCCCGTAACCGAGACCCAGTCCCCGGGTTAGCCCCCCGTGCGGGACACCAAAATACTAGGAGTAGGCTATGAATTTTGCCGACCGCGACGGCGTTATCTGGTTAGACGGTGAATTGGTACCTTGGCGCGATGCCAAGGTGCACGTGCTCACCCACACGCTGCACTATGGTATGGGCGTGTTTGAAGGCGTGCGCGCCTACCACACAGAAAGCCATGGCACCGCCATTTTCCGTTTGCAGGAACACACCGATCGCTGGTGTCGCTCGGCGCACATCATGCGCATGGACATGCCCTACGGCAAAGATATCCTCAATGAAGCGCAAAAGTTGGTGGTGCGTGAAAACAATTTAGAGGAAGCCTACCTGCGCCCCATGGCGTTTTTAGGCAGCGAGGGCATGGGCCTGCGCGCCGATAAACTTAAAACCCATGTGATGGTAGCCGCGTGGGAGTGGCCCTCTTATATGTCGCCAGAGGCGCGCGAGCAGGGCATCAAAATTCGCACCTCTAGCTACACCCGCCACCACGTCAATATCTCCATGTGCAAAGCCAAAGCCAACGGCAACTACATCAACTCCATGCTGGCGTTGCGCGAAGCCATCGAGTGCGGCTGTGAAGAGGCGCTGCTGTTGGACAACGAAGGCTATGTGGCCGAAGGCAGTGGCGAAAATTTTTTCATGGTGCGCGACGGCATCATTTATACGCCCGAATTGACCTCGTGTTTAGATGGCATTACCCGCAACACAATTTTTCAATTGGCCGCCGAGGCGGGCTACACCATTAAAGAAAAGCGCATTACCCGCGATGAAGTCTACGTGGCCGACGAAGCGTTTTTTACCGGCACTGCTGCAGAAGTTTTGCCAATACGCGAACACGATGGACGCGTTATCGGCGCGGGCCGGCGCGGGCCCATCACCACCGTGCTGCAAGGCATGTATTTTGATGCGGTAAAAGGTGTGGGCAATAAACACCCGCAATGGCTGGCGCCGGTTAAGGGCTAGTGGCCTACGCGCGCGCTATGATTACACTGACGTTAATGATCACTGATGACGGTTATCCATGGAAATAGCGCTCAGCATTTACCACCACTCGCCCTTTGAGGGCCATGCGCGCCACTGCGCCAATATCGCGCGCGAGTTAATTCGCCGTGGGCACACAGTGCGCGCGTATAGCATGCAGTGGGAGGGCGAAACGCCCGATAATCTGCGCTTCGTGCAAGTGCCGGTGAAGAGCAAAGTACCCGAGGAGCGCAACGATTTTTTCAATCGCTGGGTGACTGCACACTTGCAAAAGTTTCCCGTGGATTGCCATGTGGGCTTCAACAAAATGCCGGGCCTGCACGTCAGTCTAGTGACTGAGGGCTGTTACAAAGCGCAAGTGGCTGAGACCTGCACCTGGGTCTACAAAATGAGCCCCACCTACAAATTTTGGTCGGCCTGTGAAGAGGCCGTGTTTGGCGCGCAATCGAAAACGCGCATTCTGTTGATGTCCAGCGCTCAGCGCGCCATTTTCGCCAATCAATTTCCCGCGGCGGTCAAACGGATGCATTTGTTGCCGCCGAGTGTCACCAGCGATCGCAAGGCCACAATCGAAAGCGAACTCTACAAAATGGAGTTTCGTCGCAAGCAGCACGTCAAACCCAATGGGCTAGTGCTGCTAGCCGTTATGACGCGCTTTAAACGCCAAGGCTTGGAGCGACTTATCAAGGCCATCGCCGCACTGCCTGAAGATTTAAAGGCGCGGGTGCGATTGTGGGTCGTGGGCGGTGACAAACCCGATGACTATGTATTGCAAGCAGCCGAATTGGGCGTGGCCGATAAAATGATGTTCTTTGGCGGGCGTGACGATGTACCTACGTTTATGCAAAGCGCTGATCTGTTAGTGCACCCCGCCCACCAAGATATGACCGCCACGGTATTGCTCGAAGCGATGGCCTCGGGCCTGCCCGTGTTGACCACCACTACCTGTGGCTACGCCCCCTTAGTTAAAAAAGCCAATGCCGGACTGGTCGCGCCCTATCCCTACAGCCAAGACGCGTTTAACGCCTTGTTGGTGCAGGCACTGTCCACCGATGAGCGCATGGAGTGGGGTATTAACGCACTGGAATTTACCGACAGTCGCGACATTTATTCACTGGCCCACAAGGCCGCAGACATTATTGAAGGCAGCGTGACACCCGCTGGCTAGGAAGATGCACCATGTTTCACTGTGACCCCAATCTTGAGCCCGTATTGAAACAGCATCATTTAATGGATGCTGCCCGCCTGTGGGATTGGTGTGCCCATCACGTTAATTTTATCCCCGGCCATGGACTGTCCGATAAAAAAACTGCCGAAGTCCAGTTTGACAATAACGGTCCAAGCTATCGACTTTACATCAGCCAAAATCAGTTGCAGCGCAAGGGGTGGCTCTGGCAATCGCAACCCAAATTGCGCGAGCTGTATCAAAACCATTTGTTGTGCGAAGCGCGCGGCGTGCCTACCACACAAGCGGTGTGTTACGCAGAGCAACGGCTGCCGGACACCCAGTGCTGGCGCGCATTGATGCTGGTGGCACAACCCACGGGCTACATCAGCGCCCACGAGCAACAAAAACAATTGCCTGAACAATCGCTCGCTGCGCGCCAGCCGCTACTCAATGCCTGGGCCACGCACTTTGCACAGCTGCACAACCAACGGTTGGCACACCACAATTTGCACCCGGTTAACGTCTTGATGAATGATCAGCGACACGTGCAAATTGATCACCTGGAACATCTCGGTTATCAGTGGCGCACCGTCGTCGCCAGCGTCAACGACCTTGCGTGTTTTATGCGCGGTATGAGTCAATTTGAAACCGCCGACACCGAATATTTTTTGCAACAATACTGGCGTGAATGCAAATTGGGATTAACCTACCAAGGGTTGCGGCAGCGGGTGTTGGCGCAGCTCGCACCCGCTAAAATGTAAAAATGCTTAGCCGCAAAATTTTATTCGCGGGTGACTAATTCCATGCAAACCATTTTACTCTTGGGTGCCACCGGCCAAGTGGGGCAAGCGCTGTTGGCGAGTCGGTCGACTGCCTACGCGTTGGTGATGCCCAGTCGAACACAGGTGAATGTTGAAACCCCGGGTGCACTGGCCAATGCAGTCGCTGCCCATAATCCGCACTTGGTTATTAATTGCGTGGCGTATAACCAGGTTGACGGCGCAGAACAAAATCCCGAGCTCGCTGCGCGCATCAATGCTGCGGCAGTGGCCGAACTGGCGCAGGCTTGTGGTGAGCGCGACATACCGCTGATTCACTTTTCCACCGACTACGTTTTTGCGGGCAAAAATCCCCGCGGCCAACCCCCGCTGTACACCGAAATTGAGCCGCCGCTGCCCGTCAACCACTACGGCAAGACCAAGCTCGCCGGCGAGCGGGCGGCGCTGCAATACCCGCGCAATTTGGTGCTGCGTGTGAGCTGGGTGTTTAGTGAATTTGCCCAAAATATGGGCCGGCGAATCATCCAGCAGGCCGCCACTGGGCAACCGCTAGCCATGGCGTGCGACCAATATGGTTCACCGACCTATGCGGGCCACATAGCGCAAACCGTATGGGCATTGGTGCCGGCGCTGATGCAGGGTGAAGAGGGTGGGCTCTACCATCTGTCGGGCACTGCCGCGGCCAGTCGCTATGAATTGGCTGAGGCGCTGTTGGCCGCCGCACAGGTGGCGGGCCTAGTGGGGTCAGATTGCGCGCTGACCTCCGTGACGCAACAGGATTTTATGGCGCGCAGTGTCAGCCCAATTGCCGAGCGCCCCCAGTGGTCTGCCCTGGGCACCGAGAAGCTGGCGCAGCGATTGGGCCGCCCGCTGCCCCATTGGCGCGCCGGCGTTGAGTTAACCGTGGCCGGGCTAGCGCGCAACTTGGCGCCCTAGGGCTGTCGAATAGACATCCGTGCTAGAATAACGCCACTTTTTAGTTAGACCAGTCACTATGAACGAATCGAACACACCGCCGGTGATCAGCACTGACGAAGTGCAATCACAATCCGCCGGCCAAATTTATTTGCGCCTATTGGGTTATGTCCGCGCCCATGCCGGCCTGTTCGCCATCAGCATTCTGGGGCTCGCAATCTTTGCCGTGTCTCAACCCATGTATGCGTGGGTGATGGAATACCTCATAGACGAGGCAATACCCAACAACCGGCCCGAAGATCGCTGGATTGTGCCGGTGGCACTGGTAGCGATTTTTGCCATTCGCGGGCTGGGCCAGTTCATCGGCAATTATTTTATTTCGCGCGTATCTTTTTCCATCGTCCACATGCTGCGCCGCCAATTGTTTGATCAATTGACGCGCATGCCCGGTTGTTATTTTGATAACAATAACTCCGGCCATTTAATATCGCGCATTACCTACAATGTGCAACAGGTCACCGGCGCCGCCACTGAAGCGTTCAAAGTGATTGTGCGTGAGGGCTTGACCGTCATAGCGCTGATGTCTTATTTGATTTACAAAGATTGGAAGCTCACATTAATTTTTCTCGGCGTCGGCCCACTGATCGGGCTAATTGTGTGGCAAGTGGGGCTGCGTTTGCGCAAGCTGTCCGCCAAATTGCAAGCGTCCATGGGCGACGTGACGCACATCGCCTCTGAAATGATCAACGGCTACCGCGTCATGCGCTCCTTTGGCGGCGAACAATACGAAAAAGATCGGTTTGAAAAAGCGTCGCTGCGCAACACCAAGCAGAACATGAAAATCTCGCTTACCAGTTCCGCAAACACGCCGGTGATTCAAATTCTGGTGGCCATCGCGATGGGCTTTGTGGTGTATTTGGCGTTGACGTTTATGGGTACCTCGGAGCCGGGTGCTTTTGTGGCCTACATTACCGCCGCTGCCCTCATCCCCAAACCGATCCGGCAATTGAGCGAAGTAAATTCCACCATTCAAAAGGGCATTGCCGCCGCCAGCACTATTTTTACCCAGCTAGATCAAGTGACGGAGCAAGATACCGGCACCCTCGCCGTGCAGCGCGTGCGCGGCGCGTTAACCATTCGCAATTTAAATTTTGCCTACGACAAGGATCAGCGCGTACTGCATGACATTAACCTCACCATTGCGCCGGGCAAAACCGTGGCGCTGGTGGGGCGCTCCGGCAGCGGCAAGACCACCTTGGCCAGTTTGATTCCGCGCTTCTACCCGCACACCGAGGGCGATATTTTACTGGATGAAACGCCGATTCAGGATTTCACCCTCAATAGTTTGCGCGAACAAATCGCCTTGGTGAGCCAGCAGGTCACTTTATTCAACGACACCATCTACAACAACATCGCTTACGGCACACTGGCTTCGGCCAGTGAAGCAGAAGTGATGGCGGCGGCAAAAGCGGCGCACGCGTTAGAATTTATCGAGGCCATGCCAGAGGGTATGCAAACCCTCATCGGTGAAGATGGCGTGCGCTTATCCGGCGGTCAGCGCCAGCGCTTGGCCATTGCGCGGGCGCTACTCAAAAATGCGCCGCTGCTGATTTTAGATGAAGCCACGTCAGCGCTGGATACCGAGTCTGAGCGCAGCATTCAATCGGCACTGGAAGCCGTAATGCGCGATCGCACCACCTTGGTAATCGCGCACCGCTTGTCCACCATTGAAAATGCCGACCACATCGTGGTGATGGATGCCGGGCGCATTGTGGAACAGGGCACGCACGCCGAGCTCATTGCACTGCAAGGCTACTATGCCAAATTGCACGCCATGCAATTTGAAGAAGACACCGATTAGTTCAGAGGCCATCCATGCTGTTAAACATGCCGCAATACACACAATCACAAGTGCTGGTTATCGGCGATGTGATGCTCGATCGCTATTGGCATGGTGGCACGTCGCGTATTTCGCCAGAAGCTCCGGTACCGGTTGTTAACGTGGAGCAAGTGGAAGATCGCCCCGGTGGCGCCGGCAACGTGGCGCTCAATATTGCGGCGCTGGGTGCAGGTGCAGCGCTGGTTGGCATCGTCGGTCAAGATGAAGCCGGCGAGGCGTTAAAAACGCGCTTAAATGCCGCTAACATCCACACCGATTTTCAAATCGTCACCGACAAACCCACCATCACAAAATTGCGCGTGGTCAGTCGCCACCAACAACTGCTGCGCATGGATTTTGAAACACCCTATGCCGCTGCCGACAGTTCCGAATTTATTGCCAAAGCGGAAAAGCTTGTGCCCCACATGGGCGCCGTGATTTTGTCGGACTACGCCAAAGGCAGCCTGCACCATGTGCAGGCGTTAATTGCGGTGGCCAATCGCCACCAGGTGCCGGTTCTAGTAGACCCAAAGGGCGCAGATTTTTCGCGCTATCAGGGCGCCACACTCCTGACGCCCAATCTGCATGAATTTGAAACGGTGGTTGGTCGCTGTGACACCGAACAAGCACTGGTGGATAAAGGGTTAGCGCTGCTCGATCAACTTCAATTGCAAGCGCTGCTCATCACCCGCGGCGAACACGGCATGACGCTTTTGCGCAGGGGTATGCCCGAAATGCACCTGCCCGCGCGCGCGCGCGAAGTCTACGACGTCACCGGTGCCGGTGATACGGTAATTTCGGTATTGGCTGCCAGCCTGGCCGCCGGAGAAGCGCTGCCCCAAGCCGTGGGGCTCGCCAACTTAGCCGCCGGTATCGTGGTGGGCAAACTTGGCACCGCCACTATCAGCGCGCCCGAATTGCGTCGCGCAGTCAAACAAGAGCAGGGCAGCGAGCGGGGCGTGTTAACTGAAGAGCAATTGCTCATGGCCATTGAAGAGGCCCGCGCCGCCGGCGAACGCATCGTCTTTACCAATGGCTGCTTCGATATTATTCACGCGGGTCACGTCGGGTATTTGGAAGATACGCGCGCATTGGGTGACCGTTTAATCGTCGCCATTAATTCCGACGAATCCGTAAAGCGACTCAAAGGCCCCGGCCGCCCCATTAATCCTGTAGACCGGCGCATGGCCGTATTGGCGGGCTTAGAAGCGGTGGACTGGGTTACCTATTACGACGACGACACACCAGAACGCCTACTCAAACTCATCAAGCCAGACGTGCTCGTCAAGGGCGGTGACTACACCGAAGATCAAGTGGTGGGCCATGAAATCGTAAAGGCCTACGGCGGTAGTGTGCAGGTGTTAAGCTTTTTTGAAAATGTGTCGACCACGGCGATTGTTAAAAAAATTCAGGCGCAGGAAAAGGAATAGCATTACAGCGCTACCCGTTAAGCTACATAGGTCGCAGGTGTTTCTTCTATTTTATCGATTTTAGCTAGGGGTATAAGTGCAAAAAGTTGAGATAGGGGGCTTGCACTGCCTGCAAAATGATCGCCAATGACATGCGTATAAATCTGTGTAGTCTTCACATCGCTGTGACCTAGAAGTTCCTGCACCGTTCTTATATCCGCGCCTCCTAGCAACATATGCGTTGCAAAGGAATGGCGCAGCGTATGACAAGTCACCCGTTTCTGCCAAATCCCTGCGTCCCGAACTGCAATTTTCAATGCTTTTCGCATTACACTATCGTGCAAGTGGTGTCGACAGACATGTCCACCATAGGGGTGCGTGCAATAGCTCGTCGAGGGGAACAAAAAAGCCCACTGAGGCGATCTATCCGCTTTGGGAAGCTTTCTATGCAGTGCATGAGGTAACGAAGTGCCTATTCCCTTTTCTGCATCCTTCGCTTGAATTGCAACACCAAGCCGCATTTGGTGTTCCAGTGCATCACGCAATTCGGGACACAGTAACGTGACACGGTCTTTATTACCTTTTCCGTTGTGAACCGTAATTGTCATTCGATCAAAATTAATATCCTGAACCCTTAGTCGCAGTGCTTCAGTGATACGTAAACCGCTGCCATACAAAAGCTGGGCAATTAATTGTTCACGTCCGGCCAGCGCAGCGATCACCGCGCCAATTTCATTGGGGCTAAGTACCACCGGCAGGTGGCGCTGTTTGTTTGCAAGATCGAATTCAATATCGCCAATTGGCTGATCAAGTATTTTGTTATACAGAAACGCCAGCGCGTTCAGAGCCGTTTTCTGCGTATTGACAGCGACATGTTTCTCATTGGCCAGCCAGGACAAAAAAGCCTTTATTTCATCTGGCCCACATTCTCTTGGATGCCGCTTATTGTTGAAATAAATAAAGCGCTTAATCCAGGTTAAATAACCTTTTTCTGTTCTTAGGCTATAACCACGTGCTCGCATCTGAGCGCGTACCGATTCCAGAAAAGGGCTGGCCATAGCGGATACTCCAATCGAGAATTATACTGTATGTATAACCAGTATATTTAAATTATGCAAGATTTTATGAAAAATATTGTTCCGTCAGGTCTCATATTTGTTCTTACAAAATAAAAATACTAGGTAAAACAACAACTTCCCGCGGTGCATGTCATGCATATGAGAACTCGCATTCAGCATACCAAGCGCGCACGCTTTCCTTTTGTCGTGCTAAGATCCACCAAATAAAGCGTTGTAAATCAGAATGTTAAACCATGTCGATTTAAGCGCCACCGGCATACTGTGCCGGCACACTAATAAAATGTTATATTTTCCTATGAACGATTATGTAGTTGCTGCTGGATTTATATTTTTTGCTTTCAATGTATCTATCTGGATTACGAGACACGATCTGATATGTGAGCTTAGAGAATATGATGTTAATACATGGAAAAGGCTGGGATCGCCTAAGCCTATTTGGCCTTATGCTTGGCATATTATAGCAATCGCAATGTACGCTTTTAGCAAAAAATCAATCCATGCAAATGAGCGCATTGCTAGCAAGTGTAAGTATCTCCGAATCGCTTGGCCTTTGGTCTATGCAATTTGGGCAGTAATAATACTTGCGGTATGGGTTGTGCATGAATTCAAAATATAACAAACGCCACCAAATCGCCGCGTTGCGGCTGGACTCGCAACTAATCGTTGCTCGCCTTTGTGGCGGGCGTTAAATTCAAAGAGGCCCAATGAGCCAACTCGACGAATATAAAAGGTCTAAACTTCATTATCTCTGTATTGACTACCCAGAGGGTGATCGGGTGAGGATATTGAAGGAGCTTGTTGAGTCAGGTGAAGATGTTAATTTGAAAGATAAAAATGGGTGGTCACCATTGCATTTTGCTGCACAGGAAGGCGATAGTATTATTGCAAAAGAACTAATTGATCTTGGTGCAGATATTGCCGCAGCTGAATGTAATGGCAACACACCGCTATGGGTCGCAACAATGAACTCAAATTCTTCCAATAAATTAATTCATGTTTTACTAGAAGCCGGAGCAGACCCCGACAAAGAAAATAACCATGGAGTATCTCCCATGGAAATAAGTCCGGAGCTATTCAAAAATGGAATTTAACAAGCGGCTCCACTGGAAAAATTTTACTGTCACCTTTTTAGCGCTGCGCGGCAAAAAAGCCGCCAGCAAAATTTTCCCGTGAGCCGGGCGTTATACATGCCATGGAAATTACGATTACATGAAAATAATTATCGCAGCAATTCTATATGTATTTCTGTTACCGTCGGCTTCATTTGCTGGTGCAATGGAATGTAAAATCGGCCCCCTTGACATGGATATTGGTGGAAATAAGTGGCAGGTGTACGCATGCAGTGACGAAAAATCGATTATCGCTGTTAGCGCCCCAGGGAACCCAGCAATGCCATTTTTCTTCTCTGTTAGTCCAAAGAGCGGGGGGTATACCGTTTCCGGAGAAGGGAATGGAGATAAGGCTGCAAGTAAGTCGGCTTACGAAGAGCTTGTAAAATATCCAAAAGAAAAGATCGAAAAAATAATTTCGAAGGCAAAAAATGTATAACAAAAAGTTCAACACGGACACAGCAACCTCCGTTTCGTTTATGCGCATGCACTTTGTGCATTTTTGCGCAACACTACTCTCCCGGTTGCTGTGCCGGTTAACTTGGCGTTAACTGTATGAGCATGGAACAAATAAATCGCAATTTTCCTTGGTGTGATGAATACGAAGATGATTCATTCACTGGGACTTTAAATGAAAAGTGCGCATGGTCTGATGAGGAATACTTCAAATTAGATGATGAGCTTTATGAGTTATCGACTAGATATAAAGATGCCGATCAACTACCCAGAGTACTAGTCTGGCGGCTTATGCGTATATTCAGCTATGTAATGATGACGATAGGCTGTCACTCTAATCCAAATGATGGGTATAAGATCGAAAACATCGATGATGAACAGCTTTTCGATAGAAGAGAAAGGTTTCAGCTAGTATTTGAGGGCTTCTTTAAAGGTGAAATGCCAAAAACAAAGTATTTTGAATATGGCCGTTCTAATCGAGAATAAACAGTTAACAAGCAAAGGCAGCATCGCCCTGCGGGCTGGACGCGCTAACGCGCGCCGCTGCTTTGGGCGTTACGTATAAAGGATACTCATGAATCACCTTTCATTTTTAGCTGTACGCATTCTGGCAATAGTTTTAATCTTGGGTAATGCTTCTAGCCTGTTAGTTCTTTCCGATATCTTCGATGGTGAGTCCTTCAGACCAAATCATGCCTGGCAAGTGCTAGCTGTTATCGCACCTATAATTATTGGTCTTCTTCTGTGGAAATTCTCAAAACTTACCGCATATATTGTTTTCCCCGATAAATCTATAGAAGTGCCTGTAGTATCCGGAGAGAATATTGTTTCAGGAGGTACATTTTTAATTGGCTTATATCTCCTACTTGAGGCAATAATTCGTGTTCCAAACATAGCCATGACCTCACCGCTTGTCCCGATTTTTAAGAGTCAAGAAGGGTTTATAGCAGAATTAGTTACGCTGCTTGTTCAATTTTGTATCGCTGCTGCACTGCTTATAAAGAGAGAAATGGTTTTAAAAATGTACCGAAAGTTAAGCTATGAAAATACGTAACAAGCGCAACCAAAACGGGCTATCGCCCTCGACTCGCTACGCTCGCGTTTGTTGCGGGCGTTAGCTTGAAGGCACTATGAAGCGATATGGGTTTACATTTGAAAAGCATCGTGGTCAAGACGCCAGATCAATAGACCTGCGATTTTTCATCACGATCTATTCATTCTTCGCTTGTATTTTCACTTTGATATACAGCGGCGAACGTGATGTCACACTGTATATCTTCCTATGCTTTATTTACTTGATATTTGCGTTCTTACCGGAGGTCTTTCCAAAGGTAAAAGGATATCCATTACTTGGGCTAGTAGCTGTTGTAGCTTATCTTTCCTATTTAGATAAAGGTAAGATGTTCCAAGGTCGTATTGAATTGGTAGCTATATATGGTGTGTACAATACTTTGGTGGCTATCACGGCCCTTTACGCTTGTTTTCCTAAAGAAATTAAAGCTAACAAGGCCAAGCAGGAATAGCCGCAAAAAAAACAGCGGCTAGGACAGCCAACACTCCGCGCTTTTGTGTTGTCGCTATCGCTCCAAATTAACACAAAAGCGCTACATGTTGTCTGCCCCTGTTGGCGGCGTTATGTGTAAATGAGTATGGAAATTTTGCTAGCAATATCAGGTATCTTTTTGCTTCTCGTAATATACGTGAACATTAAAGTTACCATTGATATTTCACGCTCTTCTGCATCATCAAAGGAGCGTGCTTTATCATATTTAGCTGTTTGGTTAATTCCATTGCTAGGGGTGCTTCTCGTACCAAAACGTATTTTACCAAGGTTTTGGTCTAGTGACAGCGGCCAAGATTATACTAAAGAATCTGGTGGCGGCATGCCGGGTGGTGGTTAGTGCCAGCACCCACACATAACAAGTTGCTCAACCACCGTTCCGGCCAGAAAGCGGCCTCCACTGGACAGCCTAAAGCGTGCTTCGCACATGGCTGCCGGTTAGCAAGGCGTTATTGAGCCAAACCTTTTTCAGGGTAAATAGGCTAAGGGATTGAATTCAAGTGCGTGCCATTGATCGGCATGCCAGCATCAGGGAGTGTGCTGTATCACCATCGCAGTTCCTTTCTCGGTGCCAGTAGTTAGCCTTCAGTGTTGGCCAAGGCATACCAAAATTATGGTTTGCCCTAAGTGGGTTTCAAAAGGTGTCAGGTAAGGTATTCTTGCCATTAAATCAGCCACTGGCTGCGCGATCGCTCCGCTTAACAGCGTTGTAGCAAGTGCAAACCGTGGCTCCAATAACAAGCGGTTCTAGTGCAGCCGCTAAAAGACGCGGCTGGGACGGCTTACGCTTCGCTTCAGCCGCCCCTAAACCGGTCGTTATGCATGGTAAGAACAGAAATGCACTGGAAAATATTTACGGATGCTGGTTCGCCCGAAAAAGCGAAGCGGATTGTGTCTATAGCCATAGAGAAGTTATCGGTCTCAGCAACTGAACTGAAGATAGAGCCATATCATAAAGGCGGGTTTGTCTGTTCATTTGTTGCGCCAACAAAGGCAACTTCCTGGGCCGAAGTAGTGTTAGAGGCTTTGCAAGCTGCACAACTAGTAGGTAGGGGCTGGCTGCTAAATGGCGATATAAGCGGAGAACTTGACCTTTGGTCAAATGAATCATCAATTGTAGGCGTAAAAAACGTTAATTTATTTGTGGACGCATGTGCATAACAATCGCAAGCAGTCGGAAATAGTTTCCGTTCCTTGTTTTGCGGTTTAACGCTACGCTACCGCAAAACAATCCACTACAAATATTCCGCTGTTGCGGGCGTTAAGCATCATAAGTATGAGTAGATTTCCAATTATATCTTCATCTTCAAATGAGCAGTTCATCTTCTCTGAGCGTGATGGTGAATTCTTTAATTTTGAGGTAGTCGGAGAATTCGTACAGGCATCTAGAAGAGTCACTACATATACTGATGAATTTGGAATTGCCAATTTATTCTCAAAACTCAGTGAGTTTAGTTCTCCCTGGGATGGGGCTGAGAGCTGGAAATCCCTAGAAGGTGAATTTGAAATGGCCGTAACATGCAATTTAACCGGGCATGTAACTATCCAGGTGAAGCTTACGCAATGGAATGGTGGAAGCGAGGATTGGCATCTTACAGTACATCTAAACACAGAACTTGGTCGGTTGCAGCAGATGGCAAATGAGGCTCGTGCCTTCTTCAATGCTTAACAAGTTGCTCAAGTTCACTCCGGCCGCATAAAGCGCGGCCTCCGCGGGACAGCCTACACTGCGTTTCGGCCGCCCCTTAGCAAAGCGTTATTGAGCCAAACCTTTTTCAGGGTAAATAGGCTAAGGGATTGAATCCAAGTGCGTGCCATTGATCGGCATGCCGGCATCAGGGAATGTGCTATATCACCAACGCAGTTCCTTTCTTGGTGCCAGTAGTTTGCTCGCAGGGTTGTGCACGGCATGCCTTCATTGTGGTTTGCCCTAAGTGGGTTTCAAAAGGTGTCTGGTAAGGTATTCTTACCACTTAAATCGCCACTGGCTTCGCTACCGCTCCGCTTGCCAGCGTTGTAGCAGGTGCAAACCGTGGCTCCAATAACAAGCGGCTCTTGTACGCCGCTAAATACGCGGCGGGACGGCCTACGCTACGCTCCGGCCGCCCCAAAGCCGGGCGTTATTGAGCCTTACCTTTTTCACAATTGTTAAGTAATGGATTTGAATTCTAGTGTGTGCCATTGATCGGCATGCCGGCATCAGGGAATGTGCTGTATCACCATCGCAGTTCCTTTCTTAGTGCCATAGACTGGCCCGCAGTATCGGCCAGCGCATGCCTTCATTGTGGTTTGCCCTAAGTGGGTTTCAAAAGGTGTCAGGTAAGGTATTCTTACCCAAATAATCGGCTACTGGCTTCGCTACCGCTCCGCTAACCAGCGTTGTAGCAGTTGCATACCAGCGGCCAATAACAAGCGGCTCTTGTGCGCCGCTAAATACGCGGCGGGACGGCCTACGCTATGCTCCGGCCGCCCCAAAGCCGAGCGTTATTGAGCCAAACCTTTTTCAGGGTAAATAGGCTAAGGGATTGAATTCAAGTGCGTGCCATTGATCGGCATGCCGGCATCAGGGAATGTGCTGTACCTCCATCGCAGTTCCTTTCTCGGTGCCAGTAGTTAGCCTTCAGTGTTGGCCAGGGCATACCAAAATTATGGTTTGCCCTAAGTGGGTTTCAAAAGGTGTCAGGTAAGGTATTCTTGCCATTAAATCAGACACTGGCTGCGCGATCGCTCCGCTTAACAGCGTTGTAGCAAGTGCAAACCGTGGCTCCATTAACAAGCGGCTCTTGTACGCCGCTAAATACGCGGCGGGACGGCCTACGCTACGCTCCGGCCGCCCCAAAGCCGGGCGTTATATGCCAAAGGAAAGATCGTGCTAGTTTGGGATGAAACTGATGTTTTGGCTGTCTTGGAAGTTTTGCCAGAAGTAGAACGTGATGGTATTTGGCATCAATATGTAGCCGAAAAAGACGGTATACAACTAAAGGTCACTATATATCAGTATGATGGCGATGTTCGATTCGAGCTTACCAATTTAGGTAATAACCACAGTCTTTTTACCATGCAGTTAATCGACTGCGAGGGTGTTCATCGGACTTTCGAGAATGACAATGAGTACTTGGATTTCGCTCCATCTAAATGTTTTGGATCGCGTTACGATGGCGAGCAGTCCATACCGTTTGGCATAAGGGTTCGTGTTAATCCAAGCATCAATATTTCAGTATATGGGTAAAGCATATAACAAGCGGCTCTTGGTGGCCGCACAAAAGACGTGCGGCGGGACGGCTACGCTGTCGCTCCGCCGCCCCAAAGCCGGGCGTTATATTGCGTAGGAAGACATGAGCAACGAAGAGCTAATCAAGCAACTAATTCCGCTATGGTACGCCCAAAGGAAATGGGCTGAGGAATTATTGGTTCAATCATTCAACTTAGATAAAGTTGAAGATTTGCCTCGTGGTCGTAATCCTATTCCTGGTACAAACTGGATGTATGTAACACATGGAGTTGGTGTCGATGTATATAAAACGGAAGAAGTTGGCGGCATAGATTTTGACTTTGACAAACCAGACCCAGACCCTTGGCGGTTACAGATTCTGTTTGAAAAACAATATAACGATGGAAATCTCAATTACAGCGCCTGCCGTCAACTGTTTGAAAATAAAGTGTTAGCAAAAGAAACAATTAAAAGGGTGCTTAGCTAATGCAATATAACAAGTTGCTCAAGTGCACTCCGGCCGCAAAAGGCGCGGCCTCCGCGGGACAGCCTACACTGCGTTTCGGCTGCCCCTTAGCAAAGCGTTATGCAACCCGAGGGATTAGGACTCATATGAAATTTAAGAATCTAATTTTTGCATTTTTGCTTTTAATGCCGGCAGCATCATTCGCGGATGCAATGGAATGTAAAATTGGTCCATTAGACATGGAGTTTGGTGGGAATAAGTGGCTTGTGTACGCTTGTAGTGACGGTAAATCAATAGTTGCAGTTAGTGCCCCAGGCAATCCAGCAATGCCATTTTTCTTTTCAGTTGCACCAAAAAATGGAAGTTATACTGTAGCAGGAGAAGGCAACGGAGATAAAACAGCAAGTAAATCGGCATATGAGGCACTGTTAAAACTGGAAAAAAGAGATATTGAAGAAATTATCAAAAAAGCAAAAAATGCATAACAATTTTGTCATGTGCGACCGCCGTTCCGTTGGCCTTTTTGTGGTAGGTGTACCACAAAAAGGCCAACTACACTCCGGCGCCATACAAAGGCGTTATTGAGCCTTACCTTTTTCACGATAGGTAAGTAATGGATTTGAATTCTAGTGTGTGCCATTGATCGGCATGCCGGCATCAGGGAATGTGCTGTATCACCATCGCAGTTCCTTTCTTAGTGCCATAGACTGGCCCGCAGTATCGGCCAGCGCATGCCTTCATTGTGGTTTGCCCTAAGTGGGTTTAAAAAGGTGTCAGGTAAGGTATTCTTACCACTTAAATCGCCACTGGCTTCGCTACCGCTCCGCTTACCAGCGTTGTAGCAGTTGCATACCAGCGGCCAATAACAAGCGGCTCTTGTGCGCCGCTAAATACGCGGCGGGACGGCCTACGCTATGCTCCGGCCGCCCCAAAGCCGGGCGTTATATGAAGGAAAGAGATGGGGCTTGATACTGTAGAACTCCTTATGGAAATAGAGGAGGAGTTTAATATTAAGATCTCCGATGAAGATGC
>NZ_JACHXZ010000005.1 GCF_014192475.1 Simiduia aestuariiviva
ACTACTGACGTAACTGGCGCATGTGAGCTGCCAGAGGGCGTTGAGATGGTAATGCCAGGTGATAACGTTCAGATGACCGTTACCCTGATTGCACCTATCGCTATGGAAGACGGTCTGCGTTTCGCGATTCGCGAAGGTGGCCGTACTGTTGGTGCCGGTGTTGTTGCAAAAATCATCGAGTAATCGGTGATTGCTGCCAGCACCCTGGTGCTGATGGCCGCATAGCCCTGCAGTTGCAGGGCTATGTCGTTAGTTAAGTGTTTGTTTTTATTGATGATTTAGCTGTTTTGGCTGTTTTTTCAACGAGCGCTTGACAGAGGGTCGGTCGGCCCTTAATATTGCGCCTCCGTTTTTCAGGGATTTCCCCTGGCGGATTGTTCTTTATAGTATTTTGGAGTTTGGTTCAGATGCAGAATCAGCGCATACGCATTCGCCTGAAGGCTTTCGATCACAAGTTGATCGACGCGTCTACTCAGGAAATCGTCGAGACAGCAAAACGTACGGGTGCACAAGTGCGTGGTCCGATTCCGCTGCCTACTCGTCGCGAGCGTTTCACCGTTCTGGTTTCACCGCACGTTAATAAAGACGCGCGCGATCAGTACGAAATCCGCACACATAAGCGTTTGTTGGATATTGTTGAGCCTACAGAAAAAACTGTAGACGCCTTAATGAAGCTGGACCTAGCTGCTGGTGTCGAAGTTCAAATTAGTCTCGGATAATTAACATTGCTGCCTGCCCACTGGGGTGGTGCAGGTGTGTGTAACGCTCTGAAATGGGCGGCCATAGCGGGTAAAAGCCCCGTACACCATTGAGGTTATTAAAATGACAATAGGTATTGTCGGTCGCAAAAGCGGCATGACCCGTATCTTTACTGATGACGGTGTTTCTATTCCTGTCACTGTGGTTGAGGTTGATCCCAACCGCATCACTCAGGTGAAGAGCGTCGAAACTGATGGTTACTCTGCTGTGCAGGTTACCTTGGGTTCGCGTCGCGCCTCACGTGTTGTTAAATCTGCTGCTGGTCACTTTGCCAAAGCAAATACTGAAGCCGGTCGTGCTTTGTATGAGCTGCGCAATGACGGTGGCGAAGCTTTTGAAGTGGGTGCAGAAATCACTGTTACCGCTTTCGAAGTTGGTCAAATCGTAGATGTCACTGGTACCTCCAAGGGTAAAGGTTTTGCCGGCACGGTTAAGCGCTGGAATTTCCGCACCCAGGATGCCACCCACGGTAACTCCCTTTCTCATCGCGTCCCTGGCTCTATCGGCCAGTGCCAGACTCCTGGCCGCGTATTCAAAGGCAAAAAAATGACCGGCCACATGGGTGCTGAGCGTGTAACTGTTCAGAACTTGGAAGTGGTTAAGGTCGATGCAGAGCGTAATTTGCTGTTGATTAAAGGCGCTGTTCCCGGAGCTCCGGGTGGCGACGTTATCGTGCGTCCGGCTGTTAAAGCGCGCAGCAACGGCTAAGTTTCCGAGGGGGATCGACCATGGAATTGAATATCACTACTCCAGCAGGCGCAAAAGGTACGGTTAACGTATCCGACGTAGCGTTTGCTCGTGAGTTTAATCAAGACTTGGTGCACCAGGCAGTTGTTGCTTATATGGCAGCGGCGCGTCAGGGAACCAAGGCCCAGAAAACTCGTGCAGAGGTTTCTGGTGGTGGCGCCAAGCCTTGGCGTCAAAAAGGCACTGGTCGTGCGCGTGCGGGTACCACTCGTGGTCCGCTATGGCGTACTGGTGGCGTTACATTTGCCGCCAAGCCACGCAGTTTTGATCAGAAGCTGAACAAGAAAATGTACCGCGCTGCTATGCAGTGCATCATGTCTGAGCTCGCTCGTCAGGAGCGCTTGGTTGTGGTTGATAGCTTCGAGCTGGAAGCCCCAAAAACCAAGGCTTTGGTGGGTCAGTTGGCGCAATACAATCTTTCTGATGTATTGATCGTAACTGAAGAGCTGAACATGAATCTTTATCTTGCAGCGCGCAACCTGCATAAAGTTGATGTGCGTGATGCTGAGGGTGTAGACCCTGTTAGCTTAATCCGCTTCGACAAGGTTGTGGTCACTGTGCCTGCGCTGAAGAAGCTTGAGGAGATGCTGGGATGAACCAAGAACGCATGTATAAAGTGTTGCTCGGTCCGGTAATTTCTGAAAAAGCTGCCGGTGCTGGTGAACAAGATCAGGTGGTTTTCAAGGTGCTTCCGAGCGCTGAGAAAGCTGAGATTAAAGCCGCTGTCGAAAAGCTCTTCAATGTAAAAGTTGAAGGTGTTCGTACCATTAATGTGAAGGGTAAAACCAAACGCACTAAGCACGGTATGGGCCAAAAGAGCGATTGGAAAAAGGCTTACGTACGTCTCGAGCAGGGTCAAGACATTGACTTTGCAGTAGCAGAGTAAGGGGATTGTTGAGATGGCAATTGTAAAACGTAAACCAACGTCTCCCGGTCGTCGCTTCGTTGAGAGCGTTGTTAATCCTGATCTACACAAAGGTGCACCTTATGCGCCCTTGTTGGAAAAGAAATCCAAGACCGGCGGTCGTAACAACAACGGTCGTATCACTACCCGTCATATCGGTGGTGGTCACAAGCAGCATTACCGTGTAATCGATTTTAAGCGCACTAAAGATGGTATTCCTGCCAAAGTAGAGCGTCTGGAATACGATCCAAACCGTAGCGCGAATATCGCTCTGGTTTGTTATGCCGACGGTGAGCGTCGCTACATTATTGCGCCTAAGGGTGTAAGTGCTGGCGATCAAATCATCAGTGGCGATGCAGCACCTATCAAGCCTGGTAATGCATTGCCTTTGCGCAACATTCCAGTGGGTTCTGTAATTCACTGTATTGAGTTGAAGCCTGGTAAGGGTGCACAAATGGTGCGTTCTGCTGGTACATCAGCTCAGCTGGTTGCTCGTGATGGTGCTTATGCAACCCTGCGTTTGCGCAGTGGTGAGATGCGTAAAGTGTTGAGCGAATGTCGTGCGACGTTGGGTGAAGTGTCCAACAGCGAACACAGCTTGCGCTCACTGGGTAAAGCCGGTGCCAAACGCTGGCGCGGTGTACGTCCAACCGTTCGCGGTGTGGCGATGAACCCGGTAGATCACCCACACGGTGGTGGTGAAGGCCGCACCTCAGGTGGTCGTCATCCGGTAACTCCATGGGGTGTGCCAACTAAGGGTTATAAGACTCGTAGTAACAAGCGCACAGATAACATGATTGTTCGTCGTCGCGGCAAGAAGTAATCGCGCGACTTAGCTGATAGGGGAATTGCAGTGCCACGTTCACTGAAGAAAGGTCCTTTCATCGATCTTCACCTGTTGAAGAAGGTCGAAGCAGCGATCGAAAAGAATGATCGTCGTCCAGTTAAAACCTGGTCGCGTCGTTCGATGATCATGCCAGATATGGTTGGTCTGACGATTGCTGTGCACAACGGGCGTCAACACGTTCCGGTTCTGGTCAACGAAGAAATGGTTGGTCATAAGCTGGGCGAATTCGCCGCCACTCGTACTTACCGCGGTCATATCGCGGATAAGAAAGCGAAGAAGCGCTAATTTGAGGTTATGACGATGGAAGTAGCAGCAAAATTACGCGGCGCTCGCTTATCGGCGCAGAAAGCTCGACTGGTCGCCGACCAGATTCGTGGCAAGGCCGTAGATGAAGCTCTCGACATTCTGGCGTTCAGCCCTAAAAAAGGCGCCGCCATTATTAAGAAAGTTTTGGAATCTGCGATTGCTAACGCAGAGCACAACGACGGTGCTGATGTGGACGAGTTGAAAGTTTCTACGATCTTTGTTGATGAAGGTCTGACAATGAAGCGTATTCAGCCTCGTGCTAAAGGTCGCGCAGACCGCATTATGAAGCGCACCTGCCACATTACCGTTAAAGTAGCAGACAAGTAAGAGAGCAGGCGTTATGGGTCAGAAAGTACATCCGACAGGTATTCGTCTGGGTATCGTTAAGAAGCATACTTCTGTTTGGTATGCCGGTAGTGATGAATACGCAGATAAGCTTTACACCGATTTGAAAGTGCGTGAGTACATTCAAAAGGAGCTTGCACATGCGTCTGTTAGTCGCATTGATATCGAGCGTCCTGCGAATACTGCTCGCGTTACCATCCACACTGCCCGTCCAGGCATTGTGATCGGTAAAAAAGGCGAAGACGTTGAAAAGTTGCGCAGTGCAATCACCGCCAAAATGGGCGTGCCTGTGCACATCAACATCGAAGAAATCCGCAAGCCTGATCTGGATGCGGCTCTGGTAGCACAAAGTGTTGCACAACAGTTGGAGCGTCGTGTGATGTTCCGTCGCGCTATGAAGCGCGTTGTGCAAAACGCCATGCGCCAGGGTGCTGAAGGTATCAAGGTACAGGTTGGCGGTCGTTTAGGCGGTGCAGAAATTGCTCGTTCTGAATGGTATCGCGAAGGTCGTGTGCCGTTGCACACCCTGCGTGCTGACATTGACTACGCCACTGCCGAGGCGAAAACCACTTACGGCATCATTGGCGTGAAAGTATGGATCTTCAAGGGCGAAGTTTTGGGTGGTGAAGCACCCGTAGAAACTCCAGCGCCTAAGAAGAAGTCTTCTAAGTAAGGGGTACGCAAGATGCTGCAACCGAAGCGTACAAAGTTTCGTAAGCAAATGAAGGGCCGCAACCGCGGCTTGGCCCAGCGTGGCTCCAAGGTTAGCTTTGGCGAATTTGGCTTAAAAGCCATCGGTCGTGGTCGCATCACTGCTCGTCAGATTGAAGCGGCTCGTCGTGCGATGACTCGTCACATTAAACGTGGCGGTAAGATCTGGATCCGTGTGTTCCCAGACAAGCCAATTACCGAAAAGCCCTTGGAAGTACGTCAGGGTAAAGGTAAGGGTAACGTTGAATACTGGGTAGCTCAGATTCAACCAGGCAAGGTGTTGTATGAGATGGAAGGTGTATCCGAGCAACTGGCTCGCGAAGCCTTCGCTCTGGCTGCAGCCAAACTGCCGCTGACTACAACTTTCGTTAAGCGTACGGTGATGTAATGAAAACTTCAGAACTCCGCGAAAAATCAGTTCAAGAGCTGAATGCGGCGCTGTTGGATGAGCTTCAGGCTCAGTTCAAGCTCCGTATGCAGGCGGCCACTGGCCAACTGAGTCAGACTCATCTGTTGAAGAAAGCTCGTCGCGACATCGCACGTATCAAGACAGTGCTGACCGAAAAGGCAGGTAATTAACAATGGATCAGGCAAATAAAACTGCGCGTACGCTGACTGGTAAAGTTGTTAGCGACAAGATGGACAAGTCCATTGTTGTGCTGATTGAGCGTCGCGAAAAGCACCCGATTTACGGCAAGTATGTAAGTAAGTCGTCTAAGTTGAAGGCTCATGATGAGAAAAACGAGTGCAAGATTGGTGACCTGGTCACCATCGCTGAATCTCGTCCTCTCTCGAAAACTAAGTCTTGGGCTTTAGTTAAAATTGAAGAGCGCGCTGCTGAAATTTAATTCAGTAACGCTCGATTAAGAGTTTCGGAGACGGACCATGATTCAAACTGAATCCTACTTAGAAGTGGCTGACAACAGTGGTGCTCGCCGCGTTATGTGTATCAAGGTGCTGGGCGGTTCACATCGTCGTTATGCATCTGTTGGTGACATCATCAAGGTCACCGTGAAGGAAGCCATTCCTCGCGGTAAGGTCAAAAAGGGTCAAGTGATGAAGGCTGTCGTAGTGCGCACTAAAAAAGGTGTTCGCCGCCCAGACGGATCGCTGATCAAATTTGATGACAACGCAGCTGTACTACTTAACAACCAAGACGCTCCTATCGGCACTCGTATTTTTGGGCCGGTAACTCGTGAGCTTCGCGGTGACAAGTTTATGAAAATCATTTCTCTGGCACCTGAAGTACTGTAAGTACAGGCCAGAGTCAGAGAATCGAGGACAGGCAAATGCGTAAGATCAAACGTGATGACGAAGTGGTTGTTATCGCCGGGCGCGATAAGGGCAAGCGTGGCAAAGTTGTGCGCGTACTGGCCGACAATCGTTTGGTTGTTTCAGGTATAAACATGATCAAGAAGCACCAGAAGCCGAACCCGCAATTGCAGGTTCCTGGTGGGATCATTGAAAAAGAGGCTCCGATTCAGGTTTCTAATGTTGCAATCTTTAATGCTGCAACACAGAAAGCAGATCGCGTAGGCTTCAAAATTCTCGAAGACGGGAAGAAGATTCGCGTCTTTAAATCCAGCGGCGAAGCCGTAGACGCATAAGCAGACCAGGTAGCAGAAATGGCTAGGCTGAAAGATCTTTACAAAAAAGAAATCGCGCCCAAGCTCAAGCAAGAGCTGGGACTGGCGAATGTGATGGAAATTCCACGCATCACCAAAATCACTCTTAACATGGGTGTAGGTGAAGCGGTTGGCGACAAAAAAGTGCTTGAGCACGCTGTTGCCAACTTGGAGCAAATTGCGGGTCAGAAGGTAGTAATTACCAAGAGCCGTAAATCCATTGCTGGTTTTAAAATTCGTGATGGTTGGCCCATCGGCTGTAAGGTAACCCTGCGTCAGGATCGTATGTACGAATTCCTCGATCGCTTGGTTTCCATCGCGATCCCACGTATCCGTGACTTCCGTGGCGTAAGCCCTAAGCAGTTTGACGGTCGTGGTAACTTCTCTATGGGCGTTACTGAGCAGATCATTTTCCCGGAAATCGATTACGATAAAATCGATAAAATCCGCGGTCTTGATATCTGTATCACTACTACCGCTCGTAACGATGAGGAAGGTCGCGCGCTGTTAAAAGCGTTCAACTTCCCGTTCAAAGGATAAGGGTAGGACTATGGCCAAGAAATCTATGATTGCACGCGAATTAAAGCGTACAAAAACAGTAGCCAAATTCGCTGCCAAGCGTGCCGAGCTGAAAGCTATTATCAGTAGCACAGCATCCTCTGACGAGGAAGTATGGGACGCACAGCAGAAACTGCAGGCTATGCCACGTGATGCCAGCCCTAGTCGTCAACAGCGTCGCTGTCGTCTGACTGGTCGCCCGCACGCTGTATACCGCAAGTTCGGCCTGTGCCGTAACAAGTTGCGTGAAGCAGCCATGCGCGGTGACGTGCCTGGTCTGGTTAAATCTAGCTGGTAATAGACGGCTGTTTTCAGGAGCAGAATCCAATGAGTATGCAAGATCCTTTGGCAGATATGCTGACCCGCGTTCGAAATGCGCAAATGGTTGGTAAGCCAAGCGTAACCATGCCGTCTTCCAACTTGAAGGCAAGCGTTGCACGCGTGCTGCAAGAAGAAGGCTATATTACAGGTTTTTCTGTAAGCGAAGGCGTCAAGCCAGAGCTGACTGTTGATCTGAAATATTACGAAGGTAAGCCAGTAATTGCTGAGCTTGACCGTGTAAGCCGTCCAGGCCTACGTAATTATGCTGGTAAGGATGAGCTGCCTTCGGTCCGTGGTGGACTGGGTGTAGCGATCGTTTCTACCAGTAAAGGTGTTATGACCGACCGCGCAGCGCGTGCTGCTGGCGTGGGCGGTGAAGTGCTCTGCACTGTATTCTAACGGGAAGTCGTCATGTCACGAGTTGCAAAAAGTCCGGTTGAAATACCTGCTGGCGTTGATGTTAGCCTGAAAGGCCAAGACATCACTATTAAAGGCAAGCAAGGTACATTGGCACTCGCGGTCCACACTGCTGTGGAAGTAAAGCAGGACGGTAACGTTCTGACTTTCGCGCCGCGCGACAACGCCAAGCAGTCCAATGCGCAAGCGGGCACCGCCCGTGCGCTGGTAAATAACATGGTTAAGGGTGTTACTGAAGGCTTCGAAAAGAAGCTGACCTTGATCGGTGTTGGTTACCGTGCGAAAGCATCTGGAAACACTGTAAACCTGACGTTGGGCTTTTCTCACCCTATTGATTACACCTTACCGGAAGGTGTAAAGGCTGAGACCCCTAGTCAGACCGAAGTAGTACTAAAGAGCGCCGACAAGCAATTGCTTGGTCAGGTTGCCTCTGAGATTCGCGCATTCCGTCCACCAGAGCCTTACAAAGGCAAGGGTGTTCGCTATAGCGACGAAAACGTACTACGTAAAGAAGCTAAGAAGAAGTAGGGCTAGGTTATGAGCGACAAGAAAATTGCTCGTCAGCGTCGTGCTCGCCGTGCTCGTGCGAAAATCGCCGAGCTCAAAGTGACTCGCTTGACGATTCATCGCACTCCCCGCCACATCTACGCCCAGATTATTTCTGGCGAAGGCGCCAAAGTGCTGGCTTGCGCATCAACTCTGGATAAGAGCTTGCGTGAAGGTAAGACAGGCAACGTAGAAGCCGCCAAGGCTGTTGGCAGTCTGATCGCTGAGCGTGCGAAAGCCGCTGGCGTGACCCAAGTAGCGTTCGATCGCAGTGGTTTCAAATACCACGGTCGAATTAAAGCATTGGCCGACGCCGCGCGTGAAGCCGGCCTGGAATTCTAAAGGTTGAATCATGGCTTACGATCAAAAAGACAAAGCTAACTCTGAAGGCTTACAAGAGAAGTTGGTTCAGGTTAACCGTGTTGCTAAAACCGTAAAGGGCGGCCGCATTTTCGCGTTCACCGCGCTGACAGTGGTAGGTGACGGCAATGGTAAAGTAGGCTTCGGCCGTGGCAAGGCGCGTGAAGTGCCAATCGCCATTCAGAAGGCTATGGAAGCTGCCCGTCGCAACATGATCCAAGTTGAGCTGAATGGTGATACCATCCAGTACCCAACGAAGGGTCGTCACGGTGGCTCAAAAGTTTACATGCAGCCTGCTTCGCAAGGTACTGGTGTTATCGCCGGTGGTGCAATGCGCGCTGTATTAGAAATTGCTGGCGTCCAAAACATTCTGTCAAAGTGCTACGGCTCTACCAACCCGGTAAACGTTGTGCGTGCGACATTTGATGCGCTGAAGGCCATGGTTTCTCCGGAATCCGTCGCTGCCAAGCGTGGCAAAAGTGTTGAAGACATTTTGGGCTAACGCCTGGGATATAGAACTGAGAATTCGGAACGACCATGGCTAAGAAAACTGTCAAAGTGACTCAGGTGAAAAGCTCAATCGGCCGCCTGAAGAACCACCAGGCTTGCTTGAAAGGTCTGGGGCTGCGTCGCATCGGTCACACCGTAGAGGTGGAAGACACGCCTGCGGTACGTGGAATGATTAACAAAGTGACCTATATGGTCCAGGTAGAGGGAGAGTAAGCATGCGTTTGAATACTCTAAGCCCCAACCCCGGTCGCGTTCACTCCAAGAAGCGCGTAGGTCGCGGTATTGGTAGTGGGTTAGGCAAGACTGCTGGTCGCGGTCACAAGGGTTTGAAATCCCGTTCAGGCGGTAGTGTTCGTCCAGGCTTCGAAGGCGGTCAAATGCCTTTGCAGAAGCGTCTGCCAAAATTTGGTTTCACCTCACGTATCGGTCGCGTAACTGCTGAGATTCGTTTGGCTGAGCTGAACAAGGTAGAAGGCGAGATTGTAGATTTGGATGCGCTGAAGCGTGCTGATATCATCGGCACCAACATCAAGCGCGCCAAGATCATGCTGTCTGGCGAGCTGACTAAAGCAGTAACTGTAAAAGGTTTGGCTGTGACCAAGGGTGCCAAGGCTGCAATTGAAGCCGCTGGCGGTAAAGTAGAAGAATAAGACGAGGTCCCAATGGCGAGTAATCTGCCATTAGGAAATCAGAAGGGATTAGGCGAGCTTTGGGCTCGCCTTCGTTTTCTGTTTCTGGCTATTGTGGTTTACCGGATAGGGACTCACATCCCTGTACCGGGCTTGGATCCAGATCGTCTGGCGAGCCTGTTTAATCAAAACCAAGGCACCATCTTGGGTTTGTTTAACATGTTCTCTGGCGGTGCACTCGAGCGCATGAGTATTTTGGCGTTGGGCATTATGCCCTACATCTCCGCCTCTATTATCATGCAGCTGATGACGGCGGTGACGCCTTCGTTGGAGCAGCTCAAGAAGGAGGGTGACGCAGGTCGCCGCAAAATCAGTCAGTACACTCGTTACTTCACAGTAATGTTGGCGACCTTCCAAGGTATAGCCATGGCCGTCGGTTTTTCCGGCCAGGCGTACGGTGGCGAGCCAGGATTCAGCTTCTACTTCATTGCTGTCGTGTCGTTGGTAACCGGCGCGGTATTCATGATGTGGTTAGGCGAGCAGGTAACAGAGCGCGGTATCGGTAATGGTATTTCCATGCTGATCTTCGCAGGTATTGTGGCCGGTTTGCCAAGTGCGGTGGGGCAGGCGTTTGAGAGCTCACGTCAGGGCGACCTTCACATCCTGATGCTGCTGGCGATCACCTTCCTTGCGATATTGATTGTTTGGTTTGTGGTGCGTGTAGAGCGCGGTCAGCGTCGTATCACTGTAAACTACGCCAAGCGTCAGCAAGGGCGTCAGGCAATGCCAGCACAAAGCAGCCACTTGCCACTGAAAGTGAATATGGCGGGCGTAATTCCCCCCATTTTCGCGAGTAGCCTGTTGCTGTTCCCGGCGTCAATCTCCAGTTGGTTCGGACAGGGAGAGGGCGCGGGTGCGGAATTCCTGCAGGAGCTAGCGCTGGCCATTGGTCCAGGGCAGCCACTGAACTTTGTACTGTTTGCTGGCATGATCATCTTTTTCTGCTTCTTCTATACAGCGTTGATGTTCAACCCTAAAGAAGTCGCGGACAATTTGAAAAAGTCTGGTGCTTACATTCCGGGCATACGCCCTGGAGATCAGTCCGCTAAGTACATTGATTCGGTACTTACACGCCTGACTGTCGTAGGTGCACTGTACATGGCGGCTGTGTGTTTATTACCGCAGTTCCTGATTGTTGCAACGAATGTTCCCTTCTATTTAGGTGGAACGTCATTGTTGATTGTGGTCGTGGTGGTTATGGACTTTATGTCACAAGTTCAGGCCCATTTAATGTCTCATCAGTACGATTCACTGATGAAGAAATCCAACTTGAAGAGTGTCGGCCGCTAGGGTCGGGGCTGATTTAAGCGAGGTAGAAAATGAAAGTTCGTGCTTCAGTTAAGAAAGTTTGCCGCAACTGTAAAATGGTTAAGCGCAACGGTGTTCTGCGGGTAATCTGCAGTGTTGAGCCGCGCCACAAGCAGCGTCAGGGCTAATTTTCGTCTGAGCCCTAGGGCTTGGACAACCCACGACAGCACCATTTGAGGGCTGTTTTGGGATAGGGGGCGTTGACTGTCGCCCGGGGAGTAATCCCCGGGCTATTGCATTTTGCTGGTATATTCGCTATCCTGCCGCGCCTTTTGGTGTGGTGGGTGGCGTGTATTGCTGTCAACGCTACAATTTTATGCTTTATGGAGTAAATTGAATGGCCCGTATTGCTGGTGTCAACATACCAGATAACAAACATGCGGTTATCTCCTTGACCTACGTGTTCGGCATTGGTCGTACCACAGCTCAGCAAATTTTAGCTGAGACTGGTATTGCTGAAACGACCAAGGTTGGCGAGTTGTCCGAAGAACAATTGGATGTGCTGCGTGGTGAAGTCACCAAGCGTACTGTGGAAGGCGATCTGCGTCGTGAAATCAACATGAACATCAAGCGATTGATGGATCTGGGTTGTTTCCGCGGTCTACGTCACCGTCGCAATCTGCCCGTACACGGTCAGCGCACCAAGACAAACGCCCGCACCCGTAAGGGTCCGCGCAAGCCAATCAAGAAGTAATTGGCTTTTCGGTAACCAAAGGTTTAGGAAGAGATTGCTATGGCCAAGCCAAGTAATAAGACTGTTCGCAAGAAAGTCAAAAAGACCGTGGTTGATGGTGTTGCCCACATCCATGCTTCTTTTAACAACACGATTGTGACCATCACTGACCGTCAGGGTAACACCCTTTCATGGGCGACTGCCGGTGGTTCAGGTTTCCGTGGTTCACGTAAAAGTACGCCCTTCGCTGCTCAGGTAGCTGCTGAGCGTGCTGGTCAGGCTGCGCAAGAATACGGCTTGAAGAACCTCGACGTGGAAGTAAAGGGCCCAGGCCCAGGCCGCGAATCTGCTGTTCGCGCGCTTAATAATGTTGGCTACAAAATCACCAACATCGTAGACGTCACGCCGATTCCACACAACGGCTGCCGTCCTTCCAAGAAGCGTCGCGTTTAAGGGGACTGAACAATGGCACGTTATATCGGACCAAAGTGTAAGCTGGCGCGTCGCGAAGGAACAGATCTGTTCCTTAAAAGTGGTGCTCGCCCGCTAGATTCAAAATGTAAAGCTGAAACTGCACCTGGCATGCATGGCCAGCGTCGTGGCCGTTTGTCGGACTACGGTGTGCAGCTTCGCGAAAAGCAAAAAGTTCGTCGCATTTACGGCGTTCTGGAAAAGCAATTCCGCGGTTACTACAAAGAAGCAGCCCGTCGCAAGGGTGCAACCGGTGAAAACCTGTTGAAGCTGTTGGAAACACGTTTAGATAACGTTGTTTACCGTATGGGTTTCGGTTCTACTCGTTCCGAAAGCCGCCAGCTGGTTTCTCATAAGGCGATTTTGGTTAACGGCAAGACTGTTAACATCCCGTCTTATCAAGTAGCTGAAGGCGATGTGGTTTCTGTTCGTGAGAAAGCCAAAGCTCAACTGCGTATTCAGCAGGCTTTGACCTTGGCAGCTCAGCGCGCAGACGTTGAATGGGTTGATGTAAGCAGCGACAAGAAGGAAGGCACGTTCAAGCGTGTTCCCGATCGCGCAGACTTGCCAGCCGATATCAACGAAAACCTGATCGTTGAACTTTACTCCAAGTAATTAACCGCTAACAGGAACGGCTATGCAGAGTGCAGTAAACGAGTTTTATACACCGCGTCATATCGACGTTACCGAATTGAGCTCAACCCGCTCAAAGGTGGTCTTAGAGCCTCTGGAGCGTGGCTTCGGTCATACATTGGGCAATGCGTTACGTCGCATCTTGCTTTCTTCCATGCCCGGCTGTGCGATCACCGAAGTAAAAATCGACGGTGTACAACACGAGTACAGTGCTATTGAAGGTGTGCAGGAAGACGTTATCGAAATCCTGCTTAACCTGAAGGGTGTAGCAGTAGTCATGCACGGCAAAGATCAGGTTGAACTGACTTTGTCGAAAAAGGGCGCAGGCGTTGTTACTGCCGCTGATATTCAGGTAGATCACGAAGTCGAGATTAAAAATCCCGATCACGTGATTGCCCATATCACTGGCGACAAAGCGCTGAATATGAAATTGACCGTTGCTCGCGGTCGTGGCTACGAGCCCGCTGATCAGCGTCATAGTGACGAGGAAGAAACTCGTGCTATTGGTCGTCTGCAGTTGGATGCATCCTTCAGCCCGGTGAAGCGTTTAGCTTACTCTGTTGAAAGTGCGCGCGTTGAGCAGCGCACCGATTTGGATAAGCTGGTGCTCGATTTGGAAACCAACGGCACTATTGAGCCCGAGGAAGCCATTCGTCGCGCCGCGACTATCCTGCAGCAGCAGTTGGCAGTATTTGTTGATCTGGAAGGCGAAAAAGAAGCCGAGCCAGTACGTAAAGAAGAGGAAATCGATCCGGTGCTGTTGCGCCCAGTTGATGACCTTGAGCTTACCGTACGCTCAGCTAACTGCCTGAAAGCAGAAAACATTTACTACATCGGCGACCTTATTCAGCGCACTGAAGTTGAGCTGTTAAAGACTCCGAACCTGGGTAAAAAATCACTCACCGAAATCAAAGACATCCTTGCCTCGCGCGGCTTGTCTTTGGGCATGCGTCTCGAAAACTGGCCACCGGCTAGCTTGCGTACAGACGATAAGTAGGTAGATTCTGCGCGTGGTTCGCCACGCGCTTAACAAGATTTGCTGATATAGCAATCAGAACGTATAGGATTTAGCGTCATGCGTCATCGTAAAAGTGGCCGTCAACTGAATCGAAACAGCTCACACCGTAAGGCCATGTTTAAAAATATGGCTATCTCACTGGTTGAGCATGAACTGATCAAAACCACTTTGCCTAAGGCCAAGGAACTGCGTCGCGTCGTAGAACCCTTGATCACATTGGCGAAGACTGACAGTGTTGCCAACCGTCGTTTGGCGTTCAGCCGTTTGAACAACGACAAAGCGGTAGGTAAGCTGTTTAACGAACTAGGCCCACGTTTCGAAGCCCGTCCCGGCGGTTATATTCGTATTTTGAAGTGTGGTCTGCGTACTGGTGACAAAGCGCCTATGGCCTATGTCGAACTAGTCGATCGCAACGCAAAAGAAGAAGCTGCCGAGTAATCAGCGCTTCATCTTAAAAAGACCGGGCTTAGCCCGGTTTTTTTATGCCTAATATTTATTGGTGAGCGCGCCCCGAAGTTGAGGGGTAGGCCGGCCATTTAGATCGGCCGGCAACTTGAGTAGATCTCGAAAAGGCGATATTGAGAGGGCTGTGGGGATGTTTTGGTTTACGTTACCCCAATGGCCTCTATGTTCTAGAGGCTTTGGTGTTGGTTTTTTTCTTGGTCTGGCTGCTGGCCTTTGCCGCGCTGGCTAGCAAGGGCTTTAGAAATTGACCCGTATGGGAATGTTTCATTTTGGCAACGGCTTCAGGCGTTCCCTCGGCAATTATTTCACCGCCGCCGCTACCGCCCTCGGGACCAAGATCAACCACCCAGTCGGCGGTCTTAATGACATCTAGGTTGTGCTCAATGACGACAACGGTGTTGCCGTGGTCTCTTAGTCGATGCAGCACGTTTAGCAGCTGCTGTATGTCGTAAAAGTGCAGTCCAGTGGTAGGCTCATCAAGAATATAGAGCGTTTTACCTGTATCTCGCTTACTGAGCTCGCGGGAAAGCTTAACTCGTTGCGCTTCACCGCCCGATAGGGTGGTGGCGGCTTGGCCCAGGCGAATATAGGATAGACCTACGTCCATTAAGGTTTGTAGTTTTTTGGCAATGGCGGGCACCGCGTCGAAAAATTCCCGGGCATCCTCAACAGTTAAGTCTAAAACTTCGTGTATGTTCTTACCCTTGAATTTAACTTCAAGCGTTTCCCGGTTGTAGCGTTTGCCTTTACATACATCGCAGGGCACGAACACGTCCGGCAGAAAATGCATTTCAACTTTCGTAACGCCATCACCCTGGCAGGCTTCGCAGCGCCCGCCTTTAACGTTGAAACTGAAGCGTCCAGGTTTGTAGCCGCGCGAACGAGATTCTTGCGTGCCCGCAAAGATGTCGCGGATCGGGGTAAATATACCGGTGTAGGTGGCAGGGTTAGATCTCGGTGTGCGGCCAATGGGGCTTTGGTCGATATCGACACACTTATCAAATTGGTCCAGCCCTTCGACTTTTTTGTAAGGCGCAGCTTTTAGGGTGGTGGCTTTATTCAATGCTGTTGCCGCTAAGGGATGTAAGGTCGCGTTAATCAGCGTTGATTTACCGGACCCAGATACGCCCGTAACGCACGTCATCAGCCCAACGGGAATCGACAGTGTTACATCTTTCAGGTTGTTACCTGTTGCGCCGCTCAGCACCAGTTGGGCATCTTTGCGATTCTCGTGCCTTTTGGGAGGTACGGCAATCGAACGGCGACCCGATAGATAGTCGGCGGTAAGTGAGTTTTTCGCTTTCAGCACTTGTTTATACGTGCCCGCTGCAACCACTTCGCCGCCATGAACACCGGCGCCTGGGCCGATATCGATCAGGTAGTCGGCACTGCGAATCGCATCCTCATCATGCTCAACCACGATGACGGTATTGCCTAAATCCCGCAGGTGCGTCAGCGTGCGCAGTAAGCGTTCATTGTCTCGTTGGTGTAAGCCAATGGATGGCTCATCTAGAATGTACATGACGCCGACTAGCCCGGCGCCTATTTGGCTAGCTAAGCGAATGCGCTGGGCTTCGCCGCCGGACAAAGTGTCGGCGCTGCGATTCAGGGAAAGGTAATTTAAACCAACGTCCACCAAAAATTGAAAGCGGTCGCGTAGCTCCTTCAGAATCTTACTGGCGATTTCCTGCTTGCGACCTTTAAACTTCAGTTGCTCGAAGTAGGTAAAGGCATCACCTACCGGCAAGCTGGTAATTTCTGGCAATGTTTTATTGTCTACAAACACGTTGCGCGCATCGCGCCTTAGTCGTGTGCCATCGCACTCAGGGCAAAGTTGATGGGAAAGAAATTTCGCTAGATCTTCGCGCACCATTTGAGAATCTGTGTCGCGGTAGCGGCGCTCCATGTTGGGTAGCACCCCTTCAAAGCGATGCGTACGTTGGTAAATATCGCCTCTGTCATTAACGTAGCGGAAGGAAATCTCTTGCGTGCCCGAACCATAAAGCACCGACTCGCGGTCTTTCTTCCGCAATTTTTTCCAAGGCGTGTCTATTGAAAAACCATAGTGATCCGCAATGGAGGTAAGCATGTGAAAGTAGTAAACATTGCGGCGGTCCCAGCCGCGAATTGCCCCTTCCGCGAGCGTCAACTCGGGGTCGTGGACTACTTTTTCTTCATCGACAAATTGCTTGGCGCCAAGGCCGTCACAGCTGGGGCAGGCGCCGGCTGGATTGTTGAAGGAAAACAGGCGAGGTTCGAGTTCCGCTAAGCTGTAGTCACAAATGGGGCAGGCGTGCTTGGCGCTGAAGATACGGTCTTCGCCATCGCCATCCATGTAGCTGATGATAGCTTGCCCGTCTGCGAGATTGAGTGCCGTCTCAAAGGATTCCGCGAGGCGTAACTGGAGATCATCCTTTACTTTAAAGCGGTCTATGACCACTTCGATACTGTGTTTCTTCTTCTTATCGAGTTGCGGGGCATCGTCTAGATCTACAACGAGTCCGTTGATCCGCGCGCGAATGAAGCCGTCGCGCTGCAACTGCTCCATGATATGTAAGTGCTCACCTTTGCGATCGCGCACCAAGGGCGCGAGCAACATGATCTTGCTGCCTTCAGGCAATGCCAATACCTGATCCACCATTTCGCTGACGGTTTGCGCGGCTAATGGTTCCCCGTGGACGGGGCAGCGAGGCTCGCCTACGCGCGCATACAGCAATCGCAGGTAATCATAGATCTCCGTTATGGTGCCAACGGTGGAGCGCGGGTTATGAGAGGTGGACTTCTGCTCGATGGAAATTGCAGGGCTTAGGCCCTCAACATGATCCACGTCGGGCTTTTCCATCATGGATAAGAACTGACGGGCGTAGGTTGATAGCGATTCTACATAGCGACGCTGACCTTCCGCGTACAGGGTGTCAAACGCGAGTGACGACTTACCTGAGCCCGACAGTCCGGTGATGACTACCAGCTTGTCGCGGGGGATGTCTAGGTCGATATTCTTTAGGTTGTGGGTGCGCGCCCCACGGACTTGAATGCTATCCACTTAACAACTCTCTAGTGGTTGAAAACCGACCATTATAGAGCCTGAGAGCAGGACTGTCAGAAAAGAAAAAGGGGCCCAAAGGCCCCTTGGTGTATCAGCGCAACAAATTAATTTTGCGTAATTATGGCATGGTTACCAGCACCACTAGATTGGGTGATGATAGCCATATCATTCATGCCGCCCTGCTGAACAGTGGCGATGTTGGGGTTGTCCGCCATGCCGTAACCGGTTTGAAGCACAGATGCCATGTTGCCAGTACCCATTTGCTGAACGTCTGCCATGTTCATTTCGCCAGATTGATCGATATCAGCCATATTTTGTGCACCAGGTTGATCAATGGCTGCGGTGTTAAATGCACCGGTCTGCACGATCAAGGCCAAGTTTTGATCGCCGGCACCTTGAGCGATGTCTGCCTGCAGCATGTCACCGTTTTGGTCAACAATGGCTTCGCTCTCCATTGATTGATCTTGATTGATGTTCGCGTTGTTGCCGAAGCCCACTTGGGTGATGTCGGCAAGGGAGCTATCGGAGATCGCTGTCTGGCTAATATTAGCGGTATGCATCATGCCTTCTTGGCTGATGTTCGCTTCGGCATACCATGAATCGTCTTGTGAGATGTTGGCCTCATGGTAGTCGCCAGTTTGATAAATAAAAGCTTGGTCACCCAGCGTGTAGTACTGACTGATGGTGGCATTACTGTTGAATGCAGACTGCTGCTGAATCTCAGCGTTATTACCTTCAGCAATGGTTTGATCGATAGTCGCCGTGCTCAGCGCGGAGTCTGTTTGATCAATGGAGGCCATATTGTCCCACGCGTAGACTTGGCTGATGGTGGCGGTGGCTACATCGGAAACCATGGTTTGTGTAATCTGTGCGTTGTTGCCCTCGCCGTCTTGCACAATTGCGCCTTCAGCATACCAGCTGTCATTTTGAGTGATAGCTGCGCGGTTATCGATGCCTACGGTGTCGATGGTGGCGGTCATCGGGGCTAAGCTATCGCCTTGCACAATGGCTGCACCATTGCCGCTGCCGTCTTGAAATACAGTTGCTATGCCATCGTTAACTGCTGTCTGGTCTATGGTGGCCGTGTTGTTGTCGCCAATTTGATCTGCGGTTGCAATGCTGTTGTCAGCAATTGCGCCAGAGCTGATCAGTGCGATAGCAAGTGCAAGTGGAGTTATATGTTTTTTCATAGCATCTTCCTTATTGATTAAGTATGGGTCTTACTGAAGTTGTCGAACGGTCGTGGTTTGATGGTTGCCATACTGAACAACCACACTCGTTAAACTTGAGCCGTGTTGGTGAACAGTGGCAGAGTTTTGGTAGCCAACTTGTTTGACTAAACTGCGATTATCGGCGCCGTGCTGGGCAATGTTTGCCTCATTGCCCGAGCCGATTTGAACCAGGGTGCTCTGATTGTGCGAGCCACTTTGAACGATAGTGGCAATGTGAAGGTCGCCGGACTGTTGCGTTAGGCTGATGTGTCGATCGCCTAGTTGCTCTACGGATAAGACATTGCCAAATCCTGCCTGCAGCGATGCTGTGCTATTGCCAAAACCGGTTTGTAGGCTGGCGGTGGTGTTGTCACTGCCGTGCTGAATGCTAACCGCAAGGTTATTCGTACCCATTGGCGCAAGGCTTGCCAATTCGTCGCCGAATAAGTCTAGGTTGTGTGTGTCGATATCGGATTGCTGGTCAGACGGGAGCGGCGCGGCCGAGGCGATGTTGAACAAAGACAGGAGGCAGGTGCAAAAAACCACAGTATTGGCGACGTTTTTCCATCGTCTTTTGTGTAAGTCGTCCATGTAAGTTGGCAACCACGTTTATGAATGTCGGGCTCATTTTGTGGTTTGTTTCACATTGTCTCTATCGCGCTTAAGTGTGGATTTTAAGCCCGGACACCAAGGCTAAATTCATGCCTGAATTAATCGTCATTTAATTTATTAGTTATTTAGCGTGAGTGAAAAATAAACATGCACGTCCATGTGCAAGAAGTGCTAAAGAATGTCAGGTGTTTGCGATAAGTATTGCTGAAGTACAGGATTATTTAATTCTTCAGGATTCGCTAAAGACCAACTGTTTTTCTTCAAACCGTCGGCAATTAGGTGAATTAATGCCGCTTCTAGTGCAGATAAAACGCACATTTGTGCCGGTTCATTGGTCGTCATGCCCGCTTCAACTTCCAATAGTCGTTTGAATTCCACAAAGCGAAATACGCCACCACTCAGCTCCTGTGACAGTATTGATTTACTCGTCATAACGCTGTGTAAAATTCGTCCGGATCGTATGTCGATTGCTCGTAAGTTAACGGTCACTTGGTCTGATCGGTATTGTTCGGAAGCGCCAATCCCAAAATAGCGCGCTCCGGCGCCACCGGTTTTGATATTGGATTCGTAGGCTACAACGCTGCCTTCGATCAAGACATTGGCTGCCAGTAATGAGGGCAGCTCCTCGTCATTGTTTTGCGGTGTATTGGGCTTTTTTAGCGCGGCGCGAATTATCTTTCTTTCGGTTAGTAGGTTTTGTAAACCTTCGCGCTCTAGAGGAATGAACCAGCCAGAATCATTCATAGCGTTTACCAGCATGGCGGTCGCGCCTTGCGTAACCGCCGTTGAAAATGAACTGGCCGGCATGGGCTTGTATTGCCCTGTTTGGTCGCGAATGGTGTAGACCGTAGCAACAATTTTCCCCCGTGGCTGTGGGAGGCTTATTAAATCTCGATAGGTGCTAGCTCTTGGTGTCAGCGTAGATTTGCTGATCTCGGGTCCGAAAAGATTTTCGTTGGTATCTTTTACGGTCTGGCAGCCAGTTAGCAGCAATAGCAGACAAGGCAGCGCGAGCTGCTTGAAATAATGGGCGCGCATAATTCTTCCTGAATTTAGTTCTGGGGGTTCAGTCCGGAAACCACGATTTCCGTTACATCATTAGTGTTCTTATCAGTGATGATTACGGTTAACACGCCTCCATCGTCGACTAGATCGACGATAAATGCATCTGTTTGCAAGCTGCCGCTGTTGCCGTTGCCTACATCCGTGAGTAACTGGTTGAGCAGGCGCGACTGCAATGAGCTGGTGAATCGCTCGATATCGGATGGCGCTTGGTAGCCATCTCCCAGATCTGGATTTTTATTGGTGTCTTGGGCGCTGGCATTGCCCAGTAGGTAGCTACCATTCAGTGCATTGCCGCCAAAATTTGGATTGACGGGAGTGTAAATCAGCTCTGATGCAATGCCGGTGGCATGAATGCTACAGCCGAGCAATATGCCAAGCAGGGGCGTTTTTTTATTCATGGTCGTGTCTCAATATTCGTCCTGAGCGAGATCAAATGTGTCCATAAACAACATCTGTAATTGTTGCTGTTGGGCTTGGTTGTGGATGTATTGTGCGGCACTTGTCGCTTCATTGCTCAGGTCAACTTTCCCTGGCGGTAAAAAGCGGCGGTAAACTTCGCGATTATCCAGCGTGACCCAGATAAGGCTACCCCAGCGCGCGGAGGGGCGCTCATAAACGGTGAGGTTGTAATCGTTGTTTTGGGAGAAATTGGTATTTCGGTAGTCACCGAGATAGCGTGCGAACTCGTGCCCTACCCGCGTAATGGTGCTGTCGTGAGTGAAGCCCGAAATTTCGTCGTCAATGTCGTCTGCGCAGCTAAATTGGATCGGCAGTAAAAGCAACCCTGTGGCAACTAAAAGCCACGAAATGTGATGCATGATTAAATGTTATTTCTCGCCCAATTAGATGCCTGCAACCGATTTTTCACATCGATTTTTTTGAACACGTTGTAAAGGTGGCTTTTTATGGTGTGTTCACTCACGAATAGTGCTTCCGCAATCTGCAAGTTTGTTGCGCCGCCAGCGAGCAATTCCATAATTTGAAGTTCGCGGCGGGTCAGCATTTGCCGAGACCCAGCGTCCATCGGGGGGCGACGATTTTGTTCTATCAGTTGGTGGGTGACTTCGCGCGGCAGCCAAAGGTGGCCAGATATGAGTGCGCCTAGGCCTTTAAGCAATTGATTGTGATCGGCATTAATGTAAAACAGCCCTTTAACTTGAGGCCATTCTGCCAAATGTTCTTGCTCGGAATTTTGGATGACATTGAACAGTGCGATCACTAAACGATTGTGCTTGCTCTGTAGGTTTTGCAGTAGGCTGCGCAGTGCATTCATGTCGAAGTGTTGAGCGTCAATTAATAATAGTGACTGTTCGCTATCGAGCATTTGCCCAACCTGTTGAGGCTGGTCGGCCAAGCGGCAGTCTAATTGGAGCTTGTCAGACATGAGATTGGCCAGCATTTTAGATTGCATGCTGGATTCGCTCAGCAGCACCATGGTTTCGGCGCTGGCTTTTTGAGATGCACTGGTGGCGTTCATCATTCTCGAGTCCATATTAATTATGATTTGCTATCCATTGCGTCTTGGCGCTGCACGTAAGAGTAAAGTGTCACTATTAGTACGGCAAGACGGTGGAACTCAGACTTCTAAAAATACCACCTTAGTATGGGTTCCTTAGATTTTTTGGCAAGTGCTCTGATGGCTTTTAGGCGTTAAATTTCAGCTAGTATTGAACGTAAAAACGACTGGCGCAAAAGCATCCCGAATATGTTCGTTTTTTAGGCTAAAGGCTTCGGTATGTCGGGGTTTTGGAGTGGGATTAGGCTGAGTGTCGCGGGTGGTACTGACGTAGCAGTCACAAAAAGCTCATAAAAAAAGCCCCCTTTGGGGGCTTTTTTAAGACTTCCGTGCTGCTGTGGCTACTTGCCTGCAGCAGTGGCTGCGGCTTCGCTGAATCCCGCTGTTAAGGCGTGGGCAACCATCACTTCGTCTAGGCCAACGGACAGTGCGCGATCTTGTACCGCAGCGGCGAGCATGGGCCGCTCGGAGACAACCGCGCGGATCATGTCATTGGCGTGCTCGGCGTCGGCACTGGCCAGGGTGGATTCCAATTCATTGAGCAGCTGGTCGTCAGACACCGCGTTTATGGCCACTTGGGCCTCTGTGCTCGCAATGGCAAATTCAGCACTAACAATGGCGGCCGCCAATTGGTTAAAGGCTTCCTGCCGGCTCACATCGCGAATGGCGAAATCGGCTTCGGCAAGCGCAATGATTAGGTCGGCTTCAGCGATGGAGGCGGTTAGGCTGTTGATGGCCTCTTGAGAGGTGGCGGCCATGATGGCCTCATCGGCGTAGCTCAGGCTACTTTCAAGGGCTGCGGCAGCCTGGCTGGCGTCTTTTAGAGGTGTATCGGCTTGGGCCATTGAGCCAATTAAGGCAAGGCCAAGCAGGCCGCGTGTCAGTGTTTTCATCGCTACATCCTGATGTGATTTATTGTTGAGTAGCCGGCTGCATATCTTTCAACAGGGTTGTCTCAAGGCATTGGCTGGCGCCGCCTAGAATTGTTCAAATTCTAATCATTTCACTATAGCGATCGCCACGCTTCTAAGCAATTAGCGCGAAAGAAGAGATAGTTATAGATAATGACGTGCCCAGACCAAATTGCGCTAAAGCCTGCCTGCCATTGAAGTGCCCCGCAGAGCGCCAGCTTTTGCTAGAATGGCCGGCTCATCTCCGAATCAGTGAACAAGGTTAGTGCATCCGTGAACCCCCCTTTTGAACGCCAAGCCGTTTTGCCATTGGCCGGCCTCTATGTATTCAGAATGCTGGGATTGTTTATGGTGTTGCCGGTCTTGTCCCTATATGGCCAGTCGTACCAAGGCGCAACGCCAGCGCTATTGGGGTTGGCCCTCGGCGTCTACGGCTTCAGCCAAGCCATGCTTCAGATTCCGTTCGGCTTTTTGTCTGACAAAATCGGCCGCAAGCCCATGATTGCCTTTGGGTTGATCCTCTTTGGGTTGGGCAGCGTGGTGGCGGCGACGGCGGACAGCGTATATGGGCTCATATTGGGTCGTTTCCTTCAGGGCTGCGGGGCTATCGCCAGCGTGATTATGGCCTTAGTAGCGGATTTAACTGCCGAGGAAAACCGTACCAAAGCCATGGCGTTAATAGGTGCATCCATAGGTGTTTCCTTTGCATTGGCGCTGATACTGGGCCCTTTGGTGACCGAGAGTGTTGGGCTGTCGGGGCTGTTTTGGGCGACCGCAGGCTTTTCGATTGTGGGCTTGTGGTTGCTGTGGCGGCGTGTTCCCCAGCCCCCGCCACTGCGGCAGCCGAAAGATCGCGAGTGGCGCACGGTATTGCGAGACGCAGAGCTGTGGCGTTTGAATTTCGGTATTTTTGCGCTGCATTTTGTCTTGATGGCGGCATTTATCGTGCTGCCACGCTATTTAGAGCTCAATGGCTGGGGGCGGGAAGTGCATGGCTGGATCTATTTGCCAGTTATGTTGTTGTCCTTCCTCGCGATGCTGCCCTTTATGATTTTGGGGGAGCGGATGGGCAAGGTTAAGCTCGTCTATACATCGGCCATTGGGTTGTTGCTGTGTGTTCAGCTGGGCCTGTGGGGGTTGTCTGGGTCTGCAGTCACCGCAGTTGTAGCCCTGTTCGCGTTTTTCATGGCGTTCAATTTGCTGGAGGCCACGTTGCCCTCGTGGGTAAGTAAGGTAGCTTCGCCAGAATTAAAAGGCACTGCGACAGGCGTTTATTCAACCTGGCAGTTCACCGGAGCCTTTTTAGGCGGCGCTGTGGGTGGTTGGGTGCTTCAGGTGGCGGGCATGGCAGCCGTGTTTGGCTTGTGCGCGGTGGTGCTGTTGCTTTGGTTGATAGTATCGTTATTTCAAACGCCGCCGGCGAAGCCCGTTCGCTACAGTGTGCGGCTACCCAAAGAAGGGGATCAGCTGGCGCTGCAAGGGTTGGCCGAAATGCCGGGGGTCAAACAGGTGACTTGGGTCGATAGCGATTGTGTGGCGCTGGTCCAAGTGGATGGCCGGACCTTCAATACGGCCCTGTTGGCGAGCTATGAATGGCGCCCGGCAGAATCCGTTTAATATAACTCGACACGTTAATGGGCCGATGTTTAGATGGCCTCAAAATTAGAACATTACCAAATTGATAAAGAGGGGAATGCAACATGGCTAGAGGCATTAATAAGGTAATTTTGGTTGGCAACCTCGGGCAAGACCCAGAAACCAAATACATGCCCAGTGGTGGCGCAGTGACCAACGTGAGCATTGCCACGTCGGAATCTTGGAAAGACAAAAACACTGGCCAGCAGCAAGAGCGCACCGAGTGGCATCGCGTCGTATTCTTTAATCGCCTGGCTGAGATTGCGGGCGAGTATTTGAAAAAGGGCAGCAAAGTCTACGTCGAAGGCTCACTGCGTACCCGCAAGTGGCAGGGCCAAGACGGCCAAGATCGCTACACCACAGAGATCGTCGCTAGCGAAATGCAAATGCTGGACAGTCGAGGTGAGGGCGGATTCAGTCAGGGCGGTTACGATCAAAGTAATCAAAATCAAGCCCCCCAGCAGCGCCAGCCAGCGCCACAGCAAGGTGGCTATCAGCAGCCACCACAGGCGGCCCCGCAGCAGGCGCCTCAACAACAAGCGCCGCAGCAGCAATCAGCGCCTCAGGCGGGTGGATTTGATAGCTTTGATGACGATATTCCCTTCTAGGAATTTCCTGAGTTCGGATGAAATAACCAAAGGGTTTGGCTGCGCGCAAAATCATGTGACGCCAGCGTTATATTGACTGCCGTAAGCAGTTAAAAGGATTTTTTATGACACACCACATTGTTCCGGTAATTTTGGCTGGCGGCGTCGGCAGTCGTTTATGGCCGCTCTCTCGTTCTCGCTACCCTAAGCAGTGCATCGATTTGCAGGGGGCGGGTGATAGCTTGCTTCAAGCCACGCTAAAGCGTTGTGCGATAACAAATGAAGCCCCCGTGTTGCTGTGCAATGAAGAGCACCGTTTTTTAATTGCGGAGCAGGCGCGAGCAATCGGGGTAACGCCAAAAAGTATTTTGCTGGAGCCAGAAGGTAAAAATACCGCGCCGGCAATTGCTGCAGCCGCTTGGATGTTGGCGCAGGAGCAGCCAGAGGCCATCATGCTGGTGTTGCCGTCTGACCATGTGATCAGCGATGCCAATCTATTTGGAGCAAAAGTTGCGCAAGGTGCGGAGCTAGCGGCGGCAGGTGATCTCGTAACCTTTGGTATAGAGCCGAGTGAGCCCGAAACGGGCTACGGTTACATTCGAGCGGCCACCGGTGAAGAAGTCTCGGCAGTGGCAGAATTCGTTGAAAAGCCCAGCCTAGAAAAAGCCACGGCCTATGTTGCTGATGGTAATTATTTATGGAACAGCGGCATGTTTATGTTTCGCGCAGATGCGTATCTGCGCGAGCTTGCCGCGTTTGAGCCAGAAATTCACGCCTTGACTCAGGCGGCACTTAGCGAAGCACAGACCGATCTTACGTTTACTCGCTTGGCGGCAGAGCCATTTAGTCGATTGCAATCTATTTCAATCGATTACGCAGTGATGGAGCGCACTGATCGTGCGCAAGTAGTGCGCTTTCCTGCGATTTGGAATGATGTGGGCAGTTGGTCTGCGTTGTGGAGTATCAGTCAGCCAGACGCCGATAATAATGTATTGCGTGGCGATGCCTTGACGGTTGATTGTCACAACACCCTGATTCACTCGCAGTCCAGACTCGTTACTGCGGTGGGTGTTGACGACCTTGTGATTGTGGAAACAGACGACGCAGTGATGGTAACCCGCGCTGATCGTGCGCAGGAAGTCAAAAAAATAGTTGATAAGCTTGCGCGCGCAGGGCGGCCAGAAGTGGATTGGCACCGGGAAGTGCATCGTCCGTGGGGCAAGTATCATGGGTTGGTGATCGATGGGCGTTATCAGGTGAAGCGAATTACCGTGAATCCAGGTCAGAAGCTATCAACGCAAATGCATTATCACAGGGCAGAGCACTGGGTTGTGGTGTCGGGAACGGCGAAAGTGCGAGTGGGCGATAAAGAGCAGTTGATTAGCGAGAATGAGTCCACCTATATCCCTATTGGTGACATCCACTCTCTCGAAAACCCAGGCAAAATTCCCTTGGAGTTGATTGAGATTCAAACCGGCGGATATCTGGGTGAAGATGATATCGTTCGTTTTGATGATCGCTACGGGCGCAGCTGAAAACTGTTTTTCGCTCCATCACGTAGGTCTAACACTTGCGTGATGGGCGCGTCGCGCAGGCTGTCGCTAAGCGTGCCAAAGGGAAAGTCGTTAATTAACATTTCCAATCTATTTTTGCAGCGCGATAAATTGGTGTAGTGCCGAAATCGTGAAAACCAGCTGGCGCCCGGAACGCGTGGTTGATCGGGATCGATTTCCCACGGGTGCAAGTAAAAAATTTGCGGCTTAGCTTGGTTGTTGCTCGCGCGATTGAAGAGCCAGCGCGATAGCGCGTATGGGTACTGGCGGAAATAGCCGCCACCGGCTGCCGGTATGGATTGCCCCAGCACTTTTGCAGTTGTCAGGGGGAATTCAGTCAGAGTTGCCCCCGATTGCGTAATAATTGTGTAGGGCTCCTCGGGGCTGCCGGGAATGCCGTAGTTGTCATGGCGTGTTGGGAATATGCTGGAGTCCCAAGTAAAGCCCTGGTCGGCCAATATATCTAACGCCCATAATGATTGGCGCGTAATCGAGTAGCTGGCAGCGCGATAACCCTTTACCGCCGCGCCGGTTAAATCTTCTAAAATTTGTTTTGAACGCCTTGTCTCCTCGCGGAAAACGTCAGGGGTTTGCTTGTAGATTAATTGATGGCTATAGCCGTGTGAGGCTATTTCGTGCCCCGCATTATGTATGCGCTGAACAAGCTCGGGGTGTCGCTCGGCTACCCAACCCAAAATAAAAAAAGTTATTTTTAAATTGGCGTCATTAAATAGCTGGAGTAATTCGTCCGTGTTGCGTTCGACGCGGCTGGGCCACTGATCCCAATCTTTTGGGTCAATCACCTTGTTAAATGCGGCAACGTGAAAGTAGTCCTCCACGTCGACGGTCATGGCATGGGTAAGGCTGCGTTCTGCACCGGCTGTCATTGTGCTGTCCCTGCCTTAAACTTTGTAATAGTCGCGGTACCATTTCACAAAGCGTTCGACGCCCACTTCAATGGGGGTGCTGGGTTTATAGTCAACATCCTGAATTAGTGCATCAACATCTGCAAAGGTGTCTGGCACGTCGCCCGGTTGGAGCGGCAGCAGGTTTTTGGTGGCTTTTTTACCAAGGCAGTCTTCCAAAATTTCTATGTATCGCAATAGCTCTGTCGGATTATTGCTGCCGATATTGTACAGGCGGTAAGGCGCCTTTGATGTGGCTGGGTCGGGTGTGTCACCGTTCCAGTTGGTGTTGCTGGGAGCGGTGTGATCCAGCGTGCGCACAACGCCTTCTACAATGTCGTCAATATAGGTGAAGTCGCGACGGTGATTGCCATAGTTAAAAACATCGATGGGTTCGCCGGCCAAAATTTTCCGCGTGAAAATAAACAGCGCCATGTCGGGGCGACCCCAGGGGCCGTACACGGTGAAGAAGCGCAAGCCCGTGGTGGGGATGTTGAACAAATGGCTGTAAGTGTGGGCCATCAGCTCGTTCGTTTTTTTACTGGCTGCGTAAAGACTTACCGGGTGATCTACATTGTTGTGCACAGAAAACGGCATTGCCGTGTTGGCACCATAGACGGAGCTGCTGGATGCATAGACGAGGTGTTCTGTGCCGATGTGCCTACAGGCTTCCAGCACGTTCAGGAAGCCGGTGATGTTGGCATCTAGGTATGCCTGTGGATTTTCCAGTGAGTAGCGAACGCCCGCTTGAGCCGCTAAGTTAACCACGCGATCTGGCGCATAGTTTTTAAATGCGTTGTCTAAGCTCGGCTTGTCTTCGATGCTGAGTTGTTCGAACTGGAAACCTTCCCGTGACGTAAGGCGTGCAAGGCGCGCATGCTTTAACGTCACGTCGTAGTAGTCGTTTAAGTTATCTAAACCTAGCACTTCATCGCCGCGATCGAGCAGCCTATGTGCCAACGTAGAGCCAATAAATCCGGCGGCGCCGGTGATGAGTACTTTCATGTGTCGATCTCTAGAGCGAATTTGGGTGTAGCGACTGTAACTATGGGCGCATTAAAGGCGCGCATCCACCGCTGATTTGGGCAGTATGTGTTTTACGTCGTAAAGCACTGCACCATCTTTACCGAGTGCGCGTATCGCATCACCGCCCATATCGCGAAACTCGCGATGGCCGACACACAAAATAATGGCATCATAGGTAGATGCTTTTGGTGATTCGACCAACGTTAATCCGTATTCGTGTTGTGCGGCATCGGCGTCAACCCAAGGGTCGTAAACATCGATGTCTGCATGGTAGGTTTTTAATTCGGCAATGATGTCCACCACGCGGGTGTTGCGCAGATCTGGGCAGTTTTCTTTGAACGCAAGCCCCATGATAAGGATGCGACTGCCAACCACGTGGACCTTGCGCTGGGTCATGAGTTTGATGACGGATTCAGCAACAAATGCGCCCATGCCATCGTTAATGCGCCGACCCGCCAGAATAACCTCGGGGTTATAGCCCACCTGTTGTGCGCGGTAAGTGAGGTAGTAGGGGTCCACACTGATGCAGTGGCCGCCTACCAAGCCCGGGCGAAAAGGCAAAAAGTTCCACTTGGTGCCCGCGGCTTCCAACACTTCTAGGGTGTCGATGTCCAAGCGCTTAAAGATCAGCGCCAGTTCGTTAATGAGTGCGATATTGATGTCGCGCTGGGTGTTTTCAATAACTTTGGCAGCTTCGGCTACCTTAATGCTGCTCGCCTTATGGGTGCCGACGGTGACGATGCGTCGGTACAGGGCGTCGACATAGTCTGCAACTTCAGGCGTGGAGCCAGAAGTCACCTTGGTAATGTTGTGGACCCGGTGCTCTTTGTCGCCAGGGTTGATGCGCTCGGGGCTATAGCCGGCGAAGAAGTCTCGATTGTACGTAAGGCCAGAGATGCGCTCGATAATCGGGATGCACACTTCTTCGGTGCAGCCAGGGAATACCGTAGATTCAAAGATCACAATCGCGTTTTTTGCGATTACGCGGCCCAGCAGTTCGGAGGCCTTTTCGAGGGGCGTCAAATCGGGTTGTTTGGCCGCAGTTATAGGCGTTGGAACCGTTACGATATATACGTCTCGGTTTTTTATATCATTTTCGGTATAAGTAAAGTGCAGCTGCTGCGCTTCACCGAGTTCTTCACGGCTGATTTCGAGTGTGTGGTCACGACCGTCCTGTAGTGCCGTAACGCGCTCGGCGTGAATGTCGAACCCTAGGGTTGGCAGCTGTTTGCCAAATTCTACCGCTAGCGGTAGGCCTACGTAGCCTAAGCCGATAATACAAACGTTGGGGGAGCTTGGGAGCATGAGCCGCTGTCCTTAATTCTGGCACCATTCTGAGGCGCGTAAGTTACCACAATTTCGTGGAACCCGTGTATGACTGCGAACCAGAATTGGTCGAAAAATAATCATACTAAAGGTTCGGGCATTTGCCGAGAAAACAGATATAATGCTGGGCTGTATTGGTCGCAATATAGAGGGTGCGGCCAAAGAACAATGGGCTCGGTAGAGGCCCAAACAGGATGTATCTAGAAAAAGGGATTTAGGGTGTCATATATCCGCCTCAATAAACACTATATCCACCAGCACTTTGTCGTGCTTGGTGCTGTTGAAACCTGCTTGCTCATCGGCGTCGCGTGGGTTGCCCAGCATCTTCAGCTGTTGCTATTGGATGCCTCGCCTGGCTGGTCCCTAAGCCTAGGGGAGCTGGCCCCGCTCCTGCTTTTTGCCTTTATTTTGAGTTGTTGCACCCTGTCTATGGGCGTGTACATCGCGCTCGTGCGTGAAGGGTACGCGAGCATGGTATTGCGTACTCTGGTGAGCTTCTTTCTGCTTGGCAGCTTGAGCCTTTACTTTGTCAACTTACTGGCCGGTGGCGACTTCATCGATCGCAGCTTGGTGTTCTGGGGCGTGTTGGCGGCGACCTTCGTGGTGTTCTGCGTAAGGGCGCTCTTCCTCGGCTTTGTGGATACCGCCAATTTGCGGCGTCGAGTGCTTGTGTTTGGTGCTGGCCAGCGGGCGCAGGCGCTGCTCACGGAGCTGGAGGCGGGCAGCAGCAGGCTCGGCGTGCGCGTAGTGGGCTGTGTGGCTAGCGCCGGTGATGAGATTAAAGTGGCTGCGCATCTAGTGCGTACAGAGCCCTCAGACTGGGTTGACTACGTCAAGCGAGAGCAAATATCTGAAATCGTAATTGCGCCAGATGAAAGTCGCCGTCAGTCGCAGGGCGCGGGCCTGCCGGTCAATGAGTTGCTAGATTGCAAAGTGGCAGGCGTCGGCTCAACGGACGTGCTGAGCTTTTGTGAGCGTGAACTGAACCGCATTGATGTCGATATGTTGCGACCCTCCTGGCTGCTCTTCTCTGACGGCTTTAAGAATTCCAAGCGCCATCTATTTATTAAGCGGGCCTTTGATTTAGTGGTATCGCTGTTATTTCTCGCGGTCTTGTGGCCCTTTATGCTGTTAACGGCCATCGCCGTGAAATTGGAAAGTCCTGGCAGCGTCCTGTATTCGCAGGAGCGAGTCGGGCTCAATGGGCGCGTATTCAAAATCTATAAATTTCGCAGCATGCGTCAAGATGCAGAAAAGGCTGGGCAAGCGGTTTGGGCGCAAAAAAATGATGCGCGAGTGACCCGCGTAGGTGCGTTCATTCGCAACACTCGCTTAGATGAGCTGCCACAACTTTACAACGTTATTATGGGCCACATGAGCTTTGTGGGCCCGCGGCCAGAACGGCCCCAGTTTGTTGAGCAATTAATAGAAGAAATTCCTTTCTACAGCACGCGCCACAAAGTTAAGCCCGGTTTAATGGGGTGGGCGCAGCTTAAGTATCCCTACGGTGCGTCAGTGGAGGATGCTAAAAACAAACTGGAATACGACCTCTACTACGCCAAGAACAAAAGCTTTTTTATGGATATGCTTATTTTGGTACAAACGGTAGAAATAATATTGCTAGGAAAAGGGGTGCACTGAATGAACCGGCTTTGGGGGAATGGAAAAATGTTGAAAGTGACGAAGTGGTGTGTCGTGTTAGTGGGCGCCATGTTGGCTGTGGCCTGTGCGAGCAATAAATCCGTTGCACCGCCGCCTGTGGCAACCATGAGCGACGTTCAGGAGTATCGCATTGGTGTGGGTGATGCACTGCAAATCAACGTGTGGCGCAACCAAGAGTTGTCTCTGGCGGTGCCGGTTCGGCCCGATGGAAAAATCTCCATGCCCCTTGTGGGCGACATTGTCGCTGCCGGCCTTACGCCCATCGAATTGTCCGACAATATTGTAGTGGGCTTGAAAAGCTACGTAAGAAACCCGCAGGTAACGGTGATCGTAGCGAATCCAAGCAGCTCGGATTTTCAGCGCCGTGTTCGAATTACTGGTGCAGTTCAGGCGCCCCAATCAATTCCCTTTCGCGAAGGCATGACCGTTCTCGATCTCGTGCTGATGGCGGGTGGTGCAAATGATTTTGCATCGTCTAACAACGCAAAACTGTACAGAAAAATAAACGGTGAGATGAAAATATTCCCCGTTCGATTAGACGATCTGCTCAATAAAGGCGATGTCAGCACCAATTACCCATTGCAGCCGTCAGACATCGTAACGGTGCCAGAGCGCGTTTTTTAATTCTTTATCGGCAAAGTGCCAAGAGTTTGAATGATGGATAAGGTTTATTTAAAGGAAATGCTGGCTGCTGTGAAGGCGGAGTTTATTCGCTTTCGAGTATCCGTGATCAGCGTTTTCTTGGTGGTAAGTTTTCTGGTGTTAGGTGTGGGCATGCTGTGGCCCAGCAAATACACCACCAGTGTGGTGCTTTACTCAGATGTCACCAACATCATTGAGCCCTTGCTTAAAGGTCGCGCTGCGGTAACCGATGTCGATCACTCGCAGCAAGCGCGTGAAATCATTTATGCACGCATCATCATGGAGGCAGCCGCTAAAGAGGTCGGTATGATCGACCAAAATAGCCTACCAGAAGAAAAAGATCGGGCGATTAAGAAAATCCGGGCAGGGCTAAAAGTAAAGCCAGATAAAAACAATTATTTTACGGTGAGCTACTCAGACCCCTCGCCCGATCAGTCCTTTGAGTTGTTGTATGCCATTACTTCCGCATTCATAGAGAACACGGAAAAGAAAAAGCGTGAAGAAAGCCTGGGCGCCTTTAACTTTATCGACGCTCAAGTGCAGTCATACAAGCGCCAGCTAGAGCTTGCCGAAGAGCGCCTCAAAGATTTTAAGTCTAAAAATCTGGATGGCACCGAGGCGTCTGTCGCCGCGCGCATGGGTCAGCTCCGAATAGATATTGAAACGCTGACCATCGGAATAGAAGAATCCCAATCTCGGATAAAAACAACTAAGCAGCAGCTGGCCGACGAGGGGCAGTACTTACAAGCGAAAGGCCAGGTCGATGAGTTGATGCGTCGTAGGCAGGCGCTTACCAATCAATTGGAACAAATGCTGCTGAGTTATCAAGAAAACTACCCAGACGTGATTTCACTGAGGAGCCAAATTGGTGAGCTCGATTCGCTGATAAATCAGGCCAAGCAAAGCGGTGAGGTCTACGGCAAAGATGTCGAGAACCCGCTGTATGAAGAACTCAGAAAGCAGCTCTCGCTGGCCGAGGTGGACTTGCGCGCGCAAGTGCGCCGAATGCAATCATTAGAGAAATTACTGGAGCAAGAAAAAGAGCGGGCCCAGCGAGTTGCAGCCAATCAGGCGCAGTTGTCGGAATTGACGCGTGACTACAATGTAACCCGCGATGTGTACGAAGAAATGCTCCAGCGCAAGGAGTCAGCACGACTGTCTATGACTCTCGATCAAGAGGGGCAGGGTGTTACCTACCGCATTCAAGACCCAGCGACATTTCCGCTGTCACCGTCGGGCATCAGTTACATCCATTTTGCGGTGGTCGGGCCTTTCCTAGGCTTGTTGGCGCCATTCGGATTAATCATGCTATTAATTTTGGTTGACCCGCACTTTCGGTCAGCACGTGTTTTGCAGCAGCAGTTGCCTCCTGAGATCGAGTTAGTGGGTGTTATCCCTCACTATGACTCTCCAATTGCTAGGCGAATCCTGCGCAAAGATATATTGCTCTTGGCTCTATTAGCGGTGTTGGCCATGGCTGCCTATGCGGGGTTGGCGGTTTATTGGTATGAGGTTGCACTTTAAGTGACGCTTATGGGGCCATCTAATAAATCGTCGCTCAGTGAACGTAAAGTGGCGCCAACAGAGGCTAGGCAAACTGTGGCAGATGTAGAGCAACAATTTGCTAAGGCAGACAGTGCGCTAAAGCAGGGAGATATTGCGCAGGCAAAAGCCACCTTAGATCGTCTGTTGAAGGAGCATCCCACACACTTTAGGTCGCTGATGCTGCAAAGCGCGATTGCAATGGGAAAGGCGCAGTACTCAAAGGCGGAAATCTATGTCCGTGCGGCTTTAAAGACGCTGCCGAAAGAGAGCGTTATTAGTCTTGATAAAGCAGTTGCAATAACGCAATTGATTGAAGCGCTTACCAAACAGGGAAAGCACAGAGAGGCGCACGCCTTTTCGTTGATTCTTGGGGGCGGTGAAGATCAATCATTAGACGCATTGAAGGCAAGCGAAAGGTCGAGCGTCGTGCAACAAAAGGCTGAGCAGCGCAAGGGTGGACTGACCGACAAAGTGAAGAAAAAAATTGAGCAAGTTTTTGAAAAAGCCAAAAGCGCAGGGGCCGGCGAAATGCTAAAAGAAGTAAATGTCGAAAAGGCAATGTCAGGGGTATCGAAAGAGGCTGCCAATGCCAAAATTCAAGACATGGCGCCGGCACCCCTGTGGAATCACGATGAGCTTCATGAGCGCAAAGTTGTGTATGTGGGCATGCGCCAGCGGGCCGTGCTAAATGCCTTTCGTGAAGTACGGATTCGACTCTTACAGAAAAACAGTGGCGATAACATGGTGGTCATGGTGTCGTCGTTGAAAGAGGGCGGCGGCGGCAGTTTCTTTGCGTTTAATCTCGCAGCAACTTTTGCTTTAGATCCCCAAAAGACGGCGCTGTATGTGGACTGTAACCCCTACGATTCTTCGGCAGAGCGCTATGTGAATGGCGTCATTAATTTTGGCTTGTCGCAGTATTTAATGGACGACGAAATACAGCTTGAGCAAATTATCTATCCCTCAGGCGTTGAGCGCGTGCGGGTCATTCCAACTGCGGGTACCAATGAGTCTGCCGCAGAGTTGTTCAACTCTGAGCGAATGAAAACGTTTATCAGCGAAATCAAGGCACGCTATCCGGATCGCTTTATTATTTTAGATGCGCCATCTGTGGAATCATCTACTGAAGCCCGCATCTTGGCGCAACACTGTGATCAAGCGCTTTTGCTGGTACCGTTTGGCCGCACAACTGAAGATGAAGTGCTTTCGGGTATTGATGCAGTGGGTAAAAAACGTTTCGCCGGGTTGGTGTTTAACCACTAGAAGCTTAACCACTAAAAGCTTAACCGCTATGAGTCTAACCACAGGGGAGTGGGCATGATGACGCGTATACACAACATAATAATATTAGGGCTTGCGCCAGTGTTGTCCGCGCCAGTGCTGGCGCAAACATTGAGTGATTCCTCTCAGATTTTCGGTGGGACCCTGGGCGTGCAGACACAACTATCTGATAACGCCAGAAAGGCTGAAACCAACCAGCTTGAAGAGCGTCAAGACAGTATAAGCGCGTCGGTCACGGCAGATTGGCAGGGCGGTTGGGCCAGTGCTACCGCTGACTATCGATTGAATCACCAAAATTACGCGGAAGACTCCCAAGAGAATCGCAATACCTTAGAGGGTAATGCCGAGCTGAAGTTAGGCCGTGACAGTGACCCAGTGGATCTGATTATCAAACACAGCCAGCGCTCACAATATAACTCCCCGGCTGCAGCCGAAATTTCAGACAACCTGGACGATAGGCAAATTTATAGCGTCATCCCCAGTGCTAAATGGGCAATCTCAACTGTTGATCGTTTAGTACTGCAAGGCAATTTTGATGATGTTAGGTTTAAAGAGCAGTCTTTCAAAGACAGTGAGCGACGTGGGGGCATGGTCTATTGGAATCATCGCTTTTCTAATACCGACAGCCTGCAAGTTACTGCCGGAACCACAGAGGTTGAATATAAGAGCAGCGCGCTAGACAGCTATTCCAGCGACTACGCTCACCTTACCTACAGTGCCCAACTTAGAAGCCTGAGTTATAGCCTGATGGCGGGTGTCACTGAGGCCCAATTCGCAGACGGTGATGATGATTATCAAGCGCCGACCTATCGGGGTAATTTAATCTATCAGGCGGGCGCCCAGACGTTTTCTGTTACCGCCTACCAAGAAATTACGGATTCCTCTTACGGCGCAGGCAATACCGATGACCTGGTGCCGGGTGCAGACAATGATGGCGTAGGTGTGGACCAAATTGAACGGCAATTTGTCAGTGCCGACTGGCAGTCGGATTCCTTGTGTGGCCGCTGCTCATTCAAGCTGTTTGTGCACCTGCGCAACGATGATTACCGGCGCTTGGCCGAGGATGGCACACAGCGTGTTGTGGGCTCGAGCTTGGCGTATCGGATAAGCGAATACATGACCCTGTCCGGCAGGGTTAGTCGGGGGCGCGAGGCGTTTGACTCGCCCTCAAAAGCGGATTTTGATCGCGACAGCGCCGGGCTGCAATTGGAAAGTAAGATTGCAGCATCGGCTTCAGCAGCATTGTTTTATACCTTTGAGCGGCGCGCCTATGTGGACGGCGGCTCGAAGTATGATGTAAACGCCATTGGCGTGTCATTGAATTACACTTTTTAATTTGCTCAACGGATTGGCGGGTCAATCATGAAAACACACATAAAAAAATACGGTTTGTTACTGGTTTTGTCTGTCCTTGCTGTGGGTTGTAGCAATGACGCGCAAGAGAACGCAGAAAAGTCTGCGCGCCATCTAAAGTCGGCAACAGTGTATGAAGCCCAAGGGCAATACCGAGCTGCCATGTTGGAAGCGCGCAATGTCATACAGCTCAATCCAGATCAAGACGACGGCTATTTGGTGTTGGCCCGTATCTATAACAGCATTGGTGCTTTTGGTATGACCCAGAAGTTACTTGAGCCAAAAGTTGAAGCCGGTGCGACGTTATCGCCAGAGTTAGCAGTAGAGTTGGCCGAGTCCTACCTTGCCAGCAAAAAATTTCGTTCGGCCAGCAAATTATTGGAAACCGCTCAGTCGGCTGACTTGAATCCAGCCTTAGCGTTGGAACGCCAGCGTTTGTTGGGTGAGGCCTATTTGTACCTGAAGGATCAAAAAGCGTTTGATTCAGTGAAGGCTTCGCTCTCGAAACGCGGTGGACAGGAAGCACAAGTTGTTAGCTTGTTTTTAAGTGCCGCTGAAAGCCTCGCGAATAATAAGCCGGATCAGGCTGAGGCGTCCCTGAAAACATTGCTCTCTATTGATGCTAGCTATTTTGATGCGTTGACGCTCAGCGGCGATATATCAATGTATTACAATCGATTGGATGACGCTGAGCGTGCCTACACCAAGGCCATATCAGGATTGCCAACGACGGATGTGATGCTGGCAGACAAGGTATTCGTGTTAAAGCGCTTAATCGACACCTTGACACAACTTGGGCGCTCAGCAGAGGCCTTTACCTACCAGAAAATTCTGGCAGATGCGAACCCCGGTAGCTATGAAGCACAGCAGAAGTTTGAAGAGGCGCTGTCTTCCTACATAAGGGGCGATCTCGATACCGCGTCGGCAATCTTGAAAGAATTGCGAGAAGACTACCCGCAGGACAAGAACTCAGCCACATTGCTCGGTATGGTTGCACAGCAACAAGGTCAAAATGAGTATGCGTCGCAACTGTTTGATGAGTTTGTGGATACAGAAACTGCTGCGCCATCTGTAATACAAGCGGCTGCGCTTGCAAAAATAAACGCCAAGCGCTCCGGTGAAGCGATGGCGTTGTTAAAGGCCGCTGTTGAACAGCAACCCAACAATGCGGGTGTGCTGTCTACCTACGGTTTGGCGTTGGCGGAGTTGAATAACGATACCAACGAAGCAATGATCATGTTGGAGCGAAGTCTCGCGCTTAATCCGGACCAGCCGCGCTTGCGCATTGCCTTAGCGAAGAGTCACATTCAGAAAGACAACCTTCCCCAGGCTATCGCACAATTACAAAAGGCACACAAAGATGCGCCGGACGACTTCCTCATCCAGCAGGTGTATTACCGTACCCTCGCAGCAGCAGATAAAAAAGAAGAATTGCAGCAGCTCATAGAAAGCGATTTGGCTAAAAACCCAAGCAGCGCCAAGGCCATGTTTTTTAAAGGTTGGCTTGAGTTGGGTGCTAATCGCTACGCCCAAGCGAAAAATCACTTCGAGCGCGCCATTGCCAAAGATGATCCAACGACGAAAGGCTTGGCGTTTGCCGGCTTAGCTCAGGCCCATGCGGCCACGGGTAAATTGGTTGAGGCCACGCAGGCTTGGGAAGAAACCATAAAAATAAACCCCGCAGTATTGAGAGCCTACGGGCAGTGGTTAATAACGCTGCATCGCAGGGGGCAGATCGCACAAGCCGAGCAGCGCCTGGCCGACCTGAACATCGATGCAAAGTATTGGCAGCCAGACTACACCATGGCGCGGTTAGCGTTTGAGCAACGTAAGTTTGAAGCAGCGCTGGCGCTAGCGGAAAAGGCACTGTCGAAAAACGCCACCAATGCACAAGTTAAGATTTTAGCGGCAGAAGCGAGTCAGCAGGTAGGGTTTGCAAAGTACCAATTGGGCGATGTTCAAGGTGCGAAAGTGGCGATGCTGCGCGCGGTGCAATGGTCGCCAGAGAATGTGACTTACACGGCTAATCTAATCAAGATCGAATTGGACGCCGGCAACAGTGACGCCGCACAGAAAATACTGGATCAATACACGGGAAGCGAAAACGCGACCGTTGCAAAGCACTATTTGCAGGGCAAAATATTCGAGCAAAAGGGTAACCCGCAGCAAGCGCTGGGGTCCTATCAAGCAGCGTGGTCAATACAGCCCAGTGATCTTTCCGGTGAGGCAATTTTCAAATTACTGGCAGCCACCGCAAATAAGGGGGCTGATTTCCTAGAGCAGTGGAAGAGCGCGCTACCAGAGTCTAGCAAGCCCGTGCTGTTTCAAGCGATGACAATGCAAGGCGAAGGAAAATTGGACCAAGCCGAAAGCTTGTATCAAAAAGCCTTGGCGCTTGCCCCAGATATTCCCGCTGCATTGAATAATCTCGCCTGGATTTACCACGAGCGCGGTGATGAGCGCGCACTGCCCATGGCAAAGAAAGCATTTGAGCTTGCACCTAGCAGCGCGGCCATTATGGATACCTACGCGTGGATGCTGGTCGAGCAGGGCAATGTAAAAGAGGGGCATGCCATCTTAGAGCAGGCCTTAGCGCTAGCGCCAAACAATAAAGAAATTCAAGAGCACCTAGCTGCCGCGAAGGCAAAGTTGTAAGCGCCGGCAATATAAGGGTCGTTTGGGCATGGAGCAGGCGCTGAATAAAAGGGAGCGACTAGGCAGCGTGGATGGCATGCGCGGTATTGCCGCGCTCGCTGTAGTGCTCTTCCACCTAGGTGGCGCATTGCGCGAGCCATTGGCGGAAATACTGCCGGACTGGGTCATGATAGCGCTGTCCTATGGGTATTTGGGCGTGCCAATATTTTTTGTTATCAGTGGTTTAGTGATTTCACGAAATATAAAAGAGGGCATTGATAAGCGATACGCCGGTATGTTTATTCTGCGTCGCAGTCTTAGGTTAGATCCTACGTATTGGGCGGCAATTATAATTGCAATTTCGACGACACTCGCGAAATCATTCCTTTTCGATCAGCCTGTTAATTTGCCTAGTGTGAGTGGAGTGCTGCTGCATTTCGTTTACCTCCAGGACATTTTCACAGTCGAGCCAAGTATCTCCGTTGTATATTGGACGCTGTGTTTAGAGGTTCAGTTCTATCTATTTTTCTTGCTCAGCAAGTGGGCCTGCGAAAAAATAAGTACATTCCTTAGTAGACCCGCTGCCTTTATGCATGGCTCGATTATTCTGCTGGTGGCTTGTTGGTCGCTCGCTATCGATGTGAAAGTAATTGAATTCCCTTGGCCCGGCATTTTTGTTCGTTACTGGCATTACTTCTATTTAGGTGTATTGGTAAGTTGCTGCATATCTAGGGCGCCTTGGGCAAGAACTATCTTCACCATTTGGTGCGTAATACTTATTGCAAGTCAAATCGCAATAACGCCCTTAGCCTATATTCTGGCAGCATTACTCAGTGCGATAGGTTTTTATTCGCTTTGGAAGTTAGGACTTAGCAACCAGGTGCTAGTGTCAAAACCGCTACAATTCTTGGGCATGATTTCTTATAGCTTGTACCTCATTCACCCTGATATTGGCTGGAAATTCATATCTTTGAATAAGGCAGTTTTAGGTGAAAACTTAACTCCATGGATGGCACTTCTAATATTTTTGCTCGCGATTATGGTCAGCCTTTTTTCCGCTTTGATACTTTACAGGGTGGTAGAGCGGCCTTCTTTAAGCATTACCAATGCGTTAAGAACAAAGAGCCCAAGAATTCTATTGCAAGAGTGGAGAACCGGGTCGCAAGATCTGAAGGGTGCAGCAGGTTAAAAATATGAGTGACCAATCTGTGCCGGTAGTGTATGAATCCCCTAAATCACCTTTCAAAACCCGCGCCTGGCTAAATGCTTGGCTTTCTACTTACAGCGACAGTGCAAACATTCGAGTTCTGACTTTAACTCACAGCAATGCCGAATGTTTTGAGGGTAACTTCTATTTATCGCCGTTAAAGATGCGGGGAGTTAGATTCGAGCAGTTAGTGCCTGTGGGATGTAGTAATAACTATCTGGCTACACCAAGATCTGAATACAATTGTTTTAATGATGTTGCTGTACTTGGCGATCTACTTAATTATTTAAGGAAAAGTAGGTCTACTTGGCATCAACTATATCTACCAGATATGTCACCAAGTGCGGAGCTAGAAGAGGAGCTTGTAAAACTTTCACGAGAAACACGCTCGATGCTTTCTCAGGCAAAATGTGACCTTAGTTATCGAATTGCGCCCATGGCAGTAGAAAGCTACTTGGCACAGTTAAGCCGATCTACTCGAGCGCGTTATTTTGGCAACCGAAAGCGGCTATCGCAGCTGGGCGAGGTGCAGCTAAGGTCCTTACACCTAAATAACTGGGGAGATTTCGTAGAAATCCTGAACAGAATGCATCGAAATCGATGGATGCAAGACTGTTACAGTCAAGAAACAGCGCAGTTTATGCATGCGTTTTTAAGTGAGGGATTGGCCGAGGGAGTTCAGCCGCAGCTATCGGTAATGGAGGTGGAAGGGACTATCTGCTCTGTGCTGCTGGATATCACCTATGCTGGCACTCGCTATAATCTGCAATCCGGATTCATAGAGCGCTTTGCTACAAGCGTCCAGCTTGGTTCGTTGCACTTAGGATACGCTATAGAAGAAGCGCTTAACTTGGGGCTTGGTTACGATTTCTTAGCCGGCACAGGTCGTAAAGATAATTACAAAGCGAAAATCGCCACACAGTGCGTGCCGTTGACGACCTACCGATTGGAGCGAGGATTGTTAGGCTACGCAAGAAAAGTCAATCAATGGATCACGAGAGGCAGCCACTGATGACTGTGCAGCCACAAGTGAGTGTAGTGATGTCTGCGTACAACACTGCCGAATACATTGGTGCAGCAATTGATTCCGTTCTAAACCAAACGGTTTCGAATTTGGAGCTAATTGTCGTTGATGATGGCTCAACCGATCAAACGGCAACCGTAATAGAGCGTTATCTTTCCAGTGGGCGTGTTTACTATAAGAAAATTGAAAATAGTGGGAGTCCCAATGCGCGAAACGTCGGGATCAAAATGGCAAAGGCGCCCTATATTGCCTTTATAGATTCTGATGATCTCTGGCCATTGGATAAGCTGGATCGACAGTTAGCCATTATCACAAAGGTAAGGGATACCGCAGTACTGGGAGCTGTTCAGCGTTTTTTAATTACAGAAACAGGTGATCGGCAATTGCTATCTACCAGTTACCCACCTGAAAAGCTCACTAATACTCAATATCTTGATGCCTTGCTCAGCTTAGGGCTTAACCAAATGTCGTGCTTCAACACAATTCTAGCGCCTACAGAGATAATACAGCGCGAAGGGTTGTGGGACCCAAGGTTTAAAACAGCGCACGATTGGGAGAATTGGCTGCGACTAAGCAAGGCGCTTGATTTCAAGGCTATACAAGAACCATTGTACTTCTATAGAAAGCACCCAACTAGCACGACGCGAAAAAACAGTTACAGCACTGCGCTGCGCCACCAAATCAATGTAGTTGATAAATATGTGCCTAAGGGGCTGTGGGGCCTGCTCAAGGCTAGGAGATATAAAGCGCGCCGCTATGAGCCTTTTATCAACGCCGCCATTGATGATGGCTTGCGGTTTCAGGCATTTGTTGTATTTCTTCGGTCAATATCGGACTCGAATCTCGTCTTTTCCAGAAGTGGATTACGTGTTCTAAAACGAATTTTGTTAGGTTAACTGTATTTTGAAGCGTTTATCATTATTAGTAAAAGGTTCTGCACTGCGTGGTCTCGAATCTATCGTGGCTATTGCATGTGGATTTATTACGCTGCCCATAATGCTTAACGGTCTTGGCAAAGATATGTATGGCCTATGGGTGTTGCTTAGTAGTTTCACGGCGATGATGTACCTTTTCGATCTGGGATTTGCATCGGCAGTTACGCGCAATATCACTCTTGCAATATCGAAGAAAGATTCGGCCGGCGCAAATAAAGTTATCAACAGTGCGCTACTAATATATTCATGTATAAGCCTCTTAATCATAACTTTCATAATTATTGCAGCAACGAGCTATACACCTGAATTGGTTTCTGGTGTATCTGAAAATGACTATCAATTGGTTTTGTGTCTTATTGGGTTTGGCTTGGCATTAGATTTTCCTTCTAAGGCATTTGCAGGAATTTTTTCAGCGCACTATAGATACGATATACAGTCAACCTACAAGATCATTTTTAAGTTGGTTCATACTGGATTGTTGATATTTTTAATAAGTGCTGACTACAAGATCGTGGCAGTCGCTACATTAACAGCGAGCCTAAGCCTGCTCGATACGATTGTTTTTGTAGTAATGTCAAAGTACGTTTTTCGTGAGATGAAAATATCAACGATTTTTATAGATAAATTTCAAATATTGGATCTTTATCGGTTTAGTGTTTGGGCACTAGTCATCGATGTTGGCAGTATGGCGAGATCCAGAATGGATCTATTTTTCATTGGGTCTTTTGTTTCTTACACCGCAGTATCTATCTACTATATTCCGGTTCGATTAGTGGACTATTCTCTGCAGATGCTATATAGGGTTTTGGGGATCACATTGCCGATCTTTGCTACGCATGTTTCGGATAAAAGTAAATCTTCACTCGTGGCTGACGTATTAATTATTGGAAGAATAAACGCCTATTTTTCTGCGGTAACCATCGCATTCTATCTTTTCTTTGGGAAAATCCTTTTGAGCCTGTGGATGGGTGAAGATTATGACTCAGAGACGGGATACATCATATTGCTAATTCTTATTGTCGGGCGTCTATCTATGTTAGTGAACGATCCGTTAAATAATTGCCTGTATGCCTACGGTAAACACGCACTGCTGGCAGCTATTACAGTTTTTGAAATATCGCTGATGCTTGCTGGGCTAGTGTTTAGTAGCATGATTCTAGAGGCTAATGTAATTGCTATCGCGCTAAGCATGTCCATACCACTTATTCTTTCTCGGCTGATTTTTTATCCGATACTAGCGATAAGGAAGCTGGAAATATCAGATGGCTTTCGGTTAATGGTGCTAGTTTATAGACCCCTTTTGGTTGTACTTCCTCTGATTCCGCTGCAACTGTATGTCGCGTCACTGAATGGCGGAGTGTGGGTCAGTTCTGTCATAGCCGCCATTTCTGTTTCTGCTGTGTTCTTGCTATACATGTTTATAGAAATTAAAGACCGAGAAAAAAATATTATTCTAAAGCTCCTAAGCTTAGTTGGGTGGAGACGAAATGAATAACTCGAAAAGTAGCCCGTTAGTTTCCATTGTAGTAATCGCTTACAATCTGGAAAGTCTGATATCAGATGCAATTGAGAGTTGTCTCTCGCAGTCGTACTCTAACATTGAAATAATTGTGGTAGATGATGGCTCAACGGATAGAACGCAAGATGTTATAAAGCGATTTGATGATGTTACGCTAGTTAGACAATTGAATAGTGGTGGATGTTCGAGTCCAAGAAATACTGGTTTGCAAGCTGCAAATGGTGAATTTGTGTGTTTTTTGGATGGAGACGACAAGTATCATCCCGATAAGATAGTTAGGCAGGTCTCATTACTTTCTAAGTTTGAACAATGTGGGCTGGTCGTATCAAATTACATGAATTTCGGTGCTGTAGAGGAGTCTATCGATCACTTCTCTACTTGCAGAAACATTAGTAGTCTTACATTTACTGATGGTTGGTGTGTGCTTGATGCGTCCAAAGCACTGGATATACTCATCGACGAAAATTTTACTATAGCGGGAACACCATTATACAGAAGATCGCTTTTAGGTAAGGTGGGTGGTTTCGACGAGAACCTACGCGCCTGTGAGGATTATGAACATATTTACAGATGTATGCTGGCTAGCCCCATCGTAATTGACGACCAGGTTGCCATGCATAGGCGTATGCATAATGCCAATCTGTCATCAAACACCCTAAGAATGCTTATTAATTATGTAAGGTCGCGTAAAAAGTTAAGCGCATTGGACTCTGATCTTAATAGATCAAAGCGGCTGGAGCGTAAAGCGCAACAATACCTGGTGTCGCTAATTAGGCAGGCGGCCAGAAGCGGAAGCATATACAGCATATTCAGTGGTATATATTCTTATTGGCGTGCAGGGTCATGTCATATAGAGACAGAAAGAATGTAATTTAGAAAGTTTGGGTATCAATATGAAAATGTTTTTAGATTTGACTGATGGTCTACCGTTTAAAATAGATTTAGAGGCGTTAAAACAGGATTTAAAGCTTCTGGATCAAGAGAAGTGGATTGGTCACTACGATGTTCAGTTGGCTGATGGTTGGACGACCATACCTTTGGTGTCGCACGATGGGACTTCTGACAGAATTGAATCGCAGCGACTTGGTACTTGGGGGCAATATCGCCGTACAGAATATGCTGAGAAGCTGCCTGCCTTCAAGGCCTTGCTAGATAAATTTGATTGTCCACATGGTCGAATCCGAATCATGAAGCTTATGCCTGGGAGTATAATTAAGGCCCACAGAGACACTTACGCCGAGGTCTCAGACTATGCTTTTGGTCAGGTGCGGTTGCATATTCCAATTGTTACTAATCCAGATGTTAGATTTGTGGTGGCCGGTAAAGATATTCGTATGAATGAAGGTCGGCTTTATTATGTTAATTTTTCAAAAGTTCACCACGTCGAAAACAATGGCGATGAGCCTAGAACCCACTTAGTTCTTGATCTAAAACTAAATGAATTTTTAAGGGGGGTATTTCCAAAAGATACTGCTTGGGGAGTAATATGTTCTGCTTGCACTAGAGCTCTATATCCAAGCTTTCTCTGGCTTCCGCTTAGACTCAAGACTCGAATAATTACTATCTTTTGGAAATACTATAATGATTCAATCTTCCAAAGGTTTAAGAAGAATATATTTCGATGAAGGCCAACTTAAATGAATCTTTCTAAGATGAATTCTTCGTCAAATGGTGCGTGGGGGCAGGTGATTCAGGTTGGTAACGTCTCATTTGGCGCATTTATCACGGGTTTATATCTTTTTTGTTGGTTTGTTCAGATTAATTCAAGAGTATCAATTTTAGAGATAGTGAGATTCGAATTTACTCTTGGTGTTCTATGCATTTTGTGCAGTATTCCGAGGGTTTTTCAATCTAGTTCCAAGGTTTTCGATGCCAAATTTATTGCACCCGTCTCTCTATATGTATTTGTAATTACGTTGTATGTAATTTTTTCTATGGATGTTGACCGATCTTTAGACATTTATATAGATCGATTTGTTAAATTTTCAATTGTCGCAATCTTAGTGTCGGTAAATGTACGAAGTGTCGATGATTTAAAGTGTATTCTATATTTTATGTTGCTGGCTTGGTTAAGGCTTGGTTATGAATCATCAGTTGGTTGGCTTACAGGTTCTCTAGTTTGGCAAAATCAAGGAATAATGAGGTTGCATGGATCTACAACGAATTATGCTCATCCTAATTCTTTGGCTGGATTTTCTGTTACCAGCTTGATATTTGGTGTGTTCTTTTACCGGTTTGTTGATTCAAGACTAGTGAAATGGCTTTCAGCATTCCTTATTCTTTTCTCAGTAATTGGCATAGTCTTTAGTGGGTCGCGTACTGGGTACGTTGCTACATTTATTACATCTATATTCATGGTTAAAAACTTAAATCTTGGCGTAAATAAGCTGATTGTGTTGTTTGTTATAGTTTTCACGGCTTTGGTTTCATTTGTTCCTGTAGACTATTATGAGCGTGTTGGAACTATATTTACGCAGGAAGAGAAGGCTGGGCGTTCTACAGAAAAAAGAATTGAAATTCTTGAGGATGCTTGGTTTGTTTTTAAGGCGCACCCTTTGGGGGTCGGTGTTGGGGCATTCCCCTCTGTTAGAAATACGTATTTTGGGCGAAGCCAGGATACGCATAATCTGTACTTAGAATTGCTAACCAATATTGGCGTGCTTGGGTTTTTAATTTTTTTGTGGTTAATCTTTCGGATATATAAACTTGCTACAAGGTTGCAAGGACTATACGAGGCCGATAAAACACCGAATGGAAGATTTTTGTACGCACTTATTCTTTCATTAAAAGGCTATCTCATCGCTAGGCTTGCATTGGGATGTTTTGGTATGGATTTGTACGAAATATATTGGTGGGTAGTCTTGGGATTTGTCGCAGCATGTAATACAAAATTTAGTGATTGTCTAAATCAAAATTCAACTATGTTAAGTGGCGCAAGGTAATCGGAATCAACTATATGGGTCTCATTCGCTTAGATATTCAGGTACTTAGGGGGCTGGCGGTAATTTTTGTACTGCTTTTTCATATGTTTCCAAGTTTGTTTCCTGGCGGTTATCTTGGAGTTGATATTTTCTTTGTTCTCAGCGGGTACCTGATGGCAAAGTTGTATCCATTGGGATCTGTAGGGATCAAATCTGCATTGCAATTTTACAGGCGTAGGCTTGCTCGTCTATTGCCTGCTTATTTAGTTGTTGTGTTCGTAACAGTTCTAGCCTTCTCAGCTATCGTGCTTCCTCATGAAAGGCTCGAGATAATTTTTCAGGCAATATATTCATTGGCTGTTCTTCCAAATGTATATTTTTGGTTTGGCGAATCGTATTTTAGTGATATTGCATTTCGGCCATTGCTCCATCTTTGGTCATTAGGTGTCGAGATGCAGTTTTATATATTGGTCCCTTGTATTGTATATTTTGCATCGAAATGGAAAGGTGCACCGATTTTTATATTTGCTATTTCCTTCATCCTTTGTTGGGCTCTGATTGAGTTGTCCGCTAAAACTGCATTCTTTATGATGCCAGCTAGAATCTGGGAATTTATGGCAGGCTATATAGTGGCTAGCTATGTTATTGCACCGCATAGCACTAAAAAGTTGCTGTGTTTGCAGTTGCTCTGTTGGATTTTTCTGCTCACTATTCCATTTACTGCAGTTGATGTGGCTGGCCACCCAGGGTGGTATGCGCTGGCAACGTGCATGGCAACCGCGCTTATATTGATTAAAGATAATTCAAGCTTTATGAGCAGAAAGCCGCACTATGAGGCGTTAGGTGTGGTCGGGGATTATTCGTATTCTATCTATTTGGTTCACTACCCAGTACTTTATTTTATTCAATACCGTGCATTTGATACCCAGCCATATATAAGCGGTGGAGTATATAGTCTTGTCGCCTTCTTAATAGTTACATGGCTGCTGTCCTATATTTCCCGAAATTTTGTTGAGTTAAGTCGGTTGCGGCATTTTTCATTGAATCATTTAGCATCTTTAATGTTGGTAGGGCTACTATTTGGCGCTGGTCTCTTTTACTCGCATGAAAGGGTATATGGTGGAATGTACTCAAATGTGATTACAAACATTTCATATTCAGTACTCGATAGGGCGCAATGGCGTTGCGGAAAATTTGCAAAACTCGTCAGGTATTTTAATCAAGACGAGATTGCATGTAAGGTCGATAACGATAACGATAACGATAACGATGGCGGTAGCTCATCTATCTTGCTGGTCGGAGACAGTCATGCGGATGCAATTAAAACTGTTTTATCTGACGTCGCGTCCAGCTACGATGCTAGTCTTTATTTAATGGTTGAAAGTTGTAATTTAGGAAGTGGTGATTGCAGTGTCTCCAGTGTGTTGAGCTACGTAAAAAATAAATCGGTTGGAAAGTTGATTTTACATGACCTCTATTACAATATGAATGCTGATGCGATAGCCGCGCTATTAAGTTCGAAGCCGAGCAATGTTGAAGTTTACTACATATCTCCTGTACCGATTTGGGATTCAAGTGTTCCAAAGTATCTATTAGAAAATGAGCGTGGAAAATTAGATTCTGAATTTGTTAAAACTATTGAAGATTACACGAATTTTTATAAGGAGTTTACTTCGGTGCTAGAACGTCTAGAAAATCAGGGGTTGAGGGTTATTCCTATTGGCGATGTTTTTTGTACGCCTATTTGCCAACTATTAAGTGACGATAGTAAGCCGCTATATTTCGATAATCACCACCTTACACTAACAGGTGCTGCGATGCTTGATCGAAAATTTCATAAGGAAATATTTGGACCATCCGAAATCAAGTAGCCTAACTTTCAGGCATATTGATTCTGGGGATTTCGAAAGATCCTGAGGTGTTTCCGTTCTTGTCTATCAAATAGAGATAAACCTTTTCGCCCTTAAGTATTTCTAAGTTTCTAGGCGTGAATGATATTGTGGTTGGGTTCCATGCCGATTTTGGTGTGAATTGGATTACCTTTTTGGTGCAGTCGCTGTAATTGGGCGTGTCACAAGCCTCTATTCTTGCAGGGGTTGTGGCAATGTATACATCATCGAACAATGCTTTTGCTGTCGACGCAAATCCTTGTGCCATGTGCCCAATTCGCAGGTCTTGCCATTTGCCATCGACGTAAGAGGTTCTATAGTCATTGGTATCAATGCCGAGCTTTCCATTTAATCTTACTTGAATTATTCCATTTGACTCAGTGTATGGAGAATTTAGCTTGGCAAAAAATTCCCATCGTTGAAATTGATCAGCTGTGTTATCCCAAGTCCATCCGGCACTATTGATATTGCTTCTTTTTTCATATGGAACATCAGCATCTCCAACATTATTGTAGACACCCCAGCGACTTCCTCCAGCTTCGACAATAGGCATTAATTGAGGAAAATTACCAGTAGTACCATACAGATAAAATTGCTTGTGATTTGATGTTTCTGGATTGTAATCTCCAGTCATTTTCCGCCAATAGCTAATGTAGATTGTGTCAAATGCGGGCTTGCCTGCCCATCCAAACGCCCTGATGGTGTATTCATCTATCGACCAGTCCACTACAAGTGATTTGGATCCGCTGACCGAATCTTCATCGACTACGCGTATTCCTAATCCGTCGTAGTTATAAATTGTTGACCAAGTATTGCCGATTGCATCAAGCTTTGTATTTATTTTCGACTCTAGGGGGTGGTGCTCAAAATCATCCCACGAAAGAATTTCCCCACCGAAATCTCCAAAGTCAGTTCCAGTTATTGTATAGGTGTCATCAGCTCGAGCGACATCCAAGATCGCAGGAGCTGCCAAACTAATGGTAGAGCTTAGGCTAAGGCCGGCGGTTAAGAGGAATTTATGCATGTGGTTATTTCCGAGACTCATTTAATGAAACCAGTATAGTTCGACTCTTAATATATTTCGTGGCCTGATTCACAGCGAATGCAAGAATATATCGTTTGTGATATAGCGTTTGATCATAACGATGCCAATAATATACGCTTTTCAATTTTTAAGTGCGTAAGGTATTTATAACTACATTTTTTATATGATCAATTCGGCTTTCTTGTTGCTTTATAATGTATTTTTTTGCCTTTATAGCTTTTTCATATATTGAAATTCTATCGATAGCTGTAATTTTTTTAGTGATTTTAATGATGTCTTCCTGGTCGCTTTTTGTATAGTAAACATGATTTTCAAATACTTCAAAGATGGCTGTAGTTGGGGTAGTGATGACAGGAACTTCAGCAGCGACTCCCTCATAAATCCCACAAAGAACACACATCTCTCGGTCGGTTAAATCTATCACAGCTGTTGCTGAGGCGAGAGTTTCTTCGTATTCTTTTCTGGTTATGAATCCGCAAAGGATAATATTGTCCGGTAAGTTTTCGATATATGCTTTTGAGAGTTTCTTGGTGTAATTGCCAGATATTTTTAAGGTACAGTCTGGCATGTTTCTGAAGGCGTCTATCACAGTGCCATAGGGTTCATCATCGGACCAGGAGCAGATTAGAAAAAAATGGTTTCCAGGGGTGAAGTTATTGCTGGTAGGAAATGAAGGCAGAGGGTCCGGCATGATTACCGGTTTTCCGCCGTTTTCACTAACATAGGTGGATATCTGTGAGTTTGTAACAATAGTTAAGTCTGCTCTATTGAATAACCATTTACACAAAGCGTTAAGGATTTTCGACCTCCCTTCAAGAGGAAATATTCCCGCATTGTGGGCGTCTATGATGACCTTTTTTCCTAAAGGTTTGGCAACAGCTATGGCTAAAGTGCATAGCACTATACTTGGGTTTTGAACAAATATAACTTCGATGTTCCGATTGAGCAGTATAGGTAGGGTTTTTATGGTTAGGTATGCGTATTTGAGTAATCTTGGTTTGTTGGATATTAGTTGATGCAGTTGTACACCAAGAGCTTTGGCCATGCTTATGTTTCTAGGTTGATATTCCCAGGTTATCCATGCAGATTTGGCAGAGAGCGACATCTAGCTAGGCTTCCTTGTAGAGTAAATAATATTGTTTTGCCATTGATGATCCGCTGAATAGTTCAGAAATATTTTCTCTCGCAGCAATAATTTCTGATATCGGGGCTTTCAGTGCTGATTCGATCGCGTACTCAAACGCATCGTGGCTAAAATCAAATAGAATGGGGTTGCTATATAATTTGTTTAAAAGGGTTTTGTTTCCATTAATATTACTTGCTATTACTCTTTTGTTGAAGGCCGCTGCCTCAAGTAAGCTTATTGGCATTCCTTCGGTGGTTGAGCAGTTAATATAGATATCGATAGAGTCGAAAAATTCAGCAATGTTTTTTGTGAAAGGTAAAATTGAAACAGTGTCAGTTATTTGCAGTTTCTCGATCTGTTCTTGCAGCGACGATTGAAGCGACCCTTCACCATGTATTTTACATTTTATTTTCAAATTTTTGCTCTTCAAGTGATGCATGGCATCTATGAGGAAAGAATAGTTTTTTTCTTGAGATAGTCTTCCCAGTGTTCCGATCGTGATTACCTTTGTGGGGTTTGTTGGTGCTGGGCTATTGTTGTTCTTAGGTATGTTGATACCGTTAAATATTACCCTTCTGGCTTTTGATGCTCTATTTTGCGTGGTGACATGGACAATTTTATCAAATCGAAACCTTAGCATCCTATCTGCAAATTGAAACAGTGTGATCTTGTTTGGTCCTGAGCTCTTTGTTTCCCCATGTATTGTAGCGACTAGCTGATAATTCGTAGGTCTTATTGTGAGTAGCGCAAGCAAAATATTAAATTTATACCCATGTGAATGAAATACATCAAACTTCATTGGTTCCAAGTGCTTAAGCAGATTTTTACAGCCTGATAGATTCAATCCTGGCTTCATTCGCCACGGCAAACAGGGAACGCCTTCTTTTTCACACGCAATTTCCAGCGCTTTGGGCGGCTCGTCGATAACGCCGCAGCTGACAATTAGTGGTTCCAGCCCCAGTTTTATCTGCTCCTTGCAAAGCGTTAATAGCATTTTTTCTGCGCCGTATAACCCACCGCTGTCAATGAAGTGCGCGACTTTCATACGTGTTGCCCTGTTGGGTTGCCATCGCGGGTGATGCCATTCACCAGTCGTTTAAATAACTTAAATGATTTGGGCGCTGCCCAGCGGCCTTGATGCATCGGATTGGTTGCTTGGGCGTTAGCGGGGTAGGCGACCAATCCGAATTGGTAACCACATTCATTGCTGGCGTCTTCAACGGTTTTTGAAATATCTTTGGTCATACCATTGGGGTAGCAAATGCCGTTTACCGTTATCCCCAATTCTTTTTCTATACGCATTTTCGAGGTGGTCAATTCGTTGGCTAAATCTTTGTGATCTAGGCTACTGAGTATTCTGTGGCTCACAGTATGGCTGCCAACGATTAAGCCCTGATTTTGCATGTCGCGTAAGTTATCCCAGGTTACCGCATTAAACGGTGCAGTCGGTTTCGCTTCTGTGGAAACCTGAAGCCTGCCAGCCAACTGTTTTATATAGTCTATGCGCGCGTCACTGGCGAGTGTTAAGCAGTGGCTGGCGATGGTGTTCCAGGTTTTTGGGAGGTCGGCTTTCGCTAGCGGCAACGTGGGCAGGTGTTTGTCAGATACGGTGGCTAGCGGCGTTTCCCAGAGTATGTGTCTCAGTAGGTCTGGCCATAGCCAGCATTGGTTATCGACAAACCCGGTGGTGACGTACAGGCTGGCCGGTAACTCGTACTTTTTAAGCAGGGGCCAGGCAGTGTCATAAAAGTCTGCATGGCCGTCGTCAAATGTAATGGCTATGGCATTTTTGTCGTTTTTCCCCGCGATACGATTGGCAATCAGTTGTTCAACAGGTTGGACGTTAAAGTGCGCTTTGAGGTAATCCAACTGCCGCTCAAACTCGCTCGGGGTTATGGCGGGCACTTGTGGGTGGTCAATAATGCGATGGTACATAAGGATCTTTGGGTTGTCGCGCGCTATGTAGCGTGCTACCCGAAAGCCGCCAACCGATTCCATGGCATTGAAGACTGTATCCTTGAGTTTTTTCATGGTCGTCTTAACGCTAGTTTTATGAGCGATTTCCAGCCGTACCAATAGCCAGGTGCGGTTGATATGCCCTTAAGTATGCACATTAGCGGTTCTTTTACTGTGCCTTCTTGGCGGGCAATGATGTTGCCCTTGCCGATATGCATATCGGCCCACGCCTGTTGTAGCGCCTTGGAATTTAGCTGACTTTGAAAGCGGCTGGCAAACTTAGTGAGAATGCGGAACGCGTGATCATAGCGGCCTCGATAGTTGGTCGACATTTGGCCTGACCATTCGCGGTATACATAGGTTTTGTCGGTCACATAATCAAATTCCCAATCGAGGGAGTAGCGCAGCCACAAGTCCCAGTCTATGCCCATGCGAAAGTCTTCGTCGAACATGCCGTTTTGGGACACGCATTGCCGACGGATTACCGCCGTGCCGAAGGGAACAAAATTTTTATACAGGAGCCTGTTAGTCACTTTGCCGCGATAGCGCGTGTACGCTGGCGGCTTATCGTAGCGCGCGTTGTGCTCATCAATATGGCTCACTTCGCTGTACACGACGCCGGTACGCAGGTTGTTAAACAGCGGCATTTGTTTTTCGAGCTTGAAGGGTTCCCACAGATCATCTGCATCACAAAACGCAATAAACTCACCCTGTGCATTGCGCACGCCGCAGTTTTTTGCTTTGGGTTGCCCTTGGTTTTCATTGCGAATATAGCGTACGCGTTCCGATCCCTCATAGGCTTTCATTACCTCGGGCGTGTCATCGGTAGAGCCGTCATCCACTACGATGATCTCGAGGTTTTGCCATGTTTGGGATTGTATGGAATCGATCGCCTGCGGCAAGTATTGCGCCATGTTGTAGGTGGCGATGACAACGCTCACTAATGGCTGGGGTTTTATATTCGACATATTGAGAACCTGTATTTGCCGGACGCCTCTTGGGGAATGCGGTCTACGTCTTGAATGGTGAGTTTGACATCCTGCGGAAACACGGTGCGAAACTCTTCGAGGAGTGCTTGATCCGTTGTCGAAGAAAATTCGCTGCCTTTCACGCGCTTAATGTGTATTTCATGTAGGCAGTCTTGTACCAATTGCATCTGTGCAACGCCGGGCACTTTGGTGAGCGTGCGTTCTACCAGTGACACGCCGGCCACTTGGCCACCATCGGGTTTCTTTAAAAAATCTGCTACGCGCCCCTCTAAGCGTTCAAGTAAGGGGGTAGTGCGCCCACAGCTGCATTGGCGGCTAGCAAGTACGCCCACGTCTTCTACGCGGTAGCGTAACAGTGGCATGCCGTAATTGTTCAAGTCGGTCACCACCAGCTTGCCGGCAGTGCCGGGTTCGCAGGGCTGGTTATTACCGTCGATGCTTTCGAGAATGACGTGGTGGGCGTTGATGTGCATACCCTTGTGTTGCTCGCACTCCACGGCAATTAGCCCCACTTCTTCGCAGCCGTAGCGATTGGTCACCGCACATCCGCACGCTTGCTCTATGGCGGCGCGTTCATGCTGTAACAACATCATAGAGGTGGCCACGATGCCGGTGGGTCGAATATCGGTTATGCCATTGTTCAATAAAAATTGTGCGAATATAAAGATGGAGTGGGCGTGACCAAAAATGACCTGTGGTTTAAACGTGCGCCATGCTTCAACAAAGGCACTCATGGAGCGCGCATTTAAATCCATGGTATCTAAATAGAGGGTGCGGTCTAACAATTGTGCACGCAATTTAGCCTTGGCGGTGCTGGGCTTTGGTGGGTTGCCCCACACCGCGGCCACACGATCACCTATGTTCCAGCCGGCGAGGTTGTCGGCAAACATTTGTGCACCATTGCGCAAAGCTTGGCACCGTTCATCAAAATACAGGTTGAGCGAAACACCGGTTGAGCCGCCCGTCTTAGCGGTGTTCAGTTCGGCCTTGTTGTAGTTCTTTGCGATGAATGCATCGGTATTGTCGCGTATGTGGGCCTTGGTGGTAATGGGCAGGCGCCGCAGGTCATCGAGCGTCCAATGAATGTCTGGCGAATATCCAGCTTGTGCCAGTTGCGGTTGGTACCAGCGACTGTTGGCCCAGCAATGTTGCAACAGCGCGTTCAGGCGCTGTTCTTGATGTGCAGTGAGCGCGGCCGCGCTTAGGGTTTGCTGTTGTTTGAGTGCGTTGTATTCCCGTACCCGAACGCCGCCCTCTTTGCGATCCCAGACGTGGTAGGCAAGTTTGCCAACCCATTGGCTATTTAGCATGGGGCTTTCTCCGTGCGCACTGAATCGGCGGGGGCTTGGTCATAGGCCGCCAGGTGTTTGGCAATCATGTTGGCCATTGTAAAGTCTGCCGCAATGCGCGCTTTATTGCGTTCGCTAAATTGCGTTTTTAGGGTTGGGTTTTGATGCAGGGTTTGTATGGCCTGCGCGAGTTCCGCGACGTCACCCTTCTCAATCAGCATGCCGTTGTGTTGGTGCTGTATGAGTTCGGGATTGCCACCTACCCGTGTCGCAACCACGGGCAAGCCCGCCTGCATGTATTCCATTAGCGTATTGGATAGGCCTTCCGATTCACTCACGAGCAGGCCTATGTCTGCTTGGGACAATAGCTGCCTTGGTTCGTTGACGGAGCCGAGCCAGTGAATATGCGACGCCAATTGTTGGGCGGCGATGTGGTTGTGTATGCTGGCCACGTAGGCGCTGTCCTGTGGTTCGCCCACCAGCGCCAGCTCTACCGCTATGCCTTGCGCGTGTAGCGCCGCAACGGCGTTAACGGCATCGAGCGTGCGCTTTACGGGCTTTATGTTGGCGACCAAAATCAGCTTTATCGCATTCGTATCGTTAAATATTGGCTGGGTGCCGGTTGCTGATGGTGTGAAGTCATCTAACCCGTTGTAGATCACTTTACTTTGAGTGGCTGGTAACCGTTCCTGTTGTGATACGTGTTGTGCAACCGCGCGTGAATTTGAAATGACCGTGTCTGTTCTGCGGCGAACCATGCGATACAGCCAAGCCGGTTTGCCCCGATAAATTAAACCCATGTCGCGCCGAGAGGTTATGACCTTTAGCCGAGCATGTTTAAGCAAAAGCGGGGCTAGCAAGCAGCTTTCGGGTAGCCAGGCATGCAGTACATCCACTTGATCTTGTATCAGTTGGCGTCGAAACCGTAACAGCGTTTGCAGTGTTTTGGGTCGTGCCACGTGATGGATATCTAGATCGACAATCGGGCAGGGGAATGACGTGAGCGTTTCGGTGAACGGCGTGTGCCGCAAAACCACTAATTTGACGCGGTGGCCTTGTTGGCACAACCCCGAGACAAGCTTGTATATTTGCCGCTCGCTGCCCGCGGCAATGCTGTGAAGTGCATCTACTAGTATTACGATGTTCACAGTCGTTAGCCTACCCGAGGTTTCCAGATGACAATTTTCTCGCCTTTCACGAAGTTGATAAACGCTAGCATGGCGGCGAAGTTAATGAGGCAGAAATAATTGGCAAGGCCTAGCCATCGATTGCTAGAGCCTGTTGTGCCCGCATAGACTGCGGCAACATAAAATGCCAACTGGCCAAAAAACGCCGCGCTGTAGAAAAGACTTTGGCCGCTTAGAAGCGCGGCGGTTATAAATGCGACAATGAGTGGTAGAAAGGCCAGATAGCGCAGTAATTTATGTGACACTAACTGCAGGCTGAAAATTCCGAATCGCTTAGGATTAAAGAGGTGTCGCATATCCCAGAGTGCCCAGTAAGCGCGAAGGGAAACGCGCACTCGCATTCTGAATTCTGAGTCGGCACTGTTGAGTGCTTCTTCATTGAGTAGGGCCTCGGGACAGTAACCCACACGCTTACCTTGACTCACCACTTTTAATGGCAATACGAAATCGGGTAGTTGGTCGGCGTTCATGGGCTGATAGAGTTCGGTGCGAATAGCGTCGATGCCGCCGTCGACGCCTACAACGGACCCTGTGTGGGTCTCTAAACTGCGCAAGTGATTTTCGTATTTCATATAGGCGCTGCAGCCATCGCCAACAAGCGAACCATCGCTGTTGGTGTACACCATTTTGCCGGTCACGTAACCAATGCTTTGATCGTTGAAACACTGCGTGAGTTGCTTAATGGCGTCTGGGGCATAGTGGCTGTTGGCATCTGAGAAAACCACAATCTCACTGCTCACTTGTTGCATGGCTAGATTAAGACCGGCGGTTTTTCCTTGGCGCGGCACTTGGCGCAATAACTGCACATTGGGGTGCTGCTCGGCGATGCGCTGGACGATCTCATCGGTGTCATCTTCGGATTCATCAGAGACCACAATGATTTGCAGTTTATCGGCGGGGTAATCTTGCGCCAATTTATTGGTAACTGTGGCCTCTATGTGATCGGCCTCGTTATACGCGGGAATGATCACCGTAACGCTGGGGTAAATCTCTTCAGCGCCAGCTGGTACAGGTGCGGGTTTACTGCGTGGCAAAAACCGAAGTAGCAGCGGATAGCCTAGGTAGATGTACAGCAGTAACAACGCCGAAATCCAAAACAGTAATTGCATCATTGAGCCTGCAGTAATTCGTTGAGTGTGTGTGCGATGGGCGTTAATTGTGCCAGCGCGTTGCTGCATTCTTGCTGTTGGCAGCGCTGGCGCAATGTGATCAACACAAATTCGTTGTCATTCGCGAGCAAAGCGGGAATTTGTAATAGCTTGGCCTTGGCCTTAGACGCGGTAGTCAAGCCACCCACCATGAACCATTGCAATTGTGCAATTCTAATCTGGCTGCCTTTAGCGCGCAGAACAAATGCGCTTGATGAGACAGGTAGTTGATGAGTTGTGATTGCGGGCGCCACGGACCAAGCTTCTTTGTTGTAAAGGTCGCCAAGATAGGGCACTAGTTTTTGCCCTTTGCTGGTGCGCTGGGACACGCTGACGGTGAGTACTGCGCCAGCGCTGACTTGGTAATAGTGGGTACTGCCGAGGTTGTCGCCATGCTCTGCGCGCAATTGATCCGGTGCGTAGTTCAGGGGTTGGAAAGGGAGTATAGGGTTAAGCGTTGGTTGCACGTTTGGCGTGGGCAGCAACCAGTAGATCAAGGGGCCGGCACTCAATAAGATCGCGGCCACTCCGTAGTGGTGCAGCTTGGGGCGAGCGATTGGCGAATCGAGATGGGTATTTTGTGGTTTAGTTACGGGTGCAAAATACATGGCGGGAAAGCATATGGCCGCGAACAGTAGCCAGCCAAACATGTCGTGCTCTTGCATGAGCGAGCTTTCCATTTCGGTAAAGTAGCCCACCAAAATTAAAATAAATATCCGCAGCCAATTGCTGATGAGCGCCAATACTGCGGCTACGGCTAAGATCGCTACGTAGCCACGCTCTGTGTAGCCGTTTAAGTAGCTAATAAGGTAACCCATGGCGAGCGCAATTATAAAATAGCGCAGGCCTGAGCAGCCGTCGGCAATAACGATGTGCCCATAAGGGATGAAAATGCTGCTGCCATCTATCACTGCGGGAATGTTGATGAGGCGCACCATTTCGCCCACCATCAACCCGCTTAAGTTAACCAGGGGGCCATTCAAATGCTCCCACAGGGTGATGGAAAAAATAGGCAGGGCAAGTAAAAAGCGGTGGCGCCACGCGGAGCGCAATCCAAAAACATGCCCGATGGCGAGGGCAAGACAAGCTATTAGCGTTAGCTCTGCCAATAAGTTGATATCGAGCAAGGCAAATATGGCCCAGCAGCATGAGGCGCCCGCGAGCATGATGCCGGTAAGCACGCGTTCTCGCGCGGTACTGTTGCTGTTAAAGGGCAGCGCTTTGTAAAGCAGATAGGCAAATATGGCAATGAGTAAAAAACCGTGCGATAGCCCTTCTGTCCATTGCGACCATTTGTGGCTTAGGCTGGCAAAGGTGGGCGAAAATAGCACGGGAAAGGCAACAAGCAGTGCCAGAGGCGCTAGGTCGAGCAACGACTTTTGGGGCGGCTCAGTACAAGCCGTGATCTTAACTTCCATGTGATTAGCCAGGCTAAATTGACGCGTAATTCTACCGGAAAATCTGGGCGAGTGACAGGTGGTACGCACGTAGGTGATTGAGCTACAGCGCACGGGATTTGACGTTGCCCCATAAAAAAACGCCGGTGGGTACGACCCAGCCGGCGTTTAAGCAGTGTGGAGACTGCGTGAGTGGTTTACGCTTTTACGCGACGGCGGGCTGCGCCCAATCCGAGTAGGCCTAAGCCCAAAAGCAGAACTGTGCCTGGCTCTGGCAGACGGCCTACGGTGACATCGTCGATGCCCCAGCCATCATTGCCGTTGCTATTGTTGAATGTTAGCGTGGCGCCCATGATGTTCATGCTGCTTTTAACCGAAACATAACCCATGTTGCCGCTCGCTAAGTAAGGCGAGATCACGTAGGAATCTGAGTAAGTACCGTCGTCAAAAAGCAACGTGAGTGTTGCGCCAACATCGGAGGCATCTGCCATGAAGAAGCCAAAGGCGTTCATGCCTGCCGTGGTGATGTTGTCGAAATCCCAAGTAACGACCTTCGCATCATTACTGTCCAACCAAAAGTCGGAATCATCGGAAGCCAGCGATTCACGGCCGAATTCACCGGTTTTGCTACTCTCGATCATCAGGTGGTCGTTGTGAAGATTTGCTCCAGCATTGCCTGCAGTAACCAATGTAAAAGTACCCACATTGGTGCTGTAGGAAGCTGCATGTCCTTCCCAACTGTTTTGATCAGTGGTGCCATACGATGGGGCTGAACCTAAGCTGTTGAAGTCTTCAACAACGGTAGGGCCTGCGAGAAACGCCATGAATGCCGCTTCGCCAGCTGCGGCGTTAGAATCGTAGTTAACTACAACGCTAGCGCTTGCCAGTGATGACGCAAATAGCGCGCCGCCAATAAGGGCGGATTTGATAATACCTTTCATGCTTGATCCTTCCTGTGGACGCAAAATGATAAGTGTTGGTTAACGCTAGTGGTCTAGCTTGGACAGATAAAGCAATAACCAGGCCACCGCGCTTAAGTCCTTCTTTTTTATAAGGATTTCATGTTATCTGGTACGCGTGTTTTTATAAGGTGTAAGAAACTTCGACAATAAAAAAGGGCCCGTTAAGGGCCCTTTGATTGGATCGCACGTGCCGCAGATTTAGCTCTGCAGTGAGCGTCTGCGCGCTGCCGCTAGGCCCATGAGGCCCAACATAAACAGCGCTAGGCTGCCAACTTCTGGCACGCCGACAATTTCCATGGCTGTCACATAAAACTCTTCACCGGCATAGGCCATAGAGAACACCGTGCCCGCTTTCACAAAGAAGGTACCAATGCTAGTGGCGCTGGTGTAGCTGCCGATGGGCTTCTCTGAATCTTTACCTGCAGTTAAGGTGCTGACGCCATCGTTGGTGATGTTGATCCAGTCGCCCACCAATGATTTGTCGTCATCGTGGTAGTTGTTAACCCATAGGTTTTTGATCCATACGTCGGCATCGAAGACAAAGCTGAGCTTTTCGCCGGTGGTGACATTGTCATCACTGGCAGGGCTGCATTGGTCAAAAATGTCTAATACTTTACATACGCCTAGGCCACCGTAGCCGCTGTCCATGTAGGCATTGGCTGGGTTTTCGCCTGAGTTTGCGGTGATATCAAGGTCGCCCCACCAGCCTGAGTAGGTCAGCACGCTGTAGCCTTTTTCGTTGGCGTTTGCGTCTGCTGCAAAATCGAGCACAGTGGCCTGTGTTGCACTCGCGGTTATCGCCAGTGCTGCGGCAATAATGAGTGATTTAATGGTTTTCATGTGCGTACCTTCCATGTTCGTTGCTTGTTTTTTGTACGGGGTTTTAAGAACAGAAAAAGGAATGCAGGGCGCGTGCCACCCTTAATAATTTCATTTAAATCAAAGGGTTATGGTTTTTTGTGGCGGGGGTAGTTAGGCCTGGTGTAAAAAGCTTCGACAGCGGCAGTCCGATGGTCACAACGTTGCGGCCATCGGTGCTAGAGAGGGCAGTATTTGTGGCGTTAATGCATTGCTTCGAGTTCGACAAACTGACTGTAGAGCCCGTTGTTGTCATAGGCGGCGATCTCAAATTCGTAGATGCCGTTGAGATCTTCAAAGGTGTAGTTGACCACTTCGATACCCTCGAAGACGATGTAAGTGAAATCGGCATCGAACTGTTCGCGGTAACGAATTTCAAAGCCGCCAATTTCTTGGGGGAGCAGCGGGTCACCGTTTTCGCGGTACTCCGGTAGGCGCCAAGTGACCAGGGCCTGACCCGAAATAAAATTCACATCCGGTGGCGGTGTAGGGGTGACTATGGGCTGCGGAGTAGGTTCTTCCAGTTCAGCGTCTTCAGAGCCGCCTCCGCCACAGGCGATTAAGGATATTGCGGCGACAATAAGCAGAGTTTTTTTATAGTGCATTTCGAAATTACTAATTATGTTTTTTATTGATATTGTAATGTGGCGATTTAGCGGTACTTTGACAAGTGATTGAGACGACAGTTAATTGCAGTGTGACTGACGTCTCAAGTAGCTGTGTGCATTGGCTATTTTAGACCTTAATGTTCGGCTACTTTGAGTTCGTATTTCTTGATTAGGTCATAAAAGGTTGGCCGTGTTATGCCGAGTAACTTGGCTGCTGTTGAAATGTTGTTGTCTGACATGCTGAGCGCCTGTGTGATGGCGGCCTTTTCGGCCTCACTGCGCACCTGACGCAGGTTGAGGCTCAGCTCATTGCTGGGGCGCAAGCCGAGGTCGTCACAGTTGATCATCTTGCTGTCGGCCATGATGACGGAGCGTTTGATTTTGTTTTCCATTTCGCGCACGTTGCCGGGCCAATTGTGGGCTTCGATTGCGGATATCGCTTCGGGGGTGAAGTCGTTAATGATTTGATTGTGCTCTTTGGCGAACCGGCGCTTAAAGTGACGGGCGAGCAAGACTTTGTCGCCGCAGCGTTCACGCAGCGGTGGAATGGCGACGGTAATTTCACTGATGCGGTAGTAGAGGTCTTCGCGGAATGTGCCCTCGGCCACCATGGTTTCTAAATTTTGGTTGGTGGCGCAAATGACGCGCACGTCAACGGCAACTTCTTTGTGGCCGCCCAGGCGTTCGATTACGCGCTCTTGCAAGAAGCGCAGTAGCTTGGCCTGTAAATTCAGGGGCATGTCGCCGATTTCATCGAGAAACAGCGTGCCGTTGTTGGCGGTTTCTATCTTGCCAAGGGTTTGCTTGGCGGCACCCGTAAACGCGCCTTTTTCGTAGCCAAACAATTCGCTCTCGATGAGGTTCTCTGGCACCGCGGCACAATTGATGGCCACAAAGCGCTGTTCTGCGCGGGGCGACAGGTTGTGAATGGCGCGCGCCATGACTTCTTTACCGGTGCCGCTTTCACCCAAAATGCAGCAGGTGACGTTGGTGGGGGCGATTTTTTCGAGGGTGCGGCAGATTTTAAGCATGGCGGGATCGTTGGTGATCAAGCCGTTGAGCGGTTGCTGCTGCACTTCTTGCAGGCGCCGGTTTTCTGCTTCGAGCTGGTGGATGTGGAATGCTCGCTGGACGATTAGGTCTAGGGCGTTGGGGTCCACGGGCTTTTGGTAGTAATCGTAGGCACCCATACCGATGGCGGTAACGGCGTGCTCGTGACCGGTCTTGCCAGTCATTACGATGATTTTGGTGTGTGGTGCTAAGCGCAGGATATCTTGCACGCACCTAAAGCCTTCTTCGACGCCGTCTTCATCGGGCGGCAACCCCAAATCCTGAATGACCACGGCGGCTTCGTGCTTGCGCACAGCGGTGCTGGCCTCTTCGCGATTTTCTGCAAATACCGTTTCGTACTGCTCGAAGTGCCAGCGCAATTGGCTTTGCAGCCCTCGATCGTCTTCGACAATCAGCAGGATGGGTTTGTCAGTTGAGTTGCTCATAGTGCGTGCGATTTCCTTGCGGCGCTTGCGTTTCTGTTGGCACGTGTACCGGCAGTGAGAAGGTCACTTTGGTGCCTTGCTCCACCTGGCTTACTACGTCCAAGCTGCCCTTAAGTTCCTTGATATATTCCCGCGATAGGTAGGCGCCAATGCCCATGCCTTTGCCCGATTTTGTGGTGTCAAAGGGCCTAAATAAGCGATTGTGAATAAACTCCCAATCCATGCCGCAGCCGGTGTCGCTTATGACAATGGTGGCGCTGTCATCGGTGAGCGAAAGTGTAACATGGACGCTGCCGTCTTCGTCCGTGGCATCTTGCGCATTTTTGATGAAGTGACTGATGGTCATGACCAAGCGCATCATGTCTGCGCGCAGGCTGTGATCGCCATGGGCCAAATCGCTGGTGAGAATTTGCCGGCCGTTTTGGCTTTCGCTGATGGCCTGTTTCACCGCGTCGTAAATGCGGACTTCCTGTACCAATTCGCTGCTGTTGCGTTTGAGCTTTTTCAGCAGGTTGCGCATGCGCTCGACGGAGTTGCTAATGGTGATGATGGCGTCGTCAATGAAATCGGGATTGCGCTTGTGTTTCTCCGCGTTTTTGACCACCAAGGCCTGCTGGGCGATGAGGTTGTTGAGGTCGTGAATAATGAAGGCCACCAGTTTGTTGTAGGTGTCGAACTGGCGGTTTTCTACGAGCTCTTCCGATTGTTGGTGCAGTTTTAAATAGCTGGCCAGCTGGCGGCCCGTGGTTTTCAGTAGGTCGAGGTCTTCCCAGGTGAGCGGTGTGCCGCTCTGCGGTTCGCTCAGCGCCATAAAGCCGATCAATTCGGTACCGGCAATGAGGGGGAAAATTAGCCATAGGCCATCGATGTTTTCCGCCCACAGTGGCAGTAATTCATTGTGTTGGCTCAGGGTTTGGTTGTCTTTTGCCGCCGGGAAAAACACCCATTCTGATTTGAGCAAGGTTTTGCAGAACGGGCTGTTGGCGGGTTCGCTGGCCAGGTGCAGTTGGCTGTTAAGCGCCAGTTGAAACACGGGCACAAAGTGGTCGGATTGGCGCACCCACAGCGCGCCGCCTGGCGCTTTGGTGATGGAGGCGGCGGCTAGAAATGCGCGTTGATTGGCCTCGTTGCCGTCTTCTGTGGGCATGGCTAAAAAATTGATCAGGCGCAGCCACTCAGAGCGGTAATCGTATTTATGTCGAAAGAGGTGTTTGTTCAGTTGTACGGATAGTCGCGCGCGCAGGCGCGATGATACGAGCAGCGTCAAAATTACCAGTGAGGCGCCAATCAGCACGATGCTGTAGACCACTGAGCCCCAGTTGCCGCTGTAGATCCGCACATAGTAGCCACCCAGTGCGAGCACCATGAACAGCGAGCCCACGGCCAACAGCGAGGTGGTATAAAACGCGATGGGGCGCGACAGCGCGATGCTGGCGGGTAGCGGGACTTGGTGACCTAACAGCTGCATGCCAATGGATAAGAATAACGTGACCCCGATGGATACCGCAGCCCGCGATTGCCACAGCAGCGGGTCGAACTCTTGAAAGATGATGGCGTGACTGTAGAGGTAGACGTCGTACAAAAAGAGTGCCCCCAAACAGATGCATATCAGTTTGTTGGGGCGGTTGTTTTGAGTGGCGTAGCGGTACACCTGCTCTACGCCCACGAGGCACGCCACCGACAGCAGCAGTACAAGCCAGGTGGAAACGTGATAGAGCGGTTCAAAGCCAAGCAGGGCGGCGATCAATACGATGGCGGACACTGGCCAGCTCACGCCAAACAGGATGGCTAGGCTGGGGGGTAATTTGTGGCGGGTGGTGCCGATGAGGAGTTGGCGCAGCGCCAAGCTCCAAAAGGCGAAGTGCAGGCACTCGATGACCAGCACATAGTAGGCCGACAAATTGATCCGACTAAAGGTAAGAGCGATGGCGGCCATGTTAATGCCGTGCATGGCGGCGGCAATGGCAAAGCCCAGTAGCAGGCCATTCTTTTGCCTCAGCGTCATCAGCACGGTGCTAAGCACCCAAGCCAAGATGGCGGCACTCATAAACGCTGTGAGCGAGACTTGCGAGAATTCCATAGCAATTAGTCGTCCGTGTCGCGAGGATGCCAGTGTACCCTGTCCCGTACACAGTACAAATGGCGCAGATAAACTATAGTGAACTTTAGTGCCAAGGAACCCGATTTTTCCGAAGGGAGCGGGGGCTTTTGGCGCGCTGTTGGCGTGTCCTGATGGGGTAAATTGTGGCTCGTTTTCTGTGGGCGGGCCTTGTAAAGTAGGGCCCTTGAATTCATCGATTCTCGCGTTAGTGATCTTTAAGCAGTTATGGCCATAACAATTCTTTTGACGGATACGGGGTCCCCGCTGGGGACGGGCTTGCGACAGAAATTCGAGTCCACCACCTTTCGTTTTGTGTCTGATCATCCCGCCGACTTGGACTGGGTGGATCGCGCGCAGGTGAGTGATTACTTGGCCGCGGTTAAGCCCCAACTGATTCTCAATACCACCGGCTGGGGTGAGGGCGCGGCGGTAAAACCAGAATTGTTAGCCAGTGGCGCCGAGTGTCTGGCGCACTGCTTGGCGGGCAGTGAAGTGCCGGTTGTGCACTTATCCAGTTACCGCGTGTTTCATGGCGAGGGGCGAGTCAGTCACGGCGAGCACGATGAGCCCAAGGCGGAAACGGATTTATCGCGTGTGTTTTATCGCGCAGAGCAGGCGTTGTTGCAGGCGGTGCCTCATTCCTTGATCCTGCGGTCAAGCTGGGTGTTATCCACCGAGGGCGGGAGCTTGTTGGCCCGCCTGCTGGCAGATTTTGAGGCGAACAGGGCGACGGTGGTGAGTGACCAGTGGCGCGGCACGCCGGTATCGGTCTCGGATGTGGTGCGCGCCGTGTACGCCATTACGCAACAGATTATCTATGGCGCCGAAAATTGGGGGGTGATGCATTTCGGCAGTAGCGATGTGTGCTCTGAATTGGTCTTTGCCAACAAAGTGCGAGATATGGTGTTGGCGGACACTGGCCGAGAACTGACGCTGGAAGAATTGGAGACCCCCACCGACAACAGCGCGGTGTTGGAAATGCGTCGCTTGCGCGAAAACTTTGGCGTTCAACCCCGGTCGTGGCGACAAGGGTTGAAGCCAGTAGTGCATCGCTGGTTGGCGACGAAAGGTTTACTCAGTGAATCGGTCGAATCCTGATGACCGCTTTGAGTTTAGGTCAAGGTTTGCTTGCGTCCAATAACTAGCCCGGCGATACCTAACAGCATAAGAATCAGCGAGCTGGACTCGGGCACACTGGTGGTAAATTCTATGCCAGCAAGGTACCACTCGGTATCGAAGTCGGTTCCGTGCCAGCTTTCCACATCGAGTCGATCTGTCAGGAAATCAACTGCGGCATAGCCCGCTGCGTTGGTGACCGCACTAGGGCCACACCCCACTGTGGTGGAAAGGCAGGTTGTCATGCCGGATACAGCACCGTGGTTGGTGAACCATAGGCCGGTAATGTGCACTGCACTGGAAAACATCAGGCGAATACTTTCGTAGCCCACATTGTTGTCGGCAGAGCTGTCGCCAAGGTCAGCGGATTCCGCTGAGCCAAGGCCGCCACCACCGGGCACGATGTCGTGCCAAGCAACGATGTCGGCTTCGGTATTCCACAAATAGGCCGACACATCCAAGGTGACACCAGAACCACCAAAGTTGAACCAAGTGAGGGTGTCTGCACAGACGTCACCCGCCGAACACGCTGCGCCGCCGGTGGTGCTGTCGGGTGCGCCTTCGTAATTGGCATTGGACGAGTCAAAGCTGACCGTATATGCCATGCAGGGGAGCGTTAGCGTTAGCAATGCTAGAGAAAGAAATAATTTTTTCATCACACTGTCCTTTTCATTTTTTGAAAAAGGGGCCTTACTGCCTTGCCCCGATGAGATCGCCTTAGCATGAGCTGCCGAGGCGGGCTCGTAATTTTGCAAAAAACTTACCAGCTGGGCGGGGCGTAGAAAAATGTGTGATAGCGCGCCTGCGATGACGGTTAAATAATGTCGAATTTAGCAGTAACCGCTGTGTTGCTTAGCGTGATGAGCGATGAAAAATTGAATTTTGGCGTGTCATTAATTTTTATAAGAAAAGCGTTAGTTAAATGCAATTTCATTAATTGATGAACGGAGAATTGGTTAGTTTAAATGCGTCTAATGGGATTGGGGGTGGTGAGCGTGGTAATTTTTCCGGTGCGCGTAAGTTGTAAAATATGTTGACAGGTTGCAAGTTTTTTTGGCTTAAAAAAGAAAGGCGTCCAATGGACGCCTTTCTTTTGGGTAACGATTAATTTAAAAATTAATCGAGTTTTTCAAATACCAGACAGGCATTGGTTCCACCAAAGCCAAAACTGTTCGACATGGCGCGCTTGATGCCGACTTCTTTGCGCTCGGTCAGGATGTTGAGGCCCGCAGCTGCGTCGTCCAGTGTTTCCACGTTGGCGCTGGCGCACAGGAATTTGTTTTCCATCATCAGCAGACAGTAGATGGCTTCTTGTACGCCGGTGGCGCCCAGAGAGTGGCCAGTCAATGACTTGGTTGAGCTGATGGCGGGAGACTTGCCGCCAAATACGCGCTGAATGGCACCCAGCTCTGCCACATCACCCACGGGCGTCGAAGTGCCGTGCGAGTTGATGTAATCGATGTCACCGTTGACGGTGGACATGGCCATCTTCATGCAGCGCTCAGCGCCTTCGCCCGAGGGGGCAACCATGTCATAGCCGTCAGAGGTAGCGCCGTAGCCCACCAGTTCCGCGTAAATTTTTGCGCCGCGGGCCTTGGCGTGTTCGTATTCTTCCAAAACTAAACAGCCGCCGCCGCCGGCGATCACAAAGCCGTCACGGTTGGCATCGTAGGCGCGCGAGGCCTTTTCTGGCGTTTCGTTGTATTTGGTGGACAGGGCGCCCATGGCGTCGAACAGTGCGGTTAGCGTCCAGTGCTCTTCTTCGCCGCCGCCGGCAAACACGATGTCTTGCTTGCCCATTTGAATCAGTTCCATGGCGTTGCCAATGCAGTGGGCACTGGTGGCGCAGGCGGAGCTGATGGAGTAGTTGTAGCCTTTAATTTTAAAGGGCGTGGCTAAACACGCGGAAACAGTGGAGCCCATGGTCTGGGTTACGCGGTAAGGACCCACGCGCTTGATGCCTTTTTCGCGGGCGATATCGGCAGATTCCACCAAATTGGCAGAAGAGGCGCCGCCAGAGCCCATGATCAAGCCGGTGCGCTCATTGGAGACCTGATCTTCGTTCAGGCCCGCATCGGTGATGGCCTGCTGCATGGCCACGTAGGAGTAGCCTGCGGCATCGCCCATGAAGCGCAGCGTTTTGCGGTCGATGTGTTCTTTCAGGTCAATGTCGACGACGCCTGCCACCTGGCTGCGAAAGCCTTTGTCGGCGTATTCTTGTTTGAAGCGAATGCCTGAGCGACCCTCACGCAAAGCTTCGGTAACCGAAGCTTTGTCAGTTCCCAGACAGGAAGTGATGCCTAAGCCGGTAACTACAACGCGTTTCATATATGACCTCTGATTGTTTAACGCCGACCGCGCAGGTGATGCGCAGCTGCTTGCGTGCAGCGGTTGTTATTGCTGTTGGGCCGGCGAGCCGGCCGCTGCTGCAGTGTTCAATAATTAAAAGGAATCGGTGTTGGTAAACAGCCCAACCCGCAGATCTTTGGCGAAATAAATATCTTTGCCGTCTACAGAGACGCGACCGTCGGCAATTCCCATAACTAATTTGCGCTCGATGACGCGCTTTAAGTTGATATGGTAGGTGACTTTTTTGGCGGTGGGCAGGATTTGGCCAGTGAATTTAACTTCACCTGAGCCCAGCGCGCGACCGCGGCCTTTGTTGCCTTTCCATGCCAGAAAGAAGCCCACCAACTGCCACATGGCGTCTAAACCTAAGCAGCCAGGCATGACCGGGTCGCCCGGGAAGTGGCAATCGAAGAACCACAGGTCGGGGGTGATATCCAGCTCGGCGATGATTTCGCCTTTGCCGAACTCGCCACCTTGCGCAGAGATATGGGTGATGCGATCGAGCATCAGCATATTGGGTACGGGCAATTGAGCATTGCCTGGGCCGAACATACGGCCGTGGCCGCACTCAAGGAGGTCTTCGCGCGCGTAGGCGTTCTTGCTGTCTTCAGGGATCATATGTCGCCTATTTTAGGTTGGGGGCCCGACGTTGCTGGGCCGAATGGCCAAAAGTGATAAGGCCTAATCTGCAAAGCTCGCCATTCTACCGGCTGAGCGGGGCTTGTCTAGCCTGCGGGTTTAGGTGGACTGGGGCTTAATGGTCGCGGTCTACGCTGAAATTGGCCAGCGTCACCAGTGCTCTTTTATAGTCGGAGTCGGGCAATTCGGCCAGTTGAGCGATGGCTTGTTGGGCTTGGGTGCGGGCTGCGTCAAGGGTATAGGTGGCGCCGCCGGTGGTCTCCACAATCGCCACGATGGCATTTAGCTGGGTGGCGTCGCCAGCGCGTAACGCGTTGGCCACGACGTCAGCCTGATCTGGCGTGCCCACCTGCATTGCGCGCAGCAGGGGCAGCGTGGGCTTGCCCTCGGCCAGATCGTCGCCGACATTTTTACCCAGTGTGGCGGCATCGCCCTGATAGTCCAAGGCGTCATCAACCAGCTGAAAGGCCAGCCCCAGGTGGTAGCCATAGGCGCGCAGCGCCGTGCGCATGCTGGCGTTGGCGCCGGCCAGTACCGCGGCGGTTTCGCAGGCAGCTTCGAACAGCGCGGCGGTCTTCTTGTGGATGACTGTGTAGTAGTCGGCTTCGCTGATGTCGGGGTTTTTGGCATTGACCAGCTGTTGCACTTCACCTTCAGAGATGGTGTTGGTGGTGTCTGCCAGTATGCCCATGATGTCCATGTCGCCGATGCGCACCATCATTTGAAAGGCGCGGGAGTAGAGGAAATCGCCCACCAGCACGGACGGAGCATTGCCCCATTGGGCGTTGGCGGTCGGGCGGCCGCGGCGCAGGGCGGACACGTCCACCACGTCGTCGTGCAGCAGGGTAGCGGTGTGGATAAATTCGATAATCGCCGCAAGTTCAAGTCTTGCTTCTTTCTTATAGCCAAGCGCATTGGCGCATAACAGCACCAGCAGTGGGCGCAGGCGCTTGCCGCCGGCCTCGACCAAGTAGTGCCCGATATTCTCTACCAAGCCCACATTGGAGTGGAGTTGGTCAACGATAAGTTGGTTTACCTGCTCAAAATCGCTGGCAACGGCTTTGTGAAATGACAGCATTGGGGGTCACTTGGCTTATGGATAGGGCGGCTCGCATGCTAGGCAGGGGGCGTGGGGGTGTCAAGGCCGGAGCAGCTGTACAAAAAAGCGGCTTGCAGTGTTTGGGGGGTTAAAGTAGAATCGCGCACCCTGAAATTGCATACGACGCAAGTTGATAAAACGCGAGCCTTGGTGGGTAAGCTACTTCGTGTCGTCCAATTTTGTGAATTGGAGCGGTAAATGTACGCAGTATTTGAAAGCGGTGGTAAGCAACATCGCGTAATCGAGGGTGAAACCCTCAAGTTAGAGAAAATTGAAGTAGCAACCGGTGAAACCATTGAGTTTGACAAGGTTATGCTGGTCGCCGATGGCGATAAAGTTTCTCTAGGTGAGCCTTTGCTGAAAGGCGCCAAGGTAACAGCGGAAGTCGTTAGCCACGGTCGCGGTGACAAGGTAACAATTGTCAAATTCCGTCGTCGTAAGCACTCGATGAAGCGTCAAGGTCATCGTCAGTGGTTTACTGAAGTTAAAATCACTGGCATTAAAGCTTAATAGAGGAGTATTGACTCATGGCTCACAAAAAAGCTGGCGGTAGTACGCGCAACGGTCGCGATTCCGAAAGTAAACGCCTTGGTGTTAAGCGCTTTGGTGGCCAGGTAGTTCTGGCGGGCAACATTCTGGTACGTCAGCGTGGTACACGTTTCCACGCAGGTGAGAACGTAGGTGTAGGTAAAGACCACACCTTGTTTGCCAAGGCTACCGGTGAAGTGAAATTTGAAGTTAAGGGCGCCAAGAATCGTAAGTTTGTAAGCATTATTCCTGCTGCATAATTTCGATTTACGTCTGATGTTTAAAAAGCCCTGTCGTCCGCGATAGGGCTTTTTGCGTTTTTGGTTATTTGGTTTAGATCGCTCGGATATTGGCTAGAATGTAAGCCAACAACAAGGCCTTACGGGGCAGGAGTTACGCGTGAAGTTTGTAGATGAGGCACCTATTTTTGTGGTTGCCGGAGATGGTGGTAACGGCCTCATGAGCTTTCGCCGCGAAAAATTTGTCGCCAAGGGCGGCCCCGATGGCGGCGATGGCGGCGACGGCGGCAGCGTTTACTTGGAAGGTGATGACAGTCTTAATACGCTGATCGACTACCGCTACCAGCCTAAGTACCGTGCAGAAAACGGTAAAAAGGGCGGTTCTGCGCAATGCACCGGTGCCAAGGGTGCCGATGTCATTCTTAAAGTGCCAGTCGGTACCACGGTGATCGACGCCGATACCAATGAAGTGTTGGGTGATATGCGCGCCCATGGCGAGCAGCTGCTGGTGGCCAAAGGCGGCTGGCACGGCTTGGGCAACCTGCGTTTCAAGAGCTCTACCAACCGCGCGCCGCGCAAGACCACCCACGGTACCGAGGGGCAGAAGCGCAATCTTAAATTAGAGCTAAAAGTGCTGGCGGACGTGGGTTTGCTAGGCTTACCGAACGCGGGCAAATCCACATTCATTCGCGCGGTCAGTTCCGCGAAGCCCAAGGTGGCCAACTACCCGTTTACCACGCTCGTGCCCAATTTGGGGGTGGTGAAGGTCCAGGCGCACCGCAGCTTTGTGGTGGCAGATTTGCCGGGCTTGATCGAGGGGGCTTCAGAGGGTGCCGGGCTCGGTATTCGTTTCTTGAAGCACCTCACGCGTTGTCGAGTGCTCTTGCATTTGGTGGATATGGCCCCATTCGATGAGAGTGATCCCATTCACAACGCGTTGGCTATTGAGCGCGAGTTGGCGTCTTTCAGTCCCACCTTGGCGGCACGTGAGCGCTGGTTGGTGCTGAACAAGGCAGATTTGTTATCCGCTGAAGAGTTCGACGCGCGCTGTAAGGCGTTGGTGGATGCTATGGCCTGGGAAGGGCGGGTATTTAAGATTGCCGGTATTAACCAGCAGGGTACCGATGCGCTGGCTGGCCAATTGATGGATCGCCTAGAGGCTATCTGGGAGGCCGAATCGGAAGACCCAGACTTGGCCGAGGCCGAGTTGCAGGCGCAGGCGCAAATGCAGCAGGAGGCGCGCGAGCGTATTGAAGAGCTGCGAGAGCGTTATCGGGCGCGTAAGCTGGAGCGTAAAGCTGCCGGCCACGACGACGATGACGATGACTGGAACGAAGACGACTATGACGTTGAATTCGTTTATGAACCTTAAAAATTCGACCGACCTGAGTAGGGAGCAGGTCAACTATGGAGAAAAGCGGTAAACGCAAAGAGTTAATCAATAAGCAGCGCTGGGTTGTCAAAATTGGCAGCTCACTGCTGACCAACAATGGGCAGGGTTTGGATAAGCCCGCCATTGCTGGCTGGGTAAAACAAATGGCGCGCCTGCGGGAGCAGGGCATTGAGCTGGTGTTGGTATCTTCGGGTGCCGTGGCCGCCGGCATGCGCCGCCTGGGGTGGAAATCTCGCCCCCATGCAATGCACGAGTTGCAGGCCGCCGCTGCCGTCGGGCAGATGGCGCTGGTGCACAACTACGAAAAAGAATTTCTAAAATACGATCTACAGACTGCGCAGATTTTATTGGTGCACGATGATCTCGCCTCGCGCGAGCGCTATTTGAATGCGCGCTCGACCATTAAAACGCTCATCGAGTTGGGCGTTGTGCCAATCGTCAACGAAAACGACACCGTGGTAACCGATGAAATCCGCTTCGGCGACAACGACACCTTGGGCGCGCTGGTGGCCAACATCGTAGAGGCCGATGTACTGATTCTGCTAACTGATCAAGACGGCATGTACACCGATGATCCGCGCAGCAACCCCAATGCCAAATTGTTGGACCGCGTACCCGCCAGTGACGAGCGGCTCGACGAAATGGCCGGAGATGGTGGCGCGCTAGGTCGTGGCGGTATGGTTACTAAGGTGCGCGCAGCGCGTTTGGCGGCCCTGTCGGGCACCCATACGGTCATTGTCGGCGGTCGTCTGCCCAACGTGATCGATCGCCTGGCAGATGGCGAGCCGCTCGGCACGCTTTTGTTGTCGGATGAGGAGCCGCAAACGGCTCGCAAAAATTGGCTGTCGGGCCATTTGCAGACGTGCGGCGAGATCATTCTGGACGATGGCGCGGTGGAGAGCCTGCGTGAACAGGGGTCTAGCCTGTTGTCTGTGGGTGTCACCGATGTCTTTGGCAGCTTTAATCGCGGTGATATGGTGTTGTGTTTGGACCGCGAGGGCAATGAAGTGGCGCGTGGGTTGGTTAACTACTGCGCTTTGGATGCGCGTCGTATTGCCGGGCAATCCAGTGAGTGTATCGAGGACATTTTGGGTTACATGGATGAGGTGGAGCTCATACACCGGGACAATTTAGTGTTGAGCTTAATGCCCACGAATGTGGTTGAAATGGAGCTCTAGGGTCTTGGGCGGTGCTCGCTAGCAGGCGGGCGCCGTTTTACAGACATAAAAAAACCGGCTATTGCCGGTTTTTTTATGTCACCACAAGGGCAAATTAAGCAGCTAGGGCTTTGATTTGCGCATTCAGGCGGCTCTTGTGACGAGCGGCCTTGTTCTTGTGAATGATGCCTTTGTCCGCAACGCGGTCGAGGACAGGCACAGCGGCAGCAAATGCTGCTTTAGCTGCTTCTTGGTCGCCAGCTTTGATCGCTGAAACCACTTTTTTCAAATATGTGCGCGTCATGGAGCGCAGGCTGGCGTTGTGCTTACGAGCCTTCTCGTTCTGACGAGCACGTTTTTTAGCTTGGGGTGAATTAGCCACCGTATTGCTCCTGTGAATAACTTGGTACAAATCAAGGACGCGACATTATGCGTATTTATTGGCTGATGTCAACACTTCCCCGCTTTGGCATTCCGGGGGCGGGCGGCTAGGCTTAATGGGTGATTCACTGGCAGGATTTGTGGCGCAATGGCCCAAAAGCAACTTAAAAAGATCCCCAAGCACATGTTGGTCGTGGGTATGTTTATTGAAGAGTTCTGCGGCTCTTGGATGGAACACCCCTTCTGGCGTGGCCGTTTTCTGCTTGAAAATGAAGCCGACCGCAAGCGGGTCTTAGAGAGCAGTATTACTGAGCTGTGGATCGACGCCTCGCGTGGGGCAGATATTAGCGAGGCACAGGCGCAGGCGTGCCCGCCAGTGGCTGCGCCCGATGTGGCGGCACTGGCGCAAGCGCCCACCAAAAAGGTAGAGCTGCGCGTCTCTATGGCGCAGGAGCTGGTGCGAGCCCGAAAAATCTGTGACAGGTCCCAAGAGGCGGTGGCGCAGATGTTCTCCGAGGCCCGCATGGGCAATGCCGTCAATGCCGAGCAGTGCCGAGCCATGGTGGAGGAGATCTCTTCATCGGTCAGTCGCAACCCCGGGGCATTGATTAGTTTGGCGCGCTTAAAGAGTGCCGACGAGTACACCTATCTGCATTCCGTCGCTGTGTGCGCCTTGATGATCGCGTTGGCCCGGGAGTTGGGTTTATCTGAGGCGCAGGTACAGCAGGCGGGGTTGGCGGGATTGCTGCACGATATGGGCAAGGCGCAGATTCCGGCGGCGGTGTTAAACAAGCCGGGGCGACTCACCGATGAGGAGTTTGCCGTGGTCAAGGCGCACCCGCAAAAGGGCTATGACATGCTGCTGGAGGCGGGTTCTGCCAGCGCAGAAGTGATGGATGCGTGTTTGCACCACCACGAAAAGGTAGATGGCAGTGGTTACCCCAAAGGCCTGAAGGGAGATGAGATAACCCTGCTCACCAAAATGACGGCAATCTGTGATGTCTATGATGCCATTACGTCTAATAGGCCCTATAAGCACGGCTGGGACCCCGCCGAGTCGGTGCGCAAAATGGCGGAGTGGAGTGGTCACTTCGATGAGCGAGTATTTCAGGCCTTTGTTAAGAGTATCGGCATTTACCCCACGGGATCGCTGGTGCGGTTGAAGTCGAATCGCCTCGCAGTTGTGGTTGAGCAGGCTGAGCGATCGCTGCTGAAGCCAAAAGTGAAGGTGTTTTATAGCATGGCCAACAAGGCGCGCATTCCCCCGCAGTTAGTGGATCTGGCGGCTCCCAATTGCACCGAGGCCATCGATGGGCGCGAATCGCCAGAGCGGTGGCAGTTTAAAGATCTGGATGAGTTGTGGCAGCCCGCCTAATGGCGGCCTGAGCGCTTTTGCCGAGCAGTCGAAATGGGTACACTGCCGGTCTTTCTCTTGCCGGTCAGACGCCTGTGAACCCGCCATCCCCTGAAGCCTCACCTCCCGTTAAAGCGCCCGCCGGCCTGTTGCGCTCCAGTGGCATTGTTTCGGTGATGACATTTCTGTCGCGCATTTTAGGCTTGGCGCGCGATATGGTGTTTGCGCGTTTTATCGGTGCTGAGGCGGGTGCAGACGCCTTTTTCGTGGCGTTTAAAATCCCCAATTTTTTGCGCCGCTTGTTTGCTGAGGGCGCCTTTGCGCAGGCCTTTGTGCCGGTCTTGTCCGAGTATCGCACTCAGGGCAATCACGCGGCCGTGCAGGCCTTAGTCAATGCGGTGGCGGGTTGCTTGGGCTCCGCATTATTTGTGATTACCCTGCTGGCCTGCTTGGGCGCACCCTGGGTGGCGTGGCTGTTTGCCCCCGGCTTTGCGGCAGATCCCGTCAAGTTCGCCTTGGTGAGCGACATGATTCGCATCACCTTTCCTTATTTATTGCTGATCTCTTTGACCGGTTTGGCGGGCGCCATTCTCAACAGCTACGACCGCTTTGCCATACCCGCAGTGACACCGGTGTTTTTAAATATCTCTTTGATCTTTGCCGCCGTGGTGGCATCGGAGTGGTTTGAGGTGCCGGTACTGGCGCTGGCGTGGGGCGTATTCGCGGCCGGTTGTATTCAGCTGCTGTTTCAGTTGCCATTCTTGGCGCGCATTCATTTATTGCCCGTGCCGCAGGCGGATTTTGCGCACCCCGGCGTCAAGCGCGTAATGACTTTAATGGTGCCGGCGCTGTTTGGTGTGTCGGTGTCGCAAATCAATCTGTTGCTCGACACGGTGTTGGCGTCTTTTCTACCCACCGGTTCGGTGTCGTGGCTCTATTATTCGGATCGGCTCGCAGAGTTGCCGCTGGGGGTGTTTGGCGTGGCGATTGCGACGGTCATTTTACCAAGCTTGTCGCGCCAGCATGCGGGTGCCGACGCACAGACCTTTAACCGCACATTGAATTGGTCGCTGCGCATGATTTTGCTCATTGCGCTGCCGGCAACCCTTGCGTTGTTGATATTGGCCAAGCCGATTTTAAGTACCTTGTTTTTGTACGGCAAAACCACGGCTACCGATATCGCCATGTCGACCTACAGCCTGCAAGCTTACGCCCTGGGGTTGACGGCGTTTATGTTGATCAAGGTACTGGCGCCGGGGTTTTATGCGCGCCAAGATATGAAAACGCCGGTGCGCATAGGCGTGGTGGCGATGGTGGCAAATATGGTGCTCAATTTGGCATTTGTATTGCCGCTTCATTTTTACTGGCAGCTGGGGCATGTGGGCTTGGCGTTGGCCACGGCGGCTTCGGCGCTACTCAACGCGGGCCTGCTGTACGCCGGCTTGCGCCAACGTCAGGTGTTGTTGCCCGATGGCCAGTGGCGAACCTTTGCTGGGCGTCTGCTCGTGGGCAACGGGGCATTATTGGTGTGGCTGCTGGCAATTATGCAGTGGGCGCCGGCATGGTCAGTGGTGCCTTGGTGGTTGCGGACCGTCTGGTTGGCGGCCATTTGTGGCGTGGGTCTGCTGGTGTATGTTTTGTGTCTATTGGCTGCGGGTGTGCGCTTGCGGCATTTAAGGAATCAATGAGGAAAACGCAATGGCGGATAACGAAGAGGCCTTTTGGGCGCTAGTGGAATCCTTTATCGAGCAGGCAAACCAAGCCGCTGATAGCGTCTCCCCGACGCAGGTGGGCGGGGCCTTGCTGTGTGCTGCGAGCCGGTTTAACGCCTATGCGTTGGCGGCTAGCTCTCTGGATCGGGCCTCGTTCAAAGAGGATAGTGAGCAGTCACTTCACGATTACACCGCACAGTTCAAGCAGTTGTTGGCGGAAGATCTGGCCGACTACGGCGAGCACTACAAGGTGTTGATCGGCAATACGGACCCCGCTGACGATGCTTGAGCTGACCGACCTGTTGTTGCTGTTTGTGGTGTGCTGGTTCGGCTGGTACACCTTGCAGGTGGCGCGCATCAAAGAAGTGACCGTTCAGGCGGTGCGGCGGCGCTGTGAGTCGGAGGACTTGCAGTTGCTGGATGGCACCATCGCCCTGTATCGATTGACCTTGGCTCGAGACCCCTCCGGCTGGGTGCGCGTACGGCGCATTTACGGCTTTGAATTTACCGCCACCGGCGGTGACCGCAATTCCGGCTTAGTGAGCGTGCTGGGTAAGCGGCTAGAGGCGATCGAGATGGCACCCCATCGCATCCACTAGGGTGCCCACAGGGCCGGTCGGCTCTGGTACACTGTCGCCCTTTTGACAGGTGAAAGTGTAATGTCCGATTCAGGTAAGTTTGAAAGCGTTGAAAAGCGGGTCAGTTACGGCATTGGCCGCCAAATGGCCGAGCAGTTGATGTCCAATCCCTTCGATGGGCTGTCTGCAGACGCGGTGGCTGAAGGCCTGACCGACATGATGGCGGGACGTGACTCCCAGGTGTCTGAAGAAAATCTACACCAGGCCTTTAAGGTTATCAGCGAGCGCATGCAAGCTAAGCAGGCTGAAGAAGCCAAGGCTGCGGCGGGCGAGGGCGAGGCATTTTTGGCAGACAATGCCAAGCGTGACGGCGTGGTGACTTTGGCCTCTGGTCTTCAGTACGAAGTGATCAACGAGGGTTCGGGCGACAAGCCAAGCGCCAGTTCCACCGTGCGCACCCACTACCACGGCACCTTGATCAACGGCAGTGTATTCGACAGCTCCTACGATCGCGGCGAGCCAGCGGAATTCCCGGTGAATGGCGTGATTGCCGGTTGGACCGAGGCCTTGCAGATGATGCCCGTGGGCTCCAAGTGGCGCCTGTATGTACCCCATCAGCTGGCCTACGGTGAGCGCGGCGCCGGTGCTGCAATCGCACCCTTTTCAACCTTGGTGTTCGATGTCGAATTGCTCGATATCGTGAGTTAATCCGCGTCCGGCGGCAGGTGCCTTGGTGTGAGCGCCTAGGTTATACTGCCGTCTCGTTTTTTGGGCCATTATCGTGCTGCAACAATCCTTTGTTCATGGGCTACATAACGTGCGCGCACCGCACCGCGGTGGCGTCCTGACGATTGGCTCCTTTGATGGTGTGCATTTGGGGCACCAGCAGATGTTGTCGGCGCTCATTGCTCGGGCTCGTGCGATGGGGGTGCCTGCGGTAGCGATGACCTTTGAGCCGCAGCCCTATGAGTACTTTTCCGGCGAGCGAGCGCCCGCGCGACTCATGCGTCTGCGCGACAAGGTGCAGGCGTTGTTTGACGTGGGTGTTGATGTGGTGGTGTGTCTGCCCTTTAACGCCAAGCTGCGCCATTTAACGGCGGAGCAGTTTGTCCAGCAGGTATTGGTCGAGGGGTTGTCGATTCGCCATTTGGTAGTGGGCGATGATTTTAGGTTTGGCTGTGATCGCGCTGGCGATTTTGCCTATTTGACGCAGGCTGGCAAAGACGCTGGATTTGGCGTGAGCAATACGCCCACCTTTTGCGTTGAACAGGTGCGCGTCAGCAGTACGCGCATTCGAGAAGTGCTAGAGGCGGGTGATTTTGCGAAGGCCGCTCAATTGTTGGGGCGGCCCTATCAGATTGCGGGTCGCGTCGTGCGCGGCAAGCAATTGGGGCGTACCCTTGGCGTGCCCACGGCCAACGTGCATTTGCACCGCTACCGTTCACCGCTTGCCGGTGTATTTGCAGTGTGTTGCGTGGTTGATGGTGAGCAGTTTAACGGTGTTGCCAATGTTGGCGTGCGACCTACGGTAGAGTTGGATGCGAAGCCGATCTTAGAGGTGCACCTATTTGACTTTGCGCGCGATATCTATGGCCGCAATGTGCGCGTTAGTTTTTGTAAAAAACTGCGCGATGAGAAAAAATTTGAATCGGTAGAGCAGTTAAAAACTCAAATATATGCCGATATAGGCGCCGGCAAGGCGTATTTTACTGCTCAAGATGTTACTCACTGAACTTACATTTAATCTTTGAATTTTTGGCCAAGACATGACCGACTATAAGCCGACCTTGAATTTACCCGCCACGCCCTTTGCGATGAAGGCCAACTTGGCCAATCGCGAACCGCAAACGTTAAAAAAGTGGACTGAGGGTAAACTCTACGAAACCATTCGCACGGCGCGCGCGGGTGCCGAAAAGTTTATTTTGCACGATGGCCCTCCCTATGCAAATGGCGATATTCACATTGGCCATTCGGTTAACAAAATTCTGAAAGATATCATCATCAAAGCAAAAACGTTGAGTGGCTTTGATGCCCCCTATGTACCCGGCTGGGACTGCCACGGCTTGCCAATCGAACACAATGTCGAAAAGAAAGTGGGTAAAGCCGGCGCGAAAGTTGACGTCAAAACCTTTCGTCAGAAATGCCGTGAGTACGCCGCTAAGCAGGTGGAAGGCCAGAAGGCGGATTTTATTCGCCTGGGTGTTTTAGGTGATTGGGATAATCCCTATCTCACTATGGATTATAAATTTGAAGCGGACATCATTCGCGCACTGGGGCGCATCGCTGAAAATGGCCACTTGGTTCGTGGGTTTAAGCCCGTGTATTGGAGTGTGGTGGGCGGCTCTGCCCTGGCTGAGGCTGAGGTTGAGTACCAAGATAAAACCTCAAATTCCATTTATGTTCGCTATCCTGTGGCGGATGCCGACGATCTTGCGCAGCGCTTGGGCAGTTTGCCCGGCAGCGGCGATGTGTCTGTGGTTATCTGGACCACTACGCCGTGGACCTTGCCCGCCAGTCAGGCGGTGAGCGTTAATGCAGAATTAGATTATGTATTAGTGCAGGCGGGCCCAGAGCGGGTACTTGTGGCCGAAGCCTTGTACGAAACGGTGTTGGCGCAGGTGGAGCTTGAGAGCGGTGAGGTGTTGGCGCGCTTGAAAGGAAGTGCGTTGGCAGGTTTGCAGTTGCAGCACCCTTTTTATGACAAATTACTCCCCGTCATTTTAGGCGATCACGTGACGGTCGATGCCGGTACGGGCTGTGTGCACACCGCGCCCGACCATGGCATGGAAGATTTTGTGGTTGGCAAGGCCAATGGCATCGGCACGCTCAATTACATCGATGACAACGGCAATTATCGACCGCAGGTAGAATTCTTTGCCGGTGATCACGTGTACAAAGTGGATGACAAAGTTATCGACATGCTGCGCGAGCGCGCAGCACTCTGGTCGCACAGCAAAATTACGCACTCCTACCCCCATTGCTGGCGCACTAAGACGCCGTTGATCTTCCGCGCAACCCCTCAATGGTTCGTGAGTATGAATCAAAAGGGCTTGCTAAAAAATGTGCGCAGCGCCGTAGAAATCGTTCAGTGGATTCCCGACTGGGGGCGCGCGCGCATCGATGGCATGTTGGATTCCTCGCCCGACTGGTGTATCTCTCGGCAGCGCACGTGGGGCGTGCCCATCGCCTTGTTTGTGCACAAAGATACCCAAGAGTTGCATCCCAATACCGTTGAGTTGGTAGAAAAAGTTGCCGAGCGTGTGGAGCTGGCGGGTATGGATGCGTGGTTCGATCTAGATCCTGCCGAGCTGTTGGGTGATGAGGCCGCGGATTACACGAAAGTGATCGATACGCTCGACGTGTGGTTCGACTCCGGTGTAACCCACTATGCGGTACTGAATCGTCGCACTGCGCTGCAGTACCCTGCCGACCTTTACTTGGAGGGCTCTGATCAGCACCGCGGCTGGTTTCAATCCTCGTTAAAGACCGCCATGGCCATCAACAATGAAGCGCCTTATAAGGCCGTTTTAACCCACGGTTTTACCGTGGATGAAAATGGCCGCAAGATGTCAAAATCCATTGGCAACGTCATTCCGCCGCAAAAAGTCATGAACGACTTGGGCGCAGATGTGTTGCGCCTGTGGGTTGCCGCGACGGATTTCAGTGCTGAAATGAGCGTCAGTGACGAAATTCTGCGGCGCACCGCAGACTCGTACCGACGCATCCGCAATACTGCGCGATTTATGTTGTCAAATCTCTCTGGATTTGAACCCGCAGATCATCAAGTGCCGGTGGACGAATTGTTGGCGTTGGATCGCTGGGCCGTCGATCGCGCCGCTGAATTGCAGGCGGATATTTTAAAAGCCTACGACAGCTATCAGTTCCATCAAATCTACCAAAAGTTGCACAACTTCTGCGTGGTGGATATGGGCGGCTTCTATCTGGATATTATTAAAGACCGGCAGTACACCACGCAGGCAGACAGTTTGCCACGGCGCTCGGCACAAACTGCGTTGCATCACATTGTTGAAGCATTTGCGCGCTGGATTGCGCCCATTTTGAGTTTTACCGCCGATGAAATGTGGGAGTTTATTCCGGGCGACCACAGTGAGCCCGTGTTTGTGGCTGAGTGGTATGAATTTCCGCAGGCCACAAAAGCGAATCTGGTCAGCAAAGAAGAGTGGGCAAAGATTGCAGCAGTTAAAACGGCTGTAAACAAAGTGCTGGAGGCTCGCCGTGCGGCGGGTGAATTAGGCGCATCCTTGTCCGCCGAAGTCTCGCTCTACGTGAATGACGAGCTGCGCGGCGCCCTTGATAAGCTGCAAGATGAATTGCGTTTTGTGTTGATTACTTCTCAGGCGTCACTGCAGTCCCTCGCTGAAGCGCCTGCGGAAGCGGACGCCACTGACGTGTCGGGGTTAAAAGTGCTGGCGATAAAATCACAGCAGCCAAAGTGTGGACGGTGTTGGCATTTTCGCGTCGATGTGGGTAGCCATGCGGAGCATCCAGAGTTGTGTGGGCGCTGCGTCGAAAATGTCACTGCAAAAGGCGAAGTACGTCACTATGCCTAAGATCGTACTGCATAAAGGTCATTGGTTGAGTGCGTTGCTCGTACTTGTGTCGGTGGTGCTGGATCAATACACCAAGGCCATTGCAAGCGGTGCGCTCAGTTACGGTCAGCCGGTATATGTTTTGTCGTTTTTAGATTGGACCTTGCTACACAATCCCGGTGCCGCCTTTAGCTTTTTAAGCGATCAAGGTGGCTGGCAGCGCTGGTTCTTCACGGCCGTTGCAGCGCTGGTAAGTGTTGTGTTGGTGGTGTGGATTGCACGGCTTACTAAAGACAAATTGTGGGAATCTAGCGCGCTGGCCTTGGTGCTTGGCGGTGCGGTGGGCAACTTGATTGATCGTGTGCAATTGGGCTATGTAGTGGATTTTATTTCAATGCACTATGAACAATATTATTGGCCCGCGTTTAATATTGCCGACAGCGTAATTTGTATTGGTGTGGCGATGCTCATTGTCGATATGTTTCGAAGCAAGCCAAATGAGCCGCAGGAAAAAAATCATGAGTAAACTAGTGACCGAAGGCGCCAAGCTCGCTATTCATTTCGCCTTGAAGTTGCGCGATGGCAGTGTGGTTGATTCCAACTTTGAAGGAGAGCCCGCTGAATTTTGTCTGGGTGACGGTAATTTATTGCCCGGCTTTGAGCGCTGCCTATTGGGTATGGCGCAGGGGCAGCGCGAGACGTTTGTGGTCTCCCCTGAGCAGGGTTTTGGTCAGGCCAACCCCAATAATATTCAGGTGATGCCCCGCTCTACCTTTGCGCCCGATATGAATCTCGCTGAGGGCTTGGTAGTGTCTTTCGCCGATGCGCAAAAAGCTGAGCTGCCGGGGGTTATTAAGGCATTTAACGACACTGAGGTGACCGTAGATTTCAATCACCCGCTGGCAGGGCAGGAAATATTGTTCGACGTAGAAGTGGTCCGCCTGGAGGTGGCGTAATGACAGCCCCCCAGATTAAATTGGCCAACCCGCGCGGCTTTTGCGCCGGTGTTGATCGCGCCATCGATATCGTCAACCGTGCCCTTGAAGTCTACGGCGCGCCCATCTATGTGCGTCATGAAGTGGTCCACAACAAATACGTGGTGGATGATTTGCGGGAGCGGGGCGCGATCTTTGTGGATGAACTCGAGGAAGTGCCGGATGACACCATCGTCATTTTTAGCGCGCACGGGGTGTCCCAGGCGGTGCGCAAAGAGGCCAGCGGGCGTGAGCTTAAGGTGTTTGATGCGACCTGTCCGCTGGTGACCAAGGTGCATATCGAGGTTACTCGCTATTCTCGGGCTGGTAAGGAGTGCATCTTGATTGGTCACCAGGGTCATCCCGAGGTGGAAGGCACAATGGGCCAGTACGATACCCGCAATGGCGGCAAGATCTATCTGGTGGAAGATGAGCAGGATGTGGCGGCTCTAACCGTTGAAGACTCGTCAAATCTGGCCTACGTGACGCAAACCACCCTATCGATGGATGATACGGCGCTCGTGATTGACGCCTTGCGGGCAAAGTACCCCCTCATCCAAGGGCCGCGCAAGGACGACATCTGCTACGCCACCACCAACCGGCAGGATGCAGTGAAGCAACTGGCGCTCGAGTGTGATTTAGTGCTGGTGGTCGGCTCGGTCAACAGCTCCAATTCAAACCGGCTGCGGGAATTGGCCGAGCGTTGTGGTGCCAGCGCCTATCTTATTGATTCTGAAGCAGATATTGAACCTAGCTGGCTTGAAGGTCGGCGCGCCATTGGCGTCACAGCCGGTGCTTCCGCACCCGAGGTGTTGGTGAAATCGGTTATCGCACACCTTGAGCGCTTGGGTGCAGAGGCACCCGCAGAAATGGCCGGCGCCGTCGAGACCATCAGCTTTTCACTCCCGAAAGAACTCCGCTAATACCGCCAACGCATGTGACACCTGTCACAAAAGCCCGCTAACTACGCGGGCTTGCCGCAATTGAACCACGTGAACAGCCCGCTTGTCCCCTTGCGGGTGACACGCCCAGCCCCAGCCGCTAATTTTAACGCTACCCACTGTCTAACCCCTATTGAGAACAGTATGTCGCGTGGCTTTACAATCATAGAACTGCTCATCGTGGTCTTTATCGCCAGCGTTTTGTTGGTGATTGGCATACCGAGCTTCCAAACCATGTTGAAAAACAATCGCCTCACGGTGGCCGCCAATGAGTTGGCCGGTGCGCTGTCCTATGCGCGCATGGAAGCGGTGCGCCGCGGTAATACCGTTATATTCGGCCAGCGCAACGGCGCCGACTGGACCGGTGGCATGGTGGTTTGGCAGGACGCTGACGGCGACAACACGCTGGATGCCGGTGAAGAGTTGCGGTTGTGGGAGCCGCTTGCGGGTGGTGGCACCATGACCACCGCGCAGAACAGGTTAACCTTTCGGTCCAACGGGACGGTTGATACGGCAACAACCATCACACTCTGTGATGACCGCACGGCAGAGACCGGACGCGAGTTGGCCCTGTTAATTTCGGGTACATTTTCAATCACCAAAAAAGCGTGTAGTTGAGGCAAGACGATGCAAATGCAAAAGCAACGCGGTGTAACGCTTATTGAGATTCTAGTGACTGTAGCCATCATGGCCGTAGGCCTGCTTGGACTGGGCGCAATGCAGTTGATCGGTTTAAAAAATATCAACAATTCACAATACCGTACGCAAGCAAGCTTGCTGGCCTACGATATGGCCGAGCGCATGCGCTCCAATCCAGTGGCCGTAAAAGCCGGCGCCTACGACGCAGTCTCTGCCAGTGTTAGCAAACCGTCCTGCACCATTTGTAGCACCAGCGATATGGCCCAGCTCGATGTTTACGAATGGCACGCTATGATCGCTGAAGACATTGAGAAAGGCGGTCTACCCGCCAGCGCCAAAGGCGAAGTGGCTAAAAATGGAAATCAGTGGGATGTCACGATTAGCTGGGATGAGCAGACGCGTGATAGCTCTGGTGGCTCTGTTAAAAAATTAGACTTAACCCTCAGCGTGCGTCTGTAGATGGAGCGGTATATGACTTTTAAACAAATAGCGACATCACATGCACGGCAGGCCGGATTCTCACTGATCGAGATCATGATCGCCTTAGGTTTAAGTGCAACATTGTTGTTCGGCGTACTGCAAATTTTCGATGCCAATAAACAATCGGGCAATTTACAGCAGGCCTATGCCGAGGTGCAGGAAAGCGGTCGAATCGCCACGGAATTTATTGCGCGCGATATTCGCATGGCCGACTACTGGGGCTGCGCGCCCGATAGTGATTCAATTTACGATCATTTGGATGCGAGCGACCCAGATTACGCTGCAATGGCAGGTGATTTGGTGGGTAAAGATGCCATTGAAGGTGAAGACGATATTCCTGCCGCCCCGGTAAAGCAGATCAATAGTATTACCGTCAAGCCCGCGACAGACACCATCACCTTGCGTGGATCTTTGCCAATGTCTGGGGTGAAAATTGTGGATCCCTACATGGTAGAGGTTTCTGCCACGATTCATCTCAGTATTGCACCTGGTGTGTCTGTCCCCAAGGGCGCTATTTTAATGGTGTCTGATTGTACCGGTGCCGATCGATTCTCGAATACCGCCAATAACGCCCTTAATTTAGCGACGGCCACTACCTTAAAGAAGGTAAATCTTGGACATAACACGGGCAGCATAGGTGCGGGTATGGTTGATAATGCGATCAAAAAAATGTCGCACACTTATACCGCGGGGGCACAAATTTCTACCCCCTTTGAACGCACATATTTCGTCGGGCAAAATCCCTCAGCTAGCTGGTCCCTGTATCGCGTGGACAAAGGTGTGGCGAGCGAAATTGTACGCAATGTTGACGACTTGCAGTTTTCTTACGGTGAAGACACCAATAATGACGGTTCAGTGGACGTCTATCGCGACGCTGATGTCGTCGCAGATATGGACAATGTGCTGGCCATAAAATTGTCAGTAGCCACGGTAAGTGAAGGCAATATTACGAACGCCAGCGCGGGCACTTTTGCGCCGTTAGAGCGTACTTACTCGCTAACCATTAATATTCGCAACCGAACGCTTTAAGGAGGCATGGTATGAAACAACAACGTGGTGCTGTGCTTGCGATCAGTTTAATTATTTTATTGGTGCTTACTATTTTAGTGTTGTCTAGTAATCAGCAGGTCGTCCTTCAAGAAAAGATGACCGCGTCTGTGCGCGATGCACACCTTTCGCGTGAAGCAGCAGAATTTGCACTGGTAGATGCCTCGGCAAAAATAGAGGCATTGACCGGTACTTCAGGTTTTAGCGATGACGGTACTGGCGGCTACTACAAAAAAGACAAGGGCCCGGTTGACTTGTTTGCTAGCGGTAATTGGGTTAGCGGCAAGACCATGAGCGGTTCTATGACTGTCAATGGGCAGACGCTCGACTACAGCTATTACATTGAGGAGCTGGGCATTATCCCTGTGCCTGACGACGAGCTGGGTGGGGTGAACATGATGGGATACGGTCAAACCAGCGGTGGCGGCGATGTAACGGCTTTTAAAGTAGTTGCTCGCGCACTGGGCATGAGTGGCACAGCTGAACGGCTGGTGGTGTCTTATTACGGCAAGCGATTGTAATGCGTTCGCGCAGAGGTGTATGAAATGTCAAAATTTAAGTTAGCAACATTTTGTGGCGTGACTGCCTATGCGTGGGCCTGTGCAGCGGCTGCTGCTCCAGTCGCTTTATCAGAAGTGCCATTGGCGGTGTCAGGATCTGCGAAGCCGAATATCATGTTTTTAATCGATAATTCGGGTTCTATGGCGGCTATTGTTGAGGGTTCTGGGGCCTATGACTCCGCTGTTACCTATGGCAGTTGTTCTGGGACTTTTAAAGTCGCCAGTTTTGACTATGCAGGTAAAGATGGATCGAACCGAGTGTACCTCCGAAGTGGAGGCACTTGGTATCGGTGGGCGGATGATGCAACCGATAACAGTGGCGGTGGTGGACGTTGCTTTGGCGCAACGGATACCTATGTTGGCTATCTTGATGGTGGGTTTGGCAGTTATTCTGGGAACTATCTAAATTGGTATTTTTCCAATGCCGATCAGTCTGGTGGGGATAATTTTGGTGCTAGCCAAAGAAAACCTGGCACATTGAATCGTATTGAAGTGGCTCGAGCCTCCATTAAAAGCGTCATTGGTACATCCAGTACTAATGGCCTGACGAAAATGAATGTGGGCCTCGCCGGTTTTGTGGGTACTGAGACTAACTCTACCAATAAAGCCGATATTAAAAAGCAATTGGTCGATGTTGACGCAAATCGCGCCGCATTGCTCACGGCGGTGGATACCTTTAATGCCGATCAGTGGACGCCCTTGGGCACAGCGCTGGCAACATTGGGTCGCTATTTTGTAGAGGGTAGTGATCAGCCAATAGTTTTGAAATCGGAATACATCGATAAAACCGAAGATAGTCACGATGTTTTTAGTCGCGAACCTCAATATTCAGATGGCAGCGCGCCAAGTACTTCCCCGATACAATATTCTTGTCAAAAGAACTTCATCATCACAATGACCGATGGTGCCCCTACTAATGATTCAGGTTATAGCGATGATCTTGGCAAGTGGAGTGATAACACTTTAAGCCACACCGAAGATGCCAGTTTGGCGGATACAGATTCTGGTGACTTTGACGATATTGCCGAGGCCTTGTATGAAACGGATTTGCGCCCCGATCTGGAAGGTGTGAATAATATCTCCAGTTATACCATCGGTTTTGCCATTGATCTTCCGTTGTTAAAGCGCGCGGCCGACAATGCCGGTGGAGAATATTTCATCGCAAATGATGCTACTGCGCTGGTGGATTCGCTCAATAACATTGCGACAAGTGTAAAGGCGCAAGTGGGCTCTGTGGCATCGGTTGCATTTAACTCGAGCCAGTTGAGTTCAGACAGCGCCGTATATCAAGCAAAATATAATACCGCGCGATGGAGCGGTAGTCTTATTGCATTGCCACTTAGTGATACCGGTAGTATCCAGCCGGAGGCGTGGGATGCTGCAACCGAAATGGACAGTCAGGCGCCATCTTCGAGAAATATTATTACCAAAGCTGCCGATGGTGTGGTCTTTGATTGGGCCAATTTATCGGATGCCCAAAAAGACGACCTAGGTTACAACGGCAGCGGCACTCGGGATGACGCACTGGGCCAGCGGGTGCTGAATTATTTGCGCGGAGATCGAACGAACGAAGGAAGTGGTGCGGGCAAGCTTCGAGCTCGTAGCAGTGTCTTGGGCGACATCGTCAATTCAACCCCAGTGTTTGTTGGTAAGCCTGAATTGTTCTGGCCCGATTACCTGGAAAATTCAAAATTTGGTTCAAGCACAAACAGCTACAGTGATTTTAAAGCGGGCTCGGCGAAAAATCGTCAAGAAGTTATCTACTTCGGCGCCAACGACGGCATGTTGCACGGCGTTGATGCCTCTATTTCCGGTGCCACTGCTGGTCAGGAAGTGATGGCTTATATACCTACGCCATTGTTCGATGATAGTGGTGCTAAGAAAGGCCTGCATTATTTGGCAGATCAAAATTACGCGCATAAATTCTATGTGGATTTAACGCCCTCAGTAGCCGATGTGTTTGTTAAAACCTCGCCTACGGCGGCACGTGATTGGTCCACCGTATTAATTGGTGGCCTGCGTGCAGGAGGGCGGGGCTTATTTGCGCTGGATATCACCGACCCTACCCGTTATAGCAACATGAACCTCTATGCTGATGATGTTGTGATGTGGGAATTCACCGCCGACGATGATGCTGACTTAGGGTATACCTACAGTCAGCCTTCCATTGCAATGATGCAGAATGGAAAGTGGGCGGTCATCGTAGGTAATGGCTATAACTCGACCGGTGACGGTAGAGCAAAATTATTCATTATTTATATCGAAGAAGGTGTAGACGGTACCTGGTCGGCAACTGATTACAAAAAAATCGATACCGAAGTGGGTGATTTGACAACGCCCAATGGCCTCTCTACCCCGCGCTTAGTCGATTTGGATGGCGACAAGGTTGTGGATCGGATCTACGCTGGGGATTTGCGTGGCAACATGTGGGCCTTCGATGTTGATGGCAGTAATGCGGGCAATTGGGATGTGGCCTATTCACAGGGTGCTACGCCTAAACCACTCTTTACCGCCAAAGATGCTAGCGGAAAAGCGCAGCCAATCACCTCTGCGCCAATTTTGGGGTTAAATAGAAACGTAACTACGACGAATTCTAACTCTCCGAATCTACTGGTCATGTTTGGCACGGGTAAATTCCTGGAGGCATCGGATGCGTCAAATACTTCTGATGTTATGACCTACTACTCTGTATGGGATAAGGGCAGCAAAGAGCGGCTACGCAGCCATTTAGTTTCTCGCAAGGTAGTATCTAGCGCTGGACTGCGTACCGTTGAAGGTGCCGACATTGATTGGACAAGCGATTTTGGTTGGTACATGGATATGGTGAATCGACCTACGGCTGCATCTAGTGGTGTAACTGAAGGTGAACGTGTCGTGTCTGATTCGTTGCTGCGTCGCACAACCTTATTTTTCAATACCATCATTCCAGACGATACCCCCTGTAAAGCTGGTGGTAGTGGGTGGCTAATGTCATTGCAGTACGACACCGGTTTGAAATCTACAGAAGCATTATTCGACGCCAATAATGATGGAACCATTGATTCGGCCGACCTGGATTATGTGGGTAGTCAATTCCTCAATGGTCTACCTGCCAAGTCGGGAATTTTGGGTGATGTTCAATTTACTCCGGGCAGTGATGGCAGCATTACCAGCCGAAAAGTTAATGTTGGCGCAGGAACTAAAGAAGGCCGACTATCTTGGGAAGAGGTTTATCGTGATTAAAACAGAAAGAGTTCAACAGGGTTTTACACTGATTGAAATTATGATTGTGGTGGCGATTGTGGCAATTCTGGCCTCAATTGCTATTCCCTCCTATCAAAACAGTGTGACTAAGGCGCGGCGCGCTGATGCCCAAGCTGCCTTGCAGGGGTTGGCGCAAGCCATGGAACGTCACTACACGTCCACGGGTTCCTATGCGAAAGCGGCCGCTGCGGCTGCCGATACCGGGGCGCCCGCTATTTTTTCGACAAAATCGCCAATCGATGGTTCCGCCACCTATTACAACCTAAAGATTCACGCTGCCAACGGTTCTGCGTATACCCTGGCTGCAGAGCCCATAGGTGCGCAGGCTGGCAATGGAGTCCTCGTGCTGACCTCTACGGGGCGTAAAGGCTGGGATCGCAATAACTCGGCCAGTGGCCTCGCAACGGGCTTAGGCGCCTCGCCTGATGAGGTTGAGACGTCCGAGTGGTGTTGGAAAGAAGTCTGTAGTTAACACTCCACATCATCACCGTTTGCGCGTTCGGGGATGCGATTTTTGTTTACGTCCATGCCCGGCCGCGCGCGACCTTGACGGTTGATGATGAGTACCTTGGCCAGCGTGGCATCTTTATTGGTGGGGCAATAGATAAAGGTGCCGTTTTGGCTTTTAGTGAAGCCTATTGGGGTAAAGGTTAAGTAGGTGTTCGCACCAAAGGATGACCATTTGACCGTGCCAGACGCCATCAGCTCAATGGTCCGCAGTACCGACTCTTCTTCATCTAATGTGCCATTTTGGTTTTCATCGTGAAACACGGTTAGACCGGCGCTCCAATCTTTCCCGCAAGTTTCAAGTGGCGCTTTTGGGCAGAGAGTAATGTGCTTTGTGCCTAATATAGCGCTGGATCGAGCAAAATTGACTGCGCTGTTAATTGTGTTAATGGTTAACGTTGATTGATTTCGGGAGAGGATGTTGCCGAATCCAGGGATCACTAAAAAGGTTAATATGCTGATGATAGACAGACTGATCAGTAAATTAATCAGCGTCAGTCCCTGGCTGTGCTTCATGAGGCCGTCCTTGGCTAGTAGGTTGTTTTTATGATGCTATTTCAAATGGCATTGCTAGGAAAGGTGGCGGCGGCCTATTTGTTAAAATACCTACCTTAGTGCTATTCCAGTCCCAATTTTTTAAGCCTATAGCGCAACGACCTAAAGCTAATGCCTAGTACTTTTGCGGCTTCCGTCCGATTCCATTTGGTTTTTTCCAGTGCGTTGACTATAAAATCTTTTTCGATTTCTTCTAAGTGCTCGTCGAGCGGTTGACCGTGCAACGTCTCGTGCTGGTGCGTTTGTTTAGTGTTTGAGTGTTGTGGCGACTGCAGTTGAAGGTCATTTACTTGAATGGTGTTGCTATCGCACAGTGTATAGGCGCGTTCAAGGATATTTTCTAATTCCCTAACGTTGCCAGGAAAACTATAGTTAATCAGCGCTTGCATGGCCTGCGAAGAGAGGCTGGCATTCGGGGTGCTATACTCGCTGGCCAAGCGCTCAAGAATGGCGTCGGCGAGCGAAGGGATGTCTTCTTGGCGATCTCTCAATGCCGGCGCTGAGAGTTCGATAACATTGATGCGGTAGTAAAGATCTTGTCGAAAATTGCCGCGTTTGATTTCTTCTTGCAGGTTTTTGTGTGTGGCGCTCAGAATTCGGACGTTGATGGGCAATTCTTGTTGTGTGCCAATCGGTCTAACAGCTTTTTCTTGGATCGCTCGCAATAGTTTAACTTGCATGTCCATTGGCAGGTCAGCGACTTCATCTAGAAATAAGGTGCCGTTTTCCGCCGCTTGAAATAATCCAGCTTTGTCAATATTGGCGCCGGTAAAGCTGCCCTTTTTATGGCCAAAAAACTCGCTTTCCATCAATTCTCTTGGGATTGCGCCACAGTTTACCGCAATAAACGGTGCGTCCGCGCGAGGCCCTTGTTGGTGGATTGATCGTGCAATCAATTCTTTTCCTGACCCCGATTCGCCAGAAATTAACACAGGCGCTTGGCTGCGTGAAAGTTTTAGGATCTGTTGCTTAAGCAGTTTCATCGCCGCGGTTTTACCCACGAGCAAGGTGTCTTCAGGCAGATTCTCGGTGGCGGATACTTTAATGGCGGTGGAAACCAACGTGCGTAATCGCTCAATATCGATGGGCTTGGATAGGAAATCAAATGCCCCGGCCTTCATGGATTCGATGGCGGTGTCGACGTTGCCGTGCGCAGTAATCACGGCAACCGGTGTGTTGGGGTATTGGCACTGAATAAGCTTGACCAGTTCAATGCCGTTCCCATCGGGTAGCCGCATGTCGGTTAGGCAGATGTCGTAGTGTTGGCCCGCTTGTAAAAGTGTTTTTGCATCGGCAACCGTTTCTGCCGCGTCGCACTGCACGCCCATGCGCGATAAGGTGATGTTGAGTAACTCAAGAATGTCTGGTTCGTCGTCGACGATAAGCGCTTGGCTGCCCATTAACTTAACACTCGTTGTTCGTGGGTGAGGCAAATGCGAAAGCAGCTTTTGCCCGAATCGGTTGGCTTGTATTCTAGGCTTGCTTCGTTGGCATCGCAAAGCTCTTTCGAGAGGTAGAGCCCAAGCCCTGTGCCTTTAGGGTTATCGGTATTAAAGGGTTCAAATAATTGTCCCGCCAATTCGCTGGGAACGCCGGGCCCCTCGTCTATTATTTCGATAAATGGTAGGCCAAAGCGTTCGTCTGTGCCCGTGCGGATGAGGATTTGGGCAATGCCTGTCTGTTGGGCGCTATAGCGTAGTCCGTTATCACAAATATTTGTGATGACTTGATGGAGTTGAGAGGTATCCATGGTGCCCTTTAGTTGAGGTTCCATGTGTTCTACCGATATTTTTGCGCTGGCATGCGGCCCACTCTTTAGCTCTTCGATATAGCCATCAACCCATTGTGGGATCTCAAAGGTTTGCGCTTTAACCTGCTGACGCCGGGAAAGTTGCAGTACATTTTCAATGATGTTGTTCACGCGCTCTGAGTGCCGAGCAATAATTTCGGTTAGCTTTTTGTCCTCCGGGTCCAGCTGCGGTGCTTCTGCGAGCAGCTGGCCCGCATGGCTAATGGCGCCCAGTGGATTGCGGACTTCGTGGGCAATGCTGGCAGTGAGGCGCCCCAGTGAGGCTAACTTTAATTGTTGGGCTTGTTGAATTAACTGGCGGTTGTCTTCTAGAAAAATTAACGTGTCGCTTTGTTGGTCGATTTTCAACGCGGCGAAACTTACGCGAATCTCTTTGCTGGACCCTTCGGGTTTGTATATTTGTTGGCGACTCGCGCCATGTGTTTCCCATCGGTCAAGCATGGCTGCGATGTCATTTGGTAGTGCGGCTAATGGCTGGCTGGCCGGACGGCTGAGCAATCGGTAGGCGGCGTTGTTTACGAGGAGCAAGCTGCGATCTCGATTGACGGCAATGATGCCGGTATTCATGCGCTCCACAACTTGTTGTGCGAGCGACTGTAAATGTTGCGCGTAGGCAGCTTGAGATCGGGCCTCCGCTTGGCTGCTTTGCAATCGCTTCGTGATGTACCGAAACAGCAGCGCTGTGATGAACAGCAGAAAGCCCAGTGCGCCAGCGGCAAAGAGGCTGTTGTCACTGCCTTTTGAGTGAATAGCCTCCAGTACACCCGAGCTGATTGACGCTAGACTGGCGAAGGACGCGAGTAGTAGAGAAAGTTGTTGATTCAGAAAGATGCCGCTGTAGGCTACGGTGATAATGAGCAGGTAGCCAAGCCCAGAGGCATTTCCACCACTGCTGTAAGCCAAAAGCGTGATAGCGATGACTTCGATACACAGCTGTGCAAGGAGTTGATTTTGTGTTGGTGAGAAATTTTTGCGCCACAGTGATAGCAAAGTCCATATGCTGATGGCCGTATAAACAATGCAGGTATAGGAAAATATTTCCGGTGAATTATTGCCAAGCAGCTTGGGGGTTAGGCCGCCATGAAAAATAAAAAGTAATAAGCTGCCGAGCAGGGCGCGGTAGTAGCTGTAAACGCGTAGTAGCGACAAGGTGCTTTGGTGGCCTAACAGCTCATCCTGTGTCGATTTTTGTACTGTAGCAGTCATAGGAGCCTCATTTATAGGCGACTACTATATCGCAGACTTTCTGCGCGGGGTATTTTGCTTTCAGGGCGCGTTTCATCGACAATGGCGCCCCCTAAATTTGGTGGTGGTTATGCAATCTACATCTATCAAGCTAGCGCTGGCGCAAATTAATCCAATGGTGGGGGATATTGACGCCAATACCGCGACAGTCATCAGTACCGCGCGCGAGGCGGAGCAATCCCAAGCCGCTGATCTCATCATTTTTCCGGAATTGGTGCTTACAGGCTACCCTCCAGAAGACCTGTTGATGCGCCCCAGTTTGGAGTGGCGCATCAATCGAGCGCTGGACGCCCTGTGTCAGGCTAATTTGTCGGTGGCGCTTTTGATTGGTTATCCCCGCGTTGTCGCTGGGCGCGTTTTCAATATGGCGGGACTTATTCGCGATGGTAGCTTGGTCGCGGAATATGCAAAGCAGTGTCTGCCTAATTACCAAGTGTTTGATGAGAAACGGTATTTTCTGCCGGGCAATCAGGCGTGCATAGTGGATATCGCTGGCGTCAAGACTGCTTTGACAGTGTGTGAAGATATCTGGCAGCCCGAGCCAATGTTGCAAGCCAAAGCTGCGGGTGCCCAGTTGATGTTGAACATCAATGCCTCACCCTATCATCGCGGTAAAACCCAGGAGCGCAGGCAATTGTTAACAGAGCGGGCGCTGCAGGGGAGTATGCCCATTGTCTACGTGAATCAGGTGGGCGGTCAGGATGAGCTGGTTTTCGATGGGCACTCTATGGCGGTTAATGCCGATGGCAGTTTGGCCATGCAGGCACCGGCATTTGAGGAGGGTGTGTACTTCACCACCTTGACCCTTGGCTCCACGCCTCAATTTGTGAAGGGCGAAAATGCGCCCGATCTGCCCAGCTTGGCCAGCATTTATCGTGCGCTGGTGCTTGGTGTGCGGGATTACGTCAATAAAAATGGCTTTAAGGGCGTTGTACTGGGGTTGTCGGGTGGTATAGATTCTGCGCTTACCCTCGCTATTGCCGTCGACGCGCTCGGACCTGAGCGGGTAGATGCGGTCATGATGCCTTTCACTTACACCTCCGACATGAGTCAAACGGATGCCGCTGATCAGGCGAGCCGCATGGGGGTTCGTTATCGCTCCATTGGAATTGAGCCCATATATAAGGCATTCACTGATGGGCTCGCTGCAGAATTTCAAGGATTGCCATTGGATACTACCGAGGAAAATCTGCAGGCTCGGTGTCGGGGCGTCCTGCTGATGGCTCTGTCAAATAAGAAGGGGTTGTTGGTGTTGACCACTGGTAACAAGAGTGAGCTGGCGGTGGGCTATTCGACCTTATATGGGGATATGGCGGGCGGTTTTGACGTATTAAAAGATGTGCCAAAAACAGTGGTGTTTGAGCTGGCTAGGTTTCGAAACACCGAGTCGGAAGTGATCCCTGTGAGCGTGATTGATCGCCCTCCATCGGCCGAGTTGCGTCCCGATCAAAAAGATGAAGATAGCTTGCCGCCCTATGATGTTTTGGATGCAATACTCGAGCGTTATGTCGAGCAAGACTGTAGCGCGGAACAAATTGTGGCAGAGGGGTTTGATGCGGAACAGGTGCGTCAGGTCTTGCGCCTGGTTGATTTAAATGAGTACAAGCGTCGTCAGGCGCCTATCGGTCCAAGGCTGACCAAGCGAGGCTTTGGTCGTGATCGACGCTATCCGATAACAAATGGTTGGCGCATAGGCGACTAAGGGTGCCGAATGATAGACTCTACAGCGGATACATTTTTGGATTGAATTATGACTAACAAGACGTCTAAGTCCTCAGGGCAGAAAGGTGAGTGTGCAGACACTACCCCCGTTGAGCCCCTCACTACTACGCTCGTGGATGAGCACGTAGAAGTGGTGGAAGAAAACGGGGAAAAAGTGCGCCACAAGGGTATCTACCTGTTGCCAAACTTGTTTACCACAGGCGCACTTTTTTCTGGATTCTATGCCGTGATTGCGGGTATGAATCAAAGCTTCGAGGCCGCGGCTATAGCGATATTTGTAGCAATGTTGCTCGATGGTCTGGACGGGCGAGTGGCCCGCCTGACAAACACTAGCAGCGCATTTGGCGAACAGTATGACAGCTTGTCTGACATGGTTTCGTTTGGCGTAGCACCTGCATTGGTTATGTTTAGTTGGGCACTGCAAGATCTGGGTAAGCTCGGATGGGCCGCAGCTTTCACCTATTGCGCTGGTGGCGCACTCCGGTTGGCGCGGTTCAATACGCAGATTGGTGTGGTTGATAAGCGTTATTTTGTCGGCTTGGCATCTCCTGCTGCAGCGGCGTTGGTAGCTGGGACGGTCTGGGCTGGCGCAGATTTAAAGCCCGAAGGGATGTTGTTGGTTGTGTGTGCGTTGGTTACCGCCTTTGCAGGTGTGTTAATGGTTTCCAATGTTCGCTACACCAGCTTTAAAGAGGTTGATTTTAAAGGCCGCGTTCCATTTGTTGTGATGTTGGTCGTTGTGTTGGGGTTTGCTGTAGTCACCATCGATCCCCCGCGCATATTGTTGGCTATCTTTGCTGGTTATGCGGCGTCGGGTCCGGTGATGGTGTTGTGGCGTAAGTATCGAGCGTTGCGCGCAAAACCTACGACTGAAAATTCGACAGATTGACTGGTAATGCGCCGTCCTTTGGCTATAGTTTCCTGACGGCGTTTTTTGGTTGACTTCCTTAAGCCCCTCCGCAATAATGCGCGCCCTGTTGACGAATGGCAGCTTGCTGCTCTATATAAATCAACAGGTTGCGAGCGAAAGTTAAGGTGAAAAATTAATTTTCTAAAAGAGCTTGCATGGCGCGCAAACTTCCGTAGAATGCGCGCCTCTCCAACGGGAACACAGTGTGTTTGAGACGGCGGAGAGGGGGTTTGAGGTTCAGGTTGTTGGCATCGCTAAGTGCCTGATTTCCAAAGTCCCGTCGGTTGATTACTGATTTGAACGAAGTTTGAAGAAAGTGATTGACAGGCAAAGCGAGATGCGTAAAATGCGCATCCCACGGTTGAGGCCCAGAGCGCCTAGCCGAG
>NZ_JACHXZ010000006.1 GCF_014192475.1 Simiduia aestuariiviva
TTTTATTTACATATTGATTAAGTTCTACTGCCAATACATCTGCGGGAGTAGGGTGAGCCATGGTCGCGCAGCGACGCAAATGACAATTTGCGAATAGCGAACGCCCAATGCTATGCATTGGGCCGGCCCGGCGACAGCCGGTCGTCAAGCTTCTAAAAAACAAAACCCCCGCTGGATTCCTGCGGGGGTTTTGTTTTTTTGGAACACGATTTTTTACGCTCACTAACTATCGGGCCCATGCGACCTAGCCTGTGCTGCAAGCACGGCGTAGGGGCGCGTCAGCGTCGCGCAGCGATTGCGAGCGCTGCTCGCAACCAACTGTAGGACATCGTCAAGCTTCTAAATTAAAACGCCCTGTAGTTAATCACTCGCCCGTCCCTGGGCTCGGCCTTCGGCCAGCTAACGCTGCGCTAATCGGCTCCTGGCCGATCAGTCCTGCAGGGCGTTTTTCTTTGTCTGCTAGAAAGGTGCGCGATGTCCTACCCTCGCAAGGGGCAAGCCCCTCTCTCTATTTGTGGGGCCGCTCTGCGGTCCGGCGACCAGCATAGCTGGCCGCGCGAGCCAGCGCAGGTTGCTGATCGCAACCTAAACGCGCCGTCTCGCCCCCATGCGAAGAAGCAAATCTTACTCGCGACAAATATTTTCGGGGATGCGATTTTTTACGTTCACTAAATAGTGGGCTCATGCGACTAAGTTTGTGCTGTAAGCACGGCGTAGGGGCGCGTCAGCGTCGCGCAGCGATGATTCGCCGTTGCTCGGCTTATCCTTCGGGCCCAGCTAAAGCTGTTCTCCTGCGCTGCGCCTAGCAGACCCAATGATCCACTAGCTTACGAGTATCATGTATGGGTGGCGCGGTCTCTGAAATAGAAAAAGCCGGTAAAAACCGGCTTTTATTTATTGGGAAATTGCTTGTAAGCGTTGTTCTAAATGTGGGTGAGTACTGAGGTATCTATACCAATCTTTCCTCTTTTCGCATTTTATTTTGCTGTCTTCGCATTGGCTATGGCTGTTATAGAGCTTCGTTAAAATGCTGGCAAAGGCGTCGCTTTTGAGACCATTACTTTCGAGCATCGCGCGCGAGTGTTGATCTGCTTCTATTTCAAACTTTCTAGAAAAAGCCAATTGACTGAATACCACTGGCAGTGTGAGTACTATGTCCCCCATGGCGCTGACGTCTCCGCCAATCATTGCAATGGTGACGGCTATCGCCGAGCTTTGTAATATTTGTCGCAGCGCATGTCGCCCTTCTATATGGCCGATCTCATGGCCAAACACAGCAAGTACTTCATCGTCGTTACCTTCAGTTAACGCGATGATCTCGTCTGTGAAAACTATAGTCCCATCGGGTAGCGCAAATGCATTAGCACCCATGCTATCACTGGCGTAAAAATACAGTTTATCGATGGGGTAGTCGGGAGCAAAATCGCTAATTTTTTCGCGCAATCTCGCTTGCGTTTCAGCTGACAACTTTGTCGGTTGCAAGTATCTTTTCTGCATTACCAGCAGCGTGTCATCAGACGCCTGTTGGAGTGTTCCCTGAGGTAAGGTATAGGCAATAACTTTACTCGCGTAGGGGATGCCCCAATAAAAATAGCTAAAACCCATTAGCAAAACAGTGACAGTGGCGATGACCACTAAACCTAAGTGGTTTTCCAGTTTATGTATGATTCGCATGGCTGGGCTGCCAATGCGCTCGTCCAGTGTGGTTAATGTGTCAAATTCCACACATTCGAATTGGCCTGAATGGCTTTTAAAACTGATGTATCGCGGCGTTCTGCCAATGCTCGCCGATATTCCTAAGTTGCTAAGTTCGACAGTAAATGAGGCGCCTGTTTCTGGCGCAACGGTGACGTGGTCACCGACTACGGTTAGCTGGGCAGAGCAAGAGGCGCTAGAAGCGCCATCTTGCCATTTACCCCTAAGTACAAAAGTGCTACTCAAAAGCCTACTTCCATGTCGAATACATCGCCGAACTCTTCGCCGAAGGCGGATGGATCTGGCTGGCTAATCGCGGCGAACTTATCGAGATCGCCGTTGACATCAACCGCGGTGTGTTCAGCAGCATAGTGCCCTAACTTAACCATTGCCCATGGCAGGTAAAGGCCTAGCGTAACTGCGATCAAGAGAAAGTTAACCAGCATCAGCCCTGCGAAGGATTTGAATTCATAATTGGCTTTGAAATTATGGTCTGCTAGCGAGGTGTTATTGAAAATTAAGTTATTGAAGTTGACCATAAAGTAGACAATGGAGGCAAAGTAGCCCACCAATATTGCAATTGCTCCGATTGCGCTTATGACACTTGTCAGTAGACCGCCGACGATAAGCGCACCAATTAAGATACCGAGTGCAATCAGTGCAACGCGATAAAACTGGCCATTGGTTGCCTCGAAGCTAAATGATTTATTCCCATACCGGTGATTGTTGATAATAAATTGCTGCTGCTTTTTCAGCGCAATTGGGAGCAAAATCATCAGCGACAGCATGCCGGCTAAGGGCCACAAGATGAAGGCTTTGAAAGCGCCCCAATAATCGCCACTAAAGGCTAAGCGAATATTGCGATAAGTGGTGTTGCGCGCATAAAACGCCAGTGATCGATTAACCACCCAGGGCACCACAAAAATCAGTCCGATACCAATGGCAGCGCCTACCAGCGGTGCTAGGGCGTTAATTGCTATATAGGCGATGAAAAGGCCAAGTGCGATGAGTCGGCCGATCAGCATTTTCACGGGATCCGCCGTGAACGCAAAGCTCGCACCTTCGAGCGACGTATTTCCATAAAAATACTGCGTGTTGCGCACCTTAGCCCAGGGTGAGTAAAGCCCTAAAGTAATGGTGACAAGCAGGATATTTACGATCCAGATTTTGAAGTACTCATAACCTTCACCGGTAAAGACAAATGGAACTTGCCGGCGTTTGGGTGTAACACTTGATGAGGTTGCCCATACTTGGCCAGACGCGCTTTCATTGTCGGCCTGTTGCGTCTTGACTTCTTCGCTCTCAGCCGAGTGTGCTGCAGCGGGTGTCGCTGCGATGGCTTCCAAGCGAGTCAATACGCCAATCGATTCAAGCTTTGCTTGATAGGCGGATGCAGTCGCTTCTGGAACTGACTTCTTGATTAGGTTTGGTGCACTATCAAACAGTGCCTGCGCTTTTTCTGGCGTCAAGCCTGCTGCTTTTGCAAATGCTGCAATCGCTGTTGTGGGATCGGTGCCCTCTGAAAATTCGCCGGTGAGATAGATGTTGTAGGATTGGTCCACTGTTCCTTCCCTAGATTATGGTTGTTGTCGGTCGGTTATTCTGCCGCGTTTACTTTAGAATTGCCACATACAGCGCAAAGAGGGTCTGACTGGAGAGCCATTTCGCGCCAGCGCATGGTTTTTGCGTCTAAAAGCAACAACCTATTGCGCAAGCTTTGGCCGGTATTGGTGAGTATTTTGATGGCTTCCAGAGCTTGCATCGCACCTACGATGCCCACCAGCGGTGCTACCACGCCTGATTCAGCGCAGCTGGCATTGGTTTGATTGTCAGGTTTGTAAAGACATTGATAGCAGGCGCCACCCGCCGACGGATGAAATACGGAAATTTGAGCCTCCCAGCGAATCGCCGCGCCTGATACAAGCGGTTTAGCCTTGCTAACGCAGGCTTCGTTCAGCGCAAAGCGGGACGCTAAATTATCAGTGCAATCGAGTACGATGTCGGCATCTGCTACAGCCGCTGCCAATTGCTCTCCGTGCAGCGCAGCATTGATTGTGTGCACCTCCAGTTCGCTATTGATTGCCAACAATGAATCCCGCACCGATTCGGGCTTTGGTTGACCGATGCTCGATTCTTTGTGTGCAATTTGCCGTTGCAGATTACCGAGGTCCACCGTGTCGTGATCAACTAGTGTTAGTTTGCCCACGCCGCTAGCGCCGAGGTAGAGCGCGGCTGGACAGCCGAGACCACCCATGCCGACAATGAGTGCGTGCGATTGGATCAAGGTTTCCTGTCCTGCGATGTCTAACTCGTCGAGCAAGATGTGCCGGCTATAGCGCATGAGTGATGGGTTATCCATCGTGAGATGCTCCTTGGCGCCACTGTCCGAAGGTGACGCGCAGTTGACCGCCAAGGTCCCGCTCGCTGCCTACAGCGCAGTAGCCTAAGTCAGTCAGGATTTGTTGTACTATTTGAGCCTGATCGTAGCCGTGTTCCATGCATAACCAGCCACTGGGTAAAAGGTGTGTGCGCGCGCGCTCGGCGATAAACCGTAAATCAGCAAGCCCTTGATCATCTGCGATCAGTGCCGAGTGCGGCTCAAAACGCACGTCGCCTTGATGCAAGTGCGGGTCCTTTGGGTCTATATAGGGTGGATTGGATACAATCACTGTAAATTTGCGCCCCTGAACCGGGTTAAACCAATTGCCTTCTATAAACTCGCAATTACTTATCTTGAGCGACGTGGCATTGGCGCGCGCGAGCGCAACCGCTCGGTCAGAAATATCCACACCAGTCAGCTGCCATTGGGGCCGTTCTTGCGCGAGCGCCAGCGCGATTGCGCCGGTTCCCGTACCTAAATCGAGCAATTGATGGGAGCCGTTTAAGGGGAGCGATAGCACCCATTCGACGAGCGTTTCCGTGTCAGCTCTGGGAATTAATGTGGCGGGGCTTACCGCAAGAGGCAATGACCAAAACTCTTGCTGGCCGAGAATGTAGGCAATAGGTTCACCACTTTGCCGGCGTTGCAGTAGCGCATCGAATTGCGCAATTTGTGCAGGAGTGAGGTCTTTTTCCGGCCAGGTGTAAAGGTAGGTGCGGTTGCACTGCAAGGTGTGGCAAAGCAGCAGTTCGGTATCGAGCCGGGCCGACTCGCTCACAGGAGTAAGCGAATCGGCGCGACGCAATTGTTCTGCCACTGTCGCCATTATGATTTGTCGGCTAGTGCCGCCAACTGATTGGCTTGATATTCCTGCACCAGCGGTTGAATAACCTCATCAAGCTTGCCTTCCATGATTTCAGACAATTTATAGAGCGTGAGGTTGATGCGATGGTCGGTGACTCGCCCCTGTGGATAGTTGTACGTCCGAATGCGTTCCGAGCGATCGCCGCTGCCCACGAGGCTTCGGCGTTCACTGGCCATGGCGGCGGCAGCTTGCTCTTCTTGGGCGCTTGCGAGTTTTGATACGAGCAAACTCATCGCGCGCGCTTTGTTTTTATGTTGAGAGCGCTCGTCCTGACACTCAACCACCAGCCCGGTTGGAATATGGGTGATTCGTATGGCGGAGTCCGTGGTATTGACGTGCTGCCCGCCCGCACCGGAGGAGCGGAAAGTATCTATTCGCAAGTCATTTTTATTGATGTTTACTTCTTCGAGTTCATCGGCTTCAGGCATGATTGCCACTGTACACGCCGAGGTGTGAATGCGGCCTTGCGATTCTGTTTCGGGCACGCGCTGTACGCGGTGAGCGCCGGATTCAAATTTGAGTTGCGAATAAACGCCTTGGCCGACGACCCGCGTAATGATCTCTTTATAGCCGCCGTGTTCGCCGGCATTTTCGCTTAATACTTCAATCCGCCAGCGACGGGCTTCGGCGTACTTGCTGTACATGCGGAACAAGTCACCGGAGAAAATTGCAGCTTCGTCTCCGCCGGTGCCGGCGCGAATTTCTAAGAAGACATTTTTGTGATCATTGGGGTCTTTAGGTAAAAGCAATAGCTGCAGTTCGTCAGTCAGCGGTTCTAGCTGTTCTTGCGCTTCTTCCCAGGCCATTTCGGCCATTTCCCGCATTTCGGGATCGCCGTCTTTCATCAGTTCCTGCGCTTCTTCGATGTCGGTATTTAACGACAAATATCGATTAAAACACTGCACGACCGGCTCTAGCTCAGCATATTCCTTGCTAAGTTCTCTAAATTTATTCTGATCGTTAATAGTATCGGCGTCGGACAATAGCGCTGACACTTCTTCATAGCGATCGGCTAATGATTCGAGTTTCAATCGAATGGAATCTTTCATGGTTGGCGGTTACTCCGGCTTATCTGCGTTGAGCGCAAACAGCTCATAGGCGAGTGCAATTAAATCTTCACGACCGTCGGCGCTGGCATCGCGCAGGGCGGTGGTCGGATGATGCAGTAGTTTATTGGTTAAGCTATTGGCCAGTTGGTTTAACACCACTTCTGGTTTGGCGCCGCCGTTTAGGTTGTTGAGCGCCTTCTTTATCTCTTGGTTTTTTAGTGTCTCTGATTGCGCGCGCAATGTACGTATGGCATCTGCGGCGCCCTGAACGCCTTGTTGACGGTTAAACTTTAGTACGCCGTCGTTAATAATATGGCGGGCAGCTTCGGCGGCTTCTTCACGAGATTTTCGATTTTCGTCAATGACTTCTTTTAAATCGTCAACGCTAAATAAAAACACATCGTCCAGTTCAGCCACTTGCGGCTCTATGTCTCTGGGTACCGCAATATCGACCATAAATATGGGTTTATGCCTGCGTTTTTTCAGTGCGGCTTCCACTGCGCCTTTGCCCAAGATGGGCAGTTGGCTAGCGGTAGAGGATATGACCATGTCGGCTTTGTGCAACTCATTGGGAATATCCGACAGCAATATCGGTGTGGCACCATAGCGTTCGGCGAGTTCAGCCGCTCTAGACAGCGTGCGATTGGCGAGTGTGATTCGCCGTACACCTTGTTCGCGCAAATGCTTGGCAACCAACTCGATCATTTCACCGGCGCCAATGAGCAATGCGGATTGCTGGCGCAAGTCCGCAAAAATTTGCTGCGCTAAGCTGACCGCGGCATAGGCGACGGAAACAGGATTTTCGCCGATTGCAGTTTCGGTGCGCACTTTTTTGGCGATACTAAAAATGTGCTGAAAGGCAGCGTGTAGTGGGCTACTCACGGTGCCGGATTCACATGCCACGGCGTAGGCTGACTTCATTTGGCCGAGAATCTGAGGTTCCCCCAGGATGAGCGAATTGAGTCCGCAGGCCACCTGCATCATGTGGCTAATGGCAGCATCGCCTTGGTGACTATAGAAGTAGGGCAGCAGATCCTCGCGCGAAATTTGATGGTACTGACCGAACCAATCCATCAGTTTGCGGGTCTCAATATTGCCGTAGGTGTAAATCTCGGTACGATTACAGGTAGATAAAATCGCGATGTCAGAGGTATCGAGCGCGCGCTGAGCCTCCTGCAGTGCGGTAGACACGGCCTCGGGCGCAAAGGCCACGCGCTCACGCAGCGCCAGCGGCGCCGTGTGGTGATTGATACCTAAGGCCAAGAAGGTCATGGGTGGCGAATTTCAGCTACAGGATGATCGGGCGCCAATTGTCCCGTTTGCAGGCCGCTGTGACAAGTGCGAAGCAGTCATGGGCCTTAGTCTAAAATGAGGTGAGTGTCTCTCCCGCCGCTAGGGCGTACATTGGGGGCGTGGTAACCTTCGCACATTGCCAAAACAACAACAGCGGGACGCTGTCATACGGGGTTATTGACCTTGGTTGGCGGAAGTTAGCCTAGTCGAGTCATTTTCGGAGTCTTATGAAACTACCATCGCTGATGATTACCTTGCTGCTGGTCGCACACTTGATCGGTTGTGCAGGGCAGCCAAAAGATGATTCGGTCACGCCAGAGGCTGTGGTCGCTGAGCGACCACAGCCAGTGCCAATGCCAGTCAAGGATCGCCCGTTTACTGCGGATACGCTCTACTCGTTGATGGTGGCTGAGTTAGCCGGCAATCAAGAGCGCTTTGACATCGCCTTGGCCAATTACGTCCAGCAGGCCATTGAAACCCGAGATTTGGGCGTTGTGGCCCGGGCGGCGCGTATTGCTCGATTCTTAGAGGTGCATCGCGCGGCCATGGAAATGTCGGTGTTGTGGGTGGAGCTAGAGCCCGATAACAATGAGGCCCGGGTTTTGGCGGCCTCGGAGTTGGCCGAAGCTGGGCGTCTGAACGAGGCGTTTGTTCACGCTCAGTATCTACTCGAGCAGGGCAATCCGCTGCTGCTGCAAACTGTGGCTGCCTATGCGGGTAAGGGTACCGATATTGCCCGTGAGCAGTTGTTGGCGGGATTGCTAGAGCTGCGCCAAGCCCATGGCGAGTCGCAGCCGCTGTGGATGGCGTTGGCGCTGGTATATCAGCAGCAAGCGCAATTAGAAGACGCGCTGGCGGCGGTGGAGCGGGCGGTTAGCCTAGAGCCAGAAAACCGGCAAGCGCTAGCGTTGCAGGCGCGCCTGCGCTATCAGTCAGGTGATCAGGTGGGTGCCCTGCGTCAAATGGCGAGTCTGGTGGATGAGAGCCCAGAAGACCAGCGCCTGCGTTTGCAATATGCCCGCCTCTTGGCGGCCACAGATCTCGATAGGGCGGCCGATCAGTTTGAGCTGCTGCTGGCAGATCATCCCGGCGATGTCGATTTACTGCTTTCATTGGCGTTGATCCGCTACGAGCAGCAGCGGTATGACGCAGCTCAGACGCTGTTCACTGAGTTGCTCGCGGCGGAGCGTCGCCGCTCCGCGGCACATTATTATCTGGCTCGCATCGCACAGCTGCAGTCTGACTATCAAACGGCCTTAAACCACTATTTAAAGGTTGAGCTGGGGCCAGATTTCATGCCCGCGTTAGTGCAGACGTTGGAAATTTTAGTGGCGGCAAAAGAGCTAGATGCGGCTCATGCTCGAATGGCCGCCGTGCGCGAAAAGGTGCCCCAGCAGAGTGAGCGGCTGTATGCACTAGAGGCCGAGATACTGGCCAAATACGGCCACCTGGATCCAGCGGAAGCGGTTCTGACCCAAGGGCTGGTGCAGGCGCCCGACAGCACGCAATTGCTTTACAGTCGCGCCCTGGTCAATGAGCGACGAGATATGCTCGAGTTGTCGGAGCGCGACTTGCGTCGGGTCATCCGTTTCGAGCCCAATAATGCCACCGCGCTCAATGCCTTGGGTTACACCTTGGCCGATCGCACCGACCGCTATGAAGAGGCCTATGAGCTTATACGTCAGGCGCACATGTTAAAGCCAGATGATGCGGCCATTGTCGATAGTTTGGGCTGGGTTCATTACCGGCTCGGCAATTACGCTGAGGCGCTGCTCCGGTTGCGCGAAGCGCTAAAACTATACCCCGACCCTGAAATTGCCTCCCATCTGGGTGAAGTGTTGTGGGTCACAGGGCAACAATCGGAGGCTTTGGAGGTGTGGCAAAAGGGAATCTCGCTAGATCCACAGAGCGACATCATTCCGGCAGCCATGAAGCGTTTAGGTGTGCAGCCAACCCCATGAGGCTATCTACAACCTTCGCTCGAGGCCTGTGGGTCTCAATATTGTTGCTGTTGGTTGGCTGTGCCCGGTTGCAGCCATTGCCAGCAGACTGGCAACTTGATCAGCGTGAACAAGCACTGCTGGCCATTGACCATTGGCGCTTTGACGGCAAATTGGGCGTCAAAGCGCCAAGCGATAGCGGCAGTGTTTACGTCGGTTGGTCGCAGCGCGCCGAGGCCTACGCGATTCAGATGCAGGGTCCTTTAGGGCAGGGTGGTGGCACCCTTGTGGGTGGGCCCAGTGGCGTGCGCTTGCAGCAGGGCGACCGTGAGCTAGCGGCACCAACAGCGTCGGCACTGGTGCGCGACGCCTTTGGCTGGGAGCTGCCGATGTCAGCGCTGCCCTTTTGGGTGCGCGGACTGCCAGCGCCGGATCTCAAGCAGCGACAAAGCATTGAGCGCGATGCGCAGGGCCTATTAACCAAGCAGTATCAGGATGGCTGGGTGTTGGAATACAGCCAATATAAGTTAGTGCAAGGGCATGCGTTACCAGGCAAGCTTAAGGCTGAGTCGAAAGCCCTTGGTTTGCGATTGGTGCTGGTTATCAGTGATTGGAAGTTGGGGGCGGAAAGTTAGTGTTGTCCGAAAATAAGGCGCTGGTGCGCTGGCCGGCACCGGCAAAACTAAATCTTTGCTTGCACATTACCGGCCGTCGACCAGACGGTTATCACAACTTGCAAACGCTGTTTCAGCTACTGAATTATTGTGACTATCTGACGGTATCCTCCAGTGAATCGGGGCAGATTACCCTGCAAGCGCCCACGCCGGGAGTTGCCGATGATGACAACTTGGTTGTGCGTGCAGCGCGCGCGCTGCAAGCGGCCACTGGATGCGCCTTGGGCGCAACGCTGAGCATCGATAAGCGAATTCCGATGGGTGGAGGCTTGGGTGGCGGCTCCTCCAATGCAGCCACCGCATTGGTGGCGTTGAACTACCTGTGGCAAACCGGCCTAAGCCTGCCTCATTTGGCGGAAATTGGATTGCAGCTTGGAGCCGATGTCCCGGTCTTTGTCATGGGGCAAACTGCGTGGGCCGAGGGGGTGGGTGAACAGCTGACGCCCGTGCCAATGCCACAAAACTGGTACTTGGTAGTCACACCTAATTGCCACGTTTCTACTGCTGAAATTTTTTCACACAAAGGTTTGACAAGAGACACGCCCAACATTACAGTAGCGGCCTTTCTTGAGCAGGGTGGTCAAAACGACTGTCAAGCGTTGGTTGTTAAACTTCACCCTCAAGTGCGCCAAGTCATTGATTGGCTTAATCAATTTGGTGCAGCTCAGATGACTGGAACAGGTGCCAGTGTGTATTGCGCCTTCGCTACGGCAGAAGCAGCACAATCCGTTTTGTGTATTCTTCCCAAGCAGTGGCAAGGGTTTGTGGCGCAAGCTGTGAACATATCACCCTTACATAGCCTGTTACAGCAAATTGACGATACAGGGGCATAGCCAAGCGGTAAGGCAGCGGGTTTTGATCCCGTCATGCGAAGGTTCGAATCCTTCTGCCCCTGCCATTTTCATCAAGGTGCGTTTGCGAAAATTCTAGCTAGAATTGCTAGCAGAAAGCATCTGACTTCTATACTCAGTGACTTTGACATCGACTTCAAAAGAACCTGAATCTTCATAGCTAACTGGCAGCAAAGGTAACCCCCTCGTGAACAATTTCATGATCTTTACGGGCAACGCGAACCCCGCGTTGGCGCAGAAAATCGTTGAACATTTGGGGCTGCCGCTAGGCGATGCCAGTGTCAATAAGTTCTCCGACGGTGAAGTGTCAGTCGAGTTGAATGAAAACGTACGCGGATGTGATGTCTTCGTCGTTCAATCCACATGCGCGCCCACCAACGACAATCTTATGGAATTGATCGTGATGGTCGATGCATTGCGTCGAGCGTCAGCCGGTCGCATCACCGCCGTATTACCCTACTTTGGCTATGCTCGCCAAGACCGCCGCGTTCGTTCCGCGCGGGTGCCAATTACCGCGAAGGTAGTGGCCGATATGATGGTCGCAGTTGGCGTCGACCGCGTGCTTACAGTGGATTTGCATGCTGAGCAGATTCAAGGCTTTTTTGATGTGCCAGTGGATAACGTCTATGGCTCCTCGGTGTTGATTGAGGACATCGAAAAGCAGAAGTTTCAAGATTTGGTGGTGGTATCACCCGACATCGGCGGCGTTGTTCGCGCACGTGCCGTTGCAAAGCAGCTCGATATTGAGCTGGCAATTATTGATAAACGTCGCCCCAAGGCCAACATGGCCGAAGTGATGAACTTGATTGGTGACGTTGATGGCCGCACCTGTTTATTAATTGACGACATGGTGGATACCGCCGGTACTTTATGTAGCGCAGCGGCGGCCCTGAAAGATCGCGGTGCCAAAAAGGTCGTGGCCTACTGTACGCACCCGGTGTTGTCCGGTCGCGCCATTGAAAATATTGATGGCTCTGTGCTGGATGAACTGGTGGTTACAGACTCCATTCCGCTCAAAGGCTCGGCAGCAGAATGTACACGCATTCGCCAATTAACGCTGTCAAAAATGCTAGCTGAAGCGGTGCGCCGTTTGAGCAACGAAGAATCACTGAGTGCCATGTTCCGCATGTAAGCGGCGGCAAAGGTGTTAACCGCCGGTTTCCGGCATAACTGAAATCCATCGCGACTGGTCGCAGGTCAAGATGGCATATTGAGGACAATTCAATGTCTGATGCATTTACACTGAACGCTGAAAAGCGTGACCTCGAAGGGAAAGGTGCGAGCCGCCGCCTTCGTCGTCTCGCCGAAAAAGTACCCGCTGTTATCTATGGCGGTAAGTCTAAGCCCCAGAGCATTCAAATCGCTCATAAAGAGTTGGTTCGCCACCTGGAAAACGAAGCCTTTTACTCACACATTATCTCGTTGGTAGTTGATGGTAAGGCAGAAGACGTGATCCTGAAGGATCTGCAACGTCACCCAGCGAAGCCGGTTGTGCTGCACGCTGATTTCCAGCGCGTTGTTCGTGGTCAGAAGATGCACGTACGCGTACCCTTGCATTTCATCAATGAAGCAACTGCCAAAGGTGTTAAGCAGGGCGGCGGTATCGTGTCGCACTTGATGACCGATTTGGAGATCAACGTATTACCTAAGGATCTGCCTGAGTTCATCGAAGTTGATGTTGCCGAGCTGGGTCTGGGTGAGAGCTTGCACATTTCCGACATCAAACTGCCAAAAGGCGTTGAGTCTATTGCCCTGTCGCATGGTGCAGATCACGATCTTCCAATTGTGAGCATCATCAAGCCACGCGGCATGGTTTCTGACGACACAGCTGCTGAAGACGACGAAGCTGCAGACGCAGAATAAGTTGTCGGCTGTTTGAAATCGGCCCCTGCACTATGAGTGATCCCGTTAAATTGATTGTTGGCCTGGGAAATCCAGGCCAAGAATACGACCGGACACGTCATAATGCCGGGGCCGATTTTGTTTTTGAGCTGGCTCGCCAGCACAGTATTACCCTCACGCCAGAAAGTAAGTTGTCCGGTTTGGCTGGGCGCATTTTCATTGGCCAGTACGATGTACGTTTACTGGTTCCCACCACATATATGAATCGCAGCGGCCAGTCTGTTGGTGCCATGGCGAATTTCTATAAGGTGTCGCCCGAACAGATATTAGTTGCGCACGATGAGTTGGATTTAGCTCCCGGCGTGGCGCGATTAAAGGTTGGCGGTGGCCACGGTGGGCACAATGGTTTGCGCGATATCATCAGTGCATTGGGTAATAATAAAAATTTTCAGCGCTTAAGAATTGGTATTGGTCATCCTGGTCAAGCGAGTCAGGTGTCTGGCTATGTTCTTAAGCGGGCTCCGCAGGCTGAGCAGCAACAAATCGACGATGCGATTTACGACAGCTTGCGCGAGATAAATTCTATTGTAAGCGGTGACTTAGAAGCGGCTATGCGTTCGCTGCACACTCGCAAATAAGACGCCCCAAGGAGTCAGTTATGGGTTTTAATTGTGGCATTGTTGGGCTTCCCAACGTGGGAAAATCCACCCTGTTTAACGCCCTGACCAAAGCGGGCATTGATGCAGAGAATTTTCCATTTTGCACTATTGAGCCAAACGCAGGTGTCGTGCCTGTGCCAGATCCGCGCCAAGACAAGTTGGCCGCCATTGTAAAACCCGAGCGCGTAGTGCCAACCACGATGGAGTTTATTGATATTGCGGGCATCGTTGCGGGCGCATCAAAGGGTGAAGGGCTGGGTAATAAATTCTTGGCAAACATCCGTGAAACGGATGCCATCGCCCACGTCGTGCGCTGCTTCGAAAACGACAATGTCATTCACGTGGCAAACAAAGTTGACCCCGCTGCAGACATCGATGTGATCAATACAGAATTGGCGCTCGCTGATTTAGACACCGTTGAGCGCGCTATTCAGCGATATGCAAAGGCGGCCAAGGGTCAGGACAAAGATGCGATCGCCAAGAAAGCGCTGTTGGAGAAAATTCTTCCGCATTTGAATGAGGCCAAACCGCTGCGTTCATTTGGTTTGGATGCCGACGAGCTAGCGCAGTTAAAAGAGCTGACGCTGCTGACCGTTAAGCCCACCATGTACATCGCCAATGTTGACGAAGATGGCTTTGAAGACAATCCGCTGCTCGATCAGGTGCGAGCTATCGCCGATGCAGAGGGTGCCGTTGTTGTGCCTATTTGCAACAAGCTCGAGTCGGAAATTGCCGAGCTAGAAGACGATGAAAAAACCGAGTTTTTGGCCGACCTAGGAATGGAAGAGCCGGGTCTTAATCGCGTGATTCGCGCGGGCTATAAATTGTTGAACTTGCACACCTATTTCACGGCTGGCGTAAAGGAAGTGCGCGCCTGGACAATTCCTGTGGGCGCCACTGCACCTCAAGCTGCAGGTGTCATTCATACGGATTTTGAAAAAGGCTTCATTCGCGCGGAAACCATCGCCTACGATGACTTTATCGAATACAACGGCGAGCAGGGCGCAAAGAGCGCCGGCAAATCACGTAAAGAAGGTAAAGACTACGTGGTAAAAGATGGGGATGTGCTGCACTTTTTGTTTAATGTTTAATGTTTAAGTGCCGCTAACTCAGCATAAAAAAAGGGACATTCAGTCCCTTTTTTTATGCTGATCAGTTTTCAGTATTTTACTGCGTCGCCTGTTGTGATGGTTGCACAAAAAGCAATGAAAGCAGAGGCAGGTTGAGCAGCAGGTAGATACCAAATAGCCAGTTGGTAAGCTGGGCCTCTGGAAATGATTGATAAAATAGTGCAAAGCCTGCGAGGGAAAGCGCAATCCGCAGCAGCTCCCAATGGCTGCTGCCGCCGTCGAGTAGATGACCGGCACTGATTAATGGCAGTGTGACAAATAACCAGCCCACCAATAGCACCCACACATTGGATTCGTTTGCGAAGGTGAAGATAAAGCTGAAGCCCAGTACGAATCCAGCCGTAAATTGGAACAATGTATAGATTTTGGTGGTGAAGGTCGCCGGCGGGTTAAATTTCTGGAAGGCGTCCAAATTCGATTTAACAATGGGTAATCGTTCTTCCATGTCAGCGGGTCGCCAACCAGTGGGCATGAACCAGATGCGCAGCTTATCCCACCAGCTTTTGCAGTAAATCGCATCGCGCAATAAGTACCACCAGACCTGCAAATTCGCTTTCAGTGGGTTCATGGTATTCAGGGGGCGGCTGACGCCGTAAATAATGGGGGTGTCGTCGCGTTCGGCCTGAAAGGTGTTAAACAATTTGTCCCACAATATCAGTACGCCGCCATAGTTCTTGTCCCAGTACAGCGGATTTTGCGCGTGGTGCACGCGATGATGAGACGGGGTAACAAAAAACCTTTCCATCCAGCCCAAGCGATCAATGTGCTGTGTGTGCACCCAAAACTGGTAGATCAAATTGAGCCCTGCACTGGCGACGATAATTTCAGCCGGCAGTCCAGTCATGTACAAAGGAATCGCAAATATCCAGTCAAACACGCCGCCACTGGTCTGCCGCAAGGCGGTAGTGAGATTGTAGTCTTCGCTTTGGTGGTGCACGACGTGCCCTGCCCAGAGGCAGTTAATTTCGTGGTTGAGTCGGTGATTCCAATAATAGGTTAGGTCGTAGCCAATGAATGCCACTAACCACGCAAACCATAAATTGTCTTGCCAAAAGGTGCCGTCGGCGGTGGGCAGCCACTCGGTGAGCAAGAAGGTGCCCAGCGCAAATATAACGAGCCGATGGGTGCGAGAGATAACGCCTAATGACATGCTCGCTATGGCGTCATTGAGTCGATAAAAGCCAGTGCCACGGCGTTTGTCCACCCAGAGCTCCCACAGGATAAGCACTAAGTATAAAGGGGCGGCGAGGACGGTGATGAGTTCAGCCATGGCGTTTTCCGTATGAAACTTACTACATAATTATATTAACGGGTCAGATACAAAAAAGGGCGCGCCATGGCGCACCCTTTTTTGGGTTTGCATGCGACAACCTAGAAGTTGTAGCGCGCCTGCACACCGTACATCAGTGGCATGCCACGGGTGGCTACAGGTGAGCCAAGGCCATCGCCGGTACCGCCGATGTCCCACAGGTACTCTTCATCCAACAAGTTGTTGGCGTAAAGGGCAACTGACCAATCGCCAGCTGAGTTTTCCAGCGTGGCGCGGGCATTGATCACTTGGAAGTCTTCAATGTCCTGACCTGCGCCTACACCTGAGTTGTTGACGCGCTCGCCGGTGTAGTTGTAATCACCGCGTAAGCGCAACACCAAATCATCGGCGAAGTGCATGCTGTACTCAGCCATTGCATTGAACTTGTTCTCTGGCATGGAGGACAGTGGCTCACCTTTCAAGGTGAAACCCGGTGCATCGCCTTCAAACTGTTCGTAGCGTGTGTACTCGGTGGTTACATAACCGTAGTTGGCACCCAACATCAAGTTTTCGGTGGCCATAAACTGCCACTCGAATTCAAAGCCTTGGCCAATGGCGTCAGCATTTTTGATGTTGTAGGTTGGGATGACGCCCGCAGGGCCAGACAGCTTCAGGATTTGCAGGTTGTCATATTCAAACTGGTAAACCGATGCGTTTAAGCGCATGCGGCCATCCATGAGTTTGGACTTAACACCCACTTCCAGGTTCAGCACATCTTCGTTTTCGAAGCTGGGGTCGTCACCAAGGCTGTTAAAGCCGCCCGCTTTGTAGCCCTTCGCGATGGAGCCAAACAGCATGACGTCGTCGGTCATGGCATAGTTCACTACCAGGCGGGGGTCTACAGAGCTCCAAGAGTCATTTTTCTTTTCTGGGTTGCCGGCGGTGCCGATTTCATCAAAGAAAATCAAACCAAAGGGAATCTGCGTAGGGATCAGTGGGCTTGAAAGCGCCAAGATATCCGTTGAAACGCTGGCGCCGCCAGTGGCGGGGCCACTCAACGTTGGAATCAAGATGGCGTTGGTGTAATTCGATTGAATTTCGAAGTCCTTGCTGTCTTTACTCCAGCGCAGACCGAAAGTGGCATCTAAGCGATCGGTAAACGAGTAGGTTACATCGCCGTAGACCGCGTAGCTGGTCAGCTCGCGGCTGTTATGCATGGCTTCTTGCCATGGGCGGCCGCCCATGCCGAGGTTGGCGCCCACGGCATTGACGATGTCGGTTGGGCCCATGCCCAGGCCGAATGGCGCTAGGCCTGCGTTAAGCTGATCCACGATACCACCGGGGCTGGTGAGGAAGCCGCCCATGCCATTGCCAACAGTAAAGACTGTGTCGTACGGCGGGGGTGGGTTGTCCACAAAGCCGGCTGGGTTTTCGATGCCCAATTTTTTGGCCGCGTCCACTAAGAAGAAGGTGTCTAGGGTCAGGGTAGTGGCATCAACCAAATAGGTTTGGTCGATTTGGTCTTTGAAGTAGCTGGCGCCCAAGAACCACTTCAGGTTTTCGTCTTCGTAGTTCAGGCGGAATTCCTGACTGAACTGAGACTGCTTCTCAATGGTGTCTGTAGTCAGGAAGAAGCGTGTTTTATCGGTGCCGTCTTCCTCTTCATTTTGATGGAACTCATAACCGCGCTTCGCCGTGATGGAGGTGAAGGTGTAGTCGTCCATCGCGTGACTGATAGTCAGGCTGGTGCCGCGAATGATGCGATCGTTGTAGCCGGCATTGTCGGTGGTGTAGTTGTCGTACAGCTCATCTTCGCTGTCGGTCAGTGTGAAGCTGGAACCGATGGGGCCATCGCTGTCGTCCTGGTTGTAGTCGGTGCGCAGGGTGATATCGGTGTTTTCGCTGGGCTGCCACAACAAGGCGGCTACCAGGCCCTGATCTTCTTCAATCCACAGGGTGTCGCCGGCAATGCCGTTGGTCGATGCATTTTTGATGATGCCGTCGCGGCTGTTCACGTAGCCGCTAACTCGCAGTGCGAGTGTGTCGGTCAGGCCAGTGTTAAAGCCCAGTGAGATTTTTTGTTTGTTGAAGTTGCCCATCTGAACATCGGCATATCCTTCAGTTTCTTGGGAGGGCGCCTTGGTGGTAATACTGATGGCGCCGGCGGCCGCGTTGCGACCAAACAGAGTACCCTGCGGGCCTTTCAGTACTTCAACGCGATCGATGTCATTGAAGTTGAATAACGCACTGCCGCCGTGACCGGTATAAACACCGTCCACATAGACCGCAACGGCTGGGTCAGAGCCTGAGCCGAAGTCGTTGGTTGAAATGCCGCGGATGCTGAAGCTGGCCTGGCTGGTATCGCCAACATTAGTTTCAACGCCGGGGATAAAAGTACCTAGATCATTGACGTTCTGTGCGCCCAAATCGCGAATGCCGTCGGCGGCAAAGGCGTTGATGGTGATAGGCACATCGTCTACGGATTCAGCGCGCTTTTGCGCAGTTACGACGATTTCTTCTAACATAAACCCTAGGTCATCATCCTGGGCCATAGTTGGCAGGGCTAGAGTTGTTAGGATGGTAGTAACGGCCAGCGACAATGCACTGGGCGCAAACTGGCTAAGCGTGCTCTTCTGGGGTGTCATAATCGGCTCTCTGATGGATTGTTATTGTTAGCGTCAGTGGCAATATCCATTGCCATCGGGACTAACATAAAGGATTACACAATTAGGTCAATGACCTTGTGAGACCCTGCAGTCACTTATTCTGCATTTTTTGCCGAAATAGGCAAATAGAAGCCTAGAAAGTTGATCTTTGGGCTGAGGGTAGTGTCCGCGTTGTCGTCTCAACACGGAGCTAATTCAATAGCCCTATCTCGTCCAGCATAGACACGGTAGGTGTCGCAGCGGCAATGACCTCAGGAGTAATAACCGTGCATGTAATTACTGGACGATGGCAGCTAGGCCTTGTGCTCGCCTTGGTAACGGCGTTGATGTGGGGGCTGCTGCCCATCGCGCTCAAGGGCGTGCTGGGGCCGATGGATGCAGTGACGATTACTTGGTTCCGCTTTTTCCTATCCACCTTACTGATTGGCACTTATATCCAATGTAGGGGCGGCTTTCCGTGGCGAAAATTATTTGATCGCACCATGGCGGGACGCTTTGTGGTGGCGATTGTCTGCTTATTGGGCAACTTCCTCCTTTACCTGCTGGGCTTAGATTACACCACCGCCTCGGCGGCGCAAGTGATGATTCAGTTGGCGCCCATGTTAATGCTCGTATTAAGTCTGTTCATATTTAATGAGCGATTTTCTTTGGGGCAAGGCTTTGGGGTTGTGTTGTTCCTATTGGGCTTGGTGCTGTTCTTTAATTTGCGCATCCCCGAAATATTGGCAGCCCAAGGTCAATACGTGTTGGGCGTGGGTTTGATTTTTCTGGCCGCCGTAGTCTGGGCCGCCTACGGCATTATCCAAAAGCAATTGCAGACGTCGCTGACCTCCATGGAGATTCTGTGGATTATCTTCGCCGTGGGCGCCGTGACCTTCGCGCCGGCGGCAGATTTTTCGAGTTTTGCCCAGTTGTCGCCATTTGCGTGGGGGTGTTTGTTGTTTTCTGGTGTCAATACGGTGATCGCCTACGGCACCTTCGCCTATGCACTGGTGCACTGGGAGGCCAGTCGCGTGAGTGCGACCATTACACTGGTGCCGGTTATCACGCTCTGTTGCGTTCAAATCTTAGATTGGATCGCGCCCGATTTTCTGGTGGCCGAGCCCATGAATTGGCTCAGCTGGTTAGGTGCTGGGCTGGTGGTACTGGGTTCCATGCTGGCTGCGTTATTAAAAGGCCGCTAAGGGCGATTTAGGCCTTGACAGGGTGGGGGTGAATTGCCAAAATTCGCGCCCTCTTTGAGTGGGCCATCTGGCTACTTAAAAAGATATGGCTAGATAGCTCAGCTGGTTAGAGCACAGCACTCATAATGCTGGGGTCGGCGGTTCAAGTCCGCCTCTAGCTACCATATTTGAAAGGGTTAGCAGGTAAGTGCCTGCTAACCCTTTTTTATTGGTGCTACCGTGGTGCTACCCGGCTTCTTCAACCCCTGTCATCTATCGCTGACACTTTCCCGATTATTAATTGGTTCGCCCCGCAAGTTCATATAACCTGTTGGACTAAGTCTGCTACATCGGAGATGTCGGGCTTGGTCGGAGGATGGTCTATGGGTGCCAAACTTGACATAAATGGAACTTTTTCTAATCTTGTTAACTCAAAGGTTAACTATCAATGTATCTTTCTGATATAGTGCCGGCCGGCAAAGCTCGGGAGTGGCGGCTGCTGGTGGAATCCGATTGCGAGGGCGAGTCTGATTTAGCGGATAGTCTTTCCCAACTAAAAGGTGGGGAGCTATCTGGATGGTTGAAGCTATTTGAGTTGGCAGCTGAAGTGGGCCCTACAGCACTTCCCGCATCGAACAGACATGAGGTCGATAAAGATAGAAAAATTTGGGAGTTTATCAAAGGGAATTATCGAGTCTTGTACTTCTATGATGAAGGGAAGCTCATTGTTTGCTCCCATATATTTAGAAAAAAATCTCAAAAAACGCCAGAGTCTGAGAAGAAAAAAGTTTGTAGGTTAAGGGATCGGTATTTCGAGGCTAAAGAAGAAGATAAATTAATCTTCGTGGAGTGATTGAATATGGCTAAATTTAAAGATTTGTATTCCAAGGTTAAGAATACAGCAGCATATAAGACTTCAGGAATTTTGATGGAAGTTGCTTATATGATACAAGCGGCCATGGATCATAAAGGCATGGCCAAGACAGAATTAGCGAATGAGCTCGGCTGTAGTAGGGCTTACCTTACTAAAGCGTTAAGGGGTGACAACAACTTTTCAATCTCTAGTCTTTCCAAAATGGCTAAAGCTTTAGATTGTGAATTGCATGTAGCTATGATTCCAAGGGTCGTTTATACCGAGGTTATTAAATCCGCGGAAAAATTTTATGCTCAAATGCAAGAAGAGAGAATTAATTCACTGCGTCATGAAGTTAAGAAAAAGGTAAAGCAAAAGGAAAAGGTGGTATCAATTCAGGAGTGGTTGAATAATGAATCCATCAATCTTGCAGCTTGAACATTATGCCTTTTTAAGTGTTGAGGTTCGCTGTAATCCAGTCGCTGAATTCGACCGAATCCCACAAGGCTATTCGATTGAAGATGTAAAGTTTACGTTAAAGCAGATTGAGCGAGATGAGGATGAGGATGGAGATACCACCATTATTCAGCTAAGGGTTCAGTCAAACCCTGAAAGCAAGGATAAGGAGGGGTCTCTATCAAATTTTTACGAAATCGATGTTGAAGCTATAGCGTATATTTCATTCAGTGATAGTGCTCCGGAAAGGTATAAGTCCGTAAAGGAAACGGCAGATAAAATTAAAGTGATAAATGGTGCTAATATTCTATATGGTGTTGTTCGAGATCGGGTCGACTCGATAACGTCCTCTATGCTTTGGGGGCGTGTAATACTGCCGTTGGCAACTTTCGATAAGGTGGAGAAGACGGTGGATACAAGCGAGTCTGACAATTAACTATATAGTATTAGATCTAGGTCTCCTGAGTGTTTATGGCGGTTGAACTCATACAGCTGATCGTTCTAATAGTTCAGCCAAGCAGACTTTGACTTGCGGCGACTGCTTTACTTATAGTTCACCAGTTGATGGGTCTAGACCGATATTCACACTTCCTGCTGCGAAGTTTAGCCAGAAATCTGGATATTTTTTCGCGCGTTCCGCGTAAAAGGGTATGTGTGAAAACCGCTCTTTACAGAATTGAGCTGCCCGCAGTAAATCCGGATGCGGCCCCACGCTGACCATCGCCTCCATGTACGCTTCGAAGTTTTCCTCCGCGCTCAAATTTTGCAGCGCTTTGAAGTGGTCGTTTTTCAAACAATTTATTTCTTCTTGAATAACTCGGTAATTGCTCGCGCCAGTTTGCGGGCTAATGGATCTGTGGCCCGTTTGGATTTGCAATCAGTCTCGGAGGCTTGTTGCGAAACTTTTCGACGGTTCAAATGAAGCCGTTCTAGCCCATAGCTTGAAGGCTCAGTAAGCACATGTGGTATTTCATATGGGGCTCTAGTTTCAAATTGAGCTGAATCTAAGCATTTCTGTACAGCAGTCTGTAAAGGCGTCGGTGAGCCCATGGAGAAATTTACTCTTTGTTAAGCTTGGTTACAGATTAGATTAGTTTCCCGATCTAATTGGCCGATTCCTCTTAAAATTCTCCGCCTGCTCAAAAATCTCCTTATACACCTCATCCCTGTCCACCGGCGGGTAGCCATGCTTGGCAAGCACCAGGATCAGGTCTACCTTGAGCTCAGCCTTAATATCGTCCCGCTGGCTCCAATCGGTGTACTTGGCCTTGTCATCTACTATGGCCTTTACCGATTTGGCGAGGCTCAGGAGTTTGTCGTCGGGGTAGGTAAAGTCATATTTCACTGCCAGGGCCTTCAGAATGTCGTAGAAGGCTTTTTCTTCCAGTTCCAGGCCGAGGTCGGCGAAGGAGGCTTTTTCGCGTTTGAGGGCGTTGAGCAGGTCGATAATCTCGTCGGAGAAGTCTTCCAGTACCTCGCTCACCAATACATTGTCTTCCTTGCGCTCGTTATAGCTTTCTACCAGCCGCTGTAATCGCTGGGCAAAGTCGGAGCCTTTGGCTTTGTTGACCTTTTTGAAGTCTTCAATGGCTTTGGCCAGCAGCTGTTGCAGGAGTTTGATTTTGGTGTTGGGCAGTTTGATCTTTTCGATTTTGGCTAAATAATCATCATCGAAAATATCCGTGGGGCCGGCTTTATCCTCACCAAGCTTGAGAATTTCCTCCACGCCATCGGCCTTCAGTGCCTCGGCAATCATTTCCCGTACGCGAGCGTTCATCTGGGCTGTGTCCGGGGCGTTGCCGCGGGTGAGCTTGAACAGGATGCTGCGCACGGCCAGGTAGAAGTGAATCTGGTCCCGCTCGGGCTCAGTCAACGCCTCAGACCCGCAGCAAATGTCGTAGGCGGCTTTCAGGCGCTTTACCAAGGCCATGAAGCGCTTTTCGGTCTTGTCGGTGGTCTGAGCGTACTCCGCCGCGTTATTGAGGCAATTGAGCTGTGCCAGGGGCTCGCCGGTATAGTAGGGGCGGGCGTCGAATTTGTAGAACAGCTTGTTGAGCAGATCCAGATGGTCTTTCACCACAATCACGGATTGGGCGATCTCTTCAATGTTCTGCTGGTCGGCCTTGTTATAGTGGGCCAAGGCCAAGTTCATCTGCTTTTTAATGCCGATGTAATCCACCACTAGCCCTTTGTCTTTGCCGGCGAACTTCCGGTTCACACGGGAAATGGTCTGGATCAGGTTGTGGCGCTGAATGGGTTTATCGATGTAGAGGGTATCCAGAAAGGGCACATCAAAGCCGGTGAGCCACATGTCCACCACAATGGCGATTTTGAAGTTGGATTTCGGATTTTTAAATTGCCGGTCCAGCTCTTTGCGGTAATCCTGAGTGCCGAGCATGTCGTACAGGGCTTTGGGGTCATCCTTGCCGCGGGTCATGATCATTTTGATCCGCTCAATAGGCTTGATCTCCCGCGCTTCCGCTTCTGTCAGGGTGACGCCTTCCTCGGCGGCGCGTATCTCGTTCCACTCGGGCCTGAGTGCTACCACCTCCTGCCAGAACGCATAGGCAATGGGGCGGCTGCTACACACAAACATGGCCTTGCCCTTCACGGTGGCCCCTTCACTCAGCCGGCGTTCGTAATGGGTAACAAAATCCTCTGCTAAATCTCTTATTCGTTTAGAATCGCCGAGAATGGTGCCCATGTTGGCGCTGGCCTTTTTGCTTTCTTCAATCTGGTGCTCGTTGGCGCCGTCCTCCGCGCACTGGGCGTAGTAGGCTTCAATTTCCTGGAGCTTATCGTTGTCCAGAATAATCTTGGCGGCACGGCCCTCGTACACAATGCGCACTGTAATGTCGTCTTTGACAGATTCGGTCATGGTATAGCTGTCTACCACCGGGCCGAATACATCCAGGGTGGCGTCGATGGGGGTGCCGGTAAAGCCCACGTAGGTGGCATTGGGCAGTGAGTCGTGAAGGTGCTTGGCAAAACCAAAGGTGCGCACCACGCCCTTTTCTGTCACGCGCACTTTTTGGTCTAAGTTAGTTTGGCTGCGGTGGGCTTCATCGCTGATGCAAATTACATTGGTGCGATTGGTAAGCAGCTCCGTATCTTCGGTGAATTTGTGAATCGTGGTTAAAAATACGCCGCCGGATTGTCGCCCCTTTAGCAGCTCCCGCAACTGTGCGCGGCTCTCTACGCTCACCACTGTATTGTCGCCGATGTAATCCTTGGCATTGGTAAACTGTGAAGACAGTTGATCGTCTAAGTCGGTGCGGTCGGTAATCAAAACGATGGTGGGGCTTTCAAATGCCAGGCTCTTCATGAGCAGTCGCGTTAAAAACAGCATTGTGAAGCTCTTACCGCAGCCGGTCGCGCCAAAGTAGGTGCCACCCTTTCCGTCGCCGTAGGGCTTTTTGTGTTTTTTTATGTTTTCGAATAAGCGTGTAGCCGCATAAAACTGAGGGTAGCGGCAGACTACTTTTACACCCGCTTTAGAAACATCGGGGAAGTAGATGAAATGGCGAATCACTTCCCGCAGCCGGCCCTTATCGAAAAGGCCTTGAATCATTGTGTGGAGCGCGTTGATACCATCTTGCTCAATGGTCTCGCTGCCCGTGACCTTGCGCCAAGTGTAAAAGAAATCGTAGGGTGCGAATTGCGAGCCCATGCGGGAGTTAACACCGTCAGAAATCACGCACAGAGCGTTGTACTTCATCAGCTCCGGAATATCGCGCACATAGCGGGTAGTGAGCTGTACATAGGCATCATGAAGGGTGGCTTCGGTGCGTATCGCGCTTTTAAACTCAAACACCACCAGCGGCAGACCGTTGATGTACAGGATGGCATCGGGAATGCGCTTTTCGCTGCCTTCGATTTCAAGTTGATTAACTACCCGGTAAATGTTGCGGTCGGGCGCTATGCCACTATCGGCCACCATGGGCAGCGCCTGCTCTTGAGGTAGCTGTAGGTCGCCGTAATCCAGCAGTTGTACGTACAAGTCCTTTTTGCTGCGATCTTCACGCTTGAGTAAAAAGCCATCGGCCACTTTTTTATGGATAACTTTATTGGTGTCGTATAAATCCAGCGCCGGTAGCCGCTCAAGGCCCGTGATCACACTATCTATTTCGGCCGGTGTAATGCCTTCATGAGCATACCGCTGCGTTAGAAACGCGCGCAGGTCGCTTTTGATTAATACTTCATGGGGGGCGCGCGTTAGCTCGCTGCCGGGCGAATAGGGGAACCCCTGTCCGGCAAGGAGCGCGATAATGGCTTGTTCTAGCTTGGCTTCGTTGAATGACACGCTCAAATCCTTATGTGAGTCGCTTCGCTGGGTAGGTTATCTAATCAATCGCAAACACGTTTGTCGCGGTGCCGGCATGCTTGTCATCTACTGGCGGGCTCCCACTAAATCTTTGCTCGTTGATACTTGGACAATTGCACCATATTCCTTGGGGCTTTGTCAGCATGGGTATCCAGTAGCACCAGCATGTGCTTTCCTATCTTCTATCAAGGGAATGTAGGGGCAATGGGGGCGGGTGTAAAGCGAAGGTACCAGTTACTGGCGACGCGATCATTTTAAAGGTTAACATCGCCGATGGCCTACAACTGGACAACCACATCAAGGAGCGATTATGGCTACCCTCAAATTTGAGGCCCTCTGGGATAATTACCCTCACGACAAACCTTGTAGCAACGATTTCCAAAATCAGTGTGCGATCAAGGTTGGCGCAGCGCTGGCCAAATCTGGTGTTGATACAAAACGTTTAGTGCCAGGCAAACGCCATTGTTGGCATCACGGAGTATCGGAAGGTCATGTGCTGGCTGCTGAAGAGTTAGCTGCCGGGCTGAAAAAGGTTTCCCTGCCAGGTATTGGGCGCACCATTTCGCTTACTCCCGTGAACTATAAATCTGTTATTGCGGGGAAAACCGGTATCATCTTCTTTAAAGACTATTGGATGCGTAGCGTCGATAAAGAGGGCGCGCCCACTGGTGATCACATCGACCTTTGGAACAAGAACCGCATTACCGACTGGTCTTCCTGGCTGCGGATTCAATTTGGTGTCGTGATTCCGGATGTCTGGTCCGACTTTGAAAAGTCCAAGAAAATCCTGTTTTGGGAGGTTAAATGAAAAAGGTTGCCTATATGCTATTAGGAGCAATTATCGGGGGTGCCTTTTGTGTAAGCTTCGCTTGGTTGATCGGTCATTTTTTTGGCCCATTGTTTAACAGCGAAGAAGAGTCTACCCGCAACTTTAAGGTTTTTCTGATGGCTTTTGGCGTTAGTTTGATAGCTGGCGGTATTGCCGGCAACCGGTTGGCAGCTGCAAAAAAATCCTCCCTTTAGTCCATTAACCTTTTAACTTTTTTTGACGGTAGTCTGCTGTAATCAGTGGCGACTGTTGTCTTGTATCACATTGTTTCTTGCTATGCCCGCTTGTTGAATCGCTGCAAGCGCTTCCGAGCCTCGGAGTTCTGCTTTAAACTTCCCGGGCTAAGGTTCACATCTCCGGAGTTGGCACCTTGATGGCATCCAGTGACCAGAGCCTATAGCGACCTATGTGCAATTAATGGGCAAGTTCGTTGTTCGATAAATAACTGCTTTCTATATGGTCGGAATTGGCTTAACCCAGTGAGTATTTGCGGAGTCTGCAAACGCCACAAACCAGGTAGTGGAGTCTATTCCTCGTTTTACTCTCCACAAACTGGTTTCGGGGGCAAAGAGGCTAGTCCTTTGGCGTTCAAAAAATAGCCACTTCGATTTGCCTTGAAATAAGAAAACCTATATTTTTCAATTAGTTAGCTGGCTCCCTAAGGAAGGCTCAATTTAGCGATGAAATAGCGATTAGGCCCAGATGGGGATGTAGCGAGCGTAACGTTTAGAGTCCGGCGCGTTAGGGTCATTCTTGATTAGTGCTTGTTCAACAGCTGCGGTAATTATCTGTGAAATTTTGTTGCCGCTACCCTCAGACACACCAAATCTTTTTCGTAGTGTCTGATTGGTCATTTGTTTTCTCAAAACCCATTGCAGTACGCAGTGTTGGTAGCAGGCGCGAATGCGATCGCTTCCGTCCATATCTCTAAACTCACGAGGGCCATGTATAACCACAACGGTTCTTTTGTAACTTACAAGAAAGTCTGGTGCTGGGAGTTGAAGAAATTCTGCGGATTCTACCACTCTATCAATTCCACTGCTTTTCTCTTCGCAGATACCGAAGCGACGCATAATATCCGCAACTTTTTCGTTCCTAGATTGATAGCCATCAATGAAGCGCTCTACGGGTACAATAGGTTCGCCAGGGTTGGAAATTTCAACACGATTGCTGAAAATTTCAACAACCGGCGATGTTCCTCCTAAGTCGAGGTCTTGGTGGATTAGCGCATTGGCCAGCAGTTCTCGGATAACAACCTCAGGCACCAGCTTCACGTCCTTTCGAATGGCGTTTTCAATCACCTCATTTTGCGGAAGCTGACTCATCACGTAGCCCACTAAGCCCTTAAAACCAACCGCATAGCCTTTTTCCCCGGTGATGTCTGACTTAGTCTCTAGCTTTGATTCGCCGGCATAAACCACCACCCTAGCGGCTTTACGGCTAACTTCGCTGGAGAATTGCTTGAGGTTTTTGGCGAGCAATAGAGCGCCAATATTTAAAATTGCATAGCCGTTGCTGGTGGCTTCAATCAAATGCTCGTCCAACAGCCGAGCAATAACGCCTTCTTGTTGCGTGGGGTAGTTGAGGTTTAGTAAGTCGAAGTAGGTTTGAGTGTCCAGCAATTGCACCACTTCTTGCGCGCTCAAATCACTTTTGGCAATATTTTCTAGCCAGCTTGGTTGCCCCTCTGAAAATATCTTACGTAGCGTATCTTCGCTCATGGGCACAAGCTCTTCCCCTGCCCTCATGAGGTAGGCGCCGCCATAGTGATAAGCCGTGCCTTTTGGGCGTGAAGGAATAGTAAATATCACCACCCTGCCATCGGGATGGGCCACTTCTTCAATGTCTACACGAAAGCCGATAGCTTGGAAGATTTTTGCGGCCATGTCTGTGGGATTATTGAACGCTTGGCTGCCAACGACCTTACGTGGCAGTTTATCGGTAACGCCTAAAACCAAGTGGCCACCCGCTTCATTGGCGATGGCGACACAGTATTTGTACAACTTTTCATTGCTGTATTGTGTTTTCGCTTCTTTAAACTCAAGCCGCTGGTGCTCACTGCGCACGGTCAGCCATAAATCAATTTGTTCAACTGTAATCGCCATAAGCTATTGCTCCTTGTTGAGCCAACAATTATTTGGCTTGCCTGTGGTGATATTACAAAACCTCAGCCACTTGTTTTTCGGTGTCTGGCAGGCGCAGTTGGCCGGACAGGAGTTTGGGGAGGAGGGTGTCGCGGAGCTGTGACAAGGTTTGGCTCGCGCTATTTTTAGTCTCTATCGAATCATAGTATGTTGAGACCGTCTGAGAGTATTTGCTGACAAAGGATTGCGGTGGAATTACAACAGGCCAGCTCATTATTGCTGCTTTGTCACCGCGGGGCATTTTTGTGCCCTTAGATGTTGCTGTCATATAGTCAAAAAAAGCGTCTTGAAACAGCAAGTTGTATAGGTACTCATTCCCTTCTTCTAGCTTTGGGACAAAGCAAAGTACGTCGTTTGATCGCCCACCCTCAAATCTAGTGAGACAAATTTTCTTGAAGTAAGGCCGGATATTTGAAACTAACGTGTGGCCCTTCGCAAAGGCCGCAACAGAATCGGTGCTGGGAAGTCCGGATGCCTTAGTGACTCCAGCCTTTTCTGGGTTCATGTTTTCGGTGGAAATGTAGTTCTCAATATTGAGTTCGGCTGTCGTTCGCTTTCCAGTGCCGAAGCTAGCGAGGTCCGATAGCGTTCCTGAGCTCCACCCCTCCGGCACCCAGCCCAGGGTTTCGGATTCTACGAAACGGTTGGGGAAGAGGGCGGCGATGTGTTGGGGGAGGGGGGCTTGGGGGTTGGGTTGTTGGCGGTTTTGTTCGTGGTAGTGGGCGCGGCGTTGGGCGCGGGCCTGGAGCTCTTCGGGAATAGGGTTGCCGGCGGCCAGGGCGTTGTCGATGACCGGGTCAAAATCCACAAACCAGCTTTTAAATAACGCCTGCGCCATGGCTTCCAGGGTGGCGTTGGTTTGGCGGTTTAGTTCGATTTTTTTGTCGATTTCATCAAGAATTTTGGCTATTTTATTTTGAGTATCCAGTGGGGGTAGCTCTAGCGGAAAGTTTTTTAAGCTAGTAAAGTTAAATACAGGTTGTACCGATTTTGAATTCATTGCATGAATTAAATTTACGGTTCTCTGCCACGTGAAGTAATAATAGATAAATAAATGATTGGCCTTAGATGGATCAACTCTTAATCTCATAGTGTTTGTGGAGAGCAAATAAAACCGCTCACCTTCGCACTCAGTTAAAACACCAACTTTCCCAATTGTTCCTACTTTTGGAAAGATCAAATCCCCAGAAAAACACTGACTTCTGGGGATTGATCTGTACTTTTCTATAGTGGTATACCTTCTATCATCCCAATCAAAACTCCGGCCTTGAATATTCTTTCCTTGGACAACCAGCGCGCCACTATTCGTATAATCGCTGGTCTTTAAATTTGAACCAAATGGAGCGTCTCCCATTTCAAGCGCAATATCTTCAACCTTACACAGCTTTATAAAATCATTCTCCATAGCCCAACACCTCCAAGTTCTGGCGAATCACTTTATCTAGCGCTTCCGCTTCTTGCATTTGGGCAAACAGGGTTTGGCTGAGGTCGCGCATTTTGTCTTCAAAGGCGATGCCGTCGTCTTCAATATCGGCGGCGCCGACATAGCGGCCGGGGGTGAGTACGTAGTCATTGGCGGCAATATCCTCAAGCTTGGCTGCCTTGCAGAACCCCGGTACGTCCTCATAGTCACCGTCTTTCGCCTCTCCACGCCACGCATGGTAAGTGCGCGTAATGGTGGCAATGTCTTCCTCGGTCAGTTCCTTGTGAACCCGGCTGATCATAGAGCCCATATTGCGGGCATCAATAAACAGGGTTTCGCCCTGGCGGTTGCGGTGGTTGGATTCCGGGTGGCCGGGGATGGTTTCGGCTTTTTTGTTTTTGGTGATAAACCACAGGCACACAGGAATTTGCGTTGTGTAAAACAGCTGGCCGGGCAGGGCGATCATGCAATCGATGAGGTCGTTTTCGATGAGCTTTTTGCGGATCTCGCCTTCGCCTTTGGTGTTGGTGCTCATGGCGCCATTGGCCAGCACAAAGCCGGCCACGCCGTTGGCGGAGAGCTTGCTCACCATGTGCAAAATCCAGCCATAGTTGGCATTGCCGGTGGGCGGCACTTCGTAGCCGGCCCAGCGCGGGTCATCTAGCAGCTCATCGGGGCCGCGCCATTCCTTCAGGTTAAAGGGCGGGTTGGCCATGATGAAGTCGGCTTTTAAATCGGGGTGTTGGTCTTTAAAAAACGTATCGGCCGGCACCTCGCCCAGATTGGCGCTGATGCCGCGGATGGCCAGGTTCATTTTGGCCAGCTTGTAGGTGGTGGCGGTTTGTTCCTGGCCGTAGATGGAAATGTCTTTCTTGTTGCCCTGGTGGCTTTCCACAAATTTGACCGATTGCACAAACATGCCGCCGGAGCCGCAGCAGGGGTCGTAGATCTTGCCGTGGTAGGGCTCAATCATTTCGGCCAGCAGGTTGACCACACACTTGGGCGTATAGAACTCGCCACCGCCCTTGCCCTCGGTGGCGGCAAAGTTGCCGAGGAAGTATTCATACACCCGCCCGACCACATCCTGTTCGTTGTCTTCAATGGTGTCGATGTTGTTAATGGAATCCAGCAGCGCGGCCAGCTTGGCCACATCCAGCCCCAGGCGGGAGAAGTAGTTATCGGGCAGGGCGCCGCGCAGGGATTTGTTGTGCTTTTCCACCGTGTGGAGGGCGGTGTCGATTTTCACCGCAATGTCGTCCTGCTTGGCGTGCTTTTGAATGTGTGACCAGCGGGATTCTTCAGGCAGGTAGAAGACGTTTTGCATGGTGTAGAACTCCACCATATCCACATAGTCGGCTTGGCCCTCGGCGATGAGCTGGGCGCGGCGGGCCTCGAACTTGTCGCTGATGAACTTCAGGAAGATGAGCGAGAGCACCACATGCTTGTATTCAGAGGACTCTACCGAGCCACGCAGCTTGTCGGCGGTATCCCAGAGAGTTTGTTCAAAGCTCTTAGCTTTTTTGTTGGCGGTGGCTTTGGCTGGCTTCTTGGCCATGGAATACGGCGTCCTTCAGTTGATGGAATTTACTGGAGGGGGGATTTTGCCGGATGTGGGGGGATTTGTCTGCCCGTGGTTTGGGCTAGTGATGGCCTGCCAAAACCTCTGGCAGGCCAGTGGTGCGCTAGTTGACGTCGTAGGTGAACTCGACGGCGAAGGTTTTCTTTAGGATGTCGCTGTCTATAGGGTCAAAGTATTTTAGCTTTAGGCCCAGCTTGTCAGTTATGGCAAGTTCGGCGTTTACGTTCCACGCTTGATAGCTTTTATCGAAGGCGAGCGGGTTGCCCTCGGTATCTAAGGCATCGCTAAACAGGATGGTAGAGTCTGATAGATTTTGGTAATAGCCCGTGTATGCGCCGCTTAAGGCTAGGTGGCCGGCTATACCTTGGCTGAGTTCGTATATTGGAAAAACAAAATTAACCCCCAGCTTTAGCAGCCCACCAATAGCGTTGGCGTCTGTCCCTTTGTTGGAATCTATGTCTTCAGTTGCACGAAATCGGGTATAGCGCATAGCGCCTTGGAGTGACACGTAGCAGCCAAAGGCACTGTCAAACTTACAAAATTCACCGATTCGAAATTTTCCGATACCTGACATCGTTACGTTTAACAGGCCTTGCTCTGGGTCCAGCAGCTTTGCTTGGTTTGCATCTTCGGGATCGGCTGAGCTTGAGATCTCTGCCGAATAGATAGTTAGCGGTAGGTGCCAGCCATAGGTCTCACTAAAGCGCAGGTCGTATTGAAGTGGTGTGATGACAATGGTGTTCGAATTGCCAGCTACTCCCGCAGCTATGCCACCAAAGCCTTCGCGCCCCATTGAGCTGTAGCTAAATCTATTCCAGCAATACCATTTTTTATCGCCATCAAAGCATTTTTCTAGGCTAGCGAACAAAAATTGCAAGTCATAGGTGTCTTGTTGTTTGTTTCTGGATTCAAGAATTTCCTTATTGATGCTTAATTGGGGCTCAGTAGATGCGCCGATTACATAGGCTTTATCATTGTATGTGGGTTGCTTCACTTCTAACGCAGTATGAACTTCTAGCAGGCACTCAAAGCGATCTTTGTTATTCGTAATCTCAGAAAAAGCTTTTAAGAACTCCGCTTTGGTCGTGTTTGCTGCAATATTACATGAGGCAGAAGAGGTGACGTTAGATCTATCAGCTGCTGCAAATGGCGTATCGTTACTAACAGTAAGGCGTGTTTTGTCGGTACTTTGTAATGGACTTGTGGCTGGATTAACTGCGAGCGTGGGGGCGCCAAAAAACATGAGTGCTGCGCCAAAAAACAGAGAACTTGGTGCGATATTCTTTATTTTCATAACCTTCTCCTTGGTTGAAGTGCCAAGAATAGGTGTGTAATTCGGGGTTGGCAATATAGGTTTTATATTGGCGCGAAATACCCGTAGATTCCCGCGCCACATTCATGAGAATACGGAGGATAGCGCGGGTTTGCCGCAGGTGAGCGAAAAGGTGCCCTCTAGCGCAAGCGCCGCATTGTGCGCTTGCGTTAAGGTGTAGAGGTGGAGGGGGCGCTTTGGTGGGGCAGGTTTGGCGTGCGCGGGCGGGCTTGAATTTTACATCTGCGATGCTTAGACTGCGCTTGTCTCGTGCGGACATGGCATCCCCCACATCTTTGCCAGCGCCTTCATGGCAGCATCGTTTCAACATTATCTAAACATTCTTTTGGCCAGTTGGGTGGGGGCAGCTTGTACACTAAAGGAAATGTTTATGACCTCGCACAGCATTTTGTCCCGTATTGATTCTTCAGACTATCAAAGAAATTTGGCGGAGCTAACTAAGGTTCTTAAGCCAGTTCAGGATTTTTTGCCCCACTACTTTCGCGAAGCCACTGGCTACTCTATTTCTGGGTATGCTATCAACGCACTGTTAACCGGTGAGACTCGCAAACTCAGTCAAATAGATGTGTGGCTCCTTCATGAGCGTGTGTCAGCGTTGGGCGTTTTCGACGATGGTGGCGCGGCTGAAGGTGGTTTTTTAAAGGCCTTGGATGTTCAGGATAAGGCGGCCTGCGCTTATTGGTTTGCAAAGGCGGAGTCCAACCTTGTGCGTAGCCTGCAAATTTTCAATCGGATTGCTAAGCATGTTGATTATCCCGTTAACCCTCACATTTATGATTTTAAAAATAAAGTGGTCTATTACGGTTATTTTGAGGGTGGTGAAGAATTCGAAATTCACGAATTGGATTTCATGGAAACCATGGCCACTTCGACGATCGAAGTGAAGCGCGCTAAATGGGGTAGGTTACAACCTAAGTTAACTAAGCTGCTCAAAAAATCTGGATGCCACAGGTTGACGTGTTCAGAGCGCTTTCGGAAGAAGTTCAATACGGCTTTATTGGAAGCGTGATTGGCAGTCGCTTGCAATTCAGGAGTTGCATTGGCTTATTGCACGCGGGCATTTGACGGTGACCAGTATTACAGTTTGCAGCCAATGCTTATGGTATATATCTATAAAGGTGTCCGCCTGACGGCCTAGCGAATCTTCAAAATACGGCCCGACTGGGCCGGCTGACGGTGCAATTATTCTTTGCTTACAAATTTGTTGAGCCGTGTCCCGGCCCAATGAATGTATCGCTGGGCCGGTAGACGGCCCAGTGCTATTAAAGCTTGCGTGGTGCTGTGATGGTGGATTTAAGATCATGCTTACCTCTGCAATCATCGATAGGCTCAAAGGTCACAGCATAGAGGCTGGCGCTGTTTCTGCCCCCTTGGCGAGTTTGGATAATCCAGCCCGCATTTATCAATTCGCCCAGCGCTCTGCGCATGGTGTCGTTTGATGTCCAGCCGCGCTTTCTGAGCACGGTAAGGGTCACACACAGGTCACCGTTATTGCGGCCGTTATACTGTCTGAGCACATCAATTAATAGCGAGCGTGCGGTATGCCCTAAGTTGATATAATCGGGGTTGTCTAACAGCCGATGGAACAGCCGCACAAAGGTGGGCGAGCCGCCCCGGCCTTTGTGCTTTTTGCGGTCTGTTCTCGCCACTGGTTACACCTCGCGGATAGTGACAATAATGGCCTCTTCCAAATCAGGCGGATAATGCGAGATCCATTCGCCTTTGTGCGCCAGCGCCTTTGCCCTTGCTTGTGCCTCGCTCGAAGCCTCCAGCTTGACCGTATAGAGCTGCGTTTGAGTGGTACACACTTCCAAATGGAACCTAATCATTGGCAGACTCTCCTGTGGCAACAGCAGGGAAGGCGGCAATGTACCTTTGGTAATTTTCACGTACCTGTTCTGGCGGCATTGCGCTGAGATGGGCGACGAGATGAACGGCTTTTTTGGCTTGACGTTGGTCTGCTAGCCAATACCAGGTGAAAGACGTTTTGCCACCATGGCGATGGGTGTGCGGTCGACGCTCGCGGTGAATAATTAAGCCGCGATCACGGCCTAATTCACTGATGGTGGTTGGCAGCGCTGTTTCGCCATAGGAGGGCAGCTCCGTGAGTTTGGATATGCCCGTGGTGCCGGCTTCTAGCAGGTCGATTAAGGCCAGTTCGTGCTTGCTTGGTAGGGCGCGCTTGGCATTATTCATCGCTGGCTCCTCCAAAGTTGTGAACCCGGCGTTGGATGAAGGTTTGAATATCGGATTGGCGGTAGCGTACTTTGCGGCCAATTTTGACGTAGGGTAAGAGGTAGCGGCCGGTAGAGCGCCATACGGACAAGGTACCCTCGGATACGTGAAGTTCTTGTGAGGCCGCGAGGGGGGTGAGCAATCTATCCGAGGTGTGTTCGGTTTCTGTACTGGCGGTGGAAAGTGCCTGTCGTTTCATGGGCTAAGTCCTAACGAAGTTTAGTTGGCTCCGAAGGACGGCTTTATGATCGTTTAAGGCGCCCTACGAAGATCAACCACCGTTGTTGGTGGTTGATGTAGGGCATGTTCGAGTAGGCGATGTGTAGAATTGGTAGTTTTAAGCAGTTTTACACGTTTTTACACACTTTTTTTAGCTGCGTTTTAGTGTTCCTAAAATATTGGCTGAATTTAGCTTTCGAGGTGGTATTCCCCACGCCTGTTTTGTCCCATGTCCACTCGAGCATTTCGTTATTAATTGCTTCAATGACCAGGCCAAAAAAATCCTGTTCATTGCGATGGCTTAGATGGTGTTTCCGCAAAGATGCCCAGCAGGCTGAGGCATTGGCGTCAGGGAAGCTGCTCAGGTACTCCCTAATAAAGAGGTTAATTTCTAATTTTCTTCTGCCGCCGTTGGTTGGAGTTGAGGTTGTTAGCGGGTTCTGTAGCTTCTTGAGCTTCTCTCTGGCTTTGTCGATCTTAAGAGTGGCCTCGGCTAGGTTTAGGCTAGGTAAACCCTCTGATAGCACGAGTTCTTTCAGTTGATCTAGTGCAATTTGGCGACTTCTCACTTCGAAAGCGTCATCGAATGGCAGATTGTGCCTATGTTCTAGCCAAGCTTTTTTTACAGGCTGCTTTAGGATTTCTTGTATTTCGTCGCTTAGAAATTTAGTTGTAGCTTTATTCATAGAGGACTCTCGGTTGCGCTGGTACGGAGGCCTGGCATGGGGATGCCAGTCGTATTATTTGCTGCTGTTTGGTTGATGAAATCGGATATTTTTTGCATGGGCACACGCAATCGCTCGACGTCCATAATGATGTAGCCGGCGGTAACGTCGCCCCCTGTACTGTGATTGACCAAGCGTTTTAGGGCATAGGCAGGTATATCCAGAGATTCTGCAATGGATATAAACGTTCGCCGGAGGTCGTGAATAGTGAAGTGGACCCCTGAGGCCTCTCGAATGTAGTCAATGATGCGGCGGGGATCATTGATTTGGCCACTGGAGCCTGAGCTTTCAAATACCATTTCCCCGGAAGTGTTTTCGGCCCGCCGTTTAAGTATGGCGAGCACGTTATCTGACATTGGCAGGGTGAGGGGGTGGCCATTCTTGGTTTTGTGTACGGTAAATGTTTTATCCCGGAAGTCTAGGTCGCCAACGTTAAGGCCGGCTGCTTCTCGCCGCCGGAGGCCAGTTAACAATACAAATTGCAGGTAGTCTGCGGCAACGTGCGTGAATAGGTCTTCTCGATGGTAGAGGCTTTCAATTGCTTGGAACCACGAGGCGAGTTGACTGTTTTTGATTTTGTTGTCGCGGCGCGTTTCTTTGTTCCAGCTGCGGGTGTGGGTAAGGCGACTGACAGGGTTGTCTGGAAAAAGGCCTCGCCCGTGGCGATCTTCGTATTGGCCATTGGCAAAATTGAACAATGCTCGCAGTACGCGCATAGACTTGTTTGCCGCGCTTTCTGAGGTTTCGCTTAGGGTGCGGTGGTGGCGTGCAACGCGGTCGCGGGTAATGTAGTTGAGCGGCTTGTTGGCCCAGTTCGCTAGGTGGCGATCTAGGACTGTTTTGTAATTGCTGATGGTGTTCGGGCTCAATGTGTGGCCTCTTACTCGTAGGTAGTCAGCCATAGCCTCGCTAAGTGTCACGCCCTCGCTGCGCGCCGCGCGTTTTTCTTCGATCAAATTGGTGCCGCCTGCCATCGAAGACAGGGCATCCATAGCTAATTTACGCGCTTGCTCAATTTTCATGTCGGGATAGCGGCCCAGAGTAACTCTAACGGGCTTACCCTCGACTTTGCGGTAGACCAGAAAACTTTTGGTGCCCTTGGGGGTGATTGATAGGCATAGGCCATTGATTCGCTTGTCGTAGAAGTAGCTCCGCGTTTTGCCGGGTATGGGCTGTAGCTCGTCGAGCAATGCTTTGGTGAAATTGTGCGTTTCCGACATGGATCTATTCTCTGTTTTGCGGCATCTGGTGCTACCACGGTGCTACTCTGGTGCTACCGTGGTGCTACCGCAGAGGTTAACAGAGGTTATCGTTGAGTTAATAGTGGTGATCGTAAGTTATTGATTTGTTGGTTATTATTGGTCTTGAAATATTTTTGTAAAAAATGGGTAAACGATTCAGACATAACTCATAATGCTGGGGTCGGCGGTTCAAGTCCGCCTCTAGCTACCATATTTGGAAAGGGCTGGCAGGTTAATACCTGCCAGCCCTTTTTTGTGGGTGCTACATTGGTTCTACCTAATGGGTTCTGCCTGATGCTGCAGACGCCTCGATGTATGCCGGTGCCGTGTGGTGGGGTTGCTGCGATATCGCTAAGTCCTTTGGCCGCAGTAAGCTTTCGTAGTGCTGGGCTAAAACTGGTAGCGAAGCTCCAATTTCAGGCTGTCTTCCGACCACTTGGTTTTGTAGCGCAGGCCTTTGGCGCTGGACTTTACACCACCGGTGTATCGGCCAGAGACCATGGCCACGATGGGGGCAGCAGGGCCGGATCGCAACTCCGTCAGCCAGCTTGGCTCGGGTTCATTAAAGCGCTTGGTCTTTTTCGTTTTGTGCTTCGGTTGTGTGTAGCCACCGATATCGTTTACGAATTGTTGGGTCATGCGTTGAGCTTCAGACGCTAAGCAAGGACTTGCGGCTAAGCTGAAGCTGCTCACAAGCATGGCTGTGCGCAATAGCGACTGCCATTTTAGTGTGCGTGCGAGTTGGCGCTCGCTAATGAGGTGTTGCTGTACCAAGATCTCACCCAGTGGAATCGCCTGTTGGCGTTGGGCGGCTATCGCGTCTGCGAGCTGTTGTGGGCTGATGAGGTGTCGATCCAGCAACAGCTGGCCCAGCTTGCGTTGGGCAGAGTGTTTAAACATGGCGGTTTCCTGATACTACTAGTCTTTAAGCATAGTGCTCGGCAGCAGTGGTTGCTGGGTATTGCTTAGACGGTTTCCTTCTCAATACGAGGAACGCTATGCAGGTGACTATCGCGGCACGGGGCTTCTGCGTAAACTGAGCGACCGGTAGGGAGGTGGTATGACTCAGCCAGACGGCATTCTCACAATTAACTTGCGCGCCATTGTGCGCAATTGGCTGCGGCTGCGCGATCGGGTGCGCCCAGCGCGGTGCGCGGCAGTGGTCAAGGCAAATGCCTATGGCTTGGGTGTGCAGCCAGTGGCGAGTGCGCTGCAGCGCGCGGGCTGCGATTTATTTTTTGTGGCAACGCTCGCTGAGGGCGTTGAGCTACGTGAGGTGCTGGGCGGTGAGGCGGATATTGTGGTGCTGGGTGGCGCGCGACCTGGCGCTGAGCCGGCATTTATCGCGCACCGCTTGTGGCCGAGCCTATTTTCCATGGATGCCATAGAGCGGTGGCTGGCTGCGCAAGGGCAGGGGCCATTGGCGCCCTGTGTCATCAAGTTCAATTCCGGCATGACGCGCCTTGGCTTGGATGCCTTTGAGTTGCAGGCTTTACTCGCTTCGCCTGAGGCAAAGTCATTGGCGGTGCAGATTTTTATGAGTCATTTGGCCTGTGCCGACGAGGCCGGGCATCCCCAGAATCAACAGCAACTTCAGGCTTTCGAGCAAGTTTGCGGTGCCGCACAGTCGGTTTGGCCGCAGGCTATTACCAGTCTTAGCAATTCATCGGGCATTTTTCTGGGGCGCGCCTGGCATCAGCAGTGCGTGCGGCCGGGGGCTGCCCTGTATGGTGTGAATCCCACGCCCGGCCAGTCAAACCCGCAAGAGGCGGTAGTTCGACTGGCGCTGCCGGTGATGCAATATCGCCAACTTCAAGCCGATGCGGCAGTGGGTTATGGCGCCGCAGGGCAGGGCGTTAAAGGGCAGACGCTGGCGGTAACCTTGGGCGGTTATGCCGATGGCCTTCATCGGCAGATGCTCGGTCGCGCGGTGGGTGAGCTGGCGCAGCAGCGCGTTCCGCTCGTTGGCCGAGTGGCGATGGATACGCTGGTGTTCGATGTATCGTCTGTATCCCCATTGCCCGTCGTGGGTGAGGCCTATGTGGAATTGTTGAACGATGCGCTGACGGTAGACGTCTTGGCGACTGCAATGGGGAGCATTGGCTACGAAGTGTTAACCAGTTTGGGCGCGCGGTATGAGCGCCGCTATATAGAAGAAGGAAGCTCGCAGCCATGAGTTCGGATACGCGAAGTTTGGAAGTGCTGTTGCCGGTTCTGGCCGATGGGGAATTTCACTCCGGCGAGGCGCTGGGGGCGCTGTTGGGTGTGTCGCGTACCGCGGTTTGGAAGCAGTTGCAAAAGCTGGAGGCGCTCGGCTTGGCTGTGGAGTCGATCAAGGGGCGCGGTTATCGTCTGTCTCGGCCGTTGGATTTACTGTCGGTGCCGGAGGTGCTGGCGGCGACGTCAGAATCTGCCCGCGCTCAGCTGCAGTTGCGTTTACTGCTGCAAACTGACTCAACCAATGTGCAGGCGATGCAGGTTGCTGAAGGCGGCGCCGCTCACGGTTTAGTCGTGCTGGCGGAGCAGCAGGTGGCGGGGCGAGGCCGGCGCGGTCGCCAGTGGGTGAGCCCGTTTGGTGCCAATATTTATCTATCGCTAGTGTGGCGGTTTGCGGGCGGTGCGGCCGCGCTCAGTGGTTTGAGTTTGGCTGTGGGGGTGGCCTGCGCGCGCGCGCTGCGATCCGCGGGATTGGTGGCGGTGGGGTTAAAGTGGCCCAATGACCTGTTAGTGGACGGGCGCAAGCTGGGTGGCATTTTGTTGGAAATGACCGGTGATCCCGCGGGCGAGTGTCAGGTGGTGATTGGTATTGGGTTAAACGTGCAGATGGGCGACGCAGAAGCGGAAGCTATCGAGCAGCCGTGGACCAGCTTACGTCGCGAAGGGCTTAGCGTTTCACGCTCAACTGTGGTCGGCTTGCTGCTTGAGCAATTGGTTGCCGTGTTGACGCAGTTTGGCCGAGAAGGTTTTACCAGCTTGCGGCAGGAGTGGTCGGCATTGGACATATATCGCGATGCGCCAGTTACTCTGCTCAGTGTGAGTCAGTCGGTTGCAGGCGTGGCTCGTGGTGTGGATGATGGCGGCGCTTTGCTATTAGAGACCGACGATGGCATTCAAACATTTCATGGTGGTGAAGTGAGTGTTAGGTCGCGCCCATGATCGTAGATATCGATTGTGGCAATAGCCGAATAAAGTGGCGTATTGCGGGTGTTGGCACCTGTGGCGACTGCAGCTGGGCTGATTTTGAGCGCGCTGGTGTGGCGGCGTTGCGGTTGCCGGTTGGGCCGCCTGAGCGAATAAGAGTGGCGTCCGTGGCCGGCGCCACGCAGCGCTTGGCGTTGGCCTTGACGGAAGCATTTGGCATTGAGGTTGAGCGTGCCCAAGTGCTTGCTGGGTGGGACGGCTTGGAGTGTGGTTATCACTCGCCGGATCGTCTGGGTGTCGATAGGTGGTTGGCGGCTCTGGCGGCTCGGCGGCGCTGGCCGAATCGCCCACTGGTTGTGGTTGATGCGGGTACTGCACTCACCGTCGATGTGCTACGGGCAGACCGTTTTGAGGGTGGCTTTATTGGGCCTGGAATGCACATGATGCGCGCCAGTCTGTTTTCTGGAACCGCGGCTGTTAAAGTGCCTGAGTTGCTCGATGCGACGCCCGACGCGCCTGCGCGAGATACCGGGGCTGCGGTATCTGGGGCCACCTATTTGATGTCTATTGGTTTGGTTGGCGAGGTGGTGGCGCGCTATGCCCCCGATGCCGAGGTCGTCGTGACTGGCGGCGATGGGCGGCGACTGGCGGCTGCGTTGTCGGGGGCGCATTGGGTGCCGCATTTGGTGATGGATGGTTTGGCGGTGGCGCTGCCGTAGCGCCAAATGTCAGGCGTTCAAACACAATAAAGGAATAAAGTAGATGCGATTGGTGTTTGTTGTATTGGTGGTTATGAATGGGTTGTTGTTTGGCTGGCAGCTCTTGCGCCCCGCGGAGGAGCCCAGCGTTGCAGTTGCCTCTGCGCCGGCGGCGGGTACCGCTGCGCGTTCATTGATCATCATTGATGAAATGGATACCGATGCACGCGAGGTTTTGGCGAAGGCATCCGCTAAGCCTGCTTCCAGCAGTGCGCCGATCTGCACGTTGGCTGGGCCGTTTGTGGATGCGGATCGGGGCGCGATTGTGCGTGAGCGGTTGCGGGCGCTGGGGGTGGAGTCAAATTTACAGTCGTTGGAAATAACGGCGGGCGAATCCTACTGGGTCTATTTGCCACCTGAGTCATCCCAAGAGCAGGCGCTAAGACGCCTGCATGAGTTGCAGGCAAAGCAGGTGGACAGCTATGTGATTCCAAAAGGTGAGCTGGCCAACGGCATTTCGTTTGGCATGTTTACCCAGAAGCCCTTGGCTGAGGCCCGGAAGCAGGAGATGGAGCGCTTGGGCTATTCAGCGCAGATAAGAATTTTACCGCGCACTCAAAAAGAGATGTGGTTGGTATTGGGGCCAGGCCAGGCGCTTAGAGTGGGTGATGCGGTCTGGTCCGAGCTCCTGCCGGAAGATGGTGGGCAAGAGATTCGTCAAAATTTATGTTCAGCTGTTGCGTCGGGGGACAAGTTTCACTAGAATCGCGCCTCCACATTACAGGCAGGCCTGAAAAGGTGTGTTTTGAAGTGGTTTTAGCTGGTGTAGCTCAGTTGGTAGAGCATCTGACTTGTAATCAGGCGGTCGAGGGTTCAACTCCTTTCACCAGCTCCATTTTCTATAAGCTACGTGCTGTAAGCCTGTGAATTTACTCACAAAAATGGTTGACAAGCGCTAGCTTGAGCCGGAGAATTGCCGGCTCTTTTGGCAGGGGTTCCCGAGTGGCCAAAGGGATCAGACTGTAAATCTGACGCGAAAGCTTCGATGGTTCGAATCCATCCCCCTGCACCATTATTGAAGTCCAGATGTTGAATTTGGCACTTCGTTGGAAAAATCCCCGTTGGGGGATGGAGTGAGAGCCAGAGGGATGGTTCGACGACCAGCGAAGCGCAGGCGAGCGCCGCGATAGCGGCGACCGTAGGGAATAATCCATCCCCCTGCACCATTATTTAAGCCCAGGTCACGATGACTGGCAGTTACCGCAAGCGCGGTGACGTGTTTTTCGGATTGGCTGTAGCTGCAGAGTCCGTCGGTCAATGCGGGCATAGTTTAATGGTAGAACCTCAGCCTTCCAAGCTGATGATGCGGGTTCGATTCCCGCTGCCCGCTCCAGTTTTGGTGCCGGAAAAAGCATTGAAGTTTACGCTCTTGTAGCTCAGTTGGTAGAGCACACCCTTGGTAAGGGTGAGGTCACCGGTTCAACTCCGGTCAAGAGCTCCAGTTTCCGCAAAGGCCGGTCTTTTGCGGAATTTTGTTTTGTTTGAAGAAACGATGTATTCGCCCCTGTATATAGGAGACGTTGGCAATGGCTAAGGCTAAGTTTGAACGTAACAAGCCCCACGTAAACGTGGGCACCATTGGTCACGTTGACCACGGTAAAACCACGCTGACCGCAGCTCTGACGCGCGTATGTGCTGAAGTATGGGGTGGCGAAGCAGTTGCATTTGACGGTATCGACTCTGCGCCAGAAGAGCGTGAGCGCGGTATCACCATCTCTGCTGCACACGTAGAATACGA
>NZ_JACHXZ010000007.1 GCF_014192475.1 Simiduia aestuariiviva
CTTCGTTCAAATCAGCAATCAACCGACGGGACTTTGGAAATCAGGCACTTAGCGATGCCAACAACCTGAACTTCAAACCCCCTCTCCGCCGTCTCAAACACACTGTGTTGCCGTTGGAGAGGCGCGCATTCTACGCATCCCAACTCACTTGGCAAGCCCTTTTTTAACTTTTTTAAAAAGTTCTTACCGACCAACAAAAACACCCGCCTGGACGGGTGTTTTTCGAGCAGGCTGAGTGAAAAATTAGCAGGTAAACAGGTGGTATTTCTTTTTCCCTAGCTTCACCAGGAAGTATTTATTGAACAGCGCATTGGATTGCGCAAACACCTCGGCTGCCGCCATGTTTTGCTCGAGTCCAACAGTCACCTTATTTACTTCCACCGCATTGCGCTGCAAGGCGTCCTTGACCTGCTTGCCGGACGGCGCCATACCAGCATCAGCAAGCAGCTGTGTCAGCGGCTGGCCATCCAGCACCAGAGCACTCGACGGCAGACCGTCTTGGGCTAGCTGATCGAGATCAGATTCAGACAAGCCGGCCGTGTCGCCAGCAAAAAGCGCTTCCGTTATGCGTTGCGCAGCAGCCAAGCCCGAATCGCCATGCACTAACCGGGTTACCTCGCGCGCCAAAACGCCCTGAGCCTGCGGCCGCCCTTGCGCTGCAACATCCGCAGCTTCAATGTCAGCAATCTCAGCTACCGATAGAAAGGTAAAGTAGCGCAGAAATTTATAGACGTCCGCATCCGCCGTATTGAGCCAAAACTGGTAGAAAGCGTAGGGCGAGGTTTTATTGGCATCGAGCCAAATTGTGCCCGATTCAGTTTTACCGAACTTAGTACCATCAGACTTGGTCACCAAAGGCAATGTAAGACCAAACACCTGCCCGCCGTGCAGCCGGCGCGTCAAATCTACGCCGCCCGTGATATTGCCCCACTGATCCGAACCACCGATTTGCAGCGTGCACTGATTGCGCTTATACAATTCCGCGAAGTCGTATGACTGCAACAACATATAGGTGAATTCGGTGAAGGAAATACCCGCACCTTCGCGGTCAATACGCTGCTTTACCGACTCTTTGTTGATCATATTGTTAACAGAGAAGTGCTTACCCACGTCGCGTAAAAAGGTCAGCACATCCATATTGGCGGTCCAATCGAGATTGTTAACCACCTCAGCACTGGCATCGCCACACTCGAAATCGATAAACGCACCCACCTGCGCTTTAAGCTTATCCACCCATGTCGCTACTACATCGGGCGTATTCAATTTGCGCTCTGCCGACTTAAAAGAGGGGTCTCCGATCAGGCCGGTAGCGCCACCGACCAAGGCCAGCGGCTTATGGCCCGCCAACTGAAAGCGCTTAAGCGTCAGCAGGGGTACCAAACTGCCAATATGCAAACTGTCGGCGGTGGGGTCAAAACCACAATAAAGGGTACGAGAGCCTTCAGCGAGATAGGATTCCAGCGCCCGATCCCCCGTCATTTGAGCCACCAGGCCGCGCGCCTCTAAATCTGCCAACAACCCCACATCAATATTTGCCATGCTCACTTCCCAAAACGCCAATTTATTGCTTAACTGCCACCCCTAATGCACACCAAGGCCGGTGTGTCGGGGCTCGCAACCATACCCGAAAGCCTTTGAAATACAAAGAGGCCACGGACTTCCACCTGTGACAGAAAGGGAATTTTCTGATATACATTGAATAGTTAGCTCATAGATTTAGTAACAGGTTTAGAATTGTTATGGAAGCGACTGAAAAACAAAGAAAAAATAATAAGAAGCCGCGCTATCCGATCGGTCACCTATTGACCGCAGGGGCACTCGGCGCTGCGCTGTTAATATCGCTGTTGCTACCCTCGGAATCAGCCATCGCAACCAAGCATGCCACGCTGACGCTGGAGCTACCGCTATCAAAATCTGAGCCCATCGCGCTCGATGACACCCCGATCACCGCCACTGAAACGAGTGCCCTTCCCCTAGAAAGCGCTGAATACACAACCCCCGAACCCGCATGGCAGGACTTTACCGTGCGCAGCGGCGACAACTTGTCGCTGATTTTTCAGCGCGCCGGCCTCAACGATCGAGTGATGTATGAAGTCATTGCCAATAAAGAGGCCAGCGACTCACTCAAACGCCTCCACCCGGGGCAAGTACTGAGCTTTCAAGTGGCCGCAGATGGGAAGCTCGATAGCCTCAAGTACCAAACCAATCGACTCTCGCACGAACTCTATCGTCGAACGGATACCGGCTTTGAACGCGACCTCATCACCCGCACACCCGACTTAATCACCGCCTTCCGCCACGCCGATATAAATAGTTCACTCTTTTTAGCCGGCCAGTCCGCGGGAATGGAGCCCAGCCTGATCATGGAGCTGGCAAATATTTTTGGCTGGGACATCGACTTCGCGCTCGATATCCGCGCCGGAGATAGCTTTAGCGTGGTGTATCAAGAGCGCTATTTAGACGGCGAAAAACTCGATAACGGCGCCATACTCGCGGCCGAGTTTGTCAATCAAGGCAAAAAATTCCGCGCGGTTCGCTATGAAGACGAAAAGGGTAACGCGCACTATTACACGCCAGAGGGCGATAGCATGCGCAAAGAATTTCTGCGCACGCCGGTAGATTTCGCACGCATCAGTTCGCACTTCAATCTGCGTCGCAAACACCCCGTTTTACACAGCATTCGCGCCCACAAGGGCACCGACTATGCCGCATCGCGCGGCACCCCCATTCGAGCAACAGGTGATGGAAAGGTGATTCACGCCGGCCGCAAGGGTGGTTACGGCAATGCGGTGATCATTCAACACGGTCAAACCTACCGCACGCTCTATGCACATATGAGCAAGTTTGCGCGCGGCGTCCGCAACGGCAGTCGCATCAAGCAGGGCCAGATTATCGGCTATGTTGGATCAACCGGCTTGGCCACGGGCCCGCACTTACACTATGAATTTTATGTCAACGGCGCAGTACGCAACCCAGTGACTGTGCCGCTGCCCAAAGCTAACGCCATAGCGCGATCAGAACTTGCACGCTTCCACGCGCAGACGTCTACCGCACTCGCGGCACTGGAAGACTACCAACGCACCTCACAGTTGGCGCAACTGGGTCGATAGTGAGCGATTACTTTCTCGGATTGATGTCCGGCACCAGTGCCGATGGCATCGACGCGGTGCTAGTGCAATTTGACAGTAATCGCTGCCACCTTGTGGGCTCTTCTAGCCAGCCTTTTTCAGCTTCGTTACAACGCCAAATTCACGCCCTAGCGGACGGGCAGAGCTGCACTTTAGAGCAGCTGGCTGAGCTCGATTTAACACTTGGTCACGCCTTCGCAGAAGCCGCCTTAGCCCTAGTTTCTCAGCACCAAATTGCGCCAGAGCAAATAGCTGCCATAGGGTGCCACGGTCAAACGGTGCGCCACCGCCCGACCACTGACGCAACCCAGGGGTTTAGCATTCAAATAGGCGACGCAAATATCATCGCCGAACGCACCGGTATCACCACAGTGGCGGATTTCCGGCGACGCGACATTGCCGCCGGCGGTCACGGCGCGCCACTGGCGCCCGGCTTTCACGCGTGGGCATTTGGCAGTGCGACAGAATCGCGAGCGGTTATCAATATTGGCGGCATGAGCAATATAACCTGGCTGCCCACTGACGGAACAGCAACAGGCTATGACCTAGGACCGGGGAATGTGCTGATGGATGCTTGGTGCATAAAGCACTTACAGCAGGCCTACGATAGCGACGGTCAATGGGCGGCGGGTGGCGACCTGGAGCCGGCATTGCTCGAAAAATTAATTGCGCACCCGTTTATCCAAGCCACTCCCCCGAAGAGTACTGGTCGCGAAACCTTTAACCTGCACTGGCTGCAATCGCTATTACAGAATGAAACGCCGCAAAATGTTCAACGCACACTGTGCGAATTTACCGCACAGGTTATCGCACAATCCTGCGCACCGCTCGCCGGCAATGCTGCATATATCTGCGGCGGCGGGGCCCAGAACCGCTTTTTAATGCAGCGGCTAGCCGCCCTGCTGCCCCAGTGGCGCATCGAAAGCACCGAAACAATCGGGGTTCACCCGCAATGGGTCGAAGCCATGGCATTCGCTTGGTTAGCGCGACAACGCGTAACCCACCAACCGGGCAACCTCTGCAGCGTCACCGGGGCCAGCCACCCCGTCGTATTGGGGGCCATTTTCCCGGCGCGATAATGTCCCCACTGCCATCATGAACTACACTTACGGATGCTGACCAACAGGTCATCGGCGATCAATTTATATACAGTCAATTTTGCGTATAATGCGCCTCCGGTTAACAACTGCAATGGAAATGACTTTGCCCTCTCCCAGATATATACGCTTTTTACTTATTTCCCTATTCACCACCTTTGCCTTATTGAGCCATGCCAGTGCTGCACAGTCTCTCGATGACATCCAGATAGCGCGCAAGAAGGTTGAAGACGCACTGTCTCAGCACGACGAGCGCCTTGCCTATTTAGTAGACCGATTGGAGCGTACACAGGCAGAAATCAATGAAGCACAGCGCGATGTTACCGAACAGGAAACTGCCCTAGAGGAAGCGATTGCAAAGGCCGAGCTTGAGCCAGGCGACGTTTCAGCGAGATCGGCCACGCTTGCCTCCATTCGCTACAATCGAAGTGCGGCGAAACTAGAGCGACTGCAAGAACGCCAAGACAGCGCCACCGATGAAATAGCCAGCATCAAAGCCCATCAGATCGAATTGCGGCAACAACGTACTCAGCTTATCTCGCAAGCCCAGAAATTAAAGGCAGCCGAGGCCGCAAGAGCCGCAAATCCCGCGCCTGCAGCCATATCGGCGCCGATAGCTGCGCCAGCAGCCACTATCGACATTGCACCGCCTGCTGCGCCAAAAGCGCCCGCCAGCTGGCCGAGCACAGAGGATGAGAGCCCAGATAGCGTGGCGTTTGCCAAACAAACACTGAGCCGCCTTGCAGCACAACCCCAAGGGGAAGCACCCTTGAACAACGTGAGGCTGAACCACAATCGCGGCCGGGGCACGGAGAACTTTAATTATCTTGGCAATAACCTCTACCGCGTAGACATGAAACTTGAAGGGGGAATGTGGGGCTTTAAAATCTACAACCAAACCTTCTGGATGAGTGTGCCAAAAGCCATGGCCGACCAGGATTTTGTCCTGATTTACGACGTATCGGGCAAGGCAAAACTGCATGTGTTTCGCGCCAGCTTGCTGAACTGACGCCCAAACCACACCGTCACCCAATAAAAAAGGCGCTCTAGAGCGCCTTTTTTATTGGGTGTTTTTTAGAGGCTATGGAAATACGCCTAGGGTAATTACGTCCAACGCCCGCATTACAGCGAAAAGCTGGCCCCGCAACCACAGGTGCTGGTGGCATTTGGGTTTTGAACGACAAAGCGAGAGCCCTGTAAACCCTCGTCATAATCAACTTGCGAGCCCACTAAATAGGGGTAGCTCATGGCGTCTACAACAACTTTGATCCCGTCTTTTTCAATCACAGTGTCATCTTCCGCGAGCTGCTCTTCAAAGGCAAAACCGTATTGAAAGCCGGAGCAACCGCCACCGGTCACATAAACACGCAATTTGAGGTCGGGATTTCCTTCCTCTTCGATCAAACTAGCCACTTTAGCGGCCGCGCTTGTGGTGACATTTAAGGCTTGTGGGATAAATACTTCTGGGGCTGACATAACATCTCCTGCGATCGCACCACCCTCAGGGGTGGCACGCAGCGCCATTATCCTTTTAACCTAGTATTTCAGTCAACTATAGCCGCGCCCGGAATGGCCTTAGGCGCCATGCTCGGTTCGGATTTAGGCTTGTCTTGAATGCCATATACCAAGCTGCCATTGACCTGCGAACCCTTGACCATTTCAATCATGTGGTAGTGCACATTGCCCTCAACCACCGCCTTCGAGGCCAGCTCGATGTGCTTATCGGAGTGCACATTCCCTTGCACTTGGCCGTTGATCATAATGAGTGGCGCGGTGATATCGCCTTTAACGCGCCCCTTTTCACGCACGTTAACTTTGGCGTCGCCTTTACCATCGGCGATGACATTACCCTCAACCTCACCTTCAATTTCTAAACTGCCACTGAAGTGAACATCGCCAACAATTTTGGTGGCTTTAGATATCAGCGTGGTTCCGCCCGATAAACTCATACTCTACACCTTTACTCTGTGCTAGCTTTCTTCAACCAGCCAGCCAAATTTCTTTTCAACCGTGGCGGATTTGGCACCACGGACCTTAGCGACAATCTCAATGCGAATCGGCTCAAAGCCAACGGGTAGCACCAGTTCGCCCTCAACATTTTGGAAATAGCGGAAACCCAAGCGGATATCCTTGGTGGTTACCGCGTCTGACACATCCATTAGGGCCAAACTCATCGGTAGGCCATCCTGCCGCCCAACGATGGTGAAGTTCACATGCCCCGTCAACATCGCGTGATTGGTTGCCAACTGCTGAACCACCAGTTTGTAGTTAAAATGCCGTTCAACACCGGTGGAGATTACGTTTAACGAACCGATAGTCAGCCCTTGCTTATCTGCAGACGGCATCATCAGACCGCGATAAAACGTGATGTCCTCTTGCAACTCGGCGATTTCGGCTTTCAATCGAATCACCTCATTGCGGACATCTTCGCTGGCCGCCTTATCCACTTCGGACCCGAGCTTTAAATTGGCCACCTCCTGACGCAACGCCTCCGCTTCCGCGCGGCTTTCCGCCAGCGCTTGCTCAAATTGGTCGCGTTCGGCGAGTGCCTGGGTTTGGTATTTCAGAGCTTCGCTAGTGCCATAGGAATGAGCGAAATAAACGGCCGCACTAGCGATCAACAGTGCAAGCAATCGCGATAGCCACCGGAGCCATGGGCGATAGGGCACAACTTCCAGTCGATACTGCTTGCTGCCTTTGACAGCGGTCATGGAACTCTCCTCATCGGTTTGAGATTAGGGCAACAACGCTGGGCTATTTAAACCAAGCGTTTCGTCATAGCCAAACATTATGTTCATATTTTGGATGGCCTGCCCAGACGCCCCTTTTGTTAAATTGTCGATGACCGACATCACCACAACGGTATCACGTTGTTGAGGGCGGCAGATGGCAATACGACACATATTAGAAGATTTAACGCTGCGTGTTTGTGGATGGCTACCTGCGGGCAACACATCTACGAAGGGCTCATTGGCGTAACGCTCTTCATACAACGCCTGCAAGTCCCCGGCATTGCCCCGCAGGGTTGCGTACAGTGTCGCGTGAATACCGCGCACCATGGGCAACAAGTGCGGCACAAACGTCAAGCCAATCTGGCCGGCACCTTTGGGCAAGGCTGCGCGCAAGCCCTGCTCAATTTCGGGTAGGTGTCGATGACCATTTGCGGCGTACGCTTTAAAGCTATCCGCCGTTTCAGATAACAAATTGTCGATGCTCGCCTGCCGGCCCGCACCACTAGTGCCACTGGCGGCATTGGCGATTAATCGCTCAGGATGGACCAAATTATTTTCCAACAGTGGAATAAAACCCAACTGCGTCGCGGTCGGATAGCAACCGGGGCAGGCCACTAAATCCGCATCGGCAATCAAGTGTCGATTAGCTTCCGGCAAGCCATACACAGCCTGCGCAATCAATTGCGGACAACCGTGCGGCTTGCCGTACCACTGGGCCCAAACCTCGGCATCCTTGATACGAAAATCTGCGGACAAATCCACCACGCGCGTGCCGCGGCTCATCAGGTCGGGCATCATTGCTTGAGCGACACCGTGCGGCGTGGCAAAAAACACCAGGTCACATTCACCGAGTACATCTGGATCTGGCGCACTGAAGGCGAGATCGTAGTGGCCGCGCAAATTTGGGAATAACTGTGCAACCGGCACGCCCTCTTCCGCCCGCGAGGTAATTGTGGTGACTTTCGCTTTTGGGTGGTTGGCCAAGAGCCTTAATAGCTCTACCCCCGTGTAACCCGTGCCACCGACTATGCCGATTTTTATCACTCGATTGACTCCCCTGTGAAAACTCAAGGCTTAATTACGTATAATAGAGCGAGCCGGCAACATGCGAAAGTTGCTTTTCCCTCAATTAGCCCTGCGCCGCAAATAAGTGTCACGCATTGTCCGTGAATCTCTACACTTTCGCTAGGCTGGTTAAAGACTCAATGGCGCGACCCTAGCATGGCACTGAAGCTCGTACAGTTTGCACACAATTGGCTCGACAATTTTCGACTGCGGTTAGCCTACACAGACGCCTTGCCGCAACTGACGCTGCTTGGCATGTTGAGCGGACTGGCGGCGGCCCTGGTAATCGTACTGTTTCGACTCGCCATCGACGAGCCGCTCGATTGGCTCCTGCCGCAAGGCCACGACGACTTTGAATCGCTGCCGCGTATTTGGCACTTCGGCCTGCCGTTGCTGGGCGGATTGATACTGGCCGTGTTTTTCCATTTTCTGCACCCGCGCTATCGCGCCGTGGGTGTTACCCATGTGCTCGACCGACTGCACTCGCATCAGGGCCACATGTCTTCCCGCAATTTATGGGCGCAGTTTTTCGGTGGGCTCATCTGCTTGGCAACGGGGCAGTCGGTGGGTCGCGAGGGTCCCGCCGTGCACATGGGCGCCGCCAGCGCGAGCATAATAGGCCGTTGGTTTCGGCTGCCCAACAACAGCATGCGCACCCTGGTTGCCTGTGGCGTAGCCGCAGCAATTTCCGCCTCCTTTAACACGCCCATGGCAGGCGTCATTTTTGCCATGGAAGTCGTGCTCATGGAGTACACCATCATCGGCTTTTTGCCGGTCATTCTGGCCTCAGTGTCAGGTGCAATGTTGAGTCAAATTTTCTTCGGCCAGGAAATAGCGTTTACCGTCCCTGCTATTCATTTAAATAGCCTGTGGGAGCTGCCCTTTATCGCCATGGGCGGATTGCTCATAGCGGTCGTGGCCTCACTATTTATTCAAATGGTGGTGCGGCTCGTTCCGTTCCAGCGAAAGCCCGTCGCCTTGCGCATGTTATTGGCGGGATTGGTCACCGGCATCGCCGCCTATTGGGTACCCGAAATTATGGGCATAGGCTACGACACCGTAGATCGCGCCATGGCCGGAGAGCTCGGACTGCATGCGCTACTGCTCATTGTGTTCGTTAAATTAATTATCACCGCCACCGTATTCGGCCTCGGCATTCCGGGCGGCTCTATCGGCCCGACCTTGTTTATGGGCGCGTGTATTGGCGGCCTACTGGGCATATTGGCGCAACTCACCGCGCCCACGCTGGCCTCATCGCCCGCGGTTTACGTGCTGCTGGGCATGGGCGGCATGATGGCCGCAGTGTTAAATGCACCGCTGGCGGCACTGCTGGCACTGTTGGAGTTGAGCGCCAGTCACACCATCATTTTTCCCGGCATGTTGATGGTTGTGATCGCCTGTATTACCACTCGCTTATTGGTGCGCAATAATGGTTTATTTCAAGAAATTCTGATCGCGCAGGGCAAAAAAGCCCGCACGGGCATAGCCGGACAAATTCTTGCGCGAGTGGGCATTGAGAGTGTGCTTGAGCGCAACTTCGTCACCTGTGACCGCCGCCAATTCTATGATGAACTGCGCAAATTACTGGAGGCGCAACCCGATTGGTTATTGGTTGATGAGCTGGACGGCAAAAAATTTCTGGTGCGCCCGGCCGATGTGGCTCAATACCTTGAGGTGGCGCCCATCGAAGAACTCAGCCTAGAGCGCGAGGTGGACTTGCTTAAAATTCCCGCCAAACGATTAGAACTGGCTTCGATTCACTCGCGCGCCAATCTATTAGAAGCGCAAACGCGCCTCCAACAAACCGGCGCCGACGCCTTGTATGTGAGCCGCAGCGGCGCGCCACTGCTGTCATCGGCGCACGGCATTGTGACGCGTCACGCCATTAACAGTTACTATCAACTCTAAATTATAAAAGCCTTTAACATTATTCAAATATCCGCGCTGCCAGGTGCACAGCGCAGAGGAGCAAGCTTTACATGCAGCACATTGAAATGACTGATGAACTGTCCTTTTCTCGCCTAGTCTACGGCTGGTGGCGACTCATGGACTGGAATCTCGATGCCAACGCCATCGTGCGACGGCTCGAGGATTGCCTAACACTGGGCATCACCACCCACGACCACGCCGACATCTATGGTGACTACCAGTGCGAAGCCCACTTCGGGCAAGCGCTCAAATTGCAACCGTCACTGCGCGCGCAGATTCAACTGGTGACCAAGTGCGGCATTCAGTTGGTGAGCGAGCACCGGCCAAACTATCAGCGCAAAAACTACGACACGCGCTACCAACACATTGTCGCCAGCGCGGAACAGTCCCTGAAAAATTTGTGCACGGACTATGTAGACGTACTACTCATTCACCGGCCTGATCCATTGCTGAACGCCGATGAAGTCGCGCGCGCCTTTGGCGATTTACACGCGGCGGGCAAGGTGCGCGCGTTTGGGGTATCCAATTTTAATGCCGATCAATATGCGCAATTGCAAAGTCGTTTATCGACGCCACTGATTACCAACCAATTAGAAATTTCTGTCCTACACCACCACAGTTTTCACGACGGCAGCTTAGATCAAGCGCAAACGCTAAGGCGGCCGCCCATGGCGTGGTCGGCATTGGCTGGCGGCCGCCTGTTCAATGCCGAAGACGAGCGCGCTCGCAGTGTGCGCGACTGCCTGCAACAGCTCGCCCTCAAATACGATTGCAGTATTGATCAGCTGGCGCTCGCATGGCTGCTAAAACATCCAGCCCACATTATGCCCATTGTGGGCAGTGGCTCGCTGGCGCGGATACAGTCGGCGTGTGGCAGCCTAGACGTCGAAATGAGCCGTGACGATTGGTACACCCTGTGGGAAGCTAACGGCGGCGAACTGCCTTAACAATCATATTCACGCACACTGAGGCTCAGCACTATGCTTTGGGTAAAAGCTTTTCACATCATCGCAGTCATTTGCTGGTTTGCCGCGCTCTTCTATTTGCCGCGCCTGTTTGTTTATCACGCGCAAAGTGAAGATGCCATCAGCCACGACCGGTTTGTGGTGATGGAACGCAAACTCTATCGTGGCATCGCCACCCCCAGCATGATGGTCACGCTGGCACTCGGCGTTTGGTTGCTGCTTGGCAATACCAGCTACTACCTGAGCAGCGGCTGGATGCATGCCAAGCTCACCTTGGTCGCCCTGTGCGTGGTGTACCACTTTTGCTGTCGACACTATATGGTTCAGCTGCGCGAGCAGCAGTGCACCAAGAGCCATCGCTTTTTTCGCGTGTTTAATGAGCTGCCGGTGTTTTTGTTGGTGCCCATCGTAATACTGGTGGTCGTGCGCCCCTTTTAATGGGCGACTGCAGCGCCACTTAGAAGTGCGCGACCGGCATCGCACAACAGGCCCAATAATCAGCAGATTACTGGGCCTGTGTTAGACTCATGGGTAGGTTTTCAACGCCAGAGTCACACGTATGGAGTCTGCACAAACCCCCGTCATTTTGTCTTTTAGCCCACACGACCCCACCGGTTGTGGCGGCGCTAGCGCCGATACCGAAACTGCCATTAGCCTGGGCTGCCACGCGGCAACCGTCATCACTGCACTCACCGCGCGCGATACCCGCGAGCTAAAGGATTTGCAGCCCGTCGACCCAGCGCTACTCATTGAGCAGGCGCGGGCGCTGCTCGAAGATATGCCAGTGAGCGCAATCAAGATCGGTGAACTGGCCAGCGTGGATCACTGTGAGGCAATCCACAGCATCTTGTTGGATTACCCTAAAATTCGCGTGGTGCTGGATGCCAGTGCCCAGACCACCAACGTACATCGACCCGGCATACTGCAGGCACTGCACACGCTCCTGTTGCCACAGGCCCAAGTGGTGACCGCCCGCCAACACGACCTTCAGCAGCTCGCACCTGCGGGGGACACCACAGACGCCAAGGTGCAGCTGTTATTTGACGCAGGCTGTCAGGCGCTCCTATTAACGGGCTGTCGTGAGGGACGCAATACCCAGGGCGGGCGCCTGTACCAACCCCACGTCGAAACGCACCGCTTCAACAGTGAGGCCGCCCACACAAAGCTGGAAGCCATCATGGGCGCCAGCTCCACCTTGAGTGCCGCTGTATCGTCTTACCTAGCCCACGGGGGCTCGCTGGAACAGGCCTGCCACCAAGCCCTGAAATTCACCTGGCAGTGCATCGAGCACGCCCGCCGTGTCGGCATGGGCAAGCTGGTTCCCAACCGGCTGTTTTGGGCCACCCAAGACTTTCCTCAACGACGCTACAAACACTAGCGTTCAGCGCTGGCCAGCCCTTCCTGAAAACGGGATAATGCCCCGTTTTACGCCTGCGCGCCGGCCTTTGGTCGGCCGCGTGACACGCCCACCGATACAGGATTTTGCATGAACCGCTCCGAAACATTGTTTCAACAAGCCCAACACGTCATTCCCGGTGGCGTTAACTCTCCCGTGCGCGCATTCCGGGCTGTGGGCGGCACGCCGCTATTTTTCGAGCGAGCAGAAGGCGCCTATTTGTTTGATGCAGACCAACGCCGCTACATCGACTACGTGCAATCCTGGGGCCCTATGATTTTGGGGCATGCCCACCCCGAGGTGCTCGATGCCGTGATTGAACGCGCGCGCTCAGGCTTGAGCTTTGGCGCGCCCACGGGCCTTGAAACAGATTTGGCGGAACGCGTGTGTGCGCTCGTGCCCGGCATGGACATGGTGCGCTTTGTCAATTCGGGCACCGAGGCCACCATGAGCGCCATTCGATTAGCGCGCGGCTTCACCGGCCGCGACAAGATCGTCAAGTTCGAGGGCTGCTACCACGGCCACTCCGACTCACTGCTGGTGAAGGCCGGCTCCGGTGCGCTCACCATGGGCGTACCCAGCTCACCCGGCGTGCCCGCCGCACTGGCCGATCACACCCTCACGCTCACCTACAACGACCCAGACAACGTGCGCAAAGTGTTTGCCGAGCTGGGCGACCAAATTGCCTGCATTATCGTCGAACCCGTGGCCGGTAACATGAATTGCGTCCCGCCCCTGCCCGGCTTTTTACAATGTTTGCGCGAGGTGTGCGACCAAAGCGGCGCACTGCTGATCATGGATGAAGTGATGACCGGTTTTCGCGTGGGTCTCACTGGCGCACAGGGCCACTACGGCGTGACGGGTGATTTGATTACCTTGGGCAAAGTCATCGGCGGCGGCATGCCCGTGGGCGCCTTTGGCGGGCGCCGAGATGTCATGGAAAAAATCGCACCACTGGGCCCCGTGTATCAAGCGGGCACTCTCTCGGGCAACCCCGTGGCCATGGCCGCCGGCCTGAAAAATCTGGAGCTCATCTCTAAGCCCGATTTCTACGCCCCCTTGCTTGCACGCACCACGCGCTTAGTGGAAGGGCTGCAGCGCGAAGCCAAAGCCGCCAACATCGCCTTTACCACTAATCACGTGGGCACCATGTTTGGGTTCTTTTTCACTGAGGCAGAGCAGGTGACTAACTTCGGCCAAGTGATGGCCTGCGACAACGAGCGCTTTAACCGCTTTTATCACGGCATGTTGGCCGAGGGCATTTACTTGGCGCCCGCCAGTTATGAAGCCGGCTTTATGTCGGCGGCACATACCGATGCCGACATAGACGCCACCTTACAGGCGGCGGCGAAAGTTTTCCGTACCCTGTAAGCACACTAACGCACCGGCGCAGCAAGACATGAGTCACTGCGCAGGTGTTAGTTAACAATCAAAGTGTAGAATTTGTTGCACAGGCGCTCGCTGAGCGCCTGATTTACGACACGCCCTGAGCAGGGCGCAAACCACCGCTTAAATCGCGGCGAGGCGATTGACCAATAACGCGATCACTTCGCGCGCCTGTGGCGAGGCATCAATGATCTGGCAGCCGGCCCAGTGACCCGTGGCGGTAGCGTCTGACGGATCCGCTGCGCGCACCCACAAACAATCCACGCCCAGCGTAAGCTCACCTGAACTCGAGAAATTTTGCGGCAAGGTCAGTCGCAGTTCATAGAGTTTGTCTTCCGCTAAAGGCTCGGGAGCAAACAGCATCAAGCCTTCTGCATGGATATTAACCAAACGGCCCAAGTGCTCATCGGTGCTGGCATCCCAGACGTCGAGGCCAGCAGCAATACTGTGTCGCTCAAGTTTACGTTGGTTGTTACTCATCGGCGACCTGCCCTTCTGCTGCTTTAGAATTCAGGCTGTGGAAAATATTTTCCAGCGCCCGCTCGAAGAACGGCTTGGTGGAGCCCGCAATCACTTTGGCCGAACCGGCGAGCATTTCACGGGCCAGCTCAAGGCCAGACTTCATGGCCACCTTTTTCCCCATTTGATCTACCAGCATGTAGTGCAGCGTCTTGGAGTTATACCAAGCCACTTTCAAACGCTTGCCCGACTCAAACTCGAACCAGGTGCCGAATTCGATCATCTTTAAATTGTCGACCATGCGCTCTTCTTCCGGCGTGGGCTTGTCTTTGCCGAAATCTGTATGGCCAGCTTTTTCCGCGGCCATGGTCTCCAATTTGTCCCGCATGGGCGCTGGCGCTGGCTCTGCCTTTTTACTTTGCATGGCCAGTTTTTGCAGTGAAACCAAAGCCTCAATCAGTTTTTTACCCTTGGCCTGATCGTAGCCAATGGTCTCAAAACCGGTCTCAATGACATCCATTAAACTGTCATGTAGGTCCATCTGGCGCGAGCGATCGGCACTGCCTTCTTTTGGCTCAATAGTCCAAAGAATATCGTCTACCGCGGCTAGCGCTCGGTTCCAACTCTCTGAATCGTCGCCATAACGCAACAATAAAAATGCCAGGTAATCCGACCAGGGTTGCAACAACAAAAGTAAAACGGCCGAGGGCAATTCCAAACCATCGGTGCGGGTGCGCACCTCTTGGTTGACGCGGATTTTTACTTCGCGCAACTTTTCTTCGCCCTGCACCTTCTCCATGGCGCGGCGTTCCATCAGCTCCTGACGGCGCGCGATCTTCTTGGTGTATGAACTGAACTCCAATAGCAATTCAGCAAACAACCGCACATCGTTTTTAAACTCTTCCAGTACGCGCGATACGATGGACTTAATCTTCGGATAAATCTCGTATTGCGAAGTGCCGTCATTGGAAACCCATTGCGTGCCCGCTTCGGCTAAATTGTTAAGCAGTAGTCGTGCGGGGTGTTCGGTCTCTTCAAAAAAGTCTTTGTCGATGAATGCCAGTTTCAAAAATGGCGTGTGTAAATAACTCAACAGCGCCTTGACCGAGTCCGGCAAATTATCATCAGACAGCATGTACTCGAACAACATGCCCACCAAGTCGATGGTGTGTAAATCTTCGCCATCCACCGCGCCGTCTTCGCTCTGCTCGCGCAGCTTTTGCGTGAGGTCGCGCTCCACCTGCGCAATCATCGCGGGCTGGATGGGCTCAACGGCGCCGTCTTCGGCGTGCATAAATTGGCGCGTGACGGCCGTGGCCTGCGTTTGCAAATTCTGCAGCGCACTGACCAACTGCTGATTCGAATAGACCACCGCCTGACGAACCGCGGCGCCCTGAGCGACGGCATCGGAGGCTGCGGGCTGCATGGGCTGCTGCGGTTGACCGCTGTATTGCGCCGGCTGCCCTTGCGCCATTGGCTGCCCCTGCACCATCGGCTGCCCCTGCACCATCGGCTGCCCCGCGGCGCCATGGGGCACGCCTATCTGTGATTGGAGACCGCGGATGGCGCCCACCAAATCGGCTTGGTATTGCTGTGTAGGCAGGTTGGGGTTGGGTGCCTGTGCCGGCCCCTGTGAGGTGGGCGAGGTGAAGCCGGGAATGCGGCCCATGCCCGGCAATGGCTGATGACTCGGCATAGGTTGCCCCATTGCACCGGCGTCCGCCACCGCAGCGTCTTCCACGCCATCAAAATCCTGCACAAAATCCACTGGCGCCTCTTGAGCACCACCGCCACCGCCCGCTGACGAACCCGGGGTGTACTGCAGATTGGGTAGAATACCGGCGTCCACAAAGTACGCATTCAATTCGCTCAGCAGGTCACTCAGCGCCGGCATAAAGTGCAGGTCGAATTGCTTATAGGCGATGATTTTTGCTTTTGTATTGAGTTCTACTTTACGCAGGGCCTTGCGCAGAGATTCACAAAATTGCACGGGTGCGACGGGGTTGGCTTTATCTTCAACTTTGTCGCCACCGTTGAGCATGGCAAATCGCTGATTCAGCGCCCATAGGGTTTCAGCAACTTGGGCTTCGCTGCGGCGCGTAATCGAGGCAATGGCAATGGTTTCTTCCAGATCGGCGTTATCCACCAGCGACAACATGTCACCGGTGTATTTTTCTTCGCCCGTCTCTGTGCTGAGCGTTTTATTTTTGAATTTGATAAAGCCTTCGCCGATGTAGCCGCAAAAATAGCGCTCCAGCAGCTCTTCGTTTTCAGTGAACTCGCGCAGCGCCTCATTGGCTTTAGACCGCTCTTGATCGGTCTTGGCTTCGCTCACCTCTTGGCCTAAGGCCTCGGCCGCCTGCTTCGCAAACTCGGAAAATTGGCTGCGGCTTGCCTCGACGGTAATCTTTTGGCACGCCTTTAATCGCTCAATAACGCTGGAATCAGCAGTTGTATTTTTCAATGTCTCTTGGCCCAATGTGGTCGTCTTGCGTGAATTATTGCGGGTGACATCCATGCACTTAAAACCCTGTCTTATTTTAGTGTAGTCAAGAAATAGCCGCGGCCAAAGCCAGCCGCCAACGGGCCCGAGCGCGCTTTCCAAGGCGCTCACGCCTTGCGGGCACTCGCAAGGCATTGGCCTGATTACAAATTGTACGAGTGTGCATCCTATCACTGGCTGCAAAACCGAGCTACGCCCTTTGTGCCAGCTGTAATATTGGCGGTATTAGCGGGCCAATAGCTCCAACTGGTTGCGCAGGGCAGTATTGGATCCCACATAGCGCAAACCCAAGCGCGCAAAATTGCGGGCCTGCTCTAGGCCACCCATGCCCGCGTAAGCTTGCGCCAACACGCGATACAGGTCAGCGGCATAGCGGTCTAGGCGCAAGCCGCGCTCGGCAGTATCAATGGCGGCGCTGTACTGGCCCTGCGCCAACTGTTGCTCGGCCCGCGCGAGCACCCGTGCCACGGCGGCCCGTTGATCCATCTCAGCTGGCCGCGCCGCAGGCGGTGTAGCCGTGGGTTCCGCCCCTGACGTCGACGGCATTGATCCCTCGACAGGGGCGTCGGTTGAGGCTTCGATGGGGGCAGCACTGGGCGCCTCACGGGCATCTTCCACCGGCGGCGGCAGGTCTCGCGGCGCCGAGGCGCACCCTGCCAATGCCAGCAAGCCCAGCAGTCCAACTACACGCATTATTGCCATAGGGATTTCCACCAATGTTTAAGGGGGTGTTCTAGGTAGCGACAGGGCACCCTGTCCTGTGGCGTATAACCGTCCGTGAAGGGGAGCAAGCGCGCACCTTCACAATTCTCACCGGACGCGCGCCCCGTGGCGCCATCCACCCAGTACAAATGAATGCCACTGGGGGCCGGCGCGTCCAGCCCGCGAGTCTCGATGCCCGCCATCACCCGCGCCCAGATGGGCAGCGCGCCAGTCGCGCCAGTGAGCGGGGTGGTGCCGTTGTCGTCGCGCCCCACCCACGCCACCGCCAAGTGCTCGCCGCTAAAGCCGGCAAACCAGCTATCGCGCTGATCGTTGGTGGTGCCCGTCTTGCCGGCCACATCCAGAGTGTCGGGCAGGTAGCGATAGGCGCCCTTGCCCGTGCCCTCGCGCATCACTGCACGCAAACCGTATTGCAACTGATAGACCGCCTCGGCGGGCAGTCGCGCCTCCACGGCCAAGGGGTAGCGCTGCAGCGGCAAACCGTCTTTGGTGGTGACCGACTTAATAGCGCGCAGGGGCGAATAAAAACCGTCCGCCGCCAAGGTGTGATAGCGCTCGGCCACCTCCATGGGCGACATGCCCACCGCGCCTAACAACATGGCAGGCACCTGCGGCACGTCCCGCTCTGCGCCCAATTGCGTCAAGGTGTCGGCCACCTGCCGCAAGCCTAGCTGCATGCCCAAACGGGCGCTCGCTTGGTTGTAGGATTTTGCCAAGGCTTCAAATAACGGCACCTGACCGTGGCTTTCACGCTGGTAATTTTGGGGCACCCAGTCGCCGTCTGGCCCCGCCACCCGCACCGGTTCGTCACTGATGAGCGTCGACAATTGGTAGCGCGCCGGCTGCATGAGCGCCGTCAGGTAAATGGCGGGTTTAGCGAGCGAGCCGATTTGCCGGTGCGCATCCAGCGCCCGATTAAAACCGGCCACTGACGGATTCCGATCGCCCGCCAAGGCCAGCACCTCCGCCGTACCCACGCGCACCACCACCGCTGCGCCCTGCAAGCTCTCCTTGGGCAATTGATAGCCGGCTTCGGTGCCGACCAATTGCTGCTGTAATGTGGTCTCCACGTGCGACTGCACCTGCAAATCGAGGGTGGTAAAAATGTTGAGCCCCTCAGACTGTAAATCGGCGGGTTTATAGTCGCGCGTCAACTGGCGCTTTACCAAGTCGATGAAGTTCGCATAGCGGGTTACCGGTTCGCTGTTTTGCGCGGCGATGCGCAGGGGCCGGCTCAGGTAGTCGCGATGTTGCTCGGCGGTAATTAACTGCGCCTCTCGCATCACGCCCAACACCAAATCGCGACGCGCCTTGGCCCGCTTGGGCGAGCGCCACGGGTTGTAATAGGAAGCGCCCTTGACCAATCCCACCAGCAGGGCGATTTGGTCTGGCGCCAATTCATTCAGCGGTCTGCGAAAATAGTGCTGTGATGCCAGTGCAAAACCGTGAATCGACTTGGCACCCTGCTGCCCCAAGTACACTTCATTGAGGTAGGTTTCCAGAATCTCGGCCTTGCTGTAGTGAATCTCCAACAATAGGGCCATCACCGCCTCTAACCCCTTGCGGGATAGGCTGCGCTCGCTCGTGAGATAAAAGTTTTTGACCAGCTGCTGGGTCAAAGTGCTACCGCCCTGGGTCACACCACCGGCCCGAAGATTGGCCATAAACGCGCGCGCCACCGCGCGCAGCGACACCCCGTGGTGCTCTAAAAAATGCCGATCCTCAACCGCCAATAACGTCTCGCCCAGCAAGGGCGGAATATCCGCCAAGCGCACCAACTGCCGATCTTCCAAATGGGCGGGATAGATGCCGCCAATTTGCTCGGGCTCCAGCCGCAAAAAATCGGCACCCGCCTGATCTGCACTCAAACTGCTGACCACCCCATTGCGCAGCTGCAACTGCCATCGGGTGGCGGGGCTTAAGCCATCCCAAAACTGAAAACCGCGCGTGGCAATGTGGTAGTTGATCGCCCCGCCGAAGGCCTCGCGGCTGAACTGGCCCGAACCCGAAATTTTCACCACGGGTTGATAACCCAAGCGCTTGAGGTGGGACTCCAAGCGCGCCGGCGCCATGCGACTGCCCTCGTACAACTCCAGCGGTTGCGCATAAACCCGCGCCGGCAGCGCCCATTTTTTGCCGTCAAATTTCGCGCGCAATTGCCAGTCGATCAGCACCAGCGCCACCAACCCAAGCGCGCTGGCAAGCAGCAATAGACGCACCAGCCAAGCGCGCCACGTAAGGCGCCCCGAGCGGCAGGCAGAGGAAGAGCGAGATTTGCGAGCAGAAGTTCGTTTGGCCATGGCGCGCTAGTGTAGCCAGCTGCCACTAAACTACAACTGGCAACGCCGCTCAAGCGCCTGAAAATTAAGTGCAATTTAAGCCGCAACCCGTGTTGCCTGCGCCGCTGCGCTTCCCTAGAGTGAACAGCATTAGTCTTCGTGCCGGCGAGCCCGCACGAACACACCTCCTGAAACCAACAGCCGTTTTGAAGTGACTATGAATATAGAAAATGTACACGCAATGAATCAGCTCGCCGGCCCACAGGCCGAACTCGACCACCATCTGAAAACCCACCATGTGGACCTCGCCAGCGAGCGTCTCGGTGGCGAAACACTGGCGTGCAGCGACGACTTTTTCGCCGAGATGGAAAATCTACTCAAACCCGGCCGTGGCATTTTCATCGAAGACAAATACACCGAGCGCGGCAAGTGGATGGACGGCTGGGAAAGTCGCCGCAGCTATGGCCGCGACAACGGCCGCGAATACGATTGGTGCGTCATTAAACTGGGCTGTACTGGCGTCATCAAAGGCGTAGATGTCGACACCAATTATTTTCGCGGCAATGCGCCGCAGTCGGTGTCCATTGAAGCCTGCCACAGCGCCACCGAACCCGATGCCAATACCCAGTGGCACACGCTGCTGGCGCAATCGCCCGTGGCCGCGCACAGCCAAAACCCCTTCGCCATCGACAACCACAAACCCTGGACCCACGTGCGCTTAAACATCTTCCCCGATGGCGGCGTGGCGCGACTGCGCGTTTATGGCGACGTAACGGTGGACTGGTCACAGTTTTTGCCGGGCGAGCCCATTGATCTCGCCTTCATTAAAAATGGCGCCAAGGCACTGCTGGTTAGCGACATGTTTTTCAGCGACAAAAACAATCTCATCATGCCCGGTCGCGGCAAAGACATGGGCGACGGTTGGGAGACCAAGCGCCGGCGCGACCCAGGCCCAGATTGGTCCATCGTTAAACTGGCCTGCCCCGGGCGCGTGCAAAAATTATTGATCGACACCTGCCACTTCAAAGGCAACTTCCCCGATACCTTTTTGCTGGAAGGCATTAATACCGACAGTGACGACTTTACCGGCGACGGCCAATCCGGCTGGCAACCCCTCATCGCCAAAACCAAATTGCACGCCCATCGCGAGCATTTATTTATCTGCGAACTGCTCAATACCGACACCGTATTTACCCATGTGCGCTTGAGTATTTTTCCCGACGGCGGCATCTCGCGCATGCGCGTCTTCGGCACACCGGCTGAGCGTTAACCCATGGCCACGCTCACCCCCCAGCCACTCACCGCCGAGGCCTTCGCGCCCTTCGGTGATGTCATCGAAGCGCGCCCAGATGGTCAACACAACGGCACCGTCATTCCTATCAACGATGGCTACACCCAGCGCTTTCACGACCTGGCCACCATTGATGTGGCCGAACAAAACGGCCGCCCACTGGTGAGCATCTTTCGCAGCCAACCTCTGCCTCTGCCGCTCCAATTGCACAAACTGGAGCGGCACCCACTGGCCAGCCAAGCGTTTATGCCCCTGTCGGGCGAACCCTATTTAGTAGTGGTGGCACCGGCCGGCGATTTAGACCCAAAGGCGATCAAAGCCTTTACGGCCAAACCCCATCAAGGCGTGAACTACCACCGCGGCACCTGGCACCACTTTTGTTTAGCACTGAATAAGCCCTGTGATTTTTTAGTGATTGATCGAGGCGGTGACGGGCACAACTGTGATGAGGCAGTGCTAGAGGGCGGGCTTCATATTGTGTTGGGTTAGTAGGTTTTGAGTTAGGGACAGATGGGAATTAATGCTGGCTTACACGCCATAATTCTTATCTGACCCCAGCTATTCTTACTATGAATCATTCAAAACAAATATTTGCCCACAGCAACACCGAGATTAAAAATTAGAGCGCCAGCACCCAACGCAATCAGAATTACCACACCAGGCTTCTCTGCTTTTGAAACTGTTGACCAAAAGCTCTTTTCACTCTCACTCATTACCCAACTCCACATTAAGTACTATTATTTACTTTGTTTTTTGCTGGAACTTAAGGGCTGACAAAGCGACCGATAGCAGCCCTACTTTGATCAACCATACGTCAAGCACAAAACACTAAAAAAACACGCAACCGCTGCGACATTTTCTACATGGGCAATATCATAGCAACGGCAGCAGCATCCTTCCACTTGCTTACTCACTTTACCAACTTAACCTCTGATGGCGCTTGCGTTAAACGCACAACGTGAATTCCTTTTCACACCCGCCGAAAATTTTCCAGCTTTATGAAAACTCACTCGACACAAGAAAAGCCTTTTGAATCGACATGAGCAATTTGCTCTTGCGAACCACACTGCTCCATTGCCATTCGTTGATGATTCTCCTCATTAAAAGAAGTAGCCGCCTTCCCAGCAGCCAGAATAACAACTACAACAAAAATGAATATTGCAAATTTTTTATTTGATGACATCTTGTTTGTCTTCTCCATTTTCTTAAGCACCCATCAAGTTTATCAAAGATTCAAGCACCATGAAATTCCACGTTATGCGTGAATCAAGGCATCTGCCCAGCAGATCCTCTACAAACGACTATTTTCTGTACAAATACGCGGCGGCGCTTTGACTCATTTTCTTGTAGTCGTGGCCCACGCCCGGCACTTTTTGGATCTGCCATTGCATCGGCACATTTAATTGGTCAGCCAGCGCATTGGCTCGGCTGAAAAAGTACTGGCCTCCATAAGCAGGGACATCCATCATAAGCATAAGCAGGCATAAGCAGGGACATCCATCATAAGCAGTTATCATTAAACCGCAAGCCTAAAACCATACTAATAGACCGTGGGCGACACGCCGTTTGTTCGCTATAAATGCACTTCAACAAGCCGGAGATCAAGGATGACTAAACCGCGCAAGCAACTGATAGATGTAACCACAACACCCTATTACCATATCGTCTCGCGCTGTGTACGCAGAAGTTTTTTATGTGGCGTAGATTCCCAAGGCAATAATTTTGAACACAGGCGACAATGGATAGAAGACAAAATTCTCGCCCTGCCGCAGATCTTTGCAATTCATGTATGCGCCTTTGCAGTCATGTCCAATCACTACCACCTAGTTTTGGAGATTGATGCCGCGCAATCTGATGCGTGGACAACAGAAGAAGTGATTCAACGCTGGCATATGCTTTTCAAAGGAAACCTATTTAGTCAACGCCACATCAAAGGAGAATCACTAACACAGGCCGAACGCGATGTATTGAAGACCTGTGTGGACGTGTGGCGCAACCGACTTGCGGATATCAGCTGGTTTATGCGCCAGATAAATGAAGCTATAGCGCGTGAGGCAAATCATGAGGATCAATGCACCGGCCGTTTCTGGGAAGGCCGTTTCAAATCCCAAGCACTGCTAGATGAAAAAGCGTTAGCCGCGTGCATGGCCTATGTAGACTTAAACCCCATCAGAGCGAAAATGGCAAAGACGCCGGAGCAGTCAGACTACACAAGCGCTAAGCAACGCACTACAAAAGCCAAACGCGCCCACAGCCCCAATCATCACCAGCAACAGCCAAAATCACTCAGACCCTTTGTGGGAAACCCCAGACAGGATATGCCCGCCGGATTACCTTTTCGATTAACCGATTATCTGGAACTTCTGGATTGGACAGGCAAGCAAATACGCGCAAACAAACGGGGAGCTATCGACGCAGAACTACCTCCAATTTTGGAGCGGCTCAACATAGACCAGAAGCATTGGATCTATAGTGCTACACAGTTTGAAAGTCGGTTTAAGGGATTGGTTGGCGGGGTCTATAAGCTGAAGCAAGTATGTCATAAATTGGGGTATCAGCGAGTCCCGGGGCTAAGTAATTGTCGATTGCTTAGCTGAAGCGATCACAAATGGTATTCCATATTATTCCAACCGATCACGGGGCTTCGTGACGTCCTGAGATTGCCTTTTTAGCAATTCAAGTTCCTTTGCGCGTTCAAAACAGCTGTTTACTGAAGTGGATGCAAGCCATGCGTCCATTCTTTAATGAAATTGAAGAGTAATTTTTAAACGTGGCTGTCCTTTTTATATATAGTTATGCATTTTTGCTCTCATAGTGTGCTTGAAGAACATTATCTCGCTCTTCGTTTGCCACAATCATTGAAAGAATATATTCAGCTTTTTCGCGCACATGTTCATTTTCGTGTTGTTTTGCCGCTTGAATGATAGAAGAGACTTCATCACCATCACATAGCTCAGAAAAAATAAGTTGGTCGATTACACCGATACCCCAGTTTTGAATACCTTGATCTTCATGAGCAAGGAACTCTGGAACCCATTTTAACGCTCTGCGGTCTGCGACAACTCGAAGAAGTTCAACCGCGTCTCGTTTGGTTTGAACATCTTCTTCTGTTTTGAATATTCGATAACACTCTTCCATCGAACTATATGGATGAAGCTGCCAAAGAACGCCTCTTAAAAGTTCACTGCCCGCACCACCAGAGACATAGTACCTGACGGCCTCTTTGAGGAAGTCTTTACCAAGTAATATTTCTATTGCTTCGCGGGCTTTATCGCTTGATGAGCTTTCCTGTCCATGTTCATCGATACAACCAATTTCTCTGGCGATGTTTGCCCAGTTATCTAAATTCATCCGATCTCTCTTGGTGCATAACGCCGGCAGCAAAGGCGAGCGTCAGCGAGTCCAGCCCGCGCTTTTTGCGGGCGATTTTGCCTACCCTTGTTAACTGTTTTTTTTGGCAATGCGCTCGACCTCTTGCCAATTAATGACAGACTTGGTGAAACCCCATGACTTCGCTATTGATTGAAGCCAACTATAATCCTGAATATACATACCTAACGCAAAACCAATTATAAGGACAAACACTGGCGCGCCCTCAGTGGAATAATAGAAGGCAATACAGATCAGTATCATGATGAATCGATAAATCATACGACCCTTCATTGATGCCAGCCCGCTAGAAACACTGATGCCGCTTTCACGCTGTGCTAATAGCTGTTTTGCTTGATCAGACTCATTCATATGCTTGTACAGTTAACGCCCGGCTTTGGGGCGGCCGGAGCATAGCGTAGGCCGTCCCGCCGCGTATTTAGCGGCGCACAAGAGCCGCTTGTTATTGGAGCCACGGTTTGCACCTGCTACAACGCTGTTAAGCGGAGCGATCGCGCAGCCAGTGGCTGATTTAATGGCAAGAATACCTTACCTGACACCTTTTGAAACCCACTTAGGGCAACCCACAATATAGGCATGCCACACGCCTTGCGAGGCGAACTAACTATTGGCACCAAGAAAGGAACTGCGATGGTGATACAGCACACTCCCTGATGCTGGCATGCCGATCAATGGCACGCACTTGGATTCAATCCCTTAGTCTATTTACCCTGAAAAAGGTTTGGCTCAATAACGCCCGGTTTAGGGGCGGCCAGAGCGTCAGCGTAGGCCGTCCCAGCCGCGTTTTTTGCTTCGATTATAACCGCTTGTTATTGAAGCCACCTGCCCCGCTTGCTACAACGCACGATGCGGAGCGACAGCGAAGACTATGGCAATTAATTATGGTAAGAATACTTCACCCTAATACCATTTAAAACCCGCTTAGGGCACACCACAAACAAGGCATGCACTTGCCGGCGCTACACAATTTTTGGTGGCACGAAGAACGAAACTACGTACTTAAGTACAGCACACTCCTTGATACTGGCATGCCGATTATTGGCACACTGTTGATTTCATTCCCTTACTAACTACTTGTAAAAATGGCTTGGCTCAATAACGCCCCGCACAGGGGCAGACAAACAAGCGCAGCGTTTTGGCTGTCCCAGCGACCAACGGGAGCGCTTGATGCGGTTTGTTATGCATTTAGTCACCACGCCATTCTTTGATAATTGCGAGAAGTAGGCCCATAGAGATTGCCGCAAAAATGTAAGCAATACCATGGCCGACTACACCACCTACTCTTGCACCTTTAGCCTCCCAAAATCCATAAGATTCCAGCTGCAACAACATTGCGAAGGTTACAAAGCAACAAACAAATAGAGCTAGCAGCAGATATCTTAAACCATAAATCCTCTCGCCAAAGAATTCCTTACCCCATGAAGGATAATCTGTTCTCCTATTGAGATGGTCTCTACGCCACCGCCTTTTCTTGAATCTAGACATGGTTTTCTGCATAACGCCTTGCTAACCGGCAGCCGTGTGCGAAGCACGCTTTAGGCTGTCCAGTGGAGGCCGCTTTTTGGCCGGAACGGTGGTTGAGCAACTTGTTATGTGTGGGTGCTGGCACTAACCACCACCCGGCATGCCGCCACCAGATTCTTTAGTATAATCTTGGCCGCTTTCACTAGACCAAAACCTTGGTAAAATACGTTTTGGTACGAGAAGCACCCCTAGCAATGGAATTAACCAAACAGCTAAATATAATAAAGCACGCTCCTTTGATGATGCAGAAGAGCGTGAAATATCAATGGTAACTTTAATGTTCACGTATATTACGAGAAGCAAAAAGATACCTGATATTGCTAGCAAAATTTCCATACTCATTTACACATAACGACCGGTTTAGGGGCGGCTGAAGCGAAGCGTAAGCCGTCCCAGCCGCGTCTTTTAGCGGCTGCACTAGAACCGCTTGTTATTGGAGCCA
>NZ_JACHXZ010000008.1 GCF_014192475.1 Simiduia aestuariiviva
GAGCTGCGGTCAGCGTGGTTTTACCGTGGTCAACGTGACCAATGGTGCCCACGTTTACGTGGGGCTTGTTACGTTCAAACTTAGCCTTAGCCATTTTAATAACCTCAGATTTCTAAATTGGATTCTGAATTAGTGATCGCTGGAAACCCTGCTTTTCGCAATAATTTCCTGCGCGACATTGGAGGGCGCCTCAGCGTAGTGCAAAAACTCCATAGCGTAAGTTGCACGACCCTGGGTTGCAGAGCGCAATGCCGTTGCATAACCAAACATCTCGGCCAGCGGTACCTCAGCATTGACTATCTTGCCTGACGGGCTGTCTTCCATACCCTGAATCAGACCCCGGCGACGATTAAGGTCACCGACTACATCACCCATATTCTCTTCCGGCGTTACCACTTCAACCTTCATCATCGGCTCAAGCAGCACCGCACCACCCTGTTGCGCCAACTTCTTCGTGGCCATTGAGGCAGCGATTTTGAACGCCATTTCATTGGAGTCAACATCATGGAAAGAGCCGTCGTAAACGGTGGCTTTTAGACCCAGCAATGGGTAGCCCGCCAACACGCCATTTTTTGACTGCTCTTCGATGCCTTTGCCAATAGCGGGAATGTAATCCTTTGGAATCACACCACCCACAACCTCACTGACAAACTCCACTTTTTCAGCATTGGAATCTGTTGCCGGCTCGAAGCGAATCCAGCAATGCCCATACTGACCACGTCCACCTGACTGCCGCACGAACTTCCCTTCAATCTCGCAGGTATTCGTGATTTTTTCGCGGTAGGCGACCTGTGGTTTACCAATGTTGGCCTCAACGCTGAATTCACGGCGCATGCGGTCAACAATGATGTCTAGATGCAATTCACCCATACCCGAGATAATGGTTTGACCCGTCTCTTCGTCGGTGTGAACGCGGAATGATGGGTCTTCCTGCGCCAGCTTACCAAGCGCAACCCCCATTTTTTCTTGATCTGCTTGCGAACGCGGCTCCACGGCTACCGAGATAACGGGGTCCGGAAACTCCATGCGCTCCAAGGTGATCTGCTTGTTGATGTCGCACAGGGTGTCACCCGTGGTCACATCTTTTAAGCCAATGCCAGCGGCAATATCGCCCGCCAACACCTCTTTAATTTCCTGTCGATTGTTCGCATGCATTTGCACCATGCGACCAATACGCTCTTTCTTGCCCTTAACCGGGTTAAACACCTGATCGCCGGTCACCAATTTGCCGGAATAAACCCGGAAAAACGTCAGGGTTCCAACAAAGGGATCGGTGGCGATTTTAAACGCTAGCGCCGCAAACGGCGCATCATCGTCGGCCTCGCGAATGGCGTGAGTTTCGCCATCATCAAGCACGCCGTCGATAGCCTTCACTTCGGTGGGCGAAGGCAGGTATTCGATCACCGCGTCCAGCACTGCTTGCACGCCTTTATTCTTAAAGGCGGAGCCGCCGAGCACCGGAACAATCTCATTGGCGAGCGTGCGCTGGCGAATGGCCTGCTTGATCTCGGCCTCCGTCAGCTCTTCGCCTTCAAGATATTTATTCATTAAATCTTCGGAGGCTTCCGCGGCCGCCTCAACGAGATTTTCACGCAACTTTTCGCACTGGGCCTGAAGCTCCGCAGGGATCTCTTCGTAGACGAAGGTAGTACCCTGATCCGCCTCACTCCACATGATGGCCTTCATCTTGACCAAGTCCACGACACCACGGAAATTTTCTTCCGTACCGATGGTCATCTGCAGAGGAACGGGGGTTGCACCCAAGCGTGTTTTAAGTTGACCCACTACGCGCAGAAAATCAGCGCCAGCGCGGTCCATTTTGTTGACGAACACCATGCGCGGCACTTCGTACTTATTCGCCTGGCGCCATACGGTCTCAGTTTGTGGCTGCACACCTGATGAGCCACACAGCACCACAACGGCGCCATCTAGCACGCGCAGGGAGCGCTCTACCTCAATGGTAAAATCTACGTGACCGGGGGTGTCGATAATATTGATTCGGTGCTCATCGAACTGAGCATCCATACCGCGCCAAAAACAGGTGGTGGCTGCGGATGTAATGGTGATACCGCGCTCTTGCTCTTGCTCCATCCAGTCCATGGTGGCCGCACCATCGTGCACCTCACCAATTTTGTGGGACATTCCGGTATAGAACAGCACGCGTTCGGTGGTCGTGGTTTTGCCCGCATCAACATGCGCACAAATCCCGATATTGCGGTAACGTGAAATAGGCGTCTTACGTGCCACAGCGATATCCCCAAAAAGTCGTCTACATGAGCACTAAAAGGCAGCCAAAGCTGCCTTTTAGTGTCAATGCCTGCCGCTTAGAAGCGGTAGTGGCTGAATGCCTTGTTGGCTTCGGCCATGCGATGAACGTCTTCACGCTTCTTCACAGCAGCACCTTTGCCCTGTGAGGCGTCAATCAGCTCACCCGCCAAACGCTGGGGCATAGACTTCTCACCGCGGTTGCGTGAGTAATCTACCAACCAGCGCATAGCCAGCGCTACACGACGAGCAGGACGCACTTCAACGGGCACCTGATAGGTCGCACCACCCACGCGGCGAGACTTAACCTCTACCAGCGGAGCAATTGCTTCCAGCGCTTCATCAAAGACTTCCAGTGGGTCGCGGTTCAGTTTGGTCTGAACGATCTCCAGGGCACCGTAAACGATGCGCTCGGCGACGGACTTCTTACCACTAATCATTACGTGGTTCATAAATTTCGCCAGCGTTACATTGCCGAATTTTGGATCCGGCAATACTTCGCGTTTTGCGACGACGCGTCTTCTTGGCATTTTAAATCGCCTCTATCTTTAGGTTTCTCTAAGACTCCACTCTTACCGCTGTTCAAATGCCCGAAAAGCCTGGGCTTTCAATCACTTCAACGGGGCAAGCGCGCTTAGCCTTACTCGGTTCAACCGAAAACGTATGTCTTCAGTAATCTGGGATTACTTAGGACGCTTGGCACCATACTTGGAACGACGCTGCTTGCGATCTTTCACGCCAGCGGTATCCAAGGAGCCACGCACAGTGTGGTAACGCACACCTGGCAAGTCTTTTACACGACCGCCACGGATCAGCACTACGCTGTGCTCTTGCAGGTTGTGACCCTCACCACCTATGTAAGAAGTTACTTCAAAGCCGTTGGTCAGGCGCACACGGCAAACCTTACGCAAAGCTGAGTTTGGCTTCTTAGGGGTAGTGGTGTAAACGCGGGTACAAACGCCACGCTTCTGCGGATTGGCTTGCAATGCAGGAACGTCGCTTTTAACAACCTTACGTTTTCTCGGCTTACGAACCAACTGGTTGATCGTTGCCATGAAAATAAACTCCACAAACTATAAATCGTCACCCAACAGGTAACGGTGTTAAAAGTGCAGGCAGAAACCTGCCCCACTCAGAAAAAGCGGGAGGCGCATTGTAAAGACGCCCCCCGCCCCAGTCAAGGTGTAAAACGCCGAACCAAGTCGACTGCCCTACACCCCATTTGAGCCCAAAATCTAGCTAGCGCTAGACTTCAAGGCCTCTGTTAACGCCGCTTCAACTTCAGCCGCGCTCACGCCGCCCTCGTTTGGAGCGACATCGCGCTTACGGCGGCGATCATTGTGATAGGCCAAACCGGTACCCGCGGGTATCAGACGACCTACGACAACGTTTTCTTTCAAGCCGCGCAGATCATCGCGCTTGCCAGTTACCGCTGCTTCGGTCAACACGCGCGTAGTCTCCTGGAAGGAGGCCGCGGAGATGAACGACTCAGTGGCCAGCGAGGCCTTGGTGATACCCAGCAGCTGACGCTCATAAGTGGCTGGCTGCTTGCCTTCGGCACGCAGGCGCTCATTCTCTTCAAGCACCTTATGGTATTCAGCCTGCTCACCCTTCACGAACGAGGAGTCACCCATGCTAGTGATTTCAACCTTACGCAGCATCTGACGACAGATTGTCTCAATGTGCTTATCGTTGATCTTCACACCCTGCAGGCGGTAAACGTCCTGAATTTCGTTGGTGATATAACGTGCGAGCGCCTCGACACCCTGCAAACGCAGAATATCGTGAGGGTTACTTGGGCCGTCAGACACAACTTCACCCTTCGCCACCTGCTCACCCTCGAACACGGTTAGCTGGCGATGCTTCGGAATCAACACCTCGTAGTGAGTAGATCCGTCCGCCAATGGCTGACCATCAATGGGCGTAATAACCAGGCGACGCTTACCTTTGGTCTCTTTACCAAAGCTAACGGTACCTGAAATTTCCGCCAAAATGGCCGGCTCTTTCGGCTTGCGCGCTTCAAACAAATCGGCAACGCGCGGCAGACCACCGGTAATATCACGGGTCTTCGAACCTTCCTGCGGGATACGCGCCAAAATGTCACCAACGGCAATTTTGTCACCGTTGCTAAGTGACAGAATCGACTTAGCCGGCAAGGCGTAGTGCGCTGGCACATTGGTGTTAGGCAGATAAAGCTCGTTGCCCTTCTCATCCAACAGCGTAATGGCAGGCTTGAGATCCTTACCAGCAGCCGGACGCTCCGCGGGGTCCAAAATTTCAATGGAGGACAAGCCGGTCATTTCATCAGTCTGACGACGAACTGAAAGACCCTCTTCCATACCGGAGAACGCCACCTGACCCGCCACTTCCGTAACGATGGGGTGCGTATGCGGATCCCACTTGGCGATGACTTGGCCGCCATCGACCTCCTCGCCCTCTTTAACAGTAATTATGGCGCCGTAAGGGATCTTATAGCGCTCACGCTCGCGGCCATTGCTATCGGCAACCGCCAATTCGCCCGAACGCGAAACCGCCACTAGGTGACCATCTGGGCGGCTAACCACCTTGATGTTATGGAGGCGCACGGTACCTTCCTGCTTAACGCTCACACTATCCGCGGCAGAAGCTCGTGACGCCGCACCACCAATGTGGAAGGTACGCATGGTCAACTGAGTACCTGGCTCACCGATAGACTGGGCCGCAATAACACCGATGGATTCACCCATGTTCGCGCGGTGTCCACGAGCCAGATCACGGCCGTAACACTGGGCACAAATGCCCTGGCGGGTCTCACAGGAAATGGGCGAACGCACCATTACCTCGTCGATACCCATTTTTTCAACGCGCTTGACCCACTCTTCGTCAATGATGGTGCCAGCGGGGATCAAAATCTCATCGGAATCTGGACGCACAACATCGCGCGCAACCACTCGACCCAAGATACGATCACCCAAGGATTCGATCACATCACCACCTTCAATAACGGGCGACATGGTCAGACCTTCGTCGGTTCCGCAATCTACTTCGGTGACAACAACGTCCTGTGCAACATCCACTAAACGGCGAGTCAAATAACCGGAGTTAGCTGTCTTAAGTGCAGTATCCGCCAAACCTTTACGCGCACCGTGAGTCGAGATGAAGTACTGGAGTACGTTCAGACCTTCACGGAAGTTCGCAGTGATGGGAGTCTCGATGATAGAGCCATCTGGACGCGCCATCAGGCCACGCATACCGGCCAACTGACGAATCTGCGCTGGTGAACCACGAGCACCTGAGTCGGCATACATGAACACGGAGTTGAAGCTGTCTTGAAACTCTTCCTCACCGGCCTTGTTGGTTACCGCTTCTTTACTGATGCCTTCCATCATGGACTTTGCTACCAGATCGTTTGCACGCGACCAGATATCAATGACCTTGTTGTATTTTTCGCCAGCAGTTACCAAGCCTGCAGCAAACTGAGATTCAATCTCTTTAACATCGTTTTCTGCGCGCTCAACAATCTGGTATTTCGCATCGGGAATAGCGAAATCATTCACACCGATAGACGAACCAGACTTCGTGGAGTACTCGTAACCCATGTACATCAGCTGATCAGCAAAGATGACCGTGGATTTGAGACCAACCTGGCGATAGCAGAAGTTGATAATGGCCGAGATCGCTTTCTTAACCATGGGCTTGTTAACCATGTCGAAAGGAATACCCTCCGGCACAATTTCCCACAACAGGATGCGACCTACGGTCGTTTCAACGACTTTGGAAACTTCAATCCGCTCACCCTGCTCACCGAAAGTAACCTGATTGATGCGGACTTTGATCTTGGCCTGCAAGCCAGCCACTTTACCGTGGAACGCGCGGTTAACTTCTTTGACGTCGGCAAAGATCATGCCTTCGCCAGTATCGTTAATGCGCTCGCGGGTCATCCAGTACAAGCCCAATACAACGTCCTGCGAAGGAACGATAATCGGCTCACCGTTGGCTGGTGAAAGGATGTTGTTGGTTGACATCATCAGCGCGCGCGCTTCTAGCTGCGCTTCAATGGTCAAGGGTACGTGCACGGCCATTTGGTCGCCGTCAAAGTCGGCGTTGTAAGCCGCACAAACAAGCGGGTGCAACTGAATGGCTTTACCTTCAATGAGTACCGGCTCAAACGCCTGAATACCCAAGCGGTGCAAGGTAGGCGCGCGGTTAAGCAGCACCGGGTGCTCGCGAATCACTTCGTCCAGGATATCCCAAACGACGGGCTCTTCACGCTCGACCATTTTCTTGGCAGCTTTAATTGTGGTTGCCAAACCCTTGAGCTCAAGCTTGCTGAAGATAAACGGCTTAAATAATTCCAATGCCATTTTCTTTGGCAAACCGCACTGGTGCAGTCGCAAGGTTGGACCCACAACGATCACAGAACGACCGGAGTAATCAACGCGCTTACCCAACAAGTTCTGACGGAAGCGACCTTGCTTACCTTTGATCATGTCAGCCAAAGATTTCAGTGGACGCTTGTTGGAACCCGTAATGGCACGGCCACGACGACCGTTATCCAACAATGCATCTACCGCCTCCTGCAGCATGCGCTTTTCGTTGCGCACAATGATGTCTGGCGCAGACAAATCCAGCAGACGCTTCAAACGGTTGTTACGGTTGATTACGCGGCGGTACAAATCGTTCAGATCAGAAGTCGCGAAACGACCACCGTCGAGCGGTACCAAAGGACGCAGATCTGGCGGCAGCACTGGCAATGCTTCAAGCACCATCCACTCAGGCTTATTGCCAGAGTTGGCAAACGCCTCAAGTAGCTTCAAGCGCTTGGAGTACTTCTTAATTTTGGTTTCAGAGTTGGTGTTGGGAATCTCTTCACGCAGGAACTGAATCTCGCGATCAAGGTCGATATCCGCCATCAATTTCTGAATAGCTTCGGCACCCATGGATGCATCGAACTCGTCGCCGAATTCTTCCATGGCTTCGAAGTACTGCTCATCGTTCAGCAGCTGACCCAGCTCCAGGGTAGTCATACCCGGATCGGTTACCACGTAAGATTCAAAATACAACACGCGCTCGATATCGCGCAGGGTCATATCCAACAACAAGCCGATACGGCTTGGCAGCGACTTCAAGAACCAGATGTGTGCAACGGGCGATGCCAATTCAATGTGGCCCATGCGCTCACGGCGCACTTTGGCGAGCGTAACTTCTACGCCACATTTTTCACAAATGATGCCACGGTGCTTCATGCGCTTGTACTTGCCGCACAAACACTCATAGTCTTTTACTGGGCCAAATATCTTGGCGCAGAACAAACCCTCACGCTCTGGCTTGAACGTGCGGTAGTTGATGGTCTCTGGCTTCTTAACTTCGCCAAATGACCAAGAGCGAATCATATCTGGCGAGGCCAGACCAATACGAATCGCGTCAAATTCTTCAACTTGTCCCTGGGACTTCAGCAGATTTAGTAAGTCTTTCAAGGCGCTTCCTCCAATGGGCTGTTATAGCTCCGGGTGTGCCAGCGGGGGTTACCCCCCGCCCTTAAATGTCATGCCAAACGGTGGATTAGGAGTCGTGCTCCAGCTCCATGTTGATGCCGAGTGAGCGAATTTCTTTCACCAACACGTTGAAGGACTCAGGCATGCCTGGCTCCATCCGGTGGTCACCGTCAACAATGTTTTTATACATTTTGGTACGGCCATTCACGTCATCCGATTTCACGGTAAGCATTTCTTGCAGGGTGTAAGCGGCACCGTATGCCTCTAACGCCCAGACCTCCATCTCACCGAAGCGCTGTCCACCGAACTGCGCCTTACCACCCAGCGGCTGCTGAGTAACCAAGCTGTAGGAGCCAGTGGAACGGGCATGCATCTTGTCGTCTACCAAGTGGTTCAGCTTCAGCATGTACATGTAGCCAACCGTAGTATGACGCTGGAATGCATCACCGGTACGGCCATCGTACAGCTGAACCTGGCCGGTATCGGACAAGTCGGCAAGGCGCAATAACGCCTTAATTTCCGTCTCTGCTGCACCATCAAATACTGGCGTAGCCATCGGGACACCGTTGCGCAGGTTATGCGCCAGCTCTAGCACTTCCTCGTCAGTAAACTTACTCAGATCAGCCTTTTCCAAAGCCTCACCGGTTTTGTTGTACATTTCGTCGAGGAACTTGCGAAGCTCAGCCACTTTGCGCTGCTCTTCAAGCATGGTGTTAATCTTGTCGCCCAAACCTTTAGCGGCCATACCCAAGTGCATTTCCAGCACCTGACCAACGTTCATCCGCGAGGGAACACCCAGCGGGTTCAGAACGATATCAACTGGCACACCATGTTCGTCATAGGGCATATCTTCCACAGGCATGATTACGGAAATCACACCTTTGTTACCGTGACGACCGGCCATCTTGTCACCGGGCTGAATGCGACGCTTGATAGCCAGGTAAACTTTTACGATCTTCAGTACGCCGGGCGCCAGATCATCGCCAGTTTCCAACTTGCGCTTCTTATCTTCGAAACGCTCGTCAAGAATCTTGCGACGCTCAATCAAACCAGCTTCAGCGGCATCCAACTGCTCGTTCAGAGCGTCATCTGCCATACGCAGCTTGTACCACTGATCAAAGGGCAATTCGTTTAGAATTTCATCGGTGAGAACTTCACCCTTCTTAACGCCTTTGCCAGAAGACACCTTTTGACCCACTAGCGCTGCACGCAGACGCTCGAAGGTGGCATTTTCCATGATGCGGTATTCTTCGTTCAGGTCTTTGCGGACCTTATCAAGCTGAGATTTTTCAATTTCTTCCGAGCGCTGATCTTTCTCGATACCATCGCGAGTAAACACCTGCACATCGATAACAGTACCGCGAGTGCCCGTACCTACACGCAAAGATGTATCTTTTACGTCAGAGGCCTTCTCACCAAAGATTGCACGCAGCAACTTCTCTTCTGGTGTCAGCTGTGTCTCACCCTTTGGTGTCACCTTGCCGACCAGAATGTCGCCCGCGCCAACTTCGGCACCGATATAGACAATGCCTGACTCATCAAGCTTAGCGAGCGCGCTTTCACCGACATTCGGAATATCAGCTGTAATTTCTTCGCTACCTAATTTGGTATCGCGAGCAATACAGGTCAGTTCCTGAATGTGAATGGTGGTGAAACGATCTTCCTGTACAACCCGCTCGGAAACCAAAATGGAATCCTCAAAGTTGTAACCATTCCAAGGCATAAATGCGATACGCATATTCTGCCCAAGGGCCAATTCGCCCATGTCTACGGAAGGACCGTCAGCCAACACATCACCGCGAGCAATGACATCGCCCGTTTTAACAATGGCGCGCTGGTTGATACAAGTGTTCTGGTTAGAGCGCGTATATTTGGTGAGGTTATAAATATCCACACCCGCATCACCCGTCTCCACTTCACTATCATTAACCTTGATAACGATGCGAGATGCGTCGACGCGATCGATAACACCACCACGCTTAGCAACGACACAGACACCCGAGTCAACGGCAACGTGACGCTCCATACCGGTTCCCACAAAAGGCTTCTCTGCCTTCAAGGTCGGCACAGCTTGGCGCTGCATGTTTGAACCCATCAATGCGCGGTTCGCATCATCGTGTTCCAAGAATGGAATCAAAGATGCCGCCACCGATACAACCTGACGTGGACTGACGTCCATGTAGGTCACTTCGGTGGGCGCCTTCAAGGTGAATTCGTTGAGGTGGCGAACGGAAACCAATTCCTCGGACAACTTGCCTTTCTTATCAACTTTCGCAGAGGCCTGGGCAATGACTTGCTCGGCTTCGTTAATGGCAGATAGATACTCAATATCGTCTGTTACCTTGCCATCGACCACTTTGCGATAGGGGCTTTCCAAGAAGCCGTAATCATTAGTGCGCGCGTAAGTAGCCAGCGAGTTGATCAGACCAATGTTTGGACCTTCAGGTGTTTCAATCGGACAAACACGACCGTAGTGCGTTGGATGCACATCGCGCACCTCAAAGCCGGCACGCTCGCGGGTCAGACCGCCTGGGCCAAGCGCAGAAACACGACGCTTGTGCGTCACTTCTGACAGCGGGTTGTTTTGGTCCATAAACTGAGACAACTGTGAAGAACCAAAGAATTCTTTCACTGCCGCCGCAACTGGCTTAGCGTTGATCAGATCTTGTGGCATCAAGCCTTCGCTTTCCGCCATAGACAAGCGCTCTTTAACAGCGCGCTCAACACGAACCAAACCAACACGGAATTGGTTTTCTGCCATTTCGCCCACAGAGCGAACGCGACGGTTACCCAAGTGATCGATGTCATCCACAACGCCTTTGCCGTTGCGAATTTCGATCAGGGTTTTCAACACATCGACGATATCGTCATTCGACAGCGTGCCCTCGCCCGTCTCATCTTCGCGACCGAGACGACGATTAAACTTCATGCGGCCCACGGCAGACAGATCGTAACGCTCTTGACTGAAGAACAAGTTTTGAAACAGCGTTTCAGCAGACTCTTTAGTTGGCGGCTCACCCGGGCGCATCATGCGGTAAATTTCTACCAGTGCTTCCAGCGGCGTACGCGTTGGATCTACGCGCAGTGTTTCAGAGATGAACGGACCGCAATCGATATCATTGGTGTAGAGTGTTTCAACCGCACCTACGTTGGCTTCACGCAGCGCCTCAAGCACTTCGTCAGTCAGCTCAGTGTTGCACTCAAACAGCAGCTCGCCGGTTTTCTCGTCAACAATGTCCTTGGCCAACGCCTTGCCAGCTAAATATGCGTTTGGCACCACAAGCTCGGTGATACCAGCCTTTTCAAGGTCGCGAATATGGCGCGCGGTAATTCGACGCCCCTCTTCGATGAGTACCTTGCCTTTCTTGTCTTTGATGTCGAAGGTAGCAACGTCACCACGCAGACGAGAGGGCACAAGCTCCAATACAAAATCGCCGTCTTTAGTAACGGAGTATTTGCTGGTTTCGAAGAACATATCGAGCATTTGCTCGGACGTAAAACCAAGAGCGCGCAGCAAAATGGTTGCTGGCAACTTGCGTCGACGGTCGATGCGAACAAACACCAGATCTTTTGGATCGAATTCAAAGTCTAACCACGAGCCGCGATAAGGGATGACTCGCGCTGTAAACAACAACTTACCGGATGAGTGCGTCTTGCCCTTGTCGTGATCAAAGAATACACCGGGCGACCGGTGCAGCTGGGAAACGATAACGCGCTCAGTGCCATTGATAACGAATGTGCCGTTATCAGTCATGAGCGGAATTTCACCCATGTAAACTTCTTGTTCTTTAATGTCTTTAATAGACTTGTTCGCTGACTCTTTGTCGTAAATGATCAGCCGAACTTTGACGCGCAGCGGTGCAGCATAAGTCACGCCACGCAAAATACATTCATTAACGTCGAACGCCGCTTTGCCTAAGGCATAGCTAACGTACTCCAGGGCTGCGTTCCCCGAATAACTCACAATTGGGAATACCGACTTAAATGCAGCGTGCAAACCGAAGTCTGTGCGCGCATCGGCAGACGTATCTGCCTGGGTAAACTTTCTGTAGGAGTCCAACTGAATCGCCAGGAGGTAAGGTACATCCATTACACTCGGCAGTTTGCCGAAGTCCTTGCGGATACGTTTTTTCTCAGTATATGAGTAAGCCATCAGTATTCCCCAGCTTGTTCACGAATTGGGCTTTTGGAATCTCTGAGCCTAGAAGCGCTTACAGCACTTCATTGCTACTGTTTCATCAGCGGTTACGCTGTGAGCATGATCTGCAGCGCCAAGCGCCTGCATCACTCTTCGGTCTTTAACGTTGACCGCAAACGGCAAAAGGCCGGCGGGGTTTATCGCCCCACCAGCCCAAGCCAGCACTATCTACTGACTTTGCTAGCATGCAAAACCGAATTACTTCAGCTCTACAGTTGCGCCAGCTTCTTCCAACTCTTTCTTGGCTGCTTCGGCTTCGGCCTTGGCAATGCCTTCTTTCAGAGTTTTTGGTGCGCCGTCTACCAGCTCTTTGGCTTCTTTCAAGCCAAGACCAGTGATACCGCGAACAGCCTTGATCACGTTAACTTTCTTGTCGCCAGCAGCAACCAGAACAACGTCGAACTCGGTCTTCTCTTCAGCAGCACCGCCAGCATCGCCACCAGCAACAGCAACAGCTGCAGCTGCAGATACGCCAAACTTCTCTTCCATAGCTGAAATCAGTTCTACAACCTGAGTTACAGACATTTCAGCAATTGCATTCATGATATCTTCGTTTGTCAAAGACATGACTCATTTCCTAAATTGTGTGAGCTTACGCTCAAAAAATGTTTTAGCAGGCAGACAGTCCAAAAGGACTTAAGCCGCCGCTTGCTCTTTCTGGTCGCGAATGGCCGCAATAGTGCGAACCAACTTGCCAGCAGCTGCTTCTTTCATAACACTCATCAGCTTGGCGATTGCTTCATCATAAGTTGGCAAGCTTGCCAACAGATTCACATCAACCAAACCGCCTTCGAAAGCGGCTGACTTCAGTTCCAACTTGTCATTCGTCTTAGCGAAATCACGCAGAATACGCGCACCGGCGCCTGGGTGTTCGTTAGAGAATGCGATCAGAGTTGGACCAACAAACGCGTCATTTAGACACGCGAAGTCAGTACCTTCTACTGCGCGACGAGCCAGTGTGTTACGTACGACACGGAGCCATACGCCGTTATCACGGGCTTCTTTGCGCAGCGCTGTCATGTTGGACACGGTTACACCGCGTGCATCAGCAACAACAGCAGACAGAGCGCTCTTAGCAGCTTCCTGGACCTCAGCGACAATCGCTTTTTTGTCTTCGAGTCCTAGTGCCACGATCTTCTCCTGGATTTGATTAGCAGTGCTAATCGTTAACAAATCAACGACGAGAATACACACTTCGCCGCTGCATTTTCCGGTGTATCAAATCCAGCTAAATACTGAATTGGGCCACCATCTGCGTAGGCTACACCGCACAACGATGCGATTAAGGACACACTACGTGCCCACCTACGGTCTTTGACAGACCGGCAATGCCGGCCCCCAAAGTTTGTTGTGCTGGAATTAAATTTCCAGCGAAGACTGATCAACCACAAGACCTGGGCCCATAGTGGTGCTCAGGGTAATGCGCTTGAGGTATACGCCTTTTGAAGAAGCGGGCTTAGCGCGCTTAAGATCGCCAACCAATGCTTCCAAGTTTTCTTTCAGCGCCTTCTCGTCGAAGGACAACTTACCGATGCCGCCGTGGATGATGCCACCCTTCTCAGCGCGGTAGCGAACCTGACCCGCCTTGGCATTGTTAACCGCAGTCACAACATCGGGAGTCACGGTGCCAGTCTTGGGGTTTGGCATCAAGCCGCGAGGACCCAACACCTGACCCAACTGACCCACAACGCGCATCGCTGCTGGATCGGCGATAACCACGTCGAAATCCATCATCCCGCCCTTGATCTGCGCAGCCAGCTCTTCCATACCCACGTACTCTGCACCAGCAGCTTTAGCCGCTTCAGCATTTGCACCCTGGGTGAACACGGCAACACGCACATCTTTACCATTGCCATGCGGCAAGGTAGTAGCACCGCGTACGGCTTGATCAGATTTACGTGGATCGATGCCCAAGTTAATGGACACATCAACAGTCTCAGCAAACTTCACAGTTGAAATTTCTTTTAGCAAAGCAACGGCTTCAGAAATACCGTACTGCTTGGCGAAATCTACTTTTTCACGGATTGCGCGCTGACGTTTTGTCAATTTAGCCATCTTACAGACCCTCCACTTCAAGGCCCATGGCACGGGCAGAACCGGCGATAGTACGCAATGCAGCGTCCATATCAGCAGCGGTCAGATCGGGGCGCTTCATGTTAACGATTTCTTCCAGCTGAGCACGGGTAACTGTGCCAACTTTCTGAGTGTTTGGACGCGGTGAACCGCTCTTGATGCCTGCAGCCTTTTTCAACAAGTAAGACGCGGGCGGCGTCTTCATGGTGAAAGTGAACGAGCGATCGCTATATACGCTGATCACTACGGGCACTGGGGCACCAGCCTCTAGTTCTTGAGTCTGTGCGTTAAACGCTTTACAGAACTCCATGATATTAACACCGTGCTGACCCAGAGCAGGACCTACTGGTGGCGACGGATTTGCTTTACCTGCTGCAACCTGCAGCTTAATGTAAGCACTGATTTTCTTAGCCATGATTTACTCCCATAGTCGGGTTTTAGCGCCTCGAAAAGCCTTTGGCGAAGCTTTTGTCACTGGCTCCCCAGCCTCCGAAATACAACAAAAACCCCGGAGACACGAAAACCTTCCCGCACTTTTCAGCACAGGAAGGTTGAAAAACGTCGTTTTAAATCAGGTTTTTTCTACCTGACCAAACTCAAGTTCGACCGGTGTCGAACGACCAAAAATTAGCACCGCTACCCGCAGGCGACTCTTCTCGTAATTCACCTCTTCAACAACTCCATTGAAGTCATTGAACGGGCCATCACAAACGCGAACCATCTCACCCGGCTCGAAGATAGTCTTCGGCTTCGGCTTGTCCGCGGAATCATCCACACGCTGTAAAATTGCCTGCGCTTCTTTCTCGGTAATTGGTGCCGGCTTATCAGCCTTGCCACCAATAAAACCCATCACTCTGGGCGTCTCTTTAACCAAGTGCCAGGAGTCATCATTTAACTCCATTTGCACCAACACATATCCGGGGAAAAATTTCCGCTCGCTCTTGCGCTTTTGGCCGCCGCGCATCTCAACCACCTCTTCGGTGGGAACCAGCACATCACCAAACACATCTTGCATGCCATGCAGCTCGATACGCTCTTTCAGCGAAACGGCAACTTTCTTTTCAAACCCAGAATAGGCGTGTACTACATACCAGCGCTTAGCCATTGCTCACCCTTATTTATCAGCCGATAATCAGTGATGCCAGCCAACCCAGCACTGTGTCGATAAACCAGAGAATCAGCGCCATTGCCAACACAACTGCCAACACAATTAACGTTGTCTGATTCGTCTCTTCACGAGTAGGCCAAACCACTTTGCGCACTTCAATTTGGGCCTCTTTCATCAAACCCCAAAATGCAGCACCTTTAGCAGTATTGACGGCAACAAAAACCGCCACCAATCCGGCAGCTACCATACCCAAGACGCGGTAAAGCAAGGCTACATCCGCAAATTGCGAATTAGCCACAACGCCCGCTGCAACAATGGCAACCACAAGGAACCATTTTGCTAGGTCGAACCGATAGGCTGGAGCTTCTACTTTCGCGTTCATCAGGGAACTTACCCTTAACTACTCAAATTATAATGGCAGGCCAGGAGGGACTCGAACCCCCAACACCCGGTTTTGGAGACCGGTGCTCTACCAATTGAACTACTGGCCTGTAATAACACTTACTTACAAAAAAGCCGGAGCCGAAGCTCCGACCTCTTTGAACTCACCGATTACTCGATGATTTTTGCAACAACACCGGCGCCAACAGTACGGCCACCTTCGCGAATCGCGAAACGCAGACCGTCTTCCATAGCGATTGGTGCAATCAGGGTAACGGTCATCTGAACGTTATCACCTGGCATTACCATCTCAACGCCCTCTGGCAGCTCACATGCGCCAGTTACGTCAGTAGT
>NZ_JACHXZ010000009.1:0-3338 GCF_014192475.1 Simiduia aestuariiviva
TTCTTCAGTCGTTGTCCAATCAACAGTCAACACAATCGTTTCTGTTATATGGTCAAGCCTCACGAGCAATTAGTACGGGTTAGCTCAATGCCTCGCAGCACTTCCACACCCCGCCTATCAACGTCGTAGTCTTCAACGGCTCTTTAGGGGACTTAAAGTCCCAGGGAGATCTCATCTTGAAGGAGGCTTCCCGCTTAGATGCTTTCAGCGGTTATCCCGTCCGAACGTAGCTACCGGGCAATGCCATTGGCATGACAACCCGAACACCAGCGGTTCGTTCACTCCGGTCCTCTCGTACTAGGAGCAACTCTTCTCAAATCTCCAACGCCCACGGCAGATAGGGACCGAACTGTCTCACGACGTTCTAAACCCAGCTCGCGTACCACTTTAAATGGCGAACAGCCATACCCTTGGGACCGGCTTCAGCCCCAGGATGTGATGAGCCGACATCGAGGTGCCAAACACCGCCGTCGATGTGAACTCTTGGGCGGTATCAGCCTGTTATCCCCGGAGTACCTTTTATCCGTTGAGCGATGGCCCTTCCATACAGAACCACCGGATCACTATGACCTACTTTCGTACCTGCTCGACGTGTCAGTCTCGCAGTCAAGCTGGCTTGTGCCATTACACTAACCTCCTGATTTCCGACCAGGATTAGCCAACCTTCGTGCTCCTCCGTTACTCTTTGGGAGGAGACCGCCCCAGTCAAACTGCCCACCATGCACTGTCCGCAATCCCGATAAGGGACCGACGTTAGAACCTCAAACATACCAGGGTGGTATTTCAAGGACGGCTCCACCACAACTAGCGTCGTGGCTTCAAAGCCTCCCACCTATCCTACACAAATAGGTTCAAAGTTCAGTGCAAAGCTACAGTAAAGGTTCACGGGGTCTTTCCGTCTAGCCGCGGGTACACTGCATCTTAACAGCGATTTCAATTTCACTGAGTCTCGGGTGGAGACAGCGCCGCCATCATTACGCCATTCGTGCAGGTCGGAACTTACCCGACAAGGAATTTCGCTACCTTAGGACCGTTATAGTTACGGCCGCCGTTTACCGGGGCTTCGATCAAGAGCTTCGCATAAGCTAACCCCATCAATTAACCTTCCGGCACCGGGCAGGCGTCACACCCTATACGTCCACTTACGTGTTTGCAGAGTGCTGTGTTTTTAATAAACAGTTGCAGCGGCCTGGTTACTTCGACCACCAACAGCTTACGGGGCAAGCCCTTCACCGTCAGTGGTGCACCTTCTCCCGAAGTTACGGTGCTATTTTGCCTAGTTCCTTCACCCGAGTTCTCTCAAGCGCCTTGGTATTCTCTACCTGATCACCTGTGTCGGTTTACAGTACGGTTCTTTGTTACCTGAAGCTTAGAAGCTTTTCTTGGAAGCATGGCATCAACCACTTCGTCGTCTAAAAGACAACTCGTCATCAGTTCTCAGCCTTAGGAATCCGGATTTGCCTAAATTCCCAGCCTACAACCTTAAACACGGACAACCAACGCCGTGATGGCCTAGCCTTCTCCGTCCCTCCATCGCAGTAAAAAAAAGTGCAGGAATATTAACCTGCTTCCCATCGACTACGCATTTCTGCCTCGCCTTAGGGGCCGACTAACCCTGTCCCGATTAACGTTGGACAGGAAACCTTGATCTTCCGGCGGGGGAGTTTTTCACTCCCCTTGTCGTTACTCATGTCAGCATTCGCACTTCTGATACCTCCAGCATGCCTGACAACACACCTTCAACAGCTTACAGAACGCTCCCCTACCCCGCATACAAGTATGCAGCCACAGCTTCGGTTGCTAATTTTAGCCCCGTTACATCTTCCGCGCAGGCCGACTCGACTAGTGAGCTATTACGCTTTCTTTAAAGGATGGCTGCTTCTAAGCCAACCTCCTAGCTGTCTAAGCCTTCCCACATCGTTTCCCACTTAATTAACATTTGGGACCTTAGCTGGTGGTCTGGGTTGTTTCCCTCTTGACGACGGACGTTAGCACCCGCCGTCTGTCTCCCGGATAGTACTCACTGGTATTCGGAGTTTGCATGGGGTTGGTAAGTCGGGATGACCCCCTAGCCCAAACAGTGCTCTACCCCCAGTGGTATTCGTCCGAGGCTCTACCTAAATAGATTTCGGGGAGAACCAGATATCTCCGAGCTTGATTAGCCTTTCACTCCGATCCACAAGTCATCCCCTAATTTTTCAACATTAGTGGGTTCGGTCCTCCAGTTAGTGTTACCCAACCTTCAACCTGCTCATGGATAGATCGCCCGGTTTCGGGTCTATTGCCAGCGACTAAAACGCCCTATTAAGACTCGGTTTCCCTACGGCTCCCCTAAACGGTTAACCTTGCCACTGACAATAAGTCGCTGACCCATTATACAAAAGGTACGCAGTCACAGAACAAGTCTGCTCCTACTGCTTGTACGCATACGGTTTCAGGTTCTATTTCACTCCCCTCACAGGGGTTCTTTTCGCCTTTCCCTCACGGTACTGGTTCACTATCGGTCAGATGGGAGTATTTAGCCTTGGAGGATGGTCCCCCCATGTTCAAACAGGATATCACGTGTCCCGTCCTACTCGTTTTCACAACAAGTGCCTTTTCGTGTACGGGGCTATCACCCTGTATCGCCCAACTTTCCAGAAGGTTCCACTAAAACACAAGTTGCTTAAGGGCTGGTCCCCGTTCGCTCGCCGCTACTAAGGGAATCTCGGTTGATTTCTTTTCCTCCGGGTACTTAGATGTTTCAGTTCCCCGGGTTCGCCTCGTACACCTATGTATTCAGTGCACGATACTGAGCAAGCTCAGTGGGTTTCCCCATTCGGAAATGTTAGGATCAAAGCATGTTTGCCGGCTCCCCTAACCTTATCGCAGGCTCCTACGTCCTTCATCGCCTCCATCTGCCTAGGCATCCACCGTATGCGCTTAGTCGCTTGACCATATAACACAAGCGACTGTATTGACTATCTATCTGATTTTCCAACGCTTAAATTCCGAAGAATTTAAATACTGAAGTCAATCGCAACAACAAATTTTCGCCGAACAGGTGTGCTTGAGACACACTCATTCATATATCAGCAATTATTACAACTTTACATTTACCTTGTTAAAGAGCGTCTGGTGTGAAACCAGGAAGCTGACTTCTTTTTCGCGCCGCACTGACTGTGCAAACTCAAAAAATCAGGTTCCTGATGTCTTACGTAGTGAATCAAGCGAATGTTTTTCTGTACAACAACCAACACACATCATTTACTTAAAAATAATGGTGGAGCTATGCGGGATCGAACCGCAGACCTCTTGGATGCAAACCAAGCGCTCTCCCAGCTGAGCTATAGCCCCGT
>NZ_JACHXZ010000010.1 GCF_014192475.1 Simiduia aestuariiviva
CGATTCCAGGCATAAACAAGACAACTAAGTTTAATAGCAGGAAGATTATTGAGTATATGTATTTTCTCTTCGGGCTATTCATATTGCTTAACGCCGCCATTTGCGGCAAATTTGGAGTGGTGCGTTTTGCGCTAGCGTAGCGTTAAAGCGCAAAAGGGACCTCGGAAAATTTGTCCAGCCAGCTCTGCTGGCGAGGCAAGATGGCCTTGTTAAGTTTTGACTGCACAGTGCGCACCTTGCCACAACCGTAAAGCCAAAGCTGCCACGCTAAGTGCCAACCCAGAAAAGCCACTTACGGCAACTAATACAACAAGCGGATAAAATACCCACGGAGAAGCATGGCGCCCAATATATACGAAGTAACCCAGAATGAACCGAGCCACCAAAAGCATAAGCTCTACGGCTAAACCACCCAAAAACCAAAGGGTGCCACTCTCTGGATATGCCCAAGAATCTGCTACTTGTCGAGCTTCAGGCAAGCTTGATAATTTAAGCGCGAGCAGGATTAGTACACTGATCATCAGTGCTGTTCCAATTCCTTTTCGCAATATTTATTTCTCGATTCATGGTTTAAAAACTTAACGCCGGTGGCAAGGGCGAGCGAATGCGAGTCCCGCGGCGATAGCCGCGAATTGGCCACCCTTGTTAGAAGTTACTGCTGCCATGTTACTTCAACTTCCTTTTCTTGCGCCGTATCTGGCAACATTATAATTTTGTGGCTGTGCGTGTAGTAATAACCGAGCAACTCTCCTGGTTCGTATTCTTGCTTACCTACCAACTCTTTTAAAGCTACAAAATAGATAAGGATTTCATCAGGCGGACCTCTGTATTGACTAAGCAGCATATTCACTAGTTTTGATGCATTGTCATTTGATAGTTCAGCGAAATTTGGACATACGGAGTACATGATATCCTTATCTTCATATCCTTCTTCTACCACGCTACATCCGTAACAATGGGAGGATACACCGAGCAAAGCTGGAATCAAGAACTGCGCTACTTTCATGATTGACTTCTAACGTCCGCAACAGCCGGGAGCGTAGCGAGTCGGATGCTTGCGCTTGTTAGGCATGCAAATCAATAAAATAAAGGTGCTTTCCAATTTCGCCATTTTCCCACCAACTTTCAAGCTCACCAAATGCCGCCTTGAGTTCTTCCACGACTTCTTCAGGCTTATAACTCCAACTTAAGGTCACAAGCTTATAAAGCATCGGCTTCGGTAAACCAAACCAATTGCTCATGGACCCTCCCCGCTTCCGTTGAAGCCGCCCCCCTTTGCGCCACGCGGTATCAGTAGCTTCTTCTTTTCCGAAATTCACCACAAAATATGGGCGCCAATATTTGTCCCATTGCACTTCAAATACATCTACACCACTTGTCGTCTCTCTTCGAAACTCAACAAAATGAGAGTCGGTAGATTTTTGCTTAATGAAACCGCTTGCCTTTACCCATGGGTAAAAGCTCCTTTTCATCTCATCATTTAGTGGCTTTGCTCTGGATGCCATAAGTGCCTAACGCCCGCCACAAAGGCGAGCAACGATTAGTTGCGAGTCCAGCCGCATCGCGGCGTTTTGGTGGCGCTTGTTATAAGGTTTTTAGATACGTAATTGCACATGACGTATTTTATCCTGATTCTTTGGCCAAATAATAAGGCCATTATCATGAGTGTAATAAAAACCTACGTGATTTTCTTTTGTTAATGATTCCTGAGTAAGAAATTGTTTAGACGTAACAAAATCAATAGTGTATTCATCAGGTGTGAATTCATTTTCTTTGAAAATGGTATATACGATAGTACCTAGGTCGTCGTCATTAATATTTGGCAGATCTGGACACACAACATAAATTTGAGACATTAACTCATCGTATTTAGCAATTTCTGTGCAAGTGTCAGCGAGCGTATTGAATGAAAACAATGCTGCCACTACGAGTAGAACTTTATTCATGTTTGCCTTATAACGCCCGGCTCACGGGAAAATTTTGCTGGCGGCTTTTTTGCCGCGCAGCGCTAAAAAGGTGACAGTAAAATTTTTCCAGTGGAGCCGCTTGTTAAATTCCATTTTTGAATAGCTCCGGACTTATTTCCATGGGAGATACTCCATGGTTATTTTCTTTGTCGGGGTCTGCTCTGGCTTCTAGTAAAACATGAATTAATTTATTGGAAGAATTTGAGTTCATTGTTGCGACCCATAGCGGTGTGTTGCCATTACATTCAGCTGCGGCAATATCTGCACCAAGATCAATTAGTTCTTTTGCAATAATGCTATCGCCTTCCTGTGCAGCAAAATGCAATGGTGACCACCCATTTTTATCTTTCAAATTAACATCTTCACCTGACTCAACAAGCTCCTTCAATATCCTCACCCGATCACCCTCTGGGTAGTCAATACAGAGATAATGAAGTTTAGACCTTTTATATTCGTCGAGTTGGCTCATTGGGCCTCTTTGAATTTAACGCCCGCAGCACACGCGAGCGTAGCGAGTCGAGGCCGATAGGCCGGTGTGACTGCGTTTGTTATGTGCTTTATTAATCGATTCCATGTTTTTTCCTGATAGCCTCCATGCGCTGCTTCGGAGTTACATTCTCTGGATCATCCAATAACTCTCTCAGTGACTCTGCATCATCCTTAGCTTGTGGCAGCGACCCAAATACTCCCATGCATAAAATTAAAGCCATAAAAACCAATACGTCTTTACCACTCATGCCTGGGATTCCGTTCATCGAACGATAATACTCACTAAATAAACACAAGATGCATCCAAGCGCCAACCCTATATGCGAACCCCTTGCAAGCCGCTGAACAATAGTAAAATGCTGTTTTTCAAAATAGGTTCGCAACCAAGCCGAAGCCAACATAAATATTGCGATAAAAATGAACTTATCCATGACTACACATAACGCCGCCAGCAAAGGCGAGCAACTTGTTGCGAGTCCAGTGCGCGAAGCGCACGATTTTGGCTGGCATTGTTAGGCCCTTGTCTTTCGCGGCA